>NZ_JAHKJW010000024.1:0-35538 GCF_019710745.1 Streptomyces beigongshangae
GGCCGCGGACGCCTGGGCCCGCGCCGACGACGCGCGCCGGCCGCTGGAGGACGCCGAGGCGCGGCTCCGGGACCTGGGGGTCGCGCCGGACGCGCTGGGCGCGGCGCGATCCACCGGCGCGGCCGGGGACTCCGGCCCCGGCGGCCCGTCCCCCGTGGTGCCCCGGGACACCGACCGGACGCGGTGGATCGCGCGGCAGGTCACCGGGAGCGACCTGCCGGCCACGCCCCCGGCCCCCGCGGCGGACGAGACCGTGAGCCTGGCGGAACTGACCGGGGCGGGCGGCACACCCTCCGAGTCGCAGCGCATCGAGGCGATGCTGAGCGGGGACCGGCTGCCCGCGAGCGCACTGGCCCCGCCGGACCTGGTCCGGGTGCGCATGACGCGTCCCGGACCGTGGACGGACACGCTGGACGCGGTGGCCGCGAGCGTCGCGCGGCGGCTGTGGGCGCGCACCCGCGCCGACGTCACCGGCGCCGCGCCGGAGGGCACGGACGACCAGGACCTCTCCCGCGCCTGGTCCGCGGCCGTCGCCCTGGTGCTGCCGCCCGAACCGCACCCGGTGCTCGCCGACGTCCGGTACGCCACCGACGGCTTCCGCGACGCGGTGCGCCGCGTCGCCGGCCACCTGCTCACGGCGGGGACCGGGGCGACGCGGGCGTGGGCGTCCGCCGCGGAGCTGGCCGACAGCCTGCGGTCCGGCCTCGGCCTGCCGCCGCGCTGGACCGCGCCTTCCACGGCCCCGGTGGCCGGGGAGTCCGCCCCGCAGCCCCCGGCGGCGCAGTCGCGGCCCGGTGGGGACCTGCCCGACCTGGACATGCCGGACGCCGGCCCGTCGGCCCCGGACATCCTGGACACCTTCGACTTCGACGCCCTCGGGGACCTGGAGGGGTTCGACTTCGGCTTCGGTGCCCCCGGCGACGTGGGCGACTTCGACTTCGACTTCGGCACCCCCGGAGACCAGGACCTGGACCTGGACCTGGACCTGGACCAGGACCTCGGCCCGGACCCGGGCGACCTGGAGATGACCGACGCGGACCCGGCCCCGGTCGTGCCGGCCCCGGTCGCCGGACAGCCGGTGCACGCGGCGCCCGTCACCGCGCCCGCCCGGCCGCTCGCCGCCCTGCCGCCGCTGAGCCTCGTACCGTTCGACCCGCGGCGCACCACCCCGGCCGACGGCGCCGAACGCGAGCTGGAACGGCTGGCCCACCGGGTGGCCACGGCCGCCCTGCGCAACGCGCGCCATCGGGTGCCGCTGCCGAGGATCGACATCGCCGGATACGGCGCCGACGCGCGCGGAGCCGGTACCGCCCGCGAGCGGGACCGGGCCGCCCAGGCACAGGGAGACCTGCGGGCGCAGGCGGTGCGCGACCTGTTCACGCGGAAGCTGCGCCACGCGCTGGACGCCCTCCAGGCGCATCTGCCGCCCGGCCGGACGCCGGTGCGGGTGCGGGACTTCACGATCTCCGCGCGCGGCCGCACCCGGGTGCCCGGCCAGGGCGTCACCGTGGCCCCGGACCAGCGGGTGGACCACGCCGACCTCGGCCGCCAGGCCACGGTCGCCGTCACCTCGCCGGGACACGCGGCGGCGGTGGAGACCCTGGACGCCCTGCGGCGCACGGACCGCAGGCCGGGTTCCGGGACACTGCGCTCCGGACCGCTGGACGTGGACGCCGTCGCCCGCCGGGTCCTGCACCTGGCCCCGTCCGTGCTGATCGACCCGGAGATGCGCCGGGACCTCCACACGATGACCGAGCGGGCCACCGCCGCCGGGCGCGCCACGAGCCTGGCCGCGCTCACCGCCTTCCACCTGGAGGAACAGGGCGTCCTCGCGGCCGACCGCGCCCGTCACGTCTCCGACCACGGCAACCGGGTGCCGGGACTGAACTGGACCGGCCCCGACACCGTCGGGACCGGTGGCCTCTTCGTGGACCTGCTCGCGGAAGGGCGGACGAGCGGTCCCTCCGACCTCGCGCCGTGGGCGTTCGGGACCGACTCGTACCCGGTGTTCGCCGACGGCCGCCACGACACGGTGGAGGCACTGCTGCCGGACGGGAGCCGGTGGGACCTGGACGAGGCCGAGTTCGCCGAGCTGGTCGCGGCCGACCTGGCGCGCAACCCGCTGCCGGCGGACGCACCGATCGTGCTGGCCGTGCCGTCCACGGGTGACCGCCACCTCGACCTGCCCCGCACCCTGGCCGACCGGACCGGCCGCACCGTGTGGGTGCACAGCGGGCTGGCACGGCGCCACCCCGATCCGGCCGCGTTGAACAGCGTCGCCGTACTGCACCGCGACGGGCTGCCGGACGGCACCTGGCTCCCGGTGTTCCCGGGCCTGGCACCAGACCCCGGCGCCCCCGACTGGCACCGGGACGTGCTGACCCAGCCCATCGTCAGCTCGCTGACCGGGCGGCAGATCGGGCGCAGCCTGCACGAGCCGGCTGAACTCGTCGGTTCGCGCGAGACGTACGCCGACCTCGACGCGATGACGGTGTACGTCCACTACAACGCGGCCACGGGCGCCTACAGCGCCAAGCTGCCGCTGGTGGACCCCGGTCCGAAGGAGAAGGCGTACTTCGTCGCCGGCCACGGCCTGCCGGGCCGTCTGGTCCTGCCGCTCGCCGACGGCGGTTCCCGCTCGGCCGGCCGGCACGAGGCGGGCGAATGGCTGCGCCGGCGCAAGAGCCTGTCGACCCTGCCGAAGGACCACTGGGTCGACCTGGTGGTCTGCTACTCCTCGGCCCCCGCCGACGAGACCCTGCAGGACCTGTCCCAGGCCGGCGACTCCTTCCCGGTGCCGTTCGCCGCCGACCCGCTCGCCGACGACGCGCTCTCCCTCGGCCAGCACCTGGCGAACGTGACGGGCCGCAAGGTGCGGCTGTCCTACGGCATGCAGGGGTCCGGCCGGTACCAGGACGAATCGCTGCGCGTGCTGTTCACCGACCCGCGGGGCCGCCGCTGGTGGTGGGAGACGGCCCGCCCGGAGCCCGACGAGGCGGAGCTGGATCGGCTGGCGGGGCTGGCCGGGTTCGAGGGCGAACCGTCGCCGGCGACCCGGTCGGAACTCCTGCGGCTGGTGCGTGCCCTGAAGCTCGTCCTCGGCCCCGACGTGCAGGACGCCGACGACTTCCCGGCCCTGGTGCTCGGCGCCGCCGCGGTCGTCAACATGTGGTTCGCCGACCCGGACCTGCGGCCCACCGGCCCGTTCTCACCGGAGCTGCTGCGCCGTGTGGTCGCCGCGCACCCGCTGGCGGCGTCCGGGGTGGACCGGGAGGTCACCGGCCGCGTGCTGGCCGACGCCGCGCGGACGTGGAGGGGTTCCGCGCCGGCGGTCGGCCGCTTCGTCGACCTGCCGGTGCTGCGCTCGGCGGCCGGATGGCTCACGGACACCGCGGCCGTGGACGAGGCGGCGGCCGCCGCGCTCGGCCTGTCCGACCCCGCCGACGCGGCGGCCCACCGGGCCCGGATGTTCTGGGCGCGGGTCAGGGCCGAAGAGGCGCTGGCCGGCCCGGACGCGGACGCGCTCACCGCCCGGGCGTTGCGCCTGGACCCGGCCGCCGACCTCGACGACGCGCTGCGCGCCCGGGCGCGCACCCTGCTCACCAGGGGCTTCGCGGCGGACCGGGACATGACCGACCCGGACGTGACGGGGGCGTACGCGATCGAGGCGGCCGGCGCCTTCGACACGACCGGCCCGGACGCCGGCGCCGGTGACACCGACGGCGGCCGCGACTGGCGGGAGAGCCCGGCCCCGCGGCCCGACCTGGGCCGGTTCCGGGTGCGGGACGGGGCGACGGACACGGTGGCCACCGCACCGTGGGCGGGCCGGGACGCGAACGGGAAGGACCGGCCGGCCCCCTATGCGGTGCGGGCGTCGGTGGCCCTGGAGGACGGCGACCACGTCGACGTGGACCTCGGCGGCACCTCCCACCGGGTCACGGCCGCCGAGTTCGCCGAACTGCTGGCCGCGGACCCCGTGTTGCGGCGCAAGGCACTGACCACCCCGGTCCTGCTGGTGCTGGACGGCTTCGACGGCCCCTCCGCCGGTCTCGCCGACGCCGTCGCCCGGCGGCTCGGCCGCGGCGTGTGGTGGAGCTCCTTCCCGGTGACGCTGTCCGCGCAGGACGCCACCGGTCCCGCGATGCCGACCCTGACCGAATCCCTGTCCAGGCTGGCCGCCCCGGCGGCCGCGGACTGGCACGAGGCGCGTCCCGCGGGCCCGGTCACGGAACAGGAGGGCCCGCGCCCGGTCCCGCCGCTGCCCGCCACCCCGGACACCGCCGCCCCGGACACCGCCGCCCCGGACACCGCCGCGCCGGACCCGGCGGCACGGACCGCCCCGGCACCGCAGACCTCTCCGGCACCGTCCGACGAGGTCGCGGCGACCCGTACGCCTGCCAGGGCACGGTCTTCCGTCGGCGACCCCATGGAGGGCGTCGAGCCGACCTCCCTCCCGGTGCCCGCCGCCCCCGTGGCCGCGGAGCCGGTCCGGCCGCTGCCGCCGCTGCCGGTCCGGACCCTGGTGGCGTACGGGCGGGACGACACGAGCCCGTCCGCGCAGGGGGAGCGGACCATCGAGCGGCTCGCCGCCCAGGCGGCGGCCACCGGACTGCGCAACTGGCGGGCGGGCGCGGCACCGCCGCGCGTCGAGATCACCGGCTACGGAGCCGACGCCCGCCCCGCCACGGGCCCCTCGGCCGCACCCGCGATGCGGCGTGCGACCACCGCGCGCGCCCGTTTCACCCGGCTGCTGACGAGGGAGCTGGACAGGCTCCAGCGGGATCTGCCGGCCGGCGCGCCGCGGCTGACCGCGAAGGACTACCCGGTCGCGATGCGGGCCATGTCCCGCGTGCCGGCCGACTGGGTGGCCTCCGGCGGCCTCCAGCACGTCAGCCGGGCCGAGCTGGGCCGCCAGGCGACCATCGGCCTCTCCCAGACGGCGGACGCGCAGGCGGTGCAGAAGCTGGACACCCTGCGCCGGCACGACCGGGCCCTGCGCGACCGCCCGTTCGACGTGGACGCCCTCGCCCGCCGCGTCCTGCACCTGGACCCCGGCGCCACCGTCCCGCAGGACACCCGGCGGGAGCTGTTCGCGCTGGTGGGCAGGGCGACGGCGGCCGGCCGGGCGACCGGTGTCGCGGCACTCGCCGCGTTCCACCTGTCCGAACTGGGGGTCACCGCACCGGACCGCGAGCACCACTTCACCGTGGGGGGCCACCGGGCGGCGGGCCTGAACTGGGGCGAGGACGACGTCGTCGAGCTCGACACCACCCGGAGCCACCTGCTCCCGAAGCCCCCCGGCAGCATGCTGGCGCCCACCGCCCCCGTCCCCTGGGGGAACGCAGTCCCCCCCTACGTGGTGGCCGCCGAGGGCGGGCCCGACCGGGTGGAGGTGCTGCTGCCGGACGGCACGACGCGCGATCTGGACATCGACGAGTTCGTGGAACTGGTCGCGGCCGACGTGGCCCGGGAGGCGCTGCCGCCGGGCACCCCCGTCGTGCTGGCCGTGCCGTTCGCCGGCAACGGCTACCTCGACCTGCCCCGCAAGCTCGCTGACCGCACCGGCCTGACGGTGTGGGCGCGCAGCGGCGACGTCTCGGTCTCATCGGTCTCCGGCGCGGCGAGCACGATCAACGTCGTCCGCAGCCCGAGTCGGCAGTACCCGCTGGGGGACTGGGTCGCGAGCGACCCCGGACTGGCCCCCGACCCGGACGACGACGTGCCGGACTGGTACCGCGACGTGGTGAGCCGCCCCATCGTCAGCGCCCGGACCGGCCGCCAGATCGGCCGCGCCTCGCACCATCCCGCCGAGTTCGCGCGGGCCTTCGAGGACCACGACCGCCACCTGGACCGGATGTCGACGTTCGTGCACGACTACCCCGCCACCGACCGGGTCTCGCAGGAGTACGACCTGCCGCGCCCGGGACCGGAGGACAGGGCCTACCGGCTGGACATGCACGGCACCCCCGGCGCCCTGGTGCTGGCCCTGGAGGACGGTTCCACCCGCGACGTCGACGAGCGGGAGGCGGGCCCCTGGCTGCGCCGCCGCAAGAGCCTGACGACCCTGCCGGAGGACCACTGGGTCGACCTGGTCGTCTGCTGGAGCGGCTCGCCCGCGGACAGCGCCGTGCCCAGGCCGAACACCTCCTCGGACGCCTTCCACGGCCCCTTCGTCCCCGACCCCCTGCGTACGGTCTCCATGGCGCAGCACGTGGCCAACTCCACGCGGCGCTGGGTGCGCCTCGCCCACAGCACGCAGAGCACCCGCGACAGCAACGGCCGCTACCACCGGAGTCTGTTCGCCGACGCGCAGGGCCGCCACCGGGCCTGGGACCTGGCCCGGCCCGAACCCGAGGAGGCCGAGCTGGACCTGCTGGCGGAGACCGCGGGGCTGAGCCCGGGCGACGGCGAGGTGTCCGAGGAGATACGCACCGGGACGCTGCGCCTGGTGCGGGCGCTGCGGACGACCTTCGGCCCGTACGTCGACGACGCGCCCGACTTCGGCGAACTGCTGCGCGGCGCGGCGGCGCTGGACCACATGTGGCGCGGCGAACCCGACTTCGAGGAGGCCGGCCCCTTCACGCTGGACCTGCTCCGGCGGGTGGTCGCGGCGCGCCCGGAGGCCGTCTCCGGAGTGGACCGGCAGGTCACCCGACGCGTGCTGGCCGCGGCCGGACAGCAGTGGGCCCAGGATCCCGACAGCAGGATCCAGGATTTCGTGCGGCTGCCCGCCGTGCAGATCACCGCCGGGTGGCTGCAGGAGGGTGGCGTCGAGGACGAGGCCGCCGCCGTCCTGCGCATCGACACCGACGACGTCGGTGAGGCGGAGATGTCCCGGATGTTCTGGGCGCGGGTCAAGGCGGAGGAGACCCTGTCGCAGCCGGACGCGGACACGGACGGGTTCGTCGAACGGCTGCTCCACCTGCCACCGGGCTCGGACGTGGACGACGACCGGCTCGACGAGGCGCTGGACGTCCTCACCCGCGCCTTCGCGGTGGGCCGCGAGGCGTCCGACCCCGACGTCGCGGCGGCGTACCGCCTGTCGGAAGCGGGCGCGTACCGCAACACCATGACGACCGTGGCGCAGGGACCCGCCGACGGCGCCGGACGCGACTACACCGGCACACCGTCGCCGGACACCGACCTGACCCGGTTCCGCACCCCGTCCGGACCGGTGGACGCGCCATGGGCGAGGAACAGCAGGGGACAGGCCGAACCCGTCCCCTTCCTGGTGCGGGTCACCCCCGACGAGGACGACCCGGACCTGCTGGAGGTGTCGTGGGAGGGGGAGTCGTACGAGGTGGGGCCGGGCGAGTTCACGGAACTCCTGGACGCCGACCCGATGCTGTCGCGCCTCGAACTGTCCACACCCGTCGTCCTGGCCTTCCCGGGCCAGGCGGCCGACGCCGCGGGGCTCGCCGCCCGGGTCGCCCAGCGGCTGGGCCGCAGCGTGTGGTGGACCGGCTTCCCGGCGGACCTCTCCGGCACGGACGACTCCGGCGAGCCGGTGCTCACCCTGCACGCCACGGCCGACGGGAACGTCCCCGGGCCGGCCGCCTGGCAGCGGGCACGCCCGGTCCACCCCGCCTCGGCGCAGGACGCGCCGCGCTCGCTCCCGGCCGCGCTGCCCCGGGGCGCCGGGCGGGCCGGCCGGAGTGAACCGAACGGCCCCGACCGGGCGTTCGCCCCGGCGGACGACACGGCCTCCGCGCCGGCCTCGCCCGTCGTCCGGCCGGCCTCACCCACCCCGTCCGCCTCCGAGTCCACCGACACGGACTCCGACACGGACTCCGTGGCGGACCTCGCCGACACCGCGTCGGCGCTGCTCTCCGACGCCACGCGGCTGACCGACGCCGCGGGCGCCGCGCGCGGCCGGGACTGGACCGGCTCCGCCGCCGGA
The DNA here is from genome assembly GCF_019710745.1 of Streptomyces beigongshangae. Taxonomy (GTDB): domain Bacteria; phylum Actinomycetota; class Actinomycetes; order Streptomycetales; family Streptomycetaceae; genus Streptomyces; species Streptomyces beigongshangae. The sequence goes on from NZ_JAHKJW010000024.1 coordinate 7,901, forward strand.
GCCACCGCCGGGACCGTCGACGCCGGCCGGATCCGGCTCCGCCGGCAGCGGGACGGGGAGTCGCACGTGACGGAACAGCCGGCCCCCTGGGGGGACGACGCCTACGTGATCGCGGGCGAGGGCGCTCAGGACGCGCTGTTCGCCGACGACCGTGAGCTGGGCCCGCGGGAGATCGCGGAGCTGCTGGCCGCCGACCCGGTGCTGGCCCTGCTGCCGCCGCACGTCCCGGTGGTGCTGGCGAGCCCCTACGCGGGCGCGCAGGACGGACGGCTGGCCCACGCCGTGGCCCGGCGACTGGGCCGCAGGGTCTGGGCACCCAGCGGGGACGGACACCTGGAGGGCGCGGCCGACGGGACCACGCGGGCCGGGACCACATCCACCGGGACCACCGCCGCGGGGACGGTCCCCGCCGGGACCGCGCCCACCGGGGCGGCTCCGCGGGTGCCGACGCTCGTGGACGCCGACCCCGACGACGCCTACGGCGACTGGGTGCCGTTCGACCCGCCCGCCGAGGGGACCGTGTTTCCTTCGTTCCCCTCCGCGGACCGCGAGTGGGTCACGGTCGACGGCGTCCGGTTCCGGGACAGCGACGTGGACACCCGCCCGCTGGTCGGCTCCGACCACCGCTTCGAGGGCCGCGAGTCGATGCCGGACGACGGCCGCAGGCGGCTGCGGGAGCGCCGGCTGCGCCGCTGGCGCGAGATGCGCGAGCGCACCCACGAGGTCCGCGTCGGTGACACCTACCACGCGGTCGCCTCCGAGGAGGTCGCCCCCGACCCCGAGGCGTCGGTCTACACCTTCCACGCCCACGGCGTGCCCGGCGGCCTCAAGCTCGCCCACCGGGACGGCCGGGTGCTGCTGCTCGGCGCCGAGGACGGCGGGCGCTACGTCGGCGGGCTGCCCGAGGTGGTCGCCCGCGCGGCCGGGGACGGGCTGCACGTCGCCAGTTGCTACGGCGGCGTGGCGGGCGACCCCCGGCGGGTCCAGAACCTGACCCGCCCCGCCCCGCCGGTCGAGGACCCCCTGGAGGAGGTGGCCCTCGCCCAGCACGCCGCCAACCACAGCGGTCGCACCACCACCGCGGCCACCGGGCGTACCGGGTACAACGACACCAGGCGGCTGCTGGCCGCGACGCCGGACGGCACCCTGGCACGGATGGAGACCTTCCGCCCCGAACCGGTGGACACGACGGCGCAGGTGGCCGAGGCCGCCGGACTCGGCCCGCTCGCCCACCCCTCGGGCCTGGCCGCCTGGGACGACCGGGGACCGCGGGCACTGCGCCTGGTCCGGGCGCTGCGCCAGGTCCTCGGCGGCGACGTCGAGACCGACCGCGGGGTGCCCGGCGGCCGGTACGAGCGGCTGCTGCGCGGTATCGGCGCACTGGAGACGCTGCGGGCGAACGACCCGGCGCTGGCCCCGCGCACGCCGCTGCGCCGCGAACTGTGGGAGCTGCTCGCCACACCCTCCGACGGGTCCCGGCCGGCGCCGGCCGACTACGAGGCCGTCCTGGACCGCGCCCTGGCCGCGCCGCCGGGCGCCGCCCTCACCCGGGTGTGGGACACGCCCGCGCTGCGGGCCGCGCTGGACCGGTTCGCCGCGGACGGCGACGCCGTGGTGCGCACCGTGCTGCGGCGGCCCACCGGCCCGGTCGGTCCGCGCGAGCGGGCCCGGGCGCTGTGGGCGATGACCGGGGCCGCCCGGCTGCCGGCCGCGGGCTCCGCCGCCGAACGCGAGGAACTGGGACGTACGGCGCTGCACCTGCCCGCCACCGCCCCGTGGGACGCCGCGGCCGGGACCCGGCTGCGGGAACTGGCCGAACAGGCCCTCGCCGCGGGACGGGACCTCGGCAGCCCCGGTGACCTGGCCGTCTTCCACCTGGAGACCCTGGGCGCCTTCGCCGACGAAGGCCGTGTCCACCTGCCCGACGGGACCCTCCAGGGCCGCGACTGGGGAGCCGCGCGCATCCCCGGCGGACTCGACCCGGTCCGGCTCCTCGAGACCGGTCCCACCGGGGAAACCAGGCGGCGGTTCGCCCCGTGGACCCAGGAGGGCGCTCCCGCCCCGTGGTTCGTGCACGCGGGGACGGACGCGGCCGGCGCGGTGGTCCTGCACCTCCCGGGCGGAACCGTCCATGTTCCGCCGGACGAGTTCTACGCCCTCCTGGAGGCCGACCCGGAGCTGACGCCGACCGGCCCGCGCCGTCCGCTGGCGCTGCTGGTGCCCGGACTCGACACCGGACCGGACACCGCGCTGGGGGAGTTCTCGCTGCGCAACGACCGGACCGTCTGGAGCTACGACGGGCCGCTCCTGGTCACCGGGGGCGACGCGACGCGGCCCGCCGTGGTGACCACCCTGCCGCGCCCCGCGACCGGTACGGATCCGGCCGCGCCCGAACCGGCCGCCTGGCTCCGCACCCGGCCGCAGCTCCCGCCCGCCCCCGCCCGGACCGCCCCGGCCGGCCCCGCCGACTCCGCCGAGTGGAACGCGGGCCCGGCGCCCGCCGTTCCCGCCGCGGCTCCGGCGGGAACGCCGCTGCCCTACTCGGCGGACGGCGGTTTCGACGAGCGGTTCGCCGCGACCCTGGACGGTTTCCCGGTGGCCGGCTCCACGGACCGGCACACCGTGTGGGGCTACGGCCAGGACGACCCGGACCTCCATGTGTTCGTGGCGGAGATCCCGTCCCTGGGCCTGCGCGGCGAGTACACCTCCGACGGGCCGTCCGCCGGGGGCGTCACCGACATGGCCGGACGCGTCCACTTCGACGGGCCCGCCTGGAACTGGTACCTGCCCGGCCGCGGTCTCGTCGCCTCCTCCCGCCTGCTGACGGAGCCGGGCACCGCGGACCCGCGGGAGCCCTCACCGGTACCGGTCGGCTGGCCCGCCACCGGACCGGTCAGCCCGACCCCGCCCGTCGACCCGGCCGCCGTCGCCGCGGACCCCGCCGCGCTGACGGGCGCCACACTGCCCGACGCCCTGTGGCGCGACCACGACGGCCCGCTGTACCGCTTCAGCCCGGACGGTCCCGAGCGGGTCTTCAGCGAGGGACTGAAGCCGTACGGCTCCGAGACGGTGCACCTGATCGACCACGTCTACGGCGGCCGCAGTCTGGTCCCGGACACCGTCTTCGCCAGTACCACCGCCAACCGCCACTACGTGCGCGACAGCGCCCGCGCCAACCCGCTGGGCGCACCGGCCCTGTACCGCCGCTACCGCTGGCGCTACGACCTGGAGGTCCCCGGCGGTATCGACGTGAACGCCACCCTGGGGCTGGCGTCGCCCTTCCCCGACCAGGAGGAGGTGCTCTTCCCCGGAGGCGTCGCCCGCCGCCACATCCGCGGCGCGCAGCCGATGGCCGGCGGTGTCCCGGCCGGTCCGTACGTCGCCAACCCGTACTTCGTCCCGGCCGGGCGGGTCGAGGACGCGGACTTCGCGGGCCCGGCGGAACCGGCCGCGGGACCGGTCCTCGAATCGTTCCCGGCCCTGTCCCTGGACACCGACGGGGAGCCGGACTCCGACGACGACCCGAGGCCGTTGCTGTCGCGTGACGACGACTCGGACGACGAGCCGGGGCCGCTGCCGTCGCGCGGCCGGGAACCGCTGACGGGCACCGGGGCCACCCCGGTGCCGGCCGCTGCCGGGGGGACCGCCGGACGGGACGACTCCCCGGAGGCATTCCCGGGGTCCGACGAGAAGTCGGACGACGGGTCGTACGAGGAGTCGTACGAGGGGTCCGACGAGGAGACCGACGGGGAGACCGACGCGCTCCCCGCACCCCCCTGGGCCCTGGCACGCGTCCGCTACGCACAGGAAGCCCTGTACTTCGAACGGCGACTGGCCGCGTACCTGGGGGAGAACGCGCAGGTCAACGAGGAATTCGGCAAGGTCGTGCGCGCCTTCTGGCACATCGCGCTGCACAACCGCACGGACTACCGGCTCTTCGGCAGCGACAGCGGGGAGGACGGCGGCGCCGTCGGCACCTCGTACGAGGACCTCGCGCGGGTGGTGGAGTCGGGCAACCTGCGTGAGCGGGTCACGTTCCTGTTCAACGGCGTCGCCACCAACCTCGTCCCCTACCTGATGGGCGGCGTCGAGCCCCAGCACCCGGTGATCGGGGTGGAGCGCCGCGACCGGCACCGGAGCGAGCGGCTGAAGCACTACGAGCGTGAGGTGGCCGAACTCCGGGCGGCGGAGCTGGACCCCGAGGACGCGGCGCAGGAGATGGCGGAGCTGGAGGCGCTGCTGCGGACGCCGCTGCGGCCCCATGAGGTGTGGCCCGCGCTGAGCCCGGCCGAACGGCGCCTCGCGGTGCGCGACGGCGTCCTGCTCTGGTCGCCCGCCGGACAGCTGCACACCCTGCCGATGGCCGCCGACTTCCAGGCGCGCTCCGAGGACTCGGGCGGCCTGGTGCTGACCGGTACCTCGGGCAGCGCCTACCGGATCGTCACGCACGTGGCCCGGCTGAACCGGCTCGCCGGGGTGCCCGTGGACCTCGGCCTGATCCGGTCCGGACTGGTGAGCATCCTGGTGGGGGTGGGCCACCACAGCTTCCACGAGGTGATGACCGGCGCGCAGCACGCCCTGGACGAGATCGGCCCCACGGCGGCTCCGGTCTATGCCGACAACTGGGGCCGGTACTGGGACGTCCTCCCGCTGACCGAGGAGGAGCTGCGGACCTTCGTCGCCCGCGAGGGGCTGTTCCCGGACGAGCACGCCCGTGCGCTGCTGGCCGCCCTGGAGGAGCGGGAGCGGCAGGAACGCGAGCGGGGGCACGCCGGAAGCCGGCGGGACGGTGGAGACGGATGACGGCGGCCGGGTCCTGTGCCGGGCCCGCCCGGCAGCCTTCCGTGCGAGCCGCGCGAGCCGTCCGGCCGCGTGGTGCGACGGCGCCGGACCGCCCGTCCGATGTGACCGGAGCCGGGCGTCCGCGCGGCACGACTGTATGGAGCGACCTCGATGCCACCCTCTGACGGACACCCCGGCGACGCCTCCGGGCCGGTCCGGGGAGAAGCCCCCGACGGGCCGTCCGCGTCCCCGGCCGGGACGGTCGCGGTCGGCGAGCCGGACTTCCCGGTGCCGCCCGCGGACATCGTCGCGGCGGCCCGTACCGCGCCCGACCACTGGCTCTCGGTGACCGACCGGCACTGGCAGGGCGAGAGCGACGACGACCCCGCGCCCCCGTGGGCCGTACTCGGCCGCTGGCGTTCCGACTCCCGCGGAAGGATCGTCCTGTGGGAACCCAATCCGGACTACCGGCCCTCGCCCGCCGCACGGGCCTGGGCCCCTCCGGTGAGCGACGCCGACGCCGCCCTCCAGCTGGCCGCCACCGGGTACGGCCCGGAGGCGGACGTCGCCGAGGCGCTCGCCGAGGCCGCGACGGTGGCCGTCTGCGTGGCCGCGGACGGGGAACCGGCGTGGACGCGGATCCCCGGCGGGGCCCACGCGGTGCCGGTCTTCCCGGAGTCGCCGCGGGCACCCGCGGACCGGCTGCCCGCGCATGTGATGATGACGCTCCCCGAACTCCTCGGCCGGCTGCCGCCCGGACGGGACGTGATGTTCCTCAGCTCGTCCGCCCCCGCGGCCCTGCTCGTCCGCGCGGACGAGCTCCGGGCACGGTGGGAGGAGACGACGGGCGGACCGGCACCGGGCACCCCCGCCCGGACGGCCGGCGGCCCGAGCACCGAACCAGGCACCCCCAGCAAGTGAGGACACGATGAGTGAGTCCGGCGTCGAGACGTCCGCCTCCCCCCTGGACCCCCCGCCCCCGGAGGAGTTCGTCCAGGCCGCCAGACTGGCGCCCGACCACTGGCTCTACCTGACCGATCCCGCCTGGCGGGGGGAGGGGGCGCCGCCGGACTGGGCCGTGGTCGGCCAGTGGCGCTCCGACTCCGACGGCGAGATCGTCGAGTGGGAGGACAACGAGGAGTACCGGCCGTCGCCCGAGGCGATGGGGTGGCCCGAGCCCGCCGACGACGTGGACCGGGCCATCCAGCTCGCCACCACCGGATACGGTCCGGCCGAGGACGTCACCGCCGCGCTGGCCGGCGCCGAGGTCGCGGTGCTGGTCACGGCGGACGGCGAGCCGGTGAGCGCGTCGGCGCCGGACGGCACGGCGGTGGTCCCGGTCTACACCTCACCCCGTTACCTCCGGAGCACGGGACAGCTCGGGTTCGAGCGGTTGCCGGTCGTGGAACTGCTGGCCCGGATCCCGCCGGGGCACAGTCTGTCCCTCAACAGTTCGGCCCCGGTCAGCATGGTGCTGACCACGGACGGTCTCGCGGAGACGCTGGCGGACGCGGCCTCCGGACGACGGGATGCGACGGCGGACGGCTCGCCGGAGCCCGCTGTCGGCGGTACGGAGCCCGCCTCCGGCGGTACGGAAGCCGCTGCCGGCCGCCGGGAGGACGGTGAAGGCGTGCCCGGCGCTTCGTGAGTACGCCTTCGGCGAACCCCCTCCGGGGGCGAGCCGGCCGGGCTCAGATCAGGCCCGCCCGTATCGCGTACGAGACGGCGTGGGCGCGGTTGCGGGTCCCGGTGCGCTTCATCGCGCCGTACAGGATGTAGCGCACCGTGCGTTCGGAGTAGGAGAGCTCCGCCGCGATCTCGTCCAGCTGACGGCCCTCCGCGATCAGGCGCAACACGTCCACCTCGCGCGAGTTCAACCCGGCCCCGGCCCCGGTTCCGGCCCCGGCCCCGGCCCCGGTTCCGGTTCCGGCTCCGGCTCCGGTTCCGGCTACCGCCCGCACGGAGCGGGCGAAGACGTCCGGGCTGCAGAGGTCCCACCACACGACGGCCCGGACGCCCCGCTTCCGCGCCGCGGTCATGTCGGCCCGCCACTGCCTGCCCGTCACCAGGAGGAAACGCGCGCCGGGTTCGTCGCACAGACGGGGGAGCAGGTCCAGGGCGGAGGCGTCCGGCACGTCGAGGGCGACCACGATCACGTCCGCCTCCCGGATCCTGTCCTGCGGCACCTCGCGCAGCCGCGGGTCCAGCGCGACGAAGCCGGCCAGTCCGGCCCGGACCAGGGGGGCGGGCGCGTGGATCGCCACGCGCACGGTCTCGGTGACCACCTGATGAGGCATGCGCCCTCCCGTCTCGCACCTGCGGTCGCCCGCGCGGAATGTGATGGCCCACGCGGAATGCGGCTGCCGACGCGGAATGCGCCCCTCGACGAGGAATGTGATCGTCCGTGTGGTTCAGGGGCCGATGGTGCCACCCGCGAAAGACGATCTTCCGTGCCGGAGGTCCCCCCTCCCACAACCGAGGGAAACCTGGCGCGAGCGCCGAGCGCGCCGAAGTCCCTGTACGGACCGGCAAGGTTCGCCGTGACGGCTTCACTCCGGGCCGTCACCGCACGACGATGGGGTGCAAGCGTGTTCTGACGCACTCGGGATGCCGGAGCTTGCGCCCGGTCGCCGCGGTCCCCACCGACGGTCCGGCGCGGTCGGGGAACGGCGCCGACCCGTCCGCGGGACGCCGGGATGCCGTGCGCCCCGCGCCCCCTCCTGGCAACTTCTGGCAACTTCTAGCAACAGAGGCAGTCGCATGATCGCGTCCCTTGTCCTGTCCGTGGTGCTCGGCCTGGTGCTGCTCGGGGCCGCTGCCGCGCTGATCCGGCGCAGGCGCAGCAACTCCACCTCCGGACAGGCCCGTACCGCCGGGCCCGGCGCCGGCCGGAAGGTGCTGGAGTCGGTCGCCCTGGGCCTGCAGGCCGTGGCCCGGGGACGCGTGTCCGGCGGGCGTCCGCTGCCCGACGTGCACACCGTCGTCCACTCGGGACGGCGGCTGACCCTGCAGCTCGCGCAGGCCGACCTCGCCGCCCCCTCGCCCTGGACACCGGACGTCTCCGGCAAGGAGTGGTCGCTCGACCCGGCGGACCTGCGCCGGACCGGCGCCGCGGGCGACCGCCCCGCGCACCCGTACTCCCTGACCGTCACCCTCGGCCTCCACCGGGGCGACAGGGTGCTGGTCGACCTCGCGCAGCTGCCGGGGACGATCGCCCTGACGGGTGACGACAACGAGGTGCTGCGCCTGGCCCAGGCCCTCATCACCGAGATCGTCTCGGGACCGGTCGGGCACCTGGCCACGGTCGTCCTGGTGGGTTCGGCGACCTCCCCTCCGGTGACCGAAGGACTGGAGGTCCGGTCGAGTCGCCTGCGCACCGCGGCCGACCGCGAGGAGGCACTGGCCCACGAGGGAGGCATGCCGCCCGGAACCGTACCGGCGCAGGCTCCTGCCCCTGCCCCTGCCCCTGCCCCTGCTCCGGGAACGCCGGGAACGCCGGGAACGTACGCCCGCAGGCTCTTCGTGGTCACCGCCGCACAGTTCCGCGACGAGAGATGGGCGGACGCCCCGCTGCGCGCGACCGACGCCCTCCTGGTGCTCGGCTACATCACCGACGCGGCCTGGCACATCGGGGTGAACACCGACGGTTCCCTGGACACCGGCCGGCTCGGCGTGCCCATCGACACGCACACCGCCCGCCTCTCCTGACCCCGCCGGTGCGCGGCGTCGCGCACCCGCCGGCGTCACCGCCCGCGCGGCACCGCCCGGCCGGGGGCCGCGCGGGAACTCCCTCCCGTGTGCGGGATCCCTCCCGCGTACGGGGGACGACGCCCGTCCCCGTCGGCGAACGGCCCCCGGTCCGTGCCGGGCACCCTCTCCGGCACCAGGCCGCGCTCCGCGAGGCTGCCGTCCAGCCAGGCCGCCGCCAGCTCCGCCCGGGAGCGACAGCCGACGCGCTGGAACAACCGTGTCAGCCGCCGCTCCACGGTCTTCTCGCTCGACGCCAGCCGCGCCGCGATCTGCCGGTTGGTCGCCCCGTCGCTGACCATCACGGTCAGCCGGACGTCCTCCTCGCTCAGGCGGTCCCCGGCCGGCCGCGCCCTCGGCAGGACGAGGTACCGCCGCCGCGCCATGTGCCCGAGGGCCGTACGGGTGGCGCGCCCGATCCCCAGCGCCTGCGCCGTACGGGAGGCGTCGGCCAGGTGCCGGTCGGAGTCGTCGCCGATCTCCACCAGGCACAGGCGGCACAGCAGGCCCGTGTACACGTCGCCGCGCCGTTCCGCCGACCCGAGGGCGGCCCGCGCGCTCCGCACGTCACCGTGCACCAGGCCGCGGGCGCAGAGCACCGCCTCGCCCGTCGTGGGGGAGGCCACCTCCTCGTGCAGTGCCTCCAGTTCGGCCAGCGTCTCCCGCATGGCCTGCGGCCTGCCGTCCAGCAGGGCGTAGGTCAGACGGCGCAGCAACACCTTCTCGATACCCGACAGCAAACCGCTCGCACGGGCCCGCCGCACGTCTTCGCGTGCACCCTCCAGCGCCTCCTCCCCCTGGCCGGACCAGTACCGCAGGCCGAGTCTCGCCCAGGCGACGAGGGGGTGGGCCACGGTGCCGGGGACCAGGTCCAGCCACGCCCGCGCGTGGCCCGGCTCGCCCCGCGCGCAGTGGATCTCGGCTGCCAGCGCGCGGGCGGCCTGCGCGGTGGACGCCTCCGTGCCGCGGGTCCGGCTCCGTGCCTCGATCCGGCGGGCGGACGCCAGGGCCTGGTCCCAGTCGCCCTCCAGGTAGCAGCACACCATGGTGTGGTAGCGCGCGGCGGTACTGTCCCCCGCCCCCGTGCAGCGGTCGCCGAGCACGGCGGTCAGGGCGTCGGCCAGGTCCGCGTGGGCGGCCGCGTTCCGCAGCCGGTCCAGGGTCCGCGCGTCGGACCGCAGGGCCTGCGCGGTGGCCAGCAGACCGGCGCGGGTACCCGCGCCGGCGGCCAGCAGCCGCAGTTCGGCGGGCGAGGGCAGGGGACCGGAACGCGCCCGGGGACCGGCGCCAGGCACGCCCACCACATCGGAGCCGCCCGTCGCGTGCGGGGCGTGCGGGACGCCTGGATCGTGCGGGGCGTCCGGACGGCCCGTCACCCCGCCGATCGCGTACGGACCGACCAGAGCCGTGTATCCGGCCGGTACGGGCAGCCGGTCCGGCGCATGGCGGTCCCGGGGACCCGAGCCGTCGCCGTACGGCAACCGGTGCTCGTGCAGCGCGGCCAGGGCCCACACCTCGGTGACGTACGCCAGACGGTCCCCGGCCTCCTCCGCGGGCGACGCGTCCAGGCAGGCGAGCAGCGGTTCGCCGAGGGCCAGCGCGCCCCCGTGGTCGGTGTGGCGCATGCTCAGTTCGGCGGACTCGTACAGCACTTCGGGCGTCCTGGGGTCGTGCGGGGCCAGGCGCCGCAGCGCCGAGGAGTAGGCACGGACCGAACGCGGCCAGTCGGACCTGGCGTCCGTACGGGCCGCCGCCAGCAGCACCTCCACCGCGAGCGCGTCGCCCAGCCGGGCCCCGGCGGCGGCCACGTGATCGGCCAGGCGGGGATGGCCGGCGCCCGCGGCCGCCGCGCCCAGCCGGTCGCTCAACGACCTGGTGATCAGCGCGTGCAGCGACGACACGTCATGGTGGGTGGGCAGCGCGCGCAGTGCCGCCGCGAGCGCCGGGACGGCGAACGACGCCCGGCCGTCGCCGTCCACGACCAGGATCCCCTTCTCGACCAGCGGGGTCAGGGCCCGGTCGAGGAGACCGGCCCGCCGGGGACCTCCCGGCTTCAGCCGGTGCAGGTCGTCGAACCGTATCTCGGCGTGCTCCAGGGTGCGGGCCACCGCGGCCGCCCCGGCCAGGGAGGTGGCGTCCGCGGACCCGGCCGGCCGGCAGAGCCGGTTCAGCCGCGCCACGTCCGTGGTGAGCCGCAGCGCCCGCTCCGGCTCCGTCAGGCACACCAGGCCGCCGAGTTCGACCAGACCGTGCCGTTCTTCCAGCGAGTCGAGCACCGACAGCACGGCCTCGGGCGTGCCCGCCATCGGGCCCAGCGCGCGTCGGACCGCAGTCACCAGCGCCGGCTCGACCGGACGTCCGAGCCGCCGCACGACCAACGCCTCGACGTCGGCGGGCCGCAGCGGTGGCAGTTCGAGCAACCGGTCGGCCGCCGCGGTCAGTTGCGCGGTCCCGCCGTCTCCCGGGCGTACCGGACGGCCCGCCAGCACCATCGGCACGCCGGCCGGGCGGAAGACGCGGAACAGCAGGCCGAGAGCGGAGGCCGTCGGTGCGGGCAGCCGGTCGATGTCGTCGACCAGCAGCGCGAAGGGGGTTTCCCGGGCCGCCTCCGCGAGTACGTCGCCGAGGGCGGACAGCACCGTCAACTCGCCGTGCCGACCGGCGGACCGCCGTGGTGCCCGGCGGGCGGAGCCGGTCCGGGCCGTGCCACGACGGCTGTGGACCCTGCCGAGTGCGCCGTGCACGCCGTCGGCCAGGGCGATCGCGCCGGATACGGACCCACCGGACGCGCCCCCGCCGTCGTGACAGTGCGGGCGCAGCACCTTGACGCCCTCCTCGACCGCCGTGCGCCGGGCCTGTTCCAGTACGGCGGTCTTGCCGATCCCGGCCGCGCCGACGACCAGCAGGGTGCGCGCGCCGGCGCCGGTCGACAGCAGCGTCCCGGCCACCTCCCCGATCTCGCTGTCCCTGCCGATGACAGGTCCGCCGTCACGCAACGCCCGCTCCTCCCGGTCCGGTACTTCGTCTGTGCCCGTGCACGGCCGGCGGAAGCGATCCTGGGGAAACACCCATCGGCACCCGACCATAATGGGTGCCGCCGGCCCGGGGCCCGGACACCGGGCCGGTCGGCGGCGCTCTCCGCTCCAGGGTCCGTCCCGGCCTGCCCGGCACATGTCGTCGAGGAGAGCGCGGGACCATGACTGCTCCGTCCGCAACCCCCCGGTCGCTCCACGGGGGCACGGCCGACGGACTCGTCGGCCGTGAGCCGGAGTCGGACGAGGCGTACGGTCTCCTGCGCCGGCCGGGCGGGCCGCGGCTGGTGCTGGTCCGGGGCGAACGGGGAGCCGGACGCACCGCGTTCCTGCACGCGGTGGGTGAACGGCTGCGCGCGGAGGGGACGGCCGTGCTCGCGCTGGACTGCGTTCCGGGCGACGACGAGCGGCCGCTGCTGCTCGCGCTGCGGCTGGTCATGGCGCTGGAGCGGCACCGGCCGACGGGTGCGCCCACGCCCCGGCGGCCGGGCGCGCCCACGACCGAGGCACTGCGGGCGGCCGAACAGGGTGACGCGACGGCGATGGCCGGACTGCTGCGGACCGCTCTGGCGTACCCCGTGACCGCGCCCGTGGTCGTCGTGGTGGACGACATCCAGCACGCCGACGCCGATTCGCTCGCCGTGCTCGCCGTCCTCGCCGGGACCGACCCGGCGCATGTGCCACCCGGTGCCCGGCTGCTGGCCTCGGCGGTGGGACACGGGGAGCAGCCGGGGCAGCCGAAACGGCCGGAGCGGCCGGTCGACCGGCGGATGACCCGCTTGGCGGGCGCACGAGGAGCCCGCACCTTGGTGCTGTCCCCCCTCGGGCCGGACGGGACCACCGCCCTGGTGGCGCGGCGGCTGCGGGCGACGCCGGACACGGGCCTCGCCCGGCGTGTGCGGGAACTGACGCTCGGCGTCCCGGGGGCGGTCGACGCCCTGCTCACCGGGTGGACGCGGGACGGGGCGATCAGGGTGGCCGACAGCCACGCCTTCGTCGAGGTACGGACCCCGCCGCCGGTGCTGCGGGACGACGACCGGTTCGTCACGGCGCTGGACGCGCTGAGCGGGCCGTGCCGCACGGTCGCCGGGGCGCTGAGCATCCTGTGGCCGCTCGGCGGACGGGCCGCGGAGCTGATCGCGGCGTCGACAGGACTGTCCGCGGACGCCGTCGGCGACGCGCTGCGCGACCTGACGGACGCGGAGGTCGTCGAGGACCTGCCCGGCCCCGGCGGCCCTCCCGCCCCCGGCGCCGCCACGGCACCGGCAGGACCGGGCCGGCGGTTCCGTCTGCCGCTGACCGCCCACGCCGTCAGGGAACGGCTGGGGCCGCTGGAACGAGCCCGGCTGTCCGCCACCGCGGTCGAGGCCCTCTGGGCGGACAGGGACACCACGGACACCACGGGTACCGCGACCCCTGCGAGCCCTCCGGCCCTGGCCCTGACCCTGACTTCGGCCCTGACCCCGGCCCTGCCGGACGAGGCGGACGCCGTGGCCTACCTCGCGGACCGGATCGCGGAGGCCGGTCCGCTCGTCGACCCCGACCGCGCGGTCGCCGAGCTGACCGCCGCCGCACAGCGGCTGCACCCGGACTCCGCGGGCGGAGGGGTGCTCCGGTGGCGCCGGGCCGTCTGCCATCTCAGCGAGCGGCCCGCCGACCGCGTCGCCGCCCTGGGCCGGTACGCCACGGCCGCCTACGACGCGGGGGACCACCGCACCGCGCGGTCCATCACCGAGTCGGTCCTGCGCGACCTCGCGGACGTCCTCGATCCGGCGGCGCTCCAGGAGACCGCGAGCCTCTTCACGGCGGCGACGGCCGACGACCTGGACCGGCGGGCGCTGTCCCGGCTGGCCACGGCCCGGTGGTGGGAGGGACTGCGGCTGCCCGCCGTGGTCGCCGTGACCGGCAGGGCGCTGGCCCTGAGCCATCTGGAGAGGTGGCACGAGGTACTGGACCTGCTGTCACGGACGGAACCGGTGTGGGCCGGCGACCCCCGTGTCCGTGCGAAACCCGGATACTTCCGGGCCGTGGCCGAACTGGCACTGGGCCGGCCGGAGCGGTTCCGGGAGGCGCTCGCCCTTCCCGAGGCGCCGGAGCTGGAGCCCGGTCACGTCCACGCGCTCGCCACCGCCATGTTCGACGAGCTGCTCAGCGGCCGGGACCTGCGCGCGGCGGAGGCCCTGCTGGCCGCACAGGGCCTGACCCCCGACATGCTGCCCCCGCGCAGCCTGTTCCTCCGGCACCACCTCGGGGGCCGGTGGGACGAGGCACTGGAACCGGCCCGCCGGATGCTGGCGAACAACAGGACCGGCACGCCCGCCGCGGACCGCTGTCTGATTCCCGCACGGACGGCGGAGATCCTCCTGGCCCGGGGCCGCACCACGAGCGCACGCCGCGTCGTCGACGGCGTGCGCGGCCGTGCCGAGGGGCCGCTGGAGTACTCACTGGACGCCGTCGAGGCCGCGATACTGCGGACCCTCGGCGATCCGGTCGGCGCCGTGAGGACGCTGCTCGGCGGCATCGGGGCGGCGGACGCCCGTGGACAGGTCGCCGGTACCGACGAACTGTGGGCGGCACTCGCCGAGGTGCACGCGGAAGAAGGGCGCGCGGGTGAGGCGGCGGCCTGTCTGCGGCGCCTGGAACGGATCTCGGACCGCACGGGCAGCGGAAGGACACGGCTGCGGTACCTGCTCGCGTCGGCCCGCGTCCTGCAACAGGACGCCCCCGACGCCACCCGCGCCGCCCGTACCGTCCGCGACAACCTGCGCGAGGCGGTGGAGCTGGCCCGCTCGCGCAGCCAGCCGTTCGAGACGGCGCAGACACTCGTCGCCGCCGCCGGGGCGGGCGCGGGCCCGCCGGAACTGCTGCACGAGGCGTACGCGCTGTTCGGGACGGTCGGCGCCGCCCTGTGGCGCTTCCGCACCAGGACCGCCATGCGGGAGGCCGGTCTCACGGTCCCCGGGCGCCGGCGGGCCACCGCCGAGAACGAGCACCTGCTCGCGACCCTGATCGCCGAAGGGCTCACCAACCGCCGGATCGCCACGGTGCTGGGGCTCAGCGAGGACGCGGTCGCCAACCGGCTGACCCGGCTGTTCACCCGCACGGGACTGCGCTCCCGCACCGAGGTGGTCACGGCCGTGCTCACCCACTACCGCGCCCACGGGATCGCCTGACCCACCCGCACCTCCTGCGCGACCGGCCCGCCGACCGGTACGGCCGTCCGGCCCGGGCACGCGTACCGCTACCGCTGCCCCTACCGCCGGGGCGCCCCCGCGCGCAGGCCGTCCATGACGAAGTCCAGCAGACGGTCGGCGCGCGGCTGCCAGTCGCTCTGCGTGTCGATCATCCAGAGGCCGCCGATGGCCAGGAGGAAGTCCTCCCCGGTCATCCCCGCACGGATGGTTCCGGCCTCCTCGGCGGCCCGGAGCAGGAGCTCCGCCGCGGAGGTCACCGGTGTGTGTGCCGGCTTCGCCGGACCGCCCGGTGCGCTGGTGGCCTGCCGGATCGCCTCCGCCAGCCCCGCCTTGGTCATCGCGAACCGGGCGAGGTGATCCATCCACACGCGCAGGGCCCGGTCGGGCTCATGGGTCCTGAGCAGTTCGGCCGCGGCGTCCGCGACCTGCTGCATCTCGTGGCGGTAGATCTCCAGGACGAGGGCCTCGCGGTTGGGGAAGTTGCGGTAGAACGTGCCCTGCCCGACACCCGCCTTCTTGGCGATCACACTGAGGGGGGCGTCCGCGCAGAGCGTCAGCTCGGCCAGGGCCACTTCGAGGATGCGTTCGCGGTTCCGCTGCGCGTCCGAGCGCAGAGGAACGTCCTTCTTCTGCTGCACTCGTCCTCCCCCTCCCCCTCTTCCCGTTCCCGGTTCCCGGTTCCTGCTCCGGCGCCCGTGACTCCGTGGCCGAATAATGTTCTTGATAAGCGGACAGCTGTCCACTACGTTTTCCAGTGAGCGGACAGCTGTCCGGTTAGGTGCACCTTACCGGCCTGCGTCCCGTGCGGACAGCCGGTGGTGGTCGCCACCGGCCTCTCCTTGCATCCTGCACGCTTCCGGCCCGCCGCCGCTACACGCGGCGTCGGCCCCCCGTTCTCCATGTCTCTGTTCTCCCGCCTCCGTTCTCTCTGCCGCCGGCCCGTTCCCGCAACGGGTACCGGAACGCGAAAGAAGGCTGATCATGGCCACAGCATCCCCGTCGACGTACAGCGCCGTCACCCTGAACATCAACGGTGAGAAGCACACGCTGACCGTCGACCACCGCACCACCCTGCTCGACGCCCTGCGCGAGCGCCTCGATCTCACCGGTACCAAGAAGGGCTGCGACCAGGGGCAGTGCGGCGCCTGCACCGTCCTGCTAGACAAACGCCGGGCCGTCGCCTGCCTGCAACTGGCGGTGGCGGCCGAGGGCCGGGAGATCACCACCATCGAGGGCGTCGCCGAGGGCGACCGGCTGCACCCGGTGCAGCAGGCGTTCCTCGACCTCGACGGCTACCAGTGCGGCTACTGCACACCCGGCCAGATATGTTCCGCCGTCGCCGTGATCGAGGAACACGCCGCCGGCTGGCCGAGCGCCGTCACCGACGACGTACGCCCCGAGGCGGGGCCACCACCCCTGACCCCCGAGGAGATCCGGGAGCGGATGAGCGGCAACCTGTGCCGCTGCGGCGCGTACGTGTCGATCGTGCAGGCGGTCGCCCGCGCGGCCGAGAACGACGCGCGCACCGGCCGGACCGCGGAAGCCGCCCAGGACGCCCACGACGCACAGGGCACACAAGGTGCACAAGGCGCACAAGGCGCACAGGGCGCGAACCACGAGGGGGCGGCGGCATGAGGGAGTTCGGATACGAGCGCGCGCTCGACGTCCCCGGCGCGCTCGCGCTGCTCGACGCCGACCCGGACGCCCGGTTCCTCGGCGGCGGCACCAACCTCGTCGACCTGATGAAGACCGGCGTGGAACGGCCGGGACGGCTCGTCGACGTCCGTGACCTCCCGCTGGACGGGATCGGGACGGCCGAGGACGGCGGGCTGCGCATCGGCGCGACCGTCACCAACAGCGACCTCGCCGCGCACCCCGAGGTGCGCCGCCGCTACCCGGCCCTCACCCAGGCGGTACTGGCCGGCGCCTCCGGACAGCTGCGCAACATGGCCACCGTCGGCGGCAACCTGCTGCAGCGCACCCGCTGCGGCTACTTCGCCGACGTGACCAAGCCGTGCAACAAGCGGGTCCCCGGCAGTGGCTGCCCCGCGATCGAGGGCGAGCACCACAACCACGCGGTCCTGGGTGCCTCCGGCCACTGCGTGGCCACCCACCCCTCCGACCTGGGCGTGGCGCTGACGGCCTTCGACGCCGTCGTCACCTACGAGACGCCCGGCGGACCGGGCGAGCTGCCGCTGACGGAGTTCTACCTGCCGGTGGGCGACACCCCGCACCTGGAGACCGCCCTGCCGCCGGGAGCGCTGATCACCGGCGTCACCCTGCCGCCCGCCCCGGTGGCGGCCGCCTCCCGCTACCGCAAGGTGCGCGAGCGGGCCTCGTACGCCTTCGCGATCGGCTCGATCGCCGCCGCGCTCGACGTCCGGGACGGTGTCGTGCACGAGGTGCGCCTCGCCTTCGGGGCGGTCGCGTCCCGGCCGTGGCGGGCCCGCGCCGCGGAAGCCGCCCTGACCGGCGCACCGGCCGGCGCGGCGGCCTTCGCCGCCGCCGCCGACGCCGAACTGGCGGCCGCCCGGCCGTTGCCGCACAACGGATACAAGGTGACACTGATGCGCAACCTCGTCGTCGCCGTGCTGAGCGAACTCACCGAGGAGGCCACCCGATGACCACCGCCACGACCGGGACCAGGACGACGGGCCACGCCGTCGGCACCGCGCACACCCGGGTGGAGGGCCGCGACAAGGTCACCGGAGCGGCCCGCTACGCGGGGGAGATCCCCTTCACCGAGCTGGCCTTCGGCTGGTTCGCGCTGTCGACGGCCGCCCGCGGCCGGGTGCGCTCGGTGGAGAGCGACGCGGTCCTGGAGATGCCGGGCGTCCTGGCCGTCCTGCACCACGGGAACGCCCCGCGGGTCGACATCGACTACGTCGGCATGCTCGGTATGCCGCCGGACCCGACCGCCGCCGTCTTCCAGCACGACCGGGTGCCCCACGCGGGCTGGCCGGTCGCGCTGGTCGTCGCCGCGACCTCCGAGCAGGCCAGGGAGGCCGCCGAGGCACTGGTGGTGCACTACGAGGAGGAACCGCACGACGTCACCTTCGCCGCGGGCAGCGAACACCCCGACGCGTACTCGATCCCCGGGCCGGGCGGGCCGGGCGTGACGGGGAAGGGCGACCTCGAAGCCGAACTCGCCGCGTCCGCCGTAGTCCTGGACGCCGAGTACTCCACGCCGGAGGAGCACCACAACCCGATGGAGCCCCACGCGGCGACGGCCCGCTGGGACGGCGGCCGGCTGGAGGTCGTGGACTCCAACCAGGGCACGCTGTGGGTGGCGGACGAACTCGCGAAGATGTTCTCGCTCGACCCCGCGGCGGTGCGCGTGCGCTCCGAGCACGTCGGCGGCGGCTTCGGGAGCAAGGGCCTGCGCGCCCACCAGGTGGCCGCCGTGATGGCCGCGACCGTCCTGTCCCGGCCGGTCCGCGTCGTGATGACCCGCCGTCAGATGTTCTCGCTCGCCGGCTACCGCAGCCCCACCAACCAGCGGGTCCGGCTCGGCGCCGACGCCGAGGGGCGGCTGCGCGCGCTGGAACACAGCTCCCTGAGTGTCACCTCGACCGTGCACGAGTTCATCGAGTCGGGCGCGGGACCGGCACGGGTGATGTACGACGCCCCCGCCCACCACACCGCCAACCGGGTCGTACGGCTCGACGTGCCGACCCCGACGTTCATGCGCGCCCCCGGCGAGGCGCCCGGCTCGTTCGCCCTGGAGTCGGCGCTCGACGAGCTCGCCGAGAAGTGCGGCATCGACCCGATCGAGCTGCGCGTGCGCAACGAGCCCGCGCTGGGCCCCGTGTCCGGGCTGCCGTTCAGCTCCCGCAACCTGCCCGCCTGCTTCCGCGAGGGCGCCCGCAGGTTCGGCTGGGCCGACCGGGACCCGCGTCCGGGCCTGCGCCGGGACGGGCGCTGGCTGCTCGGCACCGGGACCGCGGCGGCCTCCTTCTTCGCGGGGGCCATGCCGTCCACGGCGGCCGCGACCGCGGAGTCCGACGGCACCTTCACCGTGCGGATCAACGCCGCGGACATCGGCACCGGCGCGCGGACGGCGCTCACCCTGGTCGCCGCCGACGCCCTCCAGGTGCCGACCGACCGGGTACGCGTACGGATCGGCGACAGCGACCTCGGCCCCGCGATGATCGCCGGTGGTTCGATGGGCACCCGCTCCTGGGCCTGGGCCGTCACGGCCGCGGCCGAGGAACTGCGCGAGCGGCTCGCCCTGAGCGACGCCGTCCCGCCGGAGGGCATCACCGTGCGGTCGGACACCACCGCGGCCGTCGGCGCCCTCACGCAGAAGGAACGGCACTCCTTCGGGGCACAGTTCGCCGAGGTCGCCGTGGACGTGGCCACCGGGGAGGTGCGGGTGCGCCGCATGCTCGGCGTCTTCGCCGCCGGCAAGATCGTCAACCCCCTCACGGCCCGCGGTCAGTTCACCGGGGGGATGATCTGGGGCATCTCCATGGCCCTGCACGAAGAGGCGGTCAGGGACCGGAACACCGGCGCGCACTACGGCGCCGACCTCGCGGGCTACCACGTCGCCACGCACGCCGACGTCCCGCTCGTCGAGGCGGACTGGGTGGACGACCCGGACCCGGACGACCCCGTCGGCATCAAGGGCATCGGCGAGATCGGCATCGTGGGGGCCGCGGCGGCGGTCGCCAACGCCGTCTGGCACGCGACCGGCGTACGCCACCGCAGCCTGCCGATCCGGCCCGACCGCGTCCTGGAGGCGGGCGTCCGTGCTTGACATCGCCGACGAACTGACCCGCTGGGCCGAGGAGGGGCGCGCGTTCGCCGTCGCCACCGTCGTGGCCGTCGGGGGCAGCGCGCCGCGCGGCCCGGGCGCGGCCCTCGCCGTCGACAGCGGGGGCACGGTGATCGGCTCGGTGTCCGGCGGCTGCGTGGAGGGGGCGGTGTACGACCTGTGCGTCCAGGCGCTCCAGGACGGCGCTACCGTCGTCGAACGGTTCGGCTACAGCGACGAGGACGCCTTCGCCGTCGGGCTGACCTGCGGCGGGGTCCTCGACATCATGATCACCCCGGTCGGCGCGGACGCACCGGTCCGCGAGGTGTTCCGGGCGGCCCTGTCGGCCGCCGCCGCGGGCGAACCCAGGGCGCTGGCCCGGGTCGTCCGCGGCCCCGCGGACCTCCTGGGCAGAGCGCTGCTGGTGCGCCCGGACGGCTCGTACGAGGGCTCGTACGACAGCGGCGCCCCGGAACTGGACCGGACGGCGGCGGCCGAGGCGCGGGCGCTGCTGGACGCCGGCCGCACCGGCACCCTCGACCTCTCGGAGGACGGCACGCACTGCCCCGGCGGCCTCACCCTGCTGGTCGAGTCGAACGTCCCGCCGCCCCGCATGATCGTGTTCGGCGCGATCGACTTCGCCGCCGCGCTCGTCCGGGCCGGCAAGTTCCTCGGCTACCACGTGACGGTGTGCGACGCCCGCCCCGTGTTCGCCACCCGGGCCCGGTTCCCCGAGGCGGACGACCTCGTCGTGGACTGGCCGCACCGCTATCTGCGGGACACCGCGACCGACGGGCGCACGGTCCTGTGCGTGCTCACCCACGACGCCAAGTTCGACATCCCCCTGCTGGAGCAGGCCCTGCGGATGCCGGTCGCGTTCGTCGGGGCGATGGGCTCGCGCCGGACCCACGCCGACCGCGACCGCAGACTGCGCGAAGTCGGCCTGAACGACGCCGAACTGGCGCGGCTCAGGTCGCCGATCGGCCTGGACCTGGGCGCCCGTACACCCGAGGAGACCGCCCTGTCCATCGTGGCGGAGATCGTCGCGACCCGTAACGGGGGGACGGGCGTCCCCCTCACGGACTCGGGCACCCCGATCCACCGCGACGGGCCACGGCGGAACCCGGCGGCCCCGGCGAACCCGGCGAACCCGGCGAAATCAGTGGAGGCCGCCTGAGGTCCGGCTCCGCGGAGCGCGTCACACACGGTCGGCCACGATGAGCAGGTACTGGAAACTGCCGTTGCGGTAGGCGTCGATGAACCTCTCCTCGATGCCGGTGACCAGATGACCGGCCCGTGCGCGCAGTTCCCAGTAGGGGAGGGCGTCGGCGGTGAGGTCCTGCACGTGCACGGGGACGAGCCGGTTGCGGGCCATCGCGCGGAAGTACTCCGAGCGCGGGTGGATGTCGCAGATGTAGTGGGCGTTGATCAGCGACACCTCGCGGGAGGCCCGCCCGTAGGCGTCGTTGTAGCAGCCCGTGATCATCACGTAGCGGCCGGCGCGGCGCAGCAACCGGGCGTGCTCGGCGAAGAGCAGGTCCAGCTCCACGTACATGGTGGACTCGTTGTTCCACGAGGCCGCGTACGCGCCCGTGGCCAGCCCGGTGTCGAGCATGCCCTGCGGTTCACGGGCCTGCGCCGCCGCTCGGCGAACGCGGCCAGCTGCGCGGCGAAGGACGGGGTGCGCTCCGTGAACCGCTGGAGGCTGTCCCGGTCGAGCGCCGGCACCACGCCCGCGGTCCCGGCCCGCATCGAACTGCGCCAGCACGGGTCTTCCTGGCCGATGGCCTCGTCGCCCAGCCCCGCACCGTCCGTGACGACCTCGGCGACCTCGTCCTCGCCGTACCTGCCGGTGGTGCAGGGGGTGAAGCGGCCGTGGACGACGAGGTACGTCTGCGTGACGGGCTCCCCCTCGCCGAAGAGGAGCTGCCCGACGCGCACCTCCCGCACCCGGAAGTACGAGGCGAGCTCCGTCAGTGCCGCCGTGTCGGAGCAGCCGTGCAGGGCGGGGAGTTCCGCGAGGGTCCCGGGGACGCCCTTGATGTCGTCCGCGCCGTTCTGCTCGAACTGCACCCGGCCCCGGCCGACGCGCAGCTGCAGTGGCTGGTGCACTCCGCCCCGACGTCGGCGGGCGCGGCCGCGCTGTCGGGTGGACTTTCCGGGACGGTCACATGTCCTCCGCATACGTGGTTCGGTGCGTGGTCCGGCATACGTGGGTGGTCGGCGGCCACGGGTGGCCGGGGGCGGGGTCACGGCTGGTGCGGCGGATGCCGGGGCGACGGCTGACGGGCGTGCGGCCCGCTGGACGGTGTGTGCCGCGTGTAAAGCCAAACAGTCACGGGTGGCGGCCGGGAACCGCGTGAACGGGGCGTGTTCACGTCTCGGTGGTGAGGATCGACCGAAGAGTGCGGGGCGACGGCGCGGCACCGCGCTCCCACGCCGTGCGGCCGTCCCCGCACGACCGGCGCGGAAGGCGCACGAGCGGCTCGACCCGAGCAGCCCGGAAGACCCTCTTGGACCCTTTGGGGTGGTTTCGAGGAGACCCGAACAGAACGGAGGGGAACAGGGCGGAGCGGGGCGGGACCGGGCGGGGCGGACCCGGTGTTCGCGTCGCCCGATCGCGTCCGGGTCTTGCCCGGCCTCCGGGAAGGCGGCACACTGGTGCCGAACGAATGGTCGGTAGGGAAGCTGGTATCGATGACCACGACACACTCCGCCGGGACGGCCCTCCCGGAGCAGTCGTTGCAGGAGCACTTCGACGCGACGATCGCGCGGGACCAGCGGATCGAGCCCCGCGACTGGATGCCCGACGGCTACCGCAAGACGCTCGTCCGGCAGATCGCGCAGCACGCCCACTCGGAGATCATCGGCATGCAGCCCGAGGGCGAGTGGATAACCCGCGCCCCGTCGCTGCGCCGCAAGGCCATCCTGTTCGCGAAGGTCCAGGACGAGGCCGGGCACGGGCTGTACCTGTACTCGGCCGCCGAGACGCTGGGCGCCGACCGCGCGGACCTGACCGAGCGGCTGATCGAGGGACGCCAGAAATACTCGTCGATCTTCAACTACCCGACCCCGACGTTCGCCGACGTCGGGGTGATCGGCTGGTTCGTCGACGGCGCCGCGATCTGCAACCAGGTCCCGCTGTGCAGAAGTTCGTACGGGCCCTACGCGCGCGCGATGGTGCGGATCTGCAAGGAGGAGTCGTTCCACCAGAGGCAGGGGTACGAGCTGCTGATGACCATGATGCGCGGCACCGGGGCGCAGCGGACCATGGTCCAGGAGGCGGTGGACCGCTGGTGGTGGCCCTCGCTCATGATGTTCGGCCCGCCCGACGGCGACTCGCCCAACTCGGCGGCCTCGATGGCCTGGAAGATCAAGCGGCACAGCAACGACGAACTGCGTCAGCGGTTCGTCGACATGACGGTCCCGCAGGCGGAGAAGCTCGGCGTGACCCTCCCGGACCCGGACCTGCGCTGGAACGCGGAGCGCGGCCGGCACGACTTCGGCACCCCCGACTGGTCCGAGCTCAAGCGGGTCATCGGCGGCGACGGACCGCGCAACGCCGAGCGGCTGGAACGCCGCAGGTCCGCCCACCAGGAGGGCGCCTGGGTGCGGGAGGCGGCCACGGCCTACGCGGCCAAGCAGGCGCGGCGCGTCCGCGCACAGGAAGGAGCGGTGGCATGAGCGACTCCGCCCCGGGCACCGCCGCGGCCCCGGACACCGCTGCGGGCACCGTCCCCGCCCTCCGGCAGGGCGCCCCCAGGGGCGACTGGCCGCTGTACGAGGTCTTCGTGCGCGGCAAGCGCG
Organism: Streptomyces beigongshangae; assembly: GCF_019710745.1. Taxonomy (GTDB): domain Bacteria; phylum Actinomycetota; class Actinomycetes; order Streptomycetales; family Streptomycetaceae; genus Streptomyces; species Streptomyces beigongshangae. The sequence goes on from NZ_JAHKJW010000024.1 coordinate 31,219, forward strand.
GGCTGAACCACGTCCACGTGGGCTCCCTGCACGCCGCCGACGACACCATGGCCCTCACCCACGCGCGCGACCTCTACACCCGCCGCAACGAGGGCGTCTCGATCTGGGTGGTGCGCTCGGAGCACATCGCCGCGTCCACCCGCGACGAGAAGGACCCGTTCTTCGCGCCGAGCGCCGACAAGGTCTACCGACACCCGACCTTCTACGACATCCCCGACGACGTCCCGCACATCTGAGGAGCAGGGCATGAGCGACGACCATGTCTACCTGTCCCTCGCGGAGGGGCACGAGGACGACACCCGCTGGGCGTACGGCACCGGCTTCGAGGACCCGCTGCACGGGGTGGACACCGCCGTGCCCGAGGGCCTCGACGCCGCCCGGCTCGCCGCCGACTGCGTGGCCCTCGCCGACGACGCCCTGGTCGGTGCCCAGCGGCTGGCCGAATGGACCACCCGCGCCCCCGAGCTGGAGGAGGAGGTCGCGCTCGCCAACATCGGCCTCGACCTCCTCGGCCAGGCCCGCCTGCTCTACGCGCGCGCGGGCCGGGCCGACGGCACCGGGCGCGACGAGGACGCGTACGCCTACTTCCGCGACCCGCAGGACTTCAGGAACGTACGCCTGGCCGAACTCCCCGGAGGGGACTTCGCGTTCTGCGTCGTACGGCTGCTGGTGCTGTCCAGCTGGCGGCTCGCGCACTTCGGGGAGCTGTCGTCGCACCCCGACCCGGTCCTCGCGGCCGTCGCGGCGAAGGGCGTCAAGGAGCTGACGTACCACCGGCAGTACGCCGCCGAGTGGGTCGTGCGCCTCGGGGACGGCACGGACGAGTCGCACCGCCGCACGCGCCGGGCGATGGAGCAGGTGGCGCCCTACTTCGGCGAGCTGTTCACGGCGTACGACGCACGGGACGAGGTCGTCGCCGTCCTGCGGCAGGTCACCGGGGCGGCCGGACTGCCCATGCCGGTGTACCGGCCGCTGCCGGGCGCCGGCCGGAGCGGGGAGCACACCGAGCACCTCGCGCCGCTCCTGGCCGAGCTGCAGGGCGTGGCCCGCGCGCATCCGGGGGCGACGTGGTGACCGCGGCGCAGGACGTGCGGCGCGCCCGGCACCTCGCCGAACAGGTGCCGGACCCCGAACTGCCCATGCTCACGCTGGCCGACCTCGGCGTCCTGCGCGCGGTCGAGATGACCGCCGACGGCACCGTGGTCGCGAGCCTGACGCCGACCTACTCGGGCTGTCCGGCGATGGCCGAGATGCGCGCGGACGTGGCGGCACGGCTGCGTGGCGCGGGATACGCGCGCGTGGAGATCCGTACCGTCCTGGACCCGCCGTGGACCAGCGACTGGATCACCCCGGAGGGGCGGCGCAAGCTCACCGAGCACGGGATCGCGCCACCGGGGGCCGCGCCCCGGCCCGCGGCCGGTCCGGTGCCCCTGGTCCTGGCCCCCGCCCGGCGCGCGGTGGCGTGCCCGCGCTGCGGTGCGGCGGACACCGAGGAGACCTCGCGCTTCGCCGCCACGTCCTGCAAGGCGCTGTACCGCTGCCGCGTCTGCCGCGAGCCGTTCGAGTACGTCAAGGAGATCTGATGGAAGGCATTAAGGAAGACCCGGCGACCCCGGCGACCCCGGCGACTGCGGCGGACCGGGCTGTCCGGACACCGGCTCCCGCCCCCGCGCGGCCGGTGCCCGCGCGGGCGCGCCGCCGCCCGGCCTTCCACACCCTGCGCGTCGCCGCCGTGCAGCCGCTGTGCGAGGACGCGGCGGCCGTGAGCTTCGAGATCCCGGCGGAGCTGGCGGCGGAGTTCGCCTTCGCGCCCGGCCAGTCGCTGACGCTGCGGCGCGAGATCGACGGACGGGACGAGCGGCGCTCGTACTCGATCTGTTCCCCGGCCGGTTCGGCGCCGCGCATCGGCGTGCGGGTGGTGCCGGGCGGTCTGTTCTCGGCGTGGCTCGTACGGGAGGTGCGCCCGGGGGACGCGGTGGAGGTGATGGCGCCCACCGGCGCGTTCACGCCCGACCTCACCGTGCCCGGCCGCCATGTGCTGGTCGCGGCCGGCTCCGGGGTCACCCCGATGCTCTCCATCGCCGAGTCCGTCCTGGCCGCGGACCCGCGTTCGACGGTCACCCTCCTCTACGGCAACCGGCGCACGGGCACCGTGATGTTCGCCGACGAGCTGGCGGACCTGAAGGACCTGTACCCGGCCCGGTTCCAGCTCGCCCACGTGCTGTCCCGCGAGCCGCGCGAGGCCGAGGTGCTGTCGGGCCGCATCGACGCGGACCGGCTCGCGGCACTCGTCGGCTCACTGGTCGACGTGCGGGCCGTGGACCACTGGTGGCTGTGCGGACCGCAGGGCATGGTCCTCGACGCCCAGCGGGTCCTGACGGACCTCGGCGTGCCGGGCGACCGTGTCCACCGGGAACTGTTCTTCGCCGACGACGGGCCCGTACGAGAGATGCGTCACGACGAGACCGCGGTGCGGGGGCCCGTCAGCCGGGTCACCGTCACGCTCGACGGCCGCTCCACCACCTCGGCCCTGGCCAGGGACCGGAGCATCCTCGAAGGCGCCCAGCGGACCCGCCCCGACCTCCCCTTCGCGTGCAAGGGCGGCGTCTGCGGCACCTGCCGGGCCCTGGTCACCGACGGCAAGGCGGACATGCGCCGCAACTTCGCCCTGGAGAACGCGGAGGTCGACGCGGGATACGTCCTGACGTGCCAGTCCTTCCCGGTCTCGGAGACACTGACCGTGGACTTCGACAGCTGAGCGAACGCTCCTGCGACCGCCGACTCATAAGTCTGCCTTATGGGGTCATAGATCCAGCCCGGCTACAAGCTTAGGCAAGCCTTAGTTTAGGCTCCCCGGTGAACACTCCTGATCACCGCTCGAAGGGAACCTGATCATGCCTCGCCCCCTGCGGGTAGCCATAGTCGGAGCCGGCCCCGCCGGGATCTATGCCGCCGACGCGCTGTTGAAGTCCGCAGTGGCCGTCGAGCCCGGTGTCTCCATCGACCTCTTCGAGCGGATGCCGGCCCCCTTCGGGCTGATCCGGTACGGCGTCGCCCCCGACCACCCGCGCATCAAGGGCATCATCACGGCTCTGCACCAGGTGCTCGACAAGCCGCAGATCCGCCTCTTCGGCAACGTCGACTACCCGGGCGACATCAACCTGGACGACCTGCGCGCCTTCTACGACGCGGTGATCTTCTCCACCGGGGCGACGGCCGACCGGGCGCTGGACGTACCCGGTATCGGACTGGACGGCTCGTACGGCGCGGCGGACTTCGTCTCCTGGTACGACGGGCACCCGGACGTGGCGCGGACCTGGCCGCTGGAGGCCGAGAAGGTCGCCGTCCTCGGCGTCGGCAACGTGGCGCTCGACGTGGCGCGCATCCTCGCCAAGACCGCCGAGGAGCTGTTGCCGACCGAGATCCCGCCGAACGTCCACGAAGGACTCAAGGCCAACAGGGCCAAGGAGGTCCACGTCTTCGGCCGCCGCGGCCCCGCGCAGGCGAAGTTCAGCCCGATGGAGCTGCGGGAGCTGGACCACTCCCCGAACATCGAGGTCATCGTCGACCCCGAGGACATCGACTACGACGAGGGCTCGATCGCGACCCGGCGCGGCAACAAGCAGGCCGACATGGTCGCGAAGACCCTGGAGAACTGGGCGATCCGCGACGTCGGCGACCGCCCGCACAAGCTGTTCCTGCACTTCTTCGAGTCGCCGACCGAGATCCTCGGCGAGGACGGCAAGGTCGTCGGCCTGCGCACCGAGCGCACCGCCCTCGACGGCACGGGCAACGTCAAGGGCACCGGGGAGTTCAAGGACTGGGAGATCGGCGCGGTCTACCGGGCCGTCGGCTACCTGTCCGACAAGCTGCCCAAGCTGCCCTGGGACGTCGAGTCGGGCACGGTCCCGGACGAGGCCGGCCGGGTGATCGAGGAGACCGGCGAGCACCTGCGGTCGACGTACGTCACCGGCTGGATCCGGCGCGGTCCGGTGGGCCTCATCGGCCACACCAAGGGCGACGCCAACGAGACGGTCGCCAGCCTGCTGGACGACCACGCGAACGGCCGCCTGGTGACCCCGACGTCCCCGGAGCCGGAGTCGGTGGACGCGTTCCTCGCCGAGCGGAACGTCCGCTTCACCACCTGGGAGGGCTGGTACCGGCTGGACGCCGCGGAGAAGGCGCTGGGGGAGCCCGAGGGCCGCGAGCGGGTGAAGCTCGTCGAGCGGGAGGACATGCTCAAGGCCAGCGGAGCGTAGCCGCGGGCCCGTTCCGACGGGCCCGCGCCGATGGAGCCACCGGGAGTGGTCCCGCCGTCAC
>NZ_JAHKJW010000024.1:35565-129704 GCF_019710745.1 Streptomyces beigongshangae
GTGGTCCCGCCGTCACGGCGGGACCACTCCCGTTTTCCGTGGCGACCGGGCTTGCGCTGTAAAACCGATCGGTTTACTCTTCGGAAGAAGGGAAACCGATCGGTTTCCCCGTGCTGAACGGTTGAGTCCGGAGGGTGTCATGACCGCAATCGAGGGTGCCGTCGTCCTGGTCACCGGTGGTGCCAGGGGCATCGGCAAGGCGCTGGTGGAAGGGCTCCTCGACCGGGGGGCGGAGAAGGTGTACGCCACCGCCCGCGACCCGCGGACGGTCACGGACCCCCGGGCCGTACCGCTGGCCCTGGAGGTCACCGACCCCGCGTCCGTCGCGGCGGCAGCCCAACAGGCCGGGGACGTCACCGTTCTGATCAACAACGCGGGTGTCTCCATGCACACGTCGTTCCTGGAATCGCCGGTCGACGACGTGCGCAAGGACTTCGAGACCAACTTCTACGGGCCGCTGTTCACCGCCCGGGCGTTCGTCCCCGTGATCGAGCGCAACGGGGGCGGCCACATCCTGAACGTCCACTCGGTGCTGTCGTGGATCGGCCTGGCCGGCTCGTACAGCGCCTCCAAGGCCGCCCTCTGGTCCCAGACCAACTCCCTGCGGCTCGACCTCGCCCCGCGGGGGATCGGTGTCACCGGACTGCACGTCGGGTACGTCGACACGGACATGACCGCCGCGATCGACGCCCCCAAGTCCCTGCCCGCGGACGTGGCGGCCCAGGCGCTCGACGGCATCGAGAGCGGGGCCTTCGAGGTGCTCGCCGACGACCTGACCAGGCGGGTCAAGTCCGGTCTGGCGGCCGACATCCCGGTGCTGTACCCGCAGCTGGCCGCCTGATCGCCCCCTGTCCCGCGGAGGTAGTCTCGCTCCATGGCCACCAGCACGGACAAGACATCCACGAGGGACCGGCTGCTCGACGCGGCCACGGAGCTCTTCTACCGCGAGGGTGTCTCCATCGGTGTGGAGGCGCTGTGCCGGGCGGCAGGGGTGTCCAAGCGCTCGATGTACCAGCTCTTCGAGAGCAAGGACGACGTGCTGGCGGCGAGCCTGGAGCGGCGTGCGCCCGAGTACGGGCGACGGCTCGGTCTGGGCGACGAGAGCCCCCGGCCGCCCCGGGAGCGGATCCTGCACGTCTTCCGGCAGCTGGAGGAGGTGTCGGCGGAGGACGGCTACCGGGGCTGCCCGTTCCTGTCGGCGCTGGTCGAGCTCAAGGACCCCGGGCACCCGGCCAGCGTCGTCGCCCTGCGGGCCAAGGGCACGCTGCTGGAGGCATTCAGGGCGGAGGCCGAGCGCGGCGGCGCCCGCGACCCCGAACTCCTCGCCCGCCAGCTCGCCCTGGTCTTCGACGGTGCGAGCGCCCGGGCCGGCGCGAAGGCGGAGACCCTGCGGGGCCTGACCACGACGACGGCCGCGGCCCTGCTCGACGCGGCGGGCGTGAAGTGAGGCCGGGACACGGCGCCGGACCGGAAGCCGCCCGGCGCGGCCGGTCCGGGTGCGCCGGTGCGGGTGCAGGCGCCGGCGCCGGTGGGTGCGGACGGTTCAGACCGCTGTCGTGCGGCGGGGGTCGTGCGCGGTGTGCTGGTGGGCGGCGTTGATGCGCCGGGCCTCTTCGAGCTGGTCCTCGAGGATGACGATGCGGCAGGCGGCCTCGATGGGGGTGCCCTGGTCCACGAGTTCACGGGCGCGGGCCGCGACGCGCAACTGGTAACGGGAGTAGCGGCGGTGTCCGCCCTCGGAGCGCAGCGGAGTGATCAGTCGTGCTTCGCCGATGGCGCGCAGGAAGCCGGGGGTGGTGCCGAGCATCTCGGCGGCCCGGCCCATCGTGTAGGCGGGGTAATCGTCGTCGTCGAGACGGCCGAACGCGTCGTCTGCTGTCATCTCGCCTCTCTGTGGGGCACACGTCGAGGGGCCCTGGCGCCGTACGGCACCAAGGCCCCGAAGGAACTGCTGCACCATCCGCACGTCGAACGCCCGGGCGATCCGATGGTGCTCAACTCCTCCGTTCTTCCTCTTGATCCATCACTTGCCGAACTCCCCGGTACGCGCGCCCGCAGCCGACGCCTTTACCGGGGCACCGCTCATCGACCTCGCTGCTGAAATGCGCACTGCTTCATCCTGCGCACCACTTCCCGGCAGTTCGTCTCTGCCGGGCCTGCTCGATCTCGGTTACGGAAGAAACCATAACCACCCCGTACTCCAATGTCTACTCCCGCCAGCATAGATTTTCGCACCTTCGGCGATGGGTTAATCACTCTCGGACGAGACCGGGAGCAGGCGCCGCGGACAAGGGCGGGAAAGGGGTCGGTTTTTGTGGACGATCACCGGGCACACGCCCCAATGACCGGCCGTACAACGGCACATCAGATCCGGCGCCCGCGCCGGAGGCGAATGGAGGCCCACCGTGTTGAAGGCAATCGCAGACGTTCTTCGGTCCATCGGCGGAGCCATCGCGACTGTCGTCACCCTGCCGTTCCGGGCCGTGGCACGGCTGTTCGGCGGCGCGTCCAGCTCCGCCCGCGGCCAGCACTGACCGGCGGGCCGGCGCGTGGCCGCGCCGACACCCCGGCACCCCTGTACCGAAGCCCGGCTGGAACCCCCGTCCAGCCGGGCTTCCTGCTGCCCGGGCGGACCCCCACCCGGGCCGCTTTTCCTCCGGGCACCACACAACCGTTCCGCGGCCCCGCGTGTCACATGGAGCAGGAGCAACCGGCTCCGAGGACCACAAGGGGGAAACATGAGATTCAACCGTTCCGTCCTGACCGCCGCCGCGCTCGCCCCGCTGGCCTTAGGTGCCACGACCGCGCTGGCGGCGCCCGCCTCCGCCGCGCCCAACACCACGCCGCAGAAGGTCTGCGGGAGCGCCTACAAGACCGTGAACTCGGCGCCCGTCGGCTCCCTCGGCACCGTCTACCTGACGTACAACGCCGCCAACGCCGAGAACTGCGTCGTGACCATCCGCAGCACCCCGGGCACCGCGGTGGACATGGGCGCGGGGATCTACGTCCCCGACACGGGGGAGAGCGCTCAGGACAGCGGCCGGTACACGTCGTACGCGGGACCGGGGTACGTGTACGGCAAGGGTCACTGCATCGACTGGGGCGGCAACATCGGCAACGTTTACGTGCAGATGACGGGCTCCAACTGCGCGGCCCTCAAGGAACACCGGGTCACCCGGACCCGCTGATCCGCACTCCTCCCGGCCGTCCTGCTCCCCACGTGCCCCGCGGCCGTGGGGAGCGGTCGCGTCCCGGTCATGCCCGCGCCGTACGGCCGATCGACTCCACCAGCGGCAGCACCCGCTGCGGCACCCGCTCGCGCAACGCCACCTCCGTGCGCGTGCGGACCACCCCCGGCAGGCTGATCAGCTTCTGGATCACGTCCTCCAGGTGCCCGTTGTCCCGCGCCACGACCCGCGTCAGCAGATCCCCGCCGCCGGTGATCGAGAACGCCTCGATGATCTCCGGCACGGCGGCCAGCGCGTCCCCCACGTCGTCGAGATGCCCCTGGGTGACCTCGATGTGCACGAAGGCGAGCACCGGGTGGCCCAGCGCCGCGGGGGAGAGGGAGGGGCCCGTCCCGGTGATCACTCCGTCCCTCTCCAGCCGGTCGAGCCGCGCCTGCAGCGTGCCGCGGGCCACCCCCAGGACGCGGGCGTACTCCCGCACGCTGGTGCGCGGCTGCTCCAGCAGCAGCCGGAGGATCCGGGTGTCGAGCGCGTCCACGGTCATGGTCCGTTGGTCTCCCTGCGGTCTTCGATGATCGTTTCCGACTGTACCAATGGCCCAGCGGATCACGAGCCTGTTGAGCCGGTGCGTCCCTCCTGCTTAACGTGGGGGTACTGATGGCGTCGTGAAGCGCCGGACGGCAAGGAAGCCGTACCGGACCCGCGGCGCCATTCCCATGCGCCGCGTGTGCCGCGAGCGGGCCGGCCGCGCGCGTGTCCGGTCCTGGAGCCGCACGCACGGGCCGCGACGTGCGACCGGCACCGCGACGTGCGACCGGCACGGAACGGGGCGACACAGGAGACGGAACAGGGAGGGCTGCCCACGGTGAAGAAGATGTTCACGGCTCCGGACCCGGGCCTGCTGCGGCTGCGGATCTCGCTGCGGGCGGTCCTCGGCATCGGCCTCGCCGTGACCTTGTCGGAACTCGCCGGGCTCCCGCTGCCGGCCTCGATCGCCGGCGGCCTCACCGCGCTCCTCGCGCTGTTCACGGTCGGCGACCCGACCGTACGCGGCCAGGCCGTCACCACCGCCCTGCTGCCCGTCGTCGGCTTCCCGGCCCTCGCCCTCGCGAGCGTGCTGCACACGGCACCGGCCCTGCGCGACGCGGCCTGGCTGGCCGTGATCTTCTGCGGCGTGTACGCCCGCCGCTGGGGACCCCGCGGCCACGCGCTCGGCATCTTCGCGTTCATGACCTTCTTCGTCACCCAGTTCCTGCACGCGGTCCCGGACCGGCTCCCCCAGCTGTACGCCGCGATGACGCTGGCGCTCGCGGCGTCCTCGGCGGTGCGGTTCGGTGTGTGGTGCGTCGAGCGGCGCACCCCGGCACCGGTCACGCCCGCGGCACCGGCCGGCCGCGGCCTCTCCCGGCCGACCACCCGCCAGGCCTTCCAGGCGACGGCCGCCTGCGCGTTCGCCGTCGCCGCCGGCCCGGTCCTCTCGCACGAGCGGTGGTACTGGGCCGTCGGCACCGCCTGGTGGATCTTCGTCAACACCTCCTCGCGCGGCGAGACCCTCGTACGCGGCTGGCGGCGCGTGGTCGGCACGGTCGCCGGCATCGCGGTGGGACTGCTGGTCGCCGTGCCCCTGGACGGCGCCCCGGCACCCACGGCGGCGATCGTGGCCGTCTGCGTCTGGGGCATCTTCTACACCGCGCCGCTCTCCTACAGCTGGATGATGTTCTTCGTGACCGTGCTGGCGGGCCTGCTGTACGGCCTGCTCGGTGTGCTGGACCCGGCTCTGCTGGGCCTGCGCCTCACCGAGACCGCCGTCGGCGCCCTCGGTGCCGTGCTGGCGGTCGCACTGGTCCTGCCGGTCACCACGCACGCGGTCACCGACCGCTGGGTGGGCCAGGCCGTGCGTGCCGTGCACGGCTGCACCGCGGCGGCGGCCCGGCGCCTCGCCGGCGACCCCGAAGCCGACCCCGCGGCGCGGGCGGCCGAACTGGAGGTCCTGCTCGGCCGGGTCCGGTTCTCCCTCGCACCGCTCGTGCACCCGCTCAACCCGGTGCGGGCCCGCAAGGAGCGCGCCCGTCAGGTGCTCGCCCTCCTGGACGAGTGCGCCCGGGAGGCACGGGGACTCGCGGCCGTCGCCGCCGACCCGGACGCCTCGCACGACGTACGCCTCACCGCTGCCTGCGGACGCGTCGAAGCGGCCGTGGAGGTCCTGGTCGGCGCGGTCCCGGAGCGCGCCGTGACGGCCGCCGCGGACGTGCCCGGCCACCACGCCGGGACCGGGCAGGTCCCTCACTCCGCGGCCGAGCAGGCCCTGGCCCACCTCCACGGCCTGGAACGGGCGCTCGCCGCACTGGCCACCCCGCTGCGCGGCCCGCTCACGGGCACCTGAGGCATCCCGTACGCGCACGAGGCGTGCACCGTCCGGCGGCACACACCCGGACGCGCGGCGGGACGCGCGAGGGTTCCCGGTTGGTCTAGGCCATTCGCTGCTACCGTCGCCACCGAAGGCGTGCGGAAAACGCAGAGAAGACGCTGAGGCGCAGTACCGAGAGGGGACGCAGTGACGGACGGCGACGGACGGCGGCGACGGGCGTACATCGGCTCCTTCACGGCGGCGGGAGGACTGGGCGTGCTCACCGCCGCCGTGGACGGGCGGACCGGCGCCCTGACGCTGCTGAGCGCGGTGAACGGCGTCGCCGACCCCTCCTACCTGGCCCTGTCGCCCGGCGGGGACATGCTCTACGCGGTGAGCGAGACGGCGGAGGGCGCGCTCGCCGCCTACCGCGTGAAGGACGACGAACCCTCCCTGGCCGGCCCGCCGGTGCCGGTCGCCGGCAGCGGGCCCACCCATCTGAGCCTCTTCGACGGGCACGTCCTGACCGCCAACTACGGATCGGGCAGCGTCAGCGCCGTGCCCGTCCGCCACGACGGGAGCCTCGGCGCGGTCGCCGGTGTGCTGCGGCACGAGGGCTCCGGTCCGCACACCCCGCGCCAGCAGGACCCGCACGCCCACCACGTCCAGCCCGACCCGAGCCGCCGCTGGGCCGTGAGCGTCGACCTCGGCACCGACTCGGTGCGGGTGTGCTCGCTGCGCGACGGCACACTCGCGCTGCACCGGGAGGTCGCGCTGCGGCCCGGCTCGGGCCCCCGCCACCTGGCGTTCCACCCCGACGGCGAACGCGCGTACGTCCTCAACGAACTCTCGCCCACCGTCACCGCCTGCCGCTGGGACGCGGTCGGGGGCACGCTCAGACCGGTGGAGGAGACGCCCGTGCTGCCCGACCTGCCGGACGGCGACGCCTACCCGTCCGGCATCGTCGTGTCGCCCGACGGCCGCTTCGTGTGGACCGCCACACGCGGCCAGGACGTCCTCTCGGTGTTCGTGCCCGGCCCGGCCGACGCGGGCCTGCGGCTGGTCGCCACGGTGCCGTGCGGCGGCGTCTGGCCGCGGGCCCTGGCCCTCGACCCGACCGGCCGCTTCCTGTACGTGGCCAACGAGCGCTCCGGGAACGTCACCTGGTTCACGGTGGACCCCGGCACCGGCCTGCCGCAGCGCGGCGGGTCGGTCAGGGCGCCGGCGGCGTCCTGCGTGGTGCTCGACTAGCGGGGCCCGGCGGGGCCGGAACCCCGAAGGGCCCGGCTCCGGGAACGGGAGCGGGCCCTTCGGGGGTGGTGCGGGTGCGCGGACGCCTCGTCAGCGCACCGGCGCGCCCTGCGGCTGCTGCGGCGCGATGCCGAGGGCCGTCGTGTACTTGGCGAGCGCCAGCTTGCCGATCGCCGGGTACGAGCCCAGCGCCTCGGCGGCGGAACAGCCCGCCTCCTTCGCGGCCTCGTCGAGCAGACCCGGGTCGAGCTCGGGGCCGATCAGGTACGGGGCGAGCGCCAGCTGCTGGGAACCCGAGGTGCGCAGCTGCTCGGCGGTGGCCGCGATCGCGCCCTCCTCGTCCAGCGCCGCCGCCATCACGGGCACGGCGAGCCGCGCGGCGAGCAGCATGCCGGTGATCCCGGCCGCCTGCACGGCCTCGTCGCCGCCCACGGACGCCAGGATGATCCCGTCCGCGGCCGTCGCCACGGTGAACAGCCTGGCCCGGTCGGCGCGCGCCAGCCCCGCCTCGGACAGCCGCACGTGCAGCGCCTCCGCGAGCAGCGGGTGCGGGCCGAGCACATCGGTCAGCTCGGCCGCGACACGGCTGTCCATGACGGCCTGGCGGACACGGCGCAGCAGCGCGTGGTCCGGGCCGGCGAGCAGCGGCACGACCACGGCGACGGGGCCGTCGGGCTCCACCGCGTCCACACCGGCCGCGCGGGCCTGCTCGAAGCGCGCGACGCGCTCCTCGGAGGCGCGCGCGAGCACCGACTGGAGGGTGGGGAACTCCGTGTCGTCCCCGTCCAGGTACCCGATCCGGGCGTCGAGACCGGGCAGCTCGGAGCGCGCGATGCTCACGAGCTCCTCGGCGAGGCTGCGGGTGGCGGCGCTGGGCGTGCCCGGCACCGCGAGGACGAGCGCGGGCGCACCCTCGGGAGCCGCCAGCGGTTCCGGTCGGCGGTGCCGGCCGGGCTGGCGGGGTCGCGGCATTCGTACTGGCAGGCCGGACGCGGGCCCAGTGGGGGAGCTCATGGCGCCGAATGTTACTGGTTTCCTGGGCTTCCCTGTTCGGGGAGGGTGCAGGTGAGCGGTATCCGTCCGCTTTTGTCTGATGAGTTACGTACGGATTGATCTTCCTGGTTACCTGCCGATGTTTATCCGCTGATCACAACGGACGGTTCACGTCGGACGGTTCACAACGGACGGTCCCGCGATCGGACGCCGGGGGGTTCGGCATCCCGCACGACGTACAGCATGCTGTCGTCGGGCGGCAGCGTCAGACGGCCGTCGGCCAGCTCGACGGCGATATGCACGGCACCGTCGAGCGGGTCGCCCGCGGCCGGGACCTGCCGCGCGTACGGCAACCGGTCCGCGAGGGCGGCCCGCAGCGGTACGAGGAGGGGCTCGCCCATCCTCAACAGCCCACCGGTCAGGGCGAGCGGGACCTCCTCCGGGCACGCGCCGCCGGTCGCGCCGTCCGCCGGCGCGGGGCACACGGCGGCGGCCGTGTCGGCGATGTGCCGGGCCGCGGCGGCCAGGATGCCGGTCGCCACCGGGTCGCCGTCGTCGGCGCAGGCGGCCACCTCGGGTGCGAAGGAGGCCAGCACGGCCGGCCGGTCGGGCCGCGGATAGAGCCGTCCCGGCAGCGCGGAGGCGGATCCGAACACCGCGTCGACGCGTGCGAGGAGCGCGGCCGAGCCGTCGGGCCGCCCGTCGTGGCGGCGCAGCGCCGCGTCGAGGCCCGCCCGGCCGATCCACGCCCCGCTGCCGCTGTCGCCCAGCAGATGGCCCCAGCCGTCCGCCCGGCGCCACACGCGCAGGTCCGTGCCGATCGCGATCATCCCGGTGCCGGCCGCGACGACCGCGCCCGCCCGCTGCCCGAGCGCCCCGGTGTACGCCGTGACGGCGTCGGCGACCAGGGCCAGCCGCCGCACTCCCAGCTCACGGGCCAGCGCCGGGGGCAGCTCGGCGCGCAGGTCGTCGCCCAGGGTGGTGAGACCGGCGGCTCCGACGGTGACGGCCCGCAGCGTGCTCACCCCGGCGTCGGCCATCAACCGCCGCGCCGTCGGTACCAGTTGTGCCAGCAGGTGCCCGGCGTCGATGCCGCGCGGTCCGGTGCGCACCGGCTCCCCGGACACCGGCGGCGCCGTGGCCCGGCCCCCGTCGGCCACCAGGACGATCCGCAGCCCCGACCCGCCGGAGTCCACCCCCAGCACCCCCGGCCGGCCGCCGGGGCCGGTCACGGCAGCCGCCAGTCCACGGGGTCACTTCCCTGCCGGACCAGCAGCTCGTTGGCCCGGCTGAAGGGCCGCGAGCCGAAGAAGCCGCGGTCCGCCGACATGGGCGAAGGGTGCGCCGACTCCACCGAGGGCAGGTCGCCCAGCAGCGGCCGGGCATTGCGGGCGTCACGTCCCCACAGGATCGACACCAGCGGCTTCCCGCGCGCGGCCAGGGCCCGGATCGCCTGCTCGGTGACCTCTTCCCAGCCCTTGCCGCGGTGGGCGGCCGGCCGGCGCGGAGCCGTGGTGAGCGCCCTGTTGAGCAGCAGTACGCCCTGCCGGGTCCACGGGGTCAGATCCCCGTCGGACGGCGGGGGCAGACCGAGGTCGGTGCTCAGCTCCCGGTAGATGTTCAGGAGGCTGCCCGGCAGCGGCCGCACCTCGGGCGCGACCGAGAACGACAGCCCCACCGCGTGCCCCGGTGTCGGATAGGGGTCCTGGCCGACGATCAGGACTCGGACGTCGTCGAAGGGCTGCTGGAAGGCGCGGAGCACGTTCGGGCCCGCCGGGAGGTAGGTGCGTCCCGCGGCGATCTCCGCGCGCAGGAAGTCCCCCATCCCGGCGATCCGCCCGGCCACCGGTTCGAGGGCCCTGGCCCAGCCGGGTTCGACGATCTCATGCAAGGGTCGTGGTGCCACGGCGTCACCCTACTGCCGCGGAAGGGCTGTTGATCAACTCGACGCCGCCGTACGGCCCGCGGTGGTATGTGCCCCGTCCTCGGGGGGCGTTGACCCCGGGGCGGGCACGGCGGCCGGCGGCGCTCAACCGATCACCGCGGCCCGTACGCAGAGCACGTCCGGCAGATGGGACGCGAGCTGCTGCCAGCTGTCGCCGTCGTCGGCCGACGCGAACACCTCGCCGTTGCGGTTGCCGAAGTAGACGCCCGCCGGGTCGGCGCCGTCCGTGCACATGGCGTCGCGCAGCACCGTGCCGTAGTGGTCCTCCTGCGGCAGCCCCGCCGAGAGCGGCTCCCAGCTCCCGCCCGCGTCCGCCGTACGGAACACGCGGCACCGGCGGTCCGCCGGGACCCGGTCCGAGTCGGCGTTGATCGGGAACACATAGGCGGTGCCGCCGCGGCGGGGATGGGCGACGGCGGCGAAGCCGAACGTGGACGGCAGGCCCTCGCCGATGTCCGTCCAGTGCGTCCCCGCGTCGTCGCTGCGGTACACACCCCAGTGGTTCTGCAGATAGAGACGGTCCGGTGCCGCCGCGTCCCGCGCGACCTTGTGGACGCACTGGCCGAACTCGGGGTCCGGGTCGGGCAGGAAGACCGCCGAGATCCCGGAGTTGGACGGCTCCCAGCTCTCCCCGCCGTCGCGCGTGCGGAAGACGCCCGCCGTGGAGACCGCGACCGTCACCGCTCCCGGGTCGCGGGCGTCGGTCAGGATCGTGTGCAGGCCCTCACCGCCGCCGCCCGGTACCCACCGCGAGCGCGTGGGGTGCTCCCAGAGGGGACGGACCAGCTCGAAGGACTCGCCGCGGTCCGCCGAGCGGTACAGCGCCGCGGGCTCCGTGCCCGCGTACACCACGTCCGGCTCGGCCTCCGACGGGTGCAGCTGCCACACCCGCTCCAGTGAGGCACCCGTGTCCTGCGGGAACCTGACGGCGGGCCTGGCCGGCTCGGTCCAGGTGCGCCCCAGGTCGTCGGAGTGGAACACCGAGGGCCCCCAGTGGGCGCTGTCGCCGCCGACGAGCAGCCGCGGCACTTCGGTACGGGTGTCGATCGCGATCGAACAGACCGCCTGCGCGTTGAAGCAGGGGCTCTCGTCGAACTCCCAGGTCCCGCCGCGCCGCCGTGCGACGAACAGTCCCTTGCGCGTGCCCACCGTGAGCAGTACTTCGGTCATGCCGACCACCTCCGGACGTCGTTGTCTCAAGTGCCGGTCAGTCTGCACCCCGGCACTGACAGTCACCCTCGGACGGAATGTCGCCGCAGGTGAGGGCACGGGACGGAGAAGGCTGTCACAAGTACGGACCCTGTGCGGTCCACAGGGCGAGCGGATCCGATCCCCTCGCGCACGTCCCTCGTGCACGTCTCTCGCGCACAACCCTCGTACACAACCGGAAAGGTCGCCCCATGAAGATCGTAGTGATCGGTGGTACCGGACTCATCGGGTCGAAGCTGGTGGACAGGCTCCGGGCGGACGGCCACGAGGCCCTCCCGGCCTCCCCGGGCACGGGCGTCGACAGCGTCACGGGCAAGGGCCTCGACGACGCGCTGAAGGGCGCCTCCGTCGTCGTCGACGTCTCCAACTCGCCCTCCTTCGAGGACGGCGCGGTACTGGAGTTCTTCCGCACGTCCACGGGCAACCTCCTCACGGCCGGGGCCGCGGCGGGCGTGGGGCACCACGTCGCCCTGTCGGTCGTCGGCAGCGAGCGGCTGCCCGACTCGGGCTACCTGCGCGCCAAAGCCGTCCAGGAAGAGCTGATCAGGAAGTCCGGGATCCCGTATTCCATCGTGCGCGCCACGCAGTTCTTCGAGTTCGCGAAGGGCATCGCGGCCGGTGCCACCCGGGGCGGGACCGTGCGGCTGCCCTCCTCGCTCCTCCGGCCCCTCGCCTCCGACGACGTGGTGGAGGCGGTCGGCCGGGTCGCCGTGGCGGCCCCGCTGAACGCCGTCACCGAGGTGGCGGGCCCCGAGGAGCTGCGCCTCGACGAGTTCGTCCGCACGGGCCTGGCGGCGGAGAAGGACCCGCGGGAGGTGGTCACCGACGAGTCGGTCGGCTACTTCGGGGCGCACGTCCGGGGGCGCGAACTCCTCCCCGGTCCCGGCGCCCACCTGGCCGGAACCCGCTTCACCGAGTGGCTCGACCGCCGGAAGTAGAGCGCGCCCGCGGCGGACCCCACCGGAGCGGGGTCCGCCGCGGACGGGTCCCGTCAGACCGAGCGGTGGTACTGGTCCGGCACGTGCACGGCCGCCCCGAGCTCGCGGGCCGCGTGCCGGGCCCACGAGGGGTTGCGCAGCAGTTCCCGGCCGAGCAGCACGGCGTCCGCCTCACCGTTGGCGAGTATCTTCTCGGCCTGCCCGACATCGGTGATGAGGCCGACGGCGGCGACCGCCATGGACGTCTCGTCCTTGACCCGCGCGGCGAAGGGGACCTGGTAGCCGGGCCCGGTGGGGATGCGTACCCCGGCCGCGTTGCCGCCCGTGGACACGTCGAGCAGGTCGACGCCGTGGGCGGTCAGCCCGGCGGCGAAGCGGACCGTGTCGTCGGCGGTCCAGCCGTTCTCCTCCAGCCAGTCGGTGGCCGAGATGCGGAAGAAGAGCGGCTTGTCGTCGGGCCACACCTCGCGCACGGCGTCGACCACTTCGAGGGCGAAGCGCACACGGTTCTCGTACGAGCCGCCGTACGCGTCGGTGCGCCGGTTGGAGTGCGGGGAGAGGAACTCGCCGATCAGGTAACCGTGCGCGCCGTGGATCTCGGCGATCTCGAACCCGGCGTCCAGGGCCCGCCGCGCGGCGTCGGCGAACTGGCCGACGACCTCCCGGATCCCCTCCACCGTCAGCTCGGTCGGCACGGGGTGGTTCTCGTCGAAGGCGAGCGGGCTCGGTCCGAGCGGCTGCCAGCCGTGGGCGTCGGGCCCGACGGGCGCGCCGCCCTTCCAGGGACGCTCGGTCGAGGCCTTGCGGCCGGCGTGCGCGAGCTGGATGGCGGGGACCGTGCCCTGGGACGCCAGGAAGCGCGTGATCCGCCGGAACGCCTCGACCTGGGTGTCGTTCCAGATGCCCAGGTCGTACGGCGAGATCCGGCCCTCGGGGCTGACCGCGGTGGCCTCGACGATGATCAGGCCGGTGCCGCCGGCGGCACGCGCGGCGTAGTGCGCGAAGTGCCAGTCGTCGGGGGCGCCCGCCGAGGGCCCGTCCGGCGCGGCCGAGTACTGGCACATCGGCGGCATCCAGACCCGGTTCGGGACGGTCAGCTCGCGCAGGGTGTAGGGCTCGAAGAGCGCGCTCACGGCGGACTCCAATCGTGGGGCGGGGCCGGTTGACAACTCGTACGATAGACATCGTAGTACGGGAGATGTCAAACTACGAGAGTCCTCGTACAATCTCTCGTACGATGAGGGCCTCCGGAGGGACCTCCGGACCCGACGGACTGGAGTCGCCGTGACCACCGCCGCCCCGACCGGCAGCAGCCGCGACCTGCCGCACCCCCACCGCGGGGAGATCCGGCTGGAAGCCGTGCTGCACGCACTCTCCGACCCGCTGCGGCTGCAGGTGGTGCGTGAGCTCGCCGCCGACGGCGGCGAGCTCTCCTGCTCCCACTTCGACCTGCCCGTCACCAAGTCCACGACCACGCACCACTTCCGGGTGCTGCGCGAGGCCGGGGTGATCCGGCAGATCTACCGGGGCACCGCCAAGATGAACGGACTGCGGCGGGACGATCTCGACGACCTGTTCCCCGGCCTTCTCGACAGCGTGCTCGCGGCGGCGGCGCGGCAGGCCGCCCGGCTCGGGAACCGCTGACCGCCTTCGGCGGGAAGCGGGGGCGGAGGAAGCGGGGGAGCCGGGGGAGCCGAGGAGCCCTCAGGCGGTGCCCTGCCCCCTGGCCGCCCGCATCAGTGACTGCCAGTCGGGAAGTTTGACCACGCCCCTGCCGAGCGAGGCGCCCAGTTCCGCCTCCGCCCGTTCGATGGCCTGCCAGCCCGACCAGTCGACCGGGTGCAGTCCCTGGGCGCGCAGGGCGGCGAGCGGGTCCGGTGGCACCTCGCGCCGTGCGAGGGCGGGGGCGTCCGCCAGGAGCGAGGCCACCGTCTCCTTCGCGCAGGGGCGGTTGGTGCCGATGACGCCCGTGGGACCGCGCTTGATCCAGCCGGCCACGTACTCGCCGGACGCGACCGAGCCGTCCCGCAGGACACGGCCCGCGAGGTGCGGGACGGTGCCCCGGTCCGCGTCGAACGGCAGGCCCTCCAGGGGCACCCCCCGGTAGCCGACCGAGCGCAGCACCAGCTGGGCCTCGATGTCCTCGTACCGTCCCGTGCCCGTCACGCCCCCGCGGCCGTCGGGGAGCGTCCGCTCGAAGCGGACCGCGCCCACACGGTCCCCTCCCGCGTCCGGGAGCAGCTCGACCGGCCGCAGGAAGAAGCGGAGCCGGATCCGCCGGGAGCCCGCGGCCTGCGGCCGCTCGGCCCACCCGCGCAGCACCTCGACGTTGCGCCGCTGCACGCCGGGCAGGGCGGACGGATCCGCGTACGCGGGATCGAGCGCCAGCTCCGCCGGGTCCACGACGACCCCGGTGTCGGGCAGGCCGCCCAGTTCCCGCAGCTCCTTGGTGGTGAAGCGGGCCTGCGAGGGGCCGCGCCGCCCCACCATCCGGATCTCCCGCACCCGGCTGCCGGCCAGCGCGGCGAGGGCCGCCTGGGGAATGTCGGTCGGACTCAGTTCCGCGGCGCCGCGGGCCAGTATCCGGGTCACGTCCACCGCCACGTTCCCCACGCCGATGACGACCGCCGCCCGCGCGCCGGCCACGAAACCGCCCGTCGCGAAACCGTCGGGCACGGTGTCAGGGTGCGCGCTGTACCAGGACACGAAGTCGGTCGCCGACCAGCTGCCCGGCAGGTCCTCCCCGGGCACTCCGAGGTGCCGGTCGGTGGCGGCGCCCACGCAGTACACGACCGCGTGGTACAGCTCCCTCAGCCGGGCGGCCGGCAGCCCGTCCGGGCCGACCCGGACCCCGCCGAGGAACCGCACCCGCTCGTGCTCCAGGACCGTGCGCAGCGTGCCCTGCAACGACTTGATCTTCTTGTGGTCGGGTGCCACGCCGTAGCGCACCAGTCCGTACGGGCACGGCAGCCGGTCCAGGACGTCCACCCTGACTCCCGGCACCTGCTCCTGCTGGACGAGGCCCTGGGCGGCGTACACCCCACTCGGCCCCGAGCCGACGACGGCGACCTGCAGCACGGTACGACCCCTTCCCCGTGGCGAACGGCGAACGAGGAGTTCACTGGTGTCTCCCAGCATCGCACCGCACCGCGCGCCGGGGGAGGGGCGGGACGGTGTGCCGCGGGCGGAGCGGAGCGCTGCGCCGACGGTGTGCCGCGTGTGCCGCACGCGCGTGCCGGTTCACCACTGGTGTGATCGCGCGGTTACGTTGCGTCTGTGCTGGAAACATCCTTTCTTAATCTTTCCGATCGTGATGAGCCGGACGGGGCGGTGTCCGTACGGCGCGCCTGGGAAGTACGGGAGAACGACACCGCCACGACGTGGTGCGACGTCCGGCTGAGCTTCGGCGACGGCGCCGGGGTGGACCTGCTCGCGGCGGTGTGCGAGGGGTGCGTCTCCGTCGAGGACGTACGTGCCCGGCCCGCGCTCTCGCTCGACGACCTGGCGGTGCTCTCCGACTGGATCGAGGGGCCGCTGCTGGAGGCGTGCGGGGGTGCGGCCGCGGCGCCGGGCACCCAGGACGGCGCCGGGGGCTCCGAGAAGCGGCACGCGCGCCCGGCCCGGCCGCGCGGCGTCGAGAGCCGTCGCCTCGTCGCCGGGGAGTACCTGGCGGCCCAGCGGGCGGGCCGGGATCCGGTGCTCGCGGTGATGTCCGCGACGGGGCACGGGCGGCGCCGCGCGCTCAGGCTGATCGCGGGGGCGCGGGACGCGGGACTCCTCACGCCGCGCCACGTGCGCCGCTGACCCGCTCACCGCCGACCCGCTCGCCGGGGCCCACCGGTGCCCGCCGGGGCAGTTGCGTTTCGGGTGCGGGTGCGGGTGCGGGTGCGCGGGGCCGGCCGCGCGGTTCCCCGCGCCCCTTCGGGACGGGTCCCGGGGACGGGTCCTCCGTCACATCTCGCGCATCCGGCTGATCTCCGTCGTCTGCTGGGCTATCACGTCGTCGGCCATCTCGCCTATCTGGATGTTGTTGCCCTGCGACAGGACATCCGTGGCCATGGTGATCGCCCCGTTGTGGTGCGTGATCATCAGCTTCAGGAAGAGCTCGTCGAACGCCTTGCCCCTCGCCGCGCGCAACGTCTTCAGCTGCGGCCCGGTCGCCATGCCCGGCATCACGTCGTGGTGGTGCTTCCCGCTCTTCCCGCTCTGCCTGTCGCCGCCGTTGTTCTTGAGCCATGCCTCCATCGCCTCGATCTCCGGGCCCTGCGAGGCCGAGATCCGCTCGGCGAGCCGCTTGACCCGCGCCGAAGACGCCTGCTTCGGGGCGAGTTCGGTCATCTCGACGGCCTGGGTGTGGTGCTCGATCATCATCCGGGCGTAGTCGAAGTCGGCGGAGTTGGGCCTGTCGTCGTCGGAGCGCTGCTCCGCGGCCTCCTCGGCCGAGAGCGTCTCGGCGGCCTCGCCCGGTTTGCCCGGGGCGATCACCGAAGGGCCCGTGCCGGACGCGGACTTCGTGTCGTCGTCCGACCCCGTGCAGCCGCCGAGCGCGAGGGCGACGGCCGTCACGGACACCGTGACCAGACGGCGGGACGTACGGCGAGCGAGCACAGTGACCTCCTGTGGCACCTGAATTGGCAGACATCTTGTGAGTGTTGATGACCGTCCTAGCACGCTTCCGGACGCCATTGATCAAAAACATTCATTACGAATACGTTGCCGCCTGTTGATCTGTGCATGCTGAAGACGATACTGCGGAGGTACCTGAACCGTTCGACTTCGAACGGCGACAAGGGAGGACGCAGTGACCCTGTTGAACAACCACCGAACGCGGCGCAGACGTCTGGGCGTCGCCGCCACCGCGGCGGGCCTGCTGGCCGCACTGCTCACGGCAGGCCCCGCGGTCGCGACCCCCGACCCCGGGGACGCTCCGGTGACTCCGGAGAAGGTCTCCAAGAGCCAGGCGGCCGAGGCCCGGGCGGCGATAGCCGACGGCGAGATCCCCGGCCAGGACGAGGTCGTCCACTCGGACAACATCCGGCACCTCGCCAACATCCCCAAGGACGCCCTGCCGGGCACCAACTCGGACCTCGCCTTCCAGGGCAGGTACGCGTTCGCCGGCAACTACGACGGCTTCCGCATCTTCGACATCAGCAACCCGAAGGCCCCGAAGACGGTCTCCCAGGTGCTCTGCCCGGGTTCGCAGAACGACATCACCGTCTCCGGCGACCTGCTGTTCCTGTCGACGGACTCCTCGCGCAGCGACAACTCCTGCAGCAGCACCACGCAGCCCGCGACGGAGAAGTCCTCGTGGGAGGGCATGAAGATCTTCGACATCAGCGACAAGCGGAACCCGAAGTACGTCGCGGCCGTCGAGACCGCCTGCGGCTCGCACACGCACACGCTGGTGCCGGAGCGCAAGAACGTCTACGTGTACGTCTCCTCGTACTCGCCGAGCGCCACGTTCCCCGACTGCCAGCCGCCGCACGACGGCATCTCCATCATCAAGGTGCCGCGCAAGGCCCCGCAGAAGGCGGCGGTCGTCGGCTTCCCCGTCCTCTTCCCCGGTGAGGGCGCGGACGGTGGCGGCAACCCGGGCGGGCCCACCAACCCGGGCGTCTCCAAGACCACCGGCTGCCACGACATCACCGTGCTGCCCTCCAAGGACCTCGCGGCGGGCGCCTGCATGGGCGACGGCATCCTGTTCTCCATCAAGGACCCGGAGAACCCGAAGATCATCGACCAGGTCCAGGACAACGTGAACTTCGCGTTCTGGCACTCGGCGACCTTCAACCAGAAGGCGGACAAGGTCGTCTTCACGGACGAACTGGGCGGCGGCGGCGCGGCCACCTGCAACGAGGCCGTGGGCCCGAACCGCGGCGCGGACGGCATCTACGACATCGTCGGCAAGGGCGACAAGCGCAAGCTCGTCTTCAAGAGCTACTTCAAGATCCCGCGCCACCAGGCCGACACCGAGAACTGCGTGGCCCACAACGGCTCGCTGATCCCGGTCAAGGGCAAGGACATCATGGTCCAGGCCTGGTACCAGGGCGGCATCTCGGTCTGGGACTTCACCAACTCCTCCAAGCCGAAGGAGATCGCCTACTTCGAGCGCGGCCCGCTGAGCACCACGACGCTGGCCACCGGCGGCTCGTGGTCCGCGTACTACTACAACGGCCACATCTACTCGAACGACATCGCCAAGGGCTTCGACGTCCTGCGGATCGACGACCGCCGTACGGACCCGGCCAAGTGGAACCGGCAGAGCGAGCTGAACGTCCAGACGCAGCCGGACTACTTCGACTGACCGGCCGCGTCCGGCTCCTGGGTCCGGCCGTCATCGCGGCCGTGACCACCGGTCCGCCCGCGGGTGCGCTCCGCCTCGCGGCTCCCGGGGGCGAAGAACCGTGAGAGGTCTTCGCGGTACGCCCCGCCGGGCGCTTCGGCGCCCGGCGGGGCACCCCGCTCCCACTCCAGCCCGTAGCGCCGGAACAGCTCGGCCCGCAGCACCGGCACCGGCATCGGGACCCCGGGCACCAGGGCCGCGAACACGGCGCCCATCAGCAGGGCCCGCAGCATGGGGTAGTCGGCGGCGGTGTCCCGCGAGCCGTAGCGGACCACCGTGTCGCTGAGCAGCTCCGCCAGCCGGCGCTGTTCCGGGCACTGCTTGAAACCCTCGCCCTGCAGGATGCCCGCCATGTGCTGGCGCATCAGCACGGGGTGCTCCCGCGCGAGGCCCAGGACCGCGTCGATGGCCCGCGCCATCCGCTCCCGGCCGTCCTCGGTACGCGGCTCGCGCTCCAGCGCCTCCTCCAGCGTGCGGTGCATCAGCCGGTGCACGGCGGACTGGACGAGCAGACGCTTGCCGGGGAAGTAGTACGAGACGAGACCCCGGGCCGAGCCCGCGCGGTCCGCGATGTCGCCCAGCGTCGTGGCCTCGTACCCCCGCTCGCTGACCAGCTCCAACGCCGCCTGCAGAAGCCTCTCGCGGGAACGCCGCCGCAACTCTTCATTGACCGATGCGCTGCGAGGGGACATCCTGTGTACTCCTGCGTTGACTGGCTGCCAGCCAACTATACTCAGCGCATCCGGACCGGTCCCTCCGGGGACCTCGTCCGGGCTGCCGTCCGTCCGGGGCGACGCGGGGGATCGTCCCGGACGGACGGGCAGGGCACGGCACGGCCCTCCTGCCGCCGCTCCCGCCGCTTCCGTTGCGGGCACTTCCGCTGTCGCCGAGCCGCCGTCCGCTCCTTACAGTGGGCTGGACAGCGGGGGGCGGTTCCCAGGAAGGCGTACGCGCATGGACCAAGAGCAGATCCTGGCCAGGATCACGGCGATGGTGGACGACGAACGCAAGCTCCGGGACGCCCTCGCCTCCGGACAGATCGACAGCGCGACCGAACAGCAACGGCTCGGGCAGCTGGAACGCGATCTCGACCAGTGCTGGGACCTCCTGCGCCAGCGGCGCGCGAAGTCCGAGTTCGGCGAGAACCCGGACGACGCACGGGTGCGGCCGTCCTCGCAGGTGGAGAACTACCGGAACTGACGGGACAGGAGCCGTCGGCGGCCGGGCGAGCGGGGCTCGGGCCGTACGGGGGACGAGGCCGGGCGGGGGACCAGATCCAGCACGGGCCGCAGCCCGTTCGGCCGCTCGACGACCGGCAGATGGTCGACGAAGTGCACCCTGCACCCCACAGCCGCCGCCCCGCCGTCGGCCCGCCGGTCGTCCCCGACCATCAGCGTGTCGCGCGGATCGGCCCCGAGGGCGGCGCACGCGGTCACGAAGAGCCGGGCGTCCGGTTTCTGCACACCGTGCTCGTACGACAGGACGTAGGCGTCGATGTACGCGTCGAGGCCGTGCGCCCGGAACACGGGGCGCAGGTCCCAGCCGATGTTGCTGACCACCCCGACGGCGACCCCGCGCTCGCACAGCGTGTGCAGTACCTGGGCCGCGTCGGTGTACGGGCGCCAGGCGGCCGGAGTCCTGTGCCGGTCGTACAACGCGTCGTACAGCTGCGGAAGGGGCAGCTCCACCTGGCGGCAGAGACCGGTGTACGCGGCCCGGTGCAGTTCGGCGCTCTGGTCGCGGACCTCCCACAACGAGGTCAGCTCGTCGGGCAGCGGCCTCGACCGGGGCGCCCCGCCGGGCAGGGCGCCCACCGCCTCCAGTTCCTTCGCCGTGCGGATCAGCTCCTCGTCGGGCAGCCGTACGTCGGCCTCCGCCAGAACGGCACGCAGCCACGATCTGGTGGACTCGATACGGAAGAGGGTCCCGGAGAAGTCGAACAACACGGCAGCCATGGGGGGTCCTTACCCAAGCCGCGTACTCATCAGTCACTTCCGTGTCGTCACCCGCCGAACAGGCCGGATACCGCCTCCGTCACCCCGCCCGGGACGCCGCCGGCAGGTGTCTCAGCGCGGGAGGGACCGGCCGGGGACGCCGTGATGACGCACGGAGAGCAGGTTCAGCGGCGCGCGGCCGACGCGAGGAGCATCGGCAGCGACACGAAGTCGCCGAGTGCGCGCTGTCCGGCGATGTTGACGTGCACCCCGTCGCCGGTGTCGTAGGCCGGATCGATGCTGTTGGGCTTCAGCGGGTCCTTGAGCACCTGGTCGAAGTCCATCACGCCGTCACAGGTGT
This sequence comes from Streptomyces beigongshangae, assembly GCF_019710745.1. Lineage (GTDB taxonomy): Bacteria > Actinomycetota > Actinomycetes > Streptomycetales > Streptomycetaceae > Streptomyces > Streptomyces beigongshangae. The sequence continues at coordinate 56,075 of NZ_JAHKJW010000024.1, forward strand.
GGTCGCAGCTGTTCCGCTTCTTGACGAAGGTGCCGACGGCGTGGCGGTCGAGGTTGTTCCGGTCGGAGTAGCCGGGACGTGGGGTGACGGGCGTGACGTAGACCTCGACCCCGGCGGCGCGCAGGCGCTGGAACACCTCGCGGTAGCTGTGCAGGATCCGGTCGGCGTCACAGCCGTTGGCGAGGTCGTTCGTGCCGTAGTAGTACAGGACCCCGGTCACCCCGTGCAGGGCGAGCACGTCGCGCTCCAGGCGGGCCGCCGCGTCGAGGCCCTGGACCCCGGCGGGAGTGCGCGGGCAGGCGTCGGAGCTGGTCGTGCCGCCGATGCCCGCGTTGGCGACCGCCAACTGGCGGGTGCGCGGGAGTTCGGCCGTGATGCGGCGGGCGAGGTGGTCCGTCCACCGCTGGTCGGTGCCGTCCGGCGTGCACCCGGGGCCGCAGTCGGTGCTGCCGGTCCCGTCGACGACCGAGCTGCCGAACGCGACGATCGTGCCCTTGAGCGCCGGGTTGCGGACGTCGACGGCGCTGACCAGGTACGTGGAGCCGGTCGTCTGCGTGTAGGCGGAGCCGCTCGCCTCGCCCGTGTGGTCGCCCGAGCCGGGCGGGGTCAGGTAGTTGGTGCGGAACGCGCTGCTGTGTCTTCCCGGCGTGACCGTGCCGGACACGGACAGGGAGACCGCGACGTCGTCCTGCGCACGGGTCCTCAGCGACGTGGCGTCGCTCCACACCTCCCCGCCGGGCGGCACGACGACCCCGCGCCGGCCGTCGAAGGTGACGGTACGGACGGCACCGCTGACCGACGCGTCCCCCGCGCCGCTCCGGCCGACGGTGGCGGCGCCGACGGTCAACGGGTCCTTGCCGAAGGTGTTCTGGATCCGGACCCGCAGTGCGCCCCCGCCCTGGCTGAGCCGCGCGATCATGCGAACGGACTGGTCGCGCAGGGGGGCCGGGGCGAGTTCCTGCTGGGACTGCGCCCAGGACGTGAACCACGCGCGCCCGGACGGTCCGGTCGAGGACCGGTCGCCCGGGGCAGACGCCGCGGTGGCGGAGACCGCCGACCCGGACACCGCGAGCGTCAGGGCCAGGGCCGCCGCGGCGTGCCGCAGCGAGGGGGTACGGAGGAAACGGTGCATGGAGGTCCCTTCGGCGTGGTGCGGCCCCGGCGCGGGGGTACGGCCGCCGGAACCGCGGAGCTCGGTCCCGTAGGGCCTGCCCATGGGACTCCTGCGTCAGACGTGTCCGCCGGTGCCGATCGGGACTCCCGGGACGGACACGGCCGCCGGTTCGGACCGGCCGGACGGGTCCCCGGGCGGCGGCCGCCCGCCCGCCGCCCCGTCAGCGCGGCTCGCCGGCGCCCCGGAACCGGGCGTACGCGGCCATCGCGAGCGCCACCGACAACGCGCCCAGGAGCCAGCCGCCGAGCACGTCCGACGACCAGTGCACGCCCAGCCAGATCCGGGTGAGTCCCACGCCGACGACGGAGACGACGGACACGGTCAGCGCGGTACGCCACAGGAGGCGTCCGGCACCGTACAGGCGCAGGACCCACAGCAGCAGGCCGCACACCACCGTCGCCGTCATGGCGTGCCCGGAGGGGAAGGCGGCGAAGTGGGCGGAGTCCACGGGGTCGGGCCAGACCGGGCGCTCACGGCCGACGGCGGCCTTGAGTCCCTGCTGGAGCAACGTGCCGAGGAGGCAGGTGGCCGCCAGCCACAGGGCGAGCCACCACGCGCCGTGGTGCAGGCCGAGCCAGAGGACGGCGACGGCGACGAGGGCGCGCATCGTCCACGGGTCCCACACCCAGTCGGTGAGGATGCGGAACGCCTGGGTCAGATCCGGATCGTCGACCGCCCAGCGGTGCGTGGTGCGGGCGATGTCGCCGTCGAGGGCCATGAGCGGGTCCCAGGAGAGGGCGACCAGGACGAGCAGCAGCGCGGTGGGCAGGGCGAGGGCGGCGGCGACGCGCAGGGCGATCCCGGGGCCTGTCGCGTGGGGCGGCGAGTCGACGGGAGAGTGCATGGACAGATCCTCGCCGACCGGGGGGTCCGGAGGCGAACCCGGGGTTCCCCCGCGGGTGGTCCCCCGTTCACCCGAGCGCCCGCAGACCGGGCCCGAAGGCCACCAGGACCGGGACCACCGGCACCAGCGCGGCGACCGCGGTGAGCTTCAGCCGGCGGACGGGCGGGAGGCGGTCCGGGGGAGTGAGCAACCGGTCGACCCGCTGGGGGACATGGGCCCGGGGGGTGGGGCAGGGGCCGAACACACCGCTGTCCTCGTTGAGTTCCACCAGGGCGAGGGCGGTCGTCAGCCGGCCGAACCGGCGCGAGGCCATGTCGTCGGCGGCGAGTTCGACCAGCCGGTGCATCTCGTCGCGGAACGCCGCGAACACCGGGACCCGGGGGAAAGCGGTGGCCAGCGCGGCCGAGGAGTGCAGCAGCCAGTCGTGCCGGGCCCGCGCGTGCCCCTGCTCATGGGCGAGCACCGCGTCCAGCTGCTGTCCCTTGAGGCGGCGCAACGCGGCCGTGGTGACGACGAGCCGGGGTGTGGCACCGGGCAGCCACCGGGCGTCGGGGCGGTCGCCCTCGATGACGACCAGCCGCTCGCCGTCCGGCTTCTCGCCGGGCAGCAGCGGGGCGCGCAGCAGGAGTTCGCCGCGCCGGCGACGGCGCTCGGCCCTGGCCCCGGCGACCTCCCGGGCCAGCACGGTCGCGGTCCACACGCCACCGAGCGCGAGCGCCACGGCCGTCGCCGCGGCCCAGGGGCCTCCGGTGAACGCGTACGCCTCCACCACGGAGTGCGGGGCGGGGGCGAAGACATGACCGCGTACCGCCTGCCAGGCGGCGGCCGCGCTGAGCGCCATCGACAGCACGCAGCAGAGGAGCACGGCCACCACCACGCACTGCCACGCCCACAGGGCGACCACCGGTTCGCGGTCCTGCCAGTCCGTCCGGGCGAGCAGCCGCGGAGCGAGGACGGCGGCCAGGGCGCCGAGCAGCAGCAGTGCCGCGGGGACCATCATGGAGGCAGCCTATGAGCGGGGCGCGCCGCGGGATACGGCTCGCGCCCCCAAGTGACGCAGACCACGGTTTCGTACAGCCGGACAGGGCGGGCGGGGTGGACGGGGCCGCGTCCGGGGCGAGTACGGCCGGCCCGCGGCGCAGCGCACCTCAGAACGCGAGAAGCATCGCGAGCATGGCGATGCCCATGGAGAGTCTGCAGGCCCGGGCCAGCTCCAGCCGGTCGCCCCACCGGGCCGTACGCATCCCTCCGGCGGGCCCGGTGCCCCCCGGGGGCGCGGCGACCGCGACCGGGACGAGCCGGGCTCCGGCCCACAGCACGTACGCCGTGAAGTACGCGAGCAGCACCCCGGTGAGGGCGGGCACCCCCGAGTGCGCTCCGCTCGCCATCGCCGCGGCCATGTAGACCATGGCGAGCGCGCCCACCAGGTGGTGCAGGTGGCAGGCACCGCTCCGCGCCGCCCACAGGGCGTGCAGCGCGGCGGCCCCGAACACCGCCGCGTAGGCGGCCCACGCCCAGCGCGGCGGCGCCAGCACCGCCGCGGGCACCGCCATCGCGGCCATGCCGAATCCCATCAGCGCCTCGCCGCCCGCGGTGCGGCGCTGCTCCTCGATCCCGCTGCGCATCCGCAACAGGCAGTACGCCCCGGTCGCCGCGCACAGCGCGACGAGCGGCCAGCCGGCCGGTCCCGGTCCGTGCACCGCGCACCTCCCCGTTCGACGGTGTCGGACAGTCAGGTCGGGAAGATGCCCCGGTCGGCCGGAGCGCAAGCGAGCGCAAGGGAGTACGCGGGGGAGCGTGCGGCCATTCGCGTACTCCCTTTTCAAGTGCGGTGAGGACCGGTCGGGCGGGACGACGCGACACCCCGGCGGCGGCTCGGCGAGACGGTGTGCGCCCCCTCCCGCCGGCGGGCGGCACCCCCGGGCGCGGGCCGTCCCGGAGCGCGCGGCCAGGAACTGCGCACGGCTCGGCGCGGACCGCTCGAGGCGCTTGCCCGGCGGAGGGACGCCCGCTCCGGTCCGGTCGGGCCGGTCGCCCGACGTGGACGCTGCCGCCGCCCTCCGGGCAGAGCAGGACACCGCGGTGCGGGACGCCCGGACGTGCCGCCGCGGCCGCCCGTGCGCCGGCCGCGCGGCGGGCGTCCACCCTTGCGCAAGGACACAAGGTGTCCTATGGTCAACCTTGTTTCCTCCACGTGCCGTCCGGGTGCTGTCCCGGACGGCACCCGGACGCGAGGCCCGCGACGGACGGGCCTCGGAACTGGAGCAGAGAATGGCAAGCACCTTGCGGGAGTCGAAGGACGTCCTCGTCGACCACGCCAAGCGGCAGATGGACGACCACTTCGGCGACTCGGAGCTGACCACGCGCCAGAAGCTGGCCCTGACGTGCCGCATCGCCTTCGACGGCGGACACGACTCAGGTCTGGCCGGGCAGATCAGCGCCCGCGGACAGAACCCCGGCACCTACTACACCCAGCGGCTGGGACTCGGCTTCGACGAGATCACCGAGGGCAACCTGCTGCTGGTCGACGAGGACCTGCGGGTCCTGGAAGGGGAGGGGATGCCGAACCCCGCGAACCGCTTCCACAGCTGGATCTACCGCGTCAGGGAGGACGTCGGCTGCATCGCCCACACCCACTCCCTGCACACCGCGGCCCTCGCGATGCTGGAGATCCCCCTCCAGGTCTCCCAGATGGACACCACTCCCCTGTACGACGACTGCGCCTTCCTCAAGGAGTGGCCGGGCATCCCCGTGGGCAACGAGGAGGGCGAGATCATCGCCGGCGCCCTCGGCGACAAACGGGCCGTCATCCTGGCCCACCACGGCCAGCTCGTGACCGGAGCCACCGTGGAAGAGGCGTGCAACCTGGCGCTGCTGATCGAGCGCGCCGCACGCCTCCAGCTCCTCGCCATGTCGGCGGGGACCATCCGGCCCCTCGACCCGGAGCTCGCCCGTGAGGCCCACGACTGGACCTCCACCGACCGCCGCAGCAAGGCGAACTTCGCCTACTACGCACGCAGGGCGCTGCGCAACCACCCCGACTGCCTCTCGGGCCGGGTGGAACTCTGATGGTGAACCCGCCCCTGAGAGGCATCGTCTCCTACCCCGTCACTCCCTTCGACACGGCCACCGGCGGAGTCGACCTCGCCGCCCTGGCCCGGCTCACCGAAGACCTGGTGGCCGCGGGCAGCCACGCCGTCGCCCCGCTGGGCAGCACCGGTGAGGCCGCGTACCTGCGCGAGGTGGAATGGGACGCCGTCTGCGAGACCACGGTGCAGACCGTCGCGAAGAGGGTTCCCACCCTGGTGGGTGTCTCGCACTGGAGCACGGAGGGCGCGGTGCGCCGGGCCCGGGTGGCCGCGCGCAACGGGGCCACCGCGATCATGGTGCTCCCGCAGGTGTACTGGAAGCTGACGGACACGGAACTGGAGCGGCACTACGCCGCGGTGGCGGCCGCCACCGACCTTCCGATGATGCTCTACAACAACCCCGGCACCAGCGGTGTCGACCTGCTGCCGAAGACCGTGGCCGCGCTCGCGCGCAGAATACCGAACCTCACCATGGTCAAGGAGAGCTCCGGCGACGTCGCCCGCTTCCGCGCCATCCGTGAACTGTCCGACGGGGCGCTGTCCGTCTACAACGGGAACAATCCGGTCGCGCTGGAAGCCTTCCGCTCCGGCGCCGTCGGCTGGTGCACCGCCTCGCCCTGTCTGGTGCCGCAGTGGGCCCTGGCGCTGTACGACGCGGCGACCGGCGGGGACGACGAACGGGCCGACGCCGTCCTCGCGGAGCTGCTGCCGTTCCTGCGGTTCATCGTCGGCGAGGGCCTGCCGAGGGCCGTCAAGGCGGGCCTGCGGCTCCAGGGCCGTGGGGCCGGTGACCCGCGCATGCCGTTGCTGCCCCTGCCGGACCGGGAGACAGGGCGGCTCCGGGAGATGCTGGGGCACCTGGCGCGGCACCCGCTCGTGGACGGTACGGCGGCGGACTCCACCCCCTGAGACCCGCCCTTCGCGCACTCCGTTCGCGAGGAACCCGGACCAGGGACCGGCAGTCGCCACCCATGAGCCCATGAGCCCATGAGCCCATGAGCCCATGAGCCCATGAGCCCATGAGCCCATGAGCGGTCATGGTCCCTCCCGTGGGTGGCTCCGCCCCGCCGCGGCGTCCTGAAGCACCCCCTGGGAAACGTGGTTTATGATAGGAAACCGTGTTTCCCGCGCGGAAGCGGCCCCGCCGGCCGGGGTCCGGCCGCAGGGCTGCTGAGGGGAGAGCCGGCAGTGATCAACCGTGTACGGCAGCTGCGCAAGGAACGGCTCATGACGCTGGAGGCGCTGGCCGAGCGTTCCGGTGTCACCAAGAGCTACCTCTCGAAGGTCGAGCGCGGTCGCAGTGTCCCCTCGATCGCCGTCTGCGCCTCACTGGCCAAAGCTCTGCACGTCCCGCTGGACAGTCTCTTCGCCGATGCCCAGGAACTCGACGACGTGACGGTCACCCGGGCGGGGGAGCGGCAGGAGCTGACCTCCAGTGAGGAACCCGGTACCCGTTACGAGGGGATAGCGCTCCAGGCCGGCACCAAGAGCATGGCCCCCTTCATGCTCCACCCCCCGCACGACGCCGACCACGTGCCGTTCCGTGACCACCCCGGCGAAGAATTCGTCTTCGTCCACGAGGGGCGGGTCGAACTCGTCCTGCCCTCGCACGCCATCACCCTCGAACCGGGGGACTCCGCCTACTTCAAGGGCACCACACCCCACAAGGTCCGCTCGCTCGGCACCCGGCGGGCGGCCCTCCTCCTCCTCGTGACCGGCGATCCCGCCGGTCCGGACGCCCCCCAGGTGCCGCACTCCCGCCTGCCCTGACCCCGGTCCCGCCCCGGACGCGGGTTCAGGGGGCCAGGTGGTCGGGGCACTCCAGGCGCAGTTCGGCATCGCCGAAGGCGTTGTCGACGAACGCGCAGTGGTGCGGTTTGTCGCTGTCCGGGTGGACCCGGGGGCGGAAGTGGGAGCACGTCAGGCACATACGGGTGACCGGGACGGCCCGCTGGTCCTGCAGTGACCTGATCATGCTGCTCATGCCGCGCAGCATGGCCGCGAGGTCTTCCTGTCCGAGGGCCGACATGGCTTCGGTGAACTCCGCGGGCAGCCGGGCGAGACGCTCGGCCTCCGCCCCGCCGGCCTGTGTGAGGGTCAGTGACACGGCGCGCGCGTCGGACACGTCGCGCCGCCGCTCGACGAGCCCTTTGGCGGTGAGGGTCTTCACCGCGTCGCTGATCGTCGGAGGGGTCGACGCGAGCGAGACGGCCAGCTCGCTGAGCCGGCGGGGCCGGGGATCCCCGGCCAGCAGCACGATGATGTCCGCCTGCAGCGGGGAGAGGCGGTGGGGCCCCGTGTTGCGGTAGCTGCTGATGCGCAGCGCCTGCCCGAGGCGCGTGATGCCCACCATCAGCTGCTCGTGGGGCGGTGTGCCCGGCACGTCTTTCATGACACTCCCCGATGACGAGTTCGTACTTGCCATAGTAGGCACTGCCAAGTTATGTTGGCAGTGCCAAACAACATTGGCACTGCCAAGCAATATTGGTGCGAAGAACCTTCCAGAGAGGACCCGTCCATGTCCCGCCTTTCCGCCGTCGACCCGGCGACCGCTGAGCCCACGGCCAAGTCACTGCTGAACAAGGTCGAGCGCGCGCTCGGCACGACACCGAACATGATGCGTGCCATGGCCGTGTCGCCCGCCGTCCTCGACGCCTACCTCTCCCAGAGCGGCGCCCTCTCCAAGGGCGCCCTGCCCGCGGCCGTCCGTGAGCAGATCGCCCTCGTCGCCGCGGTGGAGAACTCCTGCGAGTACTGCTACGCCGCCCACCACGTCCTCGGCGAGCGCGCCGGCGTGAGCGGCGACGACCTCAAGACCGCCGGACAGGGCCAGGCGGCCGACCACAAGACGCAGGCCGCCCTGAAGTTCGCCAAGGCCGTCATCGAGACCCGCGGCTTCGTCTCCGACCAGGACCTCGAAGAGGTCCGTGCCGCAGGTCACGGCGACGGCGAGATCGGCGAGATCGTCGCCAACGTCGCGCTGAACGTCTTCACCAACTACTTCAACTCCGTGGCCCGCACGGACGTCGACTTCCCCGTCGTCGCCCTGCCCGGCAAGTAGCCCCGGGCGGTCCCGGCGGCCCGTGGCCCGTCCCGGGGGTGCGTACCCCACCGTGCCCCCGGGACGGCCCGTCGGCCGGCACACGGCTGCGGAGCGTGCCGCGGGGACACCCTCCCCGTGCCTGCCGCCCACCACGGCCGCACCGGCACGGTGCGGACCCCGACCCGCCGCACGCCGCACGCCGGACGCCGGACGACGGACGACGGACGAACGAGAGGACCAGATGCCGGAATTACCGCAACGCGCGGCCCGCGATGTCATCAACGACGGCTACCGGGCCGACGCGCTGCGCCGGGAGACAGCCGCCGGCCTCACGGACGCCTCCCGGCTGAACGAAGGACTCGGCACCGTCGTCGTGGCCCGCCGCGCGGACCCCTCGCAGCTGCCACGCGTCGTCCAGTGCGGTCCTGGTCGGCCTGCTGACGGCGGCCGGTTACGACTGCCGGGTGGAGAGCGTGCCGGCGCTGCGCGGCACCGGATACCGCAACGTGTACGCGATCCGGCGGGACGACCCCGTGGAACCGTCCGACGGATGACCTCCCGTGTGCGGCCGTCAGCCACGAGACAAGGAGAAGGCATGTCCGACACATGGGTGGCCTTCATGGGCCTCGGCACCATGGGCCGTCCGATGGCGGAGCGGCTCGTCGCCGCGGGGTACCGCCTGGCGGTGTACGACCCGCTGCCCGAGGCGCTGGACGCCCTCGCGGCCGTGGGCGCGCAGGCCGCCCCGTCCGCCCGGAAGGCGGTGACCGGCGCCCGGGTGGTGATCACGATGCTGCCGGACGGTCCGCACGTCCGGGAGGCCCTCACCGGCCCCGAAGGCGTTCTGCAGGAGATGTCCCCCGGCAGCACCCTGATCGACATGAGCACCATCGACCCGCCGACCAGCAAGGAGCTGGCCGGTCTGGCCCGGCGGCACGGTGTGCGCATGCTGGACGCCCCGGTGAGCGGTTCCAGCGCCGGAGCCGTGGACGGCACCCTCACGGTGATGGTGGGCGGCGACGCCGGTGTCCTGGCCGAACTCCGGCCGCTGCTCTCGGTGCTGGGACGGAACGTCGTGCACTGCGGCGACCACGGCGCGGGAGTGTCCGTGAAGCTGGCCAACCAGATCGTCGCGGGTACCTCGATGGTGGCCGTCGCCGAGAGCTACGCGCTGGCCCAGAGCCTCGGCATCGACCCCAGGCTGCTCTTCGACGTCGTGTCGGCGAGCTCCGGCGACTGCTGGGCGCTGCGCACCCGGCCGCCGGTACCGGGGGTCCTGGGGACCAGCCCCGCGGACGACGGCTTCCGTCCCGGCTTCAGGGGCGCGCTGATGCGCAAGGACCTCGACCTCGCACTCGCCACGGCCGAGGCGCACGCGGTGAACCTGCCGGTCACCTCCCGGGCCCGGGAGCTGTACGCGCAGCTGACCGGGAAAGGGCTGGACGACCGGGACTTCTCGGCGGTCTTCACCCTGCTCGCCGGGGAAGGGCCCGGGACACGGCCGCCGCGCCGCTGACCACATCGATCACGGGCATCGGGACCGTACCCGGGGCCGGGCCCCGGTGGGACGAACAGCCCCCGTCAGCCCGGGTGCTGCACCGAGGCCGCGGTGGCGGCCACGGGCGTCTCCTCGCTCCCGCGCAGAGGGCGGAGCATCAGCGGCGTCGCGCCCTCCGCGGTCTCCGTGACGTCCGCGGTCTGCCGGCCGTACACGTCCCACCAGTCGGAGCTGCCGTCCTCGATGCAGCGCAGCAGCACCCCTTCGCGCAGCGCCCAGGGGCAGATGGTCACCTCGTCGATGCCCATCAGCTTCATCGTCGTGTGCGCGACGACCGCTCCGGCCAGCGACTGGCCGGAGCGCGCGAGGGAGATCCCCGGCAGGAGGGCACGTTCGGCGGCCGGCAGCACCGCGAGCTGCTGCACGGCCCTGCCGAGGTCGGAACGGGTCATGCTGCGGGGCGTGAAGGGCCCGAAGCGGCCGGGGGGCGCCCCGCAGAGCCGGCCCAGCTGCTGGAACGTCCGGGAGGTGACGACCGCAGTCCGGGGGGCCTCCCACCGGATGCGGGCCGCGACGTCGCGCAGCTGGTGGCGTACGTGCCGACGCAGCAGTTTGGTCCGGTGCGGCGACGGCGGGTCCTGGCCGCGGAAGAACTCGCGGGTCAGCCGGTTGGCGCCCAGCGGCAGTGAGATCGCGAAGTCGGGCAGCCGGCTCCGGCCGAAGGCCACCTCCAGCGTGCCGCCCCCGATGTCGAGCAGGGCCAGTGGCCCCGCGCGCCAGCCCATCCAGCGACGGGCGGCCAGGAAGGTCAGTTCGGCCTCCACCTCGCCGGGCAGCACGTGCAGGGGCACTCCGGCCTCCGCGGCGACCCGTCCGAGGACCTCCTGGCGGTTCGGCGCGTCCCGCACGATCGCGGTGGCGAAGGCGAAGGGCCGGGGCACCCCCCAGCGCCGCCCTTCGGCGCGGACGTCCCGCACCGCCTCCACCAGGCGGTCCACCTGCTCGGACGGCAGCCGGCCGCCCGGTTCCACATGGGCGGAGAGCCGCAGGGGACGCTTGGCGGTGTGCACGGGAAGCGGAACCGCCCCGTCCGTCTCCGCGATCACGAGTCGCACCGTGTTCGAGCCGACGTCGAGGACACCCATTCGCATCCCCTCCCCGTACCCTCCGCCGCCCCCGGCACACCACCCGAATGGGTTTGGCGGTACATGTGTGGGAAACCCTTTGTGGCCCGTTTGCGCCATTCTGCGGGGGTACTCATATGTCATGGAGAGCTTCGGCAGGGCCGTAGTGATCCCGCACGAAGTCGTGGCCGGCCCGGAACCCTTCGTCGTGGGACCCCTCGTGGTGGGACTTCTGGTCGCGGCGGTACTGGTCACGGCGGTGTGGTGGGGCATCCGCGTGCGCGGCCGGGAGCCCTGCCCGCCGCGACCCGAGGAGCAGCCCCGGCTCCCCGAGACCGGCGCGGTCCGCGAGATCAGGGAGGCGCGCGAACCGGACGAGATGCCGCACGACGGCAGCGTCCTCACCACGCACGAGCTGCGGTCGCCGGGCAACATGTCCACACGGCGCGCCAGGGACCAGAAGCGGCGCCGGTGGAACCAGAACAGCGGTGGCGGGTTCGACAGCGGCGGCCTGGGCCACCACTGAGGCGCCGGGGCCGGCCGCGGGCCCCGGCGCGGTGCGTGCGAATCCGAGGATCAGAGACGTGCCGTCTCGGCCGTGCGGATCTGCGCCGACATGTTCCGCTCCATCATCCGCAGCGCCGCGTCCGCGAGGTCGTCGTGGATGTGGGCGACCGCGTCCGAGGGGATCGTCACCTCCAGGTGCCGGATGTGGGCGTCGAGCGCGGAGTACAGCACGCACTGCTCGGTCAGCTGGCCGCACAGCACGACGTGGCCGACACCGAGCTGGCTCAGCAGATAGTGCAGCGGTGTCTCGAAGAAGATCGAGTGACGTGCCTTCACGACGAACAGCGACCTGTCGTCGGGGCGTATCGGTTCGACGAGATCCGCGTGGGGCCCCGCGAGCGCGGTCTCCAGCATCTCCCCGTGGTGCGAACGCCACTCGCCGAAGTTGTCGTTGACGTAGATCACCGGCACGTCCCGTTCGCGGGCCCGCTCCAGCAGGCGTACGACCGCGGGCACCGCCTTGCGCGCCGCCGGGAGCAGGTGCTCGGCGTCCTCGTGGTCGTACGTGCTGATCATGTCGATGACGATGAGCGCGGTCCTCTCCGCCCCGTCCGTCGTTTCGGTCCGGTCGGTCCGGTCGGTCCGGTTCATCTGCCCTGTCTGATGCGTCTGGGATTCAGGCTTGTCCATGGTTTCCGTGATTCCGCTCGGTGGGGGTGGAAGCGGGTGACTGGATCGTCTGTGTACGGGCACTCGGGTGCCGCTCGCGGGAAGGACGTTTCGGGTACCCCCGACAGGCTATGAGGAACATATGGTGCAAATCGGCTATACGATGATGACCGAGCAGGCCGGACCGCGTGAACTCGTACAGCACGTGGTGGCCGCCGAGAAGGCCGGGTTCGACTTCTCGGTCACCTCCGACCACTACTTCCCCTGGCTCGCGGAGCAGGGACACGCGCCCTACGCGTGGAGCGTCCTGGGCGCCGCCGCGCAGGCCACCTCCACGATCCCCCTCATGACGTACGTGACCTGTCCGACGACCCGTTACCACCCCGCGGTCGTCGCCCAGAAGGCCGCCACCCTGCAGTTGCTCGCGGAGGGCCGCTTCCGGCTCGGGCTCGGTTCCGGCGAGAACCTCAACGAGCACGTGGTGGGCGCCGGCTGGCCCGCGGCGCACGTACGCCTGGAGATGCTGGAAGAGGCTGTCGAGATCATCCGCGCGCTCTTGGAGGGCGGGAACGTCAACCACCACGGCACGCACTTCGACGTGGAGAACGCCCGGCTCTTCGACCTGCCGGACGAGCCGCCGGCCATCGGTGTCGCCGTCTCCGGCGAGCGCTCCTGCGCGCTGGCCGGCCGCCTCGCCGACCTGGTGATCGCCACCGAGCCGAAGGCCGAGCTGATCGACTCCTTCGACCGGCACGGCGGCAACGGCAAGCCCCGGGTGGGCCAGCTGCCCATCTGCTTCGACACCGACAAGGACGCCGCGGTGGCCCGGGCGCACGAGCAGTTCCGCTGGTCGCTCGGCGGCTGGCCGGTCAACTCCGAGCTCCCCGGCCCGGCGAGCTTCGACACGGCCACGCAGTACGTCCGTCCCGAGGACGTCGCCGAGGGCATCCCGTGCGGCGACGACGTCGACGCCGTCGTCGAGGCCGTCCGCCCCTACGCCGACGCGGGCTTCACCGAGGTCGCCCTGGTCCAGATCGGCGGCGACCAGCAGTACCCCTTCCTGGACTGGGCCGAGAAGGAGCTGCTGCCCGCGCTCAGGGAGCTCTGAACCCGGGGACCGGCCGGGGGCGGACGGCGGCTCCCGGCGGCCGCCCCGACCGGCGGCCGCCCCCGGGACCGCTCACGGCCGGTACCGCAGCGGATGGTCCGACGGCACCTCCACCACCGCGATCCGCGTCCCGTCCGGATCCGCGAGCCACATCTCGACGAGTCCCCACGGCTCCTTCACCGGCGGTCGGAGCACCTCGACCCCCGCGGCCACGAGCTCCTCGTACGCCGCTGTCACGTCGGCCACCTGGAGCCACAGCCGGACGGCGGGGGAGGGCGGTTCCCCGCCGCGGCCCGAGACCTCCAGGAAACCGCCGCCCAGGAAGTAGACGGTGCCCCGCTCGGGGCCCGTACCGAACTCGCGGTAGACGGGCAGCCCCAGCTTCCCGCCGTAGAACTCGCGGGAACGCTCGGGGTCGGCGGGGCGGAGCAAGGTCCGGCTGCTCAATACATGCACCATGTCTCCCGAGCCTAGGGGGAGCGTTACGCTCTCCGGTGCCCGAGCCGCGCCCGAGATCGGAGAACCGCCCCATGCGCACCGCCCGCGACGGACTGACCTTCCGTGACGCCGTCGACGCAGACGTGGACGCCCTCGTCGCCCTGGTCGAGTCGGCGTACCGGGGAGATTCGAGCCGGGCCGGCTGGACCACCGAGGCGGACATCCTGGAAGGGCAGCGGACGGACCCGGAAGGCGTCCGCGCGGTCGTCAAGGCGCCCGACAGCCGGCTGCTGACGGTCGAGCGCGAGGGCACGCCGATCGCCTGCTGCCAGGTCGAACACCGCGGTACGTACGCCTACTTCGGCATGTTCGCGGTCAGTCCGGCCCTCCAGGGGGCGGGCCTCGGCAAGGTGATCATCGCCGAGGCCGAGCGACTGGCCCGTGAGACGTGGGGGGTCACGGAGATGCACATGACCGTGATCTCCGTGCGCGAGGACCTCATCGCCTGGTACGAGCGGCGCGGCTACCGCCGTACGGGAGAGACGACCCCCTTCCCGTACGGCGACGAGCGGTTCGGCATCCCGCTCCGCGAGGACCTGCGGTTCGAGCTCCTGGTGAAGCCGCTCGCATAATCGTTACGCCGTGTCGTCACACCGCCGTGTCGTCACGCCGTGAAGCGGCCGGTGCGTTTGATCTCGGGGTAGTCGGTGGTCGCGCCGTCCAGCTCCAGCGCGCGCACCAGCCGCAGCTGGTCCTGGGTGTTCACGACCCAGCCGATGATCCGCAGGTCCGCCTTGCGCGCCCGCTCGACGATCTCCAGGGTCAGCCGCCGGATGTTGAGCACGAGACAGGCGGCACCGGCCGAGGTCGCCCGCTCCACGACGTCGGTGCCGTAGCGGCTCGCCACCAGTGCCGTGCGGACGCCGGGCACGAGCCGCGCGATCTCGGCGATCGCCCCGTCGTGGAAGGACAGGACCTCGACCCGGCCGACCAGGTCGCGCCGGTTCATGACCTCGGCCAGTGCCCGGGCCGCGGCCACGTCCTTGATCTCGGCCTGGAGCGGGGCCGTGACGGCGTCCAGGACCTCCTCGAACACCGGGACGCGCTCGCCGCGTCCCGCGTCCAGCGTGCGCAGCTCGGCCAGGGTCTTCTCGGCGATCGGCCCCGACCCGTCGGTCGTACGGTCCACGTCGGCGTCGTGCATGACGACGAGCGCGCCGTCCTTGCTCAGGTGCAGGTCCAGCTCGATCAGGTCGAGACCCGCCTGCTGGGCGGCGATGAAGGAACGAAGGGTGTTCTCGGGTTCGACACCCATGATCCCGCGGTGACCGATGGTGAGGAAGTTCAAGGGGTGACTCCGCTTCCGTCGACGGCGGCTCGGCTGCCGCGCTGCGGTCCCGTGCCCACGCGGCCAGGCCGCAGCCTAGTGGTCCCGCCGGACGGCGCACCCGCTCCGGTGGCGGGGAAGCGCCCCTGCCCGCCCCGCCCGTGAGCCCCGGCGCGCCCTTTTCGCCTCACTCCCGCGTGGGCGAGTCCTCAGCGGGTTGACAGGACCCCGGAGCCGAGCCGGCCGAACCTCGGAAGCTCCCCGGCGGGCAAGTGAAGTATTCGCCCTCCGGATGTTTCACAGGAAAAACAACTGCGAAGTTGCTGGCGGGCAGGATAATCTCTCGCAGCTCCACTTGTGGCGAAGACTCTCGGACACATACGGTGTCCATACGCGAGGTTCTCCCGTGGAGGATGGGTCATGACGGAAATTCTTGTGCAAGTGGGCGCGGAGGAGCGGATTCCTCCCCGGAGCAGGGTAGTGAGCCACCCGGCCTGGCCCGTGCTCAAGGATGCCGTGGAGCGGATCCGGCCATGGCAGTCCAAGGACGGGTCGATCGACTTCGAGGCCGAGACCGCCCCCGACCCCTCCGACGTGGACCTGGCCGTGCGCCACGTCATGGACGCCGTCCAGGAGCTGTCGCCGCTCCTCCCGCACGACGCGGAGTACCACGCGGCGCTCGTCGAGGACCTCCGGCGCTGGGCCGACGGCGGCTTCCGGGTGCCCGACTTCCTCGACTCGCTGCTGGCCTTCCGGCCCGCGGCGCACCGCGAGGACGGCCTCGAACACCTCGTCCTCTTCCCGATGTACACGCAGAACGGCAACCCGGACCGCAACTTCGAGGCGGTCGTGCTGCGCATGGTCTGGCCCGACTGGCTGGCCGAGCTGGAGCGCACCCGCTACGACAACCCGCTCTTCTGCGGCATCACCTTCGTGGACTTCACGGCCGGTTACGACACCAACTCGGCCGTCCTCTTCCCGGAGACCATCGCCGTGCGCGAGGCCCCGGAGCGGTTCAGCTGGGGCGGCATCTTCTGCGACCGCGAGGCCGCACGCTTCCGCAGGGTCACCGAGGCCGCCGTCGACACGCTCGGCCTCGAACTGCCCGACGACATCCGGGAGATGGTCGGCGACCAGGCACGCTGCGAGCAGGCGTTCGTCCTGTGGGACATGGTCCACGACCGCACCCACAGCCACGGCGACCTGCCCTTCGACCCCTTCATGATCAAGCAGCGCCAGCCGTTCTGGATGTACGGCCTGGAGGAGCTGCGCTGCGACCTCACCGCCTTCAAGGAGGCCGTGCGCCTGGAGGCCGACGGCGTCCCGCAGGGCCGTGACGTCCAGTACGCGGTGCTGTTCGACCGCATGTTCCGCTTCCCGGTGACCGGCGACCGCGTCCGCAACTACGACGGCCTCGGCGGCCAGCTGCTCTTCGCCTACCTGCACAAGCACGACGTCGTCCGCTGGACCGACAACAGGCTGTCCATCGACTGGCAGCGCGCCCCGCAGGTCACCAACCAGCTGTGCGCCGAGATCGAGAAGCTGTACCGCGACGGCATCGACCGCCCGAAACTGGTCCACTGGTTCGCCGCCTACGACCTGGTGTCCCGCTACCTCGCGCCGCACCCCGGCTCCCGCTGGGCCAAGGGCCCCGACGCCCTCGACCTGACGCTGCCGCCGCGGAAACTGGTGGACGACGTGCTTCCGGACGAGTTTCCCCTGAGCATGTTCTATGAGGCGCTTGCCAAGAAGCTGAAGAACGTGATCGCCTCGACCCGGGGCATCACGGCGGCGAGCGCCGAGCGGGTGGCCGCGTGAGCGACCGCGTCCGGAACACTGCTCAGGAGGCGAGGACCATGGGGAACGGGAACGGCGGGGCACTGGGCGGAGCGGTGATCGCGGTGGCCGGCGCGGGCGGGCCCGTGGGCAGGGCGACCCTGCTGCGGCTGGCCGAGGCGGGCGCCGTGGTGGTCGGCTCCGACAACGATCCGGAGCGGCTGGCCGAGGCGGTGGACGCGGCCCGCTACGCCCACGGCGGCGCCACCGTCGTCGGTGACACGGTGGACCTGCTCGACCGGGAGTCGGCCAGGGAGTGGGCCGGCCGCGTCGAGAAGGACTTCGGGCGCGTCGACGGCCTGGTCCACCTCGTCGGCGGCTGGCGCGGCAGCGAGACCTTCACCAAGACCAGTCTCGACGACTGGGACCTCCTGGAGATGCTGCTCATCCGCACCGTGCAGCACACCTCCCTCGCCTTCCACGAGGCACTGCAGCGCAGCGACCGCGGCCGGTACGTCCTGATCAGCGCCGCGGGCGCGACCAGGCCCACCGCGGGCAACGCCGCGTACGCGGCCGCCAAGGCCGCCGCCGAGGCGTGGACGCTGGCCATGGCCGACTACTTCCGCAAGGCGGGGAAGTCGGAGGGGGCCGAAGGCCCGACGTCCGCGGCCGCCATTCTCGTCGTGAAGGCACTGGTGCACGACGCGATGCGCGCCGAGCGCCCGAACGCGAAGTTCGCGGGCTTCACGGACGTCAAGGACCTGGCCGAGGCCATCGTCGGCGTCTGGGAGCAGCCCGCCCCCGAAGTGAACGGAAAGCGTCTGTGGCTGACCGAGAAGCCCTGAACCCGCCGAGGACGGACGCCCGGCGGCGCCATGACCCGCGGGTGCGCGGTTTCGCCAGCGACAACTACGCGGGTGCCCACCCCGAGGTGCTCGCCGCCCTGGCGCTGGCCAACGGCGGGCACCAGATCGCGTACGGCGAGGACGACTACACCGGACACCTCCAGCAGGTGATGCGCGGGCACTTCGGTGCGGGCGCCGAGGCGTTCCCCGTCTTCAACGGCACGGGTGCCAACGTCGTGGCCCTGCAGGCGCTCACCGACCGCTGGGGCGCGGTGATCTGCGCGGAGAGCGCGCACATCCACGTCGACGAGGGCGGCGCCCCCGAGCGCATGGGCGGACTCAAACTGCTCACCGTGCCCACGCCCGACGGAAAGCTGACGCCCGAGCTGATCGACCGGCAGGCGTACGGCTGGGACGACGAGCACCGGGCGATGCCCCAGGTCGTGTCGATCACCCAGAACACCGAACTGGGCACGGTCTACACGCCCGACGAGGTCCGCGCGATCTGCGACCACGCCCACGGGCACGGTATGAAGGTGCACCTCGACGGCGCCCGGATGGCCAACGCGGCCGCCTCCCTGGACGTACCGATGCGGGCGTTCACCAACGCGGCCGGCGTGGACGTCCTGTCCTTCGGCGGCACGAAGAACGGTGCGCTGTTCGGCGAGGCCGTCGTCGTCCTGAACAGGGACGCCGTCAGCCACCTGAAGCACCTGCGCAAGCTGTCGATGCAGCTCGCCTCGAAGATGCGCTTCGTCTCGGTGCAGCTGGAGGCCCTGCTCGCCAAGGACCTGTGGCTGCGCAACGCCCGCCACGCCAACGAGATGGCCCAGCGCCTCGCCGAGGGCGTGCGCGCGGTGCACGGCGTCGAGATCCTGCACCCGGTGCAGGCCAACGCGGTCTTCGCCCGGCTGCCCCGCGACGTGAGCGAGCGCCTGCAGAAGCGGTACCGCTTCTACTTCTGGGACGAGGCCGCGGGGGACGTCCGCTGGATGTGCTCCTTCGACACGACCGAGGACGACGTCGACGGCTTCGTGGCGGCGCTCAAGGAGGAGATGGCCCACTGACGGCCCGGATCGCGGGCGGGCACGGTTCCTTCCACGCGCCCGGCCCGGGCCGCCCCGTCCGGTGCGGCTCAGCGGGCCTCGGCGGCCTTCACCTCTTCGGGGGTGGGGGCCGTCCCGCCGAGGTGTGCCGGCATCCACCAGGTGTCGTCCGGGCCCTTGGGGTGTACGGGGTAGGCGCGCTGCGCGGCTTCCAGGAGCTCCTGCACGCGCTCGCGCACCTGCCGGGTGACCGCGCCCGCGTACTTGTCGGGGGAGGCGTCGATCGTCTCGCCGACGCGGATGGTGATCGGGGTGTGGCTGCGTCTGAAGTTCTTCGCGTGGCCCTTGGTCCACAGCCGCTGCGTACCCCACAGGGCCATCGGGATCAGCGGGACGCCCGCCTCCTGGGCCATGCGCGCGGCGCCCGACTTGAAGCTCTTCAGCGTGAACGACTGGGAGATCGTGGCCTCGGGGAAGACCCCGACGATCTCGCCGGAGCGCAGCGACTCCAGTGCGTGCGCGTACGCCGTCTCGCCCTGCTTGCGGTCCACGGGGATGTGCTTCATGTTGCGCATCAGGGGACCGGAGACCTTGTGCCGGAACACCGACTCCTTCGCCATGAAGCGGACCAGGCGCTTCTGGGGCAGGGCGGCGAGACCGTCGAAGATGAAGTCGAGATAGCTGATGTGGTTGCTCACCAGCACGGCACCGCCCGTGCGCGGGATGTTCTCCGAACCCTTCAGGTCGATCTTCAGGTCCCAGGCCTTGAACAACGTCCGGGCGAGACCGATGACGGGACGGTAGACAAGCTCAGCCATGAACGGCGTGGACCCTTCTCTGTTCTGCCTGGGGAGGGGCTCCCCGCGGGGAACTTACGCTGCCGTAGGTTTACGGCGTTGCGCAGATCGTGCCCGAAGAACGGACGAGTGACCAGCCCTGGCGCCATGGATCGGCGAGATCCTCGTCACGTCATCCATTGATCCACCTCGGCGTTTTACGTCTTTTTTGCTCCACACGAGCCCCGCCCGCCGTACGGGCGGGTGCGTCCCGTGACCGGCGCAGTACCCGGGCACCGGGGTGGAGGACACGGCCGGGCACTGCCGATGCCCGACCGGTACGGCCGCCGGGAATCTTTGCGGGCCCGTGGACGCTGGAGCAGGGGAGGACCGGTGTCGGAGCGGGGAGGGTCGCGGTGCGCGGGCGGGACGGCGGAAGACGGCTGGATGCGGCCGAACTGGGGGCGGACCTCGGTGAGCGGGCCACCCTCGTCCAGTTCTCCAGTGCCTTCTGCGCACCCTGCAGGGCCACCCGCAGGGTGCTCCGCGAGGTGGCCGGGATGGTCCCGGGCGTACGGCACGTCGAGATCGACGCCGAGGACCGGCTCGCCCTCGTGCGCGAGCTCGGCATCCTGAAGACCCCGACCGTCCTCGTCCTCGACGCCGGGGGACACGTCGTGCGCCGCGCGACCGGGCAGCCGCGCAGGGCGGACGTGATCGCCGCGCTCGGCGAAGCGGTCGGCACCCCCTGACCGACGAGACCGGAGGCCACGGTGACGCTTCTCCCAGATGCCGGGACGCACTTGACTGCATCAACCACCCGTCGTCAGCCTGGCCGTATGTCCATGGAACTCCTCTTCCCCGGGCTCTCCGGGTTCTTCGGGCTCTCCGGGCCCTTTGCGCCCCCGGTGCCCGCCGGGCGTGACCGCACGCGTGCCTCCGCGGTCGTCCGCGGCGCGGGCGGCGGGCGCTGTCCGGGGTGCTGAACAGCTCAGGCCCCCCGCTCCCGGACGCGCGCAGAAGGACGATTCCATGACGGCCACACCCGATCTCCGTACCGCCCGGCCCGCCTCCGCCGAACTGCTCCGCTCCGTCTTCCGGCGGCACGCGGCCGGTGTCGCCGTGATCACCGCACGGGACGACGAGGGTCCCGTCGGCTTCACCGCCACCTCGCTCGCCTCCGTGTCCGCCGAGCCTCCGATGATCTCCTTCGGGATCGGTACCGGTGCCTCCAGCTGGCCCGCGGTCTCGCGGACGGACCACGTCGGCGTCCATGTGCTCGGCGAGCACCAGCAGGACCTGGCCGCCACCTTCGCCCGCAGCGGCGCCGACCGCTTCGGCAGGCCCACCGCCTGGCGGGAGGGTCCCGAGGGGGTGCCCGTGCTGGGCGGTGTCCTCGCCTGGCTGGTGTGCCGGATCGTGGCCCGTGTCCCCGCGGGCGACCACCGCGTCGTGCTGGCCGAGGTGGTCCTCGGGGACCCCGCCGGGGCCGGCCGTCCCCTCCTCTACCACCAGGGACGGTTCAGCGGTCTGCGGGAGTGATCCCGCCGGGCGGCCCGTGTGCCGGCGCGGCCGTCCCACCCGCGGGCGGGACAGGTTCCGATTACGCTGCGTTGCGAAGGTCACAGTTCAAAGCGCTTGCTTAGAGGGAATGACCTGCGGGAGCGTAGGAGTGCGTACTGGCGAGTAATATTTCGTCCGGAGCGTGGGCAGCCCCCACCGGGAACAGCCGCTTCAGGCGCCTATGCTGCCCGTAAGCAGGCAGCCCAGAAAAGACGATGCAGTAGGAGAGCCGGCGTGAGCTTGAGGATCGTTGTCACCGTGAAGTACGTGCCCGACGCCACCGGCGACCGGCACTTCGCCGAGGACCTGACCGTCGACCGCGACGACGTGGACGGCCTGCTGTCGGAGCTCGACGAGTACGCGGTCGAGCAGGCCCTGCAGATCGCCGACGAGGCGGACGACGCGGAGATCACCGTGCTGACCGTCGGCCCCGAGGACGCCAAGGACGCCCTGCGCAAGGCGCTGTCCATGGGCGCCGACAAGGCGATCCACGTCGAGGACGACGACCTCCACGGCACCGACGCCATCGGCACCTCGCTCGTGCTGGCCAAGGCGATCGAGAAGGCCGGCTACGACCTGGTCGTCTCCGGCATGGCCTCCACCGACGGCACCATGGGCATCGTGCCCGCGCTGCTGGCCGAACGTCTGGGCGTCCCGCAGGTCACGCTGCTCTCCGAGGTCTCCGTCGAGGACGGGGTCGTGAAGGGCCGCCGTGACGGCGACAGCGCCTCCGAGCAGCTGGAGGCGTCCCTGCCGGCGGTCGTGTCGGTCACCGACCAGTCGGGCGAGGCCCGCTACCCGTCCTTCAAGGGCATCATGGCGGCCAAGAAGAAGCCGGTGGAGTCCTGGGACCTGTCCGACCTAGGTCTGGAGGCGGACGAGGTCGGCCTGGAGGGTTCCTGGACCAAGGTCGACTCCGCCACCGAGCGCCCCGCGCGCACCGCAGGCACGATCGTCAAGGACGAGGGCGAGGGCGGCAAGCAGCTCGCCGCCTTCCTCGCGGAGCGCAAGTTCGTCTGACGCGGCCTCGCGGGCCGGAAGCTCCTCCGGGACGCGCACCCGCCGCAGGCTCCCCGACCGCCCATCGTCTTCCGCAAGCAGGAGAGAAGAAGTCCCATGGCTGAAGTTCTCGTCTACGTCGACCACGTGGACGGCGCCGTCCGCAAGCCCACCCTGGAGCTGCTGACGCTCGCCCGCCGCATCGGTGACCCCGTCGCCGTCGCGCTCGGCAACGGCGCCGCGGACACCGCCGCCGCGCTCGCCGAGCACGGCGCGGTCAAGGTCCTCACCGACGACGCCGCCGAGTACGCCGACTACCTCGTCGTACCGAAGGTGGACGCCCTCCAGGCCGCCGTCGAAGCCGTGTCCCCGGCCGCCGTACTGGTGCCCTCCTCGGCCGAGGCCAAGGAGATCGCCGCCCGTCTCGCGCTGCGCATCGGCTCCGGCATCATCACCGACGCCGTCGACCTGGAGGCCGGCGACGAGGGCCCGGTGGCCACGCAGTCCGTGTTCGCCGCCTCGTACACCACCAGGACCCGTGTCTCCAAGGGCACCCCGGTCATCACCGTCAAGCCGAACTCGGCCGCCGTGGAGGCCGCCCCGGCCGCCGGCAGCGTCGAGGCGCTGTCCGTCACCTTCTCGGACAAGGCGACCGGCACCAAGGTCACCGGCCGTACCGAGCGCGAGTCGACGGGCCGCCCGGAGCTGACCGAGGCCGCGATCGTGGTCTCCGGCGGCCGCGGTGTCAACGGCGCCGAGAACTTCGGGCTCATCGAGGCCCTCGCCGACTCCCTCGGCGCGGCCGTCGGCGCCTCGCGCGCCGCGGTGGACGCCGGCTGGTACCCGCACACCAGCCAGGTCGGCCAGACCGGCAAGAGCGTGTCCCCGCAGCTGTACATCGCCTCCGGCATCTCCGGCGCGATCCAGCACCGCGCCGGCATGCAGACCTCCAAGACGATCGTGGCGGTCAACAAGGACGCCGAGGCCCCGATCTTCGACCTGGTCGACTACGGCGTGGTCGGCGACCTCTTCGAGGTCGTCCCGCAGCTCACCGAGGAGATCAGGACCCGCAAGGGCTGAGCACCTCCCCGAAGAGCCGGCCGAAGGGGCCCCGGTGACCGTCACGGTCACCGGGGCCCCGCCCCGTTCCGGACGCAGGCCGCCTCACGCCAGGGTCAAGGACGCCTGTACGGGCAGGTGGTCGCTCGGGAACTGCCCGTTCACGGAGAAGGTGTTGACGGACGCCCGGTGCGTGCGCACACCGGGCGAGGTGAGGATCCAGTCGATGCGGTCGCCGTCCGGCACCAGCGGCCGGTACCCGTGGAACGTGCCGTACAGCCTGCTGCGCCCGGCCGCCGTCTCCCAGGTGTCGACGAGTCCGGCGCCGAGCATCGTGTCGTGGACCGGGTTCCCGCGGGCGGGGACGTTGAAGTCGCCCGTCACCACGAGCGGCAGGGAGCGGTCGAGCCGCGTGATCCGTTCGGCGATCAGGGCCGCGGCACGCGCGCGTGCGTGCTGACTGGCGTTGTCCAGGTGGGTGTTGAGGAGGTAGAACTCCCGCCGCCCGTCCCGCAGGTCCCGGAAGCGGACCCAGGTCACCATGCGGACGGACCCGCCGCCCCAGGTGTTCGAGCCGATCACGCCGGGGGTGTCGGAGAGCCAGAAGTGGTCGTACTCGACCGGGGCGAGTCTGCGGGTGTCGTAGAAGACCGCCATGAACTCGTCCCGGCTGCCGCCCGCACGGCCCGTGCCGATCCAGTCGTAGGCTCCGCCGAGGTCCGTCGCGATGTCGCGCACCTGCTGGTACAGGCCCTCCTGGGTGCCGATCACATGGAGCCGCTCCCGGCGGAGCAGTTCACGGGTGACGGGACGCCGGACGGTCCAGCTGTTGGGCTCCGTGGTGCTCGCGTACCGCAGGTTGAACGACATGACCTCCAGTTGTCCACGGCGGTCCGCCGCCGAGGCGGACGAGTGGGAGAGCGCTGTGCCGGACAGGGGCAGGGCGACCGCTGCGCCGAGAGCGGTCTTGAGTCCCAGACGGCGCGTGACTCGGCTGTGACGGGGCACGGAGGGCTCCTTCTGTGGCGGGTGCCGGTTGTACGGCGGATGCCGGTCGAGTCGTGCGCCTCGCAGTCTCGAAGTTCGGCGTGAACATGTCGAGATGCCGGGGTGGACCCCGCGGGAAGCCCGCGCGTGCTGCGGGAGGCCCGGGCGGAGCGGGGTGCCGCGGGCCCGGTGTGCGGTGCGCGGTGCCCGTCGGCGGTGCGGCGGGAACACGGGTGTTGACCGGCTGCGGGGGCACGGATAACTTCGCTCCACGGATTGCTGATTCCGCTTCCCGGAAGCCGGAAGCCGGAAGCCGGAAGCCGGAAGCCGGAAGCCGGAAGCCGGACGCGGAAGCGGGAGGTCGTGCATGGGCCGAGAGCGGCGGGACCGGCGGGACCGACGGGAAAAGGTGGCGACGACCCTCGCGGGTGCCGTCGGCGAGGAGATCGGCACCTTCCTCGCCCCGGTCGACGCCGAGTTGGAGCGTGGCTACCCCGGAGACCCCGGCACCCGCCAGCCCGTCCACACCGTGTACGTGCCCGGTGACGCCTTCGCCGCCGGCACCGTCCGCTCCTGGGGCGACCGGGCCCTCGCCGCCCTCGACCGGCACGCGCCCGACGCCGCCTCCTTCGCCGCCGTGCTCGGCCTCCCCGACCACCTCGCGGAGCCGGTGTACGACCGGGTGCGCGCCAAGCTGGAGCGCGAGCCCGTCGAAGACCTGCGGATCGACTTCGAGGACGGCTACGGAACCCGCCCCGACGCCGAGGAGGACGAGGCGGCGGCCCGCGCGGCCCGGCTGGTCGCGGAGGCCCACGCCCGCCGGGACGGCACGGCGGCCCCGTACACGGGCATCCGGGCGAAGTGCATGGAGGCGCCGGTCCGCGACCGGGGCATCCGCACGCTCGACATCTTCCTCACCGGGCTGATGGAGGCGGGCGGACTGCCCGGCGGACTGGTGCTGACGCTGCCGAAGGTGACGTACGCGGAGCAGGTCACCGCGATGGTGCGCCTCCTGGAGGAGTTCGAGGAGGCGCACGGGCTGGATCCGGGCCGGATCGGGTTCGAGATCCAGATCGAGACCAGCCAGGCCGTCCTCGCCTCCGACGGCACGGCGACCGTGGCCCGTATGATCCGGGCCGCCCGGGGCCGCGCCACCGGACTGCACTACGGGACCTTCGACTACAGCGCCTGCCTCGGCGTCCCGGCCGCGTACCAGGCGAGCGACCACCCGGCCGCCGACCACGCCAAGGCGGTCATGCAGGTCGCGGCCGCCGGTACCGGTGTGCGCGTCTCGGACGGTTCCACCAACGTGCTGCCGGTCGGCCCGACGCCCAAGGTCCACGACGCCTGGCGCCTGCACCACGCACTCGTCCGCCGCGCGCTCGCCCGCGCCTACTACCAGGGCTGGGACATGCACCCCGGACACCTGCCGACCCGGTACGCGGCCGTGTTCGCCTTCCACCGCGAGGGGTTCGAGCAGGCCGCGGCACGGCTCGTCGCGTACGCCGGCCGCGTCGGCGGCGACGTGCTGGACGAGCCCGCCACCGCCGGGGCCCTCGGCGGGTATCTGCTGCGCGGCCTGGACTGCGGGGCCCTCGACACCGCGGAGGTGACGCGGGCGACCGGCCTCACACGCGCCGACCTGGAGGGTTTCGCGGTGCCGCGGCGCGGCTACCCGGCGGCCCCGGCCACGTAGTGGCCCCGCCCCAACTGCTCCCACCCGCCCGCCCGTCCTTCCGTGCCGTCACCGGCGCCCCGTGGCCGTGATACGGGCGCTGCTTCACCGACGTCGTACTCCCCAGGGGCGGGGACCGTCATGCGTCGTGCGGCCTTCGTCGTGCGGCCTTCCCGGACGAAGAGCCGTGCGCCTCGCCACGGAGCCGCGGATCGCCGCGCGCCCGGGACCCGGGACCCGGGACCCGGGAAGGGAATCCCTTCGGCGCGGTCCGGACGGCTCTCCCGACCGCGGTGCCCGGCCGGGAATCCGGTGCGCGACGGCCGGTCCCCGTCGACCGGCGCCGCGGGCGGGAAGCCGGACACGCGGCGTCACGGCCGGTCCGAGGGCTTCGCGCGTGCCTGGCGGCTGCGGGGTCGGAGGGGTGCCGGGAGGTGCCCTCCCCGGGGGCCGTCCGTCAGGCGGAGGGCGGCAGTTCGCCCGAGCCGCGGGTGATGAGGCGGGTCGGGAGCTCGATGCGTTCGGGCGCGAGCAGGGAGCCGTCGAGCTGGCGGAAGAGGCGGTCGGCGGCGGTGCGGCCGAGTTGGGCGGCGTCCTGGGCGACGACGGTGACGCCGGGCCGCAGGAGGTCGGCGAGTTCGATGTCGTCGAAGCCGACCAGGGCGACCGGGCGGGCGCGCTCGGAGATGACGCGTACGACCGTGACCGTCACGCGGTTGTTGCCCGCGAATACGGCGGTCACGGGGGAGGGGCCCGAGAGCATGGTCTCGGCCGCCCGGCGGACCCGCTGCGGGTCGGTGACGCCCAGGGACATCCACGCGTCCTCCACCGGGATGCCGGCGTCCTCCATCGCGGTGCGGTAGCCGCGCAGCCGCTCGGCCGCGGTGTGGATGCGGGGCATGTCCCCGATGAACCCGATCCGGCGGTGGCCGTGCGCGATGAGGTGGGCGACGCCGTCGCGCGCACCGCCGAAGCTGTCGGAGAGCACGACGTCCGCGTCGATCTGCCCCGCGGGGCGGTCCACGAACACCGTGGCGACGCCCGCCTTCATCTCGGGCTCCAGGTAGCGGTGGTCGTCACCGGCCGGGATGACCACCAGCCCGTCCACGCGGCGCGCGCACAGCGCGAGGACGAGTTCCTGCTCGCGCTCCGGGTCCTCGGCGCTGGACCCGTTGATCAGCAGGGCGCCGTGGGCGCGCGCCACCTCCTCCACCGCCCGGCTCAGCGGACCGTAGAACGGGTCCGCGAGGTCCTCCAGGACGAGACCGATGCTCGCGGTGCGTCCCTTGCGGAGCACCCGCGCGCTGTCGTTGCGCCGGAAGCCCAGCGCTTCGATCGCCTCCTGCACCCGGCGCTCGGTGTCGGGGGTGACCCCGGGCTCGCCGTTGACTACGCGCGACACCGTCTTCAGACCGACCCCGGCACGCGCGGCGACGTCCTTCATGGTCGGACGGTTGCCGTAGCGGCTCTCGGTTCGGCGGGCGGTCTCGGCCACGATGCGCTGTCCTGTCCTGTAGTCCGTGTGGCTGCGCCGGTCCTGACGGACTCGGCGGACAGCCGGATCGGGATGTGCGGTCGAGCATAGAGCCTGGACAACGTTGTCAGATGCGAGAGAGACTGTGCAACGCATTCTCCGGCCCGCTCTCCACCGCGTGACCGGCCCTGCTCCTTCCTCATGTCCCACCGGGCTCCGATCGGGAGAACTGACACTGATGCACACCGACCTCGTGGCCGCGCTCGACATCGGCGGCACCAAGATCGCCGGAGCGCTGGTGGACGGCCACGGCCGGATCCTGCTGCGCGCCCAGCGGCCGACGCCCGCGCAGGAGCACGGCGACACCGTCATGCGGGCCGTCGAGGCCGTGCTCGGCGAGCTGACCGCCTCCCCGCTGTGGAGCGGGGTCACGGCGGTCGGTATCGGCAGCGCCGGTCCCGTGGACGCCTCGGCGGGCACGGTGAGCCCG
The DNA here is from genome assembly GCF_019710745.1 of Streptomyces beigongshangae. Taxonomy (GTDB): domain Bacteria; phylum Actinomycetota; class Actinomycetes; order Streptomycetales; family Streptomycetaceae; genus Streptomyces; species Streptomyces beigongshangae. The sequence continues at coordinate 83,586 of NZ_JAHKJW010000024.1, forward strand.
GTGAACGTCCCCGGCTGGCGCGGCTATCCCCTCGTCGAGCGGGTCCGCGCCGTGGCGGACGGGCTGCCCGTCGAACTGATCGGCGACGGTGTGGCCATCACGGCGGCCGAGCACTGGCAGGGGGCCGCCCGCGGCCACGACAACGCGCTCTGCATGGTGGTCTCGACGGGCGTCGGCGGCGGCCTGGTGCTGGGCGGACAGCTGCACCCGGGGCCCACGGGCAATTCCGGTCACATCGGTCACATCAGCGTGGACCTCGACGGCGACCGGTGCCCGTGCGGGGCCCGCGGCTGCGTCGAACGCATCGCGAGCGGCCCGAACATCGCGCGCCGCGCCGTCGAGGGCGGCTGGCGGCCGGGTCCCGGGGGCGACACCTCCGCCGCCGCCGTGGCCGCCGCGGCCCGGGCGGGCGACCCCGTCGCGACGGCCTCCTTCGAACGTGCCGCGCGGGCGCTGGCGGCGGGCATCGCGGCGACCGCGACCCTGGTGGAGATCGACATCGCGGTGATCGGCGGGGGGGTGGGCAAGGCGGGCGAGGTCCTGTTCGCGCCGCTGCGGGCCGCCCTGCGCGACTACGCCACGCTGTCGTTCGTGCAGCGGCTCACCGTGACGCCGGCCCGGATGGGCACGGACGCCGGGCTGGTGGGGGCCGCGGCGGCCGCGCTCAGCCGGAGGCCGAGCGCCACCGTCGCGGGGGTCGGCGGCTGAGCCGCGCGCTGTTCTCCGGGGCGGCCTGCTGAAGGGCGGGCCGGCTGAGGGGCGAGCCGGTCGGGGGCGAGCCGGTCGGGGGCGGCGGTCGGTCGCCGGGACGTGCGGGCCGGTGGGGGCTTGTCGCGCAGTTCCCCGCGCCCCTTGGAGGATGCGGGTGGAAAGTCCGACCGTGACCCATGGGCGGGTCGGCAGTTGAACCGGGCATGAAGAAGCGCAGCATGCTGGCCATCGCCTCCCTCGCCACCGGCTTCGTCGTGGCGGCCGTCACCCCCTCCCACTCCCAGGGCGCCGACGCCCTCGGCAACCTCGACCTCCAGGACACCGTCACCACCGTCGACCGGACGGTCAGTCAGGGCAGCATGGCCCTGGACGACGGCTCCCCGGAGGAGGACTGACCGGCCCTTCCGACCCCTTCCGTCCCGAGCCCGGCCCGGTGGGGCCGGGCTTTCGGCTGCGTTCGGCCCGTCGGACGCGACCTCATCAGGACCTGGTTTCCATGGCAGGGGGGAGCGGGCAAGCCTCAGGGGGCCACACAGCAGAGGGGGAACCGTGATCGTCTGGATCAACGGTTGCGCCGACGCAAGGCCCGGTCAGCATTCCTACCTGCTTCTATCCGGTCCCGCTCCTCGCCTTACTTAGGGCCCGCCGGAGAATAAACCGATGCCCTGCGACCTGGGCGTATGCACGACGCCACGGCCACGCGCAACGAAGGCGGCGCCCCCAGGTGCTTCGCCACCCTGGGGCAGGCTGACGAGTACGCCTGCGCCGCCTCCGTGCGGGTGGCGAGGTTCCACGACTGGGCCAACCACGACCCAGCAGGCGCGACTCACGATGTCCGCGGCTCCGGGGACGGTGAGTGAGGCGTGGTTCCAGCCGCCGGGGACGGCGAACGGATCGAGGATGATCCGCCTCACGGCCTGAAACTGTGAACGTTCCCACAAAAGATATCATTAATTTCCCGATCGGGCGCGTGCCTGTCAACCGACCGATGGAGCGACCGGCGGGGACCGGGCTCTCGGAGCGGGGGCACCGAACGGATGAGAGGTACTGCTGCGGAAGCTCCGGCCGGAGGATCGCGCAGTCGTTACAGTGGTGGCACCGTTTCGATCACGCCGGAGCTGACCTTGGCGAACCTGTCCGACCTCGAGGACATCTTCTCCGCCGAGGGTGACGGCGCCGGTCCCGTGCGGGCGACCGGCTGGCAGAACGCCGTGTCACCGCAGGGACTGGCGATCACCTTGATCGCCGACTACACCTTCCCGGTCCGGGCGTGGTTGCCGTCGGCGGCGATCGTGGCGTTGCTCGGCGAGTTCCACGTGGCCGACGGCGCCGCCCGTACGACGATCAGCAGGCTGGCGCGCCGAGGGGTGCTGGAAGGCAGCCGGCAGGGGCGCTACAGCTCTTACCGACTGACACCGGAGGCCGCCACCGACCTGTGGAGCGGCGCCAGTTCGATCGCCACGTTCACCACGCAACCCGACGCATGGGACGGATGGTGGACACTGATCGCCTTCTCCTTTCCGGAAACGGAGAGCACGCGGCGGCGCGCATTGCGCACCGCACTGCGGTGGCGGGGGTTCGCACCGCTGTACGACGCACTCTGGGTGTCGCCGTACCCCTTGACCCCCAAAGGGCGGATCGAGGTGGCCGACCTGGTGCGGGGAGCGGTGAGCGTGTTCCGCGCACGGCAGGAGGATCTGGAGACGGAGGCCAACCGCAACCCGGTCGAGGCGTGGGACCTGCCCGGCATCGCCGAGCACTATCGAACGTTCACCCGGCGTTGGAGCGACCTGCTTCCCCGTATCGGCGCCGGCAGCGTCACCGGCGCCGAGGCGGTTCGCGCCAGGACCGAGGTGATGCAAACCTACCGGCACTTCCCCATCCTGGACCCCTTGCTCCCGATCGGGCTGCTGCCTCCCGACTGGCCCCGGTCCCGGGCTCGGGAAACCTGCGTCGCAGTGTATGACGGTCTGCTCCAGCCGGCCCAGGACCACGTCCGCGCGGTGGTGACCCGTTTCGCCGAAGGGCCGCGCCTCGACATCAGGGCCCACACGATCGCCGGCATGAGTGCGGGTATCGGCCACGGCTGACAGCCGCCTGCCGCGGGCGCGAGCCTCGCCACCCGCATGGACTGCATGGCCCCAGCGGAGCCTGACGCCCGGCACCCTTCGTTGCGAGGGCCGACGGCTGACGGATCGGCCCACGGTGAAGCCTCGGCGGCAGCAGTGCCGCTCGCGCGCCCCTTCGGCGTGCGCTCCAGGCGCAAACGGGTTTGGTGTCAACGATTGACAGAACAATGCCCGATCGGGACTCTGTTTGTTGCTTGAGGAAGCTGGGAACGTTCCCAGGGCGCATCTACGGTGTATGGATCGAAGAGGTCCTCGCTGTCGTCGCATCCGCACGTCTCCGTCTCCTGTCCGTGAGCGCGCCCGACAGCAACGACGGGCCGGGAGGTGGCGCACCATCGCTGCTACAGGAGGGTTCTTCCATGCACCACGGACGGCAGCACGAACCGGTGGGCCGCAGGGGGCGAGGGCACCAGGGCGACGAGCGGGCAGACCGTCATCGGCGCAAACGTCCCCCTCCCGTCCTACGCGCGTCCCGGCTTCAACGGCCCGCACATGCCGGCGATCGGCCGCCCCGGCCTGACGGACACCGAGCGGCGCAGCTACTCCGCCCTGGGCCATGAGACCGCGGCCCTCCTCCCGGTCACCGGCGTCCGCAGCGCGTCGCCGGTGCCCCGAGCATCCGCGGCGCAGGTGGTGAGCCGAAGCAGGAACGCGCGACCACGACCGGGCCACCACCTGGAAGCCATGTGCAGCGTGACCGGCGTACCAGCGTCGATGCCTCACCCGATGGTCCGACCGAGCCGCACCGCCCCCACAAGCCCTCCGCACAGGAGTCATTCATGAGCATGCAACGGCGTACGTTCCTGGCACTGAGCGCGGCCGGAGCAGCGGGCGTGGGCGCGTCACTGCTCGGCACCGGGCAGGCAGGCGCCGCCGTGCGGCCGTCGGGTACGGCGCCGACCACGCCGTTCGCGGTCGGCGTGCGCAGGTACGACTGGACTCGCGGCAGCCGCCCGTGCACCACCTACGTCTACTACCCCGCCACCGGCGCCGCCGGCGGCAACCCGGTGACGGACGCCCCGGTCGCAGGCGGGATCTTCCCCGTCCACAACATGACCCACGGCTACGGAAGCAGCCCCCAGAACTCCCTGTTCATCATCCGGGCCCTGGCCTCGGCGGGCTTTATCGTCCCCGCGCCGCACTTCAACCACAACTTCATCGACGTCAACAACGGCAACACGTCCAAGGACGTCTCGCAGATCCTCACCAACACTCTCGCGCTCAACGCGAGCGGTCCGCTGGCCGGGCACATCAACACCGGGATCGGCGTCGGCGTCTCGGGCCACTCCCTGGGCGGCATGGTCACCCACGGCCTGCTGACCTCCTGGCCCGACAGCCGGATCATCTCCGCCAACCCGCAGTCCTGCGTGGACATGGGCAACCCGTCCCGTTCGGTCTCGGCCAAGGTCCTGTTCGTGCACGGAGACCGGGACTCGACCACGTCGTACTCCTCGGCCCGGCAGGCGTACGCGGAGATGGCCTGGCCCAAGGCGTTCCTCACCTTCGTCGGCGGCAGCCACACCAGCTTCTGGAGCGACCAGCGCTTCCCGAGGACCGTCGTCGACTGGGCGCGCTGGACCATGTACGGCGACACCGCCGCCCGGGACCGCCTCCCGGCCGACGCATCCGGGTCCAACACCAAATGGGAAGCCGCCCTGAGCTGAGGAGCAACCGCTCCGCGCACCCGGCGTGACGTTCCCGCCTATGAGGATCGTCAGAACAATACTGTCATGTCCGCGTCACTCACATGCGTGGTGGCACCTCCTTGATCATCCACGAACGCGGACAGCGAGGCGTGAGGTGTTCGGTCGCCGGCTCCACGACGGACGTTTCGCTGCTCGCGCCACCCCCGAGCAGATGCCGGCACGGGCAATCTTCCAGGAGGTCCTGACGCCCGGGCCGGTCCGGCACCGTCCACCACGGCACAGGCATCGCCGCTGTGCTGCCGGACACGGCGGTACAGCGGCACTGAACCTGCCGGCGCAGAACATCACCACCTGCGTCTTCCGCGAGGGCGGTACCGCGCTCGGCCACGACCCGCGATCCACCGACAGGTACGCACATCCCCACCCCGGAGGTCACTGTGACCGATATATCCCGGCGCCCCCGTCCGGCGCCGCGTCAACGGAGAATGCGCCGATTCCCAGGCGGCCGGGCTGCGGCCGTTCTTACCGCCGCCGTCGCACTGGCAGCCTCCGCGCTCACCGTGCTGCCGCAGACCGCACACGCCGCGACCGCACGGCAGGTGGAGCGCCTCGACCGAGGTCTGACCAGCGTCCACACGGGCAGTGGGAACCTCGTGTCATGGCGCTGGCTGGCCACCGACCCCAACGACGTGGCCTTCAACGTCTACCGCGGCGGCACCAGGCTCAACTCCTCGCCGATCACCGGCTCCACGAACTACTTGGACGCAGGCGCCGCGAACTCCGCCGATTACACGGTGCGCCCGGTCGTGAACGGCACCGAGCAGGCCCCCTCCGAGCACGCGCTGCAGTTCCGGTCGGGATACCTGGACGTGCCGATCTCGCCGCCGGCCGGCGGCAGGACCCCGGACGGGGTGTCGTACACCTACGAGGCCAACGACGCCAGTGTCGGCGACCTGGACGGCGACGGCAGGCTCGACCTGGTCCTGAAGTGGTATCCCACCAATGCCAAGGACAACGCACAAGACGGGTACACCGGCAACACGATCGTCGACGGCCTCAAGCTGGACGGCACCCGGCTGTGGCGCGTCGACCTGGGCCGCAACATCCGCTCCGGCGCGCACTACACGCAGTTCCAGGTGTACGACTACGACGGCGACGGCAAGGCCGAGGTCGCCATGAAGACCGCGGACGGCACCCGGGACGGCACCGGTGCCGTGATCGGCAACGCGTCCGCCGACCACCGCAACTCCAGCGGCTACGTCCTGTCCGGCCCGGAGTTCCTCACGATGTTCAACGGTCAGACCGGCAGGGCGATGGGGACCGTCGACTATGCCCCGGCCCGCGGCAACGTGTCCTCCTGGGGCGACAACTACGGCAACCGTGTCGACCGCTTCCTGGCCGGAACGGCCTACCTCGACGGCTCCCGCCCCTCGCTGATCATGGCACGCGGCTATTACACACGTTCCGTGATCGCAGCCTGGGACTGGCGGAACGGCCAGTTCACCCGACGATGGACCTTCGACACCTCCTCCTCCACCAACAGCGGCAGGGGCTACGACGGCCAGGGCAACCACAGCCTGTCCGTCGCGGACGTCGACACGGACGGCAAGGACGAGATCGTCTACGGCGCAATGACCGTGGACGACAACGGCAACGGGCTGTGGACCACCCGGCTCGGCCACGGCGACGCGGGGCACGTCAGCGACCTCAACCCCTCCCGCGCGGGCCTGGAGTACTTCAAGGTCTCCGAGGACAAGAGCAAGCCGGGCTCGTGGATGGCGGACGCGCGCACCGGCCAGATCCTGTGGCAGACGGCCTCCGGTTCGGACAACGGCCGAGGCGTCGCCGCCGACGTTCACGCCGGCAGTCCGGGCGCCGAGGCGTGGTCGGCATCCGACACCACCCTGCGCTCGGCGACCGGCGCCTCCCTCGGTCGGGAGCCCTCCAGCATGAACTTCCTCAGCTGGTGGGACGGGGACCCCGTCCGCGAACTCCTCGACGGCACCCGTGTCGACAAGTACGGCACCTCCGGCGACACCCGCCTGCTCACCGCTTCCGGCGTCCACTCCAACAACGGCACCAAGTCCACGCCGTCCCTGTCCGGTGACCTCCTCGGCGACTGGCGTGAGGAGGTCGTCTGGCCGACGGCCGGGAACACGGCTCTGCGGATCTACTCCACGCCGCACCAGACGACCACTCGGATCACGACCCTCCTCCACGACTCGATGTACCGTACGGCCCTGGCCTGGCAGAACACCGCGTACAACCAGCCGCCGCACCCGAGCTTCTTCATCGGCAACGGGATGCCGACGGCCCCACGGCCCACCGTCCACACCCCCTGAACCCCGCCGCACGGCCGCCCCTGCTCCACCGCACGGGCGGCCGACCGGGGAGAGGGCCGATCGGCAACGACCCACCGCTTCGCCCACCCCCCACCGGGGCCGGGCGACACCCACCCCCACGACCAGCCGCCCGCCACGACACACACGCGGCCGGCGCGGGAAGGAGCGGCCATTCGAATTCGACCGTGTACATCCACCTGACCCAGCCACAGAAGTACGACGTGATGACGACGTTCTTCAGCCACTTCGCCGCGAACGACGGCATGTGGGGCATGTCGATGTTCTCCTCCCACGGCAGCGCAGACGTCGCCGCCGGGATCGTGGAGAACACGAATCGGACTCGCATGACAACCACGACCTGCACAGCGACGACGGTCCCGGCGAGAACGCCGACGGGTTCGGTTCGCACTGCACGCCGGCCGACCGCGCCGCGAACGTGTTCCGGGGCTGTCGGGCGTGGTGGAACGCCGATGGCGGGTTCGACCTCATCTCCGCCTGCCCGCCCGCGATCATCGAGAACTCGTGGGCCTGGTGCAACGGGTACGTGCCGGGGACGACGACACCCTCCGGTGACGGAGTCGGCCCCAAGTCGGGCAGCTACGGGGCGACCACGAAGCCAACGCGCCCAAGCGGGCGACGACACCATCCGGCTGGATCCGACCGCGACAACCGGACTGCCCGACGTCGGCTGTCGCGATGTCGACTGACTGACATCCCGTCCTCTGCCGGTCTTGTCGACCGGCAGAGCGTACGGAACAGGCCATGCCGCCCCTGTGTGACACGTTAGGAGAAGGACATGAGCAGCAAGCGTCTGTCCCGCGTCATCGCGGGCACGGCGACGTTGGTGACCATGGTGTCCGCGAACTTGCTCATGGTGCCCCGGCCGGCCCACGCGCTCTTCGGCACCGCCGACATCAAGCCGATCGAAAGCAATATCGCCGCCAAGCCCTGGGCCTCGGCGACGGCCGCCACCGGCTCGTCGAACGCAGGGCTGGCCATCGACGGCGATCCGACGACGTCCTGGCGCCCGGAGCGTGCAGGCGACCGGCAGCGGCTCACCGTCGATCTCGGTGGGACCTACGACAACCTGCGCAAGGTCAAGGTGCTGTTTCCGGACCGCGGTGTGGCCCACCGGTACGTGGTCGAGGCCTCATCCGACGGTCGCCGATGGAAGACCATCGCCGACAGGTCCCACAACCGGGCCGTGTCGCGAGGGGAGGTGCACCTGTTCACCCGGCCGGCAACGCGCTTCGTCCGGCTGATCTTCACCGGCGGACCGGATGGTGCCCGGGCCGGTGTCAGCGAGCTGCAGGTCTTCAACTACCTGCGCGACGACCTGACCCTCGGCGCCGATCTGTCCTGGGTGGACGACGTCCAGGACCGACAGTACTGGGTGAATCCGCTCGCACAGGACCGGGGCGCCGGACCGCACTTGCTCGACGTGGCCAAGGACCGTGGCATGCAGCACACCCGGCTGCGGATATTCAACGAGCCGCGCAGCGAAAGCACCGGGCAACCGACGCCGATACCACGCCAGGGTCCGGAGCGCTCACTGGTCTCAGCGAAGTGGATCAAGCAGCGGGGCATGGGCCTGGGTATCGACTTCCATTACGCGGACTCATGGGCGGACCCGAGCAAGCAACCGAAGCCGCGCGCCTGGGCCGAGCTGGAGTTCGCGGACCTGTCCAAGGCCGTGTACGACCACACCGCCGACTATGTGGACCGGTTGATGCAGCAGGGCACCACGCCGGAGAAGGTAGCCGTCGGCAACGAGATCATCAATGGCTTCATGTACGGCAGCGAGGCGGCCCTCATCGGCACGACGACTCCGCCGTACTTCGTCGACCAGGCGGACGTCTACCAGTCCAAGCCGGGCGGTGGCCTGCTGTGGAAGTACTGGCGGTCAACCGACCCGGTGGAGCAGCAGCTCTACGACCAGGCGTGGGACCGGTTCACCACCCTGGCCGCAGCCGGGATCAAGGCCGTCCGGGACGTGTCACCGACATCCAGGGTCGAGACACACGTGATCGTCGGCAAGGACAAGATCGACAAAACCATGGAATTCTGGCACCAGTTCCTCACCCGGGTCAAGGCAAAGGGTCAGAACCCTGATGTGCTGGCCATCTCGTACTACCCGGAGTGGCATGGTGCGCCCGAGGCGTTGGATCTCAACCTGAACACCATGGCCACCAGCTATCCCGGCTACGAAATCGACATCGCTGAAACCGCTTACCCCGCCTCGGGCGGCGACGGCTCGCCGTTGCCCAACTCACCGTACCCGCGAACGGTTCAGGGGCAGGCGGACGCCATCCAGAGGGTGTTCCAGGCCGCCAACGACGTGGTCGACAACCAGGGTTCAGGGGTGCTGGTGTGGGAGCCCGCCGGCTACCAGGCGATGTTCCGGGCCGTGCCCGGCATGGCGAACACGTGGGAGCCGCACGCGTCCGTCAACGTCTTCAACGCCAGCCGCGCCGAGCACATCCTCCAGGACACCCTCCACACCGCCACGGTAGTCGGCACCGCCCCGGAGCTGCCCCCGTCGGTCCGTGTGCTCACCACCGCCGACAACCGGATCACCGGTGTTCCCGTCCGCTGGCAACCGTTGCCACCTGGCGCAACCGACAAGCCGGGTGAGGTGATGATCATCGGAACAACCGACACAGGACCGGTCAAGGCAGTCGTCGACGTCGCTCCCCGAGCGGCGAACAGGTCCTGACGAGGAGGTACTGATCTGTTCGGGGTGTCGTCGGAGGGGGTGAGGGGGGCAATCCCTGCGGTAGGCCGGCGGTGGAGAAGGAGCCGGTCCGGCGGGGGCCGGCCGCGCACGGCCGGGAGGGCCGGCGCTGGACCCTGTCGAGAATTCGGGTACTGATCTCGCGGCAGTTCCAGCTGGAGGTTTTCTCGGCGGCGGTGCGGCGGCTGCTGCACCGGCACGGCTGGTCCTGGCAGTCGCCCGCCCGTCGGGCTCTGGAACGCGACGAGGGCGCGGTCGGGTTGTGGAAGAAGAAGGATGTGTGGCCGCAGGCGGAATGACTGCGGCGGCGCTGGGAGCGTTCCTCGTCCTGCTGTTCGCCCTGTTCGCCGCCGGGGTCAGTATCTCCGTCAGCGATCTGGGCGCGGTGTTCACCAGCCCCGAGCCGCTGGGCGTGGTCGTGGGCCTGGTCGTGGGCAAGACCCTGGGCATCTTCGCCGGTACCTACCTCGCGGCCCGCTTCACCCGCGCCCAGCTCAACCCGGACCTGGCCTGGGCCGACGTCCTCGGACTCCCGGCCCTCGCCGGGATCGGCTTCACCGTCGCCCTGCTCATCGGCGAACTCGCCTTCCCCGAGACCGCGCTGGGTGAGCAGGTCAAAGCCGCCGTGCTCATCGTCCCCCTCGCCGCCGCCCTCCTGGCCGCGCCGATCCTGCGCCTGCGCAACCGGCTCCACCGGCGCCTGTACGAGGAGGAGAACACCGGCGCGGACGCGGACGGCATCCCCGACATCTACCAGCACACCGCCCGGGCGGCAGCCGACCCGGTCCCGCAGGACGGCGCTCGTGACTGACAGCAGCCGCCACCCGCTCGCCGGCACCCGTCGTCACTGCCGACGTCCGTGGACTCGAACGCGTCAAGGCCGGTATCCCGGCTGTGCCGACCTCTGCCGCCGGGCCTGCGGAGTCGCGGTGTCCCTCGCACCCGGCCCCGGTGCTTCCCAGCAGACCGAGGTCATGCGGTTGCTGGAGACGACGCCGTGAATCAGTGCACGGCCGACCTGGCCCGGCCGATCGGGCCGCGCCGGTTACGGGGTACTGCCCATGTCCGCGGTGAAGGCGACGGGGTCGCTGTCGAAGCCTCGGACCACCTCATGAAAATCCCACGCCGCGGCAGTGCCCCGGGTGAACTGCGCGACCGTCGTGGCTGTGAAGGCGGAGACCCGCGCGAAATCGTCCTTGAGGAGTTCCTCGTACCCCTCGACAACCTGCACTCCGGCACCGGTCAGATCGCCGAACGTCTTGCGGCCGCCGTCCTGGTGGATGACCACGCCCACGACCACCCGTGCGAAGGAGGAGGCGAGCCGATCGAGCTCCAGGGTCATCACTTCCACGTAGCCGAAGCCCTGACCGGTCCGGCTGTGCCGGCTCATGTTGATGGTGCCGTCCGGTGAGCGGCTGTCGAAGTGGACGACGTACACGGGTTTGCCGTACGGGGCGTCCGCCGAGTAGGTCGCGGCGATGATGTCGAGGTGGTGCGGTGGCTGATTCCAGGCACTGGGATCCCACTTGAGCCGCACTTCGACCTTTTTCACGCCCTGCTTGCCACTGTTCACCGGACGACTGCCTCTCGCGTCTCACATTGCCGCGGCCTGGTTCCCCCATGGTCAAGTATGACTCCACGAACCTCCGTTGAAGCCTCGCGCTACAGCTCGTGTGCGGACCCGGAGGAGCCGTGTGCCGCACCCGGTCCCCAGTGCGGCGCAGCCCCCCGTTCCATCGTCGAAGCCCCGGGTACGGTCGGCGGCCGATCGACGATGCCCGCGTCGCGCACGGAGAACCGACTGCGGTGTCCGGCACTGGCACGGTCGCCGAGCCGCCCGGTGTGGAGGGCACCTACAGCGAGGTGACACGCGCGATGGAGGAGCGGATAGTTGGGTATCTCCAGAGCGTGTGGGAGAAGGAGGTGGTGGGGGCCGGGTTGTGGACGCCGACTTTTACCATGCCCCTCCCAGACGGCCCCGCGAATCCGGCTCCGCCGCTGTTCAGCGGCCTTCCTATCCTGGAGTACGAGTGATCGTCGTCTGGATCAACGGTGCGTCCGGTGCGGGGAAGACCACCACCGCACGGGAACTGATCGACCTGATCCCGAACAGCACACTCTTCGACCCCGAGATCATCGGTACCGAACTGACGCACCTGCTGCCCGCCAAGCGCCTCGCCGAGGTCGGCGACTTCCAGGACCTGCCGATCTGGCGGCGGCTGGTGGTCGACACCGCCGCCGCGATGCTCTCCGAACTCGGGGGCGTGCTCGTGGTTCCCATGACGCTGCTCCGCCAGGACTACCGCGACGAGATCTTCGGCGGGCTCGCGTCCCGCAGGATAGCGGTACGCCATGTGCTGCTCGCTCCGGCGGAAACGATCCTGCGCGACCGGATAGCCGTCCGGGAGGTCCCGCCCGACCTCCCGGACGGGGAGATGCGGGTGCGCCAGTGGTCGTACGACCAGATCGAGCCCTACCGCGCCGCCCTCGCCGGCTGGCTCACCGCGGACGCCCACCCCGTCGACAACGGCGCACTGACCCCGTACGAGACCGCCGTACGCGTCGCCGAGGCCGTGAGCAGCGGATCCGTGCCGGTCTGCGACATCGTGCAGACCCCCGAGCCCACCTCGGAGACCGTCGCGGCGGGGGTGCTCCTCTTCGACGAGCGGGACAGGGTGCTGCTCGTCGACCCGACCTACAAGGCCGGCTGGGAGTTCCCCGGCGGCGTCGTCGAGTCGGGCGAGGCGCCGGCGCTCGCGGGCATGCGCGAGGTGGCCGAGGAGACCGGCATCCGGCTCACCGGCACACTCCGCCTGCTGGTCGTCGACTGGGAACCGCCGGTCCCCCCGGGTTACGGCGGCCTGCGCCTCCTCTTCGACGGCGGCCGGCTCGACGGCGGCGCGGCCCGCCGCATGCTCCTCCCGGGCCCCGAACTGCGCGACTGGCGCTTCGCCACCGAGGAGGAGGCCGCCGCACTCCTGCCGCCGGTCCGCTACGAACGCCTGCGCTGGGCCCTGCGCGCACGGGAACGGGGCGCCGCGCTGTACCTGGAGGCCGGGGTGCCGAAGGGATAGCGGCACCCCGGCCTCCAGGCGGATGAGGAGGCCGTCCGGGGCGGGACCGCTCAGTTCGCCGCGTAGTTCCGCAGGAACAGCGCCTCGGCCACGGCGAGCCGCTCCAGCTCGTCCGGCGACACGCTCTCGTTCACCGCGTGGATCTGCGCCTCCGGCTCGCTCAGCCCGATCAGCAGGATCTCCGCCCGCGGATACAGCGACCCGAGGGTGCTGCACAGCGGAATGGAGCCGCCCTGGCCCGCGTACTGCATCTCGGCGCCGTCGTACGCGGCACTCATCGCCTGAGCCATCGCCGCGTACGCGGGACTCGTGGTGTCGGCGCGGAACGCCTGTCCCTGGCCGGTCTGCTCGGTGCTCACCCGTGCCCCCCACGGGGTGTGCGCCTCCAGGTGGGCCCGGAGCAGCTTGGTCGCCCCGGCGGCGTCCACGCCCGCCGGCACGCGCAGGCTGACCAGCGCGCGGGCGCTCGCCTGGACGGAGGGCGTGGCGCCGACCACCGGCGGGCAGTCGATGCCGAGCACGGTCACGGCGGGCCGCGCCCAGATGCGGTCGGCGACCGTGCCCGAGCCGATCAGCCCGACACCGTCGAGCACCTTGGCGTCCTTGCGGAACTGCGCCTCGTCGTACTGCAGGCCGTCCCACCGCGAGGTGCCCGTCAGCCCGTCGACGGTCGTCGACCCGTCCTCGGCGCGCAGCGAGTCGAGGACGCGGATCAGCGCGCCCAGCGCGTCGGGCGCCGCGCCGCCGAACTGCCCGGAGTGCAGATTGCCTTCGAGGGTGTCGACCTGGACGCGGACGAGCGTCATGCCGCGCAGCGCGGTGGTGACCGTCGGCACACCGGCCCGGAAGTTCCCGGCGTCGCCGATGACGATCGCGTCGGCGTCGAGCAGCTCCGGGTGCTGCTCGGCGTACCGCTCCAGGCCGCCCGTGCCCTGCTCCTCCGACCCTTCCGCGATCACCTTGACGGCGACCGGGACGCCGCCGTTCGCCTTGAGGGCGCGCAGGGCCAGCAGGTGCATGACCAGACCGCCCTTGCAGTCGGCGGCACCGCGCCCGTACCAGCGGCCGTTCCGCTCGGTCAGCTCGAACGGCGGCGTCTCCCAGCCCGCCTCGTCGAGGGGCGGCTGCACGTCGTAGTGCGCGTACAGCAGGACGGTCCTCGCGCCCTCGGGGCCGGGCAGGAAGCCGTAGACCGACTGCGTGCCGTCGGGGGTGTCGAGCAGGGCGACGTCCTGGAAGCCCTCGGCGCGCAGCGCGCCGGCCACCCAGTTCGCGGCCCCCTCGCTCTCGCTCCGCGGGAACTGGCCGAAGTCCGCCACCGACTTGAAGGCCACCAGCTCGGTGAGCTCCGCCTTCGCCCTGGGCATCAGGGATGCGACGGTCTCGGCGACCGGATTCGACGGCATGGGCACGCTCCTCGTGGGTGCGACGTTGTACGGAAGGGCACGGGTGCGGCGCGCCTGTGGGTGTGCGCGCTGCATACGCTGCCGATCCTCCCACAGCGGTCTTCGCCGGACGCCGCCGTAGGATGCGTGGAGCAGGTGCGGCAGGCGGCTGGATCGGAGCAGCAGACCATCGTGAGCAGCGAGAACTCTACGGACGACGCACAGCAGGTATGGGACGTCGTCGTGGTGGGCGCGGGACCCGCGGGCGCCTCGGCCGCCTATGCGGCAGCGGTCGCGGGGCGCCGCGTCCTGTTGCTGGAGAAAGCGGAACTGCCCCGTTACAAAACGTGCGGCGGCGGCATCATCGGACCGACCCGCGACGCGCTGCCTCCCGGTTTCGAGCTGCCTTTCCGGGATCGGGTGCACGCGGTGACGTTCTCGCTGGACGGCAGGTTCACCCGGACCCGCCGGTCCCGGCAGATGCTCTTCGGGCTGATCAACCGGCCCGAGTTCGACCAGCAGCTCGTCGAGCACGCCCAGAAGGCCGGCGCCGAGCTGCGTACGGGGGTCACGGTCTCGCGTGTCGAGCAGCACGGCTCGGCCGTTCCCGACCGGCGCTCGGTCGCCGTCGTCCTCCAGGACGGCGAGACCCTGCTGGCCCGGGCGGTCGTCGGCGCGGACGGCAGCGCCAGCCGGATAGGAGCACACGTCGGGGTGAAGCTCGACCAGGTCGACCTCGGCCTGGAGGCGGAGATCCCGGTGCCGGAGACGGTCGCGGAGGACTGGAAGGGACGGGTCCTCATCGACTGGGGCCCTCTTCCAGGCAGTTACGGGTGGGTGTTCCCCAAGGGCGACACGCTCACCGTGGGGGTCATCTCGGCGCGGGGCGAAGGCGCCGCCACCAAGCGGTACCTGGAGGACTTCATCGCCCGGCTCGGCCTCGCCGGCTTCGAGCCCAGCGTCTCGTCCGGGCACCTGACGCGCTGCCGCGCCGACGACTCGCCGCTGTCGCGGGGACGGGTGCTGGTGTGCGGGGACGCGGCCGGGCTCCTGGAGCCGTGGACCCGCGAGGGCATCTCCTTCGCGCTGCGCTCCGGGCGGCTGGCCGGGGAGTGGGCGGTACGGATCGCGGAGGCCCACGACGCCGTGGACACGCGGCGGCAGGCGCTGAACTACGCCTTCGCGATCAAGGCGGGACTGGGTGTCGAGATGAGCATCGGCAAGCGCATGCTCGCGATCTTCGCGCGCCGGCCCGGTGCGTTCCACGCCGCGCTCACCGGCTTCCGTCCGGCCTGGAAGGCGTTCGCGGGCATCACCCGCGGGTCCACCTCCCTGGGGGAGCTGGTGCGTTCGCACCCGATGGCGGAGCGGGTACTGACCAGACTCGACCGCTGACGGCTTCGCCGAAGCGGTGCTGCGCTCGCGCTGCGCGGCGCCTGACGAGGAGCCGGGTGAAGCCGGGCGCCCGCGACCGGGCCCACCGGGTCGTGCCGGCCTACGAGT
Source organism: Streptomyces beigongshangae (assembly GCF_019710745.1). GTDB lineage: Bacteria > Actinomycetota > Actinomycetes > Streptomycetales > Streptomycetaceae > Streptomyces > Streptomyces beigongshangae. The sequence goes on from NZ_JAHKJW010000024.1 coordinate 99,110, forward strand.
CGGCGCCGGTGCGCCCGGGGTGGCTGGGCTGACCGCCCTCCCGGAACCGGACCAGCACCGAGACCACCCGCAGGAGGAAGAGGACGGGCGCGAGGGCCGTCCCGGAGGCGAGCAGGACCTTCTCCACCGCGCCCGGCAGGTCGAAGAGCAGCGCGGGACCGGCGAGGACCCCGAACACCACGGCTGCGGCGAACACGGCGCTGGCCAGCGCGTATCCGATCTCCACGGTGATCGCGTCGCGCTCGGACTGGGTGCGGCGCTCTCCGGTGTGTCCCATGAGGAGAGTGTCGCCCCCGCGCGCCCGGCGGGGCAAGGCGGTCCGCGCTAGGGTGCGGCCATGGCGGTTCAGGAAAAGGCCGAGCGGGAACTCGTGGACCGGTGGCGCGACCTCCTCGCGGTGCACGCGCGCACCCTGTGCGAACTCGACCGGGCTCTGCAGCGACACGGCCTGGGGGCCAGCGACTTCGAGGTCCTCGACGTACTGGCCGCGGGCGCGTCCGCCGACGGCGGACCCGCGTACCGCGTCCAGGAGATCGCCGGCCGTGTGCACCTGAGCCAGAGCGCGCTGTCCCGGCTGATCGGCCGCCTGGAGAAGGACGGCCTCGTGGAACGCTGCATGTGCCCGGAGGACCGGCGCGGCGTACAGGTGTACCTCACGGAGAAGGGGCGCGCCCTGCACGGCGAGGCGCTGCCGCTGCACCGGGCGGTGCTGGGACGGATGCTGGCTGGCGGGCCGCGGGGCTGACCGATTGGCGCCCGCCTTCCCGGGCCGGGGCCGAATGAACCCGGTGGTCTCCCTGGGTGGAGGTGCCCGACAGCGGAAGTGGCCGACAGCGGAGGTGGCCGCCGTGCTCCGGGCGCGGAAGTCCCGGAGGCCGCACGGGACTTCCGCGGCCGCCCACCGCGCCCCGGTTCGGCGCTCCGGTTCGGTGGTCCGGTCAGCGGCCGGAGGCCGCGTCCGGCCCGGACGCGCTCCCGGCACCTCCGCTGTCCTCGGTACCTCCGATGCCCCCGGCACCTCCTGCGCCTCCTGTGCCCTCGTCGAAGCTCGCGAAATAGGCGGCGGCCATGTCCTCGTCGCCGTGCCCCTGCCCGGCCGCCCGGGCGAAGCGTTCGGCGCTCGCGGCCGCGACGTCGAGCCGGACCCCGTTCTGCTCGCCGGCCTCGACGATCAGACGGGCGTCCTTGGCGGCGGTGGACACGGCGAAGGACGCCGGCGACAACCGGTCCTCCAGGATGAGAGCGCTCTTGGCGTGCAGGTACCCCATGTCGAGCGGACCGCCGGCGATGGCGTCGAAGAAGCTCCGCGGGTCCACACCCAGCGCCCCGGCCAGGGCGAGGGTCTCGCCGGTCGCGCTGGTGGCGGCGATGACCCAGCTGTTGGCCACGAGCTTGAGACGGGTGGCGCCGGCCGCGGCCCCGTCCTCGCCGGTCCACACCGTACGGGCGCCGACCGCGTCGAAGACCGGCGTCACGGTGTCCCGGCCCTCGGCCGGACCGGCGGCGAGGACGAGCAACTGCCCCGCCTCCGCGGGCTCCCGGGTGCCGAGCACGGGTGCGTCGTAGAAGAGCAGGCCCTTCTCACGGGCGAACCCGGCCAGCTCGCCGACGGACTCGATGCCCGCCGTCGTCGACTGCACCCACGAGGTGCCGGCGCGCAGGGCGGGCGAGGCCTGCCGCATGACGTCCAGCGTGGCGGGACCGTCGTACAGCATGGTCAGGACGACGTCGGCGCCCTCGACCGCCCCGGCGGGCGTACCGGCGACGTGCACGCCGTCGGCGGCCAGCGGTTCGGCCTTGTCGCGGCTGCGGTTCCAGGCCCGGACGGTGTGCCCGGCCCCGGCGAGGTTGCGGGCCATCGCGGCGCCCATGATTCCGGTGCCCAGGACACTGACGGTGAGCTCGTCGGTCATGACATCCACTTCCTGGTCGTTCGGTGCGTGGGACACCACTGTTGCGTGGGACACCACTGTGCGGTGCGCGGACGCGCCGCGGCGGCACGGGGCCGGGCGCGCCGGTCCGATTCTTCCGTGCGTTCTTCCGTGCGGGGACGCGGACCCGCCCGCCGGGCCGTACTCCACGAGACTGCACGAGACTCCACGAGCCGGACCGGACCGGGCCCGGCCCGGGCGCACGTGGAGGAGGCGCCCGGCACCGCACATCAGCCGGCCGCGCGCGGACTCCTCAGGGCCCGGCCCGTGTCACCCGGCGCGTCCCGTACCCGATGGCGGCCGCCACCGCCGCCAGCACCGCCACGCTGGTGAGGGCGGCGGGCAGGGAGAACCAGTCCGCCATGAACCCGATCGCGGGCGGCCCCAGCAGCATGCCCCCGTAGCCGAGGGTGGAGGCGGTGGCGACGCCGCCCGGGCCCGCCAGCGCTCCGGCGCGTTCGACGGCGATCGGGAAGATGTTCGCGAGTCCGAGCCCGGCGACGGCGAAGCCGAGCAGGGCCGCCCAGACGGCGGGCGAGAGGGCGCCGAGCAGCATCCCGGCGCAGGCCAGGGTGCCACCCGCGATCACGGTCCGGCTCAGCCCGAGCCGTTCCAGGAGCCTGGTCCCGGTGAGCCGACCGATCGTCATGGCCAGCGCGAAACACGTGTAACCCGCCGCGGCGACGCCCGGGCGGGCGCCCAGGTCCTCCTCCAGGTGCAGCGCGCCCCAGTCGGCCAGGGCTCCTTCGCCGTACGCCGTGCAGAGGGCGATCAGGCCGAAGACGACGACCAGGCGGCGGGTGCGGGCGTCCGTTCCGCGCGCTGCCCGCTCCTCGCGCGGCGGACGTGCCCCGGACCCGTCGCGGTCCGCCGGCGCCGGGACCTCGCAGCGGAGCAGGACGCGTCCCGCGACGGCGGTCACCACCAGGCCGATCACCGTCAGGCCCAGCAGGTGCCGGGTGGGGGACAGGGAGCCCGCGACCAGTCCTCCGAGCCCCGCACCGATCATGCCGCCGAGGCTGAACGCGGCGTGGAAACTCGGCATGACGGGACGCCCCAGCGCGGCCACGAGGTCGACGGCGGCGCTGTTGAAGGCGACGTTGATCCCGCCGTACGCGGCGCCGAAGACCAGCAGCACGGCGCCGAGGGCGGGGGCGGAGTGGGTGAGCGGGGGCAGTGCGACGCTCAGGGAGAGCAGGACGCCGCAGACCACGGTCACCCGGTGGCTGCCGTAGCGGCCGCACAGCCGGCCGGTGAGCATCATCGTGACGACGGCCCCGGCGGACACGCCGAGCAGCGCGAGGCCCAGCGCGCTGGCGGAGGCGCCGGTCTGTTCCTTGACGGCGGGGATGCGGACGACCCAGCCCGCGAAGACGAAACCGTCCAGGGCGAAGAAGACGGTGAGGACGACACGGAGCCGGACGAGGTCGTGGCCGCGGCGGCCCGGCACGGCATTGTGCTTGCGGGCTTTGTTTACTATCGGCACAAAATGAGGCTAGGCCGTCGCGGTGCGACGGGGCAAGGGAGGCGGCCGACCGCCTGCCGGCTCCGGCCAAGGACCTCTCCCGGAGTCACCAAGAACGGTTCAACACCCGCTCATGATTCGCCCCCGCCCGCCCATGATTCGGCAACCCGCGGGAAAGGGTGACCGGCCGGACGTATGTTCCCCCGCGTGATCTCCGACTCGACACCCCACATACCCGCCCGCGCCCGGCGGACGGCAACGGCCGCCCGGGCGTCCGGCGCGACACCCCCGGCCCGGCGCTCCCTCCTGCGCGCCGCGCTCGCGGGAACCGCGGTCCTCGGCACGGGACTTGCCGGCGCCGCCGCACCCGCGGTCGCCGCACCCTCCACCGCCGCGCGCAAGCGGCCCACCACCGCCCGGGAGGCCCTGCGGGAGCTGGAGGCGGGCAACCGCCGCTGGCGCACCTTCCGCGAACAGCACCCCGACGAATCCCCCGCCGTCCGGCAGGCCCTGACGACCGGTCAGCACCCCTTCGCCCTCGTGCTCGGCTGCATCGACTCCCGGGTGCCTCCGGAACTGGTCTTCGACCAGGGCCTCGGCGACCTGATGACCGTGCGCAGCGCGGGCCAGGTCCTCGACGAGGCGGTGCTCGGCAGCCTCGCGTACGGCGTGCTCGAACTCGGCATCCCGCTGCTCATGGTGCTCGGCCACCAGTCCTGCGGAGCCGTGAGGGCCACCGTCGAGGCAGACGAGTCGGGGGTGCGGCTGCCCCGCCACATCCAGTACCTGGCCGACCGGATCAGCCCGGCCATCGATCACGGCAAGGAGGGCGACGCACGCGTCGACGCGACGATCGACGCCAACATACGGCTCGTCCGCGCCCAGCTCGCGGCGGAACCCGATCTCGCCGCCAAGGTGGTCTCGGGCGAGCTGGCCGTCGTCGGCGCCCGCTACGAACTGACCACCCAGCGGGTGCACGGCATCGTCTGAACCCGCCCGGAACACCCCGGCCGCCTCCGGGACCCCGACTGCCTCCGGGACCTCGACCGCTTCCGGGACCCCGACCGCCTCCGGCGTCCGGGAGGCGGCCGCGACGGACAGCCGTCGCGACCGCCTCCCCGGTGAACGGCCGCCGGACCGGCCTTCACCCGGTCCGGCGGCCCCGCGTCGCCAGCTTCCGCAGCAGGGGCCAGACCAGCAGCAGGGCCGTCACCGCGTACACCGTCACCGCGAACGGCGTGTCGACCAGACCCGTGACGCTGCCGTCGCTGATCTGCAGGGCACGGCGCAGCTGCTGCTCCGCGTTGGGGCCGAGGATGACGCCGATGACGGCGGGGAGCACCGGCAGGCCGTACCGCCGCATGCCGAAGCCGATCAGACCGATGATCAGCAGGATCACCAGGTCGACGGTCTCGCCGCCGACCGCGTACGCGCCGACCGCCGCGAAGAACAGGATGCCCGCGTACAGGTAGGGGCGGGGGATGCGCAGCAGCTTCGCCCACACCGGCGCCAGCGGCAGGTTGAGCGCCAGCAGCAGCACCATGCCCACGAAGAGCGAGGCGATCAGGCCCCACACCAGGTCGGGCTCGCGCTCGAAGAGGAGCGGCCCAGGCTGGATGCCGTACTGCTGGAAGGCCGCCAGCATGACGGCCGCCACCGCCGTCGTCGGCAGGCCCAGGGTCAGCATGGACACCAGCGTGCCCGCCGCGGAGGCCGACGCCGCCGACTCGGGCCCCGCCACGCCCTCGATCGCGCCCTTGCCCCAGTCGTCCGGGTGCTTCGACAGGCGCTTCTCCGTGGCGTACGACAGGAAGGTGGGGATCTCGGCACCGCCCGCCGGGATCGCGCCGAACGGGAAGCCGATGAGCGGGCCGCGCAGCCACGACTTCCAGGTCCGCCGCACGTCGTCGCGTCCCAGCCAGGGGCGGCCGACCGGGATCGGCGCGCCCGGCCTGCGCCGCAGGTGCGCCGCCACCCACAGGGCCTCGCCGATCGCGAACAGCCCGACCGCCACGATCACCACGTCGATGCCGTCGGCCAGTTGGAGCGAGCCGAAGGTCAGCCGCTGCTGGCCGGTCATCTGGTCCAGGCCGACCAGACCGAGGGTGAGGCCGATGAGCAGGGACGCGAGTCCCCTGATCCGGGACGAGCCCAGCACCGACGTCACGGCGATGAACGCCAGCACCATGATGGCGAAGTAGTCCGGCGCGCCGATGTCCACCGCCAGGTCCGCGACCGTCGGGGCGAGCGCGACCAGCAGGACCGTACCGATCAGGCCGCCCGCGAAGTGGCCGATGGCGGCGGCCGCGAGCGCCTGCGCGCCCCGCCCCGACTTGGCCATCGGGTTGCCCTCCATGGCCGCGACCACGGCGGCGCTCTCGCCGGGCGTGTTCAGCAGGATCGAGGTGGTCGAACCGCCGAACATCGCACCGTAGTAGATCCCCGCGAACATGATGAACGCGCCGACCGGCTCCAGTCCGTACGTCACGGGCAGCAGGAGCGCGACCGCCATCGCGGGGCCGATGCCCGGCAGCACGCCGATCGCGGTGCCCAGCAGCACACCGAGGGCCGCCCACAGCAGGTTGACGGGGGTGAGGGCCGTGCCGAAGCCGTCCATCAGGGAGTTGAGGGTGTCCACGTCAGAGCACTCCCATCAGCGGACCGCCCGGCAGCGGGACCCCGAGCAGGTTGTTGAAGACGACGTACGTGGTGAGGGAGAGGACGGCCGCGATGAGGGGGTCCCGGTCGGTCCGGCGGCTGCCGAGCGCGAACGCGGCGCCCCAGAAGAGCAGCGCGCCCGCGACGGGGAACCCGGCCGGTTCGATGAGGACGGCCGAGCCGAGGAACACCCCGGTGAGCAGCAGCACCGTACGCCAGTCGGCCGGTTCGGACAGGTCGACGTCCTCGCCGCCCTCCGCCTCGCCGCGGCCGCCGCGCAGGACGTCGACGGCCAGCAGCGCGGCGATCACGAGGAGCCCGGCGCCCACCACGACCGGCACGGTCTTCGGGCCGACGGGCCCGCGCTGGGTGATGTCGACGTCCATGGTGAGCGCGTCGGTCAGGACGAGCGCGCCGAGCACCGACAGCAGGACGCAGACGCCGAGTTCGGAGTGGTCCCGCAGCCAGGTGCGCCGCTCGCCGGCGGGCGCCGGGGGGATGCCGGTGGTCCGCGTCGTCACAGTCCCAGCTCCTTCAGCACCGAGATCACGCGCTCGTCCTGGGCCGCCAGGAAGTCGCCGAACTCCTCACCGGTCAGGAAGGCGTCGTCCCAGCCGTTCGTCTCCAGGGACTTCTGCCACTCGGGGGAGTCGTGCAGCTCCTCGACGAGGCGTACGAGCTTGTCGCGCTCGGCGTCGGACAGACCGGGCGGGGCGACGATGCCGCGCCAGTTGGTGAAGTCCACGTCGTAGCCGGACTCCTTGAGGGTGGGCGCGTCGAGCTCGTCGACCCGCTCCGGTCCGGTGACCGCGAGCACCCGCAACTCGCCCGCCTTGATCTGGTCGAGGTACTCGCCCACGCCGGACACCCCGAAGGCGACCTTGTCGCCGAGGATCGAGGCGAGCAGCTCGCCACCGCCGTCGAACGGGATGTAGTTGACGTCCTTCGGGGCGATGCCCGCGGCCTTCGCCATCAGCATGGGCGCGAGGTGGTCGGGCCCGCCGGGTGAGGAGCCGCCGCCCACGGGCAGCTCGCCCGGGTCCGCCTTCCAGGCGTCCACGAGCTGGTCGACCGACTTGTACGGGGAGTCCTTGGCGACCACGACGACGTCCTGCTCCTCGGTGAGCCGGGCGATCGGGGTGGTGTCGGCGAGTGTCCTGGGCGCGTCGTTGGAGTGCACCGCGCCCACCACGCCGAGACCCATCGACATGGCGAGCTTGCCGTTGCCGTGCTCGCTCACCAGCCGGCTCAGCCCGACGGTGCCGCCGGCACCGGGCAGGTTGAACACCTCGACGTTGTGCGTGAGGCCCGCGTCCTCGGCGTTCTTCGCGGCCGTGCGGGCCGTGATGTCGTAGCCGCCGCCTGGTGTGTTGGGCACCATGAAGCGCAGGCCGGGGATCTGCGTGCCGGTCCCGGCGCCGCTGCCGGCCGTGAGCAGCGGAGGTGCCACGAGCACGAGCGCGGCGGCCCCGAGCAGGGCGAGGGGGGTGCGCAGGCGCACGGGTTCCACCACCTGTGTGTCAGTACGTCGAGAGAGGGGGGGAGGGGCGTCCCCGCACGGAAGAAGGGGGAAGCACGGGGACGCCCTGGGGGGAGGTGACGTGGGCCACATCCTGCCCGCGCGCCCCGGGACCTGTCTCTCTTGCGGAACCAACGGAGGTTGTGGTCTTTGTGTCACCCGGTACTCGTCACCGGCGCCCGGCGGGGGCCATGATGGTGCGACCCGGCAGCCGAGCCGTTCACCACCGTGTCAGCACGAGAGATTGAGTCCGTCGTGGTCGCCGCCTTCCGTCGCCAGACCCTCGCGGGCGAGATGCTGGTGCTGCAGCTCGCCATCGTCGTGGTGGTGCTGCTGGCCGTCGCCGCGGTCTCCCTCGCGCAGTCGGAGGCGACCTTCGACCGCGTCGAGGGCCGCCGGGTCATGGCGCTCGCCGAACAGCTGGCCGCCAACCCCCTGACCCGCAGCCAGATCGTGCGGTCCGCCCCGCAGCAGGCCCTCGCCCCGCTGGTGAACTCCACGCAGACGCAGTCCGGTGTCACGTCGGTGACGGTGGCCGACGCCCACGGCCGGATCGTCAGCTCCACCGACCCCACGGCGATCGGCGCTCCGCTGCCCCTCGGCGAGGGCGCCGCCGAGGGCCGGGGCTGGTCCGGCCCGCTGACGCTGGGCGGCAGCCGCGAACTCGTGGCCCAGGTGCCCGTCCTGGGCGCGGCACAGCACAACCTCGGCCGGCATCTGGGCACGGTGATGATCGGCGAGGCGGATCCGACGGCGTGGCAGCGCCTGAGCGGGGCGTCCTCGTACCTGCTCGCCTACCTGGGCATCGCCAGCGGGCTCGGCCTGGTCGGCTCCTGGCTGCTGGCCCGGCGCGTCAAACGGCAGACCCTCGGCCTGGAGCCCCGCGAGATCGCCGGCCTCGCCGAGCACCGCGAGGCGATGCTGTACGGGATCGCCGAGGGCGTGATCGCCCTGGACCCGCAGCACCGGCTCACCCTGGTGAACGACATGGGCCGGCGCCTCCTCGGCCTCCCCGCGGACTGCGTGGGCCGGAGCCTCGCCGAACTCGGCATCGAGGGACGGCTGCGGGACGTCCTGGTGGGGGACCGGACGGACCGGGACGGCGCGGCGGGCGGGGAGAAGGACGACGAGGACCGGGGCGGGAGCGAGGACGAGGGTGGGAGCGGGAGCGGGGACCGGGGCGGGTCCGGTGGTGGTGGCGAGCGTGACGAGGTCGTCGTCCGCCACGGCCGGGTGCTGGTGATGAACCGGATGACCGTCGTCAAGGACGGCCGCCCGCTCGGCTCGGTCACCACCCTGCGGGACCGCACCGAACTGGCGAGGCTGGAGCGGGAGATCGGCTCCTTCCGCAGCTCCGCCGAGCTGCTGCGCGCGCAGGCCCACGAGTTCGCCAACCAGCTGCACACCATCTCGGGGCTCATCCAGATCGGTGAACAGGACGAGGTCGTGCGCTACGTCCGCGGGCTGAGCCGGCGCCGGCAGTCGCTGGACGTCACCCTCAGCCGCCGGGTCCGCGACACCGCAGTCGCCGCCCTGCTCACGGCGAAGTCCTCCCTGGCGGCCGAACGGAAGGTCAGCCTGCGCATCTCGGACGCGACCGCCCTCGACCGGCTCACCCCCGAGGACGCCGCCGACGTGGCGACGGTGGTGGGCAACCTCGTCGACAACGCGGTGGACGCCGCGTGTGCCGCGGCCGCCGGCCGTGCGGCCGAGGACGGCACACCCGGCGGCCACGAGGCATGGGTGGAGGTCGAACTGCGGCAGGACGCCTCCAGCGTGGAGATCGTGGTCCGCGACTCCGGCCCGGGCGTCGCGCCGGAACTCGCCCGGGAGGTGTTCTCGCACGGCTTCACCACCAAGGCCGCGCAGGAGGGCGAACGCGGGATCGGCCTGGCGCTCACCCGCCTGGTCTGCGAGCGTCACGGTGGTGAGATCTCGGTGACCAACACCCGTGACGGGGCGATGTTCACCGCCCGCATGACCGTCAGCCACCTCACCGAAGCGGTGGCGGAAGGAGCAGCACGATGAACGGGGCGACCGGCAGTGCCGACAGGACCGACAGGGTCGACAGGACCGACGGGGCCGGCGGGGCCGACGGGGCCGGCGGGATCGGCGGGGCCGACACGATCGACGTGCTCGTGGTCGACGACGACTTCATGGTGGCCCGGGTCCACCGCGCTTTCGTGGACCGCGTCCGGCCGTTCCGGGTCGTGGGGGTGGCCAGCACCGGTGAACAGGCCGTCCGGGCCGTGGACGAACTGCATCCGGACCTGGTGCTGCTCGACCTGTACCTGCCGGACCTCTTCGGGCTGGACGTCATCCCGCGCTTGCGTACGGCGGGCCACGACTGCGACGTCATGGTCATCAGCGCCGCGCGGGAGGCCGACACGGTCCGTGGCGCGGCCCGCCACGGCGTCGTCGACTACCTCCTCAAACCGTTCGAGTTCGAGGACCTGCGCGCCCGCCTCGACCGGTACGCCGTCCAGCGCGGGCGCCTGCTCGACGCCGTCGTGCACGGCCAGGCGGACGTCGACCGGGTGCTGGCGGGAGCGGTCGTGCCGGCGCCGGGGGCCGGCGCACTGCCGAAGGGCATGAGCGTGGAGACGGCCGCGCTGGTCGAGCGTACGCTCCGGACCGCGCAGGACACCCTGTCCGCCGCCGAGTGCGCGACCCTGGCCGGCCTCTCCCGCGTCAGCGCCCGCCGCTACCTGGAGCACTTCCAGGCCGTCGGGAAGGCCGAGGTGACCCTGCGCTACGGAGCGGCCGGCCGGCCCGAGCGCCGCTACCGCTTCCGCGGGCACGCGAAGGGGCACCGGCGCCCCGGCGACGAGGCCCGCGCCTGGCCGAACTCGGCCCGCGCCGAGCCGAGCTGACCCGAGCCGAGCCTGACCCGAGCCCGACCCGGGCTGACTCGACCCGAGCCCGACCCGAGCCCGAGCCGGGCACGAGGCGAGCCGTGCCGGGTCCGGCACGGCCGTGCCGGGTCGTGCCGTTCGCCGGGCGGGCTATGCGGTGGGGTGGATCTCGGACGCGCCCCACTCGCCGACGACCACGTCGTCACCGACCGACACCTTGCCGGGCCGCAGGACGGCGAACTTCGCCCCCAGCGCCACGCCGCCCCCGGCCGCCCGGCGGTATCCGGCGAGGGTGCGCAGCGGTTCCGGGCCCGCTCCGGTCCCCGACTCCTGGTCGACCATGGTCACGGCACAGCGGACGGCGAGCTTCGCGTACCCCAGTTCCGTCCCGCCGACGGTGAGGTGGCGGACGCGGTCCTCGGTGTGCGGCTCGTCCCAGCCGTCGACCACGATGTTCGGCCGGAAGCGGTCCATCGGCAGCGGGGGCGCGCCGCGCTCGGCGAGCCTGCGGTGGAGCAGGTCCAGGGTGGAGCGCGACATGAGGTGCACGGCGGAACTGTCGGCGTAGCCGGAGGTGCCCGGGATCCTGCCGTCGGTCACCCGCTCGTGCTCCGGCGGCACGCGTACGAGCCGGCTGGGGACGCCGAGCACGCCGGAGAGCCAGTCGGCCGCCGCCCGGCCCTGGTCGATCCCCTGGTAGGCGGTCCCGAACAGGTCGACCGGCCGCCGGGCGCCGTCGGTGTCCACCTCGATGTCCACGGCCCCGCGGCCGGGCGCGTGCAGGGTGAGACGCTCGCCGTCGGCGCTGATGCCGGGCCGGACGACCGCCAGCAGGGGGTCGCGGCGCTGCGTGCGGTGGACGCCCGCGTTGCTGACGACCATGAAACTGCGGTCGTGCGCCAGGCCGGCGGGTGTCACCACCGCCTCGCTCACCGGCGTCCCGGCACAGCCCTTGACGGGGTAGTACGTCAACTCGACGACCTCGGCCATGTGTGGTCCCGCTCTCCGTTGCTCACGACGACGTGTCCCGCCCGCCGGTGTCCCGGCCGGTCGACATCCAACCAAGCGTCCGGCCGCTCCTGCCACGCGGTGCGCCCCGTGGCGGCGTCCCCCGGCCCGCCCTGGCGCCGGGCTCAGACCGTGACGACCTCGACGCCCGCCTCCTCGAACCGCTCCACCGTCTCCTCGGCCACCGCCGCGTCCGTGACCAGCGTGTTCACCGCGCCGACCGGGCAGATGCGGGCGAAGGACCGGTGTCCCAGCTTGCTGGAGTCGGCGGCGACGACCACTCGCTCGGCCCGCTCGCACAGCAGCCGGTTGATCGCGGCCTCCGCCTCGTCGGTCGCCGCGGCACCGTGGACGACGTCGAAGGCGACCACGCCGAGCACGGCCACGTCGAGGGAGATCTGGCCGAGTACGCCGTCGGCCAGCGGGCCGACGAGCTCGTACGACTGGGGCCGGGCCACGCCGCCGGTCAGCACGATCTTGAACTGCGGGCGTACGGCCAGCTCGTTGGCGATGTTGAGCGCGTTCGTGACGACGGTGAGGGACGGGGAGCCGGAGGCGAGGTCGCTGTGCACGGCCAGGGCGCGGGCCACCTCCGTGGTGGTCGTGCCACCCGTCAGGCCCACCACCTCGCCGGGGGCCACCAGGTCCGCCACCGCCTTCGCGATGCGCTGCTTCTCCGGGGCGTGGCGGGCGGTCTTGTACCGCAGGGGCAGCTCGTACGATACCCCGTGCACGACCGCCCCGCCCCGGGTGCGTACGAGCATCTGCTGCTCGGCCAGCCCGTCGAGGTCCCGCCTGATCGTCGCGGCCGACACGGAGAGTTCGGCCGCCGCCTCCTCGACGTCCAGCCGGCCGCGCTCGACGAGCAGCCCCAGCAGTGCCTGCCAGCGGGCGTCGCGCGACATCCGCACCCTCCGTCCGTTCACCGTCCACCGTCCGGTCGGCCGTCCACCGGGCTTCCCGTCGGTCTTCCCGCCGGTCCCCGTCGATCTTCTCCCCGGCTCCTCCGGCGACCCTAACGCACGCCGTTCACCCCGGAATGCTTGATTGTGCTCGAAACATCGCTATATCTTGCACGAGTAATCATCCTGATCGGGATGGTCGGTCATCCTTCGGGGAGGGCGCGGCGTGAGTCATGTCGAGAACGAACTGATGTCCCAGCCCGAGTGCTGGGCCCGGGCCGCGGAGGAGGCCGCGGAGCACGCGTCCGTGCTGCCCGCGGCGGGAGAGCGCGTCGCGCTGGTCGGCTGCGGCACCTCGTGGTTCATGGGGCAGGCCGCCGCGGCCCTGCGCGAGCGGACGGGGCAGGGCGAGACGGACGCCTTCGCCGCGTCCGAGTTCCCCCACGGCCGCACGTACGACCGTGTGATCGCCCTGACCCGCTCCGGCACCACCACGGAGGTGCTGGACCTGCTCGGCCGGCTGAAGGGGAGGACCCGCACGGTCGCGGTCACCGCGGACCCGCGCACCCCCGTCGTGCACGCGGCCGACGACGTCGTGGTCCTCGACTACGCCGACGAGCGGTCCGTCGTGCAGACGCGGTTCGCGACCACCGCGCTCACGCTGCTGCGGGCCCGGCTCGGCCTGCACACGGACGCCGTCGTGGCCGACGCCCGCACCGCGCTGGCCGAGCCGCTGCCCGAAGGGCTCGTGGACTGCACGCAGTTCACGTTCCTGGGGCGCGGCTGGAGCGTGGGCCTCGCCAACGAGGCCGGACTCAAGATGCGCGAGGCATGTCTGGCGTGGACCGAGTCCTACCCGGCGATGGAGTACCGGCACGGCCCGATCAGCGTCACCACCGCCGGCACCGCGACCTGGATGCTCGGCGACGCGCCCGAGGGGCTCGCCCGGCAGGTGCGCGGCACGGGGGCGCTGTGGGTGGAGGGCCGCCTCGATCCGCTCGCCGAACTCGTCCGCGTCCAGCGCCTCGCCGTGGCCGTGGCGGCGGCCCGGGGGCTCGACCCCGACGAGCCCCGCCACCTCACCCGCTCGGTCGTCCTCGACTCCCCCTGAAGGAGGGTCCATGCCTCTCGTGGCCGCGGGTGAACTGGTCGCCCGGGCGGCGGCGGCCCGTACCGCCGTCGCCGCCTTCAACGTCATCACACTGGAACACGTCGAGGCCGTCGTCGCCGGTGCCGAGGCCGCGGACGCCCCCGTGATCCTGCAGGTCAGTGAGAACGCGGTGAAGTTCCGCCGCGGACGGCTGCTCCCGCTGGCCCGCGCCGCGGCCGCCGCGGCCGACCACGCGGCCGTGCCCGTCGCGCTCCACCTCGACCACGTCCGGAGCGACGAGCTGCTCCGGCAGGCCGCGGACGCCGGGTTCAGCTCCGTCATGTACGACGCCGCCCACCTTCCCTACGCCGGGAACCTCGCCGCCACCCGCGCCGCCGCGGACCGGGCCCACGGCCAGGGCCTCTGGGTCGAGGCCGAGCTGGGCGAGGTCGGCGGCAAGGCGGGACAGCCGCCGCTGGACGCCCACGCGGCGGGTGCGCGCACCGACCCGGCCGAGGCCCGCGCCTTCGTCGCCGACGCGGGCGTGGACGCCCTGGCGGTGGCGATCGGCAGCACGCACGCCATGACCACGCGCACCGCCGCCCTCGACCACGACCTGCTCGGGCGGCTCGCCGCCGCCCTCGACGTGCCGCTCGTGCTGCACGGCTCGTCCGGCGTCCCGGACGCCGGGCTGCGGGCGGCCGTCGCCGGCGGCATCACCAAGGTCAACGTGGGAACCGCTCTCAACGTCGCCATGACGGAGGCGGTCGGGGGGTTCCTGACCGCGCACCCCGGGGCGGTGGACCCGCGCACGTACCTCGCGGCGGCGCGGGAGGCCATGACGGAGGCGGTGACGCGGATCATCGATGTCCTGACCACCCCCTGACGCCCCCGGCCCCCCTGACGCCCCCGGCCCCCCTGACGCCCCCGGCCCCCCTGACGCCCCCGGCCCCCCTGACGCCTCCGAACCCTCCTGACGCCTCCGGCCCCCGCTGTCGCCTGTCCGGGCCCCGCTACCGCCTGACGGCCTTCAGCACCACGAACTTCGCGTCGCTCGCGACCAGTTCGCTGTTGCCGAAGAGACGGCGCAGCTTCACGTGGTAGCCGAGGTGGCGGTTGCCGACCACCCACAGTTCGCCGCCGGGCCGCAGGGTCCGGCGCGCGCCGCCGAACATCCGCCACGCCGTGGCGTCGGTCGTCGCCTGGTGCGAGTGGAAGGGCGGGTTGGTCAGCACCAGGTCGACGCTCGCCTCCGGGAGACCGTTCAGGCCGTCCCCGACGCGGAACTCCGCCTTGCCGCGCTCCGCGGCGTCGTCGGTGTTCACCCGGTACGTCGCCTCCGCCGAGGCCACCGCCTGGTACGACTCGTCCACGAACAGCACCTCGCTCGCCGGCCGCGCCAGTGCCATCGCGGTGCCCACCACACCGTTCCCGCAGCCCAGGTCCACGATCCGGCCGCCGTCGGCCCCGTCGCCTCCGGTCCCCTCGCCGCCGGCCCCGTACGGCAGGTGCCGGAGGAAGAACCTGGTGCCGATGTCCAGGCGCTCCGCGCAGAAGACGCCCGCCTCGTTGACGACGGTGCGCCCGGACACGGGGCCGATGCCGTCGGGCAGGGTGTAGCTCAGCGGCCAGGGGTTCGCCGGCCGCGCGAGGCCGGGGTTCGGCGTGCAGAAGATGAGCCGGGCCTTCTTCTCGGCCAGCGACGTCCGGGTCGGCCCGAGGATCCGCTCGAACAGCTTGAGCGTGGAGGTGTGGATCTCCTTCACCATGCCGGTGCCGACGACGACCGTCCCCCCGTGCACGGAGGGCGCCAGCCGCAGCAGTTGGTCCTCCAGGAGCGCGAGGCTCTTCGGCACGCGTACGAGCAGCACGTCCGTGCGCCCGGGCATCGCGTCCCGGGTGGTGAGGAGCCGTACGGACGCCGGGTCGGCGCCGTTGCGCGCGAGGTTGGCGCGGGTCGCCTCCCGGGTCAGGAACGAGTCGGTGACCTGCACCGGCCCGTGTGCGCCGAGGGCCGTGGTGAGGGCGCCCCACCGGTCACCGACCACGACGACCGTGCCGTCGAGCGCCTGCCCGCTGTCGGCGAGGTGCCTGAGCAGGTACTCGTCGGAGGCGTCCCACGCACGGAGCTGGTCACGGGAGTCCTCGGGGAAGCGCGCCAGCATCAGCTCGGCCGAGGGGGTCGTCATACGGTCGGTCATCGGGCCCAGGCTAGCGGAGGCGCAGCTCAGTGGGGTTCGGCGACCCGGCGCGCACCGCCCGCGGCGCACACCGGGTCGTGCGCGAGGATGGGTGCCGTGGACGCCGAACTGTTCCCCCGCAGCCGGACACGGATCGCGCCGGGCGCCGTGCACGTGCCGGACTGGCTGACGGCCGGGCGCCAGAAGGAGCTCCTGGACGCCTGCCGCGACTGGGCCCGCCCGCCCGCCGGACTGCGCACGGTCCGTACCCCGGGCGGCGGCACGATGACCTCCCGGCAGGTCTGCCTCGGCCGGCACTGGTATCCGTACGGTTACGCGGCCACCGCCGTCGACGGGGACGGGGCCCCGGTGAAGGAGTTCCCCGCCTGGCTGGGCGAGCTGGGACGCCGGGCGGTGCGGGACGCGTTCGAGGGGCTCGGGAGCGGGCTCGGGGACGGGACCGGAGCCGGAACCGGGACCGGGACCGCGGGAGAGAGGACCCCGCAGCCCCCGTACGCCTACGACATCGCGTTGGTCAACTTCTACGACGCCGGTGCCCGCATGGGCATGCACCGTGACGGCGACGAGAGGTCCGACGCCCCCGTGGTGTCGCTGAGCCTCGGGGACACCTGCGTCTTCCGGTTCGGCAACACCGGGTCGAAGGGGCGCCCCTACACGGACGTGGAGCTGCGCAGCGGCGACCTGTTCGTCTTCGGCGGCCCGTCCCGGCTGGCCCACCACGGTGTGCCGCGCGTCCACGCGGGCACCGGACCGCCGGAGTTGGGGCTGGCCGGCCGCCTGAACATCACCCTGCGGGTGAGCGGCCTCCCGGTCCTCTGAGCCGGTCACCCCGTGCTCACCGACCGGTCACGGGGCGTCCGGATCATGGGAGACTCGCCCTCATGAGTGGCGATACGACCCCCGGAGCGGTGGGAGAAGGAAGCACCAGGACACGGCTGGACCGAGGGCGGGGTGCGCTCGGACCCGCGTTGGAGCTCGTGCACACCGGCCGCGCGCCGACCCGCGCCGTGCTGACCGCCGAGCTGGGCGTCACGCGGGCGACGGCCGGCGCGGTCGCCGCGGAGCTGGAGGCGCTCGGCCTGATCCGCGTCGACGCCCGGCCGGGCGCGGCCGCCGGCTCGCAGGGCCGCCCCTCGCACCGCCTCGAACTGGCCGGGGACGGCCCCGTCGCGCTGGCCGCCCAGGTGCACGCCGACGGTTTCCGGGCCGCCCTGGTGGGCCTCGGCGGACGGATCGTGGCGACGGCTCCCGGCTGCGAGACCGTGGACGCCGACCCGGCGAAGGTGCTCGGCTCGGTCGTGGAGGCGGGCGCCGAACTGCTGCGGCGGACGGGGCGCCGCTGCGTGGGCGCCGGGGTCGCCGTCCCGTCGGCCGTCGCCGAACCCGAGGGCACCGCGCTCAACCCGCTCCACCTGGCCTGGCCGGCCGGTGCGCCCGTACGGGAGATCTTCGCGGAGTGCGTCCGGGCCGCCGGTATCACCGGCCCGGCGTTCGCCGCCAACGACGTCAACCTCGCCGCGCTCGCCGAACACCGGCACGGCGCGGGGCGCGGCGCCCGTGACCTGCTGTGCGTGGCGACCGGGCACCGCGGTGTCGGCGGTGCGCTGGTGCTCGACGGACGTCTGCACACCGGCAGTTCGGGTCTCGCGCTGGAGGTCGGCCACCTGACGGTCAGTCCGGAGGGCCGTCCCTGCCACTGCGGCAGCCGGGGCTGCCTGGACGTCGAGGCGGACCCCTTGGCGTTCCTGACCGCGGCCGGCCGCGACCCCGGCCCCGAGGTGTCGCTGCTCCAGCAGGCCAACGAGCTGATCCGTGACCACCGTGCCGACCCGACCGTACGCACCGCCGTCGAGGCGCTGATCGACCGGCTGGGTCTGGGACTCGCGGGCCTGGTCAACATCCTCAACCCCGACCGCATCATCCTCGGGGGCCTGCACCGCACGCTCCTCGACACCGACCCGGAGCGGCTGCGGGCCGTCGTGGCGGACCGCAGCCTCTGGGGGCGGAGTGGGGGCGTGCCCATCCTGGCCTGCTCGCTGGACCACAACAGCCTGGTGGGAGCGGCCGAGTTGGCATGGCAGCCGGTGCTCGACGACCCGATCGCGGCACTGGCCCACACCTGAGCCCCGCCCTCAACGGGCCGTACCGCGCCCGGCCCGGCTGTCCCGTCCCGCGCCGGACCACGCCCGGCCTCGTCCAGGCTTCCGGCGCCACCGGCGCCCTGACCTTCGGGCGACGGCGACGGCGCGTCCGGCGAGGCGCCGGGCGACGTCTTCGCCTTCGCGGCGCGTCCGGTGAAGTGCCGGGGAACGCCTTCGCCTTCGCGGCGCGTCCGGTGAAGTGCCGGGGAACGCCTTCGCCTTCGCGGCGCCTCCGGCGAAGTACCCGGCGGTGCCCTCACCTTCGCGGCGCCGCCNCTCCGGCGAAGTACCCGGCGGTGCCCTCACCTTCGCGGCGCCGCCGGGCCCGCTCCCCGTGGTCACCGAGGCGGGGTGGTCACCGGGGCGGGCCGCGCGGCCGGAGCAGCAGCGGGTCCGCGCCCGGCCCGGCGAGCCGTACACCCCGGCCGTCCCGGCGTGCTCCGGGCCGCCGCCACCGGAAGAACCGCGACCCGGCTCCTCCCGCGTGGGGAGCGGACCGTCGCCACGGCAGCCGGTGTCCCGCCCGCCGCCTCCGCCGCCGTGCGGGGGCACGGACGGCGGAGACGGCGCGAGGAGGCCCTGTCACCGCCCGGTCAGCCTGCAACGGCGGACCGGGCGGGAGCATGTCCGCCCCGGAGCGCGCCGGCGACGCGCTCCGCCCCGGCGAAACCGCGGGCGGGCGACTCGACGACCGCGGTGTACGGGGGGCCGGCCGGCCGTGCCGCCCTGGGGGGAGGGGCGGCGAGGGAGAACCACACGACCTTGCCCGACTCGCCGTTCCGCCGGACGCCCCACGTCTCGCTCACCGCGGCGACCATCGAGAGGCCGCGTCCGCAGGTCGCGGAGACGTTGGCGTCCTGCACCTCGGGGAGGCGCGGGTCGCGGTCGTGCACCGAGACCGTGAGCCGGTCGAGGAGCAGTTCGATCTCGACGGTGCACAGCTTGTCGGACCGGGCATGCAGATGGACATTGGTCAACAGCTCGGTCACACCGAGCGCGGCCCGGTCTATCAACGGATCCAGATGCCAGTAGCGCAACTGCGCAGATACGATTCTGCGGACCTGGCCGATCCGCGACGGCAGAGCATGGAGCTCGACCGTGCAATGCCTGCTTGGCTGGCTGATCACGCTGCGACTCCCCGAATTGAGGTCCGGAAGAAGACGAGTACGGATCCAGCGGGCTGCCTACGCGCGCCGGCCGCCCTGCTGTCCTTGGCCGGCGGGCTGGTTCGCAGCGTTATCGCCGGTAAACCCAGAGTGACGTGACAACAGAGTGACCCACGAGGTGCGGCCCCGCAACTTGCGGTGTTCCCGGCGGCCGGGAGTGCCGCGGCCCCCGGCCGGCTCAGTGCTTGCGTCCCGCCGCGTCGCGCACGGCCTCGATGAACCGGCGGGCCGCCGGAGGGCCGGGTTCCCCGGGCGCCGGATCGTGGTCGCCCAGGGTGAGCAGATAACGGGTGCCGTTGACATCGGCCAACGCCCGGTCCTCGTGGGCGAACCAGGGCTTCGAGGCCCGGACCGCCTGTACCGGCGCGCTGTCTATCTCGCTCCCGTAACTGGTGAGCAACTCCAGCCTGCCGTCGCTGATCCGGACCTGTCCGGCCCGGGTGAGCGAACGCAGCCGCTTTCCGATCCGTACGCCCTTGGCCGTGAACTCCGGCTCCGCCATATGCCCGCCTCTGGTGCGCTTCGGTCGTGTCCTGTCATGGATTCGACGCGGATACCCTCACGCATGCGACGCGAGTCCCGTCGTGGACCGCGCGTGAATCCCGTTGCACGTCATGTGAACCTGTGGCCGTCCCATGGGGGATCGGCTCCCGCGTTTGCAGTCTGCCTGCGCCGGGCGTCGAGCACCAGTGCGCATCGCGGGGTGGCACATGCCCTCCGGCGCACTCACGTGAATGCGCCCCCCAGCCCTCCGTGACAGGCGGTGCCAGTAGTTCCTTTGAGGTGCTCAAAGAAGTGTTTATGCAGGTGAGAAGGGTGCTGAAGGTGCCTATGATCGAGGCGTCCGACCACGTGACCCGACGTCGGCACGACCCGAAGGAGCCCCGCCGTGACCGCCCCGCAGCAGGCCCGCCCCCACGAGCCGATGGCCACGCTCGACGTCGACCACAGCGACGCGGAGTACCGCCGCTGGCTCAAGGAGGCCGTGCGCAAGGTCCAGGCCGACGCGAACAGATCGGCCGACACCCATCTGCTGCGCTTCCCGCTGCCCGAGCACTGGGGCATCGACCTGTACCTCAAGGACGAGTCCACCCACCCCACCGGCAGCCTCAAGCACCGGCTGGCCCGCTCGCTCTTCCTCTACGGCCTGTGCAACGGCTGGATCCGCCGGGACCGCCCCGTCATCGAGGCGTCCAGCGGCTCCACCGCCGTCTCCGAGGCGTACTTCGCCGGTCTGATCGGGGTTCCGTTCATCGCCGTCGTGCCCCGCACCACGAGCGCCGAGAAGTGCCGGCTGATCGAGTTCCACGGCGGTCGGTGCCACTTCGTCGACGACCCGCGGACGATGTACGAGGAGTCGGCGGCCCTCGCGGCCGAGACCGGCGGTCACTACATGGACCAGTTCACCTACGCGGAACGGGCCACGGACTGGCGCGGCAACAACAACATCGCCGAGTCCGTCTACCGCCAGCTGGAGCTGGAGCGCCATCCCGAACCCGCGTGGATCGTGGCCACCGCGGGCACCGGCGGCACCTCGGCGACCATCGCGCGCTACGTGCACTACATGCAGTACGACACCCGTGTCTGCGTGGCCGATCCGGAGAACTCCTGTTTCTTCGAGGGCTGGACCACGGGGGACGCGGACGTCACCACCGACTGCGGCTCGCGCATCGAGGGCATCGGGCGTCCGCGCATGGAGCCGAGCTTCGTGCCGGGGGCCGTCGACCGGATGATGAAGGTGCCGGACGCGGCGAGCGTGGCGGCCGTGCGGGCGCTGGAACGGGCCATCGGGCGCAAGGCGGGCGGCTCGACCGGCACGGGTCTGTGGAGCGCGCTCAGGATCGTGGCCGAGATGGTGGCGGCGGGCCGGACCGGCAGCGTGGTGACGCTGCTGTGCGACCCCGGGGACCGCTATCTCGACAAGTACTACTCGGACGACTGGCTGGCCGCCCAGGGACTGGACATCGCGCCCTACACGGCCACGATCGAGTCGCTGCTGGCCACGGGGGTCTGGCCCGGCTGAGGAGGCCCGCGGGAGCGGCCCGGGGCGGGGTGCGGGACCGGCCGGGACGGGGAGCGGCCGCCGGCCCGGCTCCGCCCCCGGACCGCCGTACCACCGGCGGGCGGACACGCGACCTGCCCCGGACGTCCGCCGGTGGTACACGGACCGCTCCGCCCCCGCCCCGCACCCGTCCCGTTCGCCCCGTCTCCCGTCAGGGCGCGGCAGCCGGGGCGATCCGCCGGTCCAGCCGCGTCACCGCGTCGCGGAACGCCCGGTGCAGGCCCGCGCGGCCCAGCCGCATCCCGAGGCGCAGCGGCGCCGTGCCGTCGGCGGCCCAGGTCCACCGCAGCCGCGTACCGGAGCCGTGCGGCGCGAGCCGCCACTCCTCGACGAGGGCGCGCAGGCCGGGGGCGTTCGTCACGTCGACGCGGTACGCGTACACCTCGCCGGGCCCGGCCGCGACGACGGTCTCCTCGAAGCGCGTGCCGCCCCTGAGCCGGATGTGCCGTCCGCGGCCGTCGTCGGTCGGACGGGCCGACGTCACGGCGGAGAACCACTGCGGCCAGCCGGCCACGTCCTCGGCCAGCGCACGGTAGACCGCCTCGGGGGGCGCGGCCATCTCACGCGTGAACACCAGCCGTACGGGAGCGGTCCCGACGAAGTCGGGCCCCACGGGGCGCAGTCGGTGGGCCATGCGCGCAAACCCCCTCGCGGGAACGGGTCCGGGAACGTGCGGCACCGCGCCCGTGACACGGCGGCCGACGGGGCGCGGCCACATTAGCCGACGACCTGTCAGATGTCTGTACCGCGGATGTCCGTACCGTGGAGGCCCGTGCCGCCCGCGACCGCCCCGGAGGTCCTCAGGCGCCGGGTCCGTCAGACCCGTCAGCCCCGTTCTCGCTCTCCGGCTCGCCCGCCACCACCAGGCGCCGCAGGTGCTCGGACACCTCCGCGCGCGCCTCCGCGGGCAGTCCGCCGTCCGTCACCAGCGTGTCGATCCGGTCCAGCGCGGCGAACGAACTCAGCCCCACCGTGCCCCACTTGGTGTGGTCCGCGACCACGACGACACGCCGTGCGGACTGCACGAGCCGCCGGTTCGTCTCGGCCTCCGCCAGGTTCGGCGTGGACAGGCCCGCCTCCACGGATATGCCGTGCACCCCGAGGAAGAGCACGTCGAAGTGGAGCGCCCCGATGGCCTGGTCCGCGACGGGACCCACCAGCGAGTCCGACGGCGTGCGCACCCCGCCCGTCAGCACGACCGTCGCCGCGCCCTGCCGCTGCCCCGACGTGCGCTGCGCCGCGTGGAAGACGTCGGCCACCCGCACCGAGTTGGTCACCACGGTCAGGTCCGGCACGTCCAGGAGGTGGTGGGCGAGCGCGTACGTCGTCGTGCCGCCCGACAGCGCGATCGCCGTGCCCGGCGTCACCAGCGCCGCGGCCGCCCGCGCGATGTCCTCCTTGGCCGTCAGCTCCAGACCCGACTTGGCCTCGAAGCCCGGCTCGTGCGTACTCGCCTCCACCACCGGGACGGCGCCGCCGTGCACCTTCTCCACCACACCCTGACGGGCGAGCGCGTCCAGGTCGCGGCGGACCGTCATGTCGGACACGCCGAGTTTCCTGGTGAGTTCGTTGACCCGGACGCCGCCGCGCCGCCGGACCTCGTCCAGGATCAGGGCGCGCCGCTGCTCCGCGAGGAGGTTCTGATTCTCGCTCACGTCCGCTCCGGTTCCCTTCGCCTCGACCCGCCCGACCTGGACCTGACATGCCCCTGCGCCCTCATCCACCAGGACGCTCCCCTCACCCGTGGACCGCGCGACGCCCATCCTCGCACGGGTCACCGCAGGTCGCGCCACTGCTGTGGCGGCACGCGCACATCACGCCGCGCCCTTGTCCGGTACCGGCCCACGGATCGGGGAGATTCGGTGACGAGTGGTGCGCGCACCGCCGGCCCGGAGGATCCTTGCATCCGAACATGGCACATGCCGTACGGGGATCACGGGGGAATGACAACAGTGGACCGTCTGCAGGGGCACGCCCCGACCGCAGGGACGAACGGACCGGAGCGGCGGCCGGCGGCCGACACCGCTCTCGAACTCCTCGTCCACGGCGTCGGCGGCACGACACCCCAGGAGATGCTGAACGACCCGCGCACGGTGCGGATCACCGGCGACGACACGGCCGCGGTGTTCCGCCGGACCGACGACGCCGAAGCGGAGAGGGACGCGGCCGAGCGGCCCGCCGCGCGCCGGGGCGAGCCGGTCCCCGAGGCGTACGTCTGGTGCAACCTCACCTCGGGCGACGGCTCCAGGGCCCTGTGGCTGCTGCTCCTGCCGTTCATGGTGGTCAACCTCGCCCACTGGATGCGGCCCACGGTCGGCGACAACCGCGTCGCGGCCGTGCGGCTCTACGGCCTGATCGTGCGCCTCACCGGGCTGACCCTCACGGTGCTGCTGGTCGCGGCGGCCTGCGAGGTCGCCCTCGACCTGGTCGCCTGGCAGTGCGCGGGCACGGGACCGTGCGCCGAGGAGCACTCCTGGCTCGGCTTCCTGTCCCCGGCGGTCCCGGGCGACGGCTGGTGGAGCCAGCCCGGCCGCCGCCTCGCCCTCGCCGCCCTGGTGCCCGCCGCCCTCACCGGCCTCCTGTGGTACCTCTCGCACCGCACCTGGAGCGCGTACGAGTCCCAGCAGCCGCTGCCGCGCGAGGACGAGCCGGACGAGGAGACCGGCCGGGCCGGACTGAGCCGGCCCGGCTTCTGGTACGGCCGCCGCCTGGTCGCCCGGCTGCGCGTCGCGCACACCGCCGCGGGCCTGCTGACGGTCGCCGCGGCGGTCGGCACCGCCGCCGCCCGGCACGACCGCGAGGCCGGCGGGCCGGCCGTCCTGGAGGTGCTCGGACGGCTCCTGGAGGTGTCGTTCGCGGCGGGGGCGGGCGTCGTGCTGTGGGTGGTCTGCCGCCGGGGCCGCAGCGAGCACCGGCTCGACCGGCACCTCGACGCGGCTCTCGTACGGTGGCTGCCCCTCGGCTCGATCGCCCTGCTCGCCCTCACCCTCGGCTACGCCGGCTGGTCGCGCCCGGCCTGGGAATCGGAGTCCCGGCTGCCCGGCGACGCCGCCTTCGGCACCATCGCGCTGGTCGAGGGCCTGCTGGTGATCGCCCTCGGTGTCGTGGCCCACGTCCTGCACCGCTCCCACCCGGAGCCCCGTACCGCGATGCGGGGCCTGGCCGGACCCGCCGTCGCGATGCTGGCCTGCGCCCTGGGCGCGGTGATGTCGGGCGGTGTCTCCCAGCGCGTCGCCGACTGGCTGGACGGCACCGGCGCCACCATCGCGGGCCCGCCCGTCCTGCTGACCTGGCAGGCGTCCGTCATCCCGCCCCTGCTGCTCGTCCTGCTCGTCCTCGCCGGCTGGCTGGTCCGGCGCACCGTGGTGCTGCGCCGCACCGAGGCGGCCGCGGTGGACCTCGCCTACGCGAACGAGGCCAAGGACGCCGCCACCACCCGCCGTATCGCGAGCATCCGCGCGATGGCGGCCCTCACCGACCGGGCGCCCCGGATCGTCGGGGTCACCTCCGTCGTGACG
This sequence comes from Streptomyces beigongshangae, assembly GCF_019710745.1. Lineage (GTDB taxonomy): Bacteria > Actinomycetota > Actinomycetes > Streptomycetales > Streptomycetaceae > Streptomyces > Streptomyces beigongshangae. Next base: position 123,626 of record NZ_JAHKJW010000024.1, read on the forward strand.
CTGGTCCTCAGCGGCCTCGCCCTCGCGGGCGCCCTGGCCACCGGCGAGACCCCGGCGCGGGCGGCCGACGACACGTACGCCGTCGTACGGGGCGCGGCCGAGACCGCGCAGGCGCTCGGCTCCTGGCTGATAGGGGTCGGCTTCATACTGTTCGTCACCTGGGGCCGCCGCGCTTACAAGGACCGCACCGCGCGCCGCACCATCGGCATCCTGTGGGACGTCGGCACGTTCTGGCCGCGCGCGGCGCACCCCTTCGCGCCGCCCTGCTACGCCGAGCGCGCCGTCCCCGACCTGACCTGGCGCATCGCCGGCTGGACCCGCGCCACCGGCGGCCGCCTCGTGCTGTCCGGCCATTCCCAGGGCAGCGTCCTCGCGGCCGCCGCGGCGTGGCAGCTGGAGCCGTCGGTACGCCGGAGGGTGGCCCTGCTGACGTACGGCTCACCGCTGGAGCGGCTGTACGGGCGCTGGTTCCCGGCGCACTTCGGGCCCGCCGCGCTCAGCGGCCTGCACCGGGACGTCGACTGCTGGCGCAACCTGTACCGGGCCACCGACCCCATAGGCGGTCCCGTACGGCTGCCCGGCGCCTGCGGGTCCCAGGTCGACCACGAGGCCCTGGAGGACCCGCTCGCGTACGGCCGGACCGAGAAGCACCCGCTGCCCGCGCCGATCCTCGGGCACTCGGACTACCAGGCGGATCCCGTGTTCGCGCAGGAGCGGCAGACGCTCCTGGCCCGGATCGGACCGGGCGTCCCGGCGCCCCGCCCGTGCTGCGACCCGCAGGAGCCGCGGGACCCCGGGAGCGGGCCGCCGCGGCCGTAGCCGGCGGGCCGGGGGAGCTCAGGGAAGCTCCGGCAGGTCCTCCGGGTACAGCAGGGTGAGGTCGTCCGTGCTCGGCTCGTCGAGCTGGGCGACCCGCCCCGCGTGCCGCTCCACCATCGCCTCGAAGGTCTGGCGCGCGGTACGGCCGTTGCCGAACGCGGGCCCCTTCGGGATCGCCGTGAAGTACTCGGCCAGCGCTTCCGGCGTCCCCGGCGCCAGCCGGTACTCGTGCTCGTCCGCCTGCTGCTCCACGATCCGCAGCAGTTCCCCGGAGCCGTAGTCGCTGAAGGTGATGGTCCGTGAGAAGCGGGACGCCACACCGGGGTTGACCGACAGGAAGCGCTCCATCTCGGCCGTGTAACCCGCGACGATGACGACCACCGCCTCCCGGTGGTCCTCCATGAGCTTCACCAGCGTGTCGATCGCCTCGCGGCCGAAGTCGCGCCCCGAGTCCTCCGGCGACAGCGCGTACGCCTCGTCGATGAACAGGACACCGCCGCGCGCCCGGTCGAACGCCTCCTGCGTGCGGATGGCCGTGGACCCGATGTGCTCGCCGACCAGGTCGACACGGGACACCTCGACGAGGTGCCCCTTCTCCAGGACGCCGAGGGCGGCCAGGATCTCGCCGTACAGACGGGCGACCGTCGTCTTGCCGGTGCCGGGGGAGCCGGTGAAGACGAGGTGGCGCCGGGCGGAGGCCGCTTTGAGCCCCGCCTGCTGACGGCGCCGCCCCACCTCGATCATGTCGGTGAGGGCCCGCACCTCGCGCTTGACGCTATCGAGGCCCACCAGCTGGTCCAGTTCACCGAGCACCGCGTCCGGAGTGCGGACCGGCCGCTCCGGCCCGGCCGCGGGGGCCGGTGTCTCCGGCCCGGACACACGCTGGCCCGGGATCATGCCCAGCAGACCGGCGGACTGCCCCACGCCCTGCACGGCGGTCTCCGGGACCGGGGGCCGCACCTGCGCGCTCTCGTCGCTCGTGCAGTCCTCCACCAGGGGCCCCGTGCCGGAGCCCTGGTCGCCGCCGGCGTCGGCGAACTCGTAACCACCGCGTGCGCACCGCTCCGTACGGCACTTCTTCAGGGTCGCCCGGCAGCCGTCGATCACGTGGAAGCCGTAGCCGCCGCTGCCGGTGACCCGGCAGCCGTGGAAGCTGCCGCGGCCGCCGGCCGACACGTAGAAACCGGCCTCCGCGGGCGAGGTGACGGTGCACCGCTCGATGGTGGGGTCGGCGCCCTTGGTGACGATCACGCCCGTCTGCGTGCCGTCGACCGTGCAGCCCGACAGGGTCCCGCCGCTGCCGTGGTCGCGGAACCAGGCGCCCGTCGCGGCGTCCCTGATCCGGCAGTCGTCGAGCTGCGCGGTGGCGCCGTCGCTGACCGACACGGCCGTGTTGCGGACCTGCGCGATGTCGCTGTCGACGACGTCCGCGCGCGAGCCGCGGTCGAGCACGAACAGGGCGTCCGGCACGTCGTGCACCCGGCAGGAGTCGAGGACGACCGTCGCGCCGTCGCTGACCCACACCGCGGGGTAGTCGCCCGTGCTGTCGTGGATCTCGCACTGGTTGGCGTCCACGCGGGTGCCCGGGTCCCAGACGGAGAGCCCGTTGCGCCCGAACCGGCACACGGTGGTGCGGGTCATGGTGAGGACCGAGCGGGACCGCAGGTCGACCGCGTTCTCCGGGACGTCGTGGATGCGGCAGTCGGCGAGCGTCAGCACGGCGTCCGTGTCCAGGGTCACGCCGTCCGAGGTCGTCCGGTGCACGTCGCAGTCCGTGAGGTGCGCCGTGGCCCGCGCGGAGACCTGCACACCGCTGCCCCTGACCTCGTAGACCTCGCAGCCCACCGCTTCGAGGGCGGACTGCTCGCCCGTCACCGACAGGCCCGCGCCCGCGGTGTGGTGCACCCGGCAGCGTTCGAGACGCGGCCGGGCGCCGCCGCGCACCGAGACGCCCGACTGCCCGGCCGCCACGACCTCGCACTCCTCGAACACCCCGCCGCCGCCGTCGAGCACGGAGACGCCGACGCCCGCGGGGTTGTCCACGGCGCACCGCCGTACCGTCGGCCGGGCGCCGCCGCGCACCTCGATGCCGGCCGCGGACCGGGTGACGATCCGGATGTCCGTCAGCTCCGGCGTGCCCTCCTCGACGAGCAGCGCGGGCGCGGCCGAGTCCTGGCCCTCCACCAGCAGGTCCTGCACCACCGCGGAGGCACGCACGGTCAGCGGCACCCCGTCGGCGGGCGCGATGCGCACGGAACCGGCCGACCCCTCGGAGCCGCGCAGCGTCACCGCCCGCTCGATCACGAGGTTCTCCCGGTAGGTCCCGGGCGCGACGGTGAGCACGTCACCGTCGGCCGCGGCCTCCAGGGCGGCGGCGAGCGATGCGTACTCACCCGTGCGGCGCCGCCACCGCGACGTGCCGGTGTGCGTCACCTGGACCGTGCCCTGTGCCATGGCGCTGCTGTGCCCCCACCTCGTCGTACGCGGGTCCTGAGAATTCGTGCCCTCCGCCCGGCTGTGGCAACTCGGCGCGCGGGGAACGGGAAACAGCCTCTCACGACGGTGCCGAACACCTCGGCCGGTCCACCGTAGCGTGCGCGGGGCCGCGCGGTTGACCGGAGCGTGGAGTGCGGTCAGCTGCCGGCGCCCGCCCGGCCCCAGTCCGGCCCGGCCCGGGACCAGGCCCGGTCCCAGCGCTCGTACCTGCGCCGCACCAGCTGCCGGACCACCAGGCGCCGGGAGCCCTCGACGGCGCCGGCGCAGGCGGCGGCCGTGCCGAGACCCGCCAGGACGGCGTGCGTCGCCGCGGTCGCGTCGTCCAGCGGGCGGCCCACTATCCGGCCGCGGTCGTCCGTCCACACCGCGAACCGGTCGCCGCGCCGCGGGGACGCCGACGCCGCCATGGCCGTGCCGTGCCGGACGGCGCCGTCCGGGGCCCTCCAGCGGGCGACCACCCGGCTGTGGGAGTCGCGCCCGGAAGCCGTCTCGGGATCCGGGTCGAGCGGAGTGCGGTCGGCGTTGCGCACGACGGTCGCCGTCACCGGGTGGCGGTTCTCGCGCTGCTCGCGCACGGACTGCCGCAGGGCGTCCTCGGCGAGCCGGCCGACCAGGAGACCGGCCAGGGGCGCCCCGACGAGGATCAGCAGGAGCGCCCCCAGGGCCAGCCACGCCTCGACGAGGTCCGTCGTGCGCCGGAGCGGGTTGTGCCGCCAGCGCCACAACCCTCTGATCGCCCGCACCGCTGCGCACCCCCTTCCGCGTCCGTGGGTAACCCCGACCGGAGCCGTTCACGCGCGGAGTCCGGACGGGAGAGAGCGACATCACCTCTCCCGCCGGTCTCCCACGAACTCCTCACACAGGCCCAACGGCCGTGCCCGCCGCCGGTGTTCCCGGACGGGTTCCCCGTCCGGGAACACCGGCGGGCCGCCCGCGCGCCGGACGAGGCCGTCCGGTGCGGGATCCCGCCAGAAGACCCGTCCGCCGCCGGAACGGCGGCGCTGCGCGGGGGCGTGCGGAGGTCCGCCGCCCTGCGCGGATGCGTTCCGGCCGTCGGGTGCGTTCCGGTCGGCGGATGCGTTCCGGCCGTCGGCCGGGCCGGCCCGGATCGGGTCAGGTCGAGACGGATCGGATTGAGCCGGGCCGGGCCGGGCCGGGTCGCCGGGGGCGCGAGCCGTACGGCGGAACCGGGACGGGCGCCGGACCGGATGTGCGCCGCGGTCCCGACGGAGCCGGCTCCCCCCTGTCCTGCCGGATCTCCACCGGCCCGGTGCCGTCGGCCGGGGCACGGGCAGGCTCAGCGGTCCACGGCCGGGCGGCGGCCCCGTCCCGTGCGGTACCTGCTCCGTACCCGCTTCCCCGTGTCCGCCCCGGCCGGACGCCGTCCTGTCCGGAGGACCCGGGCCGCCTCCGGCTGAACCGCCCTCAGTAACCCCGGTACTGCTGGTTGTTGTACGGGTCCTGGTACGGCGCCGGGGCCGGGCGCGGCGCCGCGGGGCGCATCGCCTCGTAGCCCGTGCCGCCGCCGTTCGCCGGGCGCTGCTGCTGGGGGGCCTGGGGCCCCGGGTAGCCGCGCGGCGCGGCGCCCTGCTGCGGGATGTACGGCGCGGCGGCCTGCTGCAGCGGAGCGGGCTGCTGGGCCTGCGGGTAGCCGTACGACGGAGCCTGCGGAGAGGGCGCGGCGGGCAGGGCGGGCAGCGCGGAGGAGAGGGCGGGGAGGTTGCTGCCCGCGGTGTCGTAGGCCGCGGGAACCCGGATCGGGGCGATCTGCGGGGTGCCCCGCTCGGCCACGAGAGAGTCGTAGATCGGGGTGTCCGGGAAGGAGGCGGAGTAGTAACCGCCGCCATAGGTGGAGCGGGGGGAGGTCATGACACATAAGTTAAGCCCACGATGTGCTGGTTGGGGAGACCGATAAGAGGCTTGTTTTCCGTGTGGGCAGTGACTCGGTACCCCCAATGTGAGCGAACTTGGCGAAAAAGGGCGGCGCGTCGCGTGGAGATCGGGTAAAAGCCGAGTTCCGGGTGGGTTACCCGTGGGTCGGCCGACCCTCTCCCGGCCCAATCATGGGCGTTCGCCGCCCGGGGGATTAAGTTGGCGCGGAACGACCGAACGCGACAGGGCGCGGTCCTGGCGAAGACACCCGATGGGGGCGGACATGTCAATGTCTAAAGGTTCGAACGTTCCGGTGCCGACGGCAGGACTGCGGGTCGAACTGGGCTGGCGGGCCGGCCCCGGCGTGCCCGACGCGGACGCCTCGGCGCTGCTGCTGGCCTCCGGCAAGGTCCGCTCCGACGCCGATTTCGTGTTCTACAACCAGCCGGCGCACTCCTCCGGCGCGGTGCGCCACGAGGGCAAGCGGAACGCGGGCGGGCAGGTGAGCGACACGCTCTTCGTCGACCTCGCGCGCGTGGAGCCCGCCATCGAGACGGTGGTGCTCGCGGCCTCCTCGGACGGCGGCGCCTTCGGGCAGGTCCCCGGCCTCTACATCAGGGTCCTCGACGACCGGCAGGGCACGGAGGTCGCGCGCTTCGACAGCGAGGGCGCGAGTGTCGAGACCGCGTTCGTGCTCGGTGAGTTCTACCGCAGGCAGGGCGGCTGGAAGTTCCGCGCCGTCGGGCAGGGGTACGGCAGCGGACTCGAAGGGCTGGCCACGGACTTCGGCATCACGGTCGACGAGCCCCCGCAGGCGGCGCCGCCCGCTCCGGTGGCCCCGCCGCCCGCCCCCGCGGCGCCTTCGGTCCCGGCGGTCCCGCCGGCCGCGGCC
>NZ_JAHKJW010000025.1 GCF_019710745.1 Streptomyces beigongshangae
AATTCCTGCCAGGTCAGGGCGTCGACCTGGGCCATGGACAACTCGCGCGCCCGGGCCCGGACGTCAGTGATATTGGAGGTAGATTTCCGGTGAATGGCACAAAGCCATCGGAGATGGCCGAATACCGCATACAGGAACGGCTCGCGTCGCCCAGGCCGTCGAATCCGGGCACACAGTGAGTTGGCCGGAGTCGGGGTCGTACGACACGGCGGCGTGCCCGGCGAGTTCGGGGGTGACAGCCGCCCACCGATCCCGCAGCGTCGCGCCGGCGGCCGGGAGCTCCCAGGCCCGCTCGGTGACCAGCGCGCCGAGCCCGAGCGGCTCGCGCCCGTCACGACGTACGGAGGTGCCGGTGCGCCGCTTGGGCTTCTTCGTCTGGAGGGCGCCGTTCTTCTCCGCCGCCTCCCGGGCCGCGATGAGAGCCTGGCAGGCGAGGTCGACGCCGCTCAGCTCGGTGCTTATGCGATCACCGCCCCGGCCGCGTCGCCGTCCAGCGGACGCGCGGCGAGCCGGTCCGGCTACGGTGCGGGGTACTTTCTCGAATCGGTTCACATGTAGGGGACTTGCGCTGCTGATCATGATTGCAGCCGACTGCCCCGCTCCGGAGGAGCGGATCGCGCCGCGCCACCCGCCGGTGTTCGCGCAGGCCTACTGTATGAAGGGGTACCGCCCTCCGTCCGACACGCAAGGAGCATCAGGCCGTGAAGGTCGAGATCCAGCCGGACGTACGTGACACCGCAGCCCGCCTCGGGACAGACGTTTCCTACGCGCTGAAGGCCCTTGCAGGTCAGCTGGCCGGCGATCCTGATATGGGCCGGCCCTCAGGACTGCCCGGCATCCTGACTGTCATGATCGACGATGACATGTTCGATGACTGCCCCGACCTGTCCGTCGGCTACATCCGCGAGCCGGACCGGATCGAGATCCGGTTCCTGAAGGCGCTGCCCGCTGCCGTCGAGCCCTCCGGGAACATCCATGGCCAGGAGCAGGCACAGGGTCAGAGCGGGGATCGGCCCGGCGGCCCTGCTGCTGCCACCGCGGTCACTGTGCGGGAGGTCACCGATGCCTGGCGGCGCATTACCGGCCGGCTGGAGCATCATGCCCCCGTTTCCTATGCTGCCCTCCGCCCCGGCGCCGGCCCTGCTTCCATCGCCGCCCTGGAAGACGCTCTCGGCATCCCGGTACCCGTCGAGCTGCACGTCCTGTGGCTGCTGACCGCAGGCGATGAGGGGGGCAACGGCTGGGGATGTCTTCCAGGCAACAAGGCTCTGATGACCCTGGAGGCCGTGGCGGCCGCCTACCGGCTGAAGATGGACGCTCAGGCCCACGAGGACACCCTCAACGCCGGCCGCCCCGAAGAGGAGCAGATCACTGTGTGGAAGGCCACCTGGATCCCGGTGGTTTCCCTGGGCCCGGCCGACAGCACCTCGGGGCTGTATCTGGACGTGGAGAGCGGCCACCTGGGCCGGTGGTCCCGCTACAACGAAGGTCCTGGTGAAGTGCTCGACACGTTGGTCACCTACCTGGAAGAGGCCGCCGACCTGCTCGAAGCCCCCGACCTGGCGACGGGAGACAGACCTGGCCTGATCGATGGGGCACTGGTGTGGCTCAGCAGCATCGACCCGGCGCAGGAAGACCGGTGGCGGCCCTGGACCGGCTGACCGCACGCGGGAAAGGAGGACCGGCCAGCTCCGCGGCCGGTCCTCCCTTCCCCGGTTCGGTTTTCAGGTGTCGGTGCTCAGGGCCATGTCAGCCGATCTTGCGCCAGGTGCAGGTAGCGGTGGTTGACGTGCAGTGCTCGAACCCTGGAAGGGTGACGAAGAACCCGTCACCGTCCAACATCCACCACGCCGGTACCGGGAACCCGTTGAACGCCCGCTGGTTCTGCGTGCTCGAAATGGCTGCGCGTCCGTACCGCTCGGACCGTTCGTTGCGGCGCGCGTGTCTGCGAGGAGGCCGAAGTTCGCTGAGCCGTCGCCCATCTTGTCGGTGAGAACTGGGCGCATTTGGTGCCTGATGTCACAAGGTTGACGCTCTTGGGGTAGCCGCCGGACTCATGGGTGTGCGACTGCCACAGCTCCAGTGCTCGCTCCAGGTCGAACCGGCCGCCGCTCTCACGGTGCCGGTCGGCCAGCACCCGCGGCACTTCGTCCCACACGTGAACCGGGATCAGGCACCGCACCGTCCCGGCCCGCGCCCCGGCGACGAACGACGACGGTTCCCGCCGCGTGGTGGCCGCGATGACGTCCGAGGTCAGTACAGAGGTGTCCAATAGCGCGCGGCGCAGCGGCCCGCGCTGGTACAGGGTGCGCCGTCCGGCCGGCACCAGTTCACTCATCCGCGCATCGTGGTGCGGGCGTTGACCGGCTTGTGCGGAATTCCGGTGCTGTGCGGGGACTGCACCGACCGCGCTCGACTTCTACCTAGAACCTGCTGCTGAAGAAGGCATACCAGGCGTTCTCCGTCGGCGCTCTCCCCACCACCCGTATTTCGCTCGCGACGTCCGCCCTGGCGCATCTACGGTTTCAGCATGTCCGCTGCAACAGCGCTGCCGCCGGCGATGGCCGAGGAACTCCTGTATCCCGTCCTTCCCGCTGCGTCCGTCGGGGAGATCGTTCTGCGTACTGGTGGGGAGCTGAGCACGATCTTCGAGGTCCGGTTCGTCGGGGCGGCCGAGCCGGTCGTAATCAAGATCTATGACGATCAATGGCGCTGGAAACAGGAGAAGGAGATCTACGTCTACCAGCTGCTTCAGCAGCACGGTGTCGGGCCGGTGCCGGCCGTGTTGCACCATGGGGACGCCGACAACGCGCTCGGGCGCTGCTACACGGTGATGACGATGCTCAGGGGCCAGCCGTTGTCCGCCGTCAGCCACGCCCTCGACAGGGCATCGCTGCGGGAGATCTACCGCCAGATCGGGGGCTGCATGGCTGCGGTCCACCAGATCCCGCAGGGCGCCTACGGATACCTCACCACGCGGGTTTTGGATCCCGAGCCGACGAACACCGCCTATATGACAAGGCAGTTCCACAAGAAGCTCAGGGAGTACGCCGATCACAGGGGCGATGCGGCGCTCGCGACGGCCATCGAAGCGAAGGTCGCTCGGCAGGCTGACCTGCTCGGCGCGTGCCGGCATGCCGTGTTGTGCCACAACGACTTCCACGAGGGCAACGTCCTGGTCGCCGAGGAGGGCAGCGGATGGCAGGTCAGCGGCTTCATCGACGTGGAGAACGCGATCGCCGCGGATCCGCTGATGGACGTGGCCAAGACCGACTACTACTCCGTCCACGACGACCAGGACAAGCGCGAAGCGCTCTGCGACGGCTACGGCACGCTGCCCGCCGACTGGAGCGAACGGGTCAGCCTCTACCGCCTCTACCACGCTCTGGAGCTGTGGGACTGGTTCGCCTCCATCGGCAACACGGCGCCGTTGGAGAGCATCACCGACGACATCCGGCGGATGACGGCCTGATCTTGAGTACCGAATACAGGTGGTGAACCACCGGCACCTCGCCGAAGAAAACGACACCTTGCCGGCGACGCCCTACCTGAACACCCAACGGCGGGGCGTCGCCGTCGGAGTCCATGGGCATCGTGAACGTCGCCTTCGTCGGCATTTTCAACACCGGGCACGAAACTGGTCGGTGACCTCACCTGCATCCCCACCGGCGAGGGCTGGCTGTGTCTGGCGACCCGCGAGATCGTCGGCTACTCGATGGCCGACCACCACCGTGCCTCCCTGGTGGTCGACGCACTGACGATGGCCGCCGGCCGCAGCGACCTCCAGCCCGGCTGCGTCGTGCACTCGGACCGCGGAGCGGAGTACACCGCTGACGAACTCCGCCGGGAAGCAGGCCGGTTGGGGCTGCGGCAGAGCATGGGACGAACTGGCGCGTGCTACGACAATGCCGCCGCGGAGAGCTTCTTCGCGCTGCTGAAAGCGGAGATCGGCACCCGCCGCTGGCCCGACCGGATTACCGACCGCGCTGAGATCTTCACCTCCATCGAGACCTTCTACAACCGCAAGCGGCTGCGGAGGCATCCAGTCTGGGGCTACCTCACCCCGCTGGAGACCCGGCAGCGACACGAGCAAGAACACGCCCTCGTAACGTAAGCATCGAGTGTCCAACATCACGGGGAAACTTCAGAGAGGGGCACGTCACGTCATGCGTTTGGCCGGGAAATAGATCGGCACCGGTGCTTCTCGGGGTACGGCCGTTGGGCTGAGTAAGGGCTCGCGGTGGCGCGCCCTCATCTCGGCTGTGGCGAAAGTGCGTTGACGTTCCTCGGACGGTGGTCAATCATCGTTACTCATGCTTCAAAGTGAGATTTGGGATGACCAGGCCGCTCAGGGCTATGACTCCCCTGGGACCGGCATGTTCGCACCGGAGGTGCTGGGGCCGACGGTGGACCGCCTGGTGGAGTTGACCGAGGGTGGGAGGGCGCTGGAGTTCGCCATCGGGACCGGCCGGGTGGCAGTGCCGCTCGCGAAGCGGGGAGTCCCGGTCAGTGGCATCGAACTGTCGAAGCCGATGATAGATCAGCTCCGCACCAAAGCAGACGAGGCGACCATCCCGGTTGTTGTCGGAGACATGGCCACTGCGCGAGTCCCGGGTGAGTTCCAACTCGTCTACCTCGTCTACAACACCATCTCGAACCTGCTCACGCAGGCCGAGCAGGTCGCTTGTTTCCGAAACGCCGCACGCCACCTCGCGCCAGGCGGGCGGTTCGTCGTCGAGCTGTGGGTACCCGAGGTTCGCAAGTTGCCTCCGGGCCAGCAGGCCGTGGTCTGGGAGTCGGCCACGGGCTATATCGGGCTCCACACCTACGACGTCCTGCGCCAGCAGGTCGTCTCGCACCATTTCCGGTTCGACGCCGAGGCCGGCCGTGAGGCCCGGCTGTTCCGCAGCCCACACCGTTACATCTGGCCGAGCGAACTTGACCTGATGGCCGAGCTGGCCGGAATGACGCTGGAGTCCAGGCACGCCGACTGGACCGGGGAGGAATTCACAGCAGAGTCGCGTTCTCACGTCTCCGTCTACCGGACGGCCGCCTCGCTCTGACCGGGCAAGTCTGCGATGTCAGCGGCTCGTGACTGTCAGGTCACGCGCGTGTATCGGGCTGTACTGACTGAGGGTGCGGGTGAGGTCTTTGATCCAGATCATCGAAGCGCGCAGGTACAGCCCTGCGAGGTAGCTGCGAGGAGTCTTGTCGTACCAGGGGGGCGATGCCCCGCCAGACTTTGAGCTTGTTGATCAGGCGCTCGACGGTGTTCCTCTCTTCGTAGAGCTCAGCATCGTGGCCGACGGGGCGACCGCCTCTGGAATCTGTCTTCTTCCGGTTGGCGGCCTGGTCCTTCTTCTCCGGGATGACCGCCTTGATGCCGCGTTGCCGCAGGTGGGCCCGGTTGCCGCGCGATGAGTGGGCTTTGTCCCCGGCGGCCGCGTCCGGCCGGGTGAGGGGGCGGCCGACGGGCCCGCGGACTCTGATCTTCCTCAGTACGGGGATGAACTGTGGGCTGTCCGCGGCCTGCCCCGCGGTCAGGACGGACGCCAGCGGGCGACACTTGCAGTCGGCAGCGAGGTGGACCTTGCTGGTCTGCCCACCCCTGGAGCGTCCCAGGAGGGCGGCCTTCAGTCGGAGCTTCCGCCGCCGCCGGATCCGCCGTCGCTCCTTCCGCTCGGGATCGCTCTCAACGGCCTGCCCGTTATGTTCTTCGAGGCCACTCCGTTTGGCCTGGCCTTCTCCTCCTCGGCGCCGGCTTTCCCCAGGGTGATGAGGACGTCCTCGTCCAGATGCATCCCGGCAGCGTCGTGGTGAGCCCGCACGGTGGTGGAGTCGATACTGACCAACGACAGGTCCATCTCGCCCCGCATCCCGGCTTCGGCGATCAGCTTGCCATTCATGGTCTGAGTTGTTCTCGTTCAGTGATGCTCTCGGGTCGTCGCACGGTCTTTCCCACGTCGTAGCGGGTGGCGGGCCGCTGGTTCTTCGAGCCAAGTGGCCTGCCGGGACCGGGTGTTGATGGTTCCGGTGCACGGGCCGGACAGCGCAGGTGCGGACGGAGGTTCCGAAACCCCCGGCGGACTCGGGCCGGGGTGAGTCGGCCAGGCACTGCGGGCTTCTCCCACGGTCTCCGTAAATCGGCGGCGGCCTCTCGCAGGAGGCGGATCTGGGTATGCGCGGCGATGATCATCCAGGTCCAGCGTTCGCCGGCCTCGGGGGTCCGCAGCTTCGGACGGGTCCACCCGAGGGTCTGTTCCATCAGCCTGAAGAGGTGCTCGATGTCGAATCTCCTCAGGAACGCCTGCCAGCGCACGTCGACGTCCTCGCTGCTTAGACCGGTGGCGGACGACCAGAGCCAGAGCGGGAGCGGCTCGCCCCCGCTGGGCAGACGGTCGGCCTGGAGGCGGATCAGCGTGCCCTCGATGATGAGGAGTTCACCGACATGGTCGATCCAGGCGGAACGGGTGGTCGGGCGGGGGTGGAGGCGGTCCCAGGACATCGCGCGGGCGGTGCCGTACCGGTCGGTGACCTGCACGGTGGCCTCGTCCGGCTCGCCCCAGGTGTCCGGCTTGGCGAAGCGGAACTCTTTGCCGTGCTTCGGCCGTCGACCGCCCTGGGGATAGGCCAGGGCGTACTCCTTGAGCGTGGGTGTCGGCCGTCGCATGACGCGGTCGGAGCGCATCCGTCCGAGTACTTCGACCGGGAGGCCGGTCAGGAGGTGGGCCATGCGCGGTGCGTCGTAGCCGGCATCGAAGACGACGAGGATGTCGCGGTCGCCGACGTGCCAGCGGCCCATCTCGATCAGGTCCGTGACCACTCGCCGGAGCTGGGCGGCGGTCACTGCGGCGACATCGTCCTCGGGCCCGAGACGGACGGCGTCGAGAAACTGGCACCAGGACGTCCGGCCCGACTCCAGGACGGCGACGAAGGAGTACGGCCAGCCGGCGATCACGGTTCCGCAATGTCGAGGGTGACCTTCGACAGGGGGCAGCTCACGCACGTCAGGATATAGCCGTCGGCTTGCTGCTCTGGCGTGAGGCAGTTTGGCTCGTTCTGCGCGACTTCTCCGCTGCGAAGTCGCACCATGCAGTCGCCGCAGTTCCCGACCGTGCAGGAGTACGGCATCGGCAGCCCCGCGTCGAGTCCCGCGTCAAGCAGTGTCTGGCCGGGCTCGACCACCACCGTGCCGACGGCGTGCCCGCCCTCTTCGACGGTCATCTCCCACGGCGCCGTCACCGCGGTCCCGGTGCCCGCTCCACCGGCGAAGCGCTCCTGGTGCACCAGCTCGACCGGGACTCCCAGTCCGGTCACGACGCTCTGGACGGCATCCATCAGCGGTTCGGGACCGCAGGTGTAGTAGTGAGCGTCCCTGGCCGGGACCAGGCCGGTGATCCAGCGGCGTATGCCGTCGGCGTCGAGCCGCCCGTCGCGGCGGGTCAGGACGTGGGTGACCTTGAGCCGGTCGGGATGGTCCTTCGCCAGCCGGGTCAGCTCATCGGCGAAGATGATCTCGTCCGTGCTGCGGCTGCTGTAGAGGAGCGCGATCCGGTCGCGGCCCTGCCGGTCGGCGAGCCGGGTGCGGATCATGCTCATCATCGGTGTCACGCCGCTGCCCGCCGCGACGAGCACGATCTCGTCCGGGGGCTGTGGCTCGGTGTGGAAGGACCCCGACGGGCCGCGCACCGCGAGGCGGTCCCCGGCCCGCAGGCTCCGGTGTACGTGGGTGGAGAACCGGCCGCCGTCGATGTGCTTGACGGTGACCTCCAGTTGAGACGCCCCGGGTGCCGACGAGGCCGAATAGGCCCGTCGTACCGGGCGTCCGTCGATGTCGGCGACAAGGGTGAAGAACTGGCCGGGCCGGAAGTCGAACGATCCCGGGTTCCGGTCGGCGTCCTCAAGCACGAGGGTGACCGCGGTCGGTGTCTCTGTGCGCACCTCGGTAACGCGCACCTCCCGCAGCGAGCTCCCCGTCCCTGCGTTCTTCGTCCCGCCGTCGTCGGCGGGACGTCGGCGCAGGAAGCCACGGCGCCGCCCTTCCTTGCTGGGCTCGACGTCCTCGTAGCCCTCCTTGCGCAGCCCCGAGCGGTAGAGGCGGTTTGTCGCCAGCCGTAGCAGCCGGGCCACCCCGGGGATCGCCCCGACGAGCTTCAGCAGCAAGGCAGGTGGACCGTCCTCGGCGTTGGCCGAACCGACGGCGAGGTGTTCTCCCGCAAGCGCTATCAGATCCGGCGTCGTGCTCCGGTCGAGGTGCGCGCCGGGGGTCCACAGCCGTGAGCGGGCCACGGCGTCGTTGCCGGTCACCTCGGCGTGCTCGACGTCGATGAGCAGCGCCAGGTGCGGGGGCATCCCGCGCAGCGCCATCGTCTCCAGCAGCGCGGGATCGTCCGTGATCGCGCCACGGCCGCGGACGTGCAGCACACCGCTGCGCCCCGGTACGAGCGCGGCGAACGAGAGCCGGTCGTCCTGCAACAGGTTGTGGAGCGTGTCGGCGCGTTTGTTGCCCTTGCGGTCCGGGATGACGAGCGTGCGGCTGTCCAGGATCCGCGCCACCGTCTGCCGGTCCCCGCGCGGACTCGTGTCGCTCCCACCGGAGCGGTCCCACGTGGACAACGCGAGGAACGGTGCTGCGGCCAGGAACTCGACGACGCCGGGCCGGCACAGGGGACCGTCTTCCGCGATCTCGGTGGCCGGCCCGGCCGGGGCGGGCGGCTGCCACAGGCGGGACCGGAGTACCGCCTGCGCGCAGTGCACGTACGCCTCCGCGATGTCGACGGTCGTCTCCGCACCCTTCCGCGCGGCCACCGAGCCGTTGACACGCAGGATCTCCCCGATGCCCGGCAGGAGGAAGAAGAAGGAGACAGGCCCGTGCGGGTCGCCGGGCCCGGGCAGGGAGAACGAGATCCGCTTGGGCGAGTGGACGCGTACGAAGCCCGGCGTGCCGCCGATGAAGGTCGTCCTGCTGGTGCCGTCGGCATCCCGGTAACCGAGGGCCGCGACCGGGCACAGGGCGAGGACGGTCCGGCAGCCCTCGTCGAGGGCACTGATCTGCTTGAGCAGGACCGCCGACGCCGGGCGGCCGACGGTGGCCTCGACCTCGTCCACCGTCGTCAGCCGACCCAGGATGCTCAACTGGTTTTCTTGCTGCACAAGGGTTCCTTTCAGCCGGGGGTCGACCGGCCCAGGCGCCAGTAGCCGATGAACGAGATGTCCCGCTTGGGCACGCCACGGTCGTTGACCAGATGCCGCCGCACCGTCGTGGCCAGCCGGGACTCGCCCGCGACCCAGGTGTAGAAGCGCCCGGACGGCAGCGACGCGCGGCGCACCGCGTCCAGCGCCAGGGTGCCGGGCCGCAGGTCTTCGTCGTCGCGGCTGAGCCAGTGGACGCGGACGCCGGCGGGAGCGTCGACGGACCGGATGTCGGCCGCGGCCGCCACTTCCAGGTAGACCTCCGTGGCCAGCGAGGGCGGTGTTCCGTCGAGGATCGACAGGACAGCGGGCAGCGCGGTCTCGTCGCCGACCAGCAGCTGCCCCTCCGCGTGCTCCGGCAGCCGGTACACGGTGCCGATGTCGAAGATGCCCGCCGGGTCGCCCGGCTCGGCCCGGCGCACCCAGGACGACATGGGCGAGTCACCGTGCACGGCGAACTCGATGTCGATCTCGGCAGCCGCAGGACGCGCGCGCCGGATCGTCAGGTTGCGGACCCACGGACGCACGGACTTCGGCAGCAGCATCAGCTGGGCGATCCATGCCTCGTTCGAGACGGTCGGCATCCGCAACGCGGTCTGCCCCTCGCGTGGGAAGAACAGGCGAACCGCCTGGTCGTTTCCGGCGACGACCAGGTCCCGTACGGCCGGGCCGCCGAGGGTGAGGCTCGCGAAGCCCGGCGTGAGGAACTCACGGCGGCGCACCTCCAGCGTGATCATCGTGCGTGACTCGGGCAGGTACACCTTAGGGATCACGGCCTGCCCTCCACGTCTGGCATGGCCTTGTTTTCGCAGCTCATGGCACTATTGTGAGTAATAGCTCAGCTGTTTGGCTACTCGCTTTCCGCGCCTTGAGGAGGCCCCCGGATGCCGTCAACCGACCGCCGTCTTCAGCCACGTCGCAAGCCCCGTCAGGTGCGCGCAGAACTCACTCGCGACCGCGTCCTCACCGCGGCTGCTCACGTTTTCGCCGAGCACGGTTACGCCTCGGGGACCACCAACCGCATCGCCGAGCGCGCCCGTATCTCCATCGGCTCGCTCTACCAGTACTTCCCGAACAAGGACGCCATCCTGGCCGAGCTGCTGGTGCGGCACATCGACCGCGGCACGTGGACGCAGGCCGAGCAGCTCGACCTCTCCCCCGGGAGCCTGGAGGCCACGGTGCGGGCCCTGGTCGGCGACGCGATCGCCAACCACCGCGACGATCCGCAGCTGCTGCGGATCATGATCGAGGAGGCGCCGGTCTCGCAGGAACTGCTCGACACGATCGCCCGACACGAAAGGAAGCGCGTCGATCAGGTGCGCGACCTCCTCGCCCGCCATCCCGACGTCCACATACAAGACCTCGACCCCGCTGCCGAGTTGATCGTGTTCACCGTGGAGACGAACACGCACAAGCTCATGGCCTACCCGCGGACCACCCCGGTCGAGACGTTCGAGAACGAACTGGTGGCCATGGTCACTCGCTATCTGCGCGGCGATCAGTAGCCGATCACGCGCAGCGCCGACGAGGTCAAGGGAGAGCCAAAGCGGTCCCGGCAACAAGCATCTGCTGTCGAGACCCCGCGCTCTTCAGAACACTCGCCGAACGGGAACCCGTAGCTCTTGCGCCCTGTACGGGTACCACCCGGATCCTTGGCCTTGTCCAAGATTCCCGACAGCGTCAGGCACTAATTGGGTTTCAACAAGCAGCCCGATCTGCTCCGGATGCCCGCCTTTCGGTCTGGCGACGGTATGCCCGGAGCGCAGGCGCACGCAGTCCGAACGGGTACCGCCGCCGACACCGTTCGGACGAGGTGCACCCGGGCGCGCTGCGGTCTTGGCCATGGCGGACAGCAGCCCGTCGGCCGGGGGCGGACATGTGGCGGGTGACGTACGGATGGCCGCTGAGATCGACGGTGCCCGTGTGCCGCAGCACGTTGTCGCCGGCTCGTGGAAGACATGCTCAACCGCCAGGCAGACCCGGTCGGTCATGGTCGTCACCGCAGCGAGCGCGGCGGGACGCGGGAGGGGCCGTCCCCGGGCAACTCGGTCCGCTCCCTGTCGCACGGCACAAGAGTGTCAGTGGTGCAGTACTGGCCGAGGGTGCGGTTGTAGGCGCTCCTTGAGTTCGGACAGGGCACCACGGTCGCTCTGACAGGACGTTCAGCTGCCCCCGGGTGCGCCGACGAAGGTGGCGCCGGTCTCCACCATCCGCTCGACTGCGTAGGCGGGGTCGAGCAGCGACTCAGGGGTGTGGATGCCGGGCGGGGCGGCTTTGCCGCGCAGACCGAGCAGGCGCTCTACACCGAGGGCGATGGAGAGCGCGGTCAGGGGGCGCTGCCCTGCCGGGTGGACCAGGTAGCGACTCGTGCTGAGCGGCGCACCTTCTGGACCCACTCCTTCGAGGTCGATCCGGACCTCGAAGGAGGCAGGTCCGCCGCGGTGCCGACCCGTGGATTCACCGACGGCGAAGTCGAAGCGGACATTCGGTGCCCCCGTCGCGAGGGCGAGACTCGGTACGTCGAGGACGGCGATGCTCCGGCCGGGCAGGACGGTGCCGTTGGCACCGGACACATCCGCCTGCGCGTCGGGGCCTGTGACCCAGGCGAAGACGCCGTCACGGCGAACAAGACCCGCCGAGGTGGCGGTGGACCAGCGTTCCAGATCCGCTGTTCCGGCGGGCCCGCCGATGTCCTGCTCGTCCAGTACGGCGCCGATCCGGACGGCATCGATCCGGTCGAACTCCCGGGCCGAGTGCAGGACCGAGAGGACGACGGCACCGGCGCAGAAGTGGCTGGCCACCAAGACCGGTGAGGCACTCGCCCGCTGGGCGCTCGCGATGACCTCCGGTGCGATCTCCACCAGGCCGCTGGAGATGCTGAGGTACGGCACCGCGTGGTCCTGCGCGTATCGCAGCCCGTGCAGTCGGTCGTCCCACAGTGCGGCGACCACCGCCGAGTAGCCGTGACCGGCCGGCAGGCCGAGATCGTTGCGTCCCAGATCGACGGTCACGGCCGTTGCGGCGCCGAGCTCGTCGGCCACCCGCTGTGCGCGGTCGATGTCGCGCCCCGCGATCGTCAGCGGCAGCGCCGGATGCCATCGGCGCAGGAAGGCGGCGGTCCCCGCGCCCGCCTGGCCCGAGCCGCCCAAGATCAGTACTGATTCCGGCTGTCCCACGATGGGTTCTCCTCACATCCATGAAGCTACATTTTGTAGCCTACTTTTTGTAGCCTAAACTGCGATGTGACACAAGGGAGGACCATGGCCACCACATCGACCCGCCTGTCCAAGCAGGCCAGGCGGGAGCAGCTGCTCGACACCGCCGTCGCGCTCGTGCGCACCCGGGGCGCCGACGGTCTGACTCTGGTCACCCTCGCGGAGGCGGCCGGGGTGAGCAGGCCGATCGCGTACGACCACTTCGGCACGCGTCCCGGCCTGCTGCTCGCGCTCTACCGACGGCTCGACGAACGCCACCGGGCCGCGATCGCACAGACGTTGCAGGATGCCGCACCCACCGCCGGCGAGGTCGCCCGCGCCATCAGCACCGCATACTTCGCCTGCGCCACCGATATGCCGGAACTCAACGCCGTTTCCGGCGCGTTGAAGGGAAATCCGGAGATGGAGACGGTCCAGCACGAGCTGATGGACAGCTACACGGACCTGATGACCGCCGCGCTGCTGCCGTACTCCCGCCTCTCCCCCGAAGCCCTGCGGCTGCGCTGTGCCGGTGTGCTGGGGGCGGCCGAGGCAATCGCCGTCCAGTTGAACCGGGAGCGGGCGACCGCCGACGACTCGGTCGCCGCACTGACCGACCTGATCGTGGGCAGCCTGGCCGCCACTGCCGACCGCTAGTGTGGCGCGCCTGAAATCATGAGCTTAAGTCTGTCGCTGGTCATCGGTGGCTGGAGGGGTGACCTTGGTGAGGTAGTCGGCGAGGGATTCGAGGATCCCGTCGGCGGTCTTGGTCCAGGTGAAGGGCCTGGGGTTCTCGTTCCACGAGGCGATCCAAGCCCTTATGTCATCCCATCCTCCAGCGCCTTCACCGAGGTGTGGACGCCGCGGCGGATGAGCTTGTCGGTCAGCAGGCCGAACCATGTCCGGGACGTCCTGGACAGCTCCCTCGACGACGTGATCCATATCAGCCCCAGGACTCTGGAGGAGTCCCAGGCCATATTGCAGCACCGGGTCCCCGGGCTGTCCGTGCCGTTCATCGCGCTGGCGCACTGCCTGTCGGGAGGCATCACCAGGGATCTGATCCGCTATACACGCCGCATCGTCATGGTTCCCGGCGTCACAGGGTGGCGGCTGCGTGAGCTGGCCCGGGAACTGCTGTTACAGGAACTGCAGGAGACTCTCTCGGGCTTCCGGGTGCGGCTCAGCGAAACTCGCACAGACCACCGCCTGGAGGAACTCCGTTCCGCTGTGTCCCAGCTGAGGGAGCGCCGTGAGGGCGGCCAGACCCCGCTCCTGTACGAGACCGTGCAACACCTGCTCGACATCACGACTATGCCCCCGGGCACCCCCAGAAGCACATGCGGAAAACACCCGGCGGACGTGGAACGAGCTGGGCGCCTACACCGACTTCGTCCTGACTCTCCTTGCGTTCTTCGCTGACAAGGAAACCTTTCCGGCCCCGCGCATGTTCACCGAGGTGGGATACGACGGAATGCTGCAACGGCTAACTGAGGCACGTCTCGAACCGGCCGTCTCACCGGCAGGGGCCCAACTGTTGCTCAACCGGTTGCACCGCCTGGGACCTGCCGCCCCGCATCTCCCGCGACACCACCGCGTGACTCCCTCGCAGTAGCGCGCCGTGCTGGTGACCGAAGCCGCCGCCATGGTGCAGCGACAGTTCAGACGGCTGGAGCTGGGCGACCGCGGCTGCGACCACGACAAGTACCGCCGCATGGTCCGCAGCCTCGGAGTGAAGCCACTGATCGCTCGACGCGGCACCGAGCACGGCTCCGGAGTGGGCACCCAGCGCCGGGGCGTCGAGCGCGCCTTCGCCCGCCTGCACGGCTTCCGACGCCTGCGCATCCGCTGGGAGATACGCGACGACATCCACGAAACGTTCCTCACCCTCGGATGCGCGCTCATCTGCTGGCGAGGGAGTGTCCGATAGACGGCGGATCCGATGATCAAGGAGACGCCTGAAATGAGTTCGTGGATGCGATCAACGTGAAGATCCGTGATGGCAAGGTCGCCAACCGGCCCGTCTGCGTCGTGATGGCCGTCACCGTCGAGGGTACCTGCGACATCTTCGGCATCTGGGCCGGTGATGTCGGTGAGGGCGCCGAACACTGGCTCCAGGTCTTCACCGAGCTGAAGAATCGCGGGATTGAGGACGTCTCCTCATGCTCGTCCGCGACGCACTGAAGGGCCTGCCCGACGCCGTCGGGACAGTCTGGCCCCGAACTGTCGCCCAGACATGCATCGTTCACCTGATTCGCAACAGCATCCGCTACTGCGCCCGCCAGGACCGGGACAAGGTCTCCAAGAACCTCAAGCCCGTCTGCACCGCGCCGGGCGAGGCCGCCGCGACCGAACGGTTCCTGGAGTTCTCCAAGAAGTGGGGAGCCAAGTATCCGGCCGTGATCAAGCCGTGGTCGGACGCCTGGGCCGAGATGGTGCCCTTCCTCTCCTTCGACGTCGAGATCCGCAAGGTCATCTGCAGCACGAACGCGATCGAGAGCGTGAACGCCCGCATCCGCAAGGCGGTCCGAGCACGCGGGCACTTCCCGAACGAGGCCGCCGCGTTGAAGTGCGTCTACATGGCGCTGACGAGCCTGGACCCGACCGGCAAGGGCCCGCGCCGCTGGACGATGCGCTGGAAGGCGCCACTGAACACCTTCCAGATCGCCTTCGAAGGACGCCTCACCCCCACCACCAGCCACTGACCCCCAACAACCAAGATCAGCCATTGACTGGACACACCCCTTTCACGCAAACCCCGGAGCCCTTGAACGTGACATCGCGGAAGGTCCGGAAAGGGCGTAGCGGGCCCTGCTCGTCGCGTCGGACACTTTCGTAGTCGCCACGGAGGCGGCGGCCGGGACTGCCACCGCAGCGGAGGGTGTCTCTGTTGCGTGACAGGGGGCTGTGGTGCTGCGCATACATTTCACTGCGGAGGATCTGGCCCGCACCAGGGTGGCCGCTACCCTCGGGGCCGCCGCGGAGACGTATTACGGCCTGGAGATGCTGTGCCTGCGTTCTCTCCCGCTGCCCTTTCAGCGGTGGCGCTCCAGCGTGACTGGTCGGCTGAGCAAGGACGCCGGGCCCCTCACAGCACTGCTGCCAATCCGGGGCCCGGGTCTTGACCTGCTGGCGCTGGCCGGCGACTCGCCTGACATCGACCACGCCGTGGAGGCTCTGCTGCGAGCACCTCGCGTCCTTGTGCGCCGCGAGCTGGAATCTGTCACTGTCGATCCCGCCCACATGCCATGGGCGCGGGCCGTCGCCGACGGGGACAGCGACGCCCGGCGGTTGTTGGCAGCCGGTCTCGTAGCCTGTCATCAAGCGATGGTCGCACCGTACTGGGCGGCCTCTCGGGCGCGGCTGGACGCCGTGCGCGCGCAGTACGCCCGCACGTTCCTGGAAGGGGGAGTCGACGCTCTGCTGGCCTCCCTGAGCCCTCAGCTGGTGCGCTGGCGCCCACCCGTGCTGGAAGTGCGCTACCCCCGCCCGGTTGAGGTCCACCTGGGTGGTAAAGGACTGATCCTGGCGCCAACCCTCTTCCTCTGGCGCCAATTCAGCTTGCTGCACGACCCGTACGATGACGCA
The DNA here is from genome assembly GCF_019710745.1 of Streptomyces beigongshangae. Classification (GTDB taxonomy): domain Bacteria; phylum Actinomycetota; class Actinomycetes; order Streptomycetales; family Streptomycetaceae; genus Streptomyces; species Streptomyces beigongshangae. Next base: position 15,972 of record NZ_JAHKJW010000025.1, read on the forward strand.
GCGGTGCCGCGGCTGACCGTCCCCGCGGTAACCGACCCGTCCAGCAGCACTGCGCTGTGGCACCCCCGGGGCATAAGGGCTGACGAGGCCCTGGGGGCCCTGCTCGGACATACCCGGGCTGCAGCGCTGCGTGCGGCAGCCGACGGCTGCAGCACCACCGAACTGGCCGCGCGACTCGGCATCTCCCCGCCCGCCGCCAGCCAGCACACCAAGGCGCTGCGCGACGCGCTCCTGATCACCACCAGCCGGCGCGGTAGTTCCGTACTGCACACAGCCACCACCCTGGGCCGGGAACTGCTGGACGGAACCGGCGGCGCAGCGTGACCGCGGCCCCTTAAGCCCTGACTTAAAGGGATGGCTGCCCGTGCCCGCAGCCCGGAGCATTCCTAGCATTCGGCATGTCCGGGGATGCCTGGTGCCGGACTCTCAAAGGCAGGCCACCTGCGGCACGAGGGACGCGTATGACCGCTTCACCCATCTCAACGAGATCACCAGGTACAAATTTCGTCCCCACCCCTTCGCACGTCCAGTTCTTGCCATATCTCAAGTGCCCTCTGCAGCGGGTGCCGGCGATGTTGGGCTCCGCGGGGGCAGGGCCATACAGCCGAGCCGACTTCCACCTTGCGCCGATCGCGGCGGATGCTGCCGTCCGGCCGGGCAGCGGGTGACTGCGCGAGCGGCTACCTGAGGGTGCCGTCTTGCTGGCACCGCTCCTCTCGGTAGCCGAACGATGACCATGCAGCCAGACCAACAAGCGCTTCTCGCCGATGTGGCGAAGGCTCATCCCATCGAAAGACAGCTATCACCATGGGGTCCAGCTTTACTCAGTGCAACCGATCAGAGGGGAATCGCATGATCTACGCATCTCAGGAAGTACGAACGGCGTCACCTGCGCGGCGACGGCTGGCGGCGACCGCGGTCGGCCTCGCCGGGATTCTCGCCGCAGGGCTGGTCACCGCAGCACCGGCCAGCGCTGCAGTGAAGTCCACGTGCGGTAGCCACATCTGCGTGGCGACCGCCTATCAGGGCACCCGCTATGTCCAGGACATCACTGTCTGGACCAGGGATGGGCTGCCGGGAACGCTGCGGGCCTTCGCGGGCAGTTTCAGTGACCGGCGGCCGAACGATGACAGCCACCGGTTCGTGGTCAACCGCGAGCTCGGGCAGCCTGGGAGTGGGCGTCTGGCCGTCTGTGGCGGGCTGGACCGCAGTGGCAGGGTCATCGAGAATCACTGCGTTCTGATCCCTTGATCCGACCGCCCCGTTCTCTCGCAGTGCGCCGGGGCAGGCGCGCGACCATCACACAGCCGACCGGCTGCCGCCGAGGGGAATAGCGACATCGGACTGTAGACGGTGTCCCGTAAATGGGATGCGTCATGCGGGTTGACCTGTTTGTTTGCCTGTCATCCGGTGAGGGTGGGGTTGTGCAGGCGGGCGATGCCGAGCATGGCGTGGTGGACGCCGTCGCCTCTGAGGCGGCAGTCGCGCAGGATCTTCCGGCTCTTCATGCGGGCGAAGGTGTGCTCGATGCGGGCGCGGACCTTGCGGTGGGAGGCGTTGTGCTCCCCCTTCCAGGGCGGCAGTTTCTCGTCCTTGTGCCGGTGGTGGTGCGGGATGGTCAGGCCGGTGCCCCGGTAGCCGCCGTCGGCGATCACCGTGGGGGTGGTGCAGATGGCGGCCTTCGTGCCGGGGTCCTCCCGGGCCCGGCAGTCGTTGCGGTTGCCGGGCAAGGCTTGCCGACAGCGACGGCCAGGCGGGAGTCGGCGTCGATGACGTCCTGATGAGTCGTGGAGTGGCGGTAGTTCTTGCTGGAGGCGGCCACGGCCCGGTCGCGGGTGGGTACCGGCGTGCCGTCCACGATCAGCACGGTGGCCTTGCGGAACCTGCGCCGGGGCTGGAGGGCGAGAGCCGGCCCGAGGTGGCCGACGATCCGGTCGGCCGCCGCCTTCGAGACGCCGAACAGCGGGACGAGCCGGCGCAGGGTGAGGTTGGTGCGCCAGTACGCGGCCACCAGCAGCACCCGGTCCTCAAGCGGCAGCGACCACGGCCGGCCTTTGCGCACCGGATCGGCTCCCTCACGCCGCAGCGCAGTGATCAGCTTGTTGAACTGCCACGGGCTCAGCCCGGTGAACGGGGGTTGTCCAGGAAGGCTCTGACGCCGTGATCACATCAGCCACGGCGAGATCATCTCACCTCTGACCAGCAGTTACGGGACAACCTCTAGGGGGCACCGGTCCGGGTCCGCCACCGTATGCCGTCCATGAGCTGCCGCCGCGTCCACACCGGCGGACGGCCCGGCTTGATGCCTTGCGGCAGCAACGGCTCCATCTGGGCCCACTGGCCGTTCGTCAGATCGCCACGTCCCACAGGACGTGATCATCAACGAACAAGATCCACTTTCGCAACAGGCCCTACTGAGGTTTTCGTCAGTTCTGTGGGTGCAGGGGCTTGGGTGGTGTGAGGATCCGGCTGTGCCTTTGCAGTCCGAGTCTGAGGCTTGTGCAGGAGCCGTTTCGCCGTTGACGCGGCCGCAGTTGGCCGAGGCGCGTCGTATGCGTGCGGCCGAGATGTTCGAGCGGGGGTGTACGCAGCCCGAGGTCGCGCGGGCGGTGGGGGTCTGTCTGGAGAGCGTGCGGCGGTGGAGACGCGTGTGGGAGCAGGAGGGAACTGCAGCTCTGCGGCGGCGCCCGGCCGGTGGTCGGCCGCCCAAGCTGGATGACGCGCAGGCCGCTGCGGTCCGCCAGGCTTTGGAGCAGGGCGCCCAGGCGCACGGGTTCGAGGCGGACCTGTGGACCCTGGAACGGGTGGGCGTGGTGGTTGAGCGGGTGAGCGGGGTGACGTTGGCGCGGGCATCGGTATGGCGTCTGCTGACCGGCCGGCCGGCTGGGGTGGAGTCTGCAGCGGCCCCGGCGTCAGGCCGCCGAAGGGGACGAGTGTGAGATCGCCCGGTGGGTCGCCCACGAGTGGCCGCGCATCAAAAAAAGGGGCGGTGAACAAACGTGCCTGGATCGTGTTCTTCGACGAATCGGGCGTGTCGCTGCTGCCTCAGGTGCGCCGCACCTACGCGCCCCGCGGGCGCACTCCCCTCCTGCGGCACCGGCTGAACCGGAAACGAGCCGGAATGGCCGCCGCGCTGGGCTACCACTGCGCCGACAGTGGACGCGGCCCGCGGCTGTGCTTCCACCTCAAGCCGGGCAGCTACGACACCACTTCCTTGATCACGGTGCTGGAGCAGATCAAGATCTTCTACGCCGGTGAACCGGTGGTGTTGGTGTGGGACGGGCTGTCGGCCCACTGGAGCCGGGGCATGCGGGCCTGGGTGGCCAGGCAGGACTGGCCACCCTGGAGCGGCTGCCGGCCTATGCACCCGAACCCAACCCGGTGGAAGGACTGTGGTCGGCCATCAAGACCCGCGAGTTGGCCAACCTCGCCGGCGACCACCTCGCCGATGTCGCCGACGCCGCCGAACGCGGCGTCCGCCGGGTCTGCTCCAGCGAGCAACTCCCGTACTCCTTCCTCACCCACACCGGACCGACAATAAGCCCCCAAACACCACAGAACTAACGAAAACCTCAGTAGCGACTCGGCTCGGAACGTTGGACGACCTCCAGGAGGGTTCACGTGCTCGGAGTGTGCTCAGTTCGGCAGCTTCGCTGCGTAGATCCAATCGAAGCCGTCGTATCCAGCGCCGTCGAGGTGTTCTGCCCGGGTCAGGCCGGCACGTACCGCCACGCGCTGGGAGGCAGCGTTGGCCGGCCGGACTCGGGCAATCAGCGGGAGGTCGGGAACGTGCCGAGACGCCCAGCTGGTGACTGCGATCGCGGCCTCGCCGGCGAAGCCCTNCAGCTGGTGACTGCGATCGCGGCCTCGCCGGCGAAGCCCTGGCCCCATGCCGAGGTGGCGAAACGGTAGAAGAGGTTGAGAACCTTCATCCCATTCAGTTCCATGGGCTTGACCCCGCAGAACCCCAGTTGCAGTGCAGAGTCATGGCGTCGGACAACCCAGTACCCGTATCCGCAGCTCTGCCACTGCTTGTTCCAGCGCTGATAGAGCTCCCTGGCTTCTTCGGGCCGGGCGAGGGCGTCGGAGGAATTGTGCAGACAGGTTGCGGGGTCACTGTGGATCGCAAAGATCGCATCGATGTCGGCTTCGGTCGGACGCCGCAGTGACAGTCGGGCGGTCAGCAGCTCTTCGCCTGCCAGGCTCCCATCGCTCATACGAAGATCGTAGAGCTGTATCAGGGGGCCCTGGCGGGGTATTCGGTCCACTGACGGACGGGTGAGTCGGGCGCAAAGTTGGTTTTCGGTTCGGCACGGGCGTTGCGCCAGTGCAGGTAGGCGCCGACGGCGGCGTTCTGCCGGTTACGGCCTTCAGGCCGGCGTCGGCCAGCAGGGCGTCGAAGGCGGCTGTGAACTTCGCGTCTCGGTCCCGGATCAGGAACCTGGCCCTGCTGCCCGCGTCCTCCAGGTCCATGGCGAGGTTGCGGCCGAGCTGCACGATCCACTGTGCGGTCGGGTGCGCGGTTGCGCGGTTGCGCGGTTGCGCGGTTGCGCCCAGGATCCGGACGCGCCGGCTGGAGTGCTCGATGACGGCGAAGACGTACAAGGCGCGCCCCGGTCAGTGTGCGGGTCTCGAAGAGGTCGCAGGCCAGCAGCACGTCGGCCCGCTCCCGGTGCGTGCGGCAGCTGACCGCCCTGATCACCACCGGCGGGGTGCCGCACCCGCACTTCCGGCAGCTGGCCGGCACGGGCGAGGGTCCGGCCGCCCAGATGGCCTGGCAGCGGGCCCTCGCAGACGTCCACGCCGCCTACCGGCCCAGCCCTCCCCCACCCGGCGCCCGGCGCCCGGCGCCCGGCCGCACGGAATCAGCCCATGGGCGGGCGCCCGCCCATGGGCTCGATCTTTCCCGGGCGCCGTGTGGGGGCCGGTAAGGTGGCGATCTTCGGGCGGCTCGACTCCCGGAGTCCCGGAGACGGCTGCCTGCCGCCGACTTCCTGCGCGGACGCCGGGCCTTGTGGTGGAGTGTGGGGCCTGTCGGTGAGCTTACGGTCCTGCTGGTTCACCGGCGCTTCCTTCGCCGCAGCCGCTACCCCAGGGGGTGGCTCGGGTTGAGGCCGGACCTGCCGTTCACCGCTGAGTTGGTCATCATCAAGGGCCACGAGGAACAGCGCATCGCGGTGAAGGACATCCAGATGTGGCCCTCCCATCTGGCCCTGCTGCCGGATCGCAGGTTCTTGCTGGTGAGCAGCCGCACCTCCCGAAGTGCGGCCGAGGATCTGTGGAAGCCCAATACGGTGCTGTTCTCCCCTTCGGGTACCCCTGAGGCCGAGTTCTGCGTCGGTGATGACATTCCCGCCCTGGTCACCGACTCCGGCGGGAGCATCTGAACGGCCTAGCCTGGCTGCGCGCCGATCTCACCCGGATGCCCGGGGCCGTCGAGGAGTTCCTGCGCTACGACTCCCCCATCTGTATGGCCACCACCCGCTTCACCACCGAGCCGGTGGACGTCGGCGGGGTGGAGATCCCGCAGGACGAGCTCGTGCTGCTGTCCCTCGGCGCGGCCAACCGCGACCCGGCGCGCTTCCAGGACCCCGACCGCCTCATCCTCGACCGCCGGGACGCCGGCCATCTCGCCTTCGGCGGTGGCATCCACCGCTGCCTCGGGGCCCTGCTCGGCAAGCTGGAGACCGAGATCGCGCTCACCGCGCTCCTCACCCGCTTCCCCGGAACGACCCTGGCCTGCCAGGAGCGCGACCTGCGCTGGCGCAACACGATGATGCTGCGCGGCTTGGAGGCGCTGCCCCTCACCCTGCGCCGCTGACCCCCGCCCTGACCGTGCCGCCCTCACCGCCTCCCGCACCGTCGTGGCCTGGGCCGAGCGGTCAAGGAGAACGGGACACGGGGTGCGCAGGGTGGAACCGCGCCAGACGTACGACAGGCGAACGGGCCGCCGACCGACGCCGATCCGCCGGTCCGCCGGTCAGGCGCCCGCCCGGGACCGTGAGATCGGGTGCCCTGGGGGTGGGGTGAATATGGTGAAGCGGCGCCCTGGCACCACGCCGACGCTGGAGGAAGTGGCCGCGCTTGCCGGGGTGGGGCGGGGCACGGTCTCCCGCGTCATCAACAACGCGACCGGTGTCAAGGAGTCGACCCGGCGTGCGGTGCAGCAGGCCATCGCCGAGCTGGGCTACGTGCCCGACCTGGCGGCCCGTTCACCGGCGGGGCGGCGCGCGGACGCCGTGGCGCTGGCGATCACCGAGAAGGACTGGCGCAAGTTCGGGGAGCCGTTCTTCTCGGAGGTGGTGCGCACGGTCGGCGACGCGCTGGCGGACACCTCGGTACAGCTGCTGCTCACCCTGGTCCGCTCGGACGCCGAGCGGACCAGGTTCGTCGAGTACGCGCGCGGCGGCCGGATCGACGGGGTGCTGCTGATGTCCGTGCACGCCGAGGACCCGCGGCCCGACATGCTCGCCGACGCCGGGCTGCCCACGGTGTGCTCGGCCGCCGGATACGGCCGCGGCTTCGGCGAGTCGTTCCCGTGGCAGCGGGCGTGACGTCGGCGCCGGTGCCGGGGCGGCGTTGTGGCGGACCTGTTGCCGCCCCGGCACCGGACCGGGCTCAAGAGACCCGTCTGACGGTCCAGGCGTTGTTGTTCAGGCTGGGCACCGAGGAGTAGCGGCAGCTCTGGCTGTAGTACTCGCGGATCTGGATCCAACCCGCCGGCTGGAACGTCGAGGCGCAGATCGCGACCTCGGTGCCGATCGGGTAGCCGTCCAGCTGCTTGATCTGCTTGCGGTTGGGCTCGAAGCCGCCGCACTGGGAACTGCTCGACCACGAGACGTCGGCCCAGCCGCTCGGCGTGAGCTGGCTGTGACAGATGCTCAGAGTGTCACCCGGGGCGGCTGACGCGGGTGCCGCGGTCAGGGTGACAGCGGCACCGGCCGCGGCAAGGGCCATCAGGATGTTCCGTGCAGCACTCATGAGGTCTCCCAGTGATGATGATCGGCGATCATGGCCGTGCGGACATCATTCTCGCGTGGCATGAACGCGTCGAACAGTGACTTTCGGGTCGGCGCATATCACCGAAAAACGGCGTTTGCCGGTGTCCACCCCGCTCTCGGCCGCCCCCGCGCACCGGATCCTCCGTACAGCGGGTCGCCGCCGGGTGCGGGCGGAGGTGCCGTCGTTCTCCTCGGGCACACCGGCCGCACACCACTGCGGCAGTGGTCATCGACCCGCACAGGGCGGACGCGGTCGCGCAGCACCGGCATCGCCTACGAAGCGGTACCTCGGACAACACCGATCACGTCGGCCTCAGCCACAGCCACACAACCCGCTCCGAGGGCGAGGACCCCGGCGGCGCGGGCCCCGGTCATGTCGGCGGGGCTGTCACCGACGAGTACCGCGTGCTGCGGGCCGACGCTCAGCTGGTTCAGGGCGAGGTGCAGTCCGTCGGGAGCCGGTTTGGGTGGAGCGTCCTGCCGGGTGACGACGACCTCCAGCAGCTCGGACAGGGCCTACGGCAGCAGCCACCGCAGACGGCCGGGGTCCTGGAGCGTGACCACGCCGGTGGCCACGCCCTGAGCGCGCAGGGCCAGCAGGCCGGAGAGCACCCCGGGAAACAGCTGGACGGGAGTGGCGGACAGGGCGCCGTCCCACTAGCGGTTGCACGCGTCGTACCCGGTCAGCCGACTGCCTTGCAGACAGGCGGCCGCCGGCCGCGGGAGGCCGCACCAACGGCATCCGGAAGGTGGATGCGGTCCGCTGGGCTGCCGGCACAGCGTGCAGGGCACGCCGTCGGTGCGGTCGGTGGTGGAACGCCGTGGGTCGACGGCAGCTCCTTTGCGGAGAGGGCAGCGCAAGGGGGACACCTGGGATGAGGGGGGCGGACTGCGGCGGCGGATGGTTCTGCAGATGGACCGGCCGCCCTGCGCTTCACCCCGACCAACGCCTCCTGGGCCAACCCGACCGAGGACCCCGGTCAGCAGCCGGACCTCCAGGTCTACCCGATGTGGCGCACCCCGGTCGCGGGCGTCTGCGCCGAGCTGGACCACTGCACCCGGGGCGGGCCGGTCCCGGTCCCGAGGACGCTGCTGCGCCGTGCCTACACCTACGACGTCTTCGGCGCCCTCCGCAAAGGCCGGCACCGGGGTACGCCATGTCCTCCTGCACGCCGACTCCGACACCATCCGGGCCCTCATCGAGAGCAGCATGGAGTTCGCCGACGGTGTCGTGCCGACCGGCGAGGGCGTTCGCACGTCCGGCCCCGTGCCCTCGTCCGCGGGCTCCCCGGACTTCGTCCCGCAGAGGGGGTGAAACCGGATCAGGCGTAGGTGCACCCGCGCATCTGCACCGCGGTGTCGGACAGCCAAGCCTCGGCGCAAGTGATTGTCTGATCGTAGTAATACCTGGGGAACATACCTCCCGAAGGAGGGACAGAAATAGGGTCAACGATCAGGACGCGGACGTGAAACACGTAAGGGCCGCCGTCGTCGATGAAGGGCGTGCAGTTCTCCACCGAGCCGAGAAAAGAAGCAGGAGGGGTGGGCGGCCTGTTCAGAACCTGCGTTCTGATCTTGTCGCAGGTGATGTCGGTCGCGGCGTGGACTTCCGGGGTAGTGGTTCCGAGAGTGCCGGCCGCAGCCGCAGTCACAGCCGCAGTGGTCAGAAGGCGACGTAAACAGACTCGCATGGTCCTCCTTGCGTGAACCCGGGACGGGCTTGTGTGAACCTGGGAGGCGGCATGGTGCGGTAGCGCGTCTGGAGTCTCTTTGCCTGCCGCCGCCCGCGCCAGGCAGGAATGAGGCAACTTCCGAAGGCTGACATACCTGCTCAGCGCTCTGACGACCCTCAACGACCCCGACCTGCACCACATCGTCCTGGGCCCCAACACCCGAACCGTCTGGTGGGCCTACGACAACAGTGTCGCCGACGAGGACGGCTGGACCATCCTCCACCTCTCCCCTGGGGCCGCCGCCGAGATGGCCTCGGACCAGCCCCACCTGATCCAGGACCGCATGGACAACCCGGAGTGGTACGCCGAGGGCAACGGCGACGTCGACACGGACCAGGAAGCGCTGGACGAGTGCACGGCCATCTTGCGACTGTCCCTGCCAGAGGAGCCGGACCGGGCCGCCTCGGGGATCGAGGCCAAGCGGCGGGCGCTCGGTATGGAGGGTGCGCTGTGGCAGCGGGCGTACGCCAGCCCGGCGCGGGACCTCGTCGGCAGTGAGCGCAGGAGGGAAGACCCGTGCCACCCGCCAGTTCGGCGTGACCGACGTACGGATTGGACGGATCATCCGCGAGGACGACCAGCGCCCAACAGCCAAGCAGACCACCGAAGGCAACAAGACAGTCCGCAAGGTGCCACACGACCAGCCCGGCTCCCTCGCGATGCTCCTCGACGCGAAAGTGGGCAGCGACGACCTCTTCTTCGACCTGCTCCGGTTCTTGAGCATGAAGGGTCTGGAGCGAGATCCCGCCCGGCTCGGTGGACTGGCGCAATCCTTTACAGAACAGGTCAGGACTCAGACTGGCTGAACCTGTCGCCTCCTGTTCCCGTCCCTGGCACGCGGACGGGAACAGGCGGGAGGCCCGACCGCCGCGATTTTGGCCTGTACCCCGGGGCGCCGACCGCGTTGCGCGCCGAGTGCCAGTGCACCTGGCATGGTTCCTCCCGTCCTGTCGGCGACAGCCCGGCGGCGGCTGCAGCCGCCGTGAAGGCCGACTGGGACAAGCACATCGCGGCAGAGACCGGGGCGACGTACCCGGTGGACGTAGCCAACGCACTGGACGACCTGTTCGCCCGGCTGCACGCGCTGGCCCAGGAGCACCCGCGCGCCGCCTTGGCCGCGCCGCGCGAGCCGGAGGAGCGAACCGAGGCGTTGAGGGTGTTCGCTGTGGCTCGCGCCCGGCACCGGAAGGTGCCCTGGCAGAAGGTCGCCGACGCGCTCGGAGTCACCCGCCAGTCCGCTCAGTGTCGATGCGCCCGAGGTCGAAGCCGCCGTACAACCCGCCGTGCCCACGCCGGTGTTCGGGCAACAGTGTCAGGTCGACAGGCGACTTCACCGGACCGCCCGCGCACAACACCGCGTCACACAACTCGAACAGCTCATCGCGCCGGGCGGTCAGACACGCATAGAACTCGCGTCTGAAGCGTGACGCTTGCGCGAACGCCTCCCGCCGGGGCCCGGATAGGAGCAGACCCATCTCCACGCCCTTCGTGCTGATCAGATACCTGAACCGATACGGCACACGATGGCGCGAAGGCCGCCCGCAAGACCGGTGAACAGCACGGACCCGCCTCAAGTACGAGCCACGTTCGAGGGCCTCGGACCACGGGGTAAATCGGTGAGGTCGCAGCTCTTCCCAGATGAGATCTCCGTGACTGTGCTCGTTGGTTGATCAGCCCGGCTACATGTCGACGTCTGCGCCTTGCGTCACAGCAAGCCCTTAGTCTGCCGGGAAGAGATGACCGCGATACCGGAGGGGTGCGGATGTCGGGCCCGGACTGGATGTACGGGGCAGACTTGCCGTTGCTGAGCATCACGTTCGCGCGCGATATCACTGCGCGGGAGCTCTTGGAGCGGATGGGCGCGCACCGCGATGACATCGCCGTGCGCAGCCAGGAGGACTTCGACGAGGAGTTCGGTGACCTTGTCTTCGATGACGAGGGCTACGTGGTCAGCGCCGGCCGGTACGGCGAGTGGGCCTGGGCCTGGGAGCACAGCAGCCGGTGGTGTATGGAGTCCGAGCAGTTGGTCTGTGACGTCTCGGCGGGGACGGCGGCCCTGGTGCTGCACGCCAACGAAAAGCCCATGGTGGAGATCCGTTATGCCGAGCAGGGACATCTGGTGACCGGCGTCAGTACACTCTTCGGCCTGGCGCCGGACGGGCGCGCCGGATCGACCCCCTGGCAGTTCGACCCGGTGCTGCAGTCTTTTGGAGCAGATCCCGCGAATAACGAGTACGGTCCGCTGGGCCTTCGAGGGCTGTTCTTTCGCCTCGCTGAAGAACTCGGGATCGGTCTGCCCCACGCCGATCTCATGGAGCGTCCGGTTCTCTGCACACAGTTAAATCCCCTCGGTCGCGAGTGAACGCGAGCACCAGCACCTCGCCGGCAGGAATACGGCCTCACCGCCTGATCACGACAATCACTCCAGCGGAACCACATCCACCCGAGATTTTAACCCTACGTAACCATGGAAGAAAAAGAACAAGCTGAACTTGCCATTTAACATCCGACACCGAGCGCGTTTCATCTATGGCATATTCAGCGACGCTGAAGTGCCAGGTCACAGGTTGGTTCGAGGGTGGGCAAAGGCTTGGACCTCGGGTACTGCAACGTGATCGAATAGGGGATGACATCGTTCTGGACGGGCAAGCGGGTACGTCTGCGCGGCATCGAGCCCGACGACTGGACCGCGTTCATGCGCTTCGCTGTGGACGAGGAGCGGTTGGGAGATCTACTGCAACCGCCCCGGTCCGCCGAGGACTTCCGCGCCTGGGCGAAGGGACAGGCTGTCGCCCGGTCCGATGCAGACTGCTTCGTGTTGGCTGTCGAGGCGCTCGATACGGGGGAGACAGTCGGCAGTATCGGCTCGCACCACGCTGATCCGCGTGCGGGCTGGTTCGAGTACGGCGTCACGACAGGCGCCGATCATCGGGGCAAGGGATATGCCGCGGAAGCAGTGGTGATGCTGCTGCGCTTCATGTTTGCCGAGCGGCGCTACCACAAGTGCCAAGCGCGGATCTTCGCCCACAACGAGGCGTCGCTGGCCCTTCACCGTCGGCTCGGCTTCGTGGAGGAGGGGCGCCTTCGCGACCACGTGTTCTTCGCCGGCCGTTACCACGATCTCGTCATGACGAGCATGCTCGCTGACGAATTCGCGCAGCTGCACTCGATGAACGAGCATCTGGATTTCGCCTCGAATGCATCTCGGACTTGACCTGCATTCTTTCAGCTCAGCGGACGCGAAGGTCGAACTGGATAAATGACTTCCCAATGAAAATGTCAGGCAGCCGCCGTGACTGATGGTGCAGCCTGACAGCACGCTCCGTCGCGGATCACCGTCCACAGGACGTTGGTTCTGCGCCGGGCGAGGGACAGCACGGCCTGTTTGTGCCTCTTCCCCTCCGCACGCTTTCGCTCGTAGTACGCCCGCGACGCGGGACACGACCGCAGGCCGGCCATGGACGAGAGGTAGAAGTCCCGCAGGAGGCCGCGGTGATAGCGGCGGGATCGACGCATGTTGCCGCTGACGCGTCCGCAGTCGCGTGGAACGGGTGACAGGTCGGCGAAGGCGGCAAGCCGGTCGGCCGTGCCGAAGGGCTGCATGCCGCCACCGGTCGCGGCGACGGAGGTGGCCCCGAGCACGGCGCCCATGCCGGGCAGGCAGCGGATCACCTCGGCGTGCGGGTGTTCGTGAAACCGGGCCTCGATGCGCCTGACGCCGCTGCGGCGGATCGCGGCCGGCGTCTGGTAACCGGTCGGCAGCAGAATCGGCCCCTTGTTGGTCGGGCTGAGCGAACGCTCCAGGACCGGGAAGATCTCCAGGAGCTGCTCCCGAAGCCGGTTGATCTGGCGGGTGCGGTCGTTGACGAGGTCGGTGCGACGTCTGACCAGAATCTTGAGGTCGACGGCTATCTCGTCGCCTGGCCGGAGCACACCGAGGTCCTTGCGCATGCGGGCCCGGTCGGCGACGACGAACGCGTCCTTGGCATCGGTCTTGCCCTGAGGCATCGGTCTTGCCCTGACCTCGGTAGGCAGTCGATGCCTGGTGAACGGCGAGTCCGGTCAGACAGACCATCGGCCGGCCATGACCTACCGGCAAACCGATGAGCAAGGCGGCTCCGCCGTGGTTGATGTCCACGGCCCAGAACACGTCCTGGGACAGTGCGAGTACGTCGCCGATCAGCTCCGGCAGCGCAGTCTCGGGGGGACTTGTGTCCTACGCCACGTCACGGAGGTGAACCGGCGGTGGCGCGGCTCCGTTGCTCCGGGTGGACCGGGTGAGCACCGGGTGAGCACCGGGTTGGACAGCCAGGCGGCGAGCCCGGTCCGCCCATCGTCCCCACAGACCCGTCGGCCCGTGCGCCGGGGCGTCCGCGTGCCGCCGACACGCACCTCCTCATCCGACCGTCATCCCCCCGAGCGAGCCCGGAGTCGCCCATGTCCACGAGGCCGTCCCCTCCCCTCCTTCGCCGCGTCGTCGTCACCGGTGCCGGGGCGACCACGCCCTTGGCCGGCGACGCGCAGTCGACCTGGAAGCAACTGCTCGCGGGACGGTCGGGAGTCATCGCCCTGGAGCACGAGTGGGCCACCGGCCTGCCGGTGCGGATCGCGGCGCCGGCCGCGGTGGACCCCTCGGACGTGCTGCCCCGGCATGTGGCCCGCCGACTGGACCGGGCAAGCCAGTTCGCGTTGATCGCCGCCCGCGAGGCATGGACGGACGCCGGATTCTCGGGCGCGGCCGGCGGGACGGGTCCGGGCGCGGTGCGGGCCGACCGGCTGGCGGTGGTGATGGGCACCGGCGTCGGCGGCGTGTCCACCCTGCTGGACCAGCATGACGTGCTGCGTGAGCGGGGGGCGCGGGGGGTGTCGCCACTGACCGTGCCGATGCTGATGCCGAACAGTCCGGCGGCGCAGATCGGTCTGGACCTCGGTGCGCAGGCGGGTGTGCACACCTTGGTGAGCGCCTGCGCGTCGGGCGCGGAGGCCGTCGGCCACGCCATCGACATGGTGCGTACGGGCCGCGCGGACGTCGTCGTCGCCGGCGGCACGGAGGCGTGCGTCGTGCCGCTGAACCTCGCCGCGTTCGGGAACATGAGGGCGATGTCGCGGCGCAACGACGATCCGGCGACCGCGTCGCGCCCCTACGACAAGGGCCGGGACGGCTTCGTCCTCGGCGAAGGCGCCGGCGTGGTCGTGGTGGAGAGCGTGGAGCACGCCGAGCGGCGCGGTGCGCGGGCGTACTGCGAGGCGCTCGGTCAGGGCCTGTCCTCCGACAGCCACCACATCGCCCAGCCGGAGCCGACCGGGCGGGGTGTCGCCGCCGCGCTCCGGCAGTTGCTGGTGAGCGGCGGCATCTCGCCGTCCGAGGTGGTCCACGTCAACGCCCACGCGACGTCGACACCGCAGGGCGACCTGGCCGAGATCAGGGCGCTGGAGCAGGTGCTGGGCCGACATCTGCAGCAGGTCGCCGTGTCCGCGACGAAGTCCATGACGGGGCACCTGCTGGGCGGGGCGGGTGGTGTGGAGACGGTGGCCACCGTGTTCGCGCTGCACCACCGCACCGCGCCGCCGACCATCAACGTCACCGACCTGGAGGACGGCATCGACCCCGGTCTCCTGTCCGCGTCGCCGCGCGCCCTGCCCGACGGCCCGGTCGTCGCGCTGAACAACTCCTTCGGTTTCGGCGGCCACAACGTGGTCCTGGGCTTCCGCGCCCTCGGCGAGGTCGCGCGGGGCCCGTACCCGGCGCAGGGCGTCGAGGACTTCCTGCGCGACATCATGACCTCCACGCCCGACACCCCGCCGCCCGCCACCCCGGCACCCGACGCACCCCCGGCGCCCCCGCGACGGGCTTTCCCGCAGCAGTCCGAGAACGGAACGGATCACGCCGTGATGCGCTGAACCCGAGCGGGGAAGCGGCCGTGGAGAAGCAGCGGCGGCCTGGGCCCGACAAGCCGTGGAGAAGCAGCGGCGGTCTGGGCCCGGCAACCCGAATCCCGGGCGAAGGGGGTAGGTATACGGGCTTCTCCGAGCTGGAGACCCCGCCCCGGGCGGCACAGGGGTGCGACCGGGGCGAGCAGTCAAGTACGGCGCCGTCTTCCACCGACCGTTCGGGGAGATAGGCCATGAACAGCTTCGGCGCCCTCTCCCCCGCGCCCGGGGCGGCCGGCGCCCCCGGGCGGCGCCTGATCGTCCTGGCACTCGTGGTCCTCCTCTTCCCGTCACGGACGCCTGCCGCAGCCTGGCCGACGCCTTCCGCGCCACCGCCTCGGACGGCCCCGACCTCGCGGGACTCGCTCCCACCATGCGCCACTGGGCGCTCGAAGACTCCCGGGCCGTCGCCCGCCGACCGAGCGCCACGCGCACGGCGAGCAGGTCGCTCGCGCTCCGGTGCGTGACCGGCAGCATGCTGACGGTGCCGGACACCCCGCGCGGGCTTGCTTCCCGCGCCGCCGGTCGAGGAGCAGTTGGTCGTCACTCGCCCGTTGCCGGGCGCGGGTCCCTCTGCCCGGTGAGGTCTCAACCGCAGAAGGCGGTGTCCACGGCGGACATGACTGCCTTCGACGCCTTGGCCGCGTCACCGAAGGTTCCCGGCTGCGCGGTCACGGCGAGTCCGACGGAACGGCCGTCGTCGGTGGCACCCCCGCGGGTCTCGAAGCCGTCGATGTCTCCGCCGTGCCCCCAGTACACCCCTCCGCAGCTCAGCGGAAAGCTGACGATGCCCAGCCCGTACCGCCATCCGGGCATGACGGGCACGTCGACCGTCCTGCGCATCTCGGTGAGCTGGCCGGGCGGCAGCAACCGGCCCTCGACGAGGGCACGGCTGAACTTCGCGAGGTCGCTCGGTGTCGAGATCAACTGACCGGCGGCCCCGCCCCAGGACGGATCCATCGTGGTCGCGTCGATGACGTTGCCCTCCTCGGCATTGCCGATCGCATACCCGTGCGGGTGAGGACCCCGGATGGTCTGGTCTCCCGGCTGGGGCCAGTACGTGTGGCGCAGCCCGGCCTTCTCGATCACACGGTCGGTGATCTGCTCCTGTACCGGGCGCTCGGTCACGCGCTCGATCAGCAAGCCGGCCAACAGGTAGTTGGTGTTGCTGTACGCCCACTCGCTACCGGGCGCGAAGTCCGCAGGGTGGGCCAGCGCCGCGGAGAGCAGGTCGTGGGGCTGGAAGAACTTGTGCTGGACGTCCTCGAACTTGTCCATCCCGATATGCGCGACATAATCGGGGAGACCGCTGGTGTGCTGCAACAAGTGCCGTACGGTTATCGCCCGTGCGTCGATTCCCTCACCGCGTACCAGTCCGGGCAGGTACCTCTCGACGGGCGCGTCCAGCTCGACCTCACCCTCGGCCACCAACTGCAGCACCACGACCGCGGTGAACGTCTTCGTGTTGCTCCCCGCCCGGACCATGCCGTCATGAGGGACAGGAACCTGGGCATGAAGCCGGGACGAGCCGGCGACCAGCGACGTCGTCTCGCCGTCCTTGTGCACCCAGGCCATGGCCGCCGGGAACTTCTGCTGCGCCACCAACGCGTCGACACTCCGCTGGAGTGCCCCCTTCGCGGGCTGGTCCGCCAGTGCTCCAGTGGTCAGTACGGAACCCACCAGCCCCGCGGCCGTGAGCAGCACCGCGCTTCGGCGCGTCGTCGACCTGGTCTTGCTACGCATCGGTTCTCCTTCGTCCAGAGCAGCACCTTCAATGATGTGCAAACTCCGTGCGCAGGTCAGGGGTGGTAGCTGCCCGGTCTCGGGTAGGGCCAGCCACAGCACCGGGTGATCGGTGGAGCACCGATCCGGCGCCTGAGGACGCGGCGGCGCGGCGGCAGCCGGGGTTGCTGCCGCGCCGATGTCCGGTCACGGTTCCGGGCGGCCTCGCAGGCCCGGCTCATCGCGGCGTGCCCGATGTGCCGGGAATCGTCCTCGGTCGCGGCCCGTGCCACCAGGTCGTCGGCGCTGAGGTGAGTACGGCTGAGGTAAGTACGGTTGAGCGCCGCCATCTGGGGTGGCAGGCAGCCGGCGCGGGTGGGCCGGACACCCAGCGGGTCCACCAGGCAGGGCACCTCGACCACGCCGTGCGAGGGCAGGTCGTCGATACCCGCCCCGCGGGCCGGATCGAGGCTCCACCGTGGTCTGCCTCGACGCCAAGAAGTCGACACTGGACCCCGACGGCGGTGCAGCGGTCGCCCGGCCCGTCTCCGAAATCGAGTAGCGCCTGAGCCTCGCGGGTACGTGGCAACGCTGCCGACGCCCCGACGGAAGCCAGGGTTCCGTGGTCCAGGACGCCGCAGCGGGGCCGACGGCGGACGCTCCCTCCGGGCTTCGGTGAGCCGGCCGCCTCAACGGGCCGGAAGGCCGGTCGCCCGGCGGGGGCACCACAGGTTCGCTGTTTGGCCTGGCCGGCAGCGGTCGCCTCGCTTCGCAGGTGCCCGGCCGGACGGTCAGACGCGTACCACGCGCCACCGGTTGTCGGGGGTGCCGTTGTCCGAGTCCTGGACCGCGAGCGCGCCGACGGCGGTGGAGCCGCCCGCCACGGCGAGCAGCTTGCCGCTGTGCACGTTGCGGATCTTGACGGTTCCGTCCCCCTGGTCCAGCAGCGTCCATCTGTGGTCCGCGGTGCCGTTGTCGGACCACTGGAGGACGGGCGCGCTGTCCGCCGTGGACATGTCCTGCACGCCGAGCACCTTGCCGCTGTGGGCGTTGCGGAAGCGGACCGCGGAGCCGTCCTCGACCACCTCCCATAGGTGGTCGGCGGTGCCGGAGTCGTTCCATTGCAGGGCCCGGCCGCCGTCGGCCGTGGACATGTCCTGGATCCCCAGCACGAGGCCGCTGCCCGCGTTGACGAGGCGGACCCGGGCAACGCCGCCGGTGGTCCAGTAGACGGTGTAGTTGTGTCCGTGCGCGTCGTGGAACGGTCCCAGAGGGACGGTCGAGCCGCCCGCGGTGACGGTGAAGGCCAGTGGGCCGCCGCCGGTCCTCGTGACGGAGGAGGTGTCCAGCGTCGGCAGGGACGTCAGGGAGGTGTTGCCGTAGTTGCCGGACAGGACCACGGGTCCGTAGGTGACCGCGACGACGTTCGCGTTGTCGGGCGCCGCCCGTATGACGATCCGCATGGGCAGACGCACGGTGACCGTGTCGCCGGCGGCCCAGGTACGGGTGAGGACCGCGTAACTGCCCGGAGTCGTGGCGATGTCCTGCGCCGTGCCGTTGACGCTCACGGTGGCCCCGCTGGTCCAGCCGGGAATGCGGATGCGCAGGGTCCAGGTGCCGGCGGCGGCCCCGGTGATCCGGAGGTTCGTGGTGTCCCCCGCCGGGAACGACGTGGTCTGCGTGACCGTGATCCCGCGCTGCGACCAGTCGAGCACCGAGGGCACGAACAGGTTCACGGTCAGGGTGCTGCCGTTGTGGAAGTAGACGGAGTCCATCAGCCTGGTGTGCATCTCCAGACCGGTGCCCTGGCAGCACCAGAAGGTGCCGTAGTCGGTGCTCCAGGTGCCCCCGCCCCACGCCGGGCCCACTCCACGCCGGCCTCCGGGGTTGAGCGGGGTGAAGTAGGTGACGTGGCCGTGGGTGTCGGCCGGGTTCTGCTGGCCGATCATATGGTTCAGCCATGCCTGCTCGTAGAAGTCGAACAGGGCCGCCCGGTCCGGGGTGAGCGCGAACAGTTCACGGGTGAGGGTGAGCATGTTGAAGGTGTTGCAGCTTTCGCACGTGTCCTGTTTCAGGTGGGCTGCGATGGCGTTGGGTGCGCGGAAGTGCTCCGCCTGGCTGTTGCCGCCGATCGCATAGGTGTGCGCGCCCACGCAGATGTTCCAGGCGTTGGTGGCGATGTCCCGGTAGCGGGTGGTCCCGGTGGCCTTGTACTCCCGGACCGCCCCGATCCACTTCGGGACCTGCGTGTTGGCGTGGAGTCCGCTGAGCCGGTCCTGGCCCGCGGCCAGGGGGTCGAACACCGCGGCGTGGTCGAAGCGCCGGGCGGCGGTGAGCCACCGTGCGTCGTTCGTCTGCTGGTAGAGGTCGGTCAGGACGGTGTTCATGCCGCCGAACTCGGTTCCCAGCATGGTCTGCAGTTGCTGCTCGGTCAGCCGGCCGGTACGCCGGTCCACCCAGCCGGCCAGGGCCAGCAGCACGTCCCGGGCCTGGGTGCTCCCGATGAGCCGCCACACGTCCAACAGGCCCGCGAGGGTCTTGTGGATGGTGTAGTACGGCACGTTGCCGTTGGTCAGGGTCCGTTGTTCGAGGGCGGTGAACTCCGACTCCGGGTAGCCCGAGAGGTACCCGGCGCTGAATCCCGCGGCACTGTTGTTGGCCTGGCACCGGGCCAGTTCCGCGACCATGTAGGTGGCCTTGTCCCTGCACGTGGTGTCCCCGGTGACGGCGTACACCTGTGCCCACGCGGTGAGGAAATGGCCCTGGACATGCGTACGGAAGGGGAAGTCGGGCGCGTCCCAGCCGCCGTTGGCCGCGGCCCCGCCGGTCGGCAGCCTGTGGTTGGCGCGGAAGTTGCGCAGCAGCCGGTCGGTGTCGACGAACCGGAGGTAGTTGGCCGTGCGGTTCTGGTTGTCCAGCCACCGGCTCGCGGTGAGCCGGACCTGGCCCGCGTCGAAGGGATGGGCGGACACCCCGATGTCGGCCCGGGCCGGGGGAACGGCGGCGCGGGCGGGCGACGCGCCGGTCAGGGGACCGGTGGCGGAGACGACCGCTGTGGCACCGGCGAGCTGGAGGAGGCGCCGTCTGTTGACCGAGGAGGACATGGTGCGGCCCTTTCTGTGACCGGACGGCGCCCGCCTTCTGGTCGGCACCGCAAGTGATCCGTTCGCCGGAGGGGCCGGCGCTCCGCCCGCCTCCCTTGATCCACCTTGGTTCGCAATATCGAACATAGTCCCGTACGTCGAACACGGAGAAAGCTAGAAGGGGCATGACAAGTCGTCAACCCCTTGTGCCGGATGCGTTCGGTGGGGCGGGAATCCCTCGCGCCCCGGTGGGCGACCGGCGTCGGCTCACGGGCCGTCCCGGACGGATTTCCGAACGACCCCGGCTATGTGCGCGAATCTGCCAGAGGTAGCAGAACAGGTGGAATGGTCACCACCGAGGAGCACCGCCGGTTTCCGCCGGGCGTGGGCGGTCGCAAGTGCCGGAGAACTCAGGGTGCTCCCACGAGGGCCCCACCCCTCCTCCCCCGTCGGCGGGGCCGCCTCGCGCTCGAACGCCGTGCCCCGCACGGGCAGCCAGGACCGACTCCGGCCGTCCTGCGTTCCGCAATCCGCAAACTCGCCGCCTGTCAGCGGTCGGCCTTCCCTGGCGAAGGCCCGTTGGAGGGTACGCGGGGAGACGTTCAGCTCCCGGGCGAGAGCCGAGGGGGACAGGTCGGGGCCGGTGAGCCGGCGATCGGCCAGGTCCCGCGCGCCTTGGGCCAGGGCCGACGACAACAGGGGCTCCACGCCGTCCGGGACGTGGACGAGTTCGCCAGGGCGGAAGCGTTCACAAGGGTGGATGACCTGTCCGGTGGGTGGCGGTACAGCGTGCCAGCGTCCACAGGCCGGCGGGCCCCAGGTCGTCGACCGTGTGCTGGATGCAGCGGGCGACCGCGTCCGACAGGGGCGGGCGGGACGTGGGCGTTCAGGAGGCCGGCGCGCACCTCGGTGGCCGCGCTCACGTCGCCCGGTTGCAGCGCGCCCAGCGGCAGCGAGGTCGCTGCGTGAAGTACGCGCCCGTAGACGCGCCGTGCCGGATGAGGACCGGAGGGCGGTGCAGGGCGCCCCGACAGGGAGCACAAGGCGTCCAGCAGCTTCACCGGCGCAACCCTCAGGTTGACGCATGCCCTCGACAGGCGATCATCCATCGCGTCCCCCTCCTCTTTCAGGGATGGAGGCCGGTCTGGCGCGGCCCCGGGGACCGCGCCAGACCGGCCTTGCCCTGTAGCCGAGTCAGTCGTCCAGGACTGCCAGGGCGTCGATCTCCACGAGCAGTCCCGGAGGGAGCTGCATGTAGACGGTGGTGCGGGCGGGGAACGGTTCGCCGACGGCCGCCGCGTACGCCTCGTTCAGCTCGGGCAGGTGGGCGGGGTCGGTGAGGTGAGCGCGGAGCCCATGACGTCCTCCGGTCCGGCGCCGGCCGCCTTGAGTACGGCGGTGACGTTGCGCAGGGCCTGCGTGGTCTGCTCGGCGACCGTGGTGCCGGCGACCGCGCCGGGGGCCGGGTCGAACGGGAGTTGCCCGGAGACCTGAAGGATCGGGCCCTTGCGGATGCCCCGGGACGGCGGGGCTGCCGGAGTGGGTGCGTTCTCGGTGGTGACGGCGGTTTTCATGGTGTGTCCTTGACGGAAGGGCGCACAGAGCGATCCGTACGACGGGGTCAGGCCCAGGCATGTCGTTCCTGGCTGCGGGGGTCGTCGACCTGGGTCCACTCGGCGTCGATGTGCATCGTGGTCCGGCGTGTGGTGTCGTACTGGCCCCAGCCGGGGTTGCCGGTCCTGGCGAAGCGGATCCATGCCTCGTGCGTGCGGGTGGCGAGGTCCCCGGGGGGCTTGTCGGGGCCGAGCAGGGCGCTCTCACCCGCCAGCTGCGGGAGTTCGGCGATGTCGAAGACGAAGGGGAGCTCCATCGTGTGGGTGGCGCCGAGGTCTCCGCTCAGGGCCTGGGAGCGCCAGGCGAACTCGTAGCTGAACGTGGCGGACCGGGGGTGGGCGGCGTGGGCGCCGACCAGGGCCCAGCTGCCTGCTCCGAACAGCGCGTCGCCCATGATGGCCGACCGCAGCTCACCGAAGGACGCCTCGGGGCGGGTGGTGCGGTACGTCTCCACGAGCTGCGCGGGCTTCGGGTGCGAGCGCGCCGCCGTGTCGTCGACATCGTCGGCGGTCGAGGCGGCGTACTTGTCCACCGGGACCAGGTAGAGGTTTCCCTCCTCGGCGTTGGTCCCGATGAGCAGGTCGACATCAGCGCTCAGGCCGGCGCCGACGGAGACGGCAGGCTGTGTGTCGAGCACCAGGCTGAAGGGGCTGAGGCCGATCAGCGGATCGTGGTGTGTCTCGGTCTGCAGGTCGATGCCCGCGAGCCGGGAGGCGGCCTCCACCAGGCGCTCGTCGGAGATGTCCGCGAAGGCGTCGGTGTGCGGCTCGATGCCCAGTTCCTCGGCCGCGGCCTTGGTGACACGGGCGGCCTGCTCGGAGGTGAACGCCCCCAGACCGCTGCCGCTCTGCACGATCGCCCGGCGGAACAGGCCTGCGGCCTCAGGGGTGGCGAGGATACCGCCGACGACGGTCGCCCCGGCCGACTGGCCGAAGAGGGTGACGTCGTCCGGGTCACCGCCGAAGGCGGCGATGTTCTCCCGCACCCAGCGCAGCGCCGCGACGACATCGAGCAGGCCGCGGTTGGCGGGCGCCCCGGGGATGTCGAGGAACCCGGCGATGCCCAGCCGGTAGTTGAGTGTGACCAGGACGACGCCGTCGCGGGCGAAGGCGGAACCGTCGTACAGAGCGGACCGCGTCGATCCGGCGACGAAGCCGCCGCCGTGGACGAACACCATCACGGGCAGGCCGCTGTCCGCGGTGGTGGGCTGGAAGACGTTGACGGTGAGGTAGTCCTCGCCACGGCTCCAGCCGGCGCCGAAGTAGGGGGCCATGTCGATGCTGCCGAGCTTCCGCTCGGACTGCGGGGCGTTGGGGCCGGGCACGGTGGCGTCCCGCACGCCGTCCCAGGGCTCGTGCGGCTGCGGCGGGGCGAACCGGCCGGCGCCCATCGGAGGAGCGGCGTAGGGGATGTTCAGGAAGGTGGCGGTGCCGTTGTCCTGACGGAGACCGCGGACGGCTCCCTGGGCGGTGGTGACGACGGGCTCGGGGTCGTGGCTCACAGCTATGCCTTTCCGGGGCGTCGGCCCTGCTCGGGGTACGGGGCGAAGGGCGCCCAGCCCTTGATGTCGAACGTGTTGCCGTTACGCGCGATTTCGGCGGCACCGTGACCGCCCAGGTGCGCAGGGATCAGGAGCGCGTTGTTGTCGGCCGCCCAGCCCAGCACCTTGCGGCGGGTGGCGCGGGCGCCCGCGGGGTCCTCGCAGAAGCAGCTGTTGGCGTCCGGTTCGACGATCTGCACCGGGTTGTGCAGCAGGTCACCGACGAACACCGCGCGGTCCGTCCCGGAGCTGAGGGTCAGCACGGAGGAGCCGGGAGTGTGTCCGGGAGCCGCGTCCAGGCGCAGGTCGGCGTCGATTTGATGGCTGTTCTCCCACAGCAGCGTCTGGCCGGCCCGGTGCACCGGGGCCACGCTGTCCTCGAAGACGTTCTGGTTGCCGCGGCCGGGCAGCGGCTCGTGGCCGTTCGCCGGGTTCCAGAAGTCGAAGTCGTCCTTCGGCATCAGATAGGTGGCGTTGGGAAAGGTGGGAACCCAACTCCGCCCGTCCAGGTACGTGTTCCAGCCGACGTGATCGATGTGCAGATGCGTGTTGATCACGATGTCCACGTCCTCGGGCTGGACACCTGCCCGGGCGAGGTTGGCCAGGAAGTCCGTCTCCAGGTGGCTCCAGACCGGCGCGTACGGGCGCTCCTTGTGATTGCCCACACCGGTGTCGACGAGTATGGTCTTGCCTCCGCTGCGCAGCAGCCAGGTCTGGATCGCGGAATTCACGATGTTGGTCTCGGAGTCCAGGAAATACGGGGCCAGCCAGTGGACACCGTCCTTCCAGACTTCCTGCGAGCTTTCCGGAAAGAAGGCGTGGGGCTCCATTTCGACGGACCCGTAATACTCCCAGACGCGGGTGATGGAGACGTTGCCGAGCGTGATCTGTTCCATGTTATTTCCTTGGAGTTCGCAGGGTTCATCCAACCGTACTAGCGGCTTCAGCGGGCTCGGTATCCGTCATGCGACTGCACCGGCGTGTACGGCTCCGGACAGGGGCTTTTCCTCCTGCAGGCCAATTGAAAGGCGAGGCGGCTCCCCGTTTCCAGTTCCGTTCCCGGATGCCTCATGGATGAGCGCGTGGCCACCTTGCCGCGTTCACGAGACGGCAACCGGATCCGTATGCCCGCTTGTCGGCCGTGTCGTGTGCGGCGGCTGTCCCTGCCTTTCACGCCGACGGCTTTGATGCCTGCAAACCAGCAAAATGCAGGGGGTTGCGGTCACCCCGTGATGCGTTCTGGCGGGTGTCAGACGACTTGGGCGTTGCATTGGTCCTGGAGATCGACGCAGCGCACCGCGGCAACCGGGGCCGGCCCGTGCGGCGACGGGATGTCAACGCTCTCGGGCGGGACCATGGTGGTGCGGCCGGGGTCCGGGACGAGCGGGTCCGCAGCTCGCACCAGCGCGGTCAGGGTCGCGTCGAGACGACTGATGTGCTGCTGCGGGCGACACTCCGGCGACGGCCCGCTGCGGCTTACGCGCGGCTCCTACGAGAGCAGGGACAGTGCCCTGACGACTCTGGGGCGTGCCGTGTGCGAGGAGAATCCCGGTCGATGGCCGGTGACGCGGATCAGGTGGGCCACGGTCTCGTGTGCACGGTCGGCCGCGACAGTGCGGCGGGAGGCGCGTTCCGAAGCATGGCCCGCTGGGGGACGCTCGGCCGTGGCGGCCAGGCTCCGTGCGTGGTACGCGCCGGCCTCAAGGAGTTCCAGCAGGTGGCGGGTGTGGTGCCGTCGGCCGCGCTGCGGGTTGAGCGGATGGGTGAGAGACAGGCATGCCTTGCGGAAGGACTCCGGTGACTGGTCGAGGTCGTGTGCCGCGCGTACCCGGTTCGCCGGGGTTTCCGCGTCCGTGCTTCCTGACGCGATGGCCTGAAGGAGGCGGTCGAGGACGCGCAGGAAACCGACCAACTCCTCGTCACCGGCCCGGCGGACCGTGGCGGGAAGGACGAGGGCGGCGGCGAGGATTCCGCAGGTCACTCCCAGTGCGGTCTCCTGGACACGCAGAAGCAGCACGTGCGTCGAGAAGGTGCCATCAGCGCGAGCAGCATGCCGAGTGTGCCGGTGATGAGGAGCGTCACGGCCCAATAGGCCCATGACGGGGTACAGAAGATCCCGAACATGCACGGCAGGAGCAGGATCAGGAGGACTGGACCGTCTCCGCCGACCAGGGCGGCGAGGCCGTAGCCGGGAATCACGCCGACGACAGTGCCCGCCGGCCGCCGGGCACTTTGCAGCAGCGGTTCCCACTCGATCGCACATCGTTACTGTTCAGGCACTACTGCGTCCACTCGTACGCGTGATCAGAGACGAATTCGGCAAAGGCGCGTGGCGGACGGCCGGTCAGTTCGAGCACCGCAGTGCTGATCTGGTCTTCGCGTCCCTCATTGATTCCGCGCTCGACGGCGGCAAGGGCGTCAGCGAACTCGGTTGGCATTCCTGAGGCACGGTAGGCGTCGGCCTGTTCCTTCTCCGTAATGTGCTCCACCCGAACTTGCCTGCCGGTCTGCGCGGTGATGATCTGCGCGGCCTGTCGATAGCTCATCCCGTGCGGCCCGGTGATCAGGTAGTCGCTTCGAGCGTTCACCTCCAGGTCAGCCAGCAGCGCGGCAGCACTGGCCGCGATGTCCCGCGCATCGACCCACCCCAGTTCGCCGTCACCGGCTGCGGTGCGGATCTCACCGAGTCGATGGATGTGCTCGGCCAGTGGGTGCGGGCGCAGGAAATTTTGCATGAAGCCGGACGCGCGGAGTACGACACCTCCGGGCTGAGCCCGAACCTGAGCGGCCATCTCCACAGCGCTGGGCGCGTTCGGCAGCACGATGGCGGAGCCGAGCATCACGAGACGCCGGATACCGGCCCGCTGCGCTTGGCGCAGGAAGGGCTCGACCAGCGGCAGCGGGTCCACACTCTCCACCGGCGGAAGCAGGAAGACCCGGTCCGTCCCGTCGAGCGCAGGTCCATATGTGGTCGGGTCGTTCCAGTCGAAGCGGATCGCCTCAGGATCGGCTGCGGCCGGGTTCCGGCTGGCGACCCGAGCCTGCACATCAGCGTTACGGAGCACTTGCACCAGCGTCTTGCCGGTCTTGCCGGTCCCTCCGGTCACGAGCACTCCGGACATCAGGCGTCCTTCCTTTCGAGGGAGTCGATCAGTCCGGCGAGACCCCCGGCAGCGGCGGCGGCCGACAGCGGGCTCCAGTAATCCCGGAACAGAGCGATCAGCCCGTCGCGGACCGTGAGAACCACGATGTAGTCCAGGCGGTAGGGCTGGGAGGTGGCCACGGTGCGGCCGGTGGCCGTCCACTCAACCACGACGGTGTCCGTTTGATCCGTGGGCCGCACGGTAAGCGTGGCCACCTCCTTCATGTCCATCAGCTCCGGATAGTGAGCGAGGTAGGCGCGTACCTCCTCACGTCCGTGGAGAACGCGAGGGGAGCTCCCGGCTGCGAAAGGGAATTCCGCAATCCCGTCAGGCGCCCACAGATCTGCCACGGCATTCATGTCTTTGGCCAGCATCAGGTCGATCATGCGGCGAAAAGTTTCCTCAGGCGTGCTGGACACCATTTCTCCTCGTAGTCAACAAACCGGCCAGACCACCATGCACAGCAGATTTGTGGGCACGGAAGGGACAGCTGAGCCCCGGACCAACAGTGCGAGGCTTAGCTGTCCCTCCTATGACAGCATGGAGAAGTGAGCAGCCAGGAACTCGCAGACTTTCTCCGCCGCCGCCGCGAGGACCTGCGACCAGAAGACGTGCCGGCCGAAGCGACGCTTCCACCAAGCCAGCGCGCCCGTCGCACACCCGGACTGCGCCGCGAAGAGGTGGCCGCCCTGGCACAGGTGTCGGTGAGCTACTACGAACGACTGGAACAGGCACGGGCACCCAGGCCCTCACCGCAGGTACTGTCTGCACTGGCGACGGCTCTTCAGCTCACTGAAGCAGAACGTGACCATCTGGCCCGCCTGGCCGGACAGGTGCTGCCGGCAGAGAACGACGGCACGCCAGAGCACGTACCCGAGGATGCCCAACAGCTGCTCGGCAGACTTGACGGCATCCCCGCCTACATCGTCAACCACCGGCAGGACATCGTCGCCTGGAACGCAGCAGCCGCAGCTCTGATTACGGACTTCTCTCGTCTCACACCTGACGAGCGCAACCTCACGCGCATCTCGACGAGATTCCGTGACACCCTCTGCACCGGCGCGCCCGGCTCGGAGTCCGATTTCTCTCAGCAGGCAGCCGCTGAATTGCGCGCAGCCAGCGTTCGGCACCCCACAGATAACGTGCTCGCAGAGCTAATCAACGAGTTCGCAACCCGCGATCCAGATTTTGCGAGCAGCTGGTGCAACCACGCTGTGCGCCCCGTGCCCAGCATGCGAAAAAACCTGCACCACCCCACACTGGGCGAGCTGGAAATCGACCGGCACACCCTCAGCCTGCCCGGCTCAGGTTTCTCCTTGGTGATGTACACGGCAGAAGCCGGCAGCTCCAGCGCCGCTGCACTGAAGAGCCTTTGACCGCCGCCGCCACGGAAGCCACCGCGTCCGCCGACGTTGGGTCGCGCGGGTGGAACGTAGCCTCGGGACGGAGAACTGCCCACTCCGGAGCTTCACGCGCATGTTCCGAGTAAGCCCAGGGCAGCCGTGTGCCGGTGCCGCGCCACGCTGGCGCGACCCGATCAACGTGCTGCACCCGCGCAGGTCCATGCCTTCTCCACGGTGGAACGTACCCCCTTGCCGTCCGCGGCCCGAGGACCGGGAACGGTCGCCGCGGTGAGGCCGAGGCGGGTGTCCGTGTCGAGGTTCACCTCACCGTAGGGCCGGACCTGCGACACGGGACTCCACTGGTGAAGGCTCGACGATGTGGACGCCGACCGGGCGGCTGCCACCACCGTCTCCAGAGCGCCGTTGGGCAGCGGCTCGTCGGTGAACGCGCGCACTGAGCGGTGCGCGAGCAGCGCTTCGATCTGCTCGTTCCAGATGATGTTCTCCGGCGTCGCCTGCTGCCCGTAGCGGGCTTCCAGGAGTGCGTCCCGCTGCCACGAGTCGGTCGTGGCTGTCCTTCCGTCATCCGAGTCAGATTCGGTTTCGGCAATCACCAGCCGGCCCGGTTCATTCCCCGCTGTGGTGGCCTGTCGGCAAGAAGCTGGACAGGGCCCTGGGCCAAGAGCTGCGTACGGCTTCCGTCGAGGTGGAGGGGAGCCGTCGGACGAGTAGGTGAGCAGCCGGTGCCGGCGGAGTCGTCGGCCCGGGCCCGGGCGATCCGGAGCCGCGTGATCCACAGCTGCCAGAGCATTTCGCGGGTGGTGTCATGGCTGGTGGCGTCCGAGGGTGTCACCGTGGTCGTCACCAGGAGTCCGAGGCGGCGACCGCGATGTGTCTCTTGCGGCCGTTGATTCCCTTTCCGGCGTCGAAGCCGCAGGCTCTGGAGTCGCAGGGGCATCGTCGCGGCCGGTACGGACCCGTCGGCGGAGCTGGTCGGCCGACAGGTATCTGCAATCAGCCGTGACTTCACAGCCGCCGCCCCGGGGCGGAATCTGGTCGGTGTCGTCACCGACATCCCCACCGACGAGGGCTGGCTGTATCTGGCGACGTGGCTGGACCCGGCGACCCGCGAGATCGTCGGCTACTTGACGGCCAGCCCCCACCGTGCATCCCCCGTGGCCGACGCACTGACGATGGCACCGGCCGCAGAGGCATCCAGCCCGGCTGCATCGCGCACTCGGGTATTACGAGGAAACCGCACTCAGCCCTGGACGCCAGTACCCGACAGGATGCCTTCGACCACGTCGCGGAGTTGTGAGCGGGCGGTGATGCCCAGCTTGGGGAACACCCGGTAGAGGTGAGAACCGACCGTGCGCGGTGAGAGGAACAGCTTTTCCCCGATCTCACGATTCGTCAGGCCACGGGCCGCCAGCTGGACGATCTGCTGCTGCTGGGGGCTGAGTTCGGCGAAGGCAGTGGGTACGACGCCGCCGACCTCGATGCCGGCGGCGCGAAGTTCTGCCCGTGCCCGCTCGCCCCACGGCCGCGCGCCAAGCCGCTGGAAGGTTTCGAGGGCGGCGCTCAGCAGCGGACGGGCCTCGGTGATACGGCGCTGCCGCCGAAGCCATTCCCCGTAGTCGAGCTGTGTCTGCGCCCGTTCGAACGGCCACTGCTCACCTGCGGGTTCCTTGAGCGCGGCGCGGAAGAACAGCTCCGCGTGCTCGGGTTCCGCCAGCAGGGCGCGGCCCCGGTCGATCAGTGTCCTCACCCGTGCAGACATGCCCGTACCGAGGCGCCGCGCCGACCGCTCCAGTAGCTCTGCGGCGTCCTCCTGTCGTCCTCGGCGGACGGCCGCCGCCGCCAGTTCGGCCAGGAGGGTGTAGGAGACGTGGTAGTGGACCGGATCGCCGTCATCGGTGAACGCGGAGCGGAACTGCGTGTACGCGGTGTCGTAGTCGCCCTCGGCCACGGCCGCCATCCCCAGGGCCCGACGCGCGAAGACCGCGACGGAGCGGCTCTCCAGCGGATCGACGAGAGCCAGGGCTCGTTCGACGAGCCGACGTGCGGTGGCCGGGTCGCCCAGCAGAGCGACCACCGTGGCATCGAGTGCGTGAGCACACGCCTCGGCATGGTCGAGTCCGGCCGACGATGCCATGGCCGCGATGTCAGTCGCCACCGAGCGGGCCTCGGCCCATCGGCCCTGCTCCAGGCGGGTCCAGCCGGCCGCGCACCCCAGTCCGTCCGGCAGCCGTCCACGGGCCTGCCACTGGTCGGACGCCTCGTCGAAGGTCCTGGCGGCGAGGGTGGTCTGGTCGAGCAGCCAGGCGGCGACGGCCAGCGCGGTCAGGCGACCGGCGTCGCCCTTGGCCTTGGCGATGAGCCCGGGCAGGGCCGGTGTGAGGAAGGCTCCTGCGCTGCTGGGGTCGGAGACGGCCAGGACCCAGGCGCGCAGCGCCGCTGCGGCGGCATCGTCGGGCATGCGGGAGAGCAGGCTCTGGATCTGTCGCTGCTGGGACTCCTCGCCCGAGTAGTAACGGACCACCGCCGCCGCGGCCAGCGCGTCGAGAACGAGGGGCGACCGGGCGTCCGTCGCCTCGTCGGCGACACGCATGAGCAGAGCGAAGGCTGCTGTGTGATGGGAGCCCAGGGACATGAGCTGTCCGGTGGCCAGCGCGGCTTTGCCCAGCAGTGCCTGGTCGTCGGTGCATTGGCGGACTGCGGCGGCCAGTTGTTCCACCCAGCCGAGTTGACCGGTGAAGACGGCGGTGGTGGCGGCTTCGGTCAGAAGACGCGCCCGGTCCTCGCGGCGCGGGCTGAGTTCCGCGGCGCGCTCCTGGGCCGCGGCCGCGGCCGCGAAGCCACCCCGGCGCCGGGCCCGGTCTGCCGTCTGCTGCAGTGCGGCCGACACGTCCTGGTCGGGGCGTACGGTCGCGGCGGCGAGGTGCCAGGCGCGGCGGTCGGGCTCCTCGCGCAGCAACTCCGCGAGAGCGAGGTGGGCCCGGCGGCGTTCCTCGAACGACGCGGCATGGTAGATGGCGGAGCGGATGAGCGGGTGACGGAAGGAGATTCGGGATCCGTCCTGGCGTACGAGACCGGCCCGGTCCGCGGGTACCCATGCCTCGTCGTCCGCCTCGGGAAGTCCCACGGCCGCCGCCGGAGCGTCCGCCGCGTCGGCGGCCGCGAGCAGCAGCAGGATGCGGCGGGTCGGTTCCGGCAGGTCCGCCGTGTGCCCCGCGAAGATCCGCTCCAGTCGGTCGGTGACCGGCAGCGGGCCCTGCACGCCACTGCCCTCGGGGTGCCGGATCGCGGTGACGTGGGTCAGTTCCACCAGGGCCAGTGGGTTGCCGGCCGCCTCCTGGAGGATCCGCACCCGGGCTCGGCCGGTGGGCGGCGTGGGTTGCCGGTCCAGCAGTAGGTTGGCCGCCGCAGCGTCCAGCGGGCCGAGTTCGAGGCGCTCGTATCCCTTGTCGAATCCGGGCAGGGCGGCCGCGGTGCGGACTCCGACCAGCAGCGTGACAGGCTCGCTGTCCATGCGTCGCGCCACGAACGCGAGAACGTCCAGTGACGCGCGGTCGATCCACTGGGCGTCGTCGACCACCACCAGCAGCGGGGCGGTTTCCGCCAGGTCCGACAACAAGGTCAGGACCGCCAGACCGACGAGCATTGCGTCGGGAGTCTCCGCACGCTCTTCGAGCCCCAGGACGGCTCGGAGCGCGGAGCGCTGCCGCGACGGCAGTCCCTGCGTTTCAGCGAGTACCGGGCGCAACAGCTGGTGAAGACCGGCGAATCCGAGGTGCGCCTCGGATCCGCTCCCCACCGCCCGCAGCACTCGGCCACCCGCGCCCCGTGCGCGATCGGCCGCGAGGTCGAGCAGCGTGCTTTTTCCGGCACCGGGGTCACCCGTGACGATCAGAACGTCGCTGTGGGACCGGTCAGTGCCCACACGCCGGATGATTTCTGCGGTCTCGGCCTCTCGGCTCACCAGCGCCGGACCGGAATCACGCGTCGAGCGCTGGTCCCCACGAGCCCTTCCATCGTTCGAAAGGCGACACTCCGGTCGATCTCGGCATCCGGAATCCCTTGCTTGAGTCATATTTCCCGAAAGGGCTTGAGGTCGCGGTGTGGAACACGCAGCCCGTGTCCCTCGACGAAGTACCGAGCTCGCCGGCTCAAGCCTTCAGGCGCCTGAGGAATCACCGGCACCCGGGGGTCTGCCGTCACGGTTGCCGCCTCTCGTACGGAGAGGTTGGTACGGCCGGGCGCGGCGGTGCGGACGGCTGCGGAGCGCGGGACCAACGGACGGGGTCGCCGCCGGCGCCGCCGGTGAGCCAGGAGCCGTCGCCCAGGGGCACCAGCTCGTACGGGTTGCTCGCCTCGACGGTGAACTCGGCGCTGAGGGTGCCCGTGCGTACGTCGACCAGGTGGTGCCGGAACCACTCCTCCTCGTCCAGACTCCCACCACCCAGGGTGACGATGGCCGTGTCCTCGGTCAGGTAGCCGCCGCTCCATTCCACGAAGGACTCCTGCGGGTCGTACCCGAAGGCTTCGACGGGGAGGGTGAAGAGCACGTCCCCGTTGGGGTGGTCGTGGAAGGCGACGTCCGCCTGCCCGTGGTCCACGGTCATGAACTGGCGCCCGGACGGCGCCAGGCCGATCAGGCAGCGGTCCTGCCACGGGTACGTCACGAACTCCGGCTCGCTGCCCGCCCCGACCGTGCCCCGGAGAATGACGGAGCCGTCCTGGCCCTCACCGATGTCGAGGTAGACGCTGCCGTCCACGGGATGCAGGTGGTGGAAGGCGCCGTGCCCGACCGTCTCCAGCTCGCGGCGGGCGACGACCACGCCGCTGTCTGCGCCGTGCACGACCCACTGGTCCCCGCCCCCGCGGCCCGCCATCGCGTCCGGCCGGTAGACCCACACCGTCCGCCCGTCCAAAGACAGCGCACAGCCGGGCCGGTGGCCATGGCGTACGTCAGAGTGCGGTTCGAAGTCCGAGGCCCACAACAGGTCGCCGGCACGTGTGAGGCAGACGACTGCGTTCAGCGTCGTGTACACGACCCGCTCCAGATCCTGCCGGACCACCGACGCCACGACCTCCTCGCCGTCCCGCGGCTGGAACACCGCTGCGGGCTCCAGCGTCCCGTGGACGCCGGCGCCCACGACGTAGGCGTGGATCCGCCCGCCGCGGAGACGCGTGATGACCTTCGGTGGCGTCTCAGGAATCATCCGCTGAGGCTAACCCTCAGCTCGGGCCGCTCAGGAGCCGGGGCCGTGTGCGCCTGAGCAGGGAGTGTCCAATAGACGGCGGATCCGATGATCAGGGAGACGCCTGAAGTGAGCGAGACCATCAGCGAGCACGAGTCGGTGGAGGAGCCGGTCGTCGAGTCGGCCGCGGAGGCGGTGTCGGACGAGCAGTTGATCTCGATGCTGGTCGACCCGGTCCGTTCCGACGGGCTGCAGCTGACCGGCGAGGGAGGGCTGCTGCAGCAGTTGACCGAGCGGGTGCTGGAGTCCGCCCTGGAGGGCGGGATCACCGACCACGTCGGCTGTGACAAGTACGACGCAGCCGG
Organism: Streptomyces beigongshangae; assembly: GCF_019710745.1. Taxonomy (GTDB): domain Bacteria; phylum Actinomycetota; class Actinomycetes; order Streptomycetales; family Streptomycetaceae; genus Streptomyces; species Streptomyces beigongshangae. The sequence continues at coordinate 48,651 of NZ_JAHKJW010000025.1, forward strand.
CCGGAACAGCGGCAGCTCCCGTAACGGCACCCGTTCGAAGACCGTGCTGACCGACGTCGGCCCGGTCGGGGTGAAGGTGCCCCGCGACACGGCCGGCACCTTCGAGCCGCAGCTCGTGAAGAAGCGGCAGCGCCGACTGACCGGCGTGGACGAGATGGTGCTGTCGCTGTCCGCGAAGGGCCTCACACACGGAGAGATATCGGCTCATCTCGCCGAGGTGTACGGCGCGGAGGTGTCCAAGCAGACCATCTCCACGATCACCGACTCGGTGATGGAGGGCATGGCGCAATGGCAGGCCCGACCGCTCGATCGCGTCTGTCCGGTCGTCTTCGTGGACGCGGTCAACGTGAAGATTCGCGATGGCAAGGTCGCCAACCGGCCCGTCTGCGTCGCGATGGCCGTCACCGGCGAGGGCACCCGCGACATCCTCGGCATCTGGGCCGGTGACGGCTGCGAGGGCGCCAAGCACTGGCTCCAGGTCTTCACCGAGCTGAAGAATCGCGGGATTGAGGACGTCCTCATACTCGTCCGCGACGGACTGAAGGGCCTGCCCGACGCCGTCGGGACAGTCTGGCCCCGAACTGTCGTCCAGACATGCATCGTTCACCTGAGACGATGCGCTGGAAGGCGCCACTGAACGCCTTCCACATCGCCTTCGAAGGACGCCTCACCCCCACCACCAGCCACTGACCCCCAACAACCAAGATCAGCCGTTGACTGGACACACCCCCGCCAACGACTGTGGGTGCCCGGTCGGGTCGTCCGGCGCTGCGGCCAAGGCCGCGACGGAGCCCTGTGGCTGCGTGCCGGCAACACCTGGCTGCGCATCGAAGCACGAGCACCCGCCGTTCCCTCGCCGGTCGATGTTCAAGTCACTCGGCAGTGGTGGTGCCGGCCGGCGGCGCGGCCGGGCTTTCCTGCAGGATCTGTGACAGCAGTTGTGTCTGTGTCCGGGCCGGTACCCCGTTTCCCCCCAGCTCGTTCTGCCCGCTGACCGGAAAGCGCGGGGCGGGGTGACGCGCCTCCCTACGATGCCCTCGTGTGGTTCGTGAGTCGGCGGACCGTCATACGCCGGTGGTGAGTTGGAGGGCACGTGAACGCTCGGGACGCGCGAGCCGGCGCCGTGGCGCCGGGGAAGGGCCCCGGCGCCGCGACGCGTCCGGCGCACCAGCTCGGAGCCACCGCGATCGGCGCCGGGGCAGTGCTGCTGTGGGCGTCTCTGGCCCTGTTCACCACGCTGACCGGGCGGATCCCGCCTTTCCAGCTCACCGCGATGGCGTTCGCAGTCGGCGGCGTCCTCGGACTGCCCCGGGCGCTGCGCGGCGGCGGGGCGCTCGTGCGCGCCGTGCCCCGCGGGGCCTGGGTGCTCGGTGTCGGCGGTCTGTTCGGCTACCACTTCTTCTACTTCCTTGCCCTGCGCAACGCCCCCGCGGCTGACGCCGGTCTCATCGCCTATCTGTGGCCGCTGCTGATCGTCATGTTCTCCGCGCTGCTGCCGGGTGAACGGCTGCGCTGGTGGCACGCGGCGGGCGCGGCGCTGGGACTCGGCGGCACTTTCCTCCTGGTCACGGGCGGGCAGGGCGTCCAGTTGCGCGGGGAGTACCTGCTCGGATACGCGGCAGCGGCCGTATGCGCGGTGGTGTGGTCGGCGTACTCGGTGGTCAACCGGCGGTACCCGCAGGTCCCGACGGACATGGTGGCGTTCTTCTGCCTGGCCACCGCGGTGCTGGCGGTTGTCTGCCATCTGCTGTTCGAGGACACTGTCCGGCCCGACGGCGGCCAGTGGCTGGCGGTGCTCGTGCTGGGCCTCGGTCCGGTCGGCGGCGCGTTCTACGTCTGGGACCACGGCACCAAGCACGGCGACATCCGCCTCCTGGGCACCCTGTCGTATTTCGCCCCGCTGCTGTCCACCGCCCTGCTGATCGCAACGGGACGGGCCGATGCGAGCTGGCCCGTCGCCGCTGCCTGCGTGCTGATCACAGGTGGCGCCATGCTCGCCTCGGCGGACGCGCTGCGTACGGCGCGCCGCCGGGGCTGAGCAGGGCGACACCGCCGTGCGAACCGGTCAGGCGTCCACGGGCCAGGTGCCGCGGCGGACCATTTCGGTCACCTTGTCGGCGCCGTTGGCGCGCACCAGCAGTTCCAGCCGCATGCGTTCGATGTCCTCGGCGCTCCATTTCTCCGTCGCCATGGTCGCCTTCTCGTGCGACCAGCCGTTGTCGTAGTGGCGCACGACATAGTCCTTCTGGAAGTCCCACATCTTGGTGCCCGGCAGCGGGGTGACGATGAAGGGGTTCGCGTACGCCATCCCGTGCCCCATGAGCGTGACCGCGTAGTCGATGGTCTTCTCGATCTGCTCCAGCGACTCGACGTACGGTTCGGCCCCGGGCCGCTCGGGCGGGTTGACGAAACCGAGCATGAAACCGCCGGTGACCTGGATGCCGTACTCCGTGAACATCTCCACGATCTCACCCGTGGCCTTCTGGAAGGCGTTGAGACGGGGCTTGCCGGACTGCTCGAGGCTGTCCTCGTTGGCGCTCTCCACGGCCAGGTAGACGCTGTAGCAGCCTCCGTCGGCCATCGCCCTGATCAGGTCGCGGCAGGTCAGTCCGGAACGCATCGCGGCGAGGATGTTGCGGAAGTTGGGATTGCGCCGCTCGGCGTCGTCCATGCTGTTCGCGAACTTCTCGCCCAGATGCAGCAGAACGAGGTTGAACAGGCTCAGGCCGCCCTCCTCCACCCACGGCAGGTCGTGCTTGCGCAGCAGTTCGAAGACGCGCATCGCGTACAGCGGATCGTGCAGCAGATGGTCGTCCTCGATGAGCACCTCGGTCACACCCTGCTTGGTGATCTCGGCGAGGTGCAGATCGAACCAGTCGATGCCCAGCGCCCGCCAGGGACCGTTCACCATCGGGATGTAGCAGAAGTCGCAGCCCACGTTGCAGCCGATGGTCGAGAAGATCTGCGCCCAGGAGCCGTGGTCACGCACCCGCTTTCCCGACGAGTGGTATGCCTGCTGGTACTGGCGCATGTCCAGCATCCCGAAGTCGGGCAGCGGCATCATGGCGAGCCGCTGGTCCAACCCCTGCCGCTTCGGCAGGATACGCATGTACGGCGACTTGGCGGTGGTCCGCACCACGGCGAGGTCGGCCCGCCTGTAGGCGACGCCGGGCACCGCGTCGATGTCGCCACCCTCCTCGGTCAGCGACTGCAACAGCGCGGTGAAGGTCTGGTCGGCCTCGTTGATGACGACGTGGTCGAAGGGGGAGTCGGGTACGGCGTACCGCCAGTCCCCGCTGGGATGGGCGCCGCCCGTGACCGTCACGATCGCCGGGTCGATGTCCTTGACCAGGTCGGCCAGGGCACGCGCGTTGCCCCACTGGACCGTGTAGATGCACTGGACACCGACGACGTCCGGCTCGAACTCCTCGATGACCGCACGCAGTTGTGAGTCCTCGAGGCCGTAGCGGACCAGGCTGCTGCCCCCGCCGATGTCGACGAGCCGGCGTTCCTGCTCCCAGCCGGCGAAAGGCGAGTCGAGGATACGGACGTCGAAGCCGGCGAGGCGGGCGTTGGCCGCGATGCGCAGAAGCCCGATCGGGGTGCCGGCCCGCTTCATGACCTCGAAAGTGTCCAGGCCGAGCGCCCGGAAACTGCTGCGCTCGGGGGAGGGTTCCACGACCCGCGTGTACGAGGGCACGACGAGCAGGACACGGGGCGCCTCACCGCGGGCGCGCCGCCGGGCGCCGGAGACCGAAGTGCGTAGGGAGGGCCTGCCCAGGTGCCGCAAGGGCGGGCGCTGCGGGGCGCTGGAGAACTTGACGACCGGATTCTCGACGACCACAGGTAAAGAGGGCACGGTTTGTGTCACGAGTGCTCCTTCTGACCGGTTGACCAACAGACCGATGCGAACGGGAGTTCGCCCGCCATCGTCGCCCGCCTTATACCGCCCCGAGCGATGTTTCCTGAAAAATGGCGCGAACCGGATCCTCGGGCTGAACGGGCAGGACTCGGCAGCAGGCCCGACCGGGCCCCTCGGCTTTCCATGCGCAGCGTGGCATGCGGTCTCCCACGGATCGTCGGCGAGCGGTCCGGCGGCCACTCCCCCGGTCCGGGATCGATCCGGGCAAAGACCGTCGGCCAGGCCGCCCGTCGGCGCAAGGGCTCACGCGGCGGACAGCCACCCCCACGAGGAAACCACCGGATGAACGTGGAGCGGTTCGAGGGCGCCGAGCTGCACCTCCATGTGACGGGATCCATCAGTGCAGCGCTGGTGCCCTGGTGGATCCACCGGCTGCGGCAACTGCATCCCGAACTGGTCGTCAATGTCTCGGCGGCCCGGTCCGCCACGCGTTTCGTGACGGTCCGGGCGTTGCGCCACCTGGCCGGCGGGCAGGTGTGGGTCGATTCCTGGGACGATCCGCACCTGCCTTCCGAGGCCGACTCGGGGCGGACCGGCGCCTCCGAGTGCTTCATCGTGTTTCCCGCGACCCTGGACACCCTGATGCGTCTGGCACAGGGCCGGGCGGACTCACCCGCCCTGATGATGCTCCAGGTGACGGACCGTCCCATCGTGATCGCCGACACGCTTCCCGGGTCCAACGAGATCGTGGAGAGCAATCCGAAGACCCTGCGGCTGCGCTCGAATGTCGGATTCGCACCCCGGGTGACCGGTGCGCGCGCCAACAGCCGTACGGAGGCGAAGGTCGGATTCAATCTGCCCGGCGCCATCGCCGTTGCCAACGCCATCGCCGTTGCCAACGAGATGGTGAGGAAAGGTCTTTCCCATGAGTGAACCGACTGTCTACGACGCGGCGGCCATCGGCGCCTACGACCTGATCTCGTCGATGCTCCCCCCCGGGTCGGGACTCGCGGCATGGGTGTCCTCCCAGCGGCCGCTGACCGGACGGTCCGTCCTGGACCTGGGCGCCGGAACCGGTGTGTCGTCGTTCGCCCTCGCCGACGCCGGCGCACAGGTCGTCACCGTCGACGCCTCACGCCCCTCGCTGGACCGGCTGGGGAGCAAGCGCGGTGACCGCAAGGTCGACGCGGTCGAAGCCGACTTCCGGGATCTTCGGCTCGACTCCACGTCCGACGTCGTCACTCTGTCCAGGAACACGTTCTTCCTGGCCCAGAGCCACGACGAGAAAATCGGTCTCCTCCGTACCGTCGGACGGCACCTGAAGCCGGGCGGCGCGGCCTTCCTCGACTGCACCGACCCCGCCGAATACCTCCGTGCGGACGGGGACGCCACCTCCGTCACCTATCCCCTGGGCCGCGAACACCTGGTGACGACCACTCAGAACGCCGATCGTGCGGCCCAGGCCGTCATGAGCGTCTTCATGGTCCAGAGCGCCTCGGCCCTCACCGCGTTCCACGAGGTGGCCACACGGGCGACACTGCCGGAGATCCGGCTTCTGGCGCGGATCGCCGGCTTGGAGGTGACGGCCGTCAACGGGTCCTACGCGGGCGACGACTACACTGCTCGCTCACGGGAGATGCTCGTGGTTCTGGAGGCGAAGTGGCCCCTGTTCCTGTCCTTGAGGCCGAGGGCGCGACCGTCACGCTGGGCGACACCACGCTGCTGGAGCCGACGTCCTTCTCGGTGATGCCGGGCGAGGTCTGGTGCGTCACCGGCGGCAACGGCTCGGGGAAGACGACGCTCCTGCGGACCTTCCTGGGCAGCCGGAGTCTCACCGCCGGCTCGTGTTCGATCAAGGGCGAGCGCGCCGACATGGCGAAGCCGCTGCACCGGCGTCTCGTGGCTTCCCTGGTCGACGCGATCCCGTTCGCCCGTGACATGACACTGCGCGAGCAGGTGACCCTGGTCGCCGCCTCCTGGTACGGCAACAGGGCGGAGACCGCCGAAACCGCCGAACGGATCATCGAGCGGCTGGGGCTGTCCCCGCTGGGCGAGCGGTTTCCCCATCAGGTCTCGTCCGGGCAGCTGCAACTCTTCAGTCTGGCCCTGACGTTGGTGCGCCCCGCTGACGTGGTGCTGCTCGACGAGCCCGAGCGACACCTCGACAGCGATCGCGTCGATCTGCTGGCCACCCTGCTCACCGAGCGCGCGCGGGAAGGGACGGCCTTCCTGATCGCCACCCATGAGCCCGCCCTGGTGGAGGCGCGGGACGGCCGTGTGAAGCTGGGATGACGACGGACACCCTCGTGGCGCCCGGGCACGACGCCGCGAACCGCGTCCGCGCCGTACGGCAGCGTCACGCCCGCCGCGGTGACCGCGGCACGGTGCGCGGGCACGCGTACACCCTCTACCTCGTCGCTCTGTTCGCCGTCTTCTACCTGGTGCCGGTCGTGCACGCCCGGAGCACCTCACCGGCACTGGTCTCCGTGGGGCCCCTCGCGGAGACGGTTCCCCCGGCCTGTGCGCTCGCGGTGGCGGTGTGCTGGGGGGCCCAGGTCACCGGTCGGTTCTGGGGGCCGCTGGTGGTCCAGCCGTTCCTGCTGCACGTCCTCATGTCCACGGACATCTCCCCGACGCTCTACCTCGGCACGATCGCCCGGCGCCGGCTGACGTACGCAGGCACGGCCGGGCTGCTGTCGGTCTGTGCGGCGGCGTATCTCGCGACCGACCTCTTCGATGACCTCGACACCGCGGTGCAGGGTCTCGTGTCCGTGCTGGGGCTCAGCGCCCTCGCCGCGTTCGCGTGGCTCTGGGGTCAGGTGCGGGCGCTGCGCGACAATCTGGTGCTCGCCTGCGCGGTCGGCGGCGCGGCACTCGTGGTGGCCGGCGTGAGCCGGGCGGCCCCGGACGGCGCAGTGGGGCTGTGGCTCCTCGCCGGAGTACTGGCGACCACCGCGGCGGCCCTCGGGCGGGCGGCCCTCGGGTCGATCCGCAGCGCCGACCTCGCCCGGCTCGCCCGTGATTCGGCCCGCGCATCCCAGGCCCAGGCATACGCCTGGACCGGGACGCTCCACCACGCGCTGGACCTGTACCGGCCGGAGCCGCACGGTTTCACCTCGGCCCTGATCCATCCGGACGGACGGCTTCGAGGACATCTCTCGCAGGGTGCGATCCGGGCGCTGCGCACGCCCGGCCGCGCGAGCGCGGGCGTGGCACTCCTGCTGATCGGCGGCGCCGTGCTGACGCACGGGGCGGCCGGGCGGGAGAGCGAGCCGGCGTTGTGGCTGTGGGTACTGGGATCGATCTGTGTGTACCTGGGATCCGGGTGGGTGGGCGAGACATGGCGCGGACTGCGCGACGAGCTGACCCTGGCCCCGTTGTTCGGTGGGTGGTGGGGCGGCGTCCTCGCCCGCACGCTGGTCTGGCCCGTCGTCACGGTGACGTCCGGCACCCTCCTGGGCGGCGGCCTCGCAGTCGTCGTCCGGTGGGAGCACCACAGCGGACGTACGGGCGGCACGGTCCTCCTGGTCGCCGGGTCGGTGGTGCTGGTGCTCGGCGCCAGGTTCCTGCGCGAGATGAAGCTGCATCTTCCGCTCGAACTGCTCCTCCCGATCGTCACACCACTCGGCGACCTCTCCGGACTGCGCCTCGTGGCCTGGCAGTTCGACGGGTTCGTCGTCGTGGCGATCGGCATCGCCGTGATGGGCGCCCTACCGTCCGCGGCCGGTGCGACGGCGCTGGCGATCGGTGTCGCCGCCTGCTGTGTCTGGACAGGTCTGCGCCGCACGGGCTGGGCACACCGGGGACTGCTCTCCCGCCTCGGTCGGGTGTAGCACCGCTGGCGGGGCGGCCCCGGGAAGCGGGTCCGCCCCGCGAGCGGGCGTGCCACCCAGGTCCTCGGCATCCTTCCCCTACGCGTACGCGTGCTCGGATCCTCGTCGCCCGGGCCGGCGCGGGTCGTGTCCGGACACGCGCCTGCGAACCCGGGCGGCACCGCGCCAAGCTCACGCTTTCGTCTCGTCGACGGCCGGACCTGGACGTGGCCGACCGGCTGGACCGTCGGATGCGGCGCGCCGATGACGGCCTCAGGGAACCGCTGCCCGAACTGCCGGCCTCCCTTCGCGCATCAGCGAGACTCGCACCGGACCGGGTTCTCCAGGACGGAACGGAAATGGCACCCGGCTGGGTGGACAGCGCCGCCGCCGACCGCCGACCAGTGGCGCCAGGAAGTGCGACAGATCCTCCAAGCACTCGAAACACCCACTGATCACTGATCGTGGCCGTTTCACGGAAGTCGTGACCAGAACCAAGCCGGGCTCTGGTCCACTTCATGTGGTCGCGTACGCAGGATGACTGTTGACCTTCGGCCGAAGGCGGTTGAGTTCGCCCGAAAATCGCTCGGCTGGATGGCGGTGTGGTCGACAGTCCTTCGCTGTGAACGAAATGCTGCCGCGGCTGGACGAGCTGCTGTTCTCCTCGGTCGAGGGCGTGTTGGTGGAATCGGTCGAGACGACCGACACGGTCGTCAGGGTTGCTGCCCGTGTGAACCGGGGTGCAGTGATCACATCGATGAATTTTGATGTCGACAGCGTGTGCGATCGCGGGTTGCGGGGTCTGCTTCATAATCCAGATGTGGACATATCCGATGAGGGACAGCCGCTCGATCCCGTCTGGCTTGAGACCAACAACAACGTGTGTGGTGGCCTGGCAGGAGGCCCGAGTGCATCGTTGGTGGCCAAGCGGTTCACTGGGGCTGGCTGGAGTTCCAGACCAGGCTCGTCGTGGGAATCGTATGAGGTCGAGACCAGCTGGTGCCGCATCGAGGTCGACCCGACCGACGGGGACACGCTTCTGAACGGCGTTGTCGATCCTCAACGGTTCGAGCATCTGGCTGCGCTGCTGACCCGGTTCGGTCTGCGGTTCGGTCTTGAGCTCTATGACGATGACGGGGAACCACTGCGGGAGCTCGGAGCCGGAACCGCGTCAGGGCCTCATGACGCAGCTCCGCGAAGGGTGTCAGCGGCCGGTGTCACTGATGCCGGCGGCGAGCTGCCCGGCCATGTCGGCAACCCACTGCCCGAACGCCGTCGGGGCGACCAGCACACCGAAGACCAGCACGATGAGCACGGTCAGCTGTTCATCGGAGCGCTTACGCGCCTGCGTACGGCGCCGGAGCCTCACGACGATGACGACCGCCAGGAGAACCGTCACGTTGACCGACAGAACCACGAGCCCTCTCCTTCGCACGCACCCCCCTGCCTTGAACCCAGGAGTGGCGAGCGGGGGCAGCAGTGACAGCCCAGATGCGCGGGGATGGCGACAAAGAGCATGTAAACGACCTGAACGGCCAGCTTGCGCCTCTGCGCGTTCCGGGCTGGCGCAGGGGTGACGGCCATTGTTTGGTCACGGTGAGCACCAGTGCTCCGACCGCATGGGTTCGCCGGGTTGGCGGCGTCGGTGCTCGGACCGGCCGGACTCGGTGTGGGAACAATGCGAGCGGTCGCGGAGCCGGTCAAACTAGGCTCCCAGCATGTCTGGTCCGACGTTGGTGATCGAGTTGGCGGAGCCGCTCTCCCCGGCTGCGCTGCGGGGGTTCCGCGCCTTGATGGTGGGGCTCTCCTCCCACTTCGATGAGAGGCGGCCCGGGTTCTTCGACGTCAACGTGCCCGCAGAGCGACTGGGCGTCGAGGACAGGCGAGAGAAGGGCTGGCGAAAGCCGTTCCCGCTGCCGCTCCTCGGCAACACCTCCGCGGACGAGGAGCTCACAGCCCTGGTGGGATTCAATCCGCAGCGCGAGGACTGGCGTCGGCCCTTCCTGGTCTACTTGATGGGGCCGGGCGTCGGCGACGAGAGCACCTTCGAGGCTGAGCACGCGGACGAGCCCGAGGTGGAGGCCATCCTCGGCTTCAGACCGACCCATGCCGTCAATGTCAGCGCCGGCTGCAATCGCGAGACCGACCACGTGACCACAGCCCTGCTGACCGCCGCTGTCATGGACGTCATCGGGGGCGTGGCCAATGTCGAGCTGCTGGACGGACAGGCGTCGGTCGTCGCTGGCCTTCCGGGGGTGTTGGGGATCGCGGGCGACGACTGGATGGCACTGGGATCGGCGGAGTTCCTGCGAGCCTGGGTTGGGCACCCCACCTTCCGGCTGGCCAAGTAGCCCAGACAGATTCGCTGCGGAGGTGGTGCTGTGACCTGGAACGTTCGCCAGGTCACCTGATCATGCGGCGAGAGCGGGTCGGCCGCCCCAGCGGATGTCTTTCTCGCTGCGGATGCGGGCGTGTTCCTTGCGTTCGGCGACCAGGACGTGATGGTGGCGGGCGTTGGCGTTGCGCCGGCGCAGGTCGGCGTGCAGGGCCCGGGTCTGCACGGTGTGGTTGGGGTGGTTCGAGTTGGCGGTGGTGAACTGTGGCAGCGGTCCGAAGTGCGCTTCGATCGGGTTCGCCCACGAGGCGTAGGTCGGGGTGAAACACAGCTCGACCTTGTGCTTCTTCGCCCAGCGGCGGATGTCGGTGCCCTTGTGGACGGACAGGTTGTCCATGATCACGTAGATCGGTGCGCCGTCCGGGCGTGCGGCGCGGATCGACTTCAGCGCGGCCAGCGTGTTATGCGATCACAGCACCAGGTGTTCGATCGCGGCTACCGCAGGAACGCCACCAGATGCCGGCTCGAGGAAATAGGACACACGAACCAAGGGTGGTGGCCACCCGCTTGGCCGGTCAGGACCCATTCACCCTGTCAAACTCCCGTGGGAGAAGGCTCCGTTGGGACGTGGGCGAGGGAGGCAGCGAGACAGGGTGAGTGTAACCGAGCACGGTATGGCTGATCGTGCCGCTGCGGACGGGACGGGTCCGGGTGCGGCGGACCATGGCGTCCCGCGCGTCCGCGTGGTGGCGGAGGACCGGCCGGGCGGGCGACAGTACGGCGACAGCCCCGGCGACCGACGGCAGCGCGACGGGGCGGCGCGTGTGGTGCCGCGGCACGTGGCTTGCGTGATGGACGGCAACGGCCGTTGGGCGCAGCGGCGTTCGCTTCCTCGTACGGCGGGTCATCGGGCTGCTGAGAGCACCGTCATCGACGTCATCGAGGCGGCCCGGGCCGCCGGTGTTGGGTGGCTGAGCCTGTACGCGTTCTCCACCGAGAACTGGAACCGTCCTGGCGTCGAGGTCGACTATCTGATGCGGCTGGTGCGCCGGGTCGTGCGCAAGCACGCGCCGCTGCTGCTGGCCCGTGGCATCCGCTGCCGTTTCCTGGGGGTCGCCGACCCGCGTATCCCCCGTGTGCTGGCCCAGGATTTCGAGGATCTGGCGACGCTGACCGCCGACAACCGGGGGATGACGCTGACCGTTGCCTTCGACCACGGGGGGCGCCGGGACATCGTGGAGGCCGCAAGGTCGCTGATCCGCAACGGGACACCCGCGGACGAGGTGACCGAACGGCTCTTCGCGGACCACCTGCCGTTCCCCGACACCCCCGACGTGGACTTGGTCATCCGCACCTCCGGCGAGCAGCGCATCTCCAATTTCATGCTCTGGCAGGTCGCCTACGCCGAGTGGGTCTTCCCCGAGGTGCTCTGGCCGGACTTCCGGGCGCCCGACTTCCTCGCCTGCCTGCACAGTTACCGGCGCCGCGACCGCCGCTTCGGCGGCGTGCCGCCCCTGACCGACGGAGACCCATCATGACCACCGGAACCACGGGAACGGCCGACGAAGCGCCCCTGTTCGGGCCACAGTCGCAGTTCAACAGCTTCTTCGACGACCCGCGCTGGGCGCTTGCCATAATCCGCGCCACCGTGCTGGAGGCCGCGCACCCGCAGATCGGCGGCGCCCTCGTCGACAACTCCACCTTCGTCGCTCACCCCTGGCGCCGGCTGCGCAACACGTTCCTGAGCATGCGGCGCATGTTCGGCAACGACCCGGTGGTACGCGAGAGGGAGGCCGCCCGGCTCAACCGGCTGCACGCCCGCATGAGCGGCACCGACTCCCGCGGCCGCGCCTACGACGCCATGGACCGCGCGACCCGCGCCTGGGTGGTCGCCACCCTCTTCGAGAGCGCCGTCACCATGTGCCGGCTCAGCGGCCAGCCCCTCGACCAGGACACCATGGAGCGGATGTACGCCGAGTACCGCACCTTCCTCGCCGCACTCGACGGCGACGCCACAGAACTTCCCGAAGACCTGAATGACTTCTGGCCGTACTTCGACCGGGTCGTCGAGAACGAGCTGGAGAACACCGAGGCAGCCCGCGTCATCCTCTACCGGCTCTTCGACCACCTGCCCGCCCCCGCCCTGCTGGACGGCGCACCGACGCTGTGGGCGGCCGGCCGCGCCGTCGCCGGCCCGCTCCTGGGCACGATCACCGTCGCCTCGCTCCCCGAACCGTACCGGCGCCGGGCCGGCCTGCCCGAGATGCCCGGCGCCGCGACCCTGATGCAGGGCGCCTACCTCGCCGCCGGACTCGCCCGCTTCCTTCCCCAGGGCTGGATCAACGCCGAAAGCATCATCGAAGCCCTCTCACTCTCGCCCGACAGCGACCACCCCCGCGCCCGGACCGTCGCCGCCCTGACCGCCCGTATGAAGCGGGCATCGGCCTTGCTCCGCCTCCTCACACCGCTGGGCGGCGACGCTGATCCTGACCCGGCGGCTTCAACAGGCACGGGAGAGGGCCGGCGCTCGGCGGAGGAGTTCTTCCGCAAAGTGCTGGACCAGACCGGCGACGGGTACCTCGACTGGCCCGACCTCGCCGCCATGGCCCGCGAACTCTCCACCCGCCTCGACCTTGACGAACCCGAGGAGAGCCGGCTCTACGACGCCTTCGCCGCCTGGTGGCGCGAGCTCCAGGCCGCCCTCGACACCGACGGCGACGGCCGCGTCAGCGCCGAGGAGTACGCCGCCGCCGTCCCCTCCCTCGCCGGACCCGCGCTCATCCGCGTCGCAGAGGTCCTCTTCGACGCCACCGACAAGGACAACAGCGGGAGCATCGAGGCCGACGAACACCGGGCCCTCTTCCGCACCGCCTTCCACCGCGACCTCACCACCACCGACGGCACCTACGGCCGGAGCGCCTTCGTAGGCGACTTCCTCTCCTTCATGTCCGGCCGCCGCACGAGCACGCAGTACGACCCGCTCCTGGCCGACGCTTAGACCGTCTTGGGAGGCAGAAGCTGACTGCGTCGAGGAGGTCAAGAACACCATCAGAGAACACCGTGAGGATGTGACGGATCGGCGCCGGCGACAGCGGGGGCCGCTTCGTCCAGGACTGCCGGAGGGAAGAAGAGGTCCTCGAGCGCGTCCGCAGCGAGGAGGAAAGCCGTCATCACGACCGGTAGAAGCAGGGCGAGCAGGATCACAGAACCTCCCGGCAGGTCGGTCTGTGGGCTTCGCGGCCCGGCGTTCAGGAGGACCTGAATGGCGCAATGCGCACGGCGGCAGACGACGGCGTCCACCACGCCATGCTCGGCATCGCCCGCCCGCACAACCTCACCCTCACCTTCACCCTCACCGGATAACAGGCAAACAAGCAGGTCAGTCCGCATGGCACCGCCCATTTAGGGGGCACCGTCTAGACACCGCTGGCGGCCCTCAGGTCACCTCGTGTGGAGCTGTGGTCTCTTGGGTGAGTCGGGAGACCAGTTCGAGCCAGCCGCTTTCCAGCCGCTGCAGCGGTAGGTCGCAATGGTCGCTCAGATGTCGGAGAAGAGCGGGCTCCAGATAGCCCAGCAGCGCGTGGCTGAACAGTTCCGCGTCTGCTTCCGGTGCAGCCAGGCTGAGCAGGACGCTGACCCGCTCGTGGTACGAGCGGCGGGGTGCGCGCCGGTAGCGCTGGTCGGGGGAGGGCTCGGCGGCTATCTGGAGTTCCATCTCCTGGGCATAGCGCCGTATGGCGGCCACCCCGAACGCGCGAAGCTGCTCGATGGCCCTGTCACGGCCGTCTGCTTGGTCCAAGCCGCTGAGGTGAGCGGCCTGGAAGGTATCCTCGGAGTGCTGCAGCAGGGCTTGCAACAGACCTGTGCGGTCACCGAACCGCCGAAAGACGGTGCCTTTGCCGACACCTGCCGCGGTGGCCACCGCTTCCATGGTGAGGTGCTTCAGCCCGTGCTCCCGCGCTATCCGTGCCGCGGCGTTGAGCAGGCGGGTGTGATTGCGTGCCGCGTCCACGCGCAGCCGTCTGCTGTCCTCGCGAAGATGCGGCGGCCGGGGCGCGGGCGGTGTTTCACTCTGGTGGTTGCCTGCCGGGCTCGGACAGGGGCATGCTCTCGGCGGAGGAGCAGCTTGTCGGTGCGGTGCCGCCTGTGCGACCGTCTCGACGAGGTCCAGCGCCAGGCCGGCAGTGTGCAGCGCGGCGGCGTCGGGCTTCTCGACCAGCGGCAGCAGGTCGGCCAGAAGGGTGATGAAGCGTCCGCCGTTTTCGTGGACGGCCGTCATCGAGCCCTCCCGTATCACGGCCCGGATGCTGACCGCGCTGAGCGACCCGGTCCCGGCGGCCGACTGCGCGAGAAGCTCGGCCAGGCGATGCTCGAGGCCGGTCGGCTGCCACACACCGTGGCGGAAGTCCCGCATGAGGGCCTTGAGTCGTTCCTGGACGCTGTTGGGGTGTGAGTGCTGAGGAGAGTGTGGCTCGTCGGGGGTGGTGGACACTCGGAACGCTCCCAGATGGATCGTGGAGTGCGGGCGTTGAGGGCTTGGGTGCAGCCGGCCCGCCAGTGGCGGTTTCGTGAGTCAGGTGGGTGCGGCCCGCGTCTGCGGCGGTGTCGGTGGGGCCCGGCAGCACCGGGGTGGCGCCCTGCGGATGGAGGACGTCACCCCGGTGGGACCCGTCTCGCCCTGAGATCAGCCGCCGGGAAGCAGGACGGTCTCGTCGCCCTCGAACCAGGCGTTGTCGATCGTCAGCCGGCTGATGCGCCATGCGCTTCCGTCGCGCGTCAGGTCCGCGTCGTAGCGGTTCATCATCAGCGCGTGCCGGGTCCGGTCCGGCTTGGGGCCTTCCTGTGGCAGGTAGTGCTGAGCCATCGCATAGCAGTACACGTGGGCGGTGTCACCGTCGACGGTGGCGCGGATGTTGCTGATCACGTGGCTGGTGTCGAGCGGGCCGACCGCCGGGATGAGCGCTCCCACGACCGTGTCGCGCGGCTTGAGCGCGGGGAAGTCGAGACCGATCCTGCTCGTGGCCGGTGTCAGGTCGACCATGGCGTCCTCGGTCAGTGACGAAGCGAGCAGATCGGCGTCGCCGTGGTCGAGCCCGGCCGTGTAGCGGTGCAGCGCATCGGCGATCGCGGCCTGGTCGATCAAGAGCTGCAGCTTGTCGTCGGACATCAGGTCTTCCTCAGGGGGAATGTTGTGGTTCAGCCGGAAGAGGTTGTCCGGGTCGAAACGCCTCTTGATGCTGCGGAGCCGGTGGTAGTCGGCTTCGTCGTAAGCCGCGCTCACGTCGCAGACGCCGGTGTCCTGGGCGGCCATGAAGTTCAGGTAGCGCCCGCCGGTGGACCAGGGGCGCATCCGCTGCAGAAGCTCGTCGGCGTAGGCGTTCATCGCGGTGAAGGCATCGGGTGCCCCGACACCCACGATCCAGAGGGCGAACCGGGCGTCCCGGTGTCCGACGGCGTTGTCCGCGGTCCGGGTCAGGGCGCCGCCGAGGTGACGCAGCTCGACGAAGTGCACCGGGCAGTCGGCCGTCGGGCCCGCAGCGGTCAGGATCTCCTCGACGGCTTCGGCGGTCAGTGAGCGCAGCATCACGGTACGTTCCATGAACGGCGCCGGATCTGCCGGATCGTTGTGGATCTGGGCGAAGGACGCGTAGGGCATCGGGCCCAGAGTGTCCGCGAGGACAGGTGCGGCCGCCCGCAGCGGTGCAACCAGCCCGATGGCCTCGGCTGCCGGGCCGAGGTAGGAAATGCGGACATGCACGGCGAAGCGGTCGGCGAGGAAGGCGGGCACGCCGGGCAGGGCCGGCAGGCGCAGCAGGGCGATCGATGAGCTCAACTCGTCCGGGGCCTCGGCCGTGACCTGGGCATAGGCGTGCAGGACGGCTGCTGCGTCGGCACCGTCGAAGAAGAGGCCGCCCGCCCACAACTGTTTCACCGGGAAGAGCGCGAACTCCATGGCGGTGACGACACCGAAGTTGCTCTTGCCGCCGCGCAGCGCCCAGAACAAGCCGGGTTCCGACGCGGCGTCGACATGGCGCAACTCGCCGTCGGCTGTCACCACCTCCAGAGAGGTGACGTGGTCGGCTGCCCATCCGTGAGCGCGGCCCATGGTGGGGCTCAAACCTCCGCCGAGGGTATAGCCGATGACTCCGACGAGCGGTGAGGAGCCGTTGAGCGGGGCGAGCCCGAACGGGGTCGCCGCGTCGATCACTTGCTGCCAGCGGGCTCCCGCCGTCACGCGGGCTGTGCGGGCTGCGGGGTCGATGCTCACCTGCGCCATGCGGTGAGTGGTGATGAGGACCGCGTCGTCGGCCGGGATCGTCGCCTGGTGGCCGGTGGCCATGACGGCGACCGGCAGACGCCGCTGCGCAGCGAAGCGAACGGCGGCTTGCACGTCGGTGCTGTTCGCGGCTCCGACAACGACGCAAGGGTGGTGGGTCACGGCAAGGTTGAAGGGCGCGCACTCATCGGCGAACCCTTCGTCGTCCGGTCCGAGTACGGGCCCGGTGATCTGCGCTGCCAAACCGGCGCGCGTGAGTGAATCGAGCATGTGTGCATTGCATCGAGCGCTTGTCGACGTGGCGTCGATGGCGCGTCGACGAGGCGTTTCGCCCGCGGGACGCAGGTGGTCTTCCGCACGTTCTCACCGCGGGTGACGCGGGGACTGTGCGGGTGTGTCGTCTCGCGCGGCCGCTGCAGGGGTCAGGGCAGCGAGAGCGACACCATTTCCGCAAGAGCGTCCGGAGGATCAGTGATCTGGGCCAGTACCGCGCGCAGGTCCTTTTCGCCGACCGTGTTCTTGCCGGTCAGGAAGTGGCGCAGCAGCCGGTGCAGCGCTTGCTGGCAGTGCTCGTGTCCCAGTCCATTGAGCGCCTGGCGCCGCGCGAACGCCTTGACGAGCCCGAGAAAGTAGTAGTCGCCGTTCTCGCCGATCTCCACCACATGAGCGTCGACGAGGGCTTCCATGACGGCAGTGGCTTCGTTGACGGGCAGGTCGAGCACTGCCGCGGCCATGGCGGCGTCCAGTCGACCGCAGTCGGGAACGGCGGCGAGGTGGAAGGCGTTGCGGTGGAGGGTGTCCATGCGCGCCTGGGCTTCACGGAACGGTCTGTCGACGATCTTGCAGTCTTCATGCATGACGACCGGCTGGCGCAGATCGTCTTCGAGCTGGGCCAGGATCTGGTCGATCGTCCACGACGGCCGGGCATCCAACCGGGCGGCCGCCACATGCACCGAGAGCGGCTGGTAGGAGCACGCCTGCACCAGTCGGCTGGCCGCTTCCCGCTCCGCGAACACCCGCCGGGCCCCGGAGATGGCGGCGAGCAATTGCAACGCGTCCTGGGACTGCAGGACGCCGAGACGCAGCCAGGGGATGCCGGGCAGGTCGATGATGCGGCGCGGACTGGTCATGATGACGGCGCAGCCCGGGGAGGCCGGCAGCAGGGGACGCACCTGCTCACCGCTGGTTGCCGCGTCCAGGACGATCAGTAGGCGGCGGCCGGACACCGTCGTACGCCACAACGCGGCACGTTCGTCCAGCGATGCCGGCAGCCGGGACACCCCGACCGCACGCAAGAACTGGCCGAGCACCTCCAGCGGGCCGACCGGATCCTTGAAGTTGCCGAGGTCGGCGAAGAGTTGCCCGTCGGGAAACAGATGGCGCTGGGTGTGTGCGACGTGGACGGCGAGCGTCGTCTTGCCCATCCCGCCCAGGCCGGTGATGCCGACGACCGGAGCGTGCGCAGCATCACGCAGTGGCAAGGACAGCTCCGCGATCTCTGCGCGGCGCCCGGTGAACACTGCCAGGTCCGCCGGGAGCTGAGCCGGAACCGGCGCGGGCGCGAGGGGCGAGTACAGATCACGGCCCGCAGGGGCGGGCGGATCCTCGACCTCGCGCAGGATACGGCTGTGGAGAGAGCGAAGTGCGGGCCCGGGGTCCACACCCAGCTCTTCACGCAGAAGCTGCCGTGTGCGCTGGAAGGCGGCCAGAGCCTCGGCTCTGCGGCCGGCGCGGAACAACGACAGCATGAGCTGTTCGTGCAGCCGCTCCCGCAGCGGGTGCTCCATCACCGCTGCCCGAATCTCGGACGTCAGATCAGACTGCCCGCCGACCTCCAACTCAAGATCGAAAACCTCCTCCAGGGCAGCCAGCCTCAGCTCCTCCAGCCGATCACGCTCAAGCTCGAAAAATGGGCCCCGGACACCCGACAGGGCCGGTCCCTGCCATGTGTCGAGGGCCTGACGCAGGAGATCGGCAGCACTCGCCGCGGCGCCGGCGCGGCGTGCCTGGTGAGCCTGCGCGGCTAGCTCCCGAAATCTCCTCAGGTCAAGGGTCCCGTCACGAACCGTGAGACGGTAGCCACTGCCGGTCGATTCGATGACCGCCATGTCGCCGAGAATCGGGCGCAGACGATAGACGTAAGTGCGAACGGTGCCCCGAGCGCCGCGGGGCCCGTGCTCACCCCACAATGCCTCCAGAATCGCCTCGGTCTCCACCGGGCGCCCCTCGTGCAGAAGCAGCAGCGCGAGCAGTCCACGCTGCTGTGGAGATCCGAGGTCGATCTCCTCGTCCCGCCGCCATGCACGGACAGGACCAAGAACCGCAAGACGCATCACGCGACCGCACCCTATCCTTCTCGTGCTCACCCCGTGCCGACCCGCCCGGCGAGGCTGCCACGCGGAGCCGGAACGGCGAGCCCTGCGTCCAGGGTCACCGCCGACCGGGCCCGCCCACACCGACGCGCCCGACCACACATGACGGCCGAGCGCTTAGAACTCCTAACGAAATGATCTTCAAGGTGGTTGGATCACTCCGGGACTGATGGTCCGGGGGGTGGGGTGGCTCGGCCGAAGCCGTGGGAAGTCGACGAAGAGCTGTGGACGGTGATCGAGCGGCTGCTACCGAACGTGGGGCGTCGGCCCCTGCATCCCGGGTGTGGGGGGATCCGGACCGGCTGGTGTTCCAGGGCATTCTGTCTGTCCTGCACACCGGGATCGCCTGGGAACATCTGCCGCAGGACCTCGGCTTCGGCTCGGGCATGGCCTGCCGGCGCCGCCTGTCCGAGTGGACCGAGGCGGGAGTCCGGCCCCGGCTGCACGAGGTCCTCCTGGCCGAGCTTCGCAGCGCGAACGCCCTGGACTTCTCCCGGGCGGCCGTCGACGGCTCCCACATACAGGCGTTGAAAGGGGGATCCAGGACGGGACGAAGCCCCGGTGACCGGTACAGGACGGGCAGCAAGCATCACCTGATTACCGACGCCACCGGTATCCCGCTCGCCGCCACCTTGACCGGTGGCAACCGCAACGACGTCACCCGGCTGATTCCGTTGCTCCAGGCGGTGCCGCCGGTGCGGGGCAAGCGCGGCCGGCCCTGGCGCCGGCCGGACGTGGTGCTGGGCGACCGCGGCTACGACCACGACAAGTACCGCCGCCCGGTCCGCAGCCTCGGAGTGAAGCCACTGATCGATCGACGCGGCACCGAGCACGGCTCCGGACTGGGCACCCAGCGCCGGGGCGTGGAGCGAGTATCCGCCCACCTGCACTGGTTCCGCCGCCTGCGGATCCGTTGGGAGATACGCGACGACATCCACGAAGCCCAATTCGTTCTCAGCGGCCCACACAGAGCGGTTGTCGCTCCAGCGGGTTGTTCGAGTACGGGGGCTGCGACGCGCCCGGCGAACCGGGTTCATTGAGACCTCCGCATAGAGCGGCGTGCAGTCCCCGTACTCGTGGTGGTGGTCGCGTGGGCATCGGATGCGCACTGATCCGCTGGCGACGCCTGAACTCCTGGCGGAGGTTTCAGGACAGGCACGGCTTGCATCGACAGCCCGGTGGCCGACCTCAGGTCGGCTTGCGCCACACGGAGATGTGCTTCGCGGAGTCCTGGGCGAACGGCGCCCCGTCCCAGTCCGCGACGCGACGTTCCAGTTCGAGCCCAGCGATCCGTGCCATCAGGTCGAGCTCTGCCGGCCAGGCGTACCGGTGCCGGGAGTTGCCGCGGCGGTAGCGGCCGTCGTCGCCGTCGCGGGTGAAGTGGTGCGAGACGAGGACCTGCTCGACCAGGTCGAAGGTGTCGAAGCCGAGATGCTGATCGGAGACGTCGAACGGCACCGCGACCTGGCCGGGCGGCAGGAACCGCAGTGGCGGCACGCCCAGCTCGATAACGAATCGGCCGCCGGGCCCCAGATGACGTGCGGCGTTGCAAAAGCACTCGACCTGCTCGTCCTGCGTGAGCAGGTTCGTGATGGTGTTGTAGACGAGATAGACCAGGGTGAACTCGCCCGGGACGACGGTGGTAGCCATGTCCCCGATGGTTACCGGGAGCGTGCTCTCGTCGATCTTGCGTCGTAGCACCGCTGCCATGTGCTCGGACAGTTCGATGCCCACTACCGGCACGCCGCGTTCCCGGAGCGGGACACCCACTCGTCCGGTTCCGATGGCGAACTCCAGTGCCGGGCCGTCTCCGGCAAGCTCGGCGAGGAAGGCGAGAGTCGGTCCGAGAACGGCAGCCGAGGACGCCTCGGCCTCCTCGGCGTCGTAGCGGTCGGCGGTCGCACGGGTCCACAGTTCACTGCTCGTCACGGACGGCCACTTTGCCGGGTGGCGAGGGGCGCCGTCGACGTATTTACGTTCTCCTCGGCGAAGCCTGCACCGCCCACAGCCCGTCGCCGCCTTCCCACGGCTTCGGCCTAGCCACCCCGACCCCCGGACCATCAGTCCCGGAGTGGTCCGACCACCTTGAAGATCATTTCGTTAGGGGTTCCATGCCAAGAACGGCGAGTATCCCGAGCTCGCCCAGCCCATCGAGTACGTGCAGGACACCAAGAACCTGCCGGGCAAGCACGGCACCAAACGGTACCTGACCCGGCTGACGGACAAGGCCAAGATCCGGCAGAACCGGAACACGGCCTGCCCGTCCAGCCTGGAACGGCCGGCGGGCAAGCAGTGTGACGAGTACCCCTTCGCGTCGACCTGGCAGGGTGCCGATCATGCGGCGACTTCAGCCGCCGCATGATCGACGCGACGCAGAACGAGGAGGGCGGCAAGGCGCTGGGCCGTTTCCACCTGCACAATCGGATCATCGAGAAGGACAAGTTCCTGGTGTGAGTCAAGCAGGAAGCCACCATCCGGCGGAGAACGGCGACATGAGCGACGAAGTCGAACGAGGCAACGGGCTCGTCCCCGTGCAGTACCACCAGTTCGACATCAGCGACGAGGACGGACCGGCCGGCCCCGGCCTGGGCCGGGGACACAACGGCCTCGCGCAGGTCGCCGACGGCACCATCACCGTCATGACGGGCATCCACACCGGCGACGTCGATGTCACCGTCACCCTCCACCACGCCCAGCCACCACCCGGCAGCGACCCCTGGCAGGAGATCGTCGAAATCTCCGCGCACTCAGCATCCGGTGACCTCATGGTCCGCGGCATCATGGACGACCTGGACGAAGACCTACCCGTTCTGTCGTTCAACGGGCCCGGCGACTACCGTCTGCGCATCCACGCCCGCGGCCGGGACAGCGCCGTCGACCTGACCCCCGGCAGGGTCACCGAGTGGTACCTCATCCAAGCCTGGCCGGCCCCCACCCGCGAAACAACGGTACTCCGCCAGACCGACACCTACGGGGCTACAGTCCGCACCCGCTGACATCCGGCGCGCACCCGTTCCCCCGCGCAGGTACGCGTCGTGAGGGCCCGACCTCTTCGTCATGGGGTCGGGCCCTCCACCACACGTGGCAACCGCGGCATTCTCCCGCTCTTCCTCTTCAGGGCAGAGAGACGGACGGCTGTGGCGTTCAGGTGACCGCCTGCGCAAGGTGGTGCACCGAACCGTGCAGGTGCCCCAGGCCGGCGGAGGAGGATTCCCTCTGTGCGGGGAATTGCTTCTGTCCGGCGACGCGGCGGCCGTGCCCTATCGGAAGGCCAGCGGGCGCCACGTCATTGAAAGATCAACGAGGCCGCCGGCATCGCGCAGCGAACCGGCTGCCGCGTGCTGACTGCCGTCAGGCAGCAAGGTCCGCGAAATCGGCCAGGGCCTCAAGCGTCGCCTTCCACGGACCGTGCCCGCAGCGCAGCCGCACCGGCTGCGGGTCTCGTCCCGTTCCGGGCGAACGGTCAGTGCGACCGCACCCGGTCGGAGGCGTCGGTGAGGTCGGCGCCGGTGTCGGCGTTGCGCCGGGAGTGGCCGGTGCCGTGCCAGTCCAGGCACATGACGGTCGCGTCGTCCTGCAGACGGCCGCAACTGGCTTCGACGATCGTCGCGATGAGCGCGCGGGTGGCCTCACGGGGATGCAGCGCGCGGGTGCGCACGACGAGGCCGGGCAGATCCAGGCCGGCGGCGTTGCCTTCGAGCATGCCGTCGGTCAGCATCACCAGCCGGTCACCGGGCCGCAGGTCCAGCGACTGGACCCGGTAGGCATACGGGGCGTGCAGGCCGAAGGGCATGTCGGCTTCCGGGGTGGTCTCGTGTACCCGTCCGTCGCGCAGGCGCAGGGGCCGGGGGTGTCCGGCGTTGACGAATTCGGTGGTGCCGTCGGTCAGGCTGATGCGCAGGAGCTGGCCGGTGACGTAGCCCTGGCCCCCGTGTTCGCGCACGGCGGCGTCTGCCTGGCGGGCCTGCTCGGCCAGGCCCGCGCCGGCGCGCCGGGCCCGGCGCAGCGCGCTCACCGCGAGGGTGGCCAGCAGCGCGGCGGAGACGTCGTGGCCCATGGCGTCGGTGACGGACAGCTGGACGCTGTCGCGGTCGATGACGTAGTCGAAGGTGTCGCCCCCGACGTGGCCGGCCGGCTCCAGGGCCCCGGCCACCGCGAACTGCGCCGCCTCGCAGACCAGTGAGGCCGGCAGCAGGCGGTGCTGGATCTCCGCGGCCAGGCTCAGCGGGACGGTACGGCGCCCCCACTGGTAGACGTCGGTGTAGGAGCGGTTGGCGATGACGATGTACGCCAGCGCGTGCGCACTCTCGCCGATCTCCCGCATCACCCGCGCGTTGGGCGCGGTGGGCAGGAACAGCTCCAGGAGCCCGATGGCGTCCCCCCGGTTGGTCACCGGGGCCAGTACGCGTACCAGGGTGCCTTCGCCCTCGTCCTGCACGCTCGGCCGCTGGGTACGGATCACATCGTCATACCCGGTGCCCTGCAACGGGATGCGCCGGGCACGTTCACCGGTGTCCACGCTGCCCGCCGCTCCCAGCCGTACCACCGAACCACCGGTGAAGTCGGTGATCAGGAACGACACCGCCGCGGCCCCCAGACGCTCCCTGAGCATGCGCGCCACCACATCCAGGGACTCCACCGGCGCAGCCGACTCCGCCGCCGCCAACGTCACCGCCTCACCCCCGCCTCCCGCGGTACGAGCGATCGGCCCACCGTCCCCGCCGTTCCCGTCCGGCCCGCCTACGATCACGGCAACTCCTCGCTGCTCACTGCTCACTGGTGCCCCACCAATGGCGCACGATCATTTCCTGGCCCGTACCGGGACATTTGGTACGAGTTCTCGATGTCCTATGTGTGTTCTCCAGGAAAAGGGGCGCCCGGGGGCGCGCGAGCAGAGCGGGCAGAAGGACTCCTACTGAAACCAGTGGTGCCCGCGTGCCCCGGCTTGGCAGGAGGGCGCGAACCGCACGGAGTTACAGATGGTGTTCGCCGCACTCCCCTGACGGCGGGCAGCCGCACCGTCGGCGGCCCCAGCACGCCGGCTTC
This sequence comes from Streptomyces beigongshangae, assembly GCF_019710745.1. Classification (GTDB taxonomy): domain Bacteria; phylum Actinomycetota; class Actinomycetes; order Streptomycetales; family Streptomycetaceae; genus Streptomyces; species Streptomyces beigongshangae. Next base: position 72,355 of record NZ_JAHKJW010000025.1, read on the forward strand.
GCCCGGCGCGTAACACCGGCAAGCGCGCGATCCCTGGGGTGCCGTGGTGCCGGACCGCTTCCGCCCGGCGCTGACACACTCGGCGCGTTGTGATCACCGCGTATCGACGGAGGGCATGTTGCCCTGGTCGTCGCCCACGCCGTCGGCGCCGGTCATTCGGCGGCCGTCGAGCCACGTCAGCAGGATGAGCAGCAGCACGGTTGCTGCGGTGGCCGAGGGTGTGAGTACCGGCGACAGGGCGGGGAGAGCGGCCGTAGCCGCGGACCCGACTGAGCTGCCCAGTGTGCGGAAAAGCGTTGTGACGGCGTCGGCGGTGCCGAGGGCGCCTTGCTCGACGGAGCCGTACACCAGGGCGGACACCGAAGCGGGCAGGAATCCGAGGCCGAGACCGAGCAGGGTCGAGGTGACCGCGAGACCGGCGATGGCGGCTCCGGTCGAGGCGGTCGTCCCGAAGGCGGCGATCGACAGCGTCGCGGCGATGAGTACGGTCCGGTGCGGGCCGAGCGATTTGATCAGACGGGCGGCCACTGGTGTCTTCTGCGCCAACGACCTGCTCGCCCTTGGCGTGCTGCAGGCGCTGTACGAAGCCGGACTCAGAGTGCCCGAGGACATCGCCGTGGTCGGGTACGACGACATCGAGTTCGCCGCTTCCGCCGTCGTACCGCTCACTTCGGTACGCCGGCCGGCCGTCGCCATGGGCCGGCAGGCCGGCCGCCTCCTCATCGAGGACACGACCAGTGGCTTTCCCCACGAACACGCCCACGTCGTCCTTCAGCCGGAACTTGTCGTACGCCGGTCGACCACGGCGGTACCGGGCAGGTGATGTCCGCCGGGCTCACGCCGGGGAGTCGGCCATGCGGCTGCCGACGCGGGCCGCCGTCTCCCGCAGCCAGATGTGTGCCGCGTCATGGGTGTGCACCGGGTGCCACCACAGCGCCTCCCGCAGGGGAACCGCCGCATAGGGCGGCTCGATCACGCGTACGGCGGCCAGCGGCGCGAGGAGCCGGGCGAGACGAGCCTGGATCAGGGCGACGCGTCGGGTGCCGGCGACCAGCAGCGGCATGGCCTGGAAGCTGTCGACGGAGACCTCGACGCGCGGTTCGATGCCCTGCATGCCGAGCTGGCGGACGGCCGGGGCGTCGTAGGTGCGCTGGTAGGTGACCCAGGGCAGGCGGACCAGGTCCTGCCGGGTCAGCCGGTCGCCGACGTCCGGGTGGTCCTCGGCGACGAGGAAGACCCATCGGTCCTGGTAGAGGTCGGTGGCGGGGAAGTCACTGATCACGCCGTGCGGCATGAGCAGGCCGTCGGTGGTGCTCAGCAGGGTGTCCGTGGCGTCCACCACGGTGGTCGGCGTCTGGGCGAAACGCAGCCGGATGCCAGGGGCCTCCGTGTGCACGGCCCGGGCGAGTTCGGTACCGAAGACGGCGACCGCGTAGTCGGACGCCACCAGCTTGAACTCACGGCTCTCCTTCGCCGGATCGAAGTCCGCCTGGCTGGCGAAGAGACGCTCCAGCAGGTCGTACGCGGTGGAGGCGCGGTCGAGGAGGACCTGGCCGAGGGCGGTGAGCTCGTAGTGGCCACCGACACGGGCCAGCAGGTCGTCGTCGAAGTGCCGGCGCAGCCGCGACAGCGCCGCGCTCATCGCCGGCTGGCTGAGGCCGACGCGCTGCCCGGCACGGGTCACGTTGCGCTCCTCCAGCAGGGCACGCAGCGCGACGACGAGATTGAGATCCAGGCGACTGAGATTCACGAGCGGCTTTCCCTCACTTCACGACAACGACCTGGGGGAATTTGCTCTGTGGATGGCAGTCATCCATGGAATCTATTTCCCTGATCACGATGACGGGTCCAGATTAGTGCCATCGCAATCAGGAGGACACGTCCGTGAAACCTGCACCCTCGTCCGCGCTGTTCGCGGGCTCCTTCGCCCTCAGCACGCTGTCGGCCCCGGACGGGCCGGCCTTCCCCGCCCTTGTCACTCCCGACGCCCAGGTGATCGATCTGCGCGCCGCCTTCGGCGACGACCGGCTGACCGCCCGGAATCTCCTGGAGAGCTGGGAGTCGGTGCTGCCGCGGCTGCGTACGCTGGCGGGTGACGGCGGACCGGCCCGGAAGCCGCTGGCCGACTTCCGGGCGCACGCTCCCGTCGAGCCGCGCCAGGTGTTCCAGTCGGGGGCCAACTACCGGCAGCACGTGATCGACCTGCACGTCGCCCACCGGGCCCCGGACGAGGACCGTTCCGAGGAGGAACGGCGCGCGGAAGCAGCGGAGATCATGGACCGGCGAGCGGCCGATGACCTGCCGTACGTCTTCATCGGCCTGCCGAGCGCGATCACGGGCCCCTACGACGACGTCGTGCTGCCCGCCTGGGCCGAGAAGCCGGACTGGGAGCTGGAGCTGACGGCCGTGATCGGCCGGCCCGCCCACCAGGTGCCGGTGGAGGAGGCACTGGAGTACGTCGCCGGGTACACGATCGCCAACGATCTGACCGACCGCGCGACCGTCTTCCGCCGGGACATGCCGCAGATCGGCACGGACTGGCTGCGCAGCAAGAACGCACCCGGCTTCACGCCGCTCGGTCCGTGGATCGTCCCCGCCGAGTCGATCGCGGACCCCGGTGACCTGCGAGTGACGCTGAAGCTGAACGGCGAGACCATGCAGGACGACTCCACCAAGGACATGATCTTCGACGTGGCGCGCATGGTCGCCCACGTCTCGCAGACCGCCCGCCTCCTCCCCGGTGACCTGGTGCTGACCGGCTCACCGGCCGGCAACGGCATGCACTGGGGACGGCTGCTGCGCGACGGAGACGTGATGGAGGGTTCGGTCACCGGCCTCGGCGTCCAGCGCACCCGCTGTGTGGCGCAGGCGGCGTCGTGACCCTGGACCGCCACGACCCCGAGGGCGCGATCGCCGAGGCCGCCAAGGCGTTCTCCAACTGGGGGCGCTGGGGTGAGGACGACCGGATCGGCACACTCAACTTCCTGGACGAGGGCAAGCGACGTGAGGGCGCCGCGCTGATCCGGCGAGGCGTCAGCTTCTCCCTTTCCCAGCGCTTCGACATGGACGGCCCGCAGAAGGGCTGGCGGCGGCGCACCAACCCGGTGCACACCATGCTGGACACCGGCACCGACGCCGCGCTCGGCCGTCAGGGGTTCCCGCACGGGCTGGGCGGCGCCGACGACGTGATCACGATGCCGCTGCAGTGCTCCACCCAGTGGGACGGGCTCGGGCACATCTTCGACCACGGCAGGGCCTGGAACGGCCGCCCGGCCGAGCAGGTCGTCACCTCCGACGGCGACCTGGTCACCGGCATCGAGCACATGGCGCCGCACGTCGCGGGGCGCGCCGTGCTGCTCGACGTGGGCCGCGTCGTGGGTGAGGACGGTGAGTTGCGGGACGGGTTCGCGATCACCGAGGAGCACCTGACGGCGACGGCCGAGGCGCACCGGGTGACCGTCGGCCGAGGCGACATCGTGCTGGTCCGCACCGGGCAGCTGGCACGTGCGCGCCGCGAGGGCTGGGGCGAGTACGCCGGTGGCCCCGCCCCCGGGCTGTCGTTCACCGCGGCCGGCTGGCTGTACCGCACCGAGATCGCCGCGATCGCCACCGACACCTGGGGCTTCGAAGTCCGTCCGAACGAGTTCGAGTACGCCTTCCAGCCGCTGCACCAGGTCGCCATCCCGAACATCGGGCTGCTGATCGGCGAGATGTGGGACCTGGAGGCGCTCGCCGAGGACTGCGCCGACGACGGCGCGTACGCGTTCTGGCTCACCGCCGCCCCCCTGCCCGTCACCGGGGCGGTCGGCTCCCCCGTCAACCCGGTCGCCGTCAAGTGATACACGGAACAAGGGAGTTCCCCCATGAGCACAGCCCGTACGGTCCTGGTGATCGGCGGCGGCGCGGCCGGCAACGCCGTGACGATCCTGCTGCGCCGCGCCGGAGTCGTCGTCGACCTGGTCGAGGCCAGGGACGACTGGAACGCCACCGCCGGCTCCGGCATCACCCTCCAGGGCAACGCCCTGCGCGTGCTGCGCGAACTCGGTGTCTGGGAGCAGGTGAAGGCATCCGGCTTCGGCTTCGGCTCGGTCGGCATCACCGCCCCTGACGGCACCGTCCTGCACGTCCAGGACGACCTGCGCACCGGCGGCGACGACCTTCCCGCCACCGTCGGTATGCAGCGCCCGCAGCTCCAGCAGATCCTCATCGAGGCCGTGCGGGCCAGTGACGCGTCGGTCCGGCTGGGCACCACCGCCGAGATCCTGGGCCAGGACGACGACGGCGTCTCCGTGCGGTTCAGCGACGGCGGCGAAGGCCGCTACGACCTGGTCATCGCCGCCGACGGCCTGGGCTCCGACACGCGGGCGGCGATCGGCATCACGGCGGAGCCCGAGCCCACCGGCATGGCCATCTGGCGCGTCGCCGCACCCCGGCCCGCCGGTGTGACCCGTACCGACCTCGCCTACGGCGGACCGGCTTACATCTGCGGCTACTGCCCCACCAGCCCCACCACTCTCTACGCCTATGTGGTCGAGGCCAACCGCGACCGCGCCTCCATACCCCCGCAGTCGTACGCCGACGAGATGCGCCGCCTGGCCTCCGCCTACGGGGGCTTCTGGCCGCAGATCACCGAGCACATCACCGACCCGGCGCAGGTCAACTACACCTGGTTCGACCGGCTGCTGATCGAGGGCTCCTGGCACCGCGGCCGGGTCGTGCTCATCGGTGACGCCGCGCACTGCTGCCCGCCCACCCTCGCCCAGGGTGCCGCGATGTCGATGGAGGACGCCTGGGTTCTGGCGCAGACGCTGACCGCCGCGGACACCTGGGACGACGCACTGCTCCAGGCGTACTACGAGCGGCGGATCACCCGCGTGCGGCCGGTGGTGGAGGCGTCGGTACAGATCGGGCAGTGGCAGCTCGACGGAGTACGCGACGCCGACGTGCCCGGACTGATGGCCCGCACCATGACCATGCTCCGGGAGCTGCCGTGACCGCCCTCCCGTCGCCCGGCCACCGACCCCCGTCCGGCGCTGACGCGCGCCCCTGCCCTACCGTCGACGTGCACGCCCACATCCTGCTCCCCGAGATCGAGGCGCTCGTGGCCGGCCTGCCGGGCCACGACGCAGCCAGGGAGCTGGATGTTCGGCGCAACGGCCCCGAAGCCCTCGCCGTCAGCGGTCCCATGGTCCGCAAGCGCATTCCGGAACTGACCGACGTCGCCGCACGCCTGGAGTCGATGGACGTCCGCGGCGTGGACGTCCAGCTGGTCAGTCCCTCCCCCTCCCACTACCACTACTGGGCCGGCGCGGAGACGGCCGAGAAGGTGTACCGGCTCGCGGGCGAGGCGACGGCCGCGCACTGCGCGAAGGCACCCGACCGGCTGCACGGGCTCGGCCTCGTACCGCTCCAGCACCCGGATCTGGCGGTCCGCGCCCTCGATCACGCCCTGGAGCAGGGACTGGCCGGGGTGGAGATCTCCAGCCACGCCCCCGGCCGGGAGCTCTCGGACCCGGCGTACGAGCCCTTCTGGTCCCGCGCCGAGGAGGCCGGCGCGGTCGTCTTCCTGCATCCCTTCGGCTGCACGCTCGACGAGCGCCTGGACCGGTGGTACCTGTCCAACACCGTCGGCCAGCCCACCGAGAACGCCGTCGCCCTCTCCCACCTCATCTTCTCCGGCGTGCTCGACCGCCATCCGGGCCTGAAGGTGCTCGCGGCCCACGGCGGTGGCTACCTGCCCACCCACATCGGCCGCTCCGACCACGCCTGGGCCACCCGCTCCGACGCGGGAGCCGGCTGCGCGCACCCGCCCAGCAGCTACCTGAAGCGCCTGTACTTCGACTCCCTCGTCCACGACCCGCACGTCCTGCGGGAGCTGGTCCGCGTCGCCGGCGCCGACCGCGTCCTGCTCGGCTCGGACTTCCCCTTCGACATGGGCACCGAGGACCCGGTCGGCGCCCTGCGCGCCGCCGGTCTGGCCGACACCGACTTCGACGCCGTACGCGGCGCGAACGCCGCCGCCCTGCTCAACCTCGCCCCCGCCTCCAGGAGGACCTCATGAGCGCACGCCTGCTCACCCACCTGCGCCACGTCGACCTCGCCGTGCCCGACTACGACAAGCAGCTCGACTTCTACGCCGGCGTCTGGGGCCTGACCAAGGTCGCCGAGGACTCCGGTGTCTCCTTCCTGGCCGCCGAGGGCTCCCCGGAGCAGTACGTCGTACGGCTGCGCGAGGCCGAGGAGAAGCGCCTCGACCTCGTCTCCTACGGCGCCGCGTCCGCCGCCGACGTCGACACCCTCGCCGAACGGCTGCTCGCCGGCGGAGTCCAGCTGATCTCGCAGCCGGGCAAGGTCGACACCCCCGGCGGCGGCTACGGCTTCCGCTTCTTCGACGTCGACGGCCGCACCATCGAGGTCTCCGCCGACGTCGCGGCCAGGCAGCACCGCAAGATCGAGGAGAAGGAAGCCATCCCGGTCAAGCTCTCCCACGTCGTGCTCAACTCCCCCGACCTGAACCGCACCCGCGAGTGGTACGAGCGCCACCTCGGCTTCGCGCTCTCGGACACGCTCAGCTCGCCGCACATGGGCGAGGTCATGCACTTCATGCGGATCAGCAGCCGGCACCACTCGATGGCGCTGGCCAAGGGCCCGCACACCGCGCTGCACCACATCTCCTTCGAGATGCGCGGCATCGACGAGTACATGCGCGGCTCCGGCCGGGTGATGCGCGCCGGATTCAAGAAGGTCTGGGGCCCGGGCCGCCACATGGCGGGCGACAACACCTTCACCTACTTCCTGGACCCGCACGGCAACACCGTCGAGTACACCACCGAGCTGGAGAACCTGGACGAGGACACCTGGCACCCGCACGTCTACGACTTCTCGCAGCCCGAGGTCACCGACCAGTGGGGCACCGCCAACCCCATGAACGAACTCATCGCGAAGGAATCGTTCAACGACCCCGACCGCGGCGTGTTCATCGCCCCGCCGGTCTGATCCGTCCTTCTCGCACCGGGGAGGCGGCAGTGGTGTCCACGCCCTGACTCGTGCCGCCGCGTCCCCGGCCCCTCCCACCCCTGCCCCCCACGCGGCTCCGCATCAACGACGATCGAAGGAACCCCCGGTGCCCCCTCGCACGGCCCCGCCGTCCCGCCGCCGGTCTGCAGACCGGCGGCGCGGCCGCCACCGTCCTGGCGATCACCCCGCCGGCCGCAGTGGCACCCCGCGCCGCGTCACGGAAGGAATCCCGCACGAAGAACCGCACGGTGGTGCATCTGCTGGACACGGCGGGCGGCACCCCGCCATGCGGCGAGCGCACGGGCCCTGCCTCCACCGTGACCGTCGGCGGCGACACCTGCCTGGTGGACTGCGGTCGGGGCGCGGTGCCCCAGTACCTGCGGGCGGGGCTGTCCGTACCGCCGCAGCCCGGCCTCGGCGGCACGGTGCGCGGAATGCGCCGAGCGGGCTCACCGGTGTCGACACTCCCCGCCTCCCCCGGGGTCCGGGGCCGAGCGACACGGTTGTTGCGGGTCCCGTCACCCGGACCGGCGCGGTGGTGACCGTCCTGGAGACCGGCACCGTGAAGATGACGGCGACCAGGATTCCGCGCGGCACCATGTCCCCTTCCCCCGTACCGGTTCGACACCGCGGACGGCTCCGTCGTCCTCCGCGCGACACCGGACGCAGCAACCGGCTCATCGCCCTGGCCCCCGACTGCGACCTGCTGGTCCACGAGGCCGTCGACGCCGCGCGGTTCGAGAAGCAGGGTCGGCCCACCGCCCTCGCCGAGCACATGCGCGAGATCCACACCGGCGTCGCCGAGGTGGGCCGGGGCGCCGCGGGGGCGCGCCAGGTGGCCCTCAGGCACCCCACACCGGCCGACCCGACCCAGTCCCCCGACGGCAAGTGGGCCACAGCGGCCCGCGTCTCCGCCCGGGCGGCCCACTACCAGGGGTCGCGTCACCGTAGGCCACGGCCTCATGCTCATCCCCCTCGACGGATCACCCTCCACCAGGAGCTTCACCATGCGTTTCGCCGCTTACGAACACCGGCACAGCCCCCGGGTGGCCGTCGTGCAGGACGACGTCATTCTCTTCCCGCTGCCAGGCGTCACCTCGCTCACCGCGCTCCTCGCCGAGGTTGACGGCCTGCCCGGGCTGCTCACCGCCGGCCGGGCGGCACTCGACCTCCCGCCCGGTCCGCACGTCTCCGAGGTACGGCTGCTGCCTCCGATCCGGCCCGCGTCGATACGGGACTTCGTCACCTTCGAGGAGCACGTCGAAGGAGTGCGCCGCGCCGTGGAGGGGACCGCCGGCGTTCCCGAGCAGTGGTACACGGCGCCGACCTTCTACTTCACCAATCCGCACGCGCTCTACGGCCACCGGGACGGCATCCCGGTGCCGCCCGGTTCGGACGTACTGGACTTCGAGCTGGAGGTGGGCGCGGTGATCGGCAGGGAGGGCCGGGACCTCACTCCCCAACAAGCCCGCGACCACATCGTCGGCTACACCGTGTTCAACGACTGGTCCGCGCGCGACCTGCAGGGTGCGGAAATGAAGGTCGGCCTCGGCCCCTGCAAGGGCAAGGACACCGCCACCACCCTCGGCCCCTGCCTGGTCACCGCGGACGAACTGGAGCACTACCGGGACGCCGACGGTTTCCTGCGCCTGGCCCTGAGCGCCGAGGTCAACGCCGAGAAGGTCGGCGAGGACCTGCTGTCCAACATGAGCTGGACCTTCGAGGAGATGACCGCCTACGCCTCCCGTGGTACCCGCGTCGTACCGGGCGACGTCCTGGGCTCGGGCACCTGCGGCAACGGCGGCTGCCTGGCCGAACTGTGGGGCAGGCGCGGCGAGCAGAACCCGCCACCGCTCAGGCCCGGCGACACCGTCACCCTCACGGTGGAGGGCATCGGCACCCTGACGAACACCGTCGTCCCCGGTCCGGAGCCCGTCCCCCTGCCTGCCGGCCGGCGCCGCAGCCGGGAGCGGCCGTGAGTGACCTGCCCCCCAAGAGGCTGCTCGGCAAGGTCGTCGTCACCGGCGCCGCCCGCGGGCAGGGCGCCGCCGAGGCCGAGGCCCTGGCCCGCGAGGGCGCCCGGGTCATTGCCACCGACGTGACCCCCGCGGGTTGCCGCCGCCCGGACGTCAGCAGCGACGAGCAACGGGCGGAGTTGGCTGCCGAGTTGCGGGAGACGTACGGGCAGGTCCACGGCCTGGTGAACAACGCGGGCGTCACCTGGCGCGCCCGGGTCGGTGACGTCCGGGCCGAGGACTTCGAGCGGGTGCACTCGGTCAACGTGACCGGTCCGCTGCTCGGCATCCAGCGCCTGAGCCCGCTGATGCCGCCGGGCTCCTCGATCGTCAACGTCGGCTCCTCGGCCGCGCTCACCGCCCATTACCCGGTCGCCCACACCGCGAGCAAGTGAGGGCTGCGCGGCCTGCCGAAGACCGCCGCGCTCGAACTCGGCCCCCGTGGCATCCGGGTGAACACCGTCCATCCCGGATACATCGAGACGCAGATGACGGCCTGCGCCGCGCCCGCCTCCCGTGCGGCCGACCTCCGGGAGACCCCGCTGGGCCGCACCGGCACCGTCGACGAGGTGGCGCCCTTGGTCGTCTTCATGCTCTCGGACGAGGCGTCGTTCTCACCGGTGCCGAGATTCCCGTGGACGGCGGTCTGACAGCGCACGGCGGGGTCAAGTCGGTGTCCGACGCCCTGCTCGCGGCCGAGGCCGGCCGATGAAGCGGCTCGACGCCCAGGTGGCCCTGATCTCCGGCCCCGCCCGCGGTCAGGGCCGGGCGGCGACCTTGCGCTCGCCGCCGAGGGCACGCCGGCCGTCGGCCGTCGGCGGGGGCCTGCTGCACGAGGAGGCTCTGGGACCCAGCACCTGGTCGCCCGCGAGGGCGGCACGATCATCACGCCCGGTCCCCCGGACGTCACCGGCGAGGACTCCGTGCGGTCGTGGACCGGGACGGCCGTGGACCGGGACGGCCGTGGACGTGTTCGGCGGCGCCGACATCGTCCACGCCGACGCCGGGGCCGTCCGCTTCGGCGCGATCGGTTCCCAGCCCTACGAGGACTTCGCGATCACCATGCGCGCCGAATTCGTCTCGCCGCGGCTGCGTACTGGCCGCCGGTCTGACCGGCTCGCTCACCGACCCGCGCACCGCGCACGCGGTGTCCAAGAACGCACTGATCGCGCCGAGCAGGCAGCCCGCCTCGGCGGGCACCCCGTACGGCGCATGCGCCAACTGCGTCAGCCCCGCGACGACCGACACCGATGGCTCGCGCGCCGACCCGCTCGCCGACGCCCACCGATGCGCGCCGCCGGCCGTCACATCCCGCTCGGCCGGGCCGGGCTTCCCGGCGACGTGGTCGACGCCGCCCTCTTCCCGGCCTCAGAGAAGGCCGCCTGCTCACCGGTGCCCACCTCGTCGTCGACTGCGGATGGCCTACCGCTCTGCCCGGCATCCCCACCTGAAAGGACACCCGCACGTGAACAAGGTCTGCGGCAGTGCCGCCGAGGCGCACAGCGCGATCGGCGACATCCCGCCCCACGAGCACGAGACCAACCACTACGTTCAACACCAGCCTCAACCGGCGGCTGGAGTCAACCCACAGGACCTCCACCGATCCCGGACCTGTTCCTTCTCCACGCGTCACGGGTCCGCCGGCCTCACGGGTCCGCCGACGGCTCGGAGATGACGGTGGAGGCACCGGCGGGGGACGCCGGTGCCTCCACCGTCCACGTTCACCAGTTCTTGTACCGCCTCTCGCCGAGGTCGCAGAAGGTGCAGTCGGAGCGCAGGAAGTCCTGCGTACCGCGGAACTCCTCGTCGGCCAGGTGCCACCGCAGCCAGGCGGTGATGACGTGCTGCCCGTTGCGGGTGGCGGCGATGTGGTCGGTGCCGTTCAGGACGGTGAACCACACCGGCACATCGGTGCCGGCGTAGTCACGCTCCACGTTGGGGGTCGCGAAGTCGGCGTCGCCGCCGATGTAGAGGGCGGGGTTGCGGAGGTTGTCCGGCCCGTTGCCGTCGAAGGAGCCGCCGGCCACGTGGATCGTGGTCTCCAGGCGCGGCTCGTCCGCCACGTCGAAGGTGCCGATCGAGCCGCGGGAGTGGCCGCCGAAGGCCACTTCGGAGATGTCGATGTCCTGGTACAGCGGACTGCCCGGGCTCGCGTTCCGGTCCTCGATCCAGTCCAGGGCGTCGACCATGTAGTCGCCGCTGCTGGAGGAGACCTCGCTGTAGACGACGAACCCGTGCGAGGCCCACTGGCGCAGCATGTCCTCGTAGGCGGCCGGGTCGGAGCCCGCGCCGGGGCCCCAGACGAGGACCGGGTGCTTCACGCCGTCCTGGCCGGCGTTCGCCGGATGCACCAGCCATCCGTCGTCGCCGGGCCCGGCGGTCGTGTCGATGGTCACCGCGTACGGGCCCGGCGCGGTCACGTCGGTGACCGGGGGCAGCGTCCCGCCCGGCGGATCGGTCGGTCCGCCGCCCTCCGCGCGGACGAGGACGTCATCCACGGTCAGCGTCTCCAGCGCGCTGCCGGCGTCCAGCGAGAAGCGGAGCCGCACGGTGCGGCCGTCGACCGACGGGGGCAGGGAGAACGACGCCGCGCCCGAGGCGGTGCGTGAGGACTCGAGCGTGGTGAACGCGCCGCCGTCGACCGAGTAGGCGACCGTGAACGCCTCACCGGGGTCGAGCCCGGACGCCGTCCGGGTGTACGACACCGAGATGCCGCTGTAGCCGGCCAGGGTGATGGGCGCGGAGGTGAGGGACGCGTCGGTGAGCAGCGAGCCGCTCAGCCGGGCCGCCCCCGTGGAGGTGCTGACCGAACCAGTGGGTACGAAGGTCCCGAGTCCGGCGGAGAAGTTCTCGGCGTAGACCTGGGTGACGGCGGAGGCGGGGCCGGGGAGTGCACCGGCGAGCCCCATGGCGACGAGGCCGGCGGTGGCCGCGCCGAGCAGGCGCGAACGCCGCAGACCGAAGCGGGATGACATGGATGATCCCTTCTGACCGCGCCAGCCGCCCATAGCGGTGGCGGTGCGTCGTCGTGCCGGGCGCACGGGCATGTCCGGTGCTTCCCGGCTCCGGAGATCGTGCGAGAGTCGGACCATGCCGATTCAAGCGGGGCCCGCGGCAACGGGAATCGGCGAAATCACCGGCGCCGACCCGGTCCCGACCGGACCGGCGCAACACAGCACAGCACGGCACGGTCGCAGCGGTGATCACGCCCGTCACGGCGACCGGAGCGGCCGTGCGGCCGGCACCCGACACCTGGCCACCGGCGCCTGGCCACCGGCGTCTGACTCCTGACGTAGGGCGCCTTCCGGAGGTGCCGGTGCTGCGCCGTGGGCGCGACGCCAGTGTCCTGCGCCAGTAGTTGCTCGTTAGTAGGTGTGTGACTACTGCTGCTGCTGGTGCGTCAGTTCCTCGTCGGGGTCCGAAGTTGGAGCCGTTGTTGTTGTCCGTGGAGGAGCGGGCGGAGTTGGAGCGGTGGTCGCGTCGGGTGACGTCGGCTCAGGCCCTGGCCTTGCGGGCGCGGATTGTCTTGGCGTGTGCGGGGCCTGAGGTGCCGCCGATCGTGGTGGTCGCCCGGGATCTGCGGGTGGCCGCGGACACGGTCCGCAAGTGGCGGCGGCGCTTCCTCGCCGAGCGGCTGGACGGGCTGGTCGATGAGCCAAGGCCGGGCCGGCCGCCCACCATCAGCGTCGACCAGGTGGAGGCAGTGGTGGTCACCACGCTGGAACAACTGCCGAAGAACGCCACCCACTGGTCCAGGAAATCGATGGCCCAGCACAGCGGCCTGTCGAAGTCGACCGTGGGCCGGATCTGGCGGCAGTTCCAGCTCAGGCCGCATCTGGCAGACACATTCAAGCTATCGACGGACCCGCTGTTCGTGGAGAAGGTCTACGACGTGGTGGGCCTGCATTTCAACCCGCCCGAGGGCGCGGTGGTGCTCTCGGTGGACGAGAAGTCCCAGATCCAAGCCCTGGACCCTTCGGCATCTGCTGACCTGCGGTTTCGACCCGGCGAAGCATGAGGGTTGTCACCAGGGCAGCACGCTGTCCGTCACCAGCAGCGCGCAAAGCAGGATCGGTCGCCCGCTCCGGCGCCCCGCCAGTCGCGTGAGGCACCGGGCAGCCCGGCGGACAGGAACTGGATCAGAACCTGTGCGGTCGGGCCATGACAGAAGCTGCTTCAACCGGTCACAGACCGGGGACGTCCCTGGCCCTCCTGAGCACCGAGTCGAATGCCTCCACCACGACGTTGTGCCGCCTCGCGTGCTCCGCCCGGTCCGTCGGCACCAGTCGCGCGGCGGTCTGCACGGCGTAGTCGTCCGGATCGCCGAAGGCGGTCTCCGGGTCCTCTCTCGTCTCCGCGCAGTGCGCTGTGACATCCTTGACCGCCTGGAGCACAACTGCTCGGTCCACGCCCGGCTGCGTGGCCAGTCGTACCTGGAAACGAGCCATCCACCTTTCGCGCTCCTTCTCCCCCGTCGCGTCCCTCGTCTTGTCCTTGTTCGCCACGTGCTCTCCCCGATGATCGGCGGCCGTTCGTCATAGAGCTGGACGTTGGCGCATCAAGATGGGTTCCCGAAGCGAGAATCCGATGGGTCTCAGGTGACTGCCGCGGGAGCCTCACCAGCTCTGTTCGGCGCGATCGCACCGAACGGGCAGCCGATGCGACTCGAACTGATCAATCACTTCCGCTTCGACGAGAACGGCCGGCTGGCCGAGGAATGGGTCCAGTACGACAACCTCGGCTTTCTCCGTCAGCTCGGCGTCGACCTCGCTGAAGGGCACTGACGGACACCCCGGCGGCCGTCTCGCCGGGAGTGTTCGGTCAACGGTGGATCTGATGATCAAGGAGGCGCCGGATGAGCGAGACCTGGACGGGCACCGAGGCCGTGGAGGAGCCGATCGTCGTATCGGCAGCGGAGGCGGCGACGGACGACCAGCCGACCGGGATGCTGGTCGAGCGGGCCCGGTCCGAAGGCCCGCGGCAGCCCACCGGCGCCGGTGGGCTGCCGCAACAGGTGACCGGTCCTCGGTGGACGCTCGACGGATTGCCCCTCATGGCACTCGACGCCCTTATCGCAGTGACGTATCCGGTCGTTTCCAAAGCGGTCGGCGCCTCCCTCGCGGTGGTCGTCCTGCTGACTCTGCCGTCGGCAGCGGCGACCGCTTGCACAGCCTCGTCAGCGCATCGCGTGTGCAGCGCGTGGACTACCAACGTGACCTGCGGGCGAATGAGAGCAACCAAACAGCGTGCAGCACCTACCCCTCGACCGCGAACCGCCCCGACGTCCGGCAGCAGGTGCAGCCACACCACCAGTTCCACGTCTACTGCCAGAAGCAGGGGCAGACCATCGGCGGTAACCCGTACTGGCTGCTGGTGAACGACTACACCGCGCCCGGTACCGGCTGGATCGCGAGCTATTACATCGGCTATCGCGCCAACCGGCTGCCGGACGTCCCCGGCTGCTGATTCCCTCCTCGCCGTGGGAAGGGAAGACCCTGCCGCGGGGAAGGGAGAGGTCACGCGGGCGGTGAACCGGCCCGTACGGCTTCGCCGACGGCGCGCACGGCGCGGGCGACACTCGCCGCCGTGGCGGTGGAGGGGGACTGTTCGGATTCGTGGATGAACACGGTGGCACCACGGCGGCTTCCGACGTAGTCGACGATGCCGTGCTCGATCTGAGTCCGCAGCGCCTCTTCATATCCGTGACGCTCGTATGCGCCGGCGTCGGCGCCCGCGATGAGCAGCAGATGTGTCGTGAGCCGCTGGAGCTTCGGGTGCAGACCCGACGCGGCCGAGTACTCGAAGGCCCAGCCGTTGACGAACACGCGGTCGATCCATCCCTTCAGCAGGGCCGGCATGGACCACCAGTACACCGGAAAGACCAGGACGAGGTCGGTGGCACGCTCGAGACGGCCGTGCTCGCGGGCGACATCGGCCGGGTAGTTGCCGCCCTTGTGGTAGGCGCGGCGGTCCTCCGTGGTGAACCTGGGGTCGAACCGCTCCCGGTGCAGGTCCGCCACCTCGACGGCCCGGGGGCGGAGCTCCGCGGCGAGTCGTTCCGCCACGTGGTGAGTCAGGGAATCGGGGTCCGGGTGTGCGGTGACCACCAGGGTCAGCGCATTGTCATCGGTGCTCACGTCAGTGCTTTCGTCTTCGGCAGGGTGCGGATCGGGGGTCGCTGTGCGAGGCGGCGTCGTCCGTCAGGGGCGCTCGGCGCGCGGGGCCGCGACGGGCGGCTACGACCGGGGTCGCGGTTCACCGCTCGTCCCAGGCGCCCGCCGCGGCCGCCCGGACGACGTACTCCTCGAAGGTCCGGGGCGCCCGCCCCAGCACGGAGGCCAGTTCGTCGGTCGTCCCGGAGAGCAGCCCGCTCTCCATCAGCGCGAACATCGCGGCGATGTCGTCGGCGTCGTGCCGGCTCAGGCCCTGCCCGGTGAGCGACGAGACGTATTCGTCGCGGGTGATCCGGCGGTAGCGGAGGGGCCGCCCGGATGCCCGGGAGATCAGTGCGACGGCTTCGGCGAAGGTGAGGGAGCGGGGACCGCTCAGCTCGTACACCCGCCCGGCGTGCCGGGTGCCTTCGGTCATCACCGCGACCGCGGCATCCGCGAGGTCCTCGACATCGACGAAGGGCTCGGGAACCTCGCCGGCCGGCAGCGCCAGCGTGCCCGCGACCAAGGGCGCGTGGAAGACGTCCTCGTCGAAGTTCTGGGCGAAGTTCGAGGCCCGCAGGACCGTCCACCCCAGTGACGAGCCGCGTACGGCTTCCTCGGCCGACCGCATGTGCCGGCCGAAGGCAGAGCCGCCCCAGCTGTCCGCACCGCGTCCGGAGAGCAGAACCAGCCGCTGTACCCCGGCGGCTGCGGCCCGCACCACGAACTCGTGCACCGGGCCCGGCACGGGCGGGGGTACCACATAGGCCACCTCGACGTCCCGCAGGACGGTGTTCCAGCCGTCGGGCTCGGACCAGTCGAACCGGAGCCGGCTCGACCGGGAGGCGGCGCGTACCGGTGTGCCGTGCAGCCGCAGCCGAGCGGTGATCCTGCGGCCCGTCCTGCCGGTCGCACCGAGGACGAGGTGATTTTCTCGCGTCATGGCCCCTACGGAACACCCACGCGGCGCACGATCACATGGGTGAGGGACCGCGATACCTTTGTGATCGTCTAGCCTGTCGGTGTGGACGTCATGAGTGACCTCTTTGGCGAGGTGCGGGCCCGCGGCTCCCTGTTCGGCAGCTCGACGCTCTCCCCGCCCTGGTCACTGCAGTTCGTGGACGGCGCGCCGCTGACCCTGTGCACCGTCCTCACCGGAGCGGGCTGGATCGTGCCGGAGGGCCATCCCCCCGAGCGCCTCGGTGCCCACGACACGATCGTGGTGCGCGGTCCCACGACCTTCACCTTCGTCGACGAGCCCGGCAGCATGGCCGAGCCGATCGTCTGCGGTGAGCAGTGCGCGACGCCCGAGCAGGGCGGCACCCGGCACCGTCTGGGCTGGCACGATCCCGGCGAAGAGGGCGCCGACGACAGCAGCGCGACGACCCTGGTGGTCGGCGCCTATCCGGTCCGCGGTGCCATCAGCCGACGGCTGACGGACACGCTGCCCGTCGTGCTGCGTGTCGACGCCGCAGACACCGGCGATCCGGTGCTGGACCACCTCGCCGCCGAGGTCGCCCGCGACGAACCCGGGCAGCAGGTCGTGCTCGACCGGCTTCTCGACTGGATGCTGGTCTGCACACTGCGGACCTGGCTGGACAAGCCCGGCGGCCGCCCTCCGGCCTGGTGGACCGCCCAGAAGGACCCGGTGGTCGGCCGAGCGCTGCGTCTCCTGCACGCCGAGCCCGCAGCGCCGTGGACGGTGGGCGAACTGGCCCGGCGTACGGGGGTGTCCCGCTCGACCCTGGCGAAGCGGTTCGCCGGTCTGCTCGGCGAGCCGCCGCTGACCTACCTCACTCGCTGGCGCATGACGCTGGCGGCAGATCTCCTGGTCGAACAGGGATCCTCGACCGTCGCCCACGTCGCCCGTTCCGTCGGCTACACCGATCCGTTCGCGTTCAGCGTGGCGTTCAAGAGGATCCGGGGCACCAACCCGAGCGAGTTCCGCCGCAAGGCCGGGACGTACTGAATGTGCCGTCCGTTCGCAGGGGAAGCGGACGGACGCCGGAGCGCAGCATGAGGTCCGTGCCTGTTCCCGAGGACCTGAGAACTGGGCGCGCCACCCCTTCCACCGCCCGGTGAGCACTACCCGTCAGGCCGGTCGTCCCGCGGTTCCGTCACCCGGTGACGGCCGGCGCACCCGGTCAGAGCGCGCGTAAGGAGGTTTTCTGATGCCTGGGCCCGGGGGTGAGAACGGCGCGCACGCAGCCGTTGTGCACCTCTGCACCCGGACGAGGAGAGCATCCTGGCTCGGACGGCCACAGGAAGTCGCTCTGTGTCCGACGGAGTGAACGTGATTCGAAGTGTCGGGCGAGGAGATGAGCGGTACGCGTGCGCGCGTCAGTCCATTACGCGTGCACGGTGGCGAAGCATCGGACGCGGCCGAGAGCCGGGGACGGGACACGCAACTCGAGCACGTTCTCGAATGCGGCGGCATCTCGTGCGTGCACGGGACCTGACGCGGGGGCGGTGTGGCTTGTAGCCTCCTTACCGCCGACCACCAGAACAAAGTTCGATATACCGAACCCTCGATCGGGGGCAAGTATGGCGCTCACGCTCTCCTGGCTGTGGTCGAAGGTCGTTACGCGCGGGCCGTGCGAATCCCGCGTCACAGCTCCTGCCCCCGACATCGTCTGAGGAGTATCCGGTGCTATTCGCTCATGGACAGAGACCGACGTGGCGGGCTCTGCTGCTCGTCATCGCCTTCGTCACGGCAATGAGTACGAACCTGATCACCCACCACGAAGCCGCGGCCGCACCCGGTCCCTCCTTCACCAACCACGAAGCCGCAGCCGCACCCGGTCCCTCCTTCACCAACCCCGTGGTCGGCGTGCCGAACAGCGCCGATCCGACCCTGGTCCACCACAACGGCTCCTACTACTACGTCGCGACCACCTGGTCCTCTGACGTCGTCATGCGGCGATCGACGACCATCGCCGGCCTGCGCAGCGCCCCTGAGCGGGTGGTCTTCCGCAGCAACGGAACACAGATGTGGGCGCCCCATCTCGAAATGGTCGGCGACCGCTGGTACCTGTACTTCTCGGTGGAGGAGTGCTGCGCGCCCCGCCGGACGCACGTCCTGGAAAGTTCCGGGACCGATCCGCTCGGCCCGTACACCCACCGCGGCATCCTCGACCTCATGCCTGACGACGGATGGGCGATCGACGCGAGCCTGCTGCGTCTCAACGGCGCCCTGTACATGACGTTCTCCGCGTTCTCCCCCCAGGACAACCTGCAGTCCCTCTTCATCGCACCCATGTCCGACCCGTGGGCGGCGAGTGCCCACGGCAGCCGCATCTCGGCTCCGACCCTGCCGTGGGAGCGGCAGGACGGAGCCGTCAACGAAGGGTCCTTCCCCCTGCAGCGCGGTGGTCGTACGTTTCTGACCTACTCGGCCAGCCACTGCAACGGGCCCAACTACAAACTGGGCATGCTGGAATATCAGGGCGGCAACCCGCTGGCCGCCGGCTCCTGGCGGAAGTTCGCCGAACCGATCTTCCAACGCGACGACGCCGCCGGTGTGTTCGGACCGGGGCACCACTCGTTCTTCACCTCCCCGGACGGCTCCGAGACCTGGATCGCCTACCACGCCAACTCCTCGGCGAGCCAGGGCTGCGGCACCACCCGCACCACGCGGGTCCAGAAGATCACCTGGAACGCGGACGGGACGCCGAACCTCGGCGTCCCGGTCTCCACCTCGACCGTTCTGCCGGGCCCCTCGGGAGAGAACGGCGGCCCGTCGGCACCGGTGGCGATCCGCAACCGGCACAGCGGACTGTGCCTGGACGACACGGACTGGGCGACCGTACCCGGAGCGCCGGCACAGCAGTGGACGTGCAACGGCCTGGCGGTCCAGCAGTGGCGCCTGGAACCGCTGGGGGCGGGCTACTACCAGATCAGTAACAGCCACAACGGCCTCTGTCTGGACGACCGGGACTGGGCCACCGCCCCCGGGTCCCCGGTCCAGCAGTGGACCTGCAACGGCCTGGCGGTCCAGCAGTGGCGGCTGAACCCGGTCGAAGGCGGCTATTCCACACTCGTCAACCGGCACAGCGGACTGTGCCTGGACAACTACAACTTCGGCACCGCTCCCGGCGCGGAAGTGCGGCAGTGGACCTGCAACGGCAACAACGCCCAACAGTGGCGCGTCGCCTGACACTTCAACCGAGCTTCTGCGACAGGGCGCCGCCCGGACTCCGTCGGGGCGGCGTTCGTCGAACAGGTGGGAACTGCGCCGAGGTGGACGCCCGGCGCCTGCTGACGTCCTGCTGCAGCGGCGACGGACGGTTGCGTCCTCCGCTCGGGACAACGATGGGCAGCGACGAATCCGATGAACACCGCCACCAGGGCGATGACAGCGGACCAGATGTCCAGCCGTAGCCCGAGGAGGTGGTTCACATGATCGGTGCGGAGTACTTCAATCCACAAACGACCGGAGCAGTAGAGCTCGAAGACGGCGCCGCCCGCGGCCCCGGCGGTCATGTACGGGCTGCCGTTGCCGACCGAGCGGATCCTGCAGTGGCCGTCGGCGCCGGGGACGAGGGTCCACTTCTTGTCCGAAGCCCTGTCGTCCACCCACCGGGCCAGCCGCCGCCCGGACGTCGTCGTACCGGTCCAGACGACGGATTCCGCGCCACGTACGTGTCGGACGGGCTCGGCTGGTACGCCGACGCATTCGGCGCGAAGGCCGTCGACAGCGCCAGCCCAAGACCTGCGGTGGTCACGGTGGCGAAAGTCTTCCGTACCGCCTTCTGCAGCAACCACGGCTCCTCCAGCAACGTGTGCACCGGATGACGGCCGTCCCACCGGTCCCGGACGCACTGGCTGGAATGCCCTGCGAGACAGAGCGAGATGGGTTCCCGCGGTCGCGCACGAGTGCGAGTGCGCTCGTATGGCGTGAGCTGGTTGCTGGAAAGTGTCGGGACGTGACGGTGATGCGTCATCGGCTGGTCAGCGAAAGTGTTTCGCGAGTCGACATCGCCCACACCAACAACACCTCCGCCGCCCGTACCGCGACCCTCAAGGTCAACGGCCAGAACCCGACGGCGGTCTCCTTCCCGCCCACCGGCTCCTCCCAGGGCACGGTCTCCGTCCAGGTCGGCCTCTCCAAGGGTTCCTCGAACACCCTGACTTTCACGAACGCGCCTACCTTGGCGGACATCACGGTCCGCCCGCTGCCAGGCACGAACAGCACCTTGCTCGTCGGGACGGGGTCCGGCCGCTGTCTCGAGGTGTACGACAACACGATCACCAACGGCACCCAGGCCGGGCTGTGGGACTGCAACGGCGGACAGAACCAGCAGTGGACGTACACCTCGCGCAAGGAACTCGTCGTGTACGGCAACAAGTGCCTGGACGCCTACGAGCTCGGCACGACCAACGGAGCGGCGATCCAGGCGCGGATGTCTTTCCCCAGCGCGTGGACGCTCTTGTGGACGCCTTGCCGTATCTGTTTGTCGGTCAGTTCGGCGAACCAGCACTCGACCAGGTCGGGCCAGGACGAGCGGGCGGGTGTGAAGTGCAGGTGGAAGCGGGGACGGGCCAGCAGCCAGGTCTTGATCGCCGGAGTACTGTGGGTCGCGTAGCACTTCACGGGGAAAGGTTCAGTCGGCTGTCTGCGTGGGCCGCGACAATTTCCTGGTGCGAGCATCCTGACGCCGTCGCCGGCGAACTCGATGGCCTCCCACGCAGAACGCTCGGCTGGGAAGCCCCAGCCGAGCGCTTGCATGAGCTGCTCGCGGCCTGATCGACACGACCACGGGTTGCAGCGCCCCCTGAACCGCCGTGGTGGCGGGCCTTATGCCCGTGGCGGGACGGCAGACGAGCTCAGAGCTGGGTTTCGCCGCCGTCCACAGCCAGCTCGATGCCGGTGGTGTACGTGGCATCGAAAGCGAGGAATGTGGCCGCCTCGGCGAACTCTTCGACGGTGCCGTAGCGCTTCATGGGGTTGCTCGCGGTCCGTTCCGCCCTGAACTGGTCGGCGGCCTCTTTGGACAAGTTCATCGTTTCCAGGATCCCCGAGTCGATGGGCCCCGGGCTGACCGCATTGACACGGATTCCCCGCGGAAGCAGCTCGCGGGAGAAGGTGCGGGCCATCGAGCGCAGCGCCGCCTTGCCTGCCGCATAGACGCTGGTGTCCACCATGCCGATGACGTTCGCGATCGAGGTGGTGAGGACGATGCCGGCGTTCGCGCTCAGCAGCGGAGCGAGCTTCTGCACAGTGAAGAAGGCGCCCTTGACGTTGATCGCGAACAGCTCGTCGTACACGTCCTCGGTCGTCGACCCGAGGGGCGTGAGGGGTGAGATGCCCGCGTTGACGAACAAAGCCTCGATCGAGCCGAGCTCGCTCTTTGTACGGCCGGCGAGCATATCCAGGTCGGACAGTGAGGCCACATCCGCCCGGACGGCCATGGCATTCCCGCCGAGCCGCTCGCGTGCCGTGTCGAGCTTGGCCTGAGAACGGCCGGTGATCACCACGCGGGCTCCGCCTTGCACCAGCAGCTCCGCCAGCGCGAGCCCCATGCCGCTGCTGCCACCCGTGATCACCACGTTCTTGTCGCTGTACTTACCCATAACGAGGTTGTTCCGTTCCATCATCAAAAACATGTCGATATATCTGGATGTCGTCGTTCATGAAGCGAACCAGGCGAATCAGCCGAGGGCTTCGATCCTCATGTCGCCTGTGGTGACCGTGCGGATGTGATCGCTGGCGAGCAGGTCGTGCGGATTGCCGAGAGCGACGGCGCTGACCTCGTCGAGGCGGGCCAGCTGGGAAGAAGTGAGGTCGACCTGCAGGGCACCCAGGTTGTCCTCCAGCTGCGCGACGGTGCGGGCGCCGACGACGGGTGCCGTCACGCCCGGGGCGTTCAGGGTCCAGGCCAGTGCGACCTGGGCGGGTGTGCGGCCCAGCTCCGAGGCCACCTCCTTCACCACGTCGGCAATGGCAAGGTTGCGGTCGGTGACCCATCCCAGGGCGACGTTGAGGCTCTTGCGGTTGCTGGCGGTTTCGCCGGCGACGGAGCCCGCCTGGCTCTGGTCCTCCCGGCTGTACTTGCCGGTGAGCACCCCGCCGCCCAGCGGGGAGAAGGGGACCACGCCGAGTCCCATCTCGCGTGCCATCGGCATCAGGTCACGCTCCGCGGTGCGCTCGATCAGGCTGTACTCGGTCTCCAGTGCGACCAGCGGCGACCAGCCGCGCAGGTCGGCGATCGCCTGCATGCGCGACACCTGCCAGGCCGGGGCGCTGGAGATCGCCACGTACAGCACCTTGCCCTGCCTCACCAGGTCGTCCAGGCCCCGCAGGATCTCCTCCACCGGCGTCCTGAAGTCCCATACGTTCACGTAGAGCAGATCGATGCAGTCGGTGTTCAGCTGCCGCAGACTGGCTTCCACCGACGCCAGCATGCTCTTGCGGTGGGTGCCCCCGGAATTCGGGTCACCGGGCTGACGCAGCGTCGAGTACTTCGTCGCCAGCACCATCTTGTCGCGGTCGGTGCGGGCGAATTCGCCGAGCAGCCGCTCGGAGCTGCCGTTGGTGTAGGTGCTGGCGGTGTCGAAGAAGTTGCCGCCGAGCTCGGTGTAGCGGTCGAAGAGCTTGCGCGCCTCGTCGCGCTCGGCGCCCCAGCCCCACTCGGTGCCGAAGGTCGCCGTGCCCAGCGCCAGCGGTGAGACCCGGAGTCCGGAACGGCCCAGCAGCCGATAAGTGTCGAGAGTGAGTGCCATCGTGTTCTCCTGTGAGGTGCGGTTCGTGGCGTTCGAAAGGTGCGGACGGGCGGTCGACTCGCCCGGGTTTCAGGCGCCGAGCCCGTAGCCGCCGGCCACGGTGATGTCCTGGCCGGTGATGTAGCCGGCGGCGTCCGAGGCGAGGAAGGCGACTGCTTCCGCGACCTCCTGGCCGGATCCGAAGCGCTCGAAGGGAATCTTCGAGCGCATGGCGTCCCGGCCGCTCTCGGACACCCCCAGCTTGTTGAGCAGCGGGGTGTCGGTGGCCCCGGGGCTCACGGCGTTGACGCGAATCCTGCGGGGGGCCAGTTCCAGCGCGAGCGAGGGCAGCATGGCCAGCAGCGCGCCGCGTGACGCCGCCCCCACCGTGGCGCCAGGGGTGCCGCGACGGGACCCGATGCCGACGGTCAGCACGATCGAGCCGCCGTCGTTCATGAAAGGAAGGGCCTTTTGGAGGGTGAAGTACTGGCCCTTGAAGTTGAGGTCGGCGTGCTCGTCGAACGATTCCTCCGTCACCTCGGCAACCGGTGCCGGACGGAAGATCCCGGCGTTGAGGAAGAGCAGGTCCAGCGATCCGAACCGCGCCGACACCGCCGACATCAGGGCGTCGGTGTCGGAGAGCACGCGCCCGTCGGATCGGACGACGAGCACGTCGCCGGGGAGCTCGGACTGCGCCCGCGCTAGGGATTCGGGATTCTGTCCGGTGACCGCGACCTGGTAGCCGCGGGCGTGCAGCAGCTCGGCCGTCGCTCTGCCGATCCCGGTCGTCCCCCCGGTGACGAGAGCTGCAGGCATGGCAAACCTTTCGTTGCTGAAGGAACGGGTGAGACCACCCACAATCGGGGAACTCCCCGTTTTCCTCACCGTACACTGAACCGGGGACATCCCCGAATCGTTCCCGAGCCTCATCCGACACTCACGATCGCGAAGGTCATGACACCTCCACGCAGCACCCTGCGCGCCGACGCGCAGCGCAACCGCGAGCAGCTGATCGCCACGGCCGCCGAAGCCTTCGCGTCCGGACGCGCGATCTCGCTGGACGCGATCGCCAAACGCGCGGGAGTGGGGAACGCCACCCTGTACCGGCACTTCCCCACCCGAGAGGATCTGGTCGAAGAGGTCTACCGGGACCAGATCCGCCCCTTGCGCGAAGACGCACGCACCCTGCTGG
The DNA here is from genome assembly GCF_019710745.1 of Streptomyces beigongshangae. Taxonomy (GTDB): domain Bacteria; phylum Actinomycetota; class Actinomycetes; order Streptomycetales; family Streptomycetaceae; genus Streptomyces; species Streptomyces beigongshangae. The sequence goes on from NZ_JAHKJW010000025.1 coordinate 96,432, forward strand.
CCACCAAGCCGCCCGCGCAGGCCCTCCACGCGTGGATGCTCCGATTCGCCGACTGGGCCGGTGAACGGCGCGGCATCTGCGAGGCCCTGGTCGCCATGAGCGCTTCCGGCCGCTTCGGCACCGGACCGGTCTGCGACGAGGTCCAGCAGGTCCTGGCGATGGTGCTCGAGGCCGGCGCCACAGCAGGAGAACTGCGCAGCGACATCGACCCGGTCGAGGTAGGCGGCATCCTCGCCGGTTTGCTCTCCGTGGCCGGCGCACCCGAGCAGCGCCCCCAGCTGAACCGAATGCTGGACGTCGTCGTGGACGGACTCAGGCCCCGCCAAGGGCCCGCCGGAGAAAAGATGTAGACGGGTAGCGCGTTGACCTGCGGCATCAGGCCCAAAACCAACACTTTATCCTCCGGCGGGCCCTAGCGAGCCGGTGCGTGGTAGCGGGTGAGGCGTCGCGCCTGGCCGGTGGCGTGGTCCGGTTCGGGCAGGTCGGCGAGGAGGGTCTCGTACAGGGTGCGGCCCGGTGGGTGGGATGAGAGTGTGGAGCGCAGCGGTCCGGTTCTGGCGCCGCCTTCGCGCTGGCCGTCGACGGCGCGCACGGAGCATTGGCCGGCGGCCCCGTAGCAGTGGTGGTGGATGAGCATGTGCCACAGGGCCTGCTCGCCGGGCACCGGCTGGGGGTCGGTGTCGGTGTGCGGGCTCAGCCAGGCCAGGTTGTCGCCTTCCGGACGGCCGAAGACCAGCTTGTCGACCCCGGCACGCTTCTCGCACCGGGCAGGCAGCCGCGGGTCCTGCAGGAAGGGACGGACAGGGTCGAACAGGTCCCATACGTAGGCGCCGAAGTACCGGTGGACTGTGTCGGCGGGCGCCTGGCGCCGTTCTGCTCCAGCGCGTGCGCGGCCAGGCACGCCGGCCGGCACCCGCGGGGCGCTCCGAATCTGCCGCCGAGGATGAACTCCCGTTCCGGCTGGGCGACGACGCCTTCCGTCGCAGCCACCGCTCGGCTCTGGTCCGCAAGGACCCCACGGTCTACGCGGACGTCTTCCCGGCGGCCCGGACGATCTGCCGCACGTGCGGCCGGCGCCGGACCGGCCCGCGTGGGAACTGCAACCAACTTCCTTTCATGCAGCCCCCGTTGTCCGATCAGACCCTTCCGTGTTCCACTGGATCTTTCCGGCACATCGGTCACGGGTCACCCGCTCCCGGGTGGGCAGGCGCTGCATGGGGGAACCGTGTGTGAAGAACTGGGGTTCGAGAGACTCCTCGACGAGGAGGGCTTCTTCGCCCGGCTGTTCGGGCGGGCCCCGTCGGGGGCGAGCCGGGATCCGCTGTACGGCCCCGACCTGCCCGTCGTGCTGCTCACCGGCGGCCCGGGCATGGGCAAAGGGCGGCTGCTGCGAGCCGTGAGGGACCGTTTCGCCGCCAAGGTGCCGCTGGTCCACCTGGACTGTGCCTCCCCGGTGTACGCGGACCGCGCGGACCCGGAGCCCGGTGCCCGCTCGGGCGCCACCGAGGCCCTGGTCGAGGTCGCCCGTCGACTGCGTACCTGGCAGGGCACGGGCGGCTCGTTCTCCTTCCCGCGGCTCTTCGCCGGTCTCGCCATGACCGCCACCGGCGCCGGGGACGGTACGCCCCAGGACGTGGCGACGGAGGCCGAGCGGTACGAGGACCTCGCCCAGCGGTCACGCCTGCGCGGCCTGGGCGCCGGCGACTTCTGGCGGGGGGTGCTGCACGGCAGCATCCGCAACCTGCTGACCACCCTCTCCGGGCAGGCGTTCGACCCGTACTCGGCGGCCGTCAGCAACGCCCTGCTGGACGCCCTCTTCGAGCGCGCGGCGCCGCGGGGCAAGGCGGAACTCCAGCGGCTCTACGGCGCCTATCCCGGCGCGGCCGGCCAGCCCAGGATCGGACTGCGCATCCTCGCCGCCGACTTCCAGGCCGGCGGCGAGGCACGCGAGGTCGCGGAAGGCTTCCTCTTCCGGGCCCTGCGCGAGGATCTCGAGGCGGCGTACGCCTCCCCCGCCGGCTGGCTGCGCCGGGTCGGCCGCCCGGGCCTGCTGCTGGACCACGCGGAGTCGTCCCTGGGCGAGCAACTGCTGCGCGCCGTCCTCACCGACCGCCGGGGCGGGCAGCACGACCGCGTCGTCATCGTCGGCACGGCACGCCGCGCGGACGGCGGCGCCTTCCTGCACGGCGGCCTGCCGCCCGAGGAGGCGATGTCCCCGGCGGAGTACCGCCCCGCCGACGGCTCTCCGCCGGCCTGGTCCCGTCGTACGGGCGAAGGCGCCGACCGGGCACCGCTCGCCGACGGCGTGCTCCTGCTGCGGATGCCGCTGCTCACCGGCGACCAGCTCCGCCGGGAGACCGTGCGAAGACAGCAGCGCGCCGAGCCTGAGGGCGGCGCCAACCGCCGCCGGATCGACGCCGCCGTGGCCCGGCTGAGCGGGGGCCGGCCCCACACGGTGATCCGCCTCGCAGCAGCAGCCGCCACCTTCCGCATGCCGGCCGACGCCAACGACCGGGACATCCTGGAAGCCCCCTTACGGCTCCCCGGCGACAACGCCCCCGAACGTCCCGTCACGGACGTACTGTTACGGGAACTGATCCTCGGCCAGCTCCCCGTGCGCCTGCCGACCGAGCACCACACGCACTGGCTCGACCTCCTCACCCATCTGTCGGTGGCACACGACACGGAGTGCGCGGACGTGCTGCTCCGCCACCACCAGTCGGGCCACCTCCACCGCCTGACCGCCCACCACGTGGCCCGGCTCCTCACCGACACCGGCTGGCCCACCTGCGAACGCCACTTCATCGGCGATTTCGGCCTCCGCCAGCTCCTCGTGCACCGGCTCTACGGCCTCCGCCCCGAGGGCGCCGCCTGGTACGCCGACCACCACCTGCTCCGCGACCACTACGCGCGGCGCGCGGCAGCGGGAGAGGCCCCCTCGGGCGACGCCTTCCGCACCCTGACCGCGCACCAGATGAACCACCACCTGGTGTCCGGCGGCGCCGACGACGTCGTCACCCACCTCGCCGCCGCCCTCCCCGGCCGCCCCCTCGAGTGGTGCGCCGAGCTGCTGGAGATCGCGCAGGCGCCGTATCCCGGCGGGGCGGACGCCCGGCGGGAGCGTGCCCAGGGTCTGGTGGCGACGGAGGGCACACCGTTGCGCCGCACCGTCGACCAGCTCCTGCACGCGGTGTGGCTGTGCGAGGAGCGGACCAGACCGACCGGCAAGGAGACGGCCCGCACGCTGGCCAAGCTGCTCGACCTGCTCTCGATCATGGATTTCGACGGCGCGAACCGGCTCAGCAGGACGGCGACGGACTGGAGCGCCCTGGCGGAGAACGAACAACCCCTGTTGCGCTGCACCTGCACCGAACAGCTCCGGCGAAGGAGATAACGGGCATGCCGAGATGGAAGAAGATCCTCTACTCGCTGCTGGTCGTGGTGGTGCTCGTCGCGGGCGTCGCACTCACCACCTCCCTCATCCGCAAGCCCGACACCTGCGCCGACGGCGTCGAGCGGATCGACGGCGAGTGCGTCGGCGTCAACGGCGAGGGCTACGACTTCGGCACCCCGGAGATCGCCGACGTGGCCCGGGCCGTCGCCCGGGAGAACCAGAGGATCGAGAAGCAGCCGCACGTCACGGTGGCGATGATGCTGCCGCTCCAGTCGGACCGCGAGGCCCTGCGCCGCCAGATGCGCAGCGACCTGCAGGGCGCGTACCTGGGGCAGCGCCAGGCCAACGCGGGCGAGGGCGAACCCCCCAAGATCCGGCTCGTCCTGGCCAACCCCGGGCACAACTACGGCCGCCAGTCGAAGGTCGTGGACACCTTGCTGCGGATGGCCGCCTCCCCCGAGGACCGGCTGCGCGCGGTCACCGGCTTCAACCTGAGTCTCGCCGACACGGAAGCGGCCGTCCGGCGCCTCACGGAGAACAGGATCCCGGTGCTGGCCGCCCGCATCAGCGGGGACAGGATCGCGAACGAGGACCGGGCGGACGGCATGGCCAAGCTGCGCTTCCCGGGGCTCGCCCGCATCCTCCCCACCAACAACGACGCGGCCCAGGCCCTGGCGGACTACAACGGCGACCGGGGCCGGCAGAACCTCAAGACGGTCCTCGTCTACGACAAACGCCCCGACGGCTACAACGAGTCGCTCGCGAAGGCGTTCAGCCGGATCGAGGAGAAGGGGCCGGCCGGGCCCGCCGCGATGTCCTTCGAGTCCCCGTCCATCGATGAGGCCGGCTCCACCGGCAACCAGTTCACGCAGACCGCCAACAACATCTGCGACTCCGAGGCCGACACGGTGTACTTCGCCGGCCGCACGCTCCATCTGCGTATCTTCGCCCTCAAGCTCGCCCAGGTCGGCTGCAAGGACCGCCACTACACCATCATCAGCGGCTCCGACGCGGCCTCTCTGCGCCAGGACATGAGAGAGAAGGACTGGGAGCGGCTCCGCGGCGACGGCGGCCGGGCGAAGGTGACGGTCCAGTACGCGGCCCCCGCCCACCCCGACGCCTGGACCACGCAACTGACGGCCTGGACGAAGACGTGGACGGCCACTCACCACGGCGCGCCGAAGGCCCGGGACCTCCCGCAGTACCTCACCGAACCGAAGGCGGCCCTGGACACCCTGCGCGGCCAGATCGCGCAGACCCGGCGCGAGGGCATCGAACTCGGCTCCGCCCCGAACCTCGACGACTCCCGCACGATGCTCGTCTACGACGGCCTCATCACCATCGGCAAGGCCCTCCACCAGGCCCAGAAGGGCGGCCCCGAGACGGCGGTCCCCGCCCGCGAGGACGTGGGCCGCCAGTGGTCCCTCCTCCACTCCCGCCATCGCGTCCAGGGCACCAGCGGCCTCATCTGCCTCACGACGGGCGGCAACGCCTACGACAAGCCGGCCGCGATCGTGGAACTCGACCCGGGCCGCCAGGGTGAGGGCAGGCTGAAGTTCGTGGGCCTGGGCTGGCCGACGGGCAGGGAACAGCCGAAGAACTGTGTGATCCCCAGCGACACACCCTGAGGGATGCCGGTGACGCCCACACCGCCTACGGCCTCGGCGACGACGCGATCGCTGCCCTGCGCGCCCGGGCCGTTCATGCGTGCTTGCGGTGCGACGCACGGGTGGCGGAGCCCGTCGGCGGAATGGTCGAAGCAGCAGCCCCGGCCCCAGCCCGGGTCGTCGGTGACGGACCCGGTGAAGGCGGTTCCGGTGGTGGTCCGGCCGCTGAGGTCGCCGGACTCGAAGTCGGGGTCCGGCAGGCTGGTTTCGGCCGCGTCGGCGGTCTTCGTCATCGGGGGTGCTGCCAGGCCCCGGCATATCGCGGGTGCGGGCGGCGGACGCACCAGGCTGTGTCTGGTCGCGGCTCTCGACGGTGCACGGATTCGCATGGCGACCTCCGTCGGTTTGGGGTCGGGGTGAGCGGGCGGAGCAGGACGTCAGCCCTTGGTGCGGCGCGGTCCGGGGCCGACGCGTATGCGGGGCGGGGCCGGAGGCTCAGGAGCGCCGGACGGGAACGTTGACGTCGGCGACGTTGATGTGGCCCCAGCCCCCGTCGGCCCGGTCGACGACCTCGATGTGGATCCGGTCGCCGATGTGGGCGGAAAGGTCGAGGACGACGCGTCGGTACTGCTCGGTGCCACGGCCGGTGGCCTTGGCCAGTACCTTGCCGTCGTCGGCGCGGACGGCGGCTGCGTAGAGCCGGTCGGGGTCGTTGCCGCCGGACACGAGCAGGTCGATCACACCGTCTCCGCCGAGGACCACGGTGGTGGAGCGCAGGACGCCGGTGGCGCCGTCGCCGCCTGCGGAGGGGTTGAAGCCCCACAGGTGGTGGCCGGCCGGGTCGTCCTCGGTCTCCGCCTGGTAAAAGGGGCCGCCCCAGCCCCAGTCGGTGCGGGTGGTGACGTTGGCGTCGCTGAAGGTCGTGCCCGAGACGACGGTCCATCCGGTGAGGTCGCCGGTGGCGAAGTCGTGGTTGGGCAGCGCGCCGACGTCCGCCGGGCGCGGCGGGTCGTACGCGGCGGGCACGACCGGCGTGTCGTAGGCGCCGTTCATCCGCCAGACGTCCAGGGACACGACGCGGGCCGATCCGCCCTCGCTGGTCAGGCGCAGGCCGGTGGCGTCCTCGCGGGTGGGGTAGACGCGGCTGGTGATGCTGTTGGTGCCGTTGACGTACGCCTCCAGCATCGAGCGGTCGAGCAGGACCCTGAGCGCGAGGCGCCCGTCGTCGAGGTCCACGCTGCCGCCGTGGACGCCCTTGCGGACGTCCGGGTCGAGGCTGGAGCGGCCTCGGTCGATCAGGAAGCGGCGCTCGGCCGTGTCGTAGGTCAGCAGGGTCTCCTCGGCGCCGTCGGCGCAGGCCCGGACCGCCAGAGTGATCGTCCGCGCGCCGCGCGGCTCGATGAGGGCGCTGATGTCCAGCAGGTCGCCGGAGACCCCGGCGAGCCGCCGGTTCGCTTCCGCCACCGAGGTCTGCCGGATGCGGGCGAGTCGCCGGCCCCGCAGACCGGCAGCCTCGGCGATCGGTTCGACCCCGAGGGTGCCGTCCTCGCGCAGGGAGACGGACACGGGCATGCCGGCGTTGTGTGCCCAGCCGGACTGGGCGTGCTGCTGCTCGGTACGGCGGTCCTGGGTGATGCTGAACACCACCGACCGGCCGTCGGGGGTGACGAAGCCGGACGGGCCGGTGAAGTGCTCACCGAAGTCGAACTCGCGGGGCTTGTCGTGGTCCGGCACGAAGCGGTGCTCGCGCTTGTCGAAGGTGCCCGTCCAGTAGTACGTGTGCTTGACAGCGTTCGGGTCGAACCCCTCCCACCACGGACAGATCAGCAGGATGTGCTTGCCGGTGCGCCGGCCGCGGGAATCAGGGAGCGGGAGGAGCACCGGCAGCTCCCACACCTCGCCGGGCTCGGGCAGCGTGGTGAGGTCGTTCCGGTGCAGCGGCCCCCGGTACGTCCAGGGCCCCTCGGGCCTGCGGGCGGTGTGGAGGAGAGCGGTTCCGCCGTGCTTGCGGGTGACCCGCGTACCGTCGTAGTCGACGATGCCGCTGCCGACGAGCTGGTACCAGACGCCGTCCTCCTGCCAGACGAACGGATCGCGGAAGTTCTCCGCCCACGCCGTTCCCGGGCCGGCCGGCAGATTCGCCGGGGCTTCGGTGACCGGTTCGGAGCGCATCGTCCAGGTGGGCAGGTCGGTGTCGCCGTCGGCCCGGTAGGTGGACACGGCAAGGCCGGTGCGTTGGCGGTAGGGCAGGCGGTCGTCGCCGCCGGTGAAGAAGAGGACCGGCCCGCGGTCGCCGTCGACGCAGGCGGATCCCGACCAGATGCCGTCCGGGCCGGCCGAGTCCGCGGCGGGGGCGAGGGCGATGGGGAGGTCGCGCCAGTGCACCATGTCGGTGCTGACGGCGTGGCCCCAGTGAATCTGGCCCCAGAAGGGTCCGAGCGGGTCGTGCTGGTAGAAGATGTGGTATTTGCCCTTGAAGTACACGGGCGCGTGCGGCTCGTTCATCCAGTGCCAGGGCGGCAGCATGTGGAACTGGGGGCGGTGCCGGTCGCCGTCGAAACGGGTCCGGTGGGGGGCCAGGTCGGGGCGGGGCACGCGGTGGCCGGGCAGCGCGGCGACCTTCTCGACGTGCTCGCGGCGTGCCGTCGAGTCGTCCAGGGCGCCCGGGCGGATCACGACACTGTCCATGAGTCCCATGTACATGTTGGCGTGGAACTCGCCGTTGAGCAGGGTCGGGCGGTTGTGCTTCCCGATGAGGAGGGGCTCGCCGGGCGCCGGTCCGGGGGCCTTAGCCGGGGTGGCGGCGGTTCCGATCAGGCGGCCGTCGCGGTAGAGGCGCAGCTGGTGGGCGGCCGGGTCGTAGGTGGCCGCGATGTGACTCCACCTGCCTTTGGCGGCCGGCTGGTCCGGAGCGCCCCGGACCTCGATCAGGTCGGTGCCGAAGCCCAGCTGGAAGACGATCTGCCCGAAGCGGCGCAGTCCGAGCAGGAAGCCGGTCCTGGTACCGGGGTCGTGCTGGTTGACCAGGGCCTGGGGCTTGCCGTCGATGCCGTGCTCGTAGGCGTAGGGGGCGATCCACACGTCGACGGTCATGCCGCCGGCGGGGTCGAGCCCGCCGGGCCCCTCAGCGGTGACGCAGGTGGAGCAGCCGTCGAAGTACAGGGCTCGGCCGCTCACGCCACGGCGGCGTACCGGGTCGCTGTCGGGCTTGTACCGGGCGTCGTTGAAGACGTGGTCCACCGGGGTGGCCGATCCGGAGACCGCCTCGCGGGCGACCGCGCCGGACCGTTCGTCGAAGTCCCAGCGGGCAGTGGGCTTCCGAGGGCCGGACCGACCGCCGGCGGCAGCGGAAGCGGGCGCGAACGGGAGTGGCACGGCGGCGCCGCCGACTGCGGCGGATACGACCCTCAGGGCTGTTCTTCTCCTCATGCTGCCTCCTGGGCTGCGTGACAGACCGCGACCTGACGACCTGCCAATTCGATTTAGGTGATGGTTCGGCATGGTTCGCGTGCCGTCGCCGCTAAAGCAAGAGCTAACGCATACGGATTTCAACTTCACGTTGTCCAGAAGGGTGTAAAACCCTGCATAGAGTCGTCGTTACGTAGGCGAGATGTCCGGGGTGTTGACAGCGCATGACGAGTGAAGCACTCTCGTCGCATCTTGCTAATCCGATTTAGCCGAGCGGAGCTGATCCACCGATGTCCGAACGCCGCGTGACCATGGCCGACGTCGCCCGCGAGGCGGGCGTGTCGCCGACGACGGCGTCGTTCGCCCTGTCCGGCCGCACCGACATGCGCATCTCCGACGCCTCCCGGGAGCGGGTCCTGGAAGCGGCCAGGCGACTGGGCTACCGCCCGAACGTCACCGCGCGCAGCCTCCGCACGAAGTCCACGCAGACCATCGGACTCGTCTCGGACCGGATCACTACCACGCCGTTCGCCGGCGACGTGATCCGCGGCGCCATGGAGGCCGCCCGCGAGCATGACCACCTGCTGTTCATCACGGAGGCCGGCGGCGACCGTGCCGCCGAGTCGTCCCTGGTCCACGCGCTGCTGGATCGCCAGGTCGACGCGGTGATCTACGCGACCATGTTCACCCGGTACGTCACTCCGCCCAAGGAGCTGTTCGGGCGCCGCGTGGTGCTGCTGAACTGCCTGGCCCCGGGTTTCGACGCCCCGTCCGTCGTCCCGGACGAGTTGGAGGCCGGCCGGGGCGCGGCCCGCGCCCTGCTCGCGGCCGGTCACACCGAGGGCATCTGGGCGATCGGCGGCCACCAGGCGGTCCCGGCCACGCCCGAGGGGATCATCGCCGGCAACGAGCGCATGCGCGGCCTGGAGGAAGTGCTGCGCGAGGGCGGCGCACATCTGCACGGCGTCATCGAGTGCGACTGGGACACGCTGGACGGCTACCGGGAGGTGTCCGCCCTGCTGGCGGCGGGGATCCGTCCCCGGGCGCTGGTGTGCCTGGCCGACAGGGTGTCGTTCGGCGCCTACCAGGCGCTCGGTGAGGCGGGGCTGTCGGTGCCGGGCGACGTGTCGGTGATCTCGTTCGACGACCAGGACATCGCATCCGTGCTGCGGCCGGCGCTCACCACGCTGAAACTGCCGCACCACCGGCTCGGACGCCTCGCCGTGGAGCTGATCCTCCGCGGCGGGCCGCTCGAAGCGGCCGTACACCGCGTACCCATGCCGCTGATGGAGCGTGCCTCCCTGGGCGCACCCGCCGGGGCGTGACACCGGCACCCGAAGACAGCCGTCCCGCCCCCCGCTGCGATGACCCTGCAGCGGGGGGCGGGACGGCCACCGAGAACAGCGACCGAGGCAACCGGTCGCCAAGGGCAGGTCCTGCAAGACCTGCCTCCGTGAGATGGAGGAACCCCGTGGTGTTCAGAAGAAGGCGCCTCGCGCTTGCGAGTGTAGCCGCCGCGGCGGCGACCGCGCTCGTCGCCGGGTGCGCGTCCGGCCCTGGCGGGAGCTCGTCCGGCGCCGGCGGCGACACGCTGACCCTGTGGACGCACAACGCCGGCAACTCGGCCGAGCTCGATGTCGTCAAGAAGATCATCAAGGACTTCAACGACTCCCAGGACAAGTACACGGTCGAGCTCCAGTCGTTCCCGCAGACCGACTACAACAACTCCGTCGTGGCCGCCGCCTCGGCCCGCAAGCTGCCCTGCCTGCTCGATGTGGACGGCCCCAACGTGGCGAACTGGGCCTGGGGCGGCTATCTGGCCCCCATTGACGTCTCCGGCAGCGAGGTGCCGGTGAAGGACCAGCTGGCGAGCACGGTCGGCACGTACAAGGACCAGCTGTACTCCTTCGGTTTCTACGACGTCTCCCTGGCCCTGTTCGCCCGTGGGTCCGTTCTGAACGAGCACGGCATCCGCATCCCCACCCCGGGCAAGCCATGGACCAAAGGCGAGTTCGACGCCGCGCTGGCCGAGTTGAGGAAGAGCGGCAAGTTCGCCTACCCGCTGGAGATGGGCACCGGCGGCAGTGGCGAGTGGTGGCCGTACGCCTACTCCCCTCAGCTGCAGAGCTTCGGCGGGGATCTGATCGACCGCAACGGCCACAAGTCCGCCTCGGGCACGCTCGACGGCAAGGAGTCCGTGGAGTGGGGCAACTGGTTCCGCTCGCTGGTGACCAAGGGGTACATGGCGAAGAAGTCCGGAGCCGACCCGAACAAGGACTTCCTGGCCGGCAAGAGCGCCATCCAGTGGGACGGCAGCTGGAACGCGGCCAAGAACGCCCAGAAGCTCGGCGACGACCTGGTGATCCTCCCGCCGGTCGACTTCGGCGAGGGGCCCAAGATCGGCGGCGCCTCCTGGCAGTGGGCGATGAGCTCCACCTGCTCCGACAAGGACGGCGCGCAGGAGTGGCTGAGGTTCTCCCGCCGGACCAAGTACTTCGTCGACTACGCCGAGGCCACCAGCACCATCCCCGCCACGGACGCCGCCGCGCGGCAGATCGCGGACTACCGGCCGGGCGGCAAGTTCGAGGTGCTCGTCCAGTTCGCGCGCGAGTACGCCACGGTGCGTCCGGTCACTCCGGCCTACCCGTACATCTCCACCGAGTTCCAGAAGGCGGCCCAGGACATCCTGGCCGGTGCCGACCCCGAGAGCGCTCTCGGTCAGGCCGCGAAGAACATCGACAACAACCTGAAGACGAACAACAACTACGCAGGCTGACATGCCCCGGTCCGGTTCGGTCCCCGCCCGTGCCGCCCGAACCGGACCGGCTCCCTGGAGATACCGTGACCACCAAGATCGCAGCCCTCGAGCGGCTGTGTCCGGTCCGGCGAACCCGAACGACCAACGCCCGTCGCCGTCAGAGCCTCACCGCCCTCGGCATGGCCACCCCGGCCGTCGTGCTGCTGATCGTCTTTCTCGTCGTACCGGTCGTCCTCGCCTTCGCCCTGGCCTTCACCGACGCGAGGCTCATCTCGCCCACCCCGGCCCGCTTCGTGGGCCTTCGCAACTTCACCCAGCTCTTCGAAGACCCCGTCTTCTACAAGTCCCTGCGCAACACGGCGTACTTCGCCGCCGTCGTCGTCCCGCTCCAGGCCGGACTCGCCCTGGCCCTGGCCCTGCTGGTCAACGCGAAGGTGCGGGGCGTCAACTTCTTCCGCACCGTCTACTTCCTGCCGGTCGTCACCTCGATGGTCGTGGTGTCCCTCCTGTGGACCTTCCTCTACCGCAAGGACGGCCTGGTCAACCACGTCATCTCGACGCTCACCCTCGGCCACGTCCAGGGCCCGGACTGGCTGGGCGACCCGGCCACCGCGATGCCCGCCATCATCCTGATGTCGGTGTGGCAGGGCGTCGGCTTCCACATGGTCATCTGGCTGGCCGGCCTGCAGACCATCCCCGTCGAGCTGTACGAGGCCGCCGAACTCGACGGCGCCACCACCTGGCACCGTTTCCGCCACGTCACCTGGCCGGGGCTGCGTGCCACCCGTACCTTCGTGCTCGTCACCATCACGATCGCGGCGTTCAGCCTCTTCACCCAGATCAGGGTGATGACACAAGGCGGCCCGCTCGACTCCACCACCACCGTCGTCTACCAGGCGGTGCGCACCGGCTACGACCAGCAGCAGACCGCCTACGCGGCAACCGTCTCGCTGGTCTTCTTCGTACTCGTCCTGACCGTGTCGCTCGTCCAGCGCTTCCTGACCCGGGAGAAGGACTGACATGACCTCCCTCCTCAAGCGGCTCGGCGGTCACGCCGGTCGCATCGTCCTGGCCCTGGTCTTCGCGCTCCCGCTCGTCTTCATGCTGGTCTCGTCGTTCAAGACGGACGACCAGATCTTCGGCGACCTGGGTTCGCCGAGCGCCTTCCTGCCGGTCGGAGCCCTGTCGCTGGACAACTACACCGGCATGTTCGAACGGGTTCCCGCGGCACAGTTCCTGCTGAACTCCGTGCTGATCTCGTCGATCACCGTGGTGCTCGGCATCATCGTCAACAGCCTGGCCGCCTTCGCGCTCTCACGAATGCGGTGGCCCGGCCGCAAGCTCGTCCTGACCGTGATCATCGCCACCCTCATCGTGCCGTTCGAGACCTTCGCGCTGCCGCTCGTGTGGTGGGTCAACCAACTGCCGCTGCTCCGCGTGAACGGCTTCCACCTGGAGTGGACCACCGGCTGGATGGACACCTACCAGGTGCAGATCCTGCCGTTCGTCGCCAACGCCTTCTCGATCTTCTTCTTCCACCAGTTCTTCCAGAGCATCCCCAAGGAACTCGACGAAGCGGCGATCATGGACGGCGCCGGCTGGTTCACCATCTACCGCCGCATCGTGGTGCCGCTGTCCGGTCCGGCCGTCGCCACGGTCGCCATCCTCACCTTTCTGCCCGCCTGGAACTCCTACCTGTGGCCGCTGATGGTCGTACAGAGCGAGGAACTGCGACCGGTGATGGTCGGCATCTCCTACTTCTTCCAGCTGAACGTGGGCTGGGGCCAGATCATGGCCTATGCCTCCATGATCACCGTGCCGGTCCTCGCCCTGTTCGTGGCGTTCCAGCGGTCGTTCGTCAACAGCATCGCCTCCACCGGCGTCAAGGGCTGACCCCCGCACCGCGCCGGCGGTTCCGCCGCGTCCTCATGACTTCCGTGCGCCTCGCACGCGCCGAGAAAGGCCCCGTGTGTCCACGTCGCCTGCCGACCCCCACCTGCCCGCCGTCCATCTGCGACCGCCCCGCAACTGGATCAACGACCCCAACGGCCTGGTCTTCCACGACGGCCACTACCACGTGTTCTTCCAGTACAACCCGCACGGCCCCCAGCACGCGAACGTGCACTGGGGCCACTATCGCAGTCCCGACCTGATCAACTGGGAACCCTTCCCCGTCGCCCTCACCCCTACCCCGGGCGGCCACGACGCCGACGGCTGCTACTCGGGCAACGCCGTCTCCGACGGCGACCGCATGGTGGCCTTCTACTCCGCCCACCGCAATGACCGCTGGTGGCAGCCGATCACGACCGCCGAGTCGTCGGACAACGGCCGCACCTGGACCAAACGCCCCCACCTGCTCATCCCCGAACCGCCCGCCGGCACCACCATGTACCGGGACCCCTACGTGTGGCGGCAGGACGAGCGCTGGCGGATGCTGGTCGGCTCCGCCCTCGACGACGGCCGCGCCGCGGCACAGCTGTACGAGTCCGGCGACCTGGAGCACTGGACCTACCGCGGCCCCTTCCACACCAGCGACACCGCCGCCGGCACGGGTCCGATCGGCTGGGAGTGCCCCCAGTACGCCACCTTCGGCGACCGAAGCGTCCTGGTCCTCAGCGACTGGACCCCGCAGGGCGGCCCCAGCCACACGACCGTCGTCACCGGCCGGGAGAAGGACGGACGCTTCACGGCGGTCACGGGCCCCGTGCCGCTGGACCACGGCCCCGACTTCTACGCCCCCGCCCTGCTGAAGGCGCCCGGAGAAGACCGCTGGCTGATGTGGGGCTGGGCCTGGGAAGCCCGGGACGATGCCTGGGCGCACGAAGCGGGTTGGGCAGGCGTCCTCACGCTTCCCCGGGAGGTCAGCCTCGCCGCCGACGGCACGGTCGCCCAGCGCCCCGCCCGCGAACTGCTGGCCCTGCGCGGTCCGCTCGTCCTGCACGGAACCGGACACGTCACGCGGACCGGGCCGGCCGAACTCGGCCAGGTCTGCCACACCTTCGACCTCACCGCCGTCCTCGTCCCGGACACCACCGGTACCAGCGGACTGCGCCTGATCACCTCAACCGACGGATCCGAGTACCTCGACATCAGCCTCGACCCCACGGCAGGCCACCTCATCGTCGACCGCGCTCACGCTTCACAGGACGCACGAGCACGGGGAGGGGCGTACACCGCGCCGTGCCCGGCCGCGACACGTCCCGACGCCCCCGTCGAGCTCCGCGTGATCGTCGACCGCTCGATAGCCGAGGTCTACCTGGCCGACGAGCAGGTTCTCACCCTGCGGTTCTACCCGTCCACCGACGGTCCGTGGCAGTTGCAGGTCCGCACGACAGGGGCAGGGCGCAGCGAATTCGCCGTCGCGGCCTGGGACCTGACCGCGAAAGACCGCCTCCGGGAAGCCCAACTGGCGGGCCGGGGAGTACAGGGCGCCTGACTTCCAGTGGGATCAGCGGCTCCGCGCTGTTCCGGTCTCCTGTGCGCCCGTACGGGGAGGTCAACCTGAACACGGCTGCCCGTCTCAGCCTCACCACGGCCACCGTGCCGGGCCTGCGGATCGCAGATCGCAGATCGCAGATCGCGATCGACCAGCCGGGCCGGACCGTCACTAGGACTGTGACGGCGGCCGCCGCCGAACACCCTGGGCCAAGGGCACGGGAGGAGAAACGGCACTCGGGGTGACGGAGAAGGTACTCGGGAGGGTGAGTGTGCCCGCGCTTTGCGTCTGCCGGCTGCGGCCGTGTGGTGTTCTGGCCGGGCGGGTTAGCGATGGCAGGGTCGTTGGTCAGCCGCCGGGTCCGGCACCGGCCCCGCGGGATGACGCAGAGGAGTCACGGGCATGTGCGGAATCAGCGGATGGATCTCCTACGACCGGGACCTTTCCGCGGAGG
This sequence comes from Streptomyces beigongshangae, assembly GCF_019710745.1. Taxonomy (GTDB): domain Bacteria; phylum Actinomycetota; class Actinomycetes; order Streptomycetales; family Streptomycetaceae; genus Streptomyces; species Streptomyces beigongshangae. Next base: position 111,489 of record NZ_JAHKJW010000025.1, read on the forward strand.
GCATGACGCTCGAGGCGATGACGGAGCCGATGGCCTGCCGCGGTCCCGACGCGGCCGGGTTGTGGCTCGACGGACACGCCGCCTTCGGCCACCGCCGCCTGGCCGTCATCGACGTCGCGGGCGGTACGCAGCCCATGACGGTCGAGCGAAACGGCCGCACTGTACTGGTGACCACCTACAGCGGCGAGGTCTACAACCACCGGCAACTGCGCGCCGAGCTGGAAGGTCTGGGGCACGTCCTCCGCACGAGCAGTGACACCGAGGTGGTGCTCCACGCCTACCTCCAGTGGGGCGAGGACTTCGCGGGCCGCCTCAACGGCATGTACGCGTTCGCCCTGTGGGATCCCCGTGACCAGGAACTCCTCCTGGTGCGCGACCGGATGGGCGTCAAGCCCCTGTACTACTACCCGACCAGTGACGGGGTGCTCTTCGCCTCGGAGCCGAAGGCCGTCCTGGCCCATCCCGCGGCGCACGCCCGCGTCGACGCCGAGGGCCTGGCGGAACTGATCGCGTTCACCAGGACACCCGGGCACGCCGTCTACAAAGGCATGCACGAGCTGAGGCCCGGCCACACCGCACGGGTCAGCCGGCGTGGTCTGGCGGTCAGGCGCTACTGGGCCCTGGAGGCCCGCGAGCACACCGACGACCTCGACACCACCGTCGCCCGCGTACGCGAACTCCTGGAAGACATCGTGGCCCGCCAGCTCATCTCGGACGTGCCGCTGTGCTCCCTGCTCTCCGGCGGCCTGGACTCCTCGGTCATCACCGCCCTCGCCGCCCAGCGCAGCAGCGGACCGGTTCGCACCTTTGCGGTCGACTTCAGCGGCCATGCCGAGAACTTCAGCGCCGACGGTCTGCGCTCCACCCCCGACACCCCCTACGCCCATGCCCTGGCCTCGCACGTGCGCTCCGACCACACCGACATCATCTTGGACACGGCCGACCTGGCCGACCCCGGACACCGCGGGGCCGTCCTGACCGCTCACGACCTCCCCACCCGGTTCGGCGACGGCGACACCTCTCTCTACCTCCTGTTCAAAGCGGTCCGCGAACACTCCACGGTCGCGCTCTCAGGCGAGTCCGCGGACGAAGTCTTCGGTGGCTACCGCTGGTTCCACGATCCCAAGAGCGTGAATGCCGACACCTTCCCGTGGATCGCTGCCGGCGTCGCCGGCGGATTCTCCGGCAGCACAGGCACCCGCGAGGCCCTGCTGGACTCAGACCTGCGCACGAAACTCGACCTGGACGGCTACACGGACCGGCGCTACCGCGAAGCTCTGGCCGAAGTCCCCTGTCTGGCCGGCGACACGGGCCTGCAGCACCGGATGCGGGAGATCGGCTACCTCCACCTGACCCGCTTCGTGCAGATCCTGCTGGACCGCAAGGACCGGGCCAGCATGGCGACAGGCCTGGAGGTCCGCGTCCCCTTCTGCGACCACCGACTGGTCGAATACGTCTTCAACACCCCCTGGACCATGAAGACCTTCGACGGCCGGGAGAAGTCCCTGCTACGCGCCGCCACCCGCGACCTGCTGCCCCCGGCCATCGCGCAGCGGATCAAGAGCCCTTATCCCAGCACGCAGGATCCCCGGTACACGCAAGCCCTGCGCACCGGGCTACGGGCAGTCCTTCGTGACGGCGATGCGCCGGTGCAGCCCCTGCTGGACGCTGCCGTCGTGGCCCGGGCATCCGCGGTCGACGCGAGCCAGGACATCCGGCCGGGGGCCGAACTCGTCCTGGGTCTGAACGACTGGCTGCGCCGCTACAACGTGGCACTGGAGATCTGACCCCGCGGCAGAGCCGTCGGGGAAGTCCCTGTCATGCCGTTGCGTCCACGCAAGGAGCCAGTTCCAGAAGCTGGAACTCCACTTCGAACGAGCCGGCCTGCCGCTTCGCGCTCACCAACGGCTGGATGCACAGGCCCAGGCCCTCGACGATGCCGTGAAGGGCCTGGAGATTCCCCAGGCTGTTGAACCCGAGGAGAAGGCGACCACCGTCCGCGAGCCGTTCGAAGCCTTGTCGCAGGAACCGTTCGTGGGTGACGTAGCCGCTATCGAAGATCGCCAACTCGATCTCCCTCGCGCACGCGAAATCGCGGGGAGCTTCCACGACATTGGAGTTCCAGAAGATGAGGTCGAACCGATCGCCGGGCTCCAGAGCGTCGAAGAGGTCGCTACGGAGGGTGCGGACCCGCTCCGTGACGCCGTGCCGGGCGGCGTTCATCCGGGTGTTGCACACGGCGGCCTCGGTGATGTCCACCGCGGTCACCTGTGCGCATCCGCACAGCGCAGCGGTCACCGCGGTCACACCGGTACCGCTGCCGACCTCAAGAAAACGACCTCCCACCGGGTACGGAACCCACCTGGTGAACAACTCGGTGGAAGCGGTGTGCAGGGGCGAGAAGACTCCTGGCAGTAGATCCCAGCGCATGTCGAGGAGATCGAACCCTCCAGGGCGCCCTTCCACCGCTCCGTGGCGGTCAGCAAGCCTCAGGCCCACGGCGTACTTCTCCAGTCCGTCCCGCACGACGCAACTCCCTCATTGGGTGAATCCGGCACTCCCAAGAACGACTGCTGGAGCGCGCAGCGCCGGGTTGCATGGATTCTGACCCAGAAGTTACAGAAAGAATCGATCTTGCACATCAGTCAACTGTCTGCGAAAGACATATCTGTTCGGACCCGCCGCTGCCGCCTCACAACCTCTTGCACCGGTCCGTCCACCCCGGTCGACACCGGTCCGTCCACCCCGGCCGGCGAGAACGCCCCGACGGGAAGCACGAACCCGGTAAGCCCTCCCGTAAGAGTGACAACACTTCCAGTCGAAACGCTCATGGCTGCTTCTCTCGCGCGCCCCGGCCTGCAAGGCGATACGCCATGAAACATCGATTTACAGTCTCATTCAGCATTAAGACAGGCATTCGCGCATTCTGTCAGCTCGTCTTTTCACCGAGGATGGCCGGGTCAGCAAAAGCTCGGGGAAAGGTGTTTTGTCATGGCGGATTGGGTGAAGGTCGCAGGTGCTCTCACTGCCATCTCGGCCGGGTCCAGGACGACGGTGCGGGGTGTGAACGCAGCCGGCGCCGTCTACCGGTACACCAACTACGACGCCAACCCGTGGATCAACATCCCGGGGGGCCTCAGCGACATCGGCGCGGCCGCCGACGGCACCGTGTGGGGCGTCAACGCCGGCAACCAGATCTACCGGTACACCGGGGACCAGGACGGCGGCCCGTGGAAGGGCATCTCCGGCAGCCTGGTCCGCATCGACGCGGGTTCACGGACGAACGTGTGGGGCGTGGACTCCGCGGGCGCCATCTACCGGTACACGAACCACGACACCAACCCATGGATCAAGATCCCCGGGGCGCTGAGCGACATCGGTGCGGGCGCCGACGGCACCGTGTGGGGCGTCAACGCCGGCAACCAGATCTACCGGTACACCGGGGACCAGGACGCCGCGAACCCGTGGAAGAGCGTCAACGGCAGCCTCAAGCGCATCGCGGTGGGCTCACGGACGAACGTGTGGGGCGTCGACCCCGCCGGCAGTATCTACCGTTACACCAACAACGACGCCAGCGGCGGCAATCCGTGGATCAAGATCCCCGGCACGGCCATCGACATCGCCGCCGGCGCCGACGGCACCGTGTGGCACATCAACAGCGGCGCCGAGATCTACCGGTACACCGGCGACCAGCCGAGCTGATCCCTGCCCCACCATCCATGCGGCCCCGGTCGGCTGCGTCGTGCGGGACGCCGCCGGGCTGCAACGGCACACCGCGGCATCTGGTCGACCGTCCCGTGCAGGCCCTCGACGAACGCTGGACCGCCTCACGGAAGCTCTCCGTCCTGTCGCGGCCGGGGCTCACCGGAAGCGTCGTCCCCGTGGCCGCAGAACGAACGCGGCGCCCGCCCCTGGGTCGTCTTCCCCGGGCGGGCGCCGCCGTTGCTCCGTCAGACCAACCGGTTCGCCACTTCGTGCATCCGATGGACCTCATAGCGCGATGAGGGCGATCGGGCCGCCGAGCTGCTGGTGCGCGGCCTGGAGAAGGCTTCGGCAGTCGGTCCAGGTTGAAGCTGCGCCGACCGCCGCGTCTGTGGTCCTCGTGCCGTTTGGCCGGTAGATCGGGCAGGAGCGTGCTCCCGGTTCGCAGCGAGCCGCCGCGACGATGGAGAACCTGCGCCGGGAGCGTCCGCGGACACGTACGACGGGCGTGTGGCCTTTGCGGGACCAGGCATGGCGGGTCGGCGGCGTCATCGGGAATCCGGCTTCGTCCTCGAAGACGGTCCAGGCCCCGACCGCCGCCGCGGTGCTTCCGCCTGCGGCCACGTCTCCGGTGATTCGTGCTGTCTTCAGCCGCACGGCGGCGGATGGCGTAACCGTCGTCGTGTTGCGCTCAGCATGATCACTGGATGCGGGCGTGATCAATACTCTGGCATTCGGCGCGTGAGTGCGTGTCAGCCGGACAGTGAAGGTGAGCGACTTCTCATGAGGTCTTGGATGGTGCACCGTATGGCCTGCCCTGCCGCGGCGGCCGCGCTGCTGATGTTGTTCGCCGCCGTCCCGGCCGGGGCGGGCAGCTCATGGCAGAAGGTCGGGGACGACGCCCGCAGTGGTGTCAGCGGTCTCGCCCATGAGGGTCCGGCTGACGGCGGGGCCGCAGTGCGCGTGCTGGTCGTGCACGACAACAAGCGCTCCGGACAGCAGCGCCTGTCCCGGATCACCCACAGGAAAGGCTCCGTCCGCGTCGCACCAATCACCTGGGACGGTCCGCAGCCCGTCGACCTGGAGGCCATCGAAGCCGTTCCCGGAAGGGCGGGAGAGTACCTGGCCCTCGCCAGCCGCGGCATCGTCCACCACCTCAAGGTCACGGGGTCCATGGCGAGGGTCGTCGACTACTCGCCGCTGCCGGCCGTCGGGGAAGGCGATGACTTCGAGAGCTTCGCACTCGTGGCAGCCAACGGCAGACTCGCCGCGGTGTGGGCGGACCGAGGAGCCGGCACGAAACGTCCGTCCACGCTGTACACAGCGCCTTTGATGTTCACCCCGCGGGGGCAGCCGCAGTTCGCCACCGTGACACGCAGGACCTACCGGGCGGCCTACCCGACCGACGAGGGCACGCGGCACATCTCCGACATCTCGGTGACCGACTCCGGTCGGCTCATCGTCAGTTCGGCGTCCGACGCCGGTGACGACGGGCCCTTCGACTCCGCGGTGAGCGACGCGGGCCGGGTGAGCGTGACCGCGGCGGGCCACGTACACATCACGCTCGATGCAGCGCCGTCGGTGCTCGGAACGTTCCCGCAGTACAAGATCGAAGGCGTGGAGTGCCTGCCGGGAACCACCGAAGCCCTGGTGGGCACCGACGACGAGAACCTGGGCGGATACGTGCGCAGCATGCCGCTCTGCCGGGCCTGGTCCCCCGCGACGGCTGCGAACGCACCGACCGGTCCTACCCGCAGATCATCGAGCGCGACCTCGGTTCGCTCTTCGGCCTGACCAACGTCAGTTGCGGCGCCGCCACGATCGGCGACGTCACCTTCAAGGCGCAGGCGCCGTTCGGCCGTCATCTGCCGCCCTTCTCCACCGATCAGGACCACCCGTTTCCCGCGGTGCCTGCGCAGTCCGAGGCAGTGCGCCCGGACACCGACGTGATCACCGTCGGCGTGGGCGGCAACACCCTCGGTTTCGCCGGCATCCTGCTGAGGTGCATGCGACTGGGGGCGGACAGCGGCGGCGTCGGCACTCCTTGCAGGGACGGTCTCGCCGCAGACATCCCGGGCCGGCTGGCCAAGGTGAGCCAGGGCTACGACCAGATGCTCACCCTGCTCCACGAACGGGCCCCGCACGCCACGGTTCTGGCCGTCGGCTATCCCACGATCATCCCGGACGACTCGTCGAAATGCCGTTACAACGACTGGAGGCACTTCGCCTCGGTCACCCGCGGCGACCTCACCTGGCTGCGGAAGGACGTCCTGGAACCCCTCAACGAAGCCATCGGCAAGTCAGTCGGCACGCACCGCGCCGCACGCTTCGTCGACCTCTATGCCTCCTCCCGGAACCACAGCGTCTGCGACACCGACAAATGGGTGGAAGGCCTGCACACCAGCACTCCCGACCAGATCGGCCTCGTACACCCCGATGCCAAAGGCCACCACCACGCCGCCGACCATGTCGCAGCAGCGATGCTGAACACCCTGGGCACCGGCTGACCCGCACCACCACCCTGCCCGCATGCGCAGCCCGCCGACTACGCCCGGCCCAGGCGAGGAAAAACTCTCCGTCCTTGTCACGGCGGCGAGTTCTCAGTCCTCCTCGGACAGGGTACGGGAGGCCACAACCGCCGGTCAGGGGCGCGGTCGGCCGGCGGCGAAGCGGCGCATGCAGGGCTGTTCGACGTGCGTGTACAGCAGCCAGGCCACCCCCAGCGCCGCCGCGAAGGAGACCGCGGCAACCGGTGCCGGGCCCCACCCGCCGCCGATGTAGTACAGGACGGCCGCGATCAGTGTGGCGTGGACCAGATAGAAGGCGTACGAGATGTCACCGAGGAAGACCATGCCCGGTGTGCGCAGCAGGGATCTTCTGGCATGTACGTCCAGTGCTGCTGTCGCCCGGATCAGCAGGGCGACGGGAACGACGGTGGTCGCGGCCATGAGGAAGGGGGTGGGGAGCGTCGCGGCGCCGACGAGCAGGGTCACACACAGCAAGGCGGCCGAGGCGACGGCCCTGACCCGGACGGGGCGCCCGCCGGTGTGCATTCTGGCCAGGATCATCCCCAGGACGAACTCCGGCAGGCGGCTCAGCGGAAACAGGTACACGAACATCAGTTGCTGTTCGCTGATCTGCCCGCCCGGGGGCCCCTGTCCGAACAGCGTGCCGTTCACGGCCGTCAGGAGCAGTGGTACCGACCAAGCCGCCGCCACGGTGATCCCGGCCGCGACCAGAAGCCGTCGTTCGGGGATCCTTTTGACCCGTGGCAGCAGCCAGGGGAAGAGCAGGTAGAAGACCAGCTCGCAGGTGAGCGACCAGGCGACGCCATTGCCGGCCAGGCCGATCCCGGGCAGCGGAACGAGGCCCTGCACCAGGAAGGCGTTGGCCACATCGCCCGGCAGGGTCGGGGCGGTCACCGCGCCGACGCTGGGCCGCGGCATCCCGATGCCGTGGGCGAGCACCATCAGGAGCACCCAGACGACCAGGTGGCTCGGGTAGATCTTGACGATCCGCCGCCGCCAGAACCCTCTGGCCGTGTCCGTCCCCCGCACCGAGAGCGTGAGGACGAACCCGCTGAGAACGAAGAAGAGCGACACACCGACCGGGCCCAGCAGACCGAGAATCATCAGCTGTCGCCACTCGCCCGTCTGCGCGACGACGAACACTGCCACGTGACAGAGGAACACACCGAACGCGGCGACGAAGCGCAGACCGGTCAGGGACGGCAGCCTCGTGGACGTGACCGCCGGGGACATGGCCATACCACTCCTGGAACGTTTTCGGGCAAAGGATCAAGAATGCCATCCGGGCCCTGTCTTTCCGTCTGCTCCGCGCGGCGACTCATCCCATCAGGGGAGGAAAACCGACCGAACGGGTGAACCCGGTCCGGCTGGCGGATAAGTCGGGCGACATCGCCGACCGGAGAAATGGCATCGCCGAGAGATCGTCGGCGCGATGCACTGCCTCGTCGACGACGGGGTGAAGTGGCGTGCTCCGCACGGTCGGGCGCCGCTCCAGCCGACCGGGGCGAGGGTGGCTTCGGTCGTTCCGAAGGTTTCGGCGATGCATGTGCGGGCGCCGCCGCCGGAGGGGATCAGCGCGGTGTTGCGTCCGCGGGCGGCCGGGCCGTCCCACCGGTCGGGGTCGAAGCGTTCGAAGTCGAATCATTCGAGATCGAAGCGTTCGAGGTCGAAGCGTTCAGGGTCGGGAGTGGAGCGTGGCCTGGCGGTGGATGAGGTAAGGACTGCAGACGGCCGTGGTGCCCTTCTTGACGGGGTGTCCGGCGAACTCGGTGTCGGTCGCGGCGACGCGGGAGGGTGCCCAGGCCGTTGAGTCCAGGCGCAGGGTTTCGGTGATGACGCGGCTGGTGAATTCCCGTCGGGGCAACGGGTCGAAGGTGGCGGGCACGCCGTGGGGCACGACGACGTCCGCCTCGGCGTGCAGCCGGGCTTCGGGATCGGGATGCCCGGCCAGCCGGTGCAGGGCCCATGCCAGGACGGCTGCGGTCGTCTCCGTACCGGCGTGACCCAAGTCCACGCTTGTCCGCGGCGACGCCGTCGAGGCGGTCCGCGCCATGAAGTCGAACGGCTCGGGGCTCCTCGGCGCGATCGGCAGCCGCAGCCTCAGCCTGTGCAGTTCCCTGCCACGGGCCGGACTCGTCGACCGCTTCCGGGTCGTGATGTTCCCGGTGATCACCGGGGCCACGGGTGAAGAACGCATCTACGACGGCCATCCGGACGTCGCCCTCGAGATGATCGGGCACCGCACCTTCGACGGCCGCATCCAGCTGGTCGAGTACAAGCCGCGCGTGCTTGAGCACCCGCCGCTCGGCGTCCCTTCATGACGTCGCCCCGTCGGCACCGGTCTGGACGGTCGTCAGGCCGGCGTCGACGGGCGCGGAGCAAGACCTCACAGGGAGCGAACGGCCGACGTCAGGACGTCAGGTCCATCGTCGCTGTGCGGTGGGAGTTGACGCCGCAGCAGAACAGGCACGGAGCCAGTGATCATGTTGGCGTCGAAGCCAGTTGACCACGAAGAGGTCCCGGGCCGGCCCGCTCACCTTCGCCCGTCCTTGCCATCCTTGCCGTCCTTGCCGAACAGGGTTTGCTCGACGAGCGCGGCATCGGGCGTCTGCGCGCCCGCCTCGCGCGCGTCCCTGGCCCGCGCTCGCACCGCGGCCGTTGGCATCCGCTGATCAACGTGCTGCTGATCTGCTCGTGCGCGAGGTCTCCGGCACGTGGGCCATCACGGGGTTCACCGGCCGGGCGGCGGGTCACCGGCGCCGGGCCGAGGCCGGTGCCGGTGCCGGTGTCGGTGCCGTGTGTGGCGCTGTCCGGTTCAGCCGAAGTTCACGTCGCTGCACCACATG
>NZ_JAHKJW010000026.1:0-59986 GCF_019710745.1 Streptomyces beigongshangae
CTTCGGTACGCCGGGCCAGGACCGCTTCTGGTTCATGTGGGACGACCTGGTGCGCGGTGCGATCGGCGCGATCGTGCTCGTCGACACCCGACGCCTCGCCGACTGCTTCCCGGCGGTCGACTACTTCGAGAACAGCGGACTGCCGTTCGTCATCGCCCTCAACGGCTTCGACGGCAGCCAGCCGTACAACCCGGACGAGGTCCGGGAGGCGCTCCAGATCGGCCCCGACACACCGATCATCACGACGGACGCCCGCCACCGCGCGGACGCGAAGTCGGCGCTGATCACGCTGGTGGAGCACGCGCTGATGGCGCGGCTGCGGTAACCGGGGCTCCCCGGGGCTTCGACGGGGGTGGCCGCCCGCGCCGGACCGGGACTTCCTGCTCGGCCTCACCCGGCGCGGCGTCCTGCACACCGCGCCCGCGCCGGAGGGAGGGTGAGATGGGTCCGCCGACACAGCCGGCCANAAGGAACGGCCACAGGGTCCGTGCGGCCGACCGCCCTTACGCGGCGAGTGTGGAGTCCACCGGCGGTGGTACGCCCGGAAGGCTCAGTTCGAACCAGATCGTCTTGCCGCCGGGGCCGGGCTTCCCCTCTCCCATGGCGCACCCGCCCCACCGGTCGGCCACCATGTCGAGGATGAGCAGCCCGCGCCCCTCCTCGGCGTGCGCTGCGGCTTCCGTCCGTCGCGAACCGGGCATCGCGGGCATGTCCGGGCTCATGTCCCAGACACTGACCCGCAGTACGGGATGCAGCCACTGGAGCCGTACGGACGCGGGGCCCTTCGTGTGCCGTACCGAGTTGGTGGCGAGTTCGGAGGCGAGCAGTTCCGCACGGTCCACGAGCTGGGCGAGGCCGTGCGCGTCCAGGACGGCCCGGAGGGTGACGCGGGCGATGCCCGGCCCTCGGGGATCGCAGGGGAGGTGCAGCTCATAGCACCAGGGAGCGGTGAAGGAGAGGGGCGGGGGATGGGGAATACCGGAGAGGGGATTCAGGGCGGGGAGGAAATAGGAGGCCGGATCGGGGTTGCGGTTCTGATTCCCGTGCTGGGCCCTGCCCTGGTCGTGGCTCTGTTCCGTGTTCACGTGGCACCTCCTGGGTGCGCGGTCGTGGTAGGTCGACTGGACATGTGACATGGGGTGTTCGCGCCGACGGGGCCGGTGGCCTTACCGCGCCGCCCCGCCCTCCGGGTGGGCAGGATGGGACACGGTGCGCTTCCGGCCTGGGCGGCTACTCAGTGGCGCGCATCACACGGTAAAGGAAGAATGCATAACGGTGCTACCTAGTCACCCATAAGGGTTAGTTGCCCTGTTCGGCTGGACCGCGGGAAGCCGCGTCGGCACACTGTGCGCGAACTAGGGAGAGATTCCATGGCACCGCGACAGGCACCAACCATCCTTCAACGCCGATTCGGCACCGAACTGAGGCGGCTCCGCGAAGCAGCAGGCATGTCCGCTCCGGCCGCCGCCGAGCACCTCGGCACCGACCGAACAGTCATCTCCAATGTGGAGGCGGGTCGGTTCGGCATCAGCGAGGATCGCCTTCGACGGCTCGTCAGCATCTACGAATGTGACGACCCCGCGCTCGTAGATGCGCTGGTCGAGCTGACCGGCGGCCGCAAATTCGGTTGGTGGGAGGAGTACAGAGGCAAGATCCCGCCGAGTTTCCTTGATGTCTCCGCGCTCGAAAACTACGCCACGCGCCTGCGCACAGTACAGATTGCTCACCTTCCGGGGCTGTTCCACACCGAAGACCACGCACGTGCCATCTTCGAGCTCCCCGCACCACCTCTGCCCCGACTGGAAGTCGAACTACGGGTCGCGCATCGCATGGCCCGTCAGGCAGTGGTCACCGGGGACCGTCCGATTCCCTACGTGGGTGTGATTCATGAGGCCGCGCTCAGAATGCGGCTCGGAGGACGTGGCGTTGCCCGTGCGCAGCTCCAGTACCTGCTGGAAGCCAGCGACCGTCCGAACGTCACGCTGCGGGTGATCCCCTTCTCGGTCGGCGGCTTCCCCCTGCTCGGCGACTCGTCCGTCCTGTACGCAGAGGCTCCGAACAGTCACCTGGACACCGTGCAGATGGACTCGCCGACAGGAGCCGTCTTCATCGACTCCCCCGCACAGCTCGCCAACTTCCGAACCCGACTGGACTTGGTCGAAAAGGTGGCGTTGACTCCCTCCAAGTCGAGGGATTTCATCCGCGCCATCGTTGAAGAGCTGTAAGTGGGGTGTCAGACGTGTCCGGCGTGCACTGGATCAAGTCCTCGTTCTCCGACGAAGGGGGCAACAACTGCGTCGAGGTCGCCGCCACCGAGGACGGCATAGCCCTCCGCGAGAGCGAGAGTCCGACCGAGGTTCTGTCTACCGGTCCAGAAGTGCTGAGAGCGCTCCTGCACGGCGTGAAGTCACAACCGTCCGGATTCCGGCCCGAGTAACCCCGTCATACATACAGTCTTCAAGCTGTCGCAGCCCCGACATATGTTCCATGCCGTCATGCGCGAGGTGTGAGAAGTGGGCAGACCGACCTGGCAGAAGTCCTTGTACAGCACCGAGGGCGCGAACCGCCTCAACCTCGCCGTCGCCTCCGACGTGACGGTGGAGGCAGCCCGTGACGCGGCCGAGTTCGCCCGTTATGTCGACAGCTACCTCCCGAGCGGAAACCACGCCGTCTGATGCACCTTCTCGTCGACGAGAACACAGCAGTACAGCTCCTGGCGCCTCTTCGCTACGTGCTGCCCCAGCACCAGGTGGACCACGTCACCGAAGTGAAGTGGTCGGGCAAGAAAGACGTTCAACTCCTCGTGGACGCGGCTCGCAAGGGATACGACGCCCTGCCGACGAGGGACGGGCGCCGGCTCGAAGACCCTGACGAGACCGACGCGATCAAGAAGGCCGGCATTCACCACATCCGGTACTCGCAGAAGGAAGGCGGCATCGGCGGGCTGGCACTGGCCATAGGGGCGATCATCGCCGCCATGCCTTTCGTCGTGCGGGAACTCGACGCCGCCGACTGCCAGCGACTCGTCCACATCCGGGGCCTGAGCCCGGTACCGGGCCAGCGCTTCGAGTCACAGGACCCCCGCCAGAAACCACCACGCTACTGGCGTTGACCGAGCGCCGTCGCCGGACTCCCGGTGTTCGGCAACCGGCATCGGGGGGCGACGACGGGGACGCGTGAGGGCCCCCTCCCGGAAGGAGGGGGCCCGCACCGTGAAGCTCAGCGCCAGCTGTGCGGCGCGCGGAAGCCGGGCTCCCGCTCCAGGCGGCGCCAGCCGGCGCGGGCGCGGCCCCGGTGGGCCGGAGCGGTGTCCGCCGGGGCGGAGGCCGCGCGGGCCAGCAGGATCGCCGTCACAGCGGCGACCTCCTCGGGGCCGGCCTGGCCCTTCTCGACGCGGATATCAGGCATGTCCATAGGTGTCAGTCTCCGTGAGAGAGGGGTCCGCGGGGTTTCCGCGACGCGTCCGTCGGGTTACTACTGCGGCGGGTTTCCGTGCTTGCGGGAGGGCAGGTCGGCGTGCTTGGTGCGCAGCATCGCCAGGGACCGGACGAGGACCTCGCGGGTCTCCGCGGGGTCGATGACGTCGTCGACCAGACCGCGCTCGGCGGCGTAGTAGGGGTGCATCAGCTCGGCCTTGTACTCCTTGACCATGCGGACCCGCATCGCCTCGGGGTCCTCCGCCTCCGCGATCTGGCGGCGGAAGATCACGTTCGCCGCGCCCTCCGCGCCCATGACGGCGATCTCGTTCGTCGGCCAGGCGTAGGTGAGGTCGGCGCCGATGGACTGGCTGTCCATGACGATGTACGCGCCTCCGTATGCCTTGCGGAGGATCAGCGAGATGCGCGGCACGGTCGCGTTGCAGTAGGCGTAGAGCAGTTTCGCGCCGTGGCGGATGATTCCGCCGTGCTCCTGGTCGACACCGGGCAGGAAGCCCGGTACATCCAGCAGTGTGATGATCGGGATATTGAAAGCGTCGCACATCTGGACGAAGCGTGCAGCTTTTTCCGAGGCCTCGATGTCCAGGACGCCCGCCAGGACCTGCGGCTGGTTGGCGACGATGCCCACCACCTGGCCGTCGAGGCGCGCGAGGGCGCAGATGATGTTGCGGGCCCAGCGCTCGTGGACCTCCAGGTAGTCGCCGTCGTCGACGAGCTCCTCGATGACCTTGGTCATGTCGTACGGCCGGCTGCCGTCCGCCGGGACCAGGTCCAGGAGCACGTCCGAACGGCGGTCCGCCGCGTCGTCGGTGTGGGCGGCCGGCGGGTTCTCGCGGTTGTTCTGCGGCAGCATCGACAGCAGGTAGCGGACCTCCGCGATGCAGGTCTCCTCGTCGTCGTACGCGAAGTGCGCGACGCCGCTCGTCTCGGCGTGCACGTCCGCGCCGCCCAGGCCGTTCTGGGTGATCTCCTCGCCGGTGACCGCCTTGACGACGTCCGGCCCCGTGATGAACATCTGCGAGGTCTCGCGGACCATGAAGACGAAGTCCGTCAGCGCGGGGCTGTAGGCCGCGCCGCCCGCGCACGGGCCGAGCATGACCGAGATCTGCGGGATGACGCCAGAGGCACGGGTGTTGCGCTGGAAGATGCCGCCGTAGCCGGCGAGGGCGCTCACGCCCTCCTGGATACGGGCACCGGCACCGTCGTTCAGCGAGACCAGCGGGGCCCCGGCCGCGATGGCCATGTCCATGATCTTGTGGATCTTCGTGGCGTGGGCCTCGCCCAGCGCGCCGCCGAAGATGCGGAAGTCGTGGGCGTACACGAAGACCGTGCGGCCCTCGACCGTGCCCCAGCCGGTGATCACACCGTCTGTGTACGGCTTCTTGGCCTCCAGGCCGAAGCCGGTCGCCCGGTGCCGCCGCAACTGCTCGACCTCGTTGAACGAGCCCTCGTCCAGCAGCAGCTCGATCCGCTCCCGGGAGGTCAGCTTGCCCTTGGCGTGCTGCGCCGCGGTCGCCTTGTCGCTGGGGCCGCGAAGAGCCTCCGCGCGGATCGCCTGCAGTTCGGCCACCCGCCCGCGGGCGTCCGCGGGCTCGCCGGTCGAGGGTCCGGTCTCGTCCAAAACGGTCATGTGGCGACTCTACGAAGTCCAACGGCGAAAGCGGGCCGTCGACTCCGTACAGTCTCCGGCCTGTTTTACTGGTAGCCCTGAACAGAACCCCTACCGCGTACAGGCGATCTGACTGCTCAGAGGGCCTGGGGCTTGTAGGGGTTGCACAAAGCCGTCAGCTGAGAGTCACCTCACACGCGTGGGTCGCGCAGGCCGTCCCCGGGGTGATCCGCAGTCTCAGCCTCCGCCCGGCGGCGAGCACCTCCACGCCCGGCCCGGCGCGGACGACCCGGCGCACCGGACGCTCCCAGACGACCTCCACGACCTCCCCCGTGCGCGGCGGTTCGCTCACGCGCAGGGTGGCGGTACGGCCCCGGTGGCGCAGCAGCACGCTCGCGGGGGCGGAGGCGGTGAGCGGGCCCGCGGTGCCCGGTTGCCAGAAGTTTGCCATGAGCAGCCCGAGGGAGGGCACGGACACCGCCTGGCGGCCGGGGTCGTTGGCGAGGACCGACAGCCGGCGGCGGTCCGTGGCGCGGACGGCGACCGTGCGGCGCGCGGCACCCGGCAGCACGACGTACGCGTACGAGGCGTCCACCGGATCCGTGCCGTGGTCGAGCCAGAGCGTCTGCCAGCGGCGGGTGCGGCGTTCGGTGGTGCTCGTGGTGTTGATGTCGGACCAGGAACCGGTGCGGTCCTCGCGGAGGGCGCGCAGTCCGGGCCCGTCCAGGAGGATCCACCCCCCGTGGCCCTCCAGGTGCGCCCAGCCGGGGCCCCGGACGAGGGCGGGGGCCCCGCCCTCCCCCAGGTTCCTGTTGTCGACGACCGTCTCGACCGGGACACCGTCCGTGGCGGTGATCCCCGCGCCGAGGCAGACGATCGCGTCGTCGAGGCAGAACCACGACTTGCGGGCCTCCAGGGTCGATCCGAGGCCCTTCAGGTGCTGCCCGACGGCCGCGAACTCCCCGTCCGTCGTACCGCCGACCCAGCGCACGGCGGGTTTCGGCTCCCCCCATTCGCCGCCCTCGCGGTCGGCGAGCCGCTTGGTGGACACGGTCGTCCCGGGCAGCCGGTACCAGTCGACGGTCGGCCAGAACCAGTCCGTGTACTGGTCGGCCCGACCAGCCCGACCAGCCCGACCGACCCCACCGGCCCGGTCGGTCCCACCGGCCCGGTCGGTCCCACCGGTCCGGTCGGTGTGGGCGCCGGGTCCGTCGGCCCACCAGTAGAGCATTCCGGCACCCGTGTGCCAGCCGCGCGGGTTCTCGCCGTTGCCGCACTCGTAGTGGGCGATCCGCTCGCTCGCCATGGCGATGTTCGCGGTGAAGCCGGGGCCGCGGTGGACGGCCCGGTCCATGGCGGCGAAGAGGTGGTGCCCGACCGGTTCCGGGGCGGCCGGGAGCGCCGACCCGGCCACGGCGTGCAGCCGGGCCAGATCGGCCACCCCGAACTGCCGTGCCGTCAGGACCGGGGTGACGGTGTCCCGTTCGATCCAGCCCTTGATCCGTCCCTGCCAGCGTGCGCGCTCCGCCGCGCTCGCGCCCTCGGCGAGGAGCGCGATCGCGGCGATCATCGCCTGGCCGTGGAAGTGGTCGCTGCGCATGACCTGCCGGTCGTCGCTCTTCAGGTGACCCCGGCTGATGGCACGCCCGTTGACGCCGTCCATCATCAGCCCGTCGTGGATCAGCGGCGCGTAGGCCTTCTCGACGCTGTCGAGGACGATCTGCCTGCCGGGATCGGTCACCTCCCACGCCGAACCGGCGAGCAGCGCGAAGAGCCGGCCCAGGCCGTCGAGCAGGACCTGTCCGTACGTCCCCGAGTACGCGACCCAGGTGTGCTGGACGAACGACCCGTCGGCGTACAGCCCGTCCCCGCGGGTGACGTACGGGAAGACCGGTGAGAGCGCGTCGCGGGCGAGCTCGATCTTCTCCGGGGCGCGGCCGAGGACGCCCCGCAGGGCGACGGAGCGACACAGGTCGACGCGGTTGGCCCCGGTGGAGGTGCCGGTGTAGTCGCGGAGCATGTCGTCGGGGACGAAGTGGTCGACGGCGGCGCAGGCGGCGGCGACCCGCACCTCCGTCAGCTCGTCGTGGAGGGCGGCCACGACGTCCATGAGCAGGCGGGGGCTGCCGATCTGCCACTCCCACCAGTTGCCGTAGCGGGTGGTGGAGGGGTTGTAGACGGTGGCGGAGAGGTGGTCGAGACCGCGCAGGACGTCCGCGAGCAGGCCCGGGTCACCGGTGGAGCCGGTGCCCTCCTGGACGTACGCCTGCGTCATCGTCCACAGCCTGCCGTAGCTCCGGGTGATGCCGGCCGGCGGATCGTACGGGTGGCCCGGCCACAGCGAGTTCGGCGCCGGGGCCATGGACGCCCGCAGGCGCCGGGCCAGTTCGCCGGTCTCGGCGAGGCGGGACGCGTACGGCTGGGCCGCCGGGTCGTAGCCGGTGCCGAGGGCGATCTCCAGCCAGCGACGGCGGAGCGTGTCGTACGCGTCGTCGTCCGCCGCGCACGCGGCGGCGGGCATGAGGAGCGGGACGCCCGTCGCGAGCGCCGCCACCAGCAGGAATGTGCGGCGGTCGGGTGTCATCGCCCGGCGTCCGCCGCGACCGGTGACACGCTTGGGGTCCGGGCGGCCCGGGCGGTGCGGAGTCTCATGGGAAGCCTTTCCTGCGGAGGACCGTGCTGACGGTGGGGCGTGGGACGGCGTTGCAGGCGGAGCAAGGCAGAGCGAGGCGGAACGAGGCGGCGCAGGGCGGAACGAGGCAGAAAAAACGGCGCAAGGCGATGGTGCCCGAGGTCTACACGTGTCCACCAGGGGCTCGACGAAGCACCTTGGGAGTAGACCAATGGCAACAGGGTGCGATCACGCCAACACGCCACGCTCACGGTTGAAACCCGTAGGGAATGGGTCTATGGTCACCGTAGTTGAATGTTAAACAGCTTCGGTGAAGAGCCGGAGCCCGTCCCCCAAGGAGTCAGTCATGGGTATCTTCGGCCGCAAGGACACCGATGGCACCGCAACCGCGGCGCCCGCCGCCGTCAACCCCGACCTCGCCGCGCTGACCGGCGACTACGTCATCGACCCGGCCCACTCGACGCTCGGCTTCGTCGCGCGCCACGCCATGGTGACGAACGTCAAGGGCGGCTTCGCGGACTTCACCGGCAGCCTGCACCTGGACGGCACCGACCCGTCGCTGTCGACGGCGACCATCGACGTCAGGATGGACAGCATCGACACCGGCTCCGCCGACCGCGACGGCCACCTGAGGAGCGCGGACTTCTTCAAGACGGAGGAGTTCCCCACGATGACCTTCCGCACCACCTCGGCGGAGGCCCTCGGCGGCGACGACTACCGCATCACGGGCGACCTGACGATCCTCGGCACCACCAGGCCGCTCACCATCGACCTGGAGTTCAACGGCGCCGCGAAGGACCCGTTCGGCAACGAGCGCGTCGGCTTCGAGGGCAAGGCGGAGATCCTGCGCTCCGACTGGGGCCTCACCTGGAACGCGGCACTGGAGACCGGCGGCGTGCTCGTCTCCGACAAGATCAAGCTGACGTTCGACATCTCGGCGATCAGGAGCGCGGGCTGATCCGGTTACCGGACCGGTCGCGTACCGGGGCTGATCCGATCGCCCGGTTCCGCCCCCCTTTCCGAGCGCGTCCACCCTCCGGCTCCCTGCGAGCGGAAGGTGGGCGCTCGGCTGTGCGGGACGGCCAGAGTCGGACCGCGAGCCGTGCGATCGCGCATCGCTTTATCAGAGAAGAAACTGCCATATCTGTTAAATCGTTAACTTCCCACCGTCATTGGGCACTTGGAGCAACATGACTGGATGCTTCCACCACGGCCGGCCCGGTCTCGTGCGTTGATATTCGGTTGTTCTCTGCTCGCCGCCGGGTATGTGACGGCTTTCTACCTCAGCTCGGCAGACGGCGCTCTGCTGTCCACGCGGATCGTGGAACAGCGGGCGCTGCGACTGTCGGGATACCAGTGGGGCGCCTTAGCGGCCGGGGTCCTCGGCGCGGCGGTGGTACTTCCTGCGCTGATGGCCGCGCCACAGGTCATGGAAGGCGGCAAGTGGTACTGGCGGGCCACCGGGTTGCTGCGTACCTGGCACCGCAGGCGACGTGACTGGTTGCGCCGTCAGTGGACACGTCGACGCGCGCGGATCGCCCGGCACATCCGGCAACACAGCTGTGAATGGCAGAACGGGACTCCCGCCGACCAGGCGGAGGCGACCATCCGCGTCGACCGGCTCGCCGAGTTGCTCACCGCCCGCTACCCGACGGACAACGCTCTGATACGGGCGAGCGCGGTAGGCAACGTACTGTCCGCGGCCCGTCAGCACATTGCCGACGTCTACGCGCTGGACGTCCTGCTGACCTGGCCACGGCTGTATCTGGTGCTCGGCCCGCGGCTGCGCAGCATGTCGGACTGGCAGCGCGCCGCGCTGGACGCGGCGCTCTGCGTGTGGGCGTTCGCGATGCTGACGGTGTGCGCGGTGCTGCCGGCCAGCCTGGTGTGGAGTCCTTACGACGTAACAGGGTGGGCCGCGCCGGTGGCGGTCGCGGTGGCAGCCAGGCTGGCAACGGTGCGCGCGGCCGTTCGATACGCCACCACCGTACGGGTGGCCTTCGACCTCCATCGGTTCGACCTCTACAAAGCACTGCACCTGCCTGCTCCCGGTGATCTCACGGAGGAGCAGGAGGCGAATCGCGCGCTGTCCCGGCAGTGGCATCCGTACGGGGCAGTGCGAGTGGGGCATCCGGCACGCCTTCCGGACGACCGGTTTGACCCGACGGCGTACAGCGGGTTCCCGGAGACCGCGGCGAAGCGCTCCGTCGCCGACGACGGCGGTCTGCCCGCTGCGCGACCACTGCCGGCGGGGTCCCCCCGTACGGAGCACGGCGCCGAGGAACCGCGCGAAGCGCAGCCGGATCGCCAGTCCGCCGCGCCCGTCAGCGAAATCGAAGACGACGGCCGCAGTGGCATGGGGGGGAAGGAAAGACAGGCAAGCACCGAATCCGTCTCCGCCCGGGACCGCGTCGCACAGGACGAGGACGAGCATGTGGAGGACTCGCTGTACCAGCTGGCCGTCATGGCCCGCGTCGGGACGTCACTGGCCGCGGGCGGCACTGTCGCCGCCGCCGGAACACTGGGCGGCGTGTTGCTGCCGGGGATCGGCGTGAGCGCGGCGGCCTTGGCGACCACAGTGGTCCTCCAGGCTCTGCTGTTCCGCAGGGAGGGGCACCGGTCCGCCCCGGAGGACACCGATATCGTGCCGCCTCCCCCGCTCGACTACGCCCATCCGGCCCATGGCGAGGTGTCCCTGCGGATCGACGACGGCAGCCTGCGTACCGCTCTGGAACCCGTCACGCCCATCGCCTTCCGGGGCGGTGTGGCGATCACCTTCGAGGGCGCAGCGGACGTCGACATCGTCGACGGCGAGCCGGAATGGCGACTGCGGCCCGGTGAACCAGCGAGCGTCGTGGTGCTCCTCGGGCTGGGCAGGAACTATCAGGAGACCCCTGACGCACTGCTCGGCGAGTGTCACGGCATGGCCGACGAGATGCTGGTCGTCGCTGGCCGGTCAGCGGGAGCGGTGGAACTCGATATCGTCCTGGACGCCCCGTTCCTGGCGCTGACCCCCGACCGGCACAGCGTCCGCCTCGACCGTACGGGCGAGTCCGCCGTGTTCCGCCGCGTATCGGTACTGACGGGCACCGAGCCCGGGACATACGACGTGCGGGTGGCGGTCTACGCGTGCGGGCGACCCGTACAGGCACTGCCGGTCACCGTGATCGTCATGGAGCCCGGGGCGGACGAGCGGAAACCTCAGCCGTGACGGGGCAGGCCGCTGCGCCGAACGTCACCATCGCCGCACACGGCGACCAGCACGGGCACAGACTGATGCTGACCGGGCCCGACAGACGGGACCCCCTCGTCCTGGAGATCGTCGAGCAGAGCGTGCTGCGCCAGCACGGGGCGCGGTTCGGACAGAACGTTGCTCGCGTGCTGGCACTGTGGCAGCGCAGCGGGCGGCTGCCTCTCACCGATGCCGACCGCTCACTCCAGGTGCTCGCCGAGGCCGGTCGCATCCTGCTGACCCGGTCGCTTCGCAACGCCCACGAGGTCCACGGCGAACTGAGCGCCCGTATGCGGCGGTGGTGTCCAGCATGGCGGGATCCCGAGGCGACAGTGCCTGTGGTGCACGTCCAGCGAGGCGTCCCGCAGTGGTTGCCCTGGGAAATGCTTCCCCTGTTCGATCTGAGCTGGAACGGCGGCGCCGAGGACCTCACTCAACTGTGGCGCGCGGCCCGTATGTTTCCCGGTCTGAGCGCGATCGTGGAACGCGGGATGGGGCAACCCGCCCGGACGCCCCTCGGGCTGCGCACATCGGGCGGCCGGTTGCCCCTGCGTTTCCTCTGGCACGCCCGGTATCCGGGAGCCCGCGGCGAGCTGGGTTTCTTCCGCAGCCGAGACGGCATCCACCTGGACGGACCTCATCCTGACGACCGAGTCCCCTACCCGGGGGCGGTGTCCTTCGCCGAACAATTGGCGGACCCCGCCCTCAGCACGGACGGGCAGCGGCTGCGCCACTTCCACCAGGTGCTCCATATGTCATGTCACACCACGGTCGCCACGGGCAGCGGTCAAACCCAGGGCCACGACCCACTGGTCTTCCACCTCGCTTCTGAGGGCGGCCGGACGGTGGACGTCTCGGTGGAGAAGGTCCTCGCCGACCTCATCCCGGCTTGGGGCCGGGCGCCGCGGCCGAGCGGGCTCGGTATGCCCTTGGTGTTCCTCAACGCATGCTCCACCGCCGTCCGTGACCCGCTCTCCCTGGGGTCGCTCCTCGAACCGTTCGACTACAACCGCAATCCCGGTGTGATCGGCACGGTGGCGAAACTGCCCGACCGCCTCGCCGAAGCCTTCTCGCGTCGCTTCTACGAAACGCTTCTCGCCGGGCACACCACCGGGGAAGCGCTCCACACGGCGAAGTGGGACCTGCTGCACACCCGCCGCAACCCCCTCGGGCTGCTGTACGTGCTGCACGGCGACTCCACTCTCCGGGTGCAACCGCTCCCGGCCGGAACTGCTTGACCGACCCTTTGACGAAAGGCAAGTGATGAAAAAGACCACAAGCATCCCGGACGCCTTCTGGAACGAGGTCCGCGGCCGTCACAAGCGTCTGCCGGTATGGGTGCCGGGCACACCCATGGACCTCGGTGACGTCGGGTGCTTCACCGTTGGAGGGTGGACCAGGATCACCACCCTGGCGGCCTTGGAGGTGACGGCCGACGCAGCGGAGCCGAGTTCGTCGAGCGACTTCGAGTACGCCTCTCGCGACGGCGTCCGCCGCATGGCGGCCCTCTCCCCGGTCACGGTGGATGCGGTCGTTGCGTCCGCCCGCGGGGACGCGACCTATCGCTTCGAGCGGGCGGGCACCTTTGTCATGCGGGCCACCGATGCGCGTGTGCACCGGCTGAACGATCTTCTCGCGGTCGAGAACGCGGTACTGGAGCTGTACCGCCGCAAGAAGTGGCGCAAGGAGTGGGTAGTGATCACCGAAGTAGTGACGAGCGGGCCGAGTCTGGTACTGGTGTCCGCAGGCGGGCGGGCCGAGGTCACCGTACGGCTCAGGGCCGGCACCCAGGTGGTGCCGGGGATGCCCGAAGTGGCCGGTGCCTCGGCAGCAGTCGGCTTCGAGGTGGAGAACGGCGACGGCATCGAGGCCAGTTACAGTGGGTCCGAGCGAACCGCACTGCTGTGGCGCGGGTTCCACGTCGTCGATCCGCTCCTTCGTACCGCGCGGTTCACCGAGCGCGGGGACGAGGATCACGATCCGGGCGGGGTGGCAACCCTGGAACCATCGCAGGAACCGTACTGCGAGGAGATCGAGCACCTCGAAGACATCACGGCGCCGGCTCCGGACTCTCCGTGACCGTCGCGGCGGAGCGCCTCCCGCAGGCCGGCGTCCGTGCCCCGCGGAGTTGTACGCCCCTGTTGGCTCGCGGCCCCAGACCACTACGGCATGGCGGGGGGCGGTTGCTCGGCCCTGCCGCCCTGATGCTCAGTACCGTGGGCGTTCGACCGGTGGCCGCACCGGCGTCAAGCCGTCCCGCGCGGTGAGTGCAGGTGCGGGACGGACATGCGAAGCCGGCGATATTCTGATGCGGGGCCGGTGGGCCCGGGTCTAACCTCCGGGCATGACCTGGCTGCCCGCTGACTTCGTCCATCCCCTGCGCGTCGACGTGCCCGGCGGGTGTCACCTCCGGCCGATCTCCGGGGCCGACGCCGCGATCGACTACCCCGCGGTGACGGGGTCGCGGGAGCGGCTGTGGTCGATCTTCGGGGATGCCTGGGGCTGGCCCGCCGCCACGATGACGTACGAGGCCAACCGGGCGGACCTGGAACGGCACGCGGCCGAGATCGAGGCGCACGAGTCCTTCAACTACGTGCTGTTCGACGAGGCGGAGACCACCGAGTACGGATGCGTCTACATCGATCCGCCGGAGAAGGCCGGCGCCGACGCCGAGGTCTCCTGGTGGGTCGTCGACGACCGGGTGGGGACCCCGCTGGAGCGGGACCTGGACGCGTTCGTGCCGCGCTGGATCGCCGGGGCGTGGCCCTTCGAGCGGCCGCGGTTCATCGGGCGGGACCTGTCGTGGAAGGAGTGGCTGGCCCTGCCGGACCGGGACCGCTCCTGACGGCGCCCGGACGGGCCCGCGTGTCCCGCACGGCGCCGGGGAGCACGCTGCACCCCTGGAGCAGGCGGCATCCGGGAGCAGGGGAACCGAACGGCTGACCGGATAGAGACGGCCGGTTTCCGCCCCTTGTGGCGGGGCTCACGCCGTTCCCATAATCCCTCAACAGAAATTGACCGGCCCATGCCAGGTATGGCGCGATTTCTTCCTGTCGGATGCACATTTGGCATGCACCTGTCACTTCCACCCCCCACGGAAGGCATCACGGTGAAGAACCTCCTCAAGCTGCTCAAGAGATGCGCGGTCGCAGGCGCCGCCGCCCTCGCGGTCGTCAGCCTCCAGCCCGTCTCCCCCGCGCAGGCCGCCCCGGCGCCCGTCGTCGGCGGGACCCGCGCCGCGCAGGGCGAGTTCCCGTTCATGGTGCGGCTCTCCATGGGCTGCGGCGGCGCGCTCTACACCCAGCAGATCGTGCTCACCGCCGCGCACTGCGTGGGCGCCACCGGCAACAACACGAGCATCACCGCTACCGCCGGTGTCGTGGACCTGCAGTCCACCAGCGGCCGGGTCCAGGTGAAGTCCACCAAGGTCTACCGGGCCCCCGGCTACAACGGCAACGGCAAGGACTGGGCGCTCATCAAGCTCGCCCAGCCGATCAACCTGCCCACGCTGAAGATCGCCACGACCACGGCGTACAACTCCGGGACCTTCACCATCGCCGGCTGGGGTTCGGCCAGTGAGGGCGGCGCCCAGCAGCGCTACATGCTGAAGGCCAGCGTGCCGTTCATCAGCGACGCCACCTGCCGCACCTACAGCGGGTACAGCGGCCTCGTCGCGAACGACGAGATCTGCGCCGGTTACGCCGCGGGCGGTGTCGACACCTGCCAGGGCGACTCCGGCGGCCCGATGTTCCGCAAGGACAACGCCGGTGCCTGGATCCAGGTCGGCATCGTCAGCTGGGGCATAGGCTGCGCCCGCGCCAACGCGCCGGGCGTCTACAGCGAGGTCTCGACCTTCTCCTCCGCCATCGCGTCGGCGGCCGCGACCCTCTGACACACGGGGTACGACGTGTACGGGTCCGGCGCGCCCGACAGCGCGCCGGACCCGTACACGTACCCCGAGACGGACAACGCACAGGCAGGCGAACAGGCGGACAGGCAGGCGGACGCACGGGCGCCGGGGTCAGAAACCCCCGCCGAAGTCGCCGCCCCCTCCGCCCCCGCCCCCGAAGTCGCCGCCGCCGAAGTCCCCGCCCCCGAAGCCTCCGCCGAAGTCGTTGGGGTCGAAGTCGGCACCGGACACGTCCCCGCCCTCGTACCCGCCTCCGCCGGCGCCACCGCCGGCACCGAAGTCCCCGTACCCGGCGCCGTAGCCAGCCGCGTACGCCGGACCGGTCATCATCGAGCCGAGCATCGTGCCGACGAGCAGGCCGGGCAGGATGCCGCCGCCGAAGTAGCCGCCCGCCCAGGGACCGTACGCCGGGCCCGCCTCCCAGTAGGGGCGGCGGCCCCGGTCGGTGTCGACCTCCCGGACGGCCGGGTCGTGGCCCTCGGCCAGCCGGACCCGGTCGGCGGCGCAGACGGGCACCTCGCGGGGCGCCCCGCCGGGCGGCGTCCAGGCGGCGTCGGCGACGGACGGCCCGTGGCGCGGGTCGAAGAAGCAGGGCGCCCGGCGCTCGGGCAGCGGCCGGCCCTCGCGGCGCGCGGCGAGCACGGCGAGGGAGAAACGGCCGTCCTCCAGGGACTGGGTGACACCGCGCACGTCCTCGGGGCGGGTGGCCGCGGCCATGGAGGACTTCGCCCTGTCGTACGAGTCGAGGGCGCGCTCGTAGTCGGCGCGCATCGCGTCGTCCGCGCCGGTCTCCGCGGGGTGGAAGTCGAGCCGGTCGAGTTCCTCGCCGAAGGCGGTGATGTCCTCGTCCACGACGACGCGCAGCCGCTCCAGCGCGGCCCGCTGCTCCGCCTCCCGCCGGCGGCGGTTGCGCCGCACGAGGGCGTACGCCCCGGCGCCGCCCGCCACGGCCACCGCGCCGACCCCGACCAGGGCGCCGGTGTCGACGCCGCCCCCGCCGCCGTCCCAGCCGGTGGGTGCGGAACCGCCGATGCCGGCGAGCGCGCGGTCGGTGAAGTCGTCCAGCTGGGTCCTCGCGTCCTCGCCCTGGACGCTGCTCACGAGGTTGCGCACGCCGGCGCCGGACAGGACCGTGGAGTCGGCCTTCGCGTCGAACCGGTCGCCGAGGCGGATCGCGTACAGGCCCGTGATGCCGGTGGCGGTCCGCAGGTTCCGGAAGAGGTTCTCCGTGGGGAAGTCCGCCGGGAGGACGGCGACGAAGACGGGCTTGTCCGCCTTCTCGATCTTCTCGGCCAGGGCGTCGGCGTCGGCCGCGGACAGCTCCCGCGACATGGCCGGGTCGACGTACACGGGCCTCTCGCGCAGGGCCTCGGCGACTGCCGAGACATCCGTGGCGGCGCGGGCGCCGGGAGCCGCAGCGGTCAGCGCCGCCAGCCCCGCGAACGCGATCAGCAGAACGGACAGCCCTCGTACGAGTACACCTTCGAGTACGCCTTTCATATCTTCGAAGCTACTCCTGGCCCAAAGCTTTCGACGGGCCGGAGCGGCTCGCCCCCGGGAGGGCCTGCGGAAGGGCCGGCGGGAAGGCCACGGCCGGGTGCGGCCCGGTGGGTGGCGCGCGCCCTCGCGGCGCGCGCCACCCACCGGGAGCCGGTTCAGACCGCCGTGTACGCCTGCGTCAGCTTCGCCAGCGCCTGCGCGTACTTCCCCTTGAGCAGCAGGTGGTCCGCCTCGGCGAACGGCTTGGCCACCGCCGGGGTGATCCCCTGCCCGGCCCGCTGCTGCACCAGCAGCCGCGCCTTGCCGACGACCGCGCGCCCGGCCTCCCCGGAGCCGGTCCGCTCGGCCAGCGCCGCGGCGACGGCGAGGGCCTTCAGGGTGGCCCTGCCCCCTTGCGGCACCTCGGTCAGCGTGGTCAGGCCCCAGCCGTACGGGAACTGCGGGTCGTACGAGGCGTCGCCGACGTTGATCGGCAGCTGGGCCTCGGACCTCGGCCAGGTGACGGGGAGCTGACCGGTGAAGGCCCGCTTCCCGTAGAGCACGTCCGCGACGCCGTCGCCCTCGGTGCCCGGCAGCCAGGACGCGACGAGCGCGTCGATGTCGCCGAGCTGGTCACCGATCAGCTGCGGACGTCCCGAGACGACCAGGACCGCGCACTTCATGGCGGAGCACACCGTGTCGACCGCGGCCCGGTCGGCGGCGGACAGCTCCAGGTCGTGGCCGTTGCCGACGTCGCCGACGCCCTCCGTGTACGGCGTCTCGCCGACGACCACGACACCCACGTCGTGCCCGCCGGTCGGCGCCGTCGCGTCCTTGGAGTAGGTGAGTGCACCCCCGGCCTTCCGCATGCCCTCCAGGATCGTCGTCCCGTCGGTGATGTCGCCGGACGCACCCTGCCAGGTGATGGTCCAGCCGCCGCTCTGGTTGCCGAGGTCGTCGGCGTTGGATCCGGCGACGTACACCTTCTGCGACTTCTTCAGCGGCAGCACGCCGCCCGCGTTCTTCAGCAGGACCTGGGACTCGGCGGCCGCCTTGCGGGCCACGGCCCGGTGCCCGGCCGAGCCGATCTCCGACGCCCCGCTCGTGTCGGCGTACGGCTTCTCGAAGAGTCCCAGCTTGAACTTCTGGGTGAGGATGCGGGAGACGGCGTCGTCGATCCGCTTCTCGCTCACCCGGCCGGCCCGCACCTCGTCGAGGAGCGTGGTGTGGAAGTCCTTGTACGCGTACGGGACCATGATCATGTCGAGGCCCGCGTTGACCGACGTGCGGACGTCGCTCGCGTAGTCGCCGGGGAGCTGGTCGATGGCCTGCCAGTCGCTGATCACGAAGCCGTCGAAGCCCATGCGGCCCTTGAGGACCCCGTTGAGCATCTCAGCGTTGCCGTGCATCTTCACCGGGCCCTCGGAGTCACCGAGGATGTCCAGCGAGGAGTACGAGGGCATGAACGTGCCGACGCCGCGGTCCACCGCGTCCTGGTACGGGGCCAGGTGGACGGCTTCGAGCTCCTGCCGGGTGACCTTGGTGACGCCCTGGTCGATCGTGTACGAGCCGGTCGTGGACGAGCCGAACTCGGTGCCGCCGTCGCCGACGAAGTGCTTGGCGGTGGCGAGGACCTTGTCGCCGCGCTTGAGGTCCTTGCCGCTGGCGGCCCCCTGGAGGCCCTGGATGACGGTCTCCATGGACTCGACGAGCGCCGGGTCCTCGCCGAACGCCTCGTAGGTCCGGCCCCAGCGCTCGTCGCGCGCCACGCACAGGCAGGGCGCGAAGTCCCACGGGATGCCGGTGGCGCGGACCTCGGCGGCGGTCACCCGGCCCGCGTCGTACGCGACCTTCGGATCGCGCGAGGCGCCGATGCCGATGTTGTGCGGCAGGATCGTGGCGCCGACGAGGTTGTTGTGGCCGTGCACCGCGTCCACGCCGTAGATGAGCGGGATCTGGAACCGGGTGGCCTGCGCCCGGAGCTGGAAGCCGTCGATCATCTTCGCCCAGGCTTCCGGCGTGTTCGGCGTCGGCGTGGAGCCGCCGCCGGAGAGCAGCGAACCGAGGTCGTACGCCGCGATGTCACCGGGCTTGGTGAGCGCGGCGCGCTCGGCCTGGGCCATCTGGCCGGCCTTCTCGGCCGGGGACATCCGGGAGAGCAGGTCGGCGACGCGCTTGTGCACCGGCAGCTTCGCGTCCAGGTACGGGAGCCCGTGGGCGTCGATCACGACCTGGGGGTCCTCGGTGGGCGCCTTGGCCCCGGTGACCGTCAGCCTCAGCGGGACGGTCTCGGCGTTCTCGTCCGCCCGGTCGCGCAGGGTGGGCACGGTCACGGTCCGCGAGGTGCCGGAGGCCGTGCCGGCCGGGAAGGTCAGCTCGCCCTCGACCGGGGTGTAGTCCTCGCCGGACTCACCGGTGCCGCCCGCCGTCCGGTACGCGACGGTGACCGGCTCCTCGATCGGGGCGGAGCCGGTGGTGGCGACCGTGACCTTCACGGCGGCCCGCCGGCCCTCCTTCACCGGGTACACGGCGGCGTCGGTGACGACGTTGGCGCGCAGCGCCTGGTCGGCCCTGCCGTACAGCTCCACGCCGTCCATGGCGAACCGGTCCTGGACGCCGACCGGCAGGGTGAGCGCGTACCCCCACATCCCGGTGAGGCCGAGAACCTGGTCGATGCCGCCGACGGGCTGGTAGTCCGTGCGGTAGACGAAGTCGGTGAACGGGATCTCCAGCTGCTTCCAGCCGGTGAAGTCGTCGGTGAAGGAGGTCGTCCACAGCTCGGACGCCTCGCCGTTGGCGCCGCCGTCCTTCAGCTCGAAGTTGATCTTCTTGCCGTTGTTGCGGCCGTCCCACCAGAAGCGGATGCCCTTGCTGGCCGACCAGTCGTGGGCCGGCCCGTCGAAGGCGAAGTCGTGGCTGAAGCCCCCGTAGCCGCTGATGTCGTACGTGCCGGCCAGGACCTTCTCGCCCTGCGGTGCGTCGTCGCGGGCGGCGAGCTCCAGGGTCGGCGGGTCGTCCGTGTCGCTGCCCCAGGTGAAGATCCCCTCGGCGGGCGGGTTCGCGAACGGGATCTCACCCTCGAAGGCGTCGACGGTCACGGGGGCGGGTTCGTCCGCCCCGGAGGCCGGGCCGGCCGCCGCGAACGGCAGCAGACCGGTCAGCAGGGTGGCGGAGACGAGCAGGGCGGTTCTTCGCATGGACCTTCCCTCGGTACGCGTGGAGCTGTTGCGGAGCCTTCACGGCTTGATCTCGCAGACTTAAATCACGCCGTGAGTTAACTCACGCCCCGCCGGGCCGTCAAGACTTCACACCAAAGCCGGTACAGACCGAACCCACGGCCGGAGCAGGGCGCTTGCCCGTTCGGGAACTGAACGCACACCCTCTTGACGTGGACACGGCGCCGTCATTTACTCACGCCTCGCACGCCCCCATCCCCCACCTCCAGAAGGGCGGCGCACCATGGGCACTCCCAGAAGGCCCCTCCGGGCGGCCCGGCTCCTCCTCGCCGGGCTGCTCACCACCGTCGGACTGAGCGCGGTCGGCGCCCCGCCCGCGCAGGCCGCGGGCGAGCAGGTCTCGGTCTGGCTCACCACGACGGACGACTCCGGCGGCCGGCACGTGGTGCGGGGTCTGCAGGCGCAGACGCCGTTCGCGTTCCAGGCCGGCAGCGGTGGCGGCGGCGAGAACATCACCGTGGACGAGAACACCCGCTACCAGACCTTCTCCGGCGGCGGCGCGTCGTTCACCGACACCGCGGCCTGGCTGATGGACGGCAGCGGCGCGCTCTCCCAGGCGACCCGCGACGCGACCATGCGCAAGCTGTTCTCCCCCACCGACGGCATCGGCCTGTCCTTCGTCCGCAACCCGATGGGCGGCTCCGACCTGGCGCGCTTCGGCTACACGTACGACGACGTGCCGGCCGGGCAGACCGACCCCGACCTCTCCGAGTTCTCGATCGCGCACGACCTCCAGGACGTGCTGCCGCTGACCCGGCAGGCCAGGCAGCTCAACCCCGCCCTCACGCTGGTGGCCTCGCCGTGGACCGCGCCCGCGTGGATGAAGGACAGCGGGCAGCTCGACGGCGGCTGGCTGAAGGCCGAGCACTACGGGACGTACGCGGACTACTTCGTGAAGTACCTCCAGGCATGGCGCGACCAGGGCGTCCCCGTCGACTACGTCACCGCCCAGAACGAGCCGACCTGCTGCGCCGGCTACCCCTCCATGAGCTGGAACGCCTCCGGCCTCGCGTACTTCACCAGGAACGAGCTGCTGCCCGGGCTCCAGGGCGCCGGGCTGGCCACGAAGGTGCTGGCCCACGACTGGAACTGGGACACCTACGACGCGTACGCGGCCCAGACCGTCGACGACGCGGCGGTGCGCGCGCACCCGAACTTCGGCGGGATCGCCTGGCACGGCTACGGCGGCGACGTCGCCAAGCAGAGTGCGGTGCACGACCGGTACCCGCAGCTGGACGCCTTCGGCACCGAGCACTCGGGCGGCACCTGGATCGCCCACCAGCAGCGCGAGGACATGAACAACATCATCGACTACACCCGCAACTGGGCGAAGTCGGTCACCAAGTGGTCGCTGGCCGTGGACCAGAACCGCGGCCCGCACAACGGCGGCTGCGGCACCTGCGACGGACTGGTCACCGTGCACAACGGGGACTCCCGGCACGGACAGGTCGACTACACGATCGAGTACTACACGATGGGCCACCTGACGAAGTTCGTCCGGCCCGGCGCGCACCGCATCGCCTCCACGGCGAGCTCGTCCGTGCCGAACGTGGCGTGGCGCAACCCGGACGGCTCGAAGGCGCTGATCGCGTACAACGACGCGGCCACGGCGAGGACCGTGACGGTCAACTGGGGCGCGCAGCACGCGACCTACTCGCTGCCCGGCCGGACGTCGGCCACCTTCACCTGGTCCGGCACGCAGTCGGGCGGCGGCGACCGGGCGGGGGCCCTCGTGGGGCTCGCGGGCAAGTGCCTGGACGTGGCGGGCGGCGCGTCGGCGAACGGCACGGCGGTGCAGCTGTACGACTGCAACGGTTCCGCGGCGCAGAGCTGGACGGTCGCGGCGGACGGGTCCGTGCGGGCGCTGGGGAAGTGCCTGGACGTCACGTCGGCGTCGGTGTCCGACGGGGCGAAGGTGCAGCTGTACGACTGCAACGGGTCGGGAGCGCAGCGGTGGTCGTACAACGCGTCCACCGGTGACGTGGTGAACACCGCGGCGGACAGATGCCTGGACGTGAGCGACAACTCGTCGGCGAACGGGGCGCGGGCGCAGATCTGGTCGTGCACGGGGGCCGCCAACCAGAAGTGGCAGCTGAGGTAGGGGTTCCTGTCCGGGGGCCGCGGCCCCGGCCCCCGGGCAGGGGACGCGGCCCCCGGACAGGGGTGCGCGGGCTACGCGGCCGGTTCGACGCCGGCCCGGAGGAGGCCGTACGTGTACGCGTCCTCCAGCGCCTGCCAGGACGCCGCGATCACGTTCTCGGCGACGCCGACCGTCGACCACTCCCCCGTACCGTCCGAGGTCGAGATGAGGACGCGCGTCGTGGACTGCGTCCCGTGCTTGCCCTCCAGGATGCGGACCTTGTAGTCGACCAGCTCCAGCCTGGCGAGCTGGGGGTAGATCTTCTCCAGGGCGACCCGCAGCGCCCGGTCCAGGGCGTTGACCGGCCCGTTCCCCTCCGCCGTGGCGACGATCCGCTCCCCCTTGGCGAAGAGCTTGACCGTGGCCTCGTTGGCGTGGCTGCCGTCGGGGCGGTCCTCGACGATGGCCCGCCACGACTCGACGTCGAAGTACCTGCGGGCCCTGCCCTCGGCCTCCTCCCGCAGGAGCAGCTCGAAGGAGGCGTCCGCGGCCTCGTACGTGTACCCGCGCAGCTCACGCTCCTTGACCCGCTCGACGACGCGGCCGATCAGCTCGCGGTCGCCGCCGAGGTCGACGCCGAGTTCCCGGCCCTTGAGCTCGATGGAGGCGCGGCCCGCCATGTCGGAGACGAGCATCCGCATGGTGTTGCCGACCTGCTCGGGGTCGATGTGCTGGTACAGGTCCGGGTCGACCTTGATGGCGGAGGCGTGCAGGCCGGCCTTGTGGGCGAAGGCCGAGACACCGACGTACGGCTGGTGCGTGGAGGGGGTCAGGTTCACGACCTCGGCGATGGCGTGCGAGATGCGGGTCATCTCCGACAGCGCGCCCGCGGGGAGGACCTTCTTGCCGTACTTGAGCTCCAGCGCGGCGACCACCGGGAAGAGGTTGGAGTTGCCGACGCGCTCGCCGTAGCCGTTCGCCGTGCACTGGACGTGGGTCGCGCCCGCGTCGACGGCGGCGAGGGTGTTGGCGACGGCGCAGCCGGTGTCGTCCTGGGCGTGGATGCCGAGGCGGGCCCCGGTGTCGGCGAGGACGGTGGCGACGACGGCCTGGACCTGGGCGGGCAGCATGCCGCCGTTGGTGTCGCACAGGACGACCACGTCGGCGCCCGCCCCGGCGGCGGCCCGGACGACGGCCTTCGCGTACTGCGGGTTCGCCCGGTAGCCGTCGAAGAAGTGCTCGCAGTCGACGAAGACGCGGCGGCCCTGCCCGCGGAGGTAGGAGACGGTGTCGCGGATCATCTCCAGGTTCTCGTCGAGCGTCGTGCGCAGCGCCAGCTCCACATGCCGGTCGTGGGACTTGGCGACGAGGGTGACGACGGGCGCGCCGGCCGCGACGAGTGCCTTGACCTGCGGGTCCTCGCTCGCCCTGCCGCCGGGCCTGCGGGTGGCCCCGAAGGCGACGAGCTGGGCGTGCCGGAAGTCGATCTCCTGCCGGGCACGGGCGAAGAACTCGGTGTCGCGGGGGTTGGCCCCCGGCCATCCGCCCTCGATGAAGCCCACGCCGAAGTCGTCCAGGTACCGTGCGATGGCCAGCTTGTCCGCGACGGTGAGGTTGATGCCCTCCCGCTGCGCGCCGTCGCGCAGGGTGGTGTCGAAGACGTGGAACGAATCGTCGAGCTCGCTGGTTTCGGTCATGGTCAAGGCTCCTGGGGATCGGATCTCGGTCGGTACCGGAATGACCGGTTCCACCGCCCTCACATGGTCCCGCGCGCTCTCGCCTCCGGCTGAGGGTGGGCCAGAAAAGCGAAAAACCCCTCGCGGGTGCGAGAGGTCTGCGCGCGGGTCGAGGACGACGGTGTCCACCCGTACCTGGTCGTACGTGGTGGTCACTGCGGACCGGCGCGCCTGCTGCCAATAATCATGGCGAACGAGAGCACGGAGGCAGTCTGGCACAGACCGCCTCCGCGCTCACCGTCCGTCTCAGGATGCGAGCACTCGGTTGATCACCGGGGGCGGCGGACGGGGCCGTCGGGGAGACTCCCGCCCCGTCGTCCGGTGCGGGCCCGCCGGCGGGACGGGGGCCACCGGGGCGCGCAGGCTGCGGAGGTGGGAGCGGGCGCCGGACGCCGTCCGCCGGAGCGTCGGGGCCGTCCGCCGGGGCGCCGGAGCGCCGGTACCGCCCGCGACCGGGAGGGCCGGTCGGCCGGCCGGCCCGATCGGGCGGGCGGCCGGTCGGCGGGGCGGGCCCCGCGTCCCGTGAGGGTGCGGGGGACCCGGGCCGTCAGCCCAGGTTGTGCATCCAGCCGTGCCCGTCGCGCGCGACGCCCCGCTGGATGTCCAGGAGCGCCTCGCGCAGCCTCATCGTGACCTCGCCGGGGCCGCCGTCGCCCTGCCGCCACTCGCCCGACGCGCTCTTCACCGTACCGACGGGGGTGATGACGGCCGCGGTGCCGCAGGCGAAGACCTCGGTGAGGCTGCCGTTCTCCGCGTCGCGCCTCCACTGCTCGCTGGAGACGCGGGCCTCCTCGGACCCGTACCCGAGGTCACGGGCGACCGTGAGGAGCGAGTCGCGGGTGACGCCCTCCAGGATGGAGCCGCTGAGGACGGGCGTGACGATCCGGTCCCCGTACACGAAGTACAGGTTCATGCCGCCCAGTTCCTCGACCCACCTGTGCTCGACGGCGTCGAGGTAGCAGACCTGGTCGCAGCCCTTCGCCGCGGCCTCGGCCTGCGCGAGCAGGGACGCGGCGTAGTTGCCGCCGGTCTTGGCGTCGCCCATGCCGCCGGGGACGGCGCGCACCCGGTCCTCGGAGAGCCAGATCGAGACGGGCTGCACCCCGCCGGGGAAGTAGGCCCCGGCGGGGGACGCGATGACGACGAAGAGGTACTCGTTCGCGGGCCGCACGCCCAGGCCGACCTCGGTGGCGATCATGAACGGGCGCAGGTAGAGCGACTCCTCGCCGCCGTGCGCCGGCACCCATGCCTCGTCCTGCCGGATCAGCGCGTCGCACGCCTCGACGAAGGTCTCGACGGGCAGCTCCGGCATGGCCAGGCGGCGGGCGGACGCCTGGAAGCGCAGGGCGTTGCGGTCCGGGCGGAACATGGCGACGGAACCGTCGGGCTGCCGGTACGCCTTCAGGCCCTCGAAGATCTCCTGTGCGTAGTGCAGGACGCTCGTCGCGGGGTCGAGGGAGAGCGGACCGTACGGCGTGAGCTGGCCGTCGTGCCAGCCGCGGCCCTCCGTCCACTTGATCGTCACCATGTGGTCGGTGAAATGGCGGCCGAATCCGGGACCGGCCAGGATCGTCTCGCGCTCCGCGTCGGACAGCGGGCTGGAGGAGGGCTTGAGCTCGATGGTGGGCGTCGTCATGAGTGGTCTGTCCTTCACCGGTTGTGTGTGACGGGCCGCGCTCACGCCTCCACAGCCAGTGGCCAGTGTTAGGACGTCCGAGCATTCCCTCATTCGGCGGCTCCGCGTTCGATTATCACGCGGGACGGACCGAATGGGACACCCCCCGTGCCGGGAGGGCCACGGGGGCGAAAAGGTGTGAATGCGGCCCAGGGATGATGGTGGCACCCGGCGAGGCGTACGAAAAGCCGCCGGGTGCGTGTGCGACCCGGCGGCTGGGGTGGTACCGGCGGGTCAGCCGGATACTCGGGCGGCGAGCGCGTCGCCGATCTCCTCGGTGGTACGGGGCGTCGTGCCGCGCTCCGCGAGGTCCGCGGAGACGGCGTCCTCGATCCGGGCGGCCTCGGTCTCGTGGCCGAGGTGGCGCAGCAGGAGGGCGACGGACAGCACGGTGGCGCTGGGGTCGGCCTTGCCCTGGCCCGCGATGTCCGGGGCCGAGCCGTGCACGGGCTCGAACATGGACGGGAACTCCCCGCTCGGGTTGATGTTGCCCGAGGCGGCCACGCCGATGCCGCCGGAGACGGCCGCCGCGAGGTCGGTGATGATGTCGCCGAAGAGGTTGTCGGTGACGATCACGTCGAAGCGCGCCGGGTCCGTGACGAGGTAGATCGTCGCGGCGTCCACGTGGATGTAGTCCGTGGTGACCTCGGGGAACTCCTCGGCCACCTTGCCGAAGACGTTGGTCCACAGGTGGCCCGCGAAGGTCAGCACGTTGTTCTTGTGGACCAGCGTGAGCTTCTTGCGCGGACGGGCCTGGGCACGGGCGAAGGCGTCGCGTACGACGCGCTCGACACCGAAGGCCGTGTTCACGGAGACCTCGGTGGCGACCTCGTGCGGGGTGCCCTTGCGGATGGTGCCGCCGTTGCCGGTGTACGGGCCCTCGGTGCCCTCGCGGACGACGACGAAGTCGATCTCCGGCTGGCCGGCGAGCGGGGTGGCGACCCCGGGGAGGAGCTTCGACGGGCGCAGGTTGACGTGGTGGTCGAAGGCGAAGCGGAGCTTCAGCAGGAAGCCGCGCTCCAGGACGCCGGACGGGACCGACGGGTCGCCGATCGCGCCGAGCAGGATCGCGTCGTGCTGCTTCAGGGCCTCCAGGTCGGCGTCGGTGAGGGTCTCACCGGTCGCGTGGTAACGCCGGGCGCCGAAGTCGAACTCCCTGGTCTCCAGCTTCACGTCCTGCGGAAGGACGGCCGAGAGCACCTTGAGGCCCTGGGCCACGACTTCCTGGCCGATGCCGTCACCGGGGATCACTGCGAGATCGATGCTGCGAGACATGTCGGCACCCTACCCCTCGTCCCACGGGATGACATGGGGCGTCCGCCATACGGACAGGAGCAGGAGGTGCCCGGGATGCGCCCGAGGCGCGTGGCACCGATCCGTCGGCCGCCGTTCACCCGTACGTACGGCGGTTGTCGGTGTTTGCTGGGAAGTTCCCAGTCATGGACACTCCCGACGTGGGCATCCCGCCACAGCTCGCACGCCGCATGAGCATGGCGGAGCAGTACGACTACCTGCGCACGAAGTTCTCCCGCCGCCGGGCCCTGGTGAGCGCGGGCGCGGTGGCCGGCGGGCTGCTGACCGGCTGTTCGGGACCGGGCACGGCCGCGGCGGGCCGTTCGGCCTC
Source organism: Streptomyces beigongshangae (assembly GCF_019710745.1). Taxonomy (GTDB): domain Bacteria; phylum Actinomycetota; class Actinomycetes; order Streptomycetales; family Streptomycetaceae; genus Streptomyces; species Streptomyces beigongshangae. Next base: position 26,651 of record NZ_JAHKJW010000026.1, read on the forward strand.
CCCGGCGTCCGCGTCGTCCTCCGCCACCCCGTCCGGCCCGACCGGGAAGGTGGACGGCGCGGTGGTCACCCCCTTCGGGCGCCATCTGGCCTTCGGGGCGGACCCGAGGACCCAGATGCGGATCTCCTGGCAGGTGCCGCTCGCGGTCGGGAAGCCGTACGTACGGGTGGGACTGGAGCCCGGGGAGCTGAGCCGCAGGATCGAGGCCGAGGTCCGCGACCTGCACACGCCCGGCGTCGAAGGCGTGCGGCTCGCCCTGGACCAGTACTACCTGCACGCGGCGCTGGACGGCCTGCGGCCCGGGACGACGTACTACTACGGCGTCGGCCACGAGGGCTTCGACCCGGCGTCGAGGGAGCGGCGCTCCACGGTCGGCTCGTTCACGACGGCTCCGGCCCGTGCGCGGACGTTCGTGTTCACCGCGTTCGGCGACCAGGGCGTCACCCCCGACGCGCTCGCCAACGACGAGCTGATCCTCGGCCGGGAGCCCGCCTTCCACCTGCACGCGGGTGACATCTGCTACGCGGACGTGACCGGCCACGGCAGGAAGACGGACATCTACGACCCCACGGCCTGGGACCTGTTCCTCAAGCAGACGGAGACGGTGGCGAGGACGGTTCCGTGGATGGTGACGACCGGCAACCACGACATGGAGGCCTGGTACTCGCCGAACGGCTACGGCGGTCAGTCGGCGCGCTTCACGCTCCCGGACAACGGCTTCGACGCGAGGAACGCCCCGGGCGTCTACTCGTTCACGTACGGCAACGTCGGGATCGTGGCGCTGGACGCGAACGACGTGTCGTACGAGATCCCCGCCAACAAGGGCTACTCGGGCGGCCGGCAGACGGCCTGGCTGGACAGGCGGCTCGGGGAGCTGCGCAAGGAGGTGGACTTCGTGGTGGTCTTCTTCCACCACTGCGCCTACTCGACGTCGACGCACGCCTCGGACGGGGGCGTACGGGACGCCTGGCTGCCGCTGTTCACCAAGCACCAGGTGGACCTGGTGATCAACGGCCACAACCACGTGTACGAGCGCACCGACGCCATCAGGGACGGCCGGGTGGGCAGGCGGGTCCCGGTCGGCGCGTCGACCGATCCGACGCGCGACGGGATCGTGTACGTCACCGCCGGCGGGGCGGGCAAGAGCCTGTACGGCTTCCCGCCGGGGGTGAAGGACAGCTACGAGGGGAAGGCCGCCGACCGGGAGTCCGTGGAGACCTACCACTGGACGAGGTCGAAGGACCGGAACCCGGACACCGTGGAGTGGTCGCGGGTGCGGTACACCGGCTACTCCTTCCTCTCGGTGGAGGCGGAGGCGGGCCCGGCTCCCCGGCTCAAGGTCTCGGCGCTCGCCCAGAACGGCAGGCGCATCGACCACTTCGAGGTGCGGCGCGGGGCGTGAGGCCCCGCGCCGCGACCCGGTCCGGCCCGACCCGGCTCAGTGGCCGGTCGAGCCGCCGTTGTCGCGGCGGTCGAGGGCGCGCTGGAGCGCGGCGGCGGCGTTCTTCCGGTCGGACTCGCCGGTACGGGAGACGTGGCGGACTCGGCGGACGGTCGTCTCGGCCATGATGAATCGACTCCTTGCCTCCGGCGGCGAACGCCGGAAGTGCGGTGAGGGATTACGAGACACCGGATGGGGCGGTGGGCGGTGCCGCAGGGGTTGCCTGCCAGGGGCTCCGGCTCACGACCGCCCTTCGCTGGGTCCAGCGAGACGTTCGGCTCCTTCAAAGCTAGGCGAGGACCGGGGATCTGTCTCCATGGTTAGTCGGACTTCCTACTATCTGAGACGGCACATCAGCCCTCACTGCTCTGAGCTGCCCTTTCCTGTTCCGGAAAAGCGGCCGCCCGGCCGGTGCGCCCCTCAGGGGCGCGGGGAACCGCGCGGCCGGCCACGGCGGACCCGCACCCGGCGGGCCGCATACGCGAACCGCCCCGCCCGGAAGGATGCTTCCGGACGGGGCGGGGCGACTCGGTGGTGGGACGCCGACCGCGCGGGACGCGGCGACGTCTCAGCCCATGTGCGGGTACGGGTAGTCGGTCGGCGGGACCAGCGTCTCCTTGATGGCGCGGGTCAGCGTCCAGCGCATCAGGTTCTGCGGGGCGCCCGCCTTGTCGTTCGTGCCCGACGCGCGGCCGCCGCCGAAGGGCTGCTGGCCGACGACGGCACCGGTCGACTTGTCGTTGATGTAGAAGTTGCCCGCGGCGTAGCGCAGCTTCTCCATCGTGTACGCGGCGGCCGCGCGGTCGCCCGCGATGACCGAGCCGGTGAGCGCGTAGTCCGACGCCGACTCCATCTGGGTCAGCATCTCGTCGTACTTCTCGTCCTCGTAGACGTACACGGCGAGGATCGGGCCGAAGTACTCCGTCGTGAAGACCTCGTTGGCCGGGTCGGTGCACTCGACGACGGTCGGGCGCACGAACCAGCCCACCGAGTCGTCGTACGTGCCGCCCGCGACGATCGTGCAGGCCGGGTCCGCGGCGGCCCGGTCGATCGCGGCCCTGTTCTTGGCGAAGGACCGCTCGTCGATGACGGCGCCGATGAAGTTCGACAGGTCGGTGACGTCACCCATGGTGATGCCGTCCACCTCGGCCGCGAACTCCTCCTTGAAGCCGGAGTTCCAGATGGAGGCCGGGATGTAGGCCCGCGAGGAGGCGCTGCACTTCTGGCCCTGGTACTCGAAGGAGCCGCGGGTCAGGGCCGTCTTCAGGATGGCGCGGTCGGCGCTCGGGTGCGCGACGACGAAGTCCTTGCCGCCGGTCTCGCCGACCATGCGGGGGTAGGTGCGGTACTTCTCGATGTTGTTGCCGACCGTCTTCCACAGGTACTGGAAGGTCTTGGTCGAGCCGGTGAAGTGGACGCCGGCGAGGTCGCGGTGTTCGAGGGCGACCTCCGAGACCTCCAGGCCGTCGCCGGTGACGAGGTTGATGACGCCCTTGGGCAGACCGGCCTCCTCCAGGAGCTGCATCAGCAGCACGGCGGCGTGGGTCTGCGTCGGGGACGGCTTCCAGACGACGACGTTGCCCATGAGCGCCGGAGCGGTGGGCAGGTTGCCCGCGATGGCCGTGAAGTTGAACGGCGTGATCGCATAGACGAAGCCTTCGAGCGGGCGGTGGTCCAGGCGGTTCCAGACGCCGGGCGCGTTCGCCGGCGGCTGCTCGGCGAGCAGGTCACGGGCGTACTTGACGTTGAAGCGCCAGAAGTCGACGAGCTCGCAGGGACAGTCGATCTCGGCCTGCTGGGCGGTCTTGGACTGGCCCAGCATGGTGGACGCGGCGAGGGTCTCACGCCACGGTCCGGCCAGCAGCTCGGCGGCGCGCAGGATGATCGCGGCCCGGTCGTCGAAGGACATGGCGCGCCAGGCGGGCGCGGCGGCGAGGGCCGCGTCGATCGCGTCCTGGGCGTCCTGCCGGGTGGCGTTGCGCAGGGTGCCGAGGACGGCCTTGTGGTTGTGCGGCTGTACCACCTGGAACGGCTCGCCGCCGCCCATCCGCCTCTCGCCGCCGATGGTCATCGGCAGGTCGACCGGGTTCTCGGCGAGCTCCTTGAGCTTCGCCTCCAGACGGGCGCGCTCGGGCGAGCCGGGGGCGTAGCCGTGCACCGGCTCGTTGACGGGGGTGGGGACCTGGGTCACAGCGTCCATGGTTTCCGTAACTCCTTAGTGAGCGGGTGTGTCGGGGCTCGCGCCCGGTGCCGGTGTCCGGGGCTCAGTCCCTGGTGAGGACCGAGCGGGCGAAGAAGAGCAGGTTGGCCGGCTTCTCCGCGAGGCGGCGCATGAAGTAGCCGTACCAGTCGGTGCCGTAGGCGGTGTAGACCCGCATGCGGTGGCCCTCGGCGGCGAGCCGCAGGTGCTCGTCGCTGCGGATGCCGTACAGCATCTGGAACTCGTACTCGTCCACCTTGCGCCCGGCGCGCCGTCCCAGCTCCTGCGCGATGGAGATCAGACGCGGGTCGTGCGATCCGATCATCGGGTACCCGTCGCCCTCCATCAGGATGCGCAGGACACGGACGTACGCCTTGTCGATCTCCGCCTTCCGCTGGTACGCGACCTCGGCGGGCTCCTTGTAGGCGCCCTTCACGAGCCGTACGCGGCTGCCGTTCGCGGCGAGGCGGCGGGCGTCGGCCTCGGTGCGGAAGAGGTAGGACTGGATGACGCAGCCGGTCTCCGGGAAGTCCTTCCGGAGCTCGTCGTGGATGGCGAACATCGAGTCGAGGGTGGTGTGGTCCTCGGCGTCGAGCGTGACGGTGGTGCCGATGGCGGCGGCGGCCTCGACGACGGGCCGCACGTTGGCCAGGGCGAGCTCGTGCCCGCCCGCCAGGGCCTGCCCGAACATGGACAGCTTCACGGACATCTCGGCGCGGGTCCCGAGGTCCAGCTCCGCGAGACGGCCGATCAGCTCCAGATAGGCGTCACGGGCGGCCGCGGCCTGCTCGGGAGTGGTGATGTCCTCGCCGACCACGTCCATGGTCAGCTCCAGGCCCCTGGCGGTGAGCTCCCGGACGATCGGTACGACCTGGTCGACGCTCTCGCCCGGGATGAAGCGGTCGACGACCGGCTTGGTCACCGGGGCGGCCGAGATCAGACGACGCATCCGGTCGCTGCGCGAGGCGGCGAGAATCACGGGACCCAGCACGGGACACCTCCACAACAAGGCCGACGGAAGCCGTGTCCGCCCCGGCGGGGCCGTTCGGACACGGCACGGAGAACCACCGTGAAACCTAGTTTTCGCTCCGGCCGGCCGCCATCGACAGCTGTCACGCATCCGCGCGCCGGATCTCAGACAGATGTATGAAGGGCCGGGGAATTGAGGGAGAATGCCCAGGTGACACCGGAACACAGGGGCGACTACCAGGAGCTGGTCGACGAGGTCTCGGAGCTGCTGGGCGCCCCGGCGACCCTGGAGAACCGCGGCTTCGAGCTGATCGCCTTCGCCGCGTACGACAGCGAGGGCGAGCTGGACGCGTCCGCGCTGGACCCCGTGCGGGCCCGCTCGATCCTGACGCGCCGCTCCACGGCGGCGGTCCGGGAGTGGTTCGAGGGCTTCGGCATCACCCGGGCGACGGGACCGGTGCGCATCCCTCCCACCCCGGAGGCGGGGGTCCACCGGGGCCGGATCTGCCTGCCGGTACGCCACCGGGGGGTGGTCCTCGGCTACGTCTGGCTCCTGGCCGACGACCCGGGCCCCACCGAGCGGCAGCTCGCGGCGGCCATGGAGGTGACCCCGCGGATCGGCGCGCTGCTCGCGGACGAGGCCCAGACGGGGGCGGACCTGAGCCGCGAGCTCCGGGCCGTCCTCACGGCCGGCAGCGGCTGGCAGCACGAGCTGGCCGCGACGGAACTCCGTACGGCGCTCGGCCCGCGCGGCGAGGGCCCGCTGGCGCTGGTCTGCGTGGCCCCGTGGCCGTCGCCGGACCCCGACGAGGCTCCTTCCGTCCGCACGATCCCGGGCGCCACCGCCCTGTGTGCGCTTCCCTGGGACCCGGACGGCCGGAGTCTGGCCCTCCTGGTCCGGCTGCGCTCCCCGGAGGTCCTCGCCCCGGTGACGACGGCCGCTTCGCGTCTGCTGGAGAGGGCGGAGGAGGTGCGAAGGGCCGCCCGGCCCGGACCGGCCGCTGCGGACCCCGCCACGCCCGGGGCCACGGTGTGCGGGATCGCGACGCCCCGCACCGGTCTCGGCGATCTCGGCGCCGCCTGGCGGGAGGCATCGGCGGCGGCCCGTGCGGCGCTGGCCGAGCCACGGCTGGGCCCGGTCGCGCACTGGTCGTCGATCGGCCCGTACCGCCTGCTGACGACGCTGCCGCCGGCCGCCGCCGACGACCCGGTCGTACGGCCGCTGCTCACCCCCGCCCACCGCGAACTCGCCCGCACCGCCGAGGCGTACCTCGACTGCGCGGGCCAGGCGGGCCGCACCGCGGCCGGACTGGGCATCCACCGCCAGACCCTCTACTACCGCCTGTCCCGGGTCGAGCGACTCACCGGCCTGGACCTGGACGACGGCGAGGCGCGCCTGCTGCTGCACATGGCGCTGAAGGCGCAACGCATCCAGCAGCGCGGCTGATCCAGCAGCGCGGCTGATCCAGCAGCGCGGCTGATCCAGCAGCGCGGCTGATCCAGCAGCGCGGCCGGGGGACGCACGCGGTACGACGGGGGCGCGACGGGGACGGGCGAGGCCGGATCCCGGCTGACGTCCGTCGGCGCCACCGCCGCCGCCGTGGTGGGCCGGACACGCGGTGACCGGACATGCTGCGGTCGGACCGTCAGGACGGCTCCCCCGCCGCCGCCGGCCCGGGCACCTTCCCGCCCGATGCCTCGACGACCCGCCGCAGCCCTTCGGTGAGTTCGTCGGCGCGGGTCGCGGTACCGGGGTCGAAGGTCCACTGCGCGATGAGCCCCATCATCAGGGTCATGTAGAACTTGCCGAGGGTGTCGACGTCGTCCTCCGGGACGTCCTCCTCCAGGCCGCCCATCAGCATGGGGATGACACCGCGCGCGGCTTCGCGCTGGGCCTTCGCCAGGTGGTCGCGCACCTCGGGCAGCTCGTCGCCCATGGCGATGATCTCCATGCTGAGGTGCCACGGCGAGCCGGGTGTGCGCATGGTCCGGATGACGTTCCGCCAGACGTCGTGGAACCTCTCCAGCGAGCCCGGTTCGGTACCGGCCGGAGGGTGCCCCCCGTCCTCGAAGGTGTCGGAGACCGCCTCGACGAGGGCGATGTACGCCTGTGCGAGCAACGCGTCCTTGGAGCCGTAGTGGTAGCCGATCGACGCGAGGTTCGTCCCCGACTCCCTGACGATGTCACGCGCGGTCGTCCGCACGAAACCCTTCTCCAGCAGGCAGCGCTTGGCGCCTTCGAGCAGATCCTCGCGGTGTCCCATGCGGGTCAGCGTAGCGCTGCGACAGAGATCTGTTCCAGACGAATGTTCTATACGGTCGTAATATACAACCGTGTAACGCGTCTGTGCAGTCCGCGACATGACGCATCCCCTGAGCCCGACGGGCCCGAGCACCCACTCCCGGCCGGCGCAGGCTCCTCCTCGTCGGCGTCGTGACGCCGACGCCGTCCACCCTGGCGATGGTCCGCACCCTCTTCACCGATCCCGGCGAGCGCTCCGGAGCGATCGGCCTGTGGTCCGCGGTGATGAGGAGTCCCGGGATCCCTCCTGCTGGGCGGGGCGGCCCTGACCGTACCGACGCCACGCCGGGTACGGGTCGGCGCCACGGAGCACCTCGCTCCCGCCCTCGCACCTCTGCTGCGCGGTTTCCCGCGCCCTGGGTACCCAGGGCGCGGGAAACCGCGCGACCAGCCCTCCCCACCGAAGCCGCGGACGGAATCCCGGGGGCGGGGTCTGAGGGCGGAGGTCCGGGGGCGGAGGTCTGAGGGCGGCAGCCCTCAGTGGTTCGGGCAGCCTCAGACCAGGTTGACCGAACGCGCCTGCGTCGCGCCGATCTCGTCCGCCAGCTCCGTCAGCACCGGCTGCGGAACCGTGTCGTCCACCGTCAGGACGGCCAGTGCCTCGCCGCCCACGTCCGCGCGGGCGACCTGCATACCGGCGATGTTGATGCCGGCCTCGCCGAGGATCCGGCCGAGCGTGCCGACCACGCCGGGGCGGTCGGTGTAGTTGAGGACGACCATGTGGTCGGCGAGCGCCAGGTCCACGTCGTACTCGCCCACGGCGACGATCTTCTGGTGGTTCTTGGGGCCGGCGAGCGTGCCGGACACCGAGACCTCCTGGCCGTCGCCCAGGGTGCCGCGCACGGTGACCACGTTCCGGTGGTCCGGCGACTCGGAGCTCGTGGTCAGCCGCACCTCGACACCGCGCTCCTGCGCGAACAGCGGGGCGTTGACGTACGACACGGTCTCGTCGACGACGTCCTCGAACACGCCCTTGAGCGCGGAGAGTTCGAGCACCTTGACGTCGTGCTGGGTGATCTCGCCGTACACCTCGACGTCGAGGCGGACCGCGACCTCCCCCGCGAGCGCGGTGAAGATGCGCCCGAGCCGCTCGGCGAGCGGCAGACCCGGCTTGACGTCCTCGGCGATGACGCCGCCCTGCACGTTCACCGCGTCCGGGACCAGCTCGCCGGCGAGGGCGAGGCGCACCGAGCGGGCGACGGCGATACCGGCCTTCTCCTGCGCCTCGTCCGTGGAGGCGCCGAGGTGCGGGGTGCAGACGACCTGGTCGAGCTCGAAGAGCGGGGAGTCCGTGCAGGGCTCCTTCGCGTACACGTCGAGGCCGGCGCCGGCGACGCGGCCCTCCTTGAGCGCCGAGTACAACGCGGCCTCGTCGACGATCCCGCCGCGCGCGGCGTTGACGATCCGCACCGACGGCTTGACCTTGTGCAGCGCGTCGTCGCCGATGAGGCCGAGGGTCTCGGGCGTCTTCGGCAGGTGGACGGTGATGAAGTCGCTGACTTCGAGCAGCTCGTCCAGCGAGAGGACCTTGACGCCCATCTGCGCGGCCCGCGCGGGCTGTACGTAGGGGTCGTAGGCGACGACCTTCATGCCGAAGGCCGACATGCGCTGGGCGACGAGCGCGCCGATGCGGCCCAGGCCGACGACGCCGAGGGTCTTCTCCGCGAGTTCGACGCCCGTGTACTTGCTGCGCTTCCACTCGCCGTTCTTCAGGGCCGTGTTGGCCTGCGGAATGTGGCGCGCGGTGGCGAGGAGCAGACCGCAGGCCAGCTCGGCGGCGGTCACGATGTTCGAGGTGGGGGCGTTGACGACCATCACGCCGGCCTTGGTGGCGGCGGCGACGTCGACGTTGTCCAGGCCGACGCCGGCTCGTGCGACGACCTTCAGCTTCCTCGCCGCGGCGACGGCCTCGGCGTCGACCTTCGTCGCGGAACGGATCAGGATGGCGTCGACGTCGGCGACGGCGGGCAGCAGCTCGGCGCGGTCCGCGCCGTTGCAGTGCCGGATCTCGAAGTCCGGGCCCAGGGCGTCGACGGTCGCGGGCGACAGCTCTTCAGCGATGAGTACGACAGGTTTCGAGCTCACGTGAGTCCTCACAAGTCCATTGCGGACGGCCGTCCCGACGGCCGCAGGCGGTGGAGGGTTGCCGCGTTGAGAGACGCACGACGCTGTGGGCCCGACGCGTATTGGTTGAGCAGTCTAGTGGTCGCGCGCCGTGTTCACGCGCCTCCGCAGAAGGATCACCCGCACGTGCGGACTTCGGCCCCTCCGGTGGTCGAGGGGCGGGATCCGGGGCAGAGCCCCTGACGGCACCTCGGGCGGACAGGCGCGGCCGCGGCACCGGGACGTCCCGGCACCGCGGCCGAACCGGCGGAGTCACTCGTCGTCGTTGACCCACGACATGAGCTTGCGCAGCTCCTTGCCCGTGGTCTCCAGGAGGTGGTTCTCGTCCTGGGTCTTGTACTCGTTGTACTTCTTCAGACCGCCGTGGTACTCGTCCATCCACGCCTGCGCGAAGGTGCCGTCCTGGATCTCGGCGAGGACCTTCTTCATCTCGGCCTTGGTGGCGTCCGTGATGATCCGCGGGCCGGTGACGTAGTCGCCCCACTCGGCGGTCTCCGAGATGGACCAGCGCATCTTCTCCAGGCCGCCCTCGTACATGAGGTCGACGATGAGCTTCAGCTCGTGCAGGCACTCGAAGTACGCGATCTCCGGCTGGTAACCGGCCTCGGTCAGCGTCTCGAAGCCCGCCTTGACCAGCGCGGCCGTACCGCCGCAGAGGACTGCCTGCTCACCGAACAGGTCGGTCTCGGTCTCCTCGGTGAAGGTCGTCTTGATCACGCCGGCGCGGGTGCCGCCGATGCCCTTGGCGTACGAGAGCGCCAGCGCGAAGCCGTTGCCGGTGGCGTCCTGCTCGACGGCCGCGATACACGGGACGCCGCGGCCCTCCTCGTACTGGCGGCGGACCAGGTGGCCCGGGCCCTTGGGGGCGACCATGCAGACGTCGACGCCGGCCGGGGGCTTGATGAAGCCGAAGCGGATGTTCAGGCCGTGGCCGAAGAACAGCGCGTCGCCGTCCTTCAGGTTGTCCTTGACGGACTCCTCGTAGACCTGGGCCTGGATCGGGTCCGGGACCAGGATCATGATGACGTCGGCCTCGGCGGCGGCCTCCGAGGGGGTCACCACGCGCAGGCCCTGCTCCTCGGCCTTGGCCTTGGACTTGGAGCCCTCGTGCAGACCGACCCGGACGTCGACACCCGAGTCACGGAGCGACAGCGCGTGGGCGTGGCCCTGGCTGCCGTAACCGATGACCGCGACCTTGCGGCCCTGGATGATGGACAGGTCGGCGTCAGCGTCGTAGAACAGCTCGGCCACTTTGGGTTCTCTCCTTGGTGTGCAGGTGTTGCTCCCCACCGTATGCCGGTGGGGTGGGGGCAGGTTCCGGGGTCTCGGAATGCGGGCGTACGAATCCCGCGTGGGCGTACGGGGCCTACGCGGAGCGGTCCAGTGCGCGCAGCGACCGGTCGGTGATGGAGCGGGAGCCGCGGCCGACGGCGATCGTGCCGGACTGGACGAGTTCCTTGATGCCGAACGGCTCCAGCATCTTGAGCATGGCCTCCAGCTTGTCGCTGGCGCCGGTGGCCTCGACGGTGACGGCCTCCGGGGAGACGTCGACGGTCTTGGCGCGGAAGAGCTGGACGATCTCGACGATCTGGGAGCGCGTCTCGTTGTCGGCGCGCACCTTCACCAGGACGAGTTCGCGCTGGACGGCCGCGCCCGGCTCCAGTTCGACGATCTTCAGGACGTTGACGAGCTTGTTGAGCTGCTTCGTGACCTGTTCGAGCGGGAGCTCCTCGATCACGTTCACCACGATGGTGATGCGGGAGATGTCGGTGTGCTCGGTGACACCGACCGCCAGCGAGTCGATGTTGAAGCCGCGGCGGGAGAAGAGGGCGGTGATCCGGGCGAGGACACCGGGCTTGTTCTCCACCAGGACGGAGAGCGTGTGCTTGGACATGGTCTGCTTCCTTTACCTACGGCTCTCAGTCGTCTTCGCCGTCGCCGAAGTCGGGGCGGACGTCCCGGGCGGCCAGGATCGTGTCGTTGGAGGTGCCGGCGGGGACCATCGGCCACACCATGGCGTCCTCGTGGACGATGAAGTCGATGACGACGGGGCGGTCGTTGATCGCGTTCGCCTCTTCGATGACCTTGTCGAGGTCGTCCGGCGACTCGCAGCGGATCGCGTGGCAGCCCATGGCCTCCGACAGCTTCACGAAGTCGGGGACGCGGGTGCCGGCACTCGGCTGCTTGCCGTCCGCGTCGGGGCCGGAGTGCAGCACGGTGTTGGAGTAGCGCTGGTTGTAGAAGAGGGTCTGCCACTGGCGGACCATCCCGAGGGCGCCGTTGTTGATGATGGCGACCTTGATCGGGATGTTGTTCAGGGCGCAGGTGGTGAGCTCCTGGTTGGTCATCTGGAAGCAGCCGTCGCCGTCGATCGCCCAGACCGTGCGGTCCGGCGCGCCGGCCTTGGCGCCCATCGCGGCGGGCACCGCGTAGCCCATGGTCCCGGCGCCCCCGGAGTTCAGCCAGGTCGCGGGCTGCTCGTACTGGATGTAGTGCGCGGACCACATCTGGTGCTGGCCGACGCCCGCGGCGAAGATCGTGCCCTCGGGCGCGAGCTGCCCGATGCGCTCGATGACCTGCTGCGGGGAGAGCGAGCCGTCCGTGGGCTGCTCGTAGCCGAGCGGGTACGTCTCACGCCAGCGGTCGAGGTCCTTCCACCAGGCGGTGCAGTCCCCGGTGCGGCCCTCGCTGTGCTCCTTCTGCACGGCCTGGACCAGATCGGCGATGACCTCGCGGGCGTCTCCGACGATCGGCACGTCGGCGGCGCGGTTCTTGCCGATCTCGGCCGGGTCGATGTCGGCGTGGACGACCTTCGCGTGCGGGGCGAAGCTGTCCAGCTTGCCGGTGACGCGGTCGTCGAAGCGGGCTCCGAGGGCGACGATCAGGTCGGCCTTCTGCAGCGCGGTGACGGCGGTGACCGAACCGTGCATGCCCGGCATCCCCACGTGCAGCGGGTGGCTGTCGGGGAACGCGCCGAGCGCCATCAGGGTGGTGGTGACGGGCGCTCCGGTGAGTTCGGCGAGGACCTTCAGCTCGGCGGTGGCGCCGGCCTTGATGACGCCGCCGCCGACGTAGAGGACGGGGCGCCTGGCCTGCGTGATCAGCCGGGCCGCCTCGCGGATCTGCTTGGCGTGCGGCTTGGTGACCGGGCGGTAGCCGGGCAGGTCCTGGACGGGCGGCCACTGGAACGTGGTCCGCGCCTGGAGGGCGTCCTTGGCGATGTCGACCAGGACCGGTCCCGGGCGGCCGGTGGAGGCGATGTGGAAGGCCTCCGCGATCGTCCGCGGGATGTCCTCGGCCTTGGTCACCAGGAAGTTGTGCTTGGTGATCGGCATGGTGATGCCGACGATGTCCGCCTCCTGGAAGGCGTCCGTGCCGATCGCCTTGGAGGCGACCTGACCGGTGATCGCGACCACCGGCACGGAGTCCATGTGCGCGTCGGCGATCGGGGTGACCAGGTTGGTGGCGCCGGGGCCGCTGGTCGCCATGCAGACGCCGACCCTGCCGGTGGCCTGGGCGTAACCGGTGGCCGCGTGACCCGCACCCTGCTCGTGGCGGACGAGCACGTGCCGCACCCGCTTGGAGTCCATCAGCGGGTCGTAGGCCGGAAGGATCGCACCGCCGGGAATGCCGAATACCGTCTCGGCCCCGACCTCCTCGAGGGAGCGGATGAGGGACTGCGCTCCCGTCACCTGCTCAGGGGCGGACTGCTGTCCTCCGGAACGGGGCCGCGGCTGCGGGTGATGGGCCCCGGTGGCCTGCTCGGTCATCGGCATTCTCTTCTCGATGCTGAGGGTTTTTGCGCGTTTTGCGCGGTGTGCGGTTACTGGTCGACAGGCACTCGTGCAACAAAAAACCCCTCGTGCCGTGAGGCAGGCGAGGGGAGCGCGTCGGGTGCGGTCACCGGGGGGTCCGGATCATCCGATCCGGCGCATCCCAGCTCAGCCGACGCGCTTTCCAAGTACGAGAATTCGGGTGCGCATGGCACAGACCCTCTCCCTGGCGCACTGTGCGTGTCAAGCGGGTGGGACGGGAGTCTCATCATGTGAGCGCAGAGCGGTCCCGGTTCCGTAGCCTCCCGAGGCCGCCCCCGCCGCGTAGGCGCTGGCGCCCCCGCCCGCGTAGACGCCGCTGCCGCTTCCCACGAAGACGGGCTCGATGGGACCGTGCGGCACGGAGTGGCCGCCGGACGCCAGGGCGCGGCGCAGCCGGTACTCGTCCAGCGGCCCGGAGAAGGCCAGGCCCTGCCCGTGGGTGCACCCCATCGACCGCAGGGCGACGACCTGTTCGGGCAGGTCCACCCCCTCGGCCACGGACTGCAGCCCCAGGTCGTTCGCGATCCGCAGCAGCCCACTGGTGATCTTGTGGAGCCGGGCGGACTCGACGACCCCCTCGACCAGACCGCGGTCCAGTTTCAGTACGTCCAGGGGCAGCCGGCGCAGCGCGGTGACGCCGGCCCAGCCGCTGCCGAAGCCGTCGAGGGCGATCCGGACGCCCAGCCGCCTGAGCGCCTTCAGCCGGCGCTCCAGCTCGTCCAGGGACACCTTGGGGTCGGTTTCGGCCAGTTCGACGATCAGGCCGCCCGAGGGCAGTCCGTACCGCGTCAGCAGGGCCTCCACGGAGCTGAGGGGCATGGAGCGGTCGAGCAGTCTGCGGGCGGTCATCCGGACGGCGACGGGCACGGCGTGCCCGGTGGCGGTGCGCTCGGCGGCCTGTTCGACGGCCTCCTCCAGCATCCAGCGGCCGAGCTCGGCGCTGCGCTCGCCGTCCTCGGCCACGCGCAGGAACTCGTCGGGGGTGAAGAGCACCCCTTGGGCCGAGCGCCAGCGCGCCTGCGCGGTCACCGCCGTGATGCGGCCGGTCTGCAGGGAGACCACGGGCTGGTGCAGCAGCGTGAACTCGCCGTCGTGCAGGGCGGCGCGCAGCCGGGTGGCCAGCTCCGCCTTCCGTACGACGTCCTGCTGCATCTGGGGCGCGTACAGCTCGACACGGCCCTTGCCCGCCGCCTTGGCGCGGTACATCGCCAGGTCGGCGTTGCGCAGCAGTTCCCCCGCGCCGAGGCCCGGCTCGGAGAAGGACACGCCGATGGAGGCGGCGACCCGGACATCGTTGCCGTCGATGCGGTACGGCTGCGAGAGGGTCGTACGGAGCCGGTCGGCGAGTTCGAAGATGTGGCGCTCGCGCGCGGCGCGGTCGCGGGAGCCGTCGCCGACGATCAGGGCCGCGAACTCGTCGCCGCCTAGCCGGGAGGCGGTGTCCCCCTTGCGGACCGCGTCCTGGAGTCTGCGGGCGGCCTGCACGAGGAGCTCGTCGCCGGCCTGGTGGCCGATCGTGTCGTTGACCGCCTTGAAACCGTCCAGGTCGATGAAGAGGACGGCGGTGCCGTGGTCGGAGGAGCGCCGGCCGGACAGCGCCTGGCCGACGCGCTTGGTGAACAGGGCCCGGTTGGGCAGGTCGGTGAGCGGGTCGTGCTCGGCGTTGTGCTGCAGCTGGGCCTGGAGGCGGACCCGCTCGGTCACGTCGCGGCTGTTGAGGATGAGGTTGCCGTGGTGCCGCTTGACGGTCGACTCGACGTTGAGCCAGCCTCCCCCGGCTCCGTTCGAGCGGGAGGTGCCCCCGCCGCCGGACCGGAAGCGGCACTCGATGCGGGTGGTGGGTTCCTCGGCGGGGCTGGCGGAGAGGAAGCGGCGCAGCTCGTGCACCACGCAGTCCAGGTCCTCCGGATGGATCAGCGAGGCGAGTTCGGACCCGACCAGTTCCTCGGCGGGGCGTCCGTAGACCCCGGCGGCGGCCGGGCTGACGTACCGGAGGATGCCGTTCGGGGCGGCGATCATGATGACGTCGCTGGAGCCCTGCACCAGGGAGCGGAAGTGGTTCTCCTTCTGGGCCAGTTCCTGGGTGAGCGTGATGTTGTCGAGGAGCATGATGCCCTGGCGCACGACGAGGGCGAGCACGACCGTCCCGCCGGTGACGAGCACCACGCGGTCGACGCTGCGGCCGTTGAGCACGTTGTAGAGGATCCCCAGCGTGCAGACGGCGGCGGCCAGGTAGGGCGTGAGTGCCGCCAGCGAGCTGGTGAGGGGCCGGCTGGCCGGATACCGACTGTGGCCTCCTTCCTGGAGGGGCACGTGTGCCGGTTGTCCCTGCCGGGGCCCGGGCACGTAGCCGTGCACCACGCGCGTGCGCCCTTCTTCTTCCGTGGGTCCGTTTCGGTGCCCCATCCAGGGGGCGTAGGCGAGCAGCAGCGAGCCGGCGAACCAGCCGGCGTCGAGCAGCTGCCCGGAGCGGTAGTCGTCGTGCAGCAGCGGCGAGGTGAACAGGGCGTCGCACACCACCGTGAGGGCCAGCGCCCCGATCGCGGTGTTCACCGCGGAGCGGTTCACCGCCGAGCGCTTGAAGTGCAGTGCGAGCACCATGCTGACGAGGGCGATGTCCAGCAGCGGATAGGCGAGCGACAGCGCGGTGTGGGGGACGCCCGGCCCCTCCGCCTTCGCCGCCTGGGCGAGTGCGAGGCTCCAGGAGAGCGTGAGCAGCGAGCCGCCGATCAGCCACGCGTCGAGTCCCAGGCAGACCCAGCCGGCCCTGCTCACGGGCCGTTTGGCGAGGACGAGCAGTCCCACGATGGCGGGCGGCGCGAAGCACAGGAAGAACAGGTCGGCGTAGCTCGGGTTGGGCACCGGGACACCCAGGACGACCTCGTACCAGCCCCAGACGAAGTTGCCCGCGGCGGCCATCGCGGAGGAGAGCGAGAAGAGCAGCCACGCGGGTCGAAAGCGGCTGCGCCGGGTGCGGGCGCAGAGGAAGCAGGAGACGGCCGCGGTGGCGGCGGCGGCGCTCAGACCGAAGTCGCCCATGATCAGGGCGAGTTCGGGTGAGCCCCAGCCCAGCGCGGCGCCGGCGGCGTACCCCGCGCACATCAGGACGAGGACGAGCTGCGGGACGGCGCCCGCCCTGCCCGTGGCGACCGACCCGCGGGCCGACAGTACCCCCGGGGTGCTCACTGCTTTTCCCCGGTCCGAGCCGCCCCCGAGTCCCTCTGGTCCCGGTGCGCCGGGGGACCGTGCCTGCGGCGGCCGCCCGGCCGCCGGAGGTGCCGGCCGCCGTGGCGGCTTCTGCGCGCGGGTGGACACCAGGGTCGCTGTCGCCGGTCCCGCCGCGTCGGATCGTTGGTCCTCAGGCCATGCATCGCCCGTCGCCCCCCTCACTGCTGCTGTCTCAGTCCCCGGCGCCGAATCGTGCGTGGCGCGTCCCCTGTCGGGACGATACACCAGACTCGTCACTCAGGGACATAGCACCTCTACGCTCCGTGACGATCAACGGGGATACGGCCACGGTGCGCATTCGGGGGACTGCGGAGGGTGCCCGCGGGCGCTCCCCGCTCGCGCGCGGCCGGGAGCGGGGAGGACTACGAGCCCGTCGTAAGGACCACGTTCCGCAGGGGCTCGCGGTTCACGAAACGGTTCAACTGGTCCACCAGGAGCCGTCGGGCGCGTGGGAGGAACGCCGAGGTCGGCCCGCCCACGTGAGGGCTGATGAGCACGTTCGGCGCATGCCACAGGGGGTGTCCCGGGGGCAGCGGCTCGGGGTCGGTGACGTCCAGGGCCGCCCGGAGCCGGCCGCTCTCCAGCTCGGCGAGCAGCGCCCCGGTGTCGACGATCCCGCCGCGGGCCACGTTCACCAGGAGCGCCCCGTCCTTCATCCGGGCCAGGAAGTCGGCGCCGGCCAGGCCCTTCGTCTGCTCGGTGAGGGGCGTGACGAGCACCACGACATCGGCCTCGGGGAGAAGTCGAGGCAAGGAGGCGATCGGATGCACGGAGCCGCGCGCCGTCTCACGGGCGGAGCGCGCGACGCGCGCCACCCGCGCGGGCTCGAACGGTACGAGCCGGTCCTCGACGGCCGAGCCGATCGCCCCGTAGCCGACGATCAGGACGCTCCGGTCCGCGAGCGCGGGACGGAATCCGGCTCGCCACTCCTCGCGGTCCTGTCCGCGGACGAAGTCGGGGATGCCGCGCAGCGAGGCGAGGATCAGGGTGAGGGCCAGTTCGGCGGTGCTGGCGTCGTGCACCCCGCGCGCGTTGCACAACCGCACTCCGGAAGGCAGCAGGTGGAGTCCCGGCTCGACATGGTCGATCCCCGCCGTCAGGGTCTGCACGACCTCCACTGACGTCATGCCGGCCAGGGGGCGCACCGAGACCTCGCTGCCTTTCATGTACGGCACGACGTAGAAGGAGCAGTGCGCGGGGTCGCCGGGGAAGCCGTCCCCGCCGTCCCAGTGGCGGTAGTCGGGCCCTTGGGGAAGTCCTTCGAGTTCGGCTGCGGGAAACGGGAGCCACACTTCGTACGTCATGGTCAGGAGGCTATGCGAAGCACCCGTGGACGCAGGGGTTAGTTTGGGGTGCCAGGAAAGGGAGGGCGCGGCCGGTGGAGCGCAGGACGATCGGGGCGGCGGCGCTCGAAGTGGGGGCTGTGGGCCTCGGCTGCATGCCGATGAGCTGGGCGTACTCGGGTTCGCGGCAGCGGGGCGCCGAGTCGCTGCGGACCGTGCACGCGGCCCTCGACCGGGGTGCGACGCTGCTGGACACCGCCGACATGTACGGGCCCTTCACCAACGAGCTGCTGGTGGGGCGCGCGCTGAAGGACCGGCGCGCGCGGGCCTTCGTGTCGACCAAGGTCGGCCTGCTGGTGGGCGAGCAGCACCTCGTGGCCAACGGCCGCCCCAGCTACGTGAGACGGGCGTGCGACGCCTCGCTGCGCCGGCTCCAGACGGATGTCATAGACCTCTACCAGCTGCACCGCGAGGACCCGGAGGTGCCGGTCGAGGAGACCTGGGGCGCGATGGCGGAACTCGTCACGGCGGGGAAGGTGCGGGCCCTCGGGCTGTGCGCGGTGGGGGCGCACTTCCGCCGCAGGCCGGGGGCGCGGCCGTACGACGGGACGATCCGCACCCTGGAGCGGGTGCAGCAGGTCTTCCCGGTGAGCGCGGTGCAGGCCGAGTTGTCGGTGTGGTCGCCGGAGGCGCTGGAGGCCCTGCTGCCGTGGTGCGGGGCGCGCGGTGTCGGGTTCCTGGCGGCGATGCCCCTCGGCAACGGCTTCCTGACCGGGACGCTCACCCCCGGCGAGGGGTTCGAGCGCCACGACATGCGGGCCCGGCACCCCCGGTTCACCGCCGAGATGATGGCCGCGAACCAGCCGATAGTCGTGGGTCTGCGCCGCGTGGCCGCCCGCCACTCGGCGGCGCGGGGGGCGAACGTCACCCCCGCGCAGGTGGCTCTCGCGTGGGTGCTGTCGTGCGGGCCGCACGTGGTTCCGGTGCCCGGCGCCAAGCGGGAGTGCTGGGTCGCGGAGAACGCGGGAGCGGCCGGGCTGCGCCTCACGGAGGGGGACCTGGCCGAGATCGCGGCTCTGCCCCCGGCACTGGGGTCCTGGGACTGAACAGGACTCCCGGCGGTACCGGGCGGGCCCTCCGGGGCCGGATCGCCCGGTTCCGGCGGCGTACCGGCGATTCGGTCTCCGTGATCGGGAACTCGTGGGGTCCGGGCGGTGTATGAAAAAGAGAACGTGCCGCGGCGAAGGGAACCTGATCGTGCAACGTCGAGCTGTGACGGCCGTGTTGGCCGCAGCCGCGCTCCTGCTGACGGCCGGCTGCTCCTCGGACGGCGGGGAGGGTCCGGGCGACGGCAGGAGCTCGTCCCCGGGCAGCCCGGAGCCCGGCACCTCGGCCCCGGCCTCCGGGCGGGCGGCCGCACCGACACCGCCCGCCAAGGGCTCCGTGAAGGTCGTACGGACCGTCACCGAGGGCCTCAAGTCGCCCTGGGGCCTCGCTCCGCTGCCCGAGGGCGGCCTCCTGGTGTCCTCGCGGGACGGGGGGACGATCACCCGGGTCGACGAGAGGACCGGGAAGAAGACCGAGCTGGGCTCGGTGCCCGGAGTCGCCCCCGGCGGCGAGGGCGGTCTGATGGGGCTGGCCCTCTCCCCGTCCTACGCGTCGGACCACATGGTCTACGCGTACTTCACCTCGGACTCCGACAACCGCGTCGTGCGCATGCAGTACGACGCGGAGAAGCCGGCCGGTGAGCAGCTGGGCGCCCCCGACACGGTGTTCCGGGGCATCCCGAAGGGCACAAACCACAACGGCGGCCGGATCGCCTTCGGCCCGGACAGGATGCTGTACGTGGGCACGGGCGAGACCTACGTCACCGAGCTGGCCCAGGACAAGAAGTCGACGGGCGGCAAGATCCTCCGTCTGACGCCGGAGGGCGAGCCGGCACCGGGCAACCCGTTCGGCTCGCCGGTCTACTCGTACGGCCACCGCAATGTGCAGGGTCTCGCCTGGGACACCGAGCAGCGCCTCTTCGCCTCGGAGTTCGGCCAGGACACCTGGGACGAGCTGAACCACATCAAGCCGGGCGGCAACTACGGCTGGCCGGACGCGGAGGGCGAGGCCGACGACTCCCGGTACGAGAACCCCGTCGACCAGTGGAGCACTGACGAGGCGTCCCCCAGCGGCATCGCCTACGCGAAGGGCTCCGTCTGGATGGCCGGCCTGCGCGGCAAGCGGCTGTGGCGTGTCCCGCTGGACGGCACCGGGAAGTCGGCGGACCCGCAGGCATTCCTGACCGGCGAGTACGGCCGTCTGCGCACGGTGGTGGCGGCGGGCGGCGACAGGCTGTGGCTGGTCACGAGCGAGACGGACGGACGGGGGAGCTCGGGCGCGACCGGCGACCGGATCCTGGAGCTGCGGGTGAAGTGAGCCGGGGCCGTCCGCGCGGCGGCCTCCGGCCCGGCCGGAGGGCTGAGCTCCGGGCACCCGGAACTCAGCCGGTCCGGCCGGCCGGACCGGTGACCGACTCGCCGGCGACCGACTCGCCGGTGGCGGGCGGACCGGTGGCGGGCGGACCGGTGACGGACGGACCGGTGACGGACCCGCCGCTGACAGGCGCGCCGGTGACCGGCGGACCGGTCTGTTCCGGTGGGAACAGGCGCATCCGGTGCGCCAGCGCCGCCGCCTCGCCCCGCCCGGAGACCCCGAGCTTGGCCAGGATGTTCGAGACGTGCACGCTGGCCGTCTTCGGGGAGATGAACAGCTCCCCGGCGATCTGCCGGTTGCTGCGGCCGGCGGCCACCAGCCGCAGCACCTCGCGCTCCCGGCCGGTGAGGCCCAGCGCCCCGGCCGGGTCGGCGGGAGCGGACGGGGTCCGTCCGGGCGGACCGGCGAGCGTGAGACGGGCGCGCCGCGCCAGCAGGGACACGGCGTCGGAGAGCGGTCGCGCGCCGAGGTGGTCGGCCACGGCCCCGGCCAGCCGCAGCAGCTCGGTGGCGCGGCCCCGCTCCTCCTCCGTACCGCCGGAGCACAGCAGCGCCTCCGCGAGCCGGTACCGGACGCGGGCCAGGTCGTACGGACGCTCCAGCGTCTCGAAGGCGGAGACCGCCTCGAACCAGTCGTCCGGGGTGTCCCGGCCCTCCGCACACAGCAGTTCGGCGCGCGTCCAGCACTCGTGCGCCCGCCAGACGGGCACGTTCGCGGCGAGGGACTTCGCGGTCGCGCGGAGGCGCTCGACGAGTTCGGCGCGGCCCTCCCCCGCGGCGGGCAGTCCCCGGGCGTCGGCCTCCGCCGCGGCCGCGGCGATCAGCAGGGGCCACCCGTAGCGCTGGGCGCCCGGCGGGATGCCGGGGCCCAGCGCCCCGTCCAGTTCCGCGCGGGCGTCGGCGAGACGGCCTTCCGCGGCGGCGGCGCCGATCGCGACCGTGGCGAGCGGCAGCGCCTGCTGGGGCACGGTGTCGTGGACGCCGAAGTGCTCGCGCGCCCGCGCCAGTTGTTCGCCGGCGGTGGCCAGGTCGCCGCGGGCGAGCGAGATCTGGGCGCGCAGGGTGGCGCGGAGGCCGCGGGACCGGACGCTCCGGCCCACCCGCTCCGCGTGCTGGCCGGCCTCGGCGGCCTCGTCCCAGCGGCCCAGCGAGAAGAGGGACTCGCCGAGGTTGCTCCAGACCCATGCCTCGGTGTCCGGCAGGCCCAGCCCCCGGGCGACCCCGACGCTCTCCCGGAGGATGCGCACGGCCTCCAGGGAGCGGCCGACGCCCTCCAGATGGGCCGGCAGGTTCACATGGGCGCGGCCCGTCACGTAGGTGGCGCCGGATTCCGCGGCGTGCTCCCTGACCGCGTGGACCTCAGCGAGTCCGGCCTCGACGTCGCCCGACTCGACGAGGAGCCCGCCCAGGGTGAGCCGGGCGTTCAGCTCGATGTCGCGGGCCCCGACCATGCGGGCGTACTGGACGGCGCGCTCGGCGGCCCGGAGCGCGTCCGGGCCGGGTCTGTGGATCATCGACCAGTTGGCGACGTTGGCGAGGACCTCGGCGTGCACCCCGGACGGCGGCAATCCCCTGACCAGTTCCTGCGCGGTGGCGAGTTCCCGCCGGCCGTCGCCGAGGCCCTGCCCCTCGACGAGCCGGGAGCGCTGGATCCAGAACCAGGCCGCGCGCAGGGGGTCCCGCCCGTCCTCCAGCAGGCGCAGCGCTCGTTCGGTGATCCGCAGGGCGCGTCGGCGCTCGCCGCAGAACCGGCCCGCCACGGTGGCCTCGGCCATCAGGTCCAGGTAGCGCGGCGGCGCGGCGGCCGGGGTGCCGTCACCGGGGATGCCCCCGCGTCCTTCGGAGCCGCACCCGCCAGGCCCGCGTCCTTCGGGCGGCGGGGAGGAGGGGTACGTCCCGGTGCGGTCGACGGGCCGCAGTCCGGCGCGTACGGACTCGGGAGCCCTGTCCCACAGTTCCATCGCCCGCTCCAGGAGCCGCAACTGCTCCGCGTAGGCGTGGCGGCGGCGGGCCGCGGCCGCGGCGTCGAGGACCGCGGGCAGGGCCTTGGCGGCGTCGTGCGCGTGGTACCAGTGGCCGGCCAGCCGGGCGGCGTGCTCCTCCGCCGGGACGAGCGAGGGGTCGGCCTCCAGGGCCTCGGCGTACCGGCGGTGGAGGCGGGCGCGCTCAGCGGGCAGCAGGTCGTCGACGACGGCCTCGCGCACCAGGGAGTGGCGGAAGCGGTAGCCGTCCCCGCCGGGTGCGGCGAGCAGGATGTGGGCGCCGACGGCGGCCCGCAGGGCCTCGATGAGGGCGTCCTCGGCGAGGTCGTCCCCGGAGAGCCCGGCCACGGCGGCGAGCAGCCGGTGCTCCACGGCCGAGCCGCCCCCGGCGACGATCGCGACGACCCGCCGGGAGTCCTCGGGCAGGTTCTCGACCCGGACGAGGAGCAGGTCGCGCAGGGTGTCGGTGAGGCCGGTGGGGCCGCCGTCCCGGGCGGCCACGGCCAGCTCCTCGACGAAGAACGCGTTTCCGTCGGAGCGGGCGAAGATGTCGTCGACCCGGGCCGGGTCGGGTTCGCGGGCGAGGATCCCGGCGATCTGGCGGGCGACCTCGGCCCGGCCGAGGCGGCCCAGCCCGATCCGGCGGACGGTGCGCAGCCGGTCGAGTTCGGCGAGCAGGGGGCGCAGCGGGTGACGGCGGTGGATGTCGTCGGCGCGGTAGGTGGCGACGACGAGGAGCCGTCCGTCGCGCAGGGTCCGCAGGAGGTGGGCGAGGAGGTGGCGGGTCGAGGCGTCCGCCCAGTGCAGGTCCTCCAGGAGGAGGACGACGGGCCGCTCGGCGGCGACGCGCTCCAGGAGACGGACGGTGAGGTCGAAGAGGCGGGCCGTGCCGTCCTCGTCGTGCCGCCCCCGCGCGCTCTCCCCCAGTTCGGGCAGCAGCCGGGCCAGTTCCCCCTCCTGCCCCGCGGCCGCCGCGGCCAGTGCGGCGGGCAGCTCGCGGCGCAGGGCCCGCAGGGCGGCGGAGAACGGGGCGAAGGGCAGGCCGTCGGCGCCGATCTCGACGCAGCCGCCGACCGCCACGACGGCGCCCTTCCGGCGGGCGCCCACCGCGAACTCCTCCATGAGCCGGGTCTTCCCGACGCCGGCCTCACCGCCGAGCAGCAGCGCCTGCGGCCCGCCCGCGGCGGCGCGGGCGAGCGCCTCGTCCAGTACGGCCAGTTCGTCGGTCCGGCCGACGAAGACGGGGCTGACGGACCGGGTCTCCACAGCGCCGAGCATCGCACAGGGGTCCGTCACCGCGGCCCCGGCCGCCGGCGATCCGGTCACGGCCCGGCCCCCTGCCCGGCCGCCCCCTCCCGCCCGGCCGCCCTTTCCCGCTCCCGCGCTCATGCCGTGCGCGCGAACCGGAGCCTGCGGTGACGGCGGCCGTTCACCCGCCCCTCGCCGTCGTCGCGGCCGGACCGCGCGGACGCGTGCCCGGCGGTACGGCGGCCGCGGACGGCCTCGCGGGCCCTGCGGTAGTCGTCGGCGTCGCGGATCATCTCCGCGGAACGGATCTTCTGGAGCTCGTACGCGAGCATGTCGTACCCCTCGTGAAGAGCGACTCGTCGAAAGTCGCTGTCGGCCTCGCCCGGTCTCGCCCGGTCTCGCCCGTGGCGATGGCTCGACCTTCGTTCCTGAGGGGGGTGCGCCGCATCGGGAGGGTTCCGCATCCTGGACGCACGAGGGGCCTTAGTTCCCCCGTGAGTGCCTCACGGGGGAACTAAGGCCCCTCAGGACCTGCGGTCCCTCAGCCGGTGCTCGGCACACCGAGCAGGACGTCGGAGTACTTGAGCGCGGCCAGCAGCAGGCCGACGACGCCGAGCGAGACGCCCGCCCAGGCGACGGACTTGACCCACGGGGACTGGGCGGGGATCCGGTCCGGGTTGCCGAAGGCGGGGCGCACCAGCACCACGACGCCGACGATCAGCGCGGCGAGCGCGAAGAAGCCGGCGACCAGCGCGTTGGCGTTCCAGGAGTCGGCGTACACCTGCTCGATCTGGGTGGCGACCGGCGCGCCCTGCACGGTTTCGAGCTGGCCGTACAGCGAGTCGCGGGCCTGGGCGACGGTGCCGACCCAGCTGCCGGTCAGCGAGACGACGCCGAGTCCGGCGGAGACGACGGCGGCGGCGCCCATGGCCACGCCCGGGGCGGTGTGCGCCGCGGCCCCGGCCCGCTCGTCCCCGATTCCCTCGCCCTCCTGGGTCTCCCCGCCCCTCTCGGGCTCCCCTGTTGTCTCCCCTGCCTCCCTGGCTTCCTCGACCTCTCCGATCTGTCCGGCTTCCCCGGCCCCTGCGGTCCCTGCGGCCTTGTCGAGCCTCACTGCCTCGTCGTCGCGCCGTGCCCCGGTGCCGGTCTCGATTCCGGCTTCGTTCTCTGACTTGGTTCCCATGCTCCGCACCGTACGGACGCTGTCTGAGAATTTCTTAAAGATTCCCCGATCGACGCGCGCGGGCGTTGCGCCATTCCGGTGCGAGCACCGACCAGACCTCGGTGTCCTGGCGGACGCCGCGGTGGAGCCGGTTCTCCCTGAGGACGCCCTCGCGGCTCATGCCGAGCCGTCGTGCCACGTTCAGACTGGGTTCGTTGGCGGCGGCCGCGTACCACTCCACCCGGTGGATGCCGCGCTCGTCGACCGCCCAGTCGATGAGGACGCGTGCCGCGCGGGTGATCAGGCCCCGGCCGACCGCGGCGGGCTCCAGCCAGCAGCCGACCTCGCAGGTGCCCTGCTCCGCGTCGAAGGTGCGGAAGAGCACACCGCCGACGAGCAGTCCGTCCAGCCACACGCCGTGCAGGCCGCCGGTGTCGGTGGCCTTCTTGTCGGCGAACAACTGGAGCAGCTCGCGCGCGGAGGCCACGTCCGTGGCGCGCGACCCGAAGGGGATGTACTGCTGGACGAACCCGCGTCCGCGGTCGAGGTGGGCGAGGAACTCCTCCGCGTGCCAGGGTTCCAGGGGTCGCAGCTCGGCTCCGTCGTCACCCAGCGATATCGCGTACATCCGGTTGCCGCTCCCTCACCCTCACGTCCACGGGCGCGTCCCCGCGCGCCTTCGGGATCTTCGCACGGCGGCCCTCGCCGGGGGTACGGATTTCCGGCGGCTCGATGCTCAGGTGCGGCAGCCGCCGGTCGAGCCAGCCGGGCAGCCACCAGTTGGCCCCGCCCAGCAGGTGCATCAGGGCGGGCACCAGGAGCGTACGGAGCACGAAGGCGTCCAGGGCGACGGCGGCGGCCAGGGCTATGCCGAACATCGCTATGACGCGGTCGCCGCTGAGCACGAAGGCCAGGAAGACCGAGATCATGATCACGGCGGCGGAGTTGATCACCCGGCCGGTCTCGGCGAGGCCCACGCGGACGGCCCGGCGGTTGTCACCGGTCTCCAGCCACTCCTCGTACATCCTGCTGACCAGGAACACCTGGTAGTCCATGGAGAGCCCGAAGAGCACGGAGACCATGATCACGGGCAGGAAGGGCTCGATCGGGCCCGCCCGGCCAAGACCCAGCAGTTCGCTGCCCCAGCCCCACTGGAAGATCGCGACGACGACCCCGAAGGCGGCGGCGACGGCCGCGACGTTCATCGCGGCGGCCTTCAGGGGGATGCCGACGGACCGGAAGGCGAGCAGCAGCAGGACGCAGCCGAGACCGATCACCACGCCCACGAAGAGGGGCAGCTTGCCGACGACGACATCGGCGAAGTCGTCGTACCCGGCGGTCGTCCCGCCGACGTCCAGGTCGAGCGCGGTGCCGCGCTCGGCCCGCGGCAGCACCTCCTCGCGCAGCCGGTCGACGAGTTCGCTGGTCCGCCGGGACTGCGGCGCGGACTCCGGTACGACGGTGAGGTGGGCGGTGTCCCCGTCGGTGTCGTACGTCACCGGGGTCGCGCTCCGGACGCCCTCGGTCCCCCGGAGCGTGGCGTCGAGGTCGTCGAGGGCCAGTCTGTCCTGGGCTCCGGTGACGGGTGTGACGAGGGTCAACGGCCCGTTCAGGCCGGGCCCGAAGCCGTCCGCGATCAGGTCGTACGCCTGCCGTGTGGTGGTCGTCCCCGGGTTGTTGCCCTGGTCGGAGGTGCCCAGGTGCAGGGAGGACACCGGCAGCGCGAGCAGCGCCATGACGGCCAGGGCGGCGCCGCCCAGGAGCTTGGGGTGCCGTTCGACGAAGGCGGACCAGCGGGCGGCGAGCCCGGCCGGGACCTCCGGCCGGGGCCCGTGCTCGTCCAGCAGACGGCGTTCGCGGCGGCTCAGCGCGCGCGTGCCGATGAAGGAGAGCAGCGCGGGCAGCAGGGTCACCGAGGCCGCGACGGTCAGGACCACGGTGAGGGACGCCGCGATCGCGACGCCGTTGAGGAAGCCGAGCCGCAGGATCAGCATGCCGAGCAGGGCGATGCAGACGGTGGCGCCCGCGAAGACGACCGCGCGCCCGGTGGTGGCCACGGCGCTGCGTGCGGCCTCCTCGACGGGGAGGCCGCGCTTCAGGCCGCGGCGGTGCCTGGTCACGATGAACAGCGCGTAGTCGATGCCGACGCCGAGCCCGATCAGCAGGCCGAGCATCGGCGCGAAGTCGGCGACGGTCATCACGTGGCCGAGGAGCACGATCCCCGCGTACGCGGTGCCGACGCTCACCAGGGCCGTGGCGATGGGCAGCAGCGAGGCGGCGAGGGAGCCGAAGGCCAGGAAGAGGACCACGGCGGCGACGGCCACGCCGACGGTCTCGGCGAGGTGCCCGTCCGGGGACTCGGTGAGACCTATGGCCTGGCCGCCCAGTTCCACCTGGAGTCCGTCGGCCTCGGCGGCCTTCGCGGCACGGACGACCGCCGCCGCCTCGCCCCGGTCGACGTCCTCGGCCGGGTCGTCGAAGGCCACCGTGGCGTAGGCCGTACGCCCGTCCTCGCTGATCCGCTCCGGGGCGCGGCCCCGGTACGGGCCGTCGACCCCGGCGACCCCCGGCAGACCGGCGACGGTGTCGAGGGCGCGGGTCATGGTCTGCTCGACGTCGGCGGCACGCACCGTGCCGGGGCCGGAGCGCCAGACGACGGTGGCGCTGTCGCCCTCCAGGCCCGGGAAGTTGTCCTGGAGGAGCTCGGTGGCACGGCCCGACTCGGTGCCCGGCACCTGGTAGTCGTTGGAGTACGCGGATCCGGTGACGGAGGCGGCGACGGCGGTGCCGCCGAGCGCCAGCAGCCAGAGCAGGAGGGTGGCGAGGCGGTGCTGGACGCACCAGCGTGCTGGGGCTGCCACGGACGAGCTCCCTGAGTGATTCGTGGATCTTCATCGGGAATCGCCCGCAAAGAACACATGAACGATGCCTTGTCACCCTTGCAGCCAAAAGTGATCGTTGGTCTTGTTCGTGGTGTTACTCACAGGAGTGCGGGGCGGTTCACACGACTCACACGACGATCCGACGGACTCTGTCGTCCCATGGGGGCGCGGGGAGCCGCGCGGCCCCAGGACGCCCGGTGGCGGAACGCGAAGGGGCGGGGCACCCGTGATCGGGTGCCCCGCCCCTTCGGTTGGGCGGAAGGACCGAGGGCTAGCCCTCGACGCCGAGCTTCTCCAGGATCAGCTCCTTGACACGGGCGGCGTCGGCCTGCCCCCGCGTGGCCTTCATGACGGCGCCCACCAGGGCGCCGACCGCGGCCACCTTGCCGCCGCGGATCTTGTCCGCGACGCCCGGGTTGCCGGCGATGGCCTCGTCGACGGCGGCCGTCAGGGCCCCCTCGTCGGAGACGACCTTCAGACCGCGCTTCTCGACGACCTCGTCCGGCGCGCCCTCGCCCTTGACGACGCCCTCGATGACCTGGCGGGCCAGCTTGTCGTTGAGGGAACCCTCGGCGACCAGGGCGGTCACCCGGGCGACCTGCTCGGGCGTGATGGCGAGGGCGTCCAGGGACACCCCCGTCTCGTTGGCCGTGCGCGCCAGCTCGCCCATCCACCACTTGCGGGCGGACGTCGCGTCGGCACCCGCCGCGATCGTGGCGACGATGAGGTCGATGGCCCCGGCGTTGAGCATCGACTGCATGTCGTGGGCGCTCACGCCCCACTCCTCGCGCAGCCGGTTGCGGCGGGCCAGCGGCAGCTCGGGCAGGCCCGCGCGCAGCTCCTCGACCCACTCGCGGGACGGGGCGACCGGGACGAGGTCCGGCTCGGGGAAGTAGCGGTAGTCCTCCGCCTCCTCCTTCACCCGGCCCGAGGTCGTGGAGCCCGTGTCCTCGTGGAAGTGGCGGGTCTCCTGGATGATCGTGCCGCCGTCGTTCAGCACGGCCGCGTGCCGCTGGATCTCGAAGCGGGCCGCGCGCTCGACGGAACGCAGCGAGTTGACGTTCTTCGTCTCGCTGCGCGTGCCGAACTTCTCCCGGCCGTGCGGGCGCAGCGACAGGTTCACGTCGCAGCGCATCTGGCCCATCTCCATGCGGGCCTCGGACACGCCGAGCGCCCTGATGAGCTCGCGCAGCTCGGCGACGTACGCCTTGGCGACCTCGGGGGCGCGCTCGCCCGCGCCCTCGATCGGCTTGGTGACGATCTCGATGAGGGGGATGCCCGCGCGGTTGTAGTCGAGCAGCGAGTGCGAGGCGCCGTGGATGCGGCCGGTGGCGCCGCCCACGTGCGTGGACTTGCCGGTGTCCTCCTCCATGTGGGCGCGCTCGATCTCCACGCGGAAGACCTCGCCGTCCTCCAGCTGCACGTCGAGGTAGCCGTTGAAGGCGATCGGCTCGTCGTACTGGGAGGTCTGGAAGTTCTTCGGCATGTCCGGGTAGAAGTAGTTCTTCCGGGCGAAGCGGCACCACTCGGCGATCTCGCAGTGCAGCGCGAGACCGATCTTGATGGCGGACTCGACGCCGATCGCGTTCACGACCGGCAGCGCGCCGGGCATGCCGAGACAGGTCGGGCAGGTCTGCGAGTTGGGCGCGGCGCCCAGCTCGGTGGAGCACCCGCAGAACATCTTGGTCCTGGTGCCGAGCTCGACATGGACCTCCAGGCCCATGACGGGGTCGTACGACGCCAGCGCGTCCTCGTACGACACCAGGTCAGTCGTGGCAGTCACGGTGAACTTTCCCTCTCAGCCCAGCAGGACGTCTTCGTCGCCCAGGCGCTTGAGCTCCCGGTAGAGGATGGCGAGGCCGGTGACGATGGCGGCGGCGGACACGGCGGCGTCGACGAGCCTCAGCGTGTCGCCGTCGCTGCGGGCCAGCTTGGCCTGCTTGGCGACGCTGATCATGCCGAACGCGGTACTGCCGAGCGACACGTACAGCCCGGTCTTCGACTTCTTGAAGTTCTTTGCCTTCTTGGCCATGGCACTCACAGCGACGGAGCCTCCTCGATCAGCGGGTGGCCCCAGCGTTCCACGAACGCGGCCTCGACGGCGGCTCCCACCTTGTACAGGCGGTCGTCCTTGAGGGCCGGTGCGATGATCTGCAGGCCGACGGGCAGGTTGTCCTCGGGCGCGAGGCCGCAGGGCAGCGACATCGCGGCGTTGCCCGCGAGGTTCGTGGGGATGGTGCACAGGTCGGCGAGGTACATCGCCATCGGGTCGTCGGCGCGCTCGCCGATCGGGAAGGCGGTGGTCGGGGTCGTCGGGGAGACGATCACGTCGACCTGCTCGAACGCCTTCTCGAAGTCCCGGGTGATGAGCGTACGGACCTTCTGGGCGCTGCCGTAGTACGCGTCGTAGTAGCCGGAGCTGAGGGCGTACGTGCCGAGCATGATGCGGCGCTTGACCTCGTCGCCGAAGCCCGCCTCACGGGTGAGGGCGGTGACCTCCTCGGCGGAGTGCGTGCCGTCGTCGCCGACGCGCAGGCCGTAGCGCAGGCCGTCGAAGCGGGCGAGGTTGCTCGAACACTCGGACGGGGCGATCAGGTAGTACGCCGACAGGGCCAGGTCGAAGGACGGGCAGTCCAGTTCGACGATCTCGGCGCCCAGCTCCTTGAGGAGCTCGACCGACTCGTCGAAGCGCTGCACGACACCGGCCTGGTAGCCCTCGCCGCGGAACTGCTTGACGACGCCGACGCGCATGCCGTCCACGCTGCCGTTGCGGGCCGCCTCGACGACGGCCGGGACCGGCTCGTCGACGGAGGTCGAGTCCAGCGGGTCGTGCCCGGCGATGACCTCGTGCAGCAGGGCCGCGTCGAGGACCGTGCGGGCGCAGGGCCCGCCCTGGTCGAGGCTGCTGCTGAAGGCCACCATGCCGTACCGCGACACCGCGCCGTACGTCGGCTTCACGCCGACCGTGCCGGTGACGGCGGCGGGCTGGCGGATGGAGCCGCCGGTGTCGGTGCCGATGGCGAGGGGTGCCTGGTAGGAGGCGAGGGCCGCGGACGAGCCGCCGCCGGAGCCGCCGGGGATGCGCGTCAGGTCCCAGGGGTTGCCGGTGACCCCGTACGCGCTGTTCTCGGTGCTGGACCCCATGGCGAACTCGTCCATGTTGGTCTTGCCGAGGATGACGACGTCGGCGTCCTTCAGCCGCCTGGTGACCGTGGCGTCGTACGGCGGGATCCAGCCTTCGAGCATCTTCGACCCGACCGTGGTCGGGACGCCCTCGGTGGTGAAGATGTCCTTGAGGGCGAGCGGCACGCCGGCGAGCGGTCCGAGCTTCTCGCCCCGCTCCCGCTTCCCGTCGACCGCGCGGGCCTGGGCGAGCGCCCCTTCGCGGTCGACGTGCAGGAAGGCGTGCACCTTCTCGTCGACGGCCCCGATGCGCGCGAGGTGGGCCTCGGTGACCTCGACGGCGGTGAGTTCGCCGGAGGCGACCGCGGAGGCGATCTGCGCGGCGGTGAGCTTGATGATGTCGACGTTCTCGACGTTGTCGATCGTGCTGTCCGTCATGGTGATTAGTCCTCCCCCAGGATCTGCGGCACCTTGAAACGCTGCTGCTCCTGGGCCGGGGCGCCGGAGAGCGCCTGCTCGGGGGTGAGCGACGGACGGACCTCGTCCGCGCGCATGACGTTCGTCAGCGGCAGCGGGTGGGAGGTCGGCGGTACGTCTTGGTCGGCGACCTCGCTGACGCGGGCGACCGCGCCGATGATGTCGTCGAGCTGCCCGGCGAAGTGGTCGAGCTCTTCGCTTTTCAGCTCCAGACGCGCCAGTCGGGCGAGGTGGGCGACCTCCTCGCGCGTGATGCCAGCCATGCGGCGATCCTCAGGGGTGAGTACGTGTGATGTGCCCCAATCCTATGGGGCCCGCACGACTGCCCGTGCATCGGTTTCCCCGTCCCCGACCGGCGGGGCCCACACTGCCGGGCACCGCCGGCACCCGCCCGTGCCGTACGGGCGGGTGCCGGCGGTGCGGTGGCCCCACGGGAGACCCGCACCGGTCGGACGCCGGTCACGGGTGGTCGGGTGGGAGAGCACAACCCCCACCGGCCCGCACCCGACTACTCCTCCGCTGCCGCGGGCAGTGCCGCCGCAGGCCGCTGCCACCCCCGCGACCCCCGCGCGAGCAGCCACGCCGTGGCCTCCTCCGGCGGCATCGCCGCGGCCACCAGCCACCCCTGCACCGCGTCGCACCCGAGGTCCCGCAGCCGCTCCCACGTCTCGTCGTCCTCGACCCCCTCGGCCACGACGAGCAGCCCGAGCGAGTGCGCGAGGTCCACCGTGCAGCGCACGATCTCCGCGTCCTCGGTGTCCACCGCGAGCCGCGCCACGAACGACCGGTCGATCTTCAGCTCGCTCACCGGCAGCCGCCGCAGGTGCACCAGCGACGAGTACCCGGTCCCGAAGTCGTCGAGCGACATCTTCACGCCGTGCCCGGTCAGCCCGGCCAGGGTGTCCGCGGCCCGCTGCGGATCCTCCAGCAGGACGTGCTCCGTGATCTCCAGCTGCAGCGCCCCCGCGGGAACCCCGTGCCGGGCGAGCCGCGCGGCCACCGAGCCCGCGAACCCGGGTGTGTGCACGTCCCGGGGCGACACGTTGACGGCGACGGGGACCCGGAGCCCCTGGGCCCGCCAGCGGGCCACCTGCGCGAGCGCCGTCTCCAGTACGTACTCGGTCAGCTGCGGCATCAGGCCGGACGACTCGGCGATCGCTATGAACTCGTCCGGCGGCACCTTCCCGCGCTCGGGGTGCACCCACCGCACCAGTGCCTCCAGGCCGGCGACCTGCCCGTCGAACCGCACCTTCGGCTGGTAGTGCACCTCGACGTCCCCCGTGTCCAGCGCCCGCCGCAGGTCCCCCAGCAGCCCGAGCCGGTCGGGGGTGTTGGAGTCGCGCTTGGACTCGTAGACCTCCACCCCCGTGCGGTCCCGCTTGGCCTGGTACATCGCGACGTCCGCCCGCCGCAGCAGCCCTTCCGCGTCCAGCGAGTGGTCGGGGAAGACGGCGAGCCCGGCGCTGGCCTCCAGGACGAGCGTCAGCCCGTCGAGGTCGAGCGGCGACCCGAGCGCGGTCACGAGACCGCGGGCGACCCGCGTCGCGGACGTCGTCGAGTCGGCGACGGGCAGCAGCACGGCGAACTCGTCCCCGCCCAGCCGCGCGGCCTCCGCCCCGCGCGGCAGGGCGACCCGCAGCCGGTCCGCTATCTGCAGCAGCAGCCGGTCCCCCGCGAGATGTCCGAGCGTGTCGTTCACGGACCGGAAGCGGTCCAGGTCGATCAGCATCAGAGCGGAACGCGCACCGATGCGCTCGGCGTCGTCCAGCGCCCGCCAGGTCCGTTCGAGAAGCCACTGCCGGTTGGGCAGACCGGTGAGGGGGTCACGCAGTTGCTCCTCGGCCCGGGCACGCGCTATCCAGAGCGTGGAGTCGAGCGCGATGAGGGGTACGGCGAAGAGCGGCAGGACCACCGGGAGGGCGAGGGCGACGACACAGATCAGCGGGGCGATGCCGAGCAGCGCGACGGCGACGAGGCCCTGCCTGGCCAGGGCCGTGCGGGCCACGGTCGGCAGTCCGCCGGTGCGGGGTGTGTGGAGGTACCAGAGGAGCGCGCGGCTCACGGCGAGATACGCCCCGGCCACCAGCACCACCTGCGGCACGGTGTAAACCGTCCAGCTCTCCGGTTTCCAGGGCGTCTCGACGGACGGCGCCCGGCCGAACACGGCCAGCACCAGCGCTCCCGCGCCGATGCCGAGGATGTCCACCGCGCCGTGCAGGACGCCCTGGCGCCAGTGGTGACGCCGGGCGACGCCGACGAGCACGACGACGGTGAGGCTGACCATCCCGGCCGGCACCCAGCCGTACAGCAGCAGGACGGCGAGGGTGAGGGCCGCTCCGGAACCCGTGCCGCCCCACCAGCGGGACCGGCCGAGCGCGACCAGATGGCCGACGATGACGCCGGTCAGGACGGCCAGCGCCCAGCCGACGGAACCGGACGGGAAGAGCGCGTGGTGGTCGCTGAAGGCGCGGTAGAAACCCGCGCCCAGCACGAAGGCGGCGGCCGCGACGATCGCCGCGGGCAGCGCGGGCCAGGACATCTGCCGGTCGCCCTCGTGACCGGACAGCGAAGAGGAAGCGGGGGCAGGGACAGGAGAAGGGGCGGGGGAAAGGGAACGGGG
>NZ_JAHKJW010000026.1:60077-119252 GCF_019710745.1 Streptomyces beigongshangae
GGGGCGGCCGGGGCCGCGCCCGTCCGGCGCGGCGGGCGGTCCGGCGGTCCGCCCCGGTGCGCCGGGCCGGCCGGCGGACCGGGTGACCCCGAGGTTCGCCCCGAACTCCCGGCTCCGCTCCAGCAGGGGGTGCCCCCATCGCCGTACACCGGTCATCCAGCGCGGGCGCAGCCGGGAGTCCGGGGCGGCGCTCTCGGTCGGTTCCATTCCCGTCCCTCTCACAGCCGGCGGTGCCCACGCCACGCGGCCCGATGCCCGGCCGGAGGGCGCAGGAGGCCCCCTGATCCCTCAACGGCACCGCGTCCGAAAAACCCTCCCCCGGCTCCCGGGGAGCAGGGGGGCGCCCCGACCGCAGCTGGGCACGGCAGGCGCACCTCTCAACAGTAGGCCGCACAGGGCCTCCACGGGCAGCGGTCGTCCACGGTTGCCCGAATGCGGCCCGGGCACCCGTATGCATCTGGTATGCGCCGAACGGGTGGTCTTCAACCGCTACTCCTCGGCCGGAAGCGCGACATCGGCCGCCGCCTCCGGTCCTTGTTCGAGCAGAACGGCGAAACCGTCCTCGTTCAGAACCGGAACTTTCAGCTGCATCGCCTTGTCGTACTTCGATCCGGGGTTGTCACCCACAACAACGAAAGACGTCTTCTTCGAGACAGAACCGGCCACCTTCGCTCCCCGGCTCTGCAGCGCCTCTTTCGCCCCGTCACGCGTGTGACGTTCCAGGGTGCCCGTGACGACGACGGTGAGTCCCGCGAGCGGGCGGGGCCCCTCGTCCTCGCCGGAGCCCGCCTCCTCCATGCGGACGCCCGCGGCCCGCCACTTGCGGAGGATCTCCTGGTGCCAGTCCACCGTGAACCACTGCTTCAGCGAGGCGGCGATGGTGGGCCCGACGCCCTCGACGGCGGCGAGTTCCTCCTCCGTGGCCTGCTCCATCCGGTCGATCGAGCGGAACTCGCGGGCCAGCGCCTCGGCCGCGACCGGTCCCACGTGGCGGATGGACAGACCGGTGAGGATCCGGGCCAGCGGGCGCTCCTTGGCCGCCGCGATGTTGTCGAGCATCGCGAGGGTGTTCTTCTTCGGCGCGCCCTCCTGGTTGGCGAAGACCGTCGCGATCTTCTCCTCGCCGGTCTCCGGGTCCCGCTTGGGCAGTCCGCTGTCCGGGTCGAGGACGTACGCCCTGATGGGCAGCAGCTGTTCGACGGTGAGGTCGAAGAGGTCGCCCTCGTTGCGCAGGGGCGGCTCCGCCGGCTCCAGGGGCTTGGTCAGCGCGGCGGCGGCCACGTAACCGAAGTTCTCGATGTCCAGGCACTTGCGGCCGCCGAGGTAGAAGAGGCGCTCGCGCAACTGGGCCGGGCAGGTGGCGCTGTTCGGGCAGCGCAGGTCGATGTCCCCCTCCTTGGCGGGCGCCAGCGCCGTGCCGCACTCGGGGCACTCGGCGGGCATCACGAACTCCCGCTCGCTGCCGTCCCGCAGGTCGGCGACCGGTCCGAGGATCTCCGGGATGACGTCCCCGGCCTTGCGCAGCACCACCGTGTCGCCGATGAGGACGCCCTTGGCCTTGACCACGTCCTTGTTGTGCAGCGTCGCGAACTCGACCTCGGAGCCGGCCACCGTGACGGGCTCCACCTGCGCGAACGGGGTGACGCGGCCGGTGCGTCCCACGTTCACCGTGATGTCGATCAGTTTGGTGTTGACCTCCTCGGGCGCGTACTTCCAGGCGATCGCCCAGCGGGGGGCGCGGGAGGTCGAGCCGAGGCGGCCCTGGAGGGGGATCTCGTCGAGCTTGACGACGACGCCGTCGATCTCGTGCTCCACGGAGTGGCGGTTCTCCCCGTAGTACGCGATGAACTCCCGGACGCCGTCCATGCCGTCGACGACCTTGCCGTAGGAGGTCGTCGGCAGGCCCCACTCGCGCAGCAGCTCGTAGGCGTGCGAGAGACAGTCGATGTCGAAGCCCTCGCGCGCGCCGATGCCGTGCACGACCATGTGCAGCGGGCGGGTCGCCGTGACACGGGGGTCCTTCTGGCGCAGTGAGCCCGCCGCCGCGTTGCGCGGGTTGGCGAAGGGCTTGTCGCCGGCCTCCACCAGACGGGCGTTGAGCTCCTCGAACTTGCTCATCGGGAAGTAGACCTCGCCGCGGATCTCCACGAGGTCGGGGACGCGCTCGCCGCGCAGCCGGTCCGGGATCTCCGCGATCGTACGGACGTTGGGCGTGATGTCCTCGCCCGTGCGGCCGTCGCCGCGGGTCGCCGCGCGGGTGAGCCGCCCGTGCTCGTACGTGAGGTTGACCGCGAGCCCGTCGACCTTCAGCTCGCACAGGAAGTGGTACGCGGACGTGCCGACCTCCTTGGCGAGGCGGTCGGCCCAGGAGGACAACTCCTCGTCGTCGAAGGCGTTGTCCAGGGAGAGCATGCGCTCCCGGTGCTGGACGGCCGTGAACTCCGTGGCGTACGCCCCCGCGACCTTCTGGGTCGGCGAGTCCGGGGTGCGCAGCTCGGGGTACTCGTCCTCCAGCGCCTCCAGGGAGCGCAGGAGCTTGTCGAAGTCCGCGTCGCTGACGACCGGCGCGTCCTTCACGTAGTACCGGAAGCGGTGCTCCTCGATCTGCTCGGCGAGCTGCGCGTGCTTCTCCCGTGCCTCGCTCGGCGCGGGTCCCGCGGCCGCCGCCGCGGTGTCAGCCGAGGCGGTCTGTGCGTCCTTGTCGCCGGCCACCGTGTGGTCCTCCCGTTATGCTGCTCTGGCTACTCTGGGTTGTCCGCGAGGGACCTTGCCGCCCGGACGCAGTGGGCGAGCGCCTGGCGCGCGTACTCGGGAGAGGCGCCCGCGAGTCCGCACGACGGGGTGAGGGTGACCGCGTCCGCGAGAAGCCCCGGACTCAGCCCCAGCCTGCGCCACAGCGTCCTGACCCCCATGACGCTACCGGCAGGGTCCGACAACGGGCCGTCCGTACCCGCCACGACACCGGCGAAGAGCCGCGTCCCCGCTTCCACCGCCTCCCCGATCGTGTCGTCGTCACGCTCGGTGAGCAGCGCGAAGTCGAAGGAGACGGCCGCCGCCCCGGCCCGGCGCAGCAGCGCGAACGGCACGTCCGGGGCGCACGAGTGCACGACGACCGGACCGTCCTTCCGTACCCCGTCCCCGTCCTCGCCCCCGTCCTCGCCTCCGCTCTCGTCCCCGTCCCTCTGCGCGGCGCCCGCCTGCACGCCGATCACGTCCCGCAGGGCGGCCTCGACGACCTGCCGGTCCACGGCCCGGTGGGTGCGGTAGCCGCTGGCGGACCGCACGTGGCCGCGCAGGACCGCGGTGAGGGAGGGTTCGTCGAGCTGCAGGACGACCTGGGCGCCGGGGACGCGGCGGCGTACGTCGGCGAGGTGCTCGCGCAGCCCTTCGGCGAGCGACGCGGCGAGGTCGCGGCAGGCCCCGGCGTCCGAGAGGGCCACCTCCCCGTTGCGCAGCTCCAGCGCGGCGGCGAGCGTCCAGGGCCCCACCGCCTGCACCTTCAGCGGCCCTTCGTAGCCCTGGGTGAACTCCTCCAGGGCGTCGAGGTCCTCGCCGAGCCAGGACCTGGCGCGCCTGGTGTCGCGGCCCGGCCGGTCGCCCAGCCGCCAGCCGCTGGGCTCCACGCGCGCGTACAGCTCGGTCAGCATCCCGGCGGTCCGGCCGATCATGTCCGCGCCGGGGCCGCGGGCGGGCAGTTCCGCCAGGAACGGCATGCCGGTCTCCGGGCCCTCGAAGGTCCCGGTCACGGTCCTGGCGGCCTCCTGGGCGTCGCCGCCCGGCATCGACCCGACGCCGGTGGCGGGGCCGGGCCTGAACTCACTGTTTTCGCTCACCCCGGCAGCCTACGGAACGGGCGGGCCGGGGCCGCGCCCGGTCGGAGCCGGGACCGTGTCCGACCGGAGCCGCGGCCACGTCCGACCGGAGCCGCGGCCGCCCCGGTCCGCGGCCGGACGTGCCGCCGTTCAGCGTCCCGGACGCACCGTCAGGTCGTTGACCTCGGCGTCCCTGGGCAGGTCCAGCGCCATCACGATGGTCGTCGCGACGGACTCGGGGTCGATCCACTTCGTGGGGTCGTACTCCTTGCCCTCCTGCCGGTGGACCTTCTCCTGCATGGGGCTCGTGGTGCGGCCGGGGTAGACGGACGTGACGCGGACGCCGTTCGCGTGCTCCTCGTGGCGCAGCGAGTCGGCGAGGGCCTTCAGCCCGTGCTTGGACGCGGCGTACGCCGACCACTCGTGGCCG
Organism: Streptomyces beigongshangae; assembly: GCF_019710745.1. Lineage (GTDB taxonomy): Bacteria > Actinomycetota > Actinomycetes > Streptomycetales > Streptomycetaceae > Streptomyces > Streptomyces beigongshangae. The sequence goes on from NZ_JAHKJW010000026.1 coordinate 64,320, forward strand.
GCGTTGAGCCCGGAGCCGGAGTTGACGAAGACCACATGCCCCTGAGCGAGCCGGAGCTGGGGCAGGAAGTGCCGGGTCAGTTCGGCGGGCGAGATCAGGTTGACGTCGAGCTGGTGGCGCCAGGTCTTGGGGGTCAGGTCGCCGACCCGGCCGAGGTCGACCACGCCCGCGATGTGCAGGAGCGAGTCCACCCGGTCGGGCAGGGTCTGGTGGGAGAACGCCCAGGACAGGCGGTCCGGGTCCGCGAGGTCGCCGACGAGGGTCCGGGCCCCGGGGAACCCGGCGGCCAGTTCCTTGGCGCGGCCCGCGTCGCGCGCGTGCAGCACGAGGTCGTCCCCGCGCGCGTGGAGGCGGCGGGCGACGGCCGCGCCGATGCCGGAACCGGCCCCGGTGATCACATGAGTAGCCATGTCCGCCATGCTCGCATCACCGCGTGCCCAGGCTCTCCTCCAGGTAGGCCAGCGCCCCCACACCCTCCTCCGCGAAGAACACCAGGTCGGTGAGCGGCACGGGCAGGAAGCCCTCGGCCTCCATGCGCAGGAACTGCTCCTTCAGGCCGTCGTAGAACCCGGCGGTGTTGAGCAGGACGACCGGTTTGTCGGTGTGCCCGTGCTTCTTCAGCTCCAGGATCTCGGTCGCCTCGTCGAGCGTGCCCGTACCGCCGACCATGATGACGACGGCGTCCGCCTTCTCCAGGAGCAGCGCCTTGCGCTCGGCGAGGTCCCGGGCGACGACCATCTCGTCCGCGCCCTCGCGCGCGTTGGCGACGAGGAACCGGACGGAGACGCCCACCAGCCGTCCGCCCGCCTCCTTCACCCCGTCGGCGACGACCTTCATGAGCCCGACGTCGCTGCCGCCCCACACCAGCGTGTGCCCGCCCTTGCCGAGCAGTTCGGCGAACTCGCGGGCGGGCCGGGTGTAGCGCTCGTCGAGATCGGCGGCGGAGAGGAAGACGCAGATGTTCATGGACCCAAACTACGGGTCGCCCTCCGGGGAAGAACACGGCGGCGCCGGACGCTGTACGGGCCGAGAACGGCACCGCAGCCCCACGACCCCTACCAAGGAGTGGAACCGTGACCAAGGGCCACCGCATCACCGTCGAGCAGGGCACCGAGCACGTGCGCGTCGTACACGGAGGGCAGGTGCTCGCGGAGAGCACGCGCCCGCTGGTGCTGCGCGAGACGGGTCTGCCCGTGCGCTACTACCTCCCGCCGGAGGACGTACGCGTCGACCTCCTGACCCCGTCGGACACCTCGACCCACTGCCCGTTCAAGGGCGACGCGTCCTACTGGTCGCTCCCGGACGCCCCGGACCTCGTCTGGGCGTACCCGGACCCCAAGCCGGAGGTCGCGGAGATCAAGGACCACTTCTGCTTCTACGAGGTGGAGACCGTCAGCTCGCGCTGACACGGGTGACCCGGACCGGTCATGGCCGCACGTCGAGCGCTGCCTCATCCGATCGCCGCGGAGCGATGATCCTGTAGTGGTTGTCGAACGACAGGACCATCGGGTGCTGGAGCCACCAGGCCAGGCACGCGTTGACGGCGTCGGTCAGACCGATCGCCTGCCCCATGTACCGGCGTTGCACTTTCTCCGCTTCGCCGAGGAGTTGGGCGTCCACCACGGGGACGCGCGCGTAACCGGTGGCGGCGAGCAGGACGCTGGTGTCGGCCACCGCGAGCGTGGCGGGGACGGTCACGCGGCGTTTCCGCCCCGCAGGTACTCGTGTACGCGGCTCGCGAGATCGGGCGGTCCGTCGAAGAGGCCCCAGTCGTCGACGACGTCGCCCACGGTCCCTTCGGGGATGACCAGCTTTCCCGCCGCCCACTCGACTGCCAGCGCCTCGGGGGTGCGCCCGTCGAGGGCGGCGAGATCGCGGAGAATGCCGGCCATCGCGCCCGAGACCGTCACACGGGCCTGGATGGGCTGCGGTTCCGCGGACGGCAGTGCCGCGTCGTCTTCGGACGAGATCACCGGCTGCTCCTTCGCTGCAGGGGTGTGACGGCTCCATATGTCGGTGTCGACCGGAGTGGTCGACCTGAACGACACCGACAAGGGGAACGCCTCCGGACCGCCCCGACCCGTCAGACGGTCGGCGTGGGTGTCGGCACGGACAGTTCGAACCACATCGTCTTGCCACCCGGCCCGTACGGGCCCTCCCCCATGGCGCACCCGCCCCAGCGGTCGGCGACGGTGTCGAGGATGACCATGCCCCGCCCGCCGTCCGCGTGGGCGCTCACCGGCGGGGGCGGGGCCAGCGGAGGCAGGTCGGGGCTCATGTCCCACACGCTGACGCGCAGCACGGGGTGCAGCCACTGGAGCCGTACGGAGGCGGGGCCCTTGGTGTGCCGCACCGAGTTGGTCGCCAGCTCCGTGGTCAGCAGTTCGGCCCGGTCGGCCAGGTCGGCGAGGTGGTACGCGCCGAGAACCGCGCGGAGCGTGAGGCGGGCGATCGCGGGACTGCGGGGGTCACAGGGGAAGTGGAGTTCGTAGACCCAGGGAGCCGTGAACGGGAGGGGTTCGGGATACCGGCCGTCGGGCCGGATGCCCAGAGCTGAACTCACGCGGCACCTCCATTGGTGCGGGGCGCTCCGCGGAGCGCGTGGACGTGATGGGGCCGCCGCGGTGTGCCTGCCGGCGGGCATGCCGGTGCGCTTCCGCCGGCGCGGGGCCAGAACGGTGACCTGAGCCACACCATAGGCTCCGCCATTTAACACGTGCCATCAAAGCAACCTGAACGGGTTAAATATTGAGCGTGAGTGGACTCACCGGCCCGGCATCGACACACTGTGCGCGAGCAAGGAGGCCCATTGGCACCGAATACGCCCTCAATCCGGCAGCGCCGTCTCGGCCTGGAACTTCGGCGGCTGCGCGAGTCAGCGGGCATGTCGGCCCCGGCGGCGGCGAGTTCGCTGGGCACGGACCGGACGAACATCTCCAACATCGAGGCGGGCCGCTACGGCATCAGCGAGGAACGGCTCCGGAGACTGGCAAGCATCTACGAGTGCAACGACGAGGACCTGGTCGAGACCCTCGCCTCGATGACAGGTGGCCGCAGGGCGAGTTGGTGGGACGACTACCGGGGGAAGGTGCCGCCCGGTCTGCTCGACATCTCGGAGATCGAGCACCACGCGGTACGCCTGCGCACCGTTCAGACCTCGCACCTGCCCGGACTGTTCCAGACCGAGGATCACGCACGGGCCATGTTCGATCTCGTCGTGCCGAAGCCGCCCCGCCTGGAGATCGAGCTCTGCGTCGCCCACCGTCTCGCCCGGCAGTCGGTGATCACCGGTCCCGATCCGAAGCCGTACACCGGTGTCATCCACGAGTCGGCCCTGCGGATGCAGTTCGGCGGCAGGAAGGTGGCACGGGCCCAGCTTCAGCACTTGCTGGACGAGAACGAGCGCGACAACGTGACCTTGCTGGTCATCCCCTTCGCCAACGGCGGCTTCCCCATGGCGGGGGACTCCATCCTGTACGCGGTGGCGGCCAACCCCCATCTGGACACGGTGCACATGGACTCGCCTGCGGGCCCCTTGTTCTTCGACTCGCCGACCCAGTTGCAGAACTTCCGGGTGCGGCTGGACTTGGTCGAACAAGTGGCGTTGACTGCGAAGAAGTCGACCGACTTCATCCACGGAATCGCCAAGGAACTGTAAGAAGGGGGCACGTCTTGCCCGAGATGCACTGGCGCAAGTCGTCCTTCTCCGGCGACGGCGGCAACAACTGCGTCGAGGTGGCCGCCATCGGCCCCTCCGCCGTCGCCCTGCGCGAGAGCGACCATCCGGCCGACGTGCTCACAGCGGACCGGGCCGCGTTGCACGCGCTCGTGCGGAGTCTCGCGCGGCGTCCGGGGGGCGTCAGACCGACGCCGTGACCCGCTCCGTCGTCTCGATCGTCGCCGAGCCCACCACCCGCGTGCCGTCGTACAGGACGATCGCCTGGCCGGGGGCCACCCCGCGGACCGGCTCCGTGAAGGTGACCTCCAGGGTGCCGTCCACCAGCTCCGCGCGGACCTCCGTCTCGCCGCCGTGGGCGCGGAGCTGGGCCGTGTACGTGCCGGGGGCGGTCGGGGCCGCGCCGCACCAGCGGGGCCGGATCGCCGTCAGCGCGGTGACGTCCAGGGCCGCCGCCGGGCCCACCGTCACCGTGTTGTCCACCGGGGAGATGTCCAGGACGTAGCGCGGCTTGCCGTCGGGCGCGGGCGTGCCGATGCGCAGGCCCTTGCGCTGGCCGATCGTGAAGCCGTACGCCCCCTCGTGGCTGCCGACGACCGCGCCGGACTCGTCGACGATGTCGCCCTCCGCCTTGCCCAGCCGCTTCGACAGGAAGCCCTGGGTGTCGCCGTCGGCGATGAAGCAGATGTCGTGCGAGTCGGGCTTCTTGGCGACGGCCAGGCCCCGGCGCTCGGCCTCCGCGCGGATCTCGTCCTTCGTCGTCACCGTGTCGCCCAGGGGGAACAGCGCGTGGGCGAGCTGGCGGTCGTCCAGGACGCCGAGGACGTACGACTGGTCCTTGGCCATGTCGGAGGCGCGGTGCAGCTCGCGCGTGCCGTCCTCGTTCACCAGCACCTTGGCGTAGTGGCCCGTGCAGACCGCGTCGAAGCCGAGGGCGAGGGCCTTGTCCAGCAGGGCCGCGAACTTGATCTTCTCGTTGCAGCGCAGGCAGGGGTTCGGGGTGCGGCCGGCCTCGTACTCCGCCACGAAGTCGTCGACGACGTCCTCGCGGAAGCGCTCGGCGAGGTCCCACACGTAGAACGGGATGCCGATGACGTCCGCGGCCCGGCGGGCGTCGCGCGAGTCCTCGATGGTGCAACAGCCCCGCGCGCCCGTACGGAACGACTGCGGGTTCGCCGAGAGGGCGAGGTGCACACCGGTCACGTCGTGCCCGGCCTCCGCGGCACGGGCGGCGGCGACGGCGGAGTCCACGCCGCCGGACATGGCGGCCAGGACCCTGAGGGGGCGGGGGCGGGGGCGCTGCGAGGTCTCAGTCATAACCCTTCCAGGGTACGGGTCCCCGGGAACCGGAGCCCGCGAGTATCCGTTGAAGATCGTATGACGGAGACGACGAACGACCCGGACCGGCGCGACGGCGGTGACGGCGGCGACGACGGGGTCTCCGGCACGCACCGTGACGGCGCCCCCGGCACACGAGGCGGCTCCGGCACGCGCCGCGGAGGCGGCTCCGGTACGCACGGTGGTGACTCCGACCGGCGCGTCGGGCGCCGCGCGCTGCTCCTCGGCGGTGCCGCGGCCGCCGTCGGCACCGCCGTGCTGGCCCGGGACGAGCTGGGGCGCCTGTGGTGGCGCGCGCCGGGCGTGAGCAAGCCGCGCAAGGAGGGCGAGGTCGACTTCGGGGGCGCGCGCTGGGTGGCGGCGTCCTCGGCGAACTGGCGGCGGGCGGACCGGCCCGACGACTTCGGCATAGACCGTGTGATCATCCATGTCACCCAGGGCAGCTACAGGAGCGCCGTCAAGGTCTTCCAGGACCCCGGCCACGGCGCCGCCACGCACTACATCGTCCGCCAGGACGGCCGCATCACGCAGATGATCCGCGAGCTGGACGTGGCCTTCCACGCGGGCAACCGCGACTTCAACGAGCGCAGCGTCGGCATCGAGCACGAGGGCTTCGTGGACCGGCCCGAGGACTTCACGGACGCGATGTACGGGGCGTCGGCCCGCCTGACAGCCCGGATCTGTGCCCGGTACGGCCTTCCCGTCGACCGGGACCACATCATCGGCCACGTCGAGGTCCCGGGGACCGACCACACCGATCCCGGCCCCCACTGGGACTGGGACCGGTACATACCCCTGGTGCGCAGGGCCGCGGAGCAGGAGGCCGACCGGTCGGCCGATCCGTCCGCCGATCCGTCCGCCGGCCCGTCCGCACGCAGCGCGTAGGCGCTACGCGTCCGCGGTCCGGGTGCGCACCTTGACGCGCATGAGGTGCCGGCCCACGCCCGACGGACCGACGTCGGTGCGGCCGTGCAGCAGGCGCCGGTTGTCCAGCAGCAGGAGTTCGCCCGCGCGCAGCAGGAAGACCGTGGGCAGCCGCGGTGCCTCCAGCGCGCGCTCGAACGCGCCGAGCGCGTCGACGTGTTCGGCGTCCAGGGCGTGTCCGGCCGACCGCACGCCCGCGGTGACCCGCACGGGGCAGTACCGCACGGTGACGTCCTCGCCGGACACCGTGAGGATCGGGTGGGTGGTGACCGACGACCCGTCGCCGCCGGGCTCACCGGGCTCACCGGGCTCACGGGGGACCGCGAACGGATAGCGCGGGGCCTGGAGCGCGCGCAGCCGGCCGTCGTCGGCGATCTCCGCGGCGACGTCCGCCGCGCTCACCAGAACGGTCCGTCCGTCGCCCGCGGGACTCGGGCGGACGCACAGCAGCCCGAGGTAGGCGTGCGGCTCCGCCTGCAGGGGGGAGTCGGTGTGGAACGGGTCCGGGTCGCGGTAGGGCCGGGCCTCGCTGTCGACCACGTCGTGCACGAGGGTGTCCGGGACGGGGCCGTTGCAGCTCGGGTCGACCCTGCCGAGGGCGGTGGCGGCGACGGCCAGCGCGGTGGCGTCGGGCGGGAAGTTCTCGACGACCACGGCCAGCGACGTACGCAGCGCGGTGACGGCCTCGTCCAGCAGCCGGTGCAGTTCGGGGATTTCCCCGCGGGCGCGGCGAAGGGCCGCCTGCTGGGCCTGCTCGGTCATCAGCTCTTCCGGCTGCCGCGTCGAGCTGAAATCGGCCAGTGCGGCGGCGGCCGAATCGGTCATGACGAGTCGTGGTGGCCATACCATGCCGGATATTGAAGCAGAATTCCCGGCCGTCGCGAATCGGCCGTCGCGGATCATCCTCGCGGATCGTCCATCGCGAATCGGCCGTCGCGGATCGGCCGTCGCGTCACCAATTCCGCGCCGGTGCCACTTGCGTAACGTGAGGCGCAGCTTTTCCTGTCCGTCCGCCCCGCAGCGCAAGGAATCCGCCATCCTGCCGCCCCTTCACATGCGGCATTGACCGTCCGATGGGGCTCTTCTAGCCTGGTCGGGCGGTGCCCGGAACCGATCATTTCCCGCGCCTCTCCCGACGGCCGTGTGCTGTCCGGACCGGCGCGCACCCTGCCACTCGGCGCAGTTGATACGGAGTGTCGCACATATGGGGACCAGCACGGTGCATTTGTATGACCGAAACGAGGCGCTCCACAGCCTTTCCGCGATCGATTCCGCATATCCGGCGCCCAGGGTGTTCCCGGTGCTCGCCGACGAGCGAAACGACGAACTCCTCGGATATCTGCAGGCCGAGGCATTCACCCATGTTTTCACGGGAGACGTGGAGAGCGACCCGCAGCATTTCTTCCGCGACCTGGACCGCGGGCTCCGCGAGGCGCCGTCCTTCCATCTGTGGGTGGACATCCCGCTGTGCCGGTACCGCTGCCATTTCTGCCAGTTCCCGACCCTCGTGACGAGCAGCCGGACCGACACGGCCGACGCGACCGCGCGCCGGTGGGTGGACGCGAACATCCGGGAGGCCCGCTCCTGGGTGGCGGCGGTCCCGGCGCTGCGCACCACTCCGGTCGGCGAGTTCTGTCTGTTCGGCGGGACACCGAGCGTGCTGCCCGCCGGTGAGATCGAGCGGCTGGTGGACTTCTACCGGGAGACGTTCGCCATCGACGAGCGGACCTCGATGCGGGCGGAGGGGAGCCCGGACTCCCTCACCGAGGAGATCCTGTCGACCCTGCGCGGAGCGGGCTTCACCGCGCTCTCCTACGGCATCCAGTCCCTGGACGACCGGCTGCTGGCGGTGGCCAACCGCCGGCACACCGGGGACCAGGCGCTGCAGGTCCGCGCGGCCGCGGAACGGCTGGGCTTCACCCGGGTCGACGGCGATCTCGTCTGGGGCCTGCCCGGCCAGACGGTCGCCGGTTTCCTGGACGACGTCGACCGCCTGATCGAGGCCCGGTTCAGCACCGTCGTCGCGATCAAGCTGCATCTGCGGTCCTTCCACGACGTCGAGTCGGCCATCGGGCACGTGTCCCCGGCCCCGTGGGAGGACCCGCGCGTACGCGAGCAGCTGGAGCGGCGCGGGTTCGCGTGGCCGTCGCTGGGACAGCAGATGCAGATGCGGGAGGGGGCCGTCGACCGGCTCGGCGCCGCCGGCTACTACGAGCACCCCACCACCTACTTCCCACGGCGTGACGTGGGGCCGGAGCTGTGGCGCTCCCTCAACCTCGACCAGGACAAGCAGGTCCCCCAGGTGGGTATCGGGCTGGGCGCCTACAGCTGGTGCGGGGACGCGGAGGCGAACGCGGTGGCCGCTCCGGCGCGCTATCTCAGCCTGGTCGAGCAGGGCGGGGTTCCGCTGGAGAACGTCACCACGGTCAGCCCGGACCACCGGGAGGTGCGGGCGGTGCAGATGGCGCTGTCCACCTGCCGGCCACTGCTGGAGGACGTCCACCGCTCCCGGTTCCCCGGCAGCTCTCTGCTGTCCGGCCGGTGGGGCGCGATGTTCGACTCGCTCGCCGAACGCGGGCTGGTGCGGATAGACCGGAGGGCCGGCAGCGTCGCCCTCACCGAAGCCGGAGCCACCCTGGTGGAGGCCGTCATGAACACCCAGCTGGGCCGGTGACGTCCAGGTGCGCATAGGACTGGTGTGCGGGGACGGGGTGCCGGCCAGCGGCCTGCTGACGATCTTCCGCAACGTGGTCGGCCTCGGCGTCGACCTGAAGCTGCTCGACACGCCCGTCCCCGCCGACCTGGGCTACTCGTGGCGACCCGACAAACCGGCCTTCTTCCCGTACGGACCGGCCGAGCAGGAGTCGTCCGGGCTGTGGGAGCCGGCTCCGCAGGTCCCTCCCGTCTTCGGCACTCGCGACCGCGCGGCCGCCGAGTGGACCTCCGTCCGGACGTCGGTCGCGGACGCCGCGGCGCTGGATCCCGCCGGGCGCGCCCACCTGCACGAGCGCATCGACCGCCTGGCCGCCCCCTACCGCGTCCACTTCGCGGACTGGATGCGCCGGAACCGGATCGACTGGACCGTCGCGGTCAACATGACGCTCTCGGACGCGGTGCCCGTCACCAAGGCCCTGCACGCCGCGGGGCGCGAGCGCCACCGCGAGCGCCGGGCCGGCGGTGTGCTCTTCTGGGACCACGACCTCTTCGGCAGTTGCGCGGTGTACGAGGAGGGCACGCGCATGTACCCGGAGCGGCCCAACGAGTTCACCCCGCTCCCGCGGACCGGCCCGGGTGTGCGGTGGGCGGTGGTGTCCGAGGCGCTCGCGGAGGAGGCCGCGGGCTATCCGGTACCGGAGCGGCCGCGCGTGGTGCCCAACATCCTGCCCCGGGTGCCCATCGGGCCGCTGGAGCCGCGGCACCGGCAGTTCCTCGACGGCCTGGGGCTCGATCCGCGGCGGCCGATCCTGCTCGACCCGGTGCGGGTCTTCCGGGTCAAGGGCGTGGAGCTCGCCCTCGAACTGCTGGCGGCGGCCCGGTCGGCCGCCGTCCGTCGCGGGCTGCCCGCCCCGTACCTGCTCGTGTTCGGCAGCCTGGCGGAGGACCCCTCCTACGCGGACGAGGTGCTGAGCACCGCACGGCGCCTCGATCTGCTCCCCGACGTGCGTTTCCTCGACGGTGTCCCGGTGTGCAGCACCCGGGACGGCGCCGGCCGCTGGCGGCTGGACGAGGTCGATCTCCTGCGCATCGCCTCGGTGAGCGGCGGCGGGGTCGTCTTCACCCCGAACACCGGCGACGTCGAGACGGTCGGACTGGGACCGGCGCTGGCCGCCGTCGCCGAGCTGCCGTGCGCGAGTACGGGGTACGACGCCTTCGCCCCGACGTACGGCGGGGAGTTCTCCGTCGTCCCGGTGGAGCCCGGCCCCGCCGGGATGGAGCGGGCGGGGGACGAGCTGATGACGGCCGTGCGGGCGAACCGCGCCGGGGAGCGCGGCATGGCCGACGTGCTGCGGCGCAACCGGCAGATCGTGGAACACCGGTTCCCGACCGGCCCCTGGACCGAGCAGCTGACCGAGCTGGCCGAGCTGACCGAACCGACCGGGGGCGGCGGATAGGCGAGCGCGCCGCACCGCACCGCACCGGTCCTGCCCGGCCCGACCCGGCCGGGAAGGACCGGCACGGGCCAGCATCAGGCCGGTACGGGCCGGTACGGGACCGGAGACGGACCGAGACGGCAGAAGGGGTAGCACATGCGTGGATCCGCCTCAGTGCCCGGCATCCGGGAGATCACGCTCACCGAGCGGGAGGTACGCCCCGCGGACGACCTCGTCCGCCGGTTCGTGGGCGAGTACGGCAGCGCGGACGAAATCGGCCTGCTGACGCGGCTCGCCGGGCACCGGGACGTCCTCCCCGTACGGCTGACGGACGCGCTGGCCGGTGTGCGGCGCCGGCTGGGCAGCCCGGTCACGGTGGTGCGCAGGCCCCCTCCGGAGGAGGACGTCGGTCCGACGCCGTCGCACTGGCGGCTGCGCGGACGCGCCGCCACGGCCGCCCACGACCTCTGGCTGGCGCTGGTGGCGATGCAGGCCGGCGATCCGGTCTGCTGGCAGACGCTCCAGGACGGCAGGCTGTTCAACGACGTGCTGCCGATCAGGGGCGAGGAACACGCGCAGACCGGCCACGGCAGCCTGCACCACCTCGACTTCCACGTCGAGGACGCCTTCGACGACCACCGCTGCGACGTGCTGGCCCTGCTCTGCCTGCGCAATCCGGACCTGGTCGCGACGACCGTCGCCGACGTCGGCGCGCTCGCCGGGATCGGCGCGGACGACGACGAGCTGCTCCGCCGGCCGCGCTTCGGCATCCTCCCCGACCCCGAGCACCTCAGGACGAGCCGGTCCGCGGACCCGTCCCCCGTGTGGCGTCCCGTCCTCTCCGGCGGTTCGCAGCCGTACCTGAGGGTCGACCCGGCGTACACCACGACCGCGCCGGGGGACGACGCGTCCGCGCAGGCGTTCTCCCGGCTGTGCCGCCGGCTGGAGGCGGCGCTCGTGCGCGTCCGGCTGGGCCCCGGCGACCTGGTGGTCATCGACAACCACCGGGCGGTGCACGGCCGGGACCCGTTCGCACCCCGGTACGACGGCACCGACCGCTGGCTGCGCAAGCTCACCCTCACCTTCGACCTCCAGCGCTCCAGCGGCCGTCGACGGGACGGGAGCCGCGCCCTCGCCCTGTCGTGACGGCCGCGGCGGGAGCGGCCCGGCGGAAGGAGGACGGCGGAAGGAGGGCGGCGGGAGGAGGGCGGCGGGAGCGGCCACAGCGTGTCCCTCCCCCGCGCCCGGGCCGCGAGGCCGAAGATCACCCCAGGACAGGGGTGGGGCGCCGGGAGCGCCTTCCCGTGTACGACCGAGAGTGACCGTGTACGACCGAGAGCAGGAGCCGCAGCGATGTCCGACGAGACGGCCGCACCCGACCTCCCGTCCCTCTTCTCCCTGGTGGAGAACCGCCTCGGCAGCCGTCCCACGACAGAGTTGTGGCGCTGGTCGCATCTGTCCACGGTGCTCGCCCTGGAACTGGCCGACCGGCGCCGGGTGGTGGTCAAGATCCGTCCGTTCGCCGAGCGGCTGACCGGCTGCTGCCGGGTCCACCGGCTGATGTGGCGGGCGGGGCTGCCCTGCGCGGAACCGCTGGGCGAGCAGATCCTGGTCGGCGACCGGGTCGTGACGATCGAAGCGCTGATGGACGACGGCGGGACGATCGAGCCCGCTCCCCGTTCCTCGGCCCGTTCGGCCGCCGGGCTGGCCCGGTTCGTGTCGCTCGCCCCCGCCGTGGAGGGGATCGGCACGCTGGACCCGCCTCCGCCGTGGGTGTGGTGGAACCACGACCAGGGCAGGCTCTGGCCGCTCCCCGACGACCGTCCGGAGGACCTCAACGAGCACCCGGGGCCGGACTGGCTGGACGACGCGGCGACCCGGGTGCGGAAGCGGCTGGCCGGGCACGACCTCGGCGTTCCCGTCGTCGGGCACTGCGACTGGGAGGCGCAGAACGTGATGTGGCGGGGCGACGACCTGTACGCCGTGCACGACTGGGACAGTGTCGTGGCACAGCCGGAGATCGTCGTCGCCGGCGCGGCCGCCGCGGTGCACGCCGTCCTGGGCGGCAGCCCCGGTGAAACGGCGATCCCGGACACGGCCCGGTTCATCGATGCCTACCCGGCGGCCAGGGGGCTGTCCTGGACCGCCGCCGACCGCGAGGCGGCGTGGGCGGCCGGTGCCTGGGTGCACTGCTTCAACGCCAAGAAGGCGGCACTGCGCCCCGACGGCGGTCCCGTGGTCGCGGGGCTGGCCGGCGGGATCGAGGAGCGGTTGCGCCGCGCGGGTACCTAGCTGTGCCGTCTCATGACATTGGTTCTTCGCCTGTCAGGCTTGGCGGGCATAGGACGTGAAGCGATCGGCGAGCGCGATGACGAGGGCGCGGAGTTCATCGGGGTGCTCGATGACGAACGGCCGGTCGAGTGAGGCGAGTACCGGAGGCAACCAGTCGAGCCGCTCCGCCCGTAGCTCGACGCGCAGCCAGTGCTCGGCCGCCGGGTCCTGGCCGGCCGCGGGCTCGAGCTCCTCCAGGCTCGCGACGCTGGCGGGGAGGTGGGCGCGGATCTGCTCAACTGTCCCGTGGATCCGCAAGGTGACCTGATGCCTGTACTCGGCCGTGGCGAATCCTGACAACACGCGTTGTGCCGGACCGGGACCCACGGGCGCTTCGAATGAGCCGGGCAGGGTCCTCGCGGCTGCGATGCGATCGAGCCGGAAGGTTCGGTCCTCGCCGACCTGGGCGTCCTTGCCCGTCACGTACCACCGGCCCGCATGGGCGACGATCCCGTACGCGTGCAGGGTGCGTTCGCTGCGCCGTCCGTCGCGGTCGGTGTAGCGGATCGAGACCGGTCGGCGGTGGCGCACCGCATCGGCGATGGTGAGCAGGAGCCCGGCGTCCGGGTGGTCCAACCCGCCGGGCTGATCCGTGAAGGCGAGAGCTTCCAGGAGTGTGTCGAGCCGGCGGGCGATGTGCTTGGGCAGCACCCGCCGGATCTTCGCTGACGCCGTCTCGTTTGCCGTGCGCTCCGTCGTCGTCAGCTCTGCCCGGCGGCCGGCGACCAGGCCGAGCAGCACGGCCAGCGCCTCGTCGTCGCTGAGCATGAGCGGAGGCAAGCGGTACCCGGGAGCCAGCCGGTACCCGCCGTAGCGGCCGCGCACCGACTCCACGGGCACGTCCAGGTCGATCAGTTGGTCCACATACCGCCGCACAGTGCGCCCTTCGACGCCGAGACGGTCGGCGAGCTCGGCCACAGTCCGGGTGCCGCCCGACTGCAGTAGCTCCAGGAGTCTCAGCACGCGGCCGGTGGGTCGTGACATGTTCGCAGCCTAACGCGAATACAGGACCGATTCTGTCCACTATTTCTCCTAGCCTGAGACTGCACGCCTCCAGCACAGCCAAGGAGATACCCATGGACTTCGTCTCGATCCGCATCATCACCAGCGACGTCGCACGCCTCGTCGAGTTCTACGAGCGAGCTACAGGGATGCAGGCGATACGGGCCACCGAGGACTTCGCCGAACTCAAGACCGCGGGCGCAACCCTCGCGATCGCCGGCACCCGCACCGTCCCGCTGTTCGCCCCGGGCTCCGCCCGCCCGGCGGACAACCACAGCGTGATCATCGAGTTCCTCGTCGACGACGTGGACCGCGTTCACCAGAACCTGACCGGCTTCGTCACCGACTTCGTTAACGAGCCCACCACTATGCCCTGGGGCAACCGGTCGCTGTTGTTCCGCGACCCCGACGGCAACCTCGTCAACTTCTTCACCCCCGTCACCCCGGAGGCCATCGAAAAGTTCGCACGCTGACGCCACGCACAGCCGCTCACGCGGGAGCCCCGAAATCTCGGGGGCTCCCGGTGAACGCGGCCGCCGAGTCCAGGAGCACCACCAGCAGGAGACATCGGAACGCACCGCTAACCCCTGAAGGACGTCTGCGCTTGTGCCTGCGGGTCGATGCCGGACGTCCGATCGCACATGTCGCTGCGGAAGCAGGGATCTCCCGCCGCTGCCTGGCCAAGTGGTACGCCCGCTGGAAGCACAAGCGCACCAGGCCGTACACGCCACGGACAAACGGGAAGGTGAAGAGGTTCAACGGGACGCCGGCCCGCGAGTGGGCCCACGTGCGCGCCTACACCTCCGAGCAGGAACGCAGGGCCGCGCTCGCGAACTTCCTCAACTACTACAACCACGAGCGCCCGCACTCCGGGCTCGGAGGCCGGCCACCCATCAGCCGGACCTCCGGCAGCGACTACCGCATCGTGTTCGACCAGCCGCCGAAGCCACTCGACACGATCCCGCAGCAGCTCACCTTCGAGGACGCCGTGGAACCAACGTCCTGAGACACCGCACCTAGCGGTCGTCCGGCGGGTGCCCGCCGGTCGTCCCCGGCCGAAGCCACACGGAGCGGACGGGGGCGGTCGCGGACGGGGGCGGTCGCTAGCTGAGCCCCGCCGTCCGCGCCCGTTCCACCGCCGGGCCGATCGCCCTCCCGACCGCCTCCACGTCCGCCTCCGTCGACGTGTGGCCGAGGGAGAAGCGCAGGGTGCCGCGGGCCAGGTCGGGGTCGGTGCCGGTGGCGAGGAGGACGTGGCTGGGCTGGGCCACGCCCGCCGTGCACGCCGAGCCGGTGGAGCACTCGATGCCCTGGGCGTCGAGCAGCAGGAGCAGCGAGTCGCCCTCGCAGCCGGGGAACGTGAAGTGGGCGTTCGCCGGCAGGCGGCCCCCGTCCGACGGGTCGCCGCCGAGGATCGCGTCGGGTACGGCCTTGCGCACCACGTCGACCAGGTCGTCGCGCAGCCGGCCGATCTCGTGGGCGAACCACTCGCGCCGTCCGGCGGCGGTGCGGCCCGCCGCGGCGAACGCGGCGACGGCGGGCACGTCCAGCGTGCCGGAGCGCACATGGCGCTCCTGGCCGCCGCCGTGCAGGACGGGCACGGGGCTGTACTCGCGGCCGAGCAGCAGTGCCCCGATGCCGTACGGGCCGCCGATCTTGTGGCCCGAGACGGTCATCGCGGCGAGTCCCGAGGCGGCGAAGTCGACGGGGAGCTGGCCGAATGCCTGGACGGCGTCGGCGTGCAGCGGAACGCCGAACTCGTTCGCCACGTCGGCGAGTTCGTGCACCGGCATGACCGTGCCGATCTCGTTGTTCGCCCACATGACGGTCGCGAGGGCGACGTCGTCGGGGTTGCGGGCCAGGGCCTCGCGCAGGGCCTCGGGGTGGACGCGGCCGTACCGGTCGACCGGGAGGTACTCGACGGTGGCGCCCTCGTGCTCGCCGAGCCAGTCGACGGCGTCGAGGACGGCGTGGTGTTCGACGGGGCTGGCCAGGACCCGGGTGCGGGCCGGGTCGGCGTCGCGGCGGGACCAGTACAGGCCCTTCACGGCGAGGTTGTCGGCCTCCGTGCCGCCGGAGGTGAGGACCACCTCGCTGGGGCGGGCGCCCAGGGCGTCCGCCAGGGCCTCCCGGGACTCCTCGACCGTCCGGCGGGCGCGACGGCCGGCGGCGTGCAGGGAGGAGGCGTTGCCGGTGACGGTGAACTGGGCGGTCATCGCCTCGACCGCCTCCGGGAGCATGGGGGTGGTCGCGGCGTGGTCGAGGTATGCCATGGTAGGCCCGATTCTAGGGCCCACCCTCCCGGAGGTCGGCCCCCGCTCCCCCGGAGGTCGGCCGCGCGGTTTCCACGCCTCCGGAGGCAGGGGTGCGGTGGCGTGTCCGGTGCGGGGCGCCTGTGGCTGGTCCCCCAGTTCCCCGCGCCCCTGAAAGGCGGATCGGGCTGCGGGGTGTATCGGGTGCGGGTCGGTGGGAGCCGAGCGCGCAGTTCCCCGCGCCCCCTCCCCCCGAAAGGGCTCAGCCCAGGCGGGCGCGGGCCAGTTGGCGGGACTGGGCCACCAGGCGGTCCGCGCTGTCCCAGACCTCGGCGTCCTCCTCCAGGAAGCCGCCGGCCAGGTTGCGGGTCGTGACGGCGACCCGGAGCGGGCCCGGCGCCGGACGGGCGCGCACGTGCACGGTCAGCTCGACCGTGGGCACCCAGCCCGACAGGCCCAGCTCGAACGCGGTCGGCGGCAGCGCGTCCACCGCCAGGAGCAGCGAGAGCGGGTCCGCGTCCCGGCCGTCGGCCAGGCCGAACCACGCCCGCATCTCCCCCTTGCCGGACGGCGACCCGAGGGCCCAGCCCAGCGTGGCGGGGTCCATCTTGAGCATCAGCCGCCCGGTGATGGCCGAACTGCCGGGAACGGGGGTGGAGGCGGGACCGTCCGACGCCCCGAAGCACTGGTCGACGGGTGGGATCGCGGGCGGCTTCGCGGTCGTACGGACGTCGTCGGGCAGGCCGTCGAGGTCGCCGTACGAGGCGAGCACGCGGATCCGCTCCACCTCGCGGCCCTCCTCGTCGTACTGGAACAGGGACGCCTGGCCGGTGGAGAGCGTGCGGCCGGTGCGCACGGCGTCGGTGCGCACCACCGCCGGGCCCGGGTGGGAGGCCGTCAGGTAGTGCGCACTGATCGTGAACGGGTCGGGGTGCGGCAGGGCGTCCGCCAGCGCGCGGCCCAGGACGGCGAGGAGGTAGCCGCCGTTGACTGCGTTGATGATCGTCCACCCGGCGGACAGGTCGATGTCGTAGACACCGGGCTCGCGCCGGGTCACCGCGGTGTCGCGGTCGAACTCGCTGTCGCCGATCCTGGCCCGCACCGCGCGCAGGGAAGCTGCTTCTGCCATGCCCGAACGGTACAACAAGTTACTACTAAGCAGTAGCTTTTGCTGTTTCGATCACATGAACCCTCCGGCCCACACGAACCCTCCGGTCCACATCAGCCCTCGGGCTCACACGAACCCTCCGGCTCAGATGACGCCCTGCGCCGACATCGCGTCCGCCACCCGCTCGAAGCCCGCGATGTTCGCACCCGTCACGTAGTCGCCGGGAGCGCCGTAGCGCTCGGCGGTCTCGTGGCAGGTGGTGTGGATGTCGTTCATGATGCGCGTCAGCTCCTCCTCGACCCGTGCCGCCGACCACGACGTACGGGCGTGGTTCTGGGCCATCTCCAGGGCGCTGACCGCGACGCCGCCGGCGTTGGCCGCCTTGCCGGGCCCGAACGCGACGCCCGCCTGCTGGAACAGGTGCACCGCCTCGGGGGTCGTCGGCATGTTGGCACCCTCCGCGACCGCCTTCACGCCGTTGCGGATCAGGGCGGCGGCGTCGTCGGCGTCCAGTTCGTTCTGCGTGGCCGACGGCAGCGCGAGGTCGGCCGGGACCTCCCAGACCCGCCCGCCCGGCACGAAGCGGGCCGAGGCGCCGCGCCGCTCGGCGTACAGGTCCACCCGGCCGCGCTCGACCTCCTTGACCTGCTTGAGGAGGCCGAGGTCGATGCCCTTCTCGTCGACCACGTAACCGGAGGAGTCCGAGCAGGTCACAGCATTGGCACCCAGGGCGGCCAGCTTCTCGATGGTGTGGATGGCGACGTTGCCGGAGCCGGAGACGACCGCCGTCCGGCCCTCCAGGTCCTCGCCGCGCTCGCGCAGCATCGCCGCCGCGAACAGGACGCTGCCGTACCCGGTGGCCTCGGGGCGGATCAGCGAGCCGCCCCAGCCCGCGCCCTTGCCGGTGAGGACGCCGGCCTCCCAGCGGTTGGTGATGCGCCGGTACTGGCCGAACAGGTAGCCGATCTCCCGGCCGCCCACGCCGATGTCACCGGCGGGCACGTCCGTGTGCTCGCCGATGTGCCGGTACAGCTCCGTCATGAACGACTGGCAGAACCGCATGACCTCCGCGTCGCTGCGCCCGTGCGGGTCGAAGTCGCTGCCGCCCTTGCCGCCGCCGATGCCGAGACCGGTGAGCGCGTTCTTGAAGATCTGCTCGAAGCCCAGGAACTTGACGACGCCGAGGTTCACCGAGGGGTGGAAGCGCAGACCGCCCTTGTAGGGGCCGAGCGCGCTGTTGAACTCCACCCGGAAGCCGCGGTTGACGTGGACGCGGCCCCGGTCGTCCTGCCACGGCACCCGGAAGACGATCTGCCGCTCCGGCTCGCAGAGCCGCTCGACCAGTCCGGGTTCGGCGTACTCGGGCCGGGCCGCGAGGACCGGCGCCAGCGTCTCCAGGACCTCGTGGACGGCCTGGAGGAACTCCGGCTGGGCGGGATTGCGGTGCTCGATCTCGGCGAGCAGCCGCGCGAGCATGGTCTTCGTATCGGATCGCGTGGTCACGGGAACCCTTTCTGGCACACGGGCACGGCTGACACCGGGGGCCGACACGAGGGAAGGCTCCGCTCCGGTACGGTCCGGCGGGCGCTCGGCGCCGTTGCCGCGCGCAGGACACACAGGTGTCGGGACACAAGGTGCCAGGACGCACAGGTGCCAGGACACACAGGTGTTACGCGCATGTAAACACACTGACCAGCGTGCCGGTCCAGGAGGGACCACTATGCGAGACCGGGGTCCTGTACGCCACCCCTAACCACGGCACCACCCCTAACCACGGCACCTGTGCTCACCGCGGCGCCTGTGCTCACTCGGGTACCTCCACCGCCGTCGAGCGGCGGTGCCAGGCCCGGGGCGCGCGCCAGTGGTACCGCATCGCCAGCAGCCGCAGCACGAAGGCGGTGACGACCGCGAGCGTCGACGTGAGGGGCGTCAGCGCGTCGTGGCGGATGCACAGGGCGACCATCGTGGCGCCGACCATGGCGGGCACGGCGTACAGGTCGCGGTCCCAGCGCAGCAGCGACGGCACCTCGTTGGCGAGGACGTCCCGCAGCACCCCGCCGCCGACGGCCGTCGCGAGGCCCAGGGTCGCGGAGGCGGTCAGGCCCAGTCCGTACTCGTGCGCCTTCGTCGTGCCGGAGACGCAGAAGAGGCCGAGGCCGGCCGCGTCGAAGACGTTCACGCCGAGCTGGATCCGCTCCACCTCCGGGTGGAGGAAGAACACGAGCAGCGTGGCGAGGAGCGGGGTGAGGAAGTACCCGAGGTCGGTGAAGGCCGCGGGCGGCACGGCCCCGATGAGCAGGTCCCGCAGGAGTCCGCCGCCCAGCGCGGTGACCTCCGCGAGGACGGCCATGCCGAAGACGTCGAAGTTCTTGCGGACGGCCAGCAGCGCGCCGGAGATCGCGAAGACGAAGATGCCGACGAGTTCGAGCGTGTGCTGGACGGTGGGGGTGAAGAGTTGCTGGAGCACCTCCGTATTCTCACCCAGCATTCCCACCCAGCACCGAGCCCCCGCCTTGCGATGCAAGGCGGGGGCTCGGTGCTGCTTGCTTCTCCGCTGCCTACTTCTCCTCGGCGGGAGTCTCCTTGACGGGAGTCTCCACGGCAGGAGCCTCCACGGTCGGGGTCTCCTTCACAGGGGTCTCCTTGGCGAGGGTCTCCTTGGCCGGGGTCTGCCCCACCTCGGCGGCGACCGCGGCCGAGGTGGCCGCGGACTCCGCGAGGACCTCGTCGGCCACCAGCTCCGCCGCCTGCTTCGCGGCGGTCAGCAGCACGGTGTCCTGCGGGGCCTGGTCCTCGAAGTTCTCCGGGTGGTGGCAGGCGACCTGCTGGCCGGGCTTCAGCTCCAGGAGCGGCGGCTCGGTGGTCGTGCAGATCTGCGTGGCCTTCCAGCACCGCGTGTGGAAGCGGCAGCCGCTCGGCGGCGAGATCGGCGAGGGCACGTCGCCCTGGAGCAGGATGCGCTCGCTCTTGGCCGACTTGCGCCGCGGGTCCGGGATCGGCACGGCCGACATGAGCGCCTTGGTGTACGGGTGCATCGGCGCCTTGTACAGCGAGTCGCGGTCCGCCAGCTCGACGATCTTGCCGAGGTACATCACGGCGATGCGGTCCGAGACGTGGCGTACGACGGACAGGTCGTGCGCGATGATCACGTACGTGAGGCCGAGTTCCTGCTGGAGGTCGTCCAGCAGGTTCACCACCTGCGCCTGGATCGACACGTCGAGCGCGGAGACCGGCTCGTCCGCCACGACCAGCTTCGGGTTGAGCGCGAGCGCGCGGGCGATGCCGATGCGCTGGCGCTGGCCGCCGGAGAACTCGTGCGGGTAGCGGTTGTAGTGCTCGGGGTTGAGACCGACCACCGACAGCAGCCGCTGGACCTCCTTCTTGACGCCGCCCTCGGGGGTGACGCCCTGGAGCTTGAAGGGGGCGCTGACGATCGTGCCGATGGTGTGGCGCGGGTTCAGCGACGAGTAGGGGTCCTGGAAGATCATCTGGACGTCGCGGCGCATCGGGCGCATCGCGCCCACGCCGAGGTGCGTGATGTCCTTGCCCTCGAACTCCACGGTGCCCGCGGTCGGTTCGAGCAGCCGCGTGATCAGCCGGCCCATCGTCGACTTGCCGCAGCCGGACTCGCCCACGACTCCCAGGGTCTCACCGGACCTGACCTCGAAGTCGAGGCCGTCGACCGCCCGCACCGCGCCGACCTGCCGCTGGAGCAGGCCCTTGCGGATCGGGAAGTGCTTCTGCAGCCCGGTCACCTTCAGGAGCGTCTCGCCGGGCGCGGCGTCCTTGGTGAGGGTCGCGCCGCCACTCTGCGCGGAAGGGGTCACTGCTTTGTCCTCGCTCACAGCTTGGGCGCAATCTCTTCGGTCCAGATCCGCTCCCGCTGCTCCTGCGTCATGTGGCAGGCGGCCCAGTGCTGGCTGCCCACGACGGACAGCTCGGGGCGGACCGTGCGGGTGACGTTGTCCTTGGGGACGTCCGCGTACGCGCAGCGCGGGTTGAAGGCGCAGCCCGACGGGAGGTTGATCAGCGAGGGCGGGGAGCCCTTGACCGGGATCAGGCGCTCGGTCTGGTCGCGGTCGAGCCGCGGCATGGAACCCAGCAGACCCCAGGTGTAGGGGTGCTTGGGCTCGTAGAAGACCTTCTCGGCCGGGCCCCGCTCGATGCAGCGGCCGCCGTACATCACCAGGATGTCGTCGGACAGCTCGGCGACGACGCCCAGGTCGTGGGTGATGACGATGACCGCGGAGCCGAACTCCTTCTGCAGGTCGCGGATGAGGTCGAGGATCTGCGCCTGGACGGTCACGTCCAGGGCGGTCGTCGGCTCGTCCGCGATCAGCAGCTCGGGGTTGTTGACCAGCGACATCGCGATCATCGCGCGCTGGCGCATACCGCCCGAGAACTCGTGCGGGTAGCTGTCGACGCGCTTGTCGGGCTGCGGGATGCCGACCCGGTCGAGCATCTCGACGGCCCGCCTGCGGGCCGTCTTCTTGTCGACCTTGTGGTGGATCCGGTACGCCTCCACGATCTGCTGGCCGATCGTGTAGTACGGGTGCAGCGCGGACAGCGGGTCCTGGAAGATCATCGCCATCTCGCGGCCCCGCAGCTTGCGCACGTAGTCGGGGTCGGCGGAGAGCAGTTCGGTGCCGTCCAGCCAGATCTCGCCGGAGATCTGGGCCTTGCGCTTGCCGTACTGGCCGGCCGTGTGCAGGCCCATGATGCCGAGCGAGGTCACCGACTTGCCCGAACCCGACTCGCCCACGATGCCGAGGGTCTTGCCCTTCTCCAGGGAGAAGGTGAGTCCGTCGACGGACTTGACCAGTCCGTCGTCGGTCGGGAAGTGCACCTTGAGGTCGCGGACTTCGAGGAAGGCGGAGGGGGCGGGCGAGTCCTTGACGGGCTCGCCGACCGCGGCTCCGCTCTTGCTGAGTTCGGTCATGAGAGCCTCACTCGGGGGTCGATCACGGCGTACAGCAGGTCCACCAGCAGGTTCGCGACGATCACCGCGAGCGAGGTGATCAGCGTGACGCCCAGGATGATGGGCAGGTCCTTGTCGCTGATCGCCTTGAGGACGGCCTGGCCGAGGCCGGGAAGGCTGAAGGTGGTCTCGGTGAGGATCGCGCCACCGATCAGCGCGCCGAGGTCCATGCCGAGCATGGTGAGGATCGGCGTCATGGTGGAACGCATGGCGTGCTTGCCGATGACGACGGGTTCCGTCAGGCCCTTGGCACGGGCCGTACGGATGTAGTCCTCGCCCAGGACCTCCAGCATGGTGGCCCTGGTGATGCGGGCGTACATGGCCGCGTAGAGGAAGGCCAGCGTGACCCAGGGCAGGATCATGCCGCCGAACCAGCCGCTGAAGCTCTCCTCCAGGGGCACGTACTGGCCGTCGATCCAGCCCAGTCCGTAGCTGAAGATCGCCAGCGACAGCAGACCGGTGAAGTAGATGGGGAGCGAGACGCCGCCGAGGGCGACGATCATCGCGCCACGGTCCCAGAGGGATCCGCGCTTGAGCGCGGAGAGCACACCCGCCGCGACACCGAAGAGCAGCCACAGGACGGCGGCACCGAGCGCGAGGGCCAGGGTCACCGGGAAGCGGTCGGTGAGCACCGGCCAGATGGCCTGCTCGCTGCGGAAGGAGTAGCCGAAGCAGGGGGCCGCGCACTCCGTGACGTCGCCGCCACCCGAGTACGTACGGCCCACGAACAGGCCCCTGAAGAACTCCCAGACCTGGGCGAAGATCGGGTCTGCCAGACCGAGCTTCTGCCGCACGGCCTCGATGGCCGCAGGGTCCGCCTGCTTGCCGACGAACATCGTGGCCGGGTCCACGCCCGCCCAGCGGGGGACGAGGAAGAAGATGCCGAAGACCACCAGAATGATGACCACCAGCATCACTGCGGCGGCAAAGAGCCGCCTGATGAGGTATGCGAGCACTGCTCTCGGCCCGGCGGCGGGGCCGCGGGCCACCGGAGGTCGTCCGATGGCCCGCGGGTCACGCCGCGCCGGCCTTCACCTGCCTTTCGTACCGTGTGGCGGGTGCGCCGGTCGGTGTTACTTCTTCAGGCCGAGGTTGACGAAGTCGTACTGACCGCTGTAGCCGTCGGTCGTGTAGACGTTCGCCAGTCGGCTGGAGCGCCAGTTGATGAACTTCTCGAAGACGAAGGGCAGGTAGTAGCCGCCCTCCATCACCTTGTGGTTGATCTGCTTGGCGATGTCGGCCTTCTTCGCGTCGTCGAGCTCCTTCGTGTAGCTCTTGAAGAGGCCGTCGATCGCCTTCTCCTTGATCAGGGCGAAGTTGTTGTTGCCGCTCTCAAGGATGTAGTCGCCGCTCCACAGGGGCAGGCCGTAGCCCTGGACGCTCGGGAAGTCCGGGCCCCAGCCCATGATGATGATGCCGTAGCCCTTCTTCTTCACGTTCGAAGGGCTGCCGATGATGCCGGTGGTCTGGGCGCCGTCGAACTGGTCGATGTCGACGGTGACGCCGATCTTCTTCAGCGAGGCCTGGAGGGACTCGGCCGTGGCCACCTCGACCGGCTTGTTGTTGCGGACCGCGATGGTGGTCTTGAAGCCGTTCGGCTTGCCGCAGGCCTTGAGCTCTTCCTTGGCCTTGGCGACGTTGCCGTTCTTGTTCGTCGTCGCCGACTCGTACGGGTCGTACTTCTGGCCCTCGGAGCCCGGGACGGACGGCGGCAGCATGTTGGTGCCGATGTCACCACCGGCGACCGGGCCGCCGCGGGCGGTCTGGAGCGACTCGTGGTCGGCACCGTAGATCACGGCCTTGCGGCAGTGCTCGTTGTCGAACGGCTTGACGCTCTGCGGGAAGACCGCGTAGCGGATGTAGCCGGAGACCGGGTTGTCCAGGTTCTCCTTGTGCTGCTTCAGGGCGGTGGTGCGGCCCTGCGGGGAGAGACCGGTCTGGGCCAGGTCCAGGTCGTAGTCGCCGTTGATCAGACGCTGGTCCAGGTCGTTGGCGTTGGTGAAGAAGTTGATCGTGATCTTGTCCGGGTACGCCTTGCGGACCGGGTCCGAGGACTGCTTCCACTCGGTGTTGCGGACCAGCGTGAGGTTCTTGTTCGGCGTGTACGACTGGAACTTGTACGGGCCGGACGAGAACGGCTTCAGGCCGTACTTGGACTTGGTGTCCTTGTCCTGGCGGACCGGGGAGGCCGAGGTGAGCGCGAGCATCTCCTCGAAGTCCGAGTTCGCCTCGGGCAGCTTGAAGACGATCGTCTTGTCGTCCGGCGTCTCGACGGCCTTCAGGCCCAGCTTGTCCGCGGACTTGTCCTTGTAGGGACCCTTGTAGGTCTTCTTGGGGTCGAGGACCTGCTGGAGGTAGATCGGGCCGCCGGAGAGCACGTCCTGCGCCCACACGCGCTCGATGCCGTACTTGACGTCCTTGGAGGTGATGGGCTTGCCATCCTCCCAGGTGATCCCGTCACGCAGCGTGTACGTGTAGGTCTTGCCGTCGTCCGAGATCTTCGCCGTGCTGCTGGCGAGGTCCGGCGTGACCTTGGCACCGTCGGCACCGGCCTCGGCGTTGTTGGTCACCAGCTGGCGGCTGTAGTACCGGCTGAAGTTCCACATGAAGCCGTAGTAACCACGCGTGGTGTCCCACGAGTCGGCGTCCTGGGCGCTCGCGAACTTCAGCGTGCCGCCCTTCTTGGCGAGCGAGGCCTGGGCGACCTTGTTGTTCGCGGCGTTGAAGCCGGCCGCGCCGCTCTTCGAGCCGCCGTCCTTGTCGTCGTTGCCGCCGCCGCACGCCGCCGTGGACAGCAGTGCAGCGACCACGGCTGCGGCGGCCACGGCCTGCTTGCGCCGCCCTGTGGTGCGTTGGGTACTCACTCGGATCCTCCGATATGTAGCGGCCCGTCGACAGATGACGGGCCCATGGGGGTACGGCAGTTCAGCGGGAGCCCTTCGGGTCGAGCGCATCGCGTACGCCGTCGCCGAAGAGGTTGAAGGAGAGCACAGTGATGAAGATCGCTACACCCGGGATGATCATGTACATCGGGTCCGAGTCGTAGTAGTCGATCGCGGAGGAGAGCATCTGGCCCCACGAGGCGGTGGGGGGCTTGACGCCGACGCCCAGGAAGCTGAGCGCCGCCTCCGTGAGGATGTTGGTCGGGATCATCATCGTCGTGTAGACGATGATCGGTGCGACCAGGTTGGGCAGCAGCTCCTTGAACAGGATGTAGAACCGTCCGGCTCCCAGGCTGCGCGCGGCCTCGACGTACTCGCGCTCACGCAGGGAGAGCGTCTGGCCGCGCACCACGCGTCCCACGTAGGGCCAGCCGAAGAAGCCGATGACCATGATCATGACGAACAGGCGCACGCCCGTGCCGGTCAGGCCCAGCATCTCGTTCGGCATGACCGAGACCAGCGCGATGATGAAGAGCAGCTGCGGGAAGGCCAGCAGGCCGTCCATCACGCGGCTGACGACCGCGTCGACCCAGCCGCCGAAGTAACCGGCGAGCACGCCGAGGATCGTACCGAGCACCACGGCGACCAGGGCCGACAGGAAGCCGACCAGCAGGGAGATCCGGGCTCCGTAGACGATCCGGGCGAAGATGTCGCGGCCGTTGACGGGTTCGACACCCAGGAGGTGGTCTCCGCTGATGCCGCCGAAGGATCCGGTGGGAGTCGAGAAGAGCGGGTCGATCAGGTCCTCGTGGTGCGTCTCGGGATCCTGTCCGACCAGGTTCGTGATCACGGGGGCGAGCAGCGCGATCGCGATGAGCACGAGTACGACGATGCCGCCCGTCAGGGCCAGCTTGTCCCGCTTCAGACGCTCCCAGGCGATGCGGCCGAGGGAACGCCCTTGTACCGCCTTCGCCTCGGCGGAGCCGGCAACGAGCGCCGCCTCTTCGGCCGCGCTCGGCGCGGCTTCGGCCGTCGGCTCGTGCAATGGTGCCGTCATCGTGGCAGGGACCCCTCTCAAACCGGCGGTAGCCGGCCCACACTTGCCGCGGTAGCGGCGTGATCAGTCCGTCGTACACACAGGAGGTTTAAACCCCCTGGACCGGGAGTCTTCAACGCCTCGGTGATCTGTAGCCAGACTTGACGGTGAATGGATGCGCAAACGTGATGCTGTTAGGAGGATTCCGTTATCCGAACGCTGGGTAACGGAGGGCGGACGCATAATATTAGGGGCGAAACGGGCCTCGCAGCCCATTTACCCGCGTAGATCGGGACATTCCGCTTCACGGTAATACGGGCGTGAGGGCGGATGCTCCACTGGGTGGACACGATCCGTACAGATCATCTCAGTAGGTGCCGGGGAACCCGTAACCGCCTGCCGCCGGAGCCTGGACCGGGGCCGCGTGCGCCTCCCGGTCGTAGAACGGCCGGGCACGGGCACGCAGCCACAGGGCGACCGGGTCGTACTCGTCCGACATCGCGACCGTCGACACCGGCAGACCGTCCGGCACCGCGCCGATGGACTGCTGCATCATCGCGCGCACCGAGTCCACCGCGGGCGGGCTGGTGTCGTAGACGTCGAGCCCGATGGCGAGGTACGGGGCCCCGAGCGCGGGCTGCACCCAGGCGCGGCGCAGCGAGCGGACGGCGGCGGTGCGGTGCGCGTTCTGCGTGAGCAGGGCGTAGAACTGCGGGATCTCGATGCCGGGCTCGGACAGCCGCAGCGGGCCCGCGGGCTGCCGCTCCAGGCCGGTGGCGATGCGGCGCAGGTCCAGCCAGGGCACGCCGACCCCGCCGCCCGGTGCGTGCGGGTTGAGCCAGAGGCCGAAGTGGTCGGGGTAGAGGGTGCGGGCGACGTCGAGCCCGTCGACCACCTCGTACGAGCGGTTCCAGCCGCTGGCCGAGAGCTCCTGCGCCGAGGTCACACAGGGGGCGTAGCCGAAGCCGTCGACCTCCATGTTCCCGTACTGGGCGTCGGGGGAGCCCGCCTGGCCGTGCCACAGCAGCATCCAGACCTGACCGGACGACGGGGTCGCGAGTGCGCGCAGGAGCGCCTCATAGGCGTCGTAACGCCCGGGCGTCACCTGGCGCAGCATGTGCTCGACCTGCCCGGCCGCGGCCGTGCCCGACGCGCTCACCTTCTACCGCCCCTTCGCGACATCCCTGACATACGGGTCCTTCTCACCGGAGTGCCGTGTTCGCTTGAACATCGCACCACCCCGGACGAGCCATGAAACCAGCTTAAGTGGCCATCCCGACAGCACGGTTGCGCTCCGCTTCGTTCCGTGGGGGAGCTCGGGACGGTCTGTAGTTCTTCGACTGCGGGCCGGTGGGGGTCGGGCGTGCGGTTCCCCGCGCCCCTTCGGGGGCGCCGGTACCTCAGAAGGTGTGGGTGTAGAAGGGCCTCACCTGCGTGCGCAGCCAGTCGGTCACCGGGTCCTGGGCCGCGTCGAGGAAGACCAGGTTCACCGGGTGGGGCACCGGGACGCGGCCCAGGGCCCGGCCCAGGGCGTCCAGGGGGAGCGTGCGCGCGTTCTCGTCCCAGTGGATCGTCTCGACGCCGACGAACATGACCGGGTCGCCGCCCTCGATGCTCGCCAGGCAGCGCCGGGCGCTCAGCACGGTGCCGGTACCGGCGAACTCCGCCGAGGCCGCGGACAGGAAGTCCACCGGGTCGTCCTGCCAGTCGGGCTGGAAGAGCCGGACCCGGCCCCCGCTCGCGGCCCCGTCCAGCTCGGTCCGGCCCGCCCGGCACAGCTCGGCGACGGCGGGCGGGGGCAGCGGCACCCCGACCGTGCCCCCCGGGTTCAGCGCGATGCCGACCTGGGGCGGCAGCCCGCGCGCGAACTCGACGGCGGGCGCCACGGTGTACGCCAGATGGCCGCCGACGACCTGGCGGAACTGCTGCTCCGAGGTGAAGACCGGTACGTACGCCTGCCCGCCCAGCTCGACGGTGGGCAGGTCGAGCGGGCCGCTGTGCGGGCCGCCCCCCTCGGGCAGGGGCACCCACAGGAAGCAGCGCGCGGCCGTCTCCACGATCCGGGCCCCCGCCGAGGCCGACGGGGGGAGCCCCAGCGAGGCGGCGAGCACCTCCTCCAGCTCGTTGCCGGGCCAGCCGGCATGGGGGTGCGGGTGCGCCCGCGCCGAAAAATCCTGTACCGGAATGTCCTGTACCGGAATGTCGTGTGCCGCAATGCCCTGCGCCGGAATGTCCTGTGCCGGGAAGTCCATCTCCACCGCCTGCTCGAACCGCCGTGTGCCGCTGACGAGATTACGCGCACGGGCGCCCGCCCACCGCGGCCGCCGACCGCCCCGCCGACCGCCCCGCCGGCCGCCGGGACCGCGCTCAGTCGCCGAAGTCGATGCGCCGCAGGACGTCCGCCGCGGCGCGGTCGACGAGCACCGCGGAACCGCAGCCCTCCGGGAGGCCGCCCTTCTCCACGGACCGCAGCAGCCGGGCGACCGCGCCCCGGTGGCGCGCGAACGCGTACCGCGAGACGCCGCGGCCCCGCTCGCGCTGGCCGTCCAGCGCCGTGCCGGGATCGACGTCGAGCAGCAGCAGGTGCAGGGTGCCGCCGCGGCGCCGGGCGTCCCGGGCGAGCCAGCGGCGCACCCATGCCTGCGTACCGCAGTCGTGCACGACGACGCCCTCGCCGGAGCGCAGCGCCCGGCGCAGGCCCGCGTAGTGCGCGGCGCGGACGAGGGGCCGGTAGACGGCGTACGGCAGGAAGCGGGAGAGGCGGGCGTCCCAGCGGTCGCGGGTGTCCTGGGAGTCGACGCGGCGGCCGGTCACCGTCCGGCGCATCAGGGTCGACTTGCCGCTGCCCGGCAGGCCCGTGACCACCACCAGGTCGGCCGCCCCGAAGCACAGGCCGTGCGGGCTGCGGCCCGCGCGCTCCCGCAGGTCGCGGACGACGGGCACCGGGAACGGGCCGCACGCCTCCCTGGCCGAGGCGGGTGGCTGCCCGGGCACCGCGATGCCCGTACCGGTCGCGTACGCCGTGGTCCTGTCCACCCTGATCGTCCTCCCCATGGGGTCGGGAGACCCATCCCCGGTCGAGTGTAAAGAAAAGGTAATGCGCCGGTCCCCTCGTTTTCGTTCTCGTCCTGCCACAGCACCGTCACAGATCCCTGCGAACGCGTCCGCCCTCCGTCCGGACACCGGCGTCCCCGGTGGGACCGATGCGTGCAATGATGTGCGCGCCAACTGCATACCGGCCGCTTGAACCCGCGCGGGAGAGTTCCGGGAGGACGTACACGCAAGGTGTACGGGCTCCCGGGCGCCGAAGGAGCAAGTCCCTCCCTTGAATCTCTCAGGCCCCGTTACCGCGCGGGCGAGGCACATCTGAAAAGCGGGTCCGCTCCCCTCCAGCCGGGGTGCCGGCTCCACCCAAGGTGCAAGTCAGTGACCGCCCCGTCCACCGGTGGCCACGGCGAACCTCTCAGGTTTCGATGACAGATGGGGAGGAACGACATCGCCGTCATGCCTTGGGAGCCCCCACCGTGAGCAGTACGAGCAGCAACGCCTCCGCCGGACCGCGCCGCACCGCCCTCGACGCCCTGCATCGCTCGCTCGGCGCGACGATGACCGACTTCGCCGGCTGGGACATGCCCCTGCGGTACGGCTCCGAGCGCGACGAGCACCTCGCCGTGCGCACCCGGGCCGGTCTCTTCGACCTCTCCCACATGGGCGAGATCACCGTGAGCGGGCCGCAGGCCGCCGCGCTGCTCGACTTCGCGCTGGTCGGCGACCTCGGCGCCGTGAAGCCCGGTCGTGCCCGCTACACCATGATCTGCCGGGCCGACGGCGGCATCCTGGACGACCTGATCGTCTACCGCCTCGCCGACACCGAGTACCTGGTCGTGGCGAACGCCTCCAACGCCCAGGTGGTCCTGGACGCCCTCGTGGAGCGCGGCGAGGGCTTCGACGCCGAGGTGCGCGACGACCGGGACGCCTACGCCCTGCTCGCCGTGCAGGGCCCGGAGTCCCCCGGCATCCTGAAGTCCCTCACCGACGCCGACCTGGACGGCCTCAAGTACTACGCGGGCCTGCCCGGCACGGTCGCCGGCGTCCCCGCCCTGATCGCGCGCACCGGCTACACCGGCGAGGACGGCTTCGAGCTGTTCGTGGCCCCCGCCGACGCCGGGAAGCTGTGGCAGGCGCTGACCGGGGCCGGGGCCCCGGCCGGGCTCGTCCCCTGCGGGCTGTCCTGCCGGGACACCCTGCGCCTGGAGGCGGGCATGCCGCTGTACGGGCACGAGCTGACCACCTCGCTCACCCCGTTCGACGCGGGACTCGGCCGGGTGGTGAAGTTCGGGAAGGAGGGCGACTTCGTGGGGCGCGAGGCGCTGTCCGAGGCCGCCGACCGCGCCGCCTCGAGGCCCCCGCGCGTCCTCGTCGGGCTGGTCGCCGAGGGCCGCCGGGTCCCGCGCGCCGGGTACCCCGTGGTGGCCGGCGGCCGGGTCGTCGGCGAGGTCACCTCCGGCGCGCCCTCCCCGACGCTCGGCAGGCCGGTCGCGATGGCGTACGTCGACGCGGAGCACGCGGCGCCCGGCAGCACCGGTGTCGGCGTGGACATCCGGGGCAGCCACGAGCCGTACGAGGTCGTGGCGCTGCCGTTCTACCAGCGGCAGAAGTGACACCGGTCCGCCACCGTCAGCAGTGAGACAGCCCGTGACCTCGGGCACAATGCCCGGTCCAGAGCGGTTCCCCCGCATCAGCACCCCCCGGCGTACAGGAGAATTCAGGCCATGAGCAACCCCCAGCAGCTGCGGTACAGCAAGGAGCACGAGTGGCTGTCGGGCGCCGAGGACGGCGTCTCGACGGTCGGCATCACGGAGCACGCCGCCAACGCGCTCGGCGACGTCGTGTTCGTCCAGCTCCCGGAGGTCGGTGACACGGTGACCGCGGGCGAGACCTGCGGCGAGCTGGAGTCGACCAAGTCCGTGAGCGACCTCTACTCCCCCGTCACCGGCGAGATCACCGAGATCAACCAGGACGTCGTGGACGACCCGGCGCTGGTGAACACCGCTCCCTTCGAGGGCGGCTGGCTGTTCAAGGTACGGGTGGCGGACGAGCCGGAGGACCTGCTCTCCGCCGACGAGTACACCGAATTCTCCGGATCCTGAGGACCCAGACCGATGTCGCTTCTGAACACGCCCCTGCACGAACTCGACCCCGACGTCGCCGCCGCCCTCGACGCCGAGCTGCACCGCCAGCAGTCCACCCTCGAAATGATCGCCTCGGAGAACTTCGCCCCGGTCGCGGTCATGGAGGCCCAGGGCTCGGTCCTCACCAACAAGTACGCCGAGGGCTACCCGGGCCGCCGCTACTACGGCGGCTGCGAGCACGTCGACGTCGCCGAGCAGATCGCCATCGACCGGGTCAAGGAGCTGTTCGGCGCCGAGTACGCCAACGTGCAGCCGCACTCGGGCGCCTCCGCCAACCAGGCCGCGCTCTTCGCGCTGGCCCAGCCCGGTGACACCGTCCTCGGCCTGGACCTCGCCCACGGCGGCCACCTGACCCACGGGATGCGGCTGAACTTCTCCGGCAAGCAGTTCGACGTGGTCGCGTACCACGTGGACGACGCCGGTCTGGTCGACATGGCCGAGGTCGAGCGGCTCGCCAAGGAGCACCGCCCGAAGGTGATCATCGCGGGCTGGTCGGCGTACCCGCGGCAGCTGGACTTCGCCGAGTTCCGCCGGATCGCGGACGAGGTCGAGGCGTACCTGTGGGTCGACATGGCGCACTTCGCGGGCCTCGTCGCGGCCGGTCTCCACCCGAACCCGGTGCAGTACGCGGACGTGGTGACCTCCACCACCCACAAGACGCTCGGCGGACCCCGCGGCGGGATCATCCTCGCCAGGCAGTCCTTCGCCAAGAAGCTGAACTCGTCCGTCTTCCCGGGCTTCCAGGGCGGTCCCCTGGAGCACGTGATCGCGGCCAAGGCCGTCTCCTTCAAGGTCGCCGCCT
Source organism: Streptomyces beigongshangae (assembly GCF_019710745.1). Lineage (GTDB taxonomy): Bacteria > Actinomycetota > Actinomycetes > Streptomycetales > Streptomycetaceae > Streptomyces > Streptomyces beigongshangae. The sequence continues at coordinate 95,932 of NZ_JAHKJW010000026.1, forward strand.
CGGAGGAGTTCAGGGAGCGCCAGGTCCGTACGGTCGAGGGCGCGCGGATCCTCGCCGAGCGGCTCACCGCGCCGGACGCCCGGGAGGCCGGGGTGAACGTCCTGTCCGGCGGGACCGACGTCCACCTGATCCTGGTGGACCTGCGCGAGTCCGAGCTGGACGGGCAGCAGGCCGAGGACCGGCTGCACGAGGTCGGCATCACGGTCAACCGCAACGCCGTCCCGAACGACCCCCGGCCGCCGATGGTGACCTCGGGCCTGCGGATCGGCACGCCCGCCCTGGCGACCCGTGGTTTCACGGCCGAGGACTTCGCCGAGGTCGCGGACGTCATCGCCGAGACCCTCAAGCCGTCCTACGACGCGGCGGCGCTCAAGGCCCGGGTGACCGCCCTGGCCGGCAAGCACCCGCTGTACCCCGGTCTGGGCGAGTAGTTCGTTTCGCGGGGTACCGCGCACACCGGAAGGTGCGCGGTACCCCTCCCGCCCCACCCCGTTCTGAGGAGTTCCCGTGGCCATCTCGGTCTTCGACCTGTTCTCGATCGGCATCGGCCCGTCCAGCTCCCACACGGTCGGCCCGATGCGCGCCGCGCGCATGTTCGCGCACCGCCTGCGCAACGAGGACCTGCTGGCCTCCGTGGCCGCGGTCCGCGCGGAGCTGTACGGCTCCCTGGGCGCGACCGGCCACGGCCACGGGACCCCCAAGGCGGTGCTGCTCGGCCTGGAGGGCGCCTCGCCCCGCACGGTGGACGTCGAGGGCGCCGACGAACGGGTCGAGAAGATCAAGTCGTCCGGCCGCCTCGACCTGCTCGGCGAGCACGGGATCGGCTTCTCCTTCGACGACGACCTGGTGCTGCACCGCCGCAAGGCGCTGCCGTACCACGCGAACGGCATGACGCTGTGGGCGTACGACGCGTCGGGCGCCGAGGTGCTGTCCAAGACGTACTACTCGGTGGGCGGCGGCTTCGTCGTGGACGAGGACGCGATGGGCGCGGACCGCATCAAGCTGGACGACACGGTCCTGAAGTACCCCTTCCGCACGGGCGACGAGCTGCTGCGGCTGACGAGGGAGACGGGCCTGTCCATCTCCGCGCTGATGCTGGAGAACGAGCGGGCCTGGCGCACCGAGGAGGAGATACGCGAGGGGCTCCTCGCCATCTGGCGGGTGATGCAGGCGTGCGTCGCGCGGGGCATGTCCCGCGAGGGCATCCTGCCGGGCGGTCTGCGGGTGCGCCGCCGCGCGGCCGTGTCGGCCCGCCAGCTGCGCGCCGAGGGCGACCCGACGGCCCACGCCATGGAGTGGATCACCCTGTACGCGATGGCGGTGAACGAGGAGAACGCGGCGGGCGGGCGGGTCGTGACCGCCCCCACCAACGGCGCCGCGGGCATCATCCCGTCGGTCCTGCACTTCTACGTCAACTTCGTGGCGGGCGCCGCCACCGAGGCGGAGAAGGAGGACGGGGTGGTGCGCTTCCTGCTCGCCGCGGGCGCCATCGGCATGCTCTTCAAGGAGAACGCCTCCATCTCGGGCGCCGAGGTCGGCTGCCAGGGCGAGGTCGGCTCGGCCTGCTCGATGGCCGCCGGCGCCCTCGCCGAGGTCCTCGGCGGCAGCCCCGAGCAGGTGGAGAACGCCGCGGAGATCGGTATGGAGCACAACCTCGGCCTCACCTGCGACCCGGTCGGCGGTCTCGTCCAGATCCCCTGCATCGAGCGCAACGGCATGGCCGCGGTGAAGGCCGTGACGGCGGCGAAGATGGCCATGCGCGGCGACGGCTCCCACAAGGTGTCCCTGGACAAGGTCATCAAGACGATGAAGGACACGGGCGCCGACATGAGCGTCAAGTACAAGGAGACGGCCCGGGGCGGTCTCGCGGTGAACATCATCGAGTGCTGACGGACCGCCCCCGGGGGGTGGTACGGCGGTGGCGGCCGGCGGGGCCGGGGGCGCGTGCTCCGGCGCGGCCTTCCGGGGCCCGGCACGCATGAGGGTAGGGCCGGTCAAGTGAGGGAACCACAAAGGAAGTTGCCCCCCACAGGCCCCGGGAAGCACATTCGTACTTCTGTCCCCCCATGCACCAAGGAGTCACCCATGTTGCGCGGCATCGACGTCAGCGCCTACCAGTCGTCCTCGTACAGCACCGAAGGCGTGTCCTTCGTCTTCGTCAAGGCCACCGAGGGCCGCACGTACGTCAACCCGAAGCTGGGCGCGCAGACGAAGCGGGCCAGGGACGCCGGCTGCGTGGTCGGCTTCTACCACTTCCTGTGGCCGGGCAACCTGACGGCCCAGGCCGAGTACTTCGTCGGCAAGGCCCCGGAGAAGGCGGGCGACCTCCTCGTCGTGGACTGGGAGACGACGAGCGACGGCACGCACGCGAGCAACGCCGAGAAGGACCGTTTCATCCGCAAGGTGAAGGAACTCCGCCCGGACAACCGGGTCCTCCTCTACTGCAACCGGAACTACTGGCTCAACGTCGACGACACCTCCTACGCCGGCGACGGCCTCTGGATCGCCGACTACGTCGCGGCGGGCAAGCCCCGCATCCAGGCCAAGTGGCGCTTCCACCAGTACACCGACGACCCGCTGGACAAGAACGTCGCGAAGTTCGCGAGCAAGGCCGAACTGCGCGAGTGGGCCACCCCGTAGGCTTTCCCGCATGGGCGGGAGTGTCGCTGCGGTCAGCAGCAACGGGACGTACGCGTTCACCAAGCCGAACCGGGAGAGCATCACCCTGCTCGCGGGGCTCGGGGTCGAGGGGGACGTGCATGCCGGGGTGACCGTGAAGCACCGGTTCCGGATGCGGAAGGACCCTTCGCAGCCCAATCTGCGGCAGGTGCACCTCCTCCACGAGGAGCTGTTCGACGAGGTGCGGGCGGCGGGGTTCGAGGTCGCGGCCGGGCAGCTCGGCGAGAACGTCACCACCCGGGGCGTCGACCTGCTGGGGCTGCCCACCGGGACGCTGCTGCGCCTCGGGGACGAGGCCGTGGTGGAGGTCACCGGGCTGCGCAGTCCCTGCGCGCAGATCGACGCCTTCCGGAAAGGGCTGATGAAGCAGGTCGTGGGGCGGGGCGAGGACGGCAGGACCCGGGTCGTCAGGGCCGGGATCATGGGCGTCGTCGTGGCGGGCGGGGTCGTGCGGCCCGGCGACGCCGTCGGGGTCGGGCTGCCGGACGGGCCGCACCTGCCCCTGAAGACCGTCTGAGCCCGCGCCGCGTCCGGGCAGCGGGTCGCCGGGCTGGCGGGCTGGCGGGCACAGCGAGAGGGGCGCCCGCCGGTTCGGGGGGCGCCCCTCCAGCTCACGTCACCTGTCGAGGTGGGCCCAGAACTCCTCGAACGAGAGCAGCTTGTCGCCGTTGAGGTCCTGGGCGCCGATGACGGCCTCGGCCACCGACTCGGTGACGTTCCAGTCCCCGCCCTGGGCCAGGGCCCTCTTGAACTCGGCGGCGGTGATGTAGCCGTCCCCGTCCACGTCGATGCGCTCGAACGCCTTGCGTGCTTCCTCGATGTCCGCCACCGGACCCGCCCCTTCGTGGTGCTTCACTGACGAGGTCAGATTAACGTTCCGGTTCGGTCCGGCCCCGTCGGCCCCGTCGGCCCCGTCGGAACTAGCGGTCCGCCACCCGCATCTCGAACCAGGTCGTCTTGCCGCGCGGCAGCAGGTCCACCCCCCAGCGGTCGGACAGCTTGTCGACGAGGAAGAGGCCCCGGCCGCTGACGTCCATGTCCTTCACCGGCATCAGACAGGGCAGCCCCCGTGAGGGATCGCGCACCTCCACCCGGATCCATCCCCGCCGGCGCCGCATCCGGAGCCCGAAGACCCGCGCCCCGGTGTGCCGCACGGCGTTGCCCACGAGTTCCGAGACCAGCAGCACCGCGTCCTCGGTCAGCTTCGGCGAGAGGCGCCACTGGCGGAGCACCACGACCTGGACGAGCCGGCGCGCGGTGGCGGCCGACTCCGGCCGGGACGGCAGCGGCACCTCGGCCTCGGTGGGGTTGCCGAACAGTTCCAGCGCCTTCAGCGCGTGTTCGTCCTCGACAGCAGGCGACCAGCGCGCCGCGGTCGCGCTCCCGTGCCGCCGCGGCTGTTCGATACCTTCCAGCCCCGCCATGCCCCCCATCATGGCCGCCGGGGGGCCGCTCCGGAGGCGTTCCGGGGGAATACGCCCTCCGGAACCCTCCGTTCCGTTTCATCCGTCCGGCATGCACCGCAGGCGCTCGGGTGGTGTCCGCAGCCGGTGCGACCTGCGGAGGAAGCCCTGCCGGGAGCGGCCGGCCCCGCTTCCGGACAAGTAACCCTCAAGGCCGCGTCAAGTACCGGATAAACCGCTCATTCGAGGGACGCGGGTCATACGCCGTGTCAACAGCAAGAGCCCGAAGGCAACTCGACGGGTGAGTTTCGGGCCGGTCGAGGGTCGAGCGGAGACGACCGGGACGACCGGGGGCCGGTTCAGAGGAACTCGGCCTTGCCGGGGCCCTCCTCGACGAAGCTCCGCATCCCCCGCTCCCGGTCCTCCGTCGCGAACAGACCAGCGAACCAGGTGCGTTCGATCGCGAGCCCGGTCTCCAGGTCCGTCTCCAGACCCGCGTCGACCGACTCCTTGGCCGCGCGCAGCGCGAGCGCCGGTCCCTGCGCGAGCTTCGCGGCCCACGCGTGCGCCTCGGCGTACACGTCGGCGGCGGGCACGACCCGGTCCACCAGGCCCAGCGACAGCGCCTCGTCGGCCTTGACCATACGGCCGGTGAAGATGAGGTCCTTCGCCCGGGAGGGACCGACGAGCCGGGACAACCGCTGGGTGCCGCCCGCGCCGGGGATCAGGCCGAGGAGGATCTCCGGCTGGCCCAGCTTCGCGTTGTCCGCGGCGACGCGGAAGTCGGCGCAGAGCGCCAGCTCGCACCCCCCGCCCAGCGCGTAGCCCGTGACGGCGGCCACGACCGGCTTGGGGATGCGGGTCACGGCGGTGAAGGAGTCCTGCAGGGCCCGGGAGCGCACGACCATCGCCGCGTGGTCCATGGCCTGCATCTCCTTGATGTCCGCGCCCGCCGCGAACACCTTCTCGCCGCCGTACAGGACCACCGCGCGCACGTCCTCACGCCGCGCGGCCTCCTCGGCGAGTTCCCTGAGCCTGTCCTGGGTGGCGACGTCCAGCGCGTTCATGGGCGGACGGTCGAGGCGGATCGTGCCGACGCCTTCGGCGACTTCGAGAGTGGCAGTCATGCAAGGAGGTTAACGGGGGCTAACGGGAGCGGCCCCGGTGTGCTCCGTCACAGAGGAGCGCACCGGGGCCGCAGAGGGCCGTACGGAGCTGTACGGGCCCGTACGGGTCACCGCGGGGTCAGGCCGTCCACTTCTCCCACGGCATGTTCCAGCCGTTGAGCCCGTTGTCCGGGGCCACGGTCCGGTCGTTCGAGTTCTTCACGACCACCACGTCGCCGATCATCGACCGGTCGAAGAACCACGCGGCCGGGGCGCCCCGGTCACCGCCGCCACGCTGGTCGCGCAGGCCGATGCAGCCGTGGCTGGCGTTGTAGTTGCCGAAGGCGTCGCCGCCCCAGTAGTTGCCGTGGATGAAGGTGCCCGACGTGGTCAGGCGCATGGCGTCCGGCACGTCCTTGATGTCGTACTCGCCGCCGTAGCCGACCGTCTCACCGTTCATGCGGGTCACCCTGAGGCGCTCGGTGATGACCATCTGGCCGTTCCAGGTCTCGTAACCGGGCTTGCCCGTGGTCACCGGGATGGTCTTGATGACCTTGCCGTCGCGCCTGACGACCATCTTCTTGGTCTTGACGTCGACGGTGGAGACCTGGCTGCGGCCTATCCGGAACTTCACGGTCTTGGCCTGCTCGCCGTAGACGCCCGGCCGGCCCTCGACCCCGTCGAGGTTGAGGTTCACGGTGACCTTCGTACCGGGCTTCCAGTACTTCTCGGGGCGGAAGTCGATGCGGTCGTTGCCGAACCAGTGGCCCCGGACGTCGACCGCGGGCTCGGTCTTTATCCTTATGGCCTTCTCGACGTCCTCGGGCTGCGTGATGCCCCGGGTGAAGCGCACCGAGAAGGACATGCCGACGCCGACCTCGGAGCCGTCCTCGGGCGTGAAGATGCCGACGAAGGTGTTCTTCGGGGTCAGCGTGGTGAAGGCGGACTCCTCGGCGGCCTGGCGGCCCTCGGAGTCCTCGGCCACCGCGTGCACCCTGTACTTGGTGGACGCGGCGAGGTGCCCGGCGGGCGTCCAGCTCGTCCCCCCACCGGTGATCTTCCCCGCGACGGGCCTGCCCTTGGTGTCCTCGACCGTGACCTCGGTCAGCTTGCCTTTGGCTGCCGTCACCTTCAGCGCGCCGCTGGTCTTCACGGCTCCGGCGCCGTCCTCGGGCGCTATGGTCACGGCCGCCTGCGACACCTCGGTGTCCGTCCGGCTGGAATCCCCGCCCTTGTTCTTGTTCCCACCGGAACCGGAGTCCGAGTCCGAGTCCCCTCCTCCGCCGCACGCGGTCACGAGGAGCAGCAGCATCCCGAGCGCAAGTGCCGGGACTCCTCTGCGGCCTCGTGTCCGTGCGCCAACCGACGCCCCCGATATCGGTCGCCCGTTCAAGTTCGTTCTCCCCTCGCACGGCCTGTTCAGGCCCGTACTGCGGCGCGTCCCACGCGCGCATCGCGCTAATCAATCACATTGCCGGAAGAGATGGTCTCCCGGGAATGTCACCGTTCAGTCCCAACTCGTGGGGCCGGTGGCGCGGCGGGGCCTTCCCTGTGCGTACCCCTATGTCGGGCTACTTCACCGCGGAACCCGATTTCCACGCCTTCCAGGGCATGTTCCACCCTCCGAGGCCGTTGTCGGGGGCCACTTTCCTGTCATTGCTGTTGACCACCTCGACGACGTCACCGATGAGGCTGCGATCGAAGAACCAGCCCGCCGGGGTCGCGGAGCCGCCGCCTTTCACATCGCGCAGTCCCACGCAGCCGTGGCTGACGTTGGCCGTCCCGAACACGCCCCGGGCCCAGTAGTTGCCGTGCAGGAAGGTCCCGGAGGAGGTGAGGCGCATCGCGTGCGGGACGTCGGGGATGTCGTACTCGCCCTTGCCGTCGGGCCGTCTGAAACCGACGGTGGCCCCGTTCATCCGGGTCACCTCCAGCATCTCGGTGACGACCATCTTCCCGTTGTAGGTCGTGCTCGCGGGGGCGCCGGCGGTGATCGGCACGGTGGCGAGGAGCTCTCCGCCGCGGCGCACCTCCATGGTGTGGGCGGCCGCGTCGACGACGCTGGTCTGACTGCGGCCGACCGTGAAGGAGAGGGTCCTGTGCTGGAGCCCGTACACGCCCGGGGCCGCCTCGACGTCCCGCAGCCGCAGGGCGACCGTGACCTTCGTGCCGGGCTTCCAGTAGCTCCGGGGGCGGAAGTCCAGCCGGTCGTCGCCGAACCAGTGGGGGGCGATCTCCACCTTCGGCACGGACGTCACGCGGACGGCGCGCTCGACCGCCGCCCGGTTCCCGACCTTCCGGTTGAACTCCAGTGACACGATCATGCCGGTGCCGACCGTCGAGCGGTTCTCCGGCATGACGTACCCGATGAACCGCTTGTCGGGGACGTACGTCGTGAACGTGACGTGCCGGGCCGCCCGCCGGCCGCGGCCGTCGAGCGCGACGACATCCACCGTGTACTTGGCGGCCAGGGCCAGTTCCGGGTCGTCGGGCCGCCAGGTGGTGCCGTCCCTGCCGATCCGGCCGGCGACCGGGAACTCCCGGGCGTCCTGGGACCTGACGGCCCGCACGGACTCCAGGCGCCCGGCCGGCACCCACACCTTCAGCCCCTTCCCGGGGCGGACGGCCCTGCTGCCGTCGTCGGGCGAGACGCGGATCGCCTCCTCGGACGAGCGGGGCTTGCCGAGCGTCCCGTCCGCCCCCTGCGGGGTGCACCCCGCGGCTCCGGCCAGCAGGGCTGCCCATGTCAGTACGGCGGCCAGCGCGGCCCCTGCGCGCCGCGCGCGCGTCTGTGCGTGCATCACGTGGGGTCCAACGACCGAGCGGGTCCCGGGGAAGTGGGTGCGTCCGGCGGGGTGGCGGGCGGCACGGGCGGGATGCGGGCGGCACGGGCGGAGTGCGGGGCGGCGCGGGCGGGAGGCGGGAGGGGCGCGGGCGGGAGGGGCGCGGGCGGGGGCACGGGGGGACCCGCTCCCTCCCCGCCGTTCGGCCCCCGCCTCGGGAAACGTGAGGGCGAGCCCGGAGCTGGGCAGAACAGTGGGGAGGACGGCACGACATGAGGCCGCGGCCGGGACGCCGCGGTCCTCCTCGTGCCGCTCCGACCGAGCCGCGGGAGGGCCGACGTGTCGAGCGCAGCCGAGCAGGAGGCAGTACCGGAGGCAGCGCAGGAGGAGCGCGCCCCCGGGGGCACACTGCCCGCGCAGCCCGCCCCCGTGCTGAACCGCACGGCGCGCAGGGCGCCGTCCGTCTCCGTCCGGCCGGGTGCGCCGACCCCGCTCGGGGCGCGCTTCCGGACGGGGCCCGACGGGGTCCCGGGCACCAACTTCGCGCTCTGGGCGGGCGGGGCGGAGTCGGTCGAGCTCTGTCTCTTCGGCACCCCGGACGGCACGGAGGGCCGGCGGGGCGGGGAGGGCGGGAAGGTCCGGGAGACCGAGGTGCGGGTCCCGCTGACCGAGCTGACCCACGAGATCTGGCACGGCTTCGTGCCCGGTGTGCGCCCCGGACAGCGGTACGGCTTCCGGGTGCACGGCCGCTGGGACCCGTGGACCGGCGCCCGCTGGAACCCGGCGAAGCTCCTCCTGGACCCGTACGCGCGCGCGGTGGACGGCGCCGGGCGGGACGAGTTCGGCAGCCTGCCGCCCCAGGTGTACGGGCATGTGCGCGACTGGCCTCAGCAGCACGTCGCGGACACCGTGCGCGACGACCGGGACTCCGCGCCGTACGTCCCCAAGGGCGTCGTCGTCCACGACGACACGCCCGGCGACGAGTGGGCGGACGACCGCCGCCCCAAGACGCCGTGGGCGGAGTCCGTCATCTACGAGCTGCACGTGAAGGGGTTCACCCGGCTGCACCCGGGCATCCCGCCCGAGCTGCGGGGCACGTACGCCGGGCTGGCGCACCCGGCGGCGATCGAGCACCTGGTGGCGCTCGGGGTGACGGCCGTCGAGCTGCTGCCGGTGCACCAGTTCGCGCACGAGGACCACCTGCTGCGCCGCGGCATGAGGAACTACTGGGGCTACAACTCCATCGGCTACTTCGCCCCGCACGCGGCGTACGCGGCGTCCGGGACCGGCGGGCAGCAGGTCGGCGAGTTCAAGCGCATGGTGCGCGCCCTGCACGCGGCCGGGATCGAGGTCATCCTCGACGTGGTCTACAACCACACCGCGGAGGCGAGCGAGCTGGGCCCGACGCTGTCGCTGCGCGGGATCGACAACCGCGGCTACTACCGGCTCCAGGACGACGCCCGGCGGTACGCGGACTACACGGGGTGCGGAAACACGCTGCACGTCCTCCAGCCGCACGTGCTGCGCCTGATCACGGACTCGCTGCGGTACTGGGTGACGGAGATGGGCGTCGACGGCTTCCGCTTCGACCTGGCCGCCGCGCTGGCGCGGTCCGTGCACGACGTCGACATGCTGTCCCCGTTCCTCGCGGTCATCGCGCAGGACCCGGTGCTGCGCCGCGTGAAACTGATCGCCGAGCCGTGGGACGTCGGCGCCGGCGGCTACCAGGTGGGCGCCTTCCCACCGCTGTGGACGGAGTGGAACGACCGCTACCGCAACGCCGTACGGGACTTCTGGCGGGGCGCCCTGCCGGACGTGCGGGACCTCGGGTACCGGCTGTCGGGGTCGAGCGACCTGTACGCGTGGGGCGGGCGGCGGCCGTACGCCTCGGTGAACTTCGTGACCGCCCACGACGGTTTCACCCTGCGGGACACGGTGTCGTACGAGCACAAGCACAACGAGGCCAACGGCGAGGGGAACCGCGACGGCACCGACGACAACCGGGCGTGGAACTGCGGGGCCGAGGGCGAGACCGAGGACGCCGGCATACGGGACCTGCGGCGGCGCCAGCTGCGCAACCTGCTGACCACCCTGCTGCTGTCCACGGGTGTCCCGATGCTGGTCGCGGGCGACGAACTCGGGCGCACGCAGGGCGGCAACAACAACGCGTACTGCCAGGACAACGAGATCAGCTGGCTCGACTGGAGCCTGCTGGACGACCCCGGCTGGCGGTCCCTGTTCGACCTGACGTCCCGCCTGATCGCGCTGCGCCGCGCCCACCCGGTGCTGCGGCGGCGCGCCTTCTTCTCCGGGCGGCCCCGTTCGGCGGACGGGCTGCGGGACCTGGCCTGGTTCACCGCCCACGGCACCGAGATGACGGAAGGGGACTGGTACGCGCCCACGGGGACGCTGGGCATGTTCCTGTCCGGCCGGGACATCCCCGGCCGGGACGCACGGGGCGACCTCGTCACGGACGACAGCTTCCTGGCGGTCCTGCACGCGGGCGGCCGGCCCACGGACTTCGTCCTGCCGGGCCCGCCGTGGGCCGGGTCGTACGAGGTGGTCGTCGACACGTCGGAGGAGGAGCAGCGGGAGGCTCCGGGGGCGGCGCACCGGGCGGCCACGACCGTCACGGTCCCCGCCCGCTCGGTCCTGCTGCTGAGGGTCGCGTCGTAGGACCAGGGGCGGAGTCGGGACCGGTCGAAACTCGCTGGGCACCGCCGGTGGCGAAACGTAGGCTCGCCGCTGATGGCCACTACACCTGCCCCCACCGAGGAAGCCGCCGGGACCGGATCCGCCGCGAACCGCTCCGCCGTACGCAGCCTGCTGCGCCTGTGGCCGTACGTGCGGCCCGTGCGCGCACGGCTGTCCATCGCGGCCGTCATCGCGGTCGTCGCCTCCTGCACGGGGCTGGTGATCCCGCTCGCCCTGAAGTGGATCGTGGACGGCCCGGTGGCCGACCGCGACACCGGCGGTGTCTGGCTCGGGGCGCTGTACCTGCTGCTCCTCGGGATCGCGGAGGCGGTGCTCTTCGGGCTGCGGCGCTGGCTGGTGGCCCGGCCGCTGGCGGGTGTCGAGGCGGCGATGCGGGCGGACCTGTACCGGCACCTGCAGCGGCTGCCCGTCGCGTTCCACGACCGGTGGCCCTCCGGGCAGTTGCTGTCGCGGGGCACGACCGATCTGATGCTGCTGCGGATGTTCCTCGCGTTCCCGCTGACGTTCCTGCTGGTCAACTCCGTGACGATCCTCGTGGGCTTCCTGATCATGCTGGCCCAGGACTGGACGCTGGGCCTCGTGCTGCTCGCTCCCGCGGTGCCCGTGGTGATCGTCTGCTGGCTCTTCGAGAAGCGGTACTCGCAGGTGGCGCGGCAGGCACAGGACCAGGTCGGCGACCTGACGACGCTCGTCGAGGAGAGCGTGCTCGGCATCCGCATCATCAAGGGGTTCGGGCGCCACCGCAGCCAGGCCCTCGCCTTCCGGGCCCTCTCCCGTGAGCTGCGCGGCACGGAACTCGTCAAGGCGCGCCTGCTCGCCGGCATCTTCGCCGTCATCACGACCCTGCCCGAACTCGCCGTCGGCGCGGCGCTCGTGCTCGGCTCGGTGCAGGTCGCGGACGGTTCCCTGTCGGCGGGCACGCTGGTCGCGTTCCTGTCCACGGCCCTCGCCCTGCGCTGGCCGGTCGAGTCGATCGGCTTCCTGCTGGCGATGAGCCAGGAGGCGGCGACGGCCACGGAACGGTACTTCGAGGTGATGGACGCGGCACCGGAGCCGGAAACGGCTCCGGTGCCGCGTCCCGGCGGGGGGCCCGGGGCCGGGGCCGGTGATGGCGGTGGGCTTCGGTTCGAGGGGGTGCGGTTTCGGTATCCCGACGCGGACCCCGGCGGCGTTCCCGTCCTCGACGGTGTCGACCTGCACGTACGGCACGGCGAGACCATGGCCCTCGTGGGCGGGACGGGTTCCGGGAAGACGACGCTCACCGCGCTCGTCCCCCGGCTGCACGAGGTCACGGAGGGCCGCATCACCCTGGACGGCGTGGACATCACCGACATGCCCAGGCAGACGCTGCGCGCCCTCGTCGCGGTCGCCTTCGAGGAGCCCACCCTCTTCTCCGCGAGCGTGGGCGAGAACGTCCTGATGGGCGCCGCGGACACCGCGGGCGAGGCCGATCTGCGCCGCGCCCTGGACATCGCGCAGGCGGACTTCGTCCACGCCCTCCCGCACGGGACGGACACCCAGGTCGGCGAGCAGGGCCTCAGCCTCTCGGGCGGCCAGCGCCAGCGCCTCGCCCTGGCGAGGGCGGTCGTCGGCAACCCCCGCTTCCTCGTCCTGGACGACCCGCTCTCCGCCCTGGACGTCCACACCGAGGCCCTGGTCGAGGCGGCCCTGCGCCGCGTCCTCGCCGGGACGACCGCCCTGGTCGTGGCCCACCGCCCCTCCACGGTCCTGCTCGCCGACCGGGTGGCCCTGCTCTCGGGGGGCCGCGTCACCGCCGTCGGCACGCACCACGAACTGCTGCGGACGAGCGCGGAGTACGCCTGGCTGATGTCGGGAAGGACAGAGACGACCGAGAGGGAGAACCGATGACGGCGCCCACGACCACCGCGCCGACGGACGACGACCACGAGAACGGGAACGGCAACGGCCTGGGAGGCCCGGACAGCGGGCGGGCCGCCGCGCCGCCCGGTGACGGCGACCCCTTCGACCACGACGCCCTCCCCACTCCCCCGCGCGCCACCGCGACCCTCCTGCGCTCCCTGCTCTCGCCCCTGAAGGCCCGCGTCGTCCTCGCCGCGGTCCTCCTGCTGCTCCAGCAGGCGGCGGTACAGGCGGGCCCGCTGCTCGTGGCGTACGCCATCGACCGGGCCGTACCGGCCTTCCGCGACGACGACCACGGGCCGCTGATCGCGGTGGCCGCGGCCTACGCGCTGTGCGCGACGGCGGCCGGTGCCCTCCAGTACGGCTTCGTCCTCGCGTCCGCCCGCGTCAACCAGGACGTCCTGCTCGACCTGCGCGGCAGGATCTTCCGGCACGCGCAGGCGCTCAGCGTCGACTTCCACGAGCGCTACACCTCGGGCCGGCTCATCTCGCGCTCCACGACGGACGTCGAGTCGCTGCGCGAACTGCTCGGCGAGGGCCTCCAGGAACTCATCACCGTCGTCCTGTCGTTCGTCTACATCTCGGTGCTGCTGCTCTGGCTGGACCTCGGCCTCGGCGCGGTCGCGGTGGCGTCGTTCGTGCCGCTGTACCTCCTCATCCGGCTCTACCGGCGCCGCGCCGGGCGGATCTACGGCGTCCGCTCGACGGCCATCGCCGCCGTCATCGTGAAGTTCGCGGAGACCATGAACGGCATCAGGCCGGTGCGCGCCTTCCGCCGGGAGAGCGTCAACGACACCGCCTTCCGCGCCCTCAACAGCCGCCACGAGCGCGTCAACGGCGACGCCATCCTGGAGATGGCCCGCTATGTCGTCGGCTCCCGCCTGGTCGCCAACACGGCGGTGGCGGGGATCGTGCTGTGGGGCGCGTACCGGGTGGCCGCCGGCTCGCTGGCGCTGGGCGTGCTGGCCGCCGCGGTGCTGTACCTGCGCCGCCTGTACGACCCGATCGACCGGCTCGGCATGTTCCTCAACTCGTACCAGTCGGCGGCCGCCTCGCTGGAGAAGGTCGCGGGCCTGCTGGCCCAGGTCCCCTCGGTGCCGGAGCCCGCGCGGCCCCGGTCCCTGCCCGCGCCCGCCTCCGAACTGCCGGGCCGCGAGGTCGTGTTCGACGACGTGCGCTTCGCGTACCGGACGGGCGGCGAGGTGCTCCCGTCCTTCTCGCTGACGCTCCCGGCGGGCCAGACCGTGGCCGTGGTCGGCTCGACGGGCGCGGGCAAGTCGACGCTCGTCAAACTCCTGGCGCGCTTCTACGACCCCACGAGCGGCAGGGTCCTCCTCGACGGCGTGGACCTGCGCGAACTCCCGGTGCCCGAACTGCGGCGCGGTGTCGTGATGGTGACGCAGGAGGCATTCCTGTTCTCCGGCACGGTCGCCGAGAACATCGCCATCGGCCGCCCCGACGCCTCCCGCGCGGACATCGAACGGGCCGCGAAGGCCATCGGCGCCCATGACTTCATCAGCGCCCTGCCGGACGGCTACGACACGGACGTACGCAAGCGGGGCGGGCGCATCTCGGCCGGTCAGCGGCAACTCGTCGCGTTCGCGCGGGCCCTGCTCGCCGATCCGGCGGTGCTCATCCTCGACGAGGCCACCAGTTCCCTGGACGTGCCGGGCGAACGGGCCGTCCAGCGGGCCATGCACACGGTCCTGCGCGGCCGTACGGCGGTGGTCGTCGCGCACCGCCTGTCGACGGTGGAGATCGCGGACCGGGTTCTCGTCATGGAACACGGCCGCATCGTCGAGGACGGCAGCCCCGAGCGGCTCATCGCGGACACGGGCCGGTTCGCGGACCTGCACCGGGCCTGGCGGGACAGCCTCGTGCGGGGCCACGCCGGGTGATCCCGCGGCGGCGCGCGGGCCGCTCCCGGGTGACCGACCCGGCGCCCACGGCGGCCCCGTGACGCCCTCGTGACGGCCTGCGGCGTGCACACACGGCCCTGCGGCACTCACGGCACTTGTGGCACGGCGACCGGCCGGACCCTGGCCGGCTGCGGCCGACCGCGCGGCTCCGGACTCCGGACTCCGGGCTCCGGGCTCCGGGCTCCGGGCTCCGGGCTCCGGGCTCCGGGCTCCGGGCTCCGGGCTCCGGGCTCCGGGCTCCGGGCTCCGGGCTCCGGGCTCCGGGCTCCGGGCTCCGGGCTCCGGGCTCCGGGCTCCGGGCTCCGGGCTCCGGGCTCCGGGCTCCGGGCTCCGGGCTCCGGGCTCCGGGCTCCGGGCTCCGGGCTCCGGGCTCCGGGCTCCGGGCTCCGGGCTCCGGGCTCCGGGCTCCGGGCTCCGGGCTCCGGGCTCCGGGCTCCGGGCTCCGGGCTCCGGGCTCCGGGCTCCGGGCTCCGGGCTCCGGGCTCCGGGCTCCGGGCTCCGGGCTCCGGGCTCCGGGCTCCGGGCTCCGGGCTCCGGGCTCCGGGCTCCGGGCTCCGGGCTCCGGGCTCCGGGCTCCGGGCTCCGGGCTCCGGGCTCCGGGCTCCGGGCTCCGGGCTCCGGGCTCCGGGCTCCGGGCTCCGGGCTCCGGGCTCCGGGCTCCGGGCTCCGGGCTCCGGGCTCCGGGCTCCGGGCTCCGGGCTCCGGGCTCCGGGCTCCGGGCTCCGGGCTCCGGGCTCCGGGCTCCGGGCTCCGGGCTCCGGGCTCCGGGCTCCGGGCTCCGGGCTCCGGGCTCCGGGCTCCGGGCTCCGGGCTCCGGGCTCCGGGCTCCGGGCTCCGGGCTCCGGGCTCCGGGCTCCGGGCTCCGGGCTCCGGGCTCCGGGCTCCGGGGTACGGGCTCCGGGCTCCGGGCTCCGGCGTATGTTTTCAGCCAGGCCGGAAAGACTCGCCCTCCACTCCGGCGCCACGTCGGACACGTACCGGCCCCGCGCACACCCGGCGCGGCGGTCCGTCCGCCGGTCGGGCCGTCCGGGCGGTTCGACCCACCGATCCGGGTCCCTCACCTCCCCGGACCGGGTGCCCGGCGTCCGGCGGCCCGGTACGGCCACTCCGTACGCCGAAGTCACCCACACGACTCGGCAGTTGAAGGCGCGGGACCGGACCGCGCGGAACACCGGCGGGCGGATGGCCGAAAGATCGCGCCCGGCGGCCTGGGCACCGACTCCGGGGCAACACCTCCTTGACCCCTCCTTTACTCCGGTCTTACCGACGGTTACCGACTTCATTGCCGACCCTTTGCCGGTGATCAAGTCCGCAATGCGTACGCGGATCTTCGGGCACCGGACGATTTCCGGCCAACCTGTATTCGCCCACTGACATGTACGCGACCCAACTGGCACTGTTCACCTCGCACCGCAGGCACCCGCACCGCAACTTCACCGCAGCCCGACCGCACCCCCACAGCGGTCGGGCACCCCCCACGAAGGAGCTTGTGTGACCCCCCTCTACGCGCGTCGCCGTCGCACCACCCTGGCCGTCGCCACGGCCGTCGCGGCCGGAGCCCTCCTCACCACCGGTCTGACCACCGGTGCCTCCGCCCAGAGCCCCGCCGAGCAGTCCGACACGACCCTCGCCGCGTCGCCGGTCCAGCTCTCCGCGGCGGCCCGCACGGGCCTCATCGCGAAGGCCGACGCCGCGACCGCGGAGACGGCCGACGAGATAGGTCTCGGCACCAAGGAGAGACTGGTCGTCAGAGACGTCGTCAAGAACGTCGACGGCACGACCCACACCCGTTACGAGCGCACCTACGACGGGCTGCCGGTGCTCGGCGGCGACCTGGTCGTGCACCGGGACAAGGCCGGCACGACCCAGGGCGTGACCAGGGCGACCAAGGCGACGATCAAGGTCGCCGACCTCACTCCGGCCATCGCCCGGTCCACCGCCGAGAAGCAGGCCGTGGCGGCCGCGAAGGCCGAGGGCAGCACCAAGTCGGCCGCCGACAAGGCGCCCCGCAAGGTCGTCTGGGCGGCCGACGGCAAGCCGGTCCTGGCCTACGAGACGGTCGTCGGCGGCTTCCAGCACGACGGCACCCCGCAGGAGCTGCACGTCGTCACCGACGCCGGGACGGGCGAGAAGCTGTACGAGTGGGAGGCGATCCAGACCGGCACCGGCAACAGCCAGTACGCCGGCAAGGTCACCATCGGCACCTCGCTCTCCGGCTCGACGTACCAGCTCAACGACACGTCGCGCGGCGGCCACAAGACGTACAACCTGAACCGGGGGACGTCCGGCACCGGCACCCTCTTCACCGACGCGGACGACGTCTGGGGCACGGGCGCGGCGTCCAACACCCAGACGGCGGGCGTCGACGCGCACTACGGGGCCCAGGTCACCTGGGACTTCTACAAGAACGTGCTCGGCCGCAGCGGCATCAAGAACAACGGGGTCGCCGCCTACTCCCGCGTCCACTACGGGAACGCGTACGTCAACGCCTTCTGGAGCGACAGCTGCTTCTGCATGACGTACGGCGACGGCTCGGGCAACACCAAGCCGCTCACCTCGATCGACGTCGCGGGCCACGAGATGACCCACGGCGTCACCTCGAACACGGCGGGCCTGGTCTACAGCGGTGAGTCGGGCGGCCTGAACGAGGCCACCTCCGACATCTTCGGCACGGCGGTGGAGTTCTACGCGGCCAACTCCTCCGACGTGGGCGACTACCTCGTCGGCGAGAAGATCAACATCAACGGCAACGGCACCCCGCTGCGCTACATGGACAAGCCGAGCAAGGACGGCTCGTCCAGGGACAGCTGGTCCTCCAACCTCGGCTCGATCGACGTCCACTACTCCTCGGGTCCCGCCAACCACTTCTTCTACCTCCTCTCGGAGGGCAGCGGCGCCAAGACGATCAACGGGGTGAGCTACAACTCCCCGACGTCGAACGGCTCGACGGTCACCGGCATCGGCCGCGACAAGGCGACCAGGATCTGGTACAAGGCGCTCACCGAGTACATGACGTCCACGACGAAGTACGCGGGCGCCCGTACGGCGACCCTGAGCGCGGCGTCGGCGCTGTACGGCGGCACGGCGAGCACGGAGTACAAGGCGGTCGCGGCGGCCTGGTCCGCCGTGAACGTGAACTGACTGACGCCCCGGCAATCGCGCGCGGGCGGTACCCGGGACGAGGCATCCCCGGGTACCGCCCTACTCTTGGTGCCCATGCCCTTCACCTACGAGGACGTGGGCGCGACCCGCGACGGCCGGTGCCCGCCCGGTTTCCACCCCCTGCACGTCCGCAGCCGCATCGGTGAGGGCCAGGAGGTCTTCAGGTCCGCCTCGCGGGCGGTCCTGACCTGGGAACTCCACAGGGCCGTCGGCGTCACGATCACCACGGACGCCGCGGAGGCCGCGCCGGGCGTCGACGTGACGGTCGGTCTGGGCCCTCTCATAAAGGCCCCCTGCCGCGTCGTCTGGACCCTGGACGAGCCCCGCCGCGCCGGCTGGGCCTACGGCACGCTGCCCGGCCACCCGGAGTCCGGCGAGGAGGCATTCGTGGTCGACCGCACGGGCGACGGCACGGTCTGGCTGACCGTGACCGCCTTCAGCCGCCCGGCGAAGTGGTACGCGAAGGCGGGCGGGGCGGCGACCCGCGGGCTGCAGCACGCGTACGCACGGCGGTGCGGGGCGGTGCTGCGGCGGATCTGCACGGAGGACGGCGGGGCGGCCTAGGGTACCCGGGGCGCGACGCGCCCCGGGTACCCCGTCGTGACCGGCCGTGTCCGGCCGTGTCCGGCCGTGTCCGGCGACTCAGCGCATCAGGACCCCCGCCCCCTCCCCCATCCCCTCCGAAGGCACCGCCACCAGGCCCAGCTCCGCGCCGGAGGCGAGAAGGCGGTGGGCCGGGAGGACGCGGACCGTGTAGCCGAAGGGGCCCGTGCGGTCCAGGGAGAGCGGGCCCTCGTACAGCCAGCGGCCCTCCTGGTCCGGGCCGCCCGCCGGTTTCAGCGGGAACGCCGTGCCGTCCGTGATGCGGTCCTGCGAGTCGACGCGGCCCGAGACCGCCTGGACCTCCACGTCGTCCGGGACCAGGTCGCCCAGGCCCACCAGGACCCGCAGGGAGAGCGTGGAGCCCAGCTCGGCCGTCGCGGTCACGGCCGTGGTCTCGACGTGGTCGACCGTGACGTGCGGCCAGGCCGCGCGCACCCGGGACTTCCACACCGCCAGCTCCCTCGCGCAGGAGTGGTCCATGGAGCGGTGGGCCTGGGCCGCCGGGGCGTAGAGGCGTTCCACGTACTCGCGGACCATCCGGCCCGCCAGGACCTTCGGGCCCAGGTGGGTCAGGGTCTGGCGGACCATCTCGATCCAGCGGTCGGGCAGGCCGGCCTGCCCCTGTTCGTAGAAGCGCGGCGCCACCCGCTGCTCCAGCAGGTCGTAGAGGGCGGTCGCCTCCAGTTCGTCGCGGCGGTCGTCGTCGACCGCGCTGCCGTCCGCCGTGGGGATCGCCCAGCCGAAGTCGGGCCGGAACCACTCGTCCCACCAGCCGTCCAGGACGGAGAGGTTGAGACAGCCGTTCAGCGCCGCCTTCATGCCCGACGTCCCGCACGCCTCCAGGGGCCGCAGCGGGTTGTTGAGCCAGATGTCGCAGCCCGGGTACAGCTTCTGCGCCATCGCCATGCCGTAGTCGGGGAGGAAGACGATCCGGTGGCGTACGCGCGGGTCGTCGGCGAAGCGCACCAGTTCCTGGACGAGGCGCTTGCCGCCGTCGTCGGCCGGGTGGGCCTTGCCCGCCACCACGATCTGGACGGGCCGCTCGGGGTGCAGCAGCAGGTCCATGAGCCGGTCCCGGTCCCGCAGCATCAGCGTCAGGCGCTTGTACGACGGCACGCGGCGCGCGAAGCCGATCGTCAGCACGTCCGGGTCCAGTACGCCGTCGACCCAGCCCAGTTCCGCCGTCCCGGCGCCGCGCTGCCGCCAGGACGCGTACAGCCGCTCCCGCACCTCCGTCACCAGCTGCTCGCGCAGGGAGCGCCGCAGCTCCCAGATGTCCTGGTCGGGGATGTCGGCGACGGCGTCCCAGGTGTCGGAGCCGCCGACGGTGAGCGCGTCCTCGGTGCGGTGCGCGCCGATCTGCCGGGCGCCGAGCCGCAGCACCTCGGGCGCCACCCAGGTGGGGGCGTGGACGCCGTTCGTCACGGAGGTGATGGGGACCTCGGCCGGGTCGAAGCCCGGCCACAGCCCGGAGAACATCTCGCGGCTCACCTGGCCGTGCAGCAGGGAGACGCCGTTCGCCCGCTGGCCGAGCCGCAGGCCCATCACCGCCATGTTGAAGAGGTTCGGCTCGCCGCCCGGATAGGTCTCCATGCCGAGTTGCAGGATGCGCTCGACGTCGATGCGCGGGAGCTCGGCGGCGGGCCCGAAGTGGCGCGCCACCAGCTCGCGGTCGAAGCGGTCGATGCCGGCGGGCACCGGGGTGTGGGTCGTGAAGACGGTCCCGGCCCTGACCGCCTCCAGCGCGGCGTCGAAGTCGAGGTCCTCCCCGGACAGCTCGTGGATGCGCTCCAGACCGAGGAAGCCCGCGTGCCCCTCGTTCGTGTGGAACACCTCGGGCCGCGCGTGGCCCGTCAGCCGGCAGTACGTGCGCACGGCCCGCACCCCGCCGATGCCGAGCAGCATCTCCTGGAGCAGCCGGTGCTCGCTGCCGCCGCCGTAGAGCCGGTCGGTGACGCCCCGCTCGCCGAGGTCGTTCTCCTCGACGTCGGAGTCGAGCAGCAGCAGCGGGACCCGGCCGACCTGGGCCAGCCAGATCCGCGCGTGCAGCGCCGTGCCGCCGGGCAGGGCGAGGGACACCCGGGAGGGGGTGCCGTCGGGTTCGCGCAGCAGGGACAGGGGCAGTTCGTTGGGGTCCAGGACCGGATAGTGCTCCTGCTGCCAGCCGTCCCGGGACAGGGACTGACGGAAGTAGCCGTGCCGGTAGAGGAGGCCCACGCCGATCAGGGGCACGCCGAGGTCGCTGGCCGCCTTGAGGTGGTCCCCGGCGAGGATGCCGAGGCCCCCGGAGTACTGCGGCAGCGCGGCCGTGATGCCGAACTCGGGCGAGAAGTAGGCGATGGCGTCGGGCAGCCCCGCCGGCTGGGACTGGTACCAGCGGTCCCCCGTCACGTAGTCCTTGAGGTCGTCGGCGGCCGCGGACAGCCGCCGCAGGAAGCGCCGGTCCGCCGAGAGCTGGGCCAGCCGTCCGGACGACACGCTGCCGAGGAGGCGTACGGGGTCGCGTCCGGAGACGGCCCAGCGCTCGGGGTCGACGGACTGGAAGAGGTCACGGGTCTCGGCGTGCCAGGACCAGCGCAGGTTGCGCGCCAGATCACTGAGGGGGTGGAGTGCTTCGGGGAGTACGGGGCGCACGGTGAACCTGCGGATGGCCTTCACGAGCTTTCCACCTTCACAAACGACGTACCGGGGCGGCGTACCAGGGTCTTGGCCCGGCCGCCGGTCCCCCGCGGTGCCCGCCCTGCCGGGCGGACGGACGGGAGCCCGGTGGCCGGGCCGTGAGGGACACACGTCGGTGTGCGCCCTTCGTCATCCACGACGGTAACGGCGAGGGCGCCCTCGCAACTACGGCGCACAGCACTCGGCCCGGTGCGCCGTACCACGGCCGCGGGCCGTCCGCGGCAGGTCACGCCCCGCTCCGCAGCCGCGGATGCCGGGGCCCATGCCCTTCGCGGCCGGTCCGCGCCACCGTGGCGGTTCCGTTCCCGCCGTGGCCGCCGGGTGTGCCGTCCGGGTGATATGGCCGANTCCGCGCCACCGTGGCGGTTCCGTTCCCGCCGTGGCCGCCGGGTGTGCCGTCCGGGTGATATGGCCGATTCCACCCCGGCGTTCGGCCTTGTGGCGTCCCACACCTCACGTAAGGCTGCGCAGTGGTGATCCGACCACGGCCTCCCACGGCCCGGCGAGGTCCGCGGAGGCCCCCGCGCGGGGACGGCTCCGGCCGGGTCCCGCCGTCTCCAGGAGGGGAGCCCGCACCATGGCAGTGACGCGCGCCCGGCGGCCGCACCGGGCGGGAGACCTGACCACGGTCACCGTGACCGCCCCGCCGCCGGCCCCTGACCGGTCCCGGTCCCCGGCCGGTTCCGGCCCTGCCGCCGAGCGACCCCTTCAGAGTGGCTTCCGCGCAGGTCAGCGCGGTTTCCGCCGGGCGAACCGCCGCACGGGGAGGGCGCCCGACTCCGTCCGGCGGACCGGGTGGGGTCCCGCAGGTCGACAACTTTTAATATTTGTCCATTCGCAGGTCGGTCTCATCCCGCGAATCCGGGGCAGATCCTTGGAGGATCCCTGGCGGATGGCCGTCGGGGGCGAGGCCGGGCATGTGTGAAGACATACGCGTGAGTAGTTAACAATGTGCCGGATTGCGCACCCGAAAGGGGTGGGAAGGCTCCATCGGTACCCCTCCGCAGGACCCACCTCCCCACACTCTCATCCGCCCACCCACGTTGACGCGGACAGGAGCGGTCATGCCCGCCATGCACCACCAGCCGTCACCACCCCCGACGCCCGGCACCACACCGCCCCCCGGCCCGGGGCACCGGGCCGGCCGGCCGCAACCACCGGAGGCCGGGACCGGTGAGAAGGCGAAGAAGGCGGCCGAACCCGCCGGACCCGCCGGACCCGCCGGACCCGCGAAGAGCAAGACCAAGAGCAAGACCAAGAACAAGAACAACAAGACGAAGAACAAGACGAAGGCGAAGGCGAAAGTGAAGGCGAGCAGGACGGCGGAGCCGGACGAGCGGGGCGGGCCGGTGACGGCCGGTCCCCGGGAGGAGTCCGCCACCGCACCCGCCGGACCCCCGGGGCCCGCGCCGGCGAGCACGCCCTTGATCGGCCGCATTCCGGTCCTGGACGTGCGTCCGCTCGTCGCGGGCGGCCGCCGCCCCGCGAAGTCCGTGGTGGGAGAGTCTTTCGAGATCTCCGCGACGGTCTTCCGCGAGGGCCACGACGCGGTCGCCGCGAACGTCGTCCTGCGCGGTCCCGACGGCCGCACGGGCCCCTGGACCCCCCTGCGGGAGCTGGCCCCCGGCACGGACCGCTGGGGCGCCACCGTCTCCGTACCGGAGCCGGGTCTGTGGACCTACACCGTGGAGGCATGGGGCGACCCGATCTCCACCTGGCGCCACCACGCCCAGATCAAGATCCCGGCGGGGATCGACACCGAACTCGTCCTGGAGGAGGGCGCGCTGCTGTACGAGCGTGCCGCGGCCGGGGTGCCGAAGAGCAAGGGCCGGCGCGACGCGATCCTCGCGGCCGTGGAGGCCCTGCGCGACACCGAGCGCCCCGCGGCGGCCCGTCTCGCCGCGGCCCTCACCCCCGACGTGAACCACGTCCTCGCGCGCCACCCCCTGCGCGAGCTGGTGACGTCGGCCGAGCCCCGCCGGTTGCTGGTGGAGCGGGAACGCGCGCTGTACGGGTCCTGGTACGAGTTCTTCCCGCGCTCGGAGGGCGCGGTGGTGGAGCCCGGCAGGGCGCCGGTCAGCGGGACGTTCCGCACGGCGGCGCGGCGGCTGCCCGCCATCGCGGAGATGGGCTTCGACGTGGTGTACCTGCCGCCGATCCACCCCATCGGCACGACCTTCCGCAAGGGCCCCAACAACACGCTGAACCCGGGCCCGGACGACGTCGGGGTGCCGTGGGCGATCGGTTCGCCGGAGGGCGGGCACGACGCCGTCCACCCGGACCTCGGCACGATCGAGGACTTCGACGACTTCGTGCGCAGGGCCGCCGAGCTGGACCTGGAGATCGCCCTGGACTTCGCGCTCCAGTGCTCGCCGGACCACCCGTGGGTGG
>NZ_JAHKJW010000027.1:0-65011 GCF_019710745.1 Streptomyces beigongshangae
TCGTCCAGGCCGTCCTCGTCCTTCATCACGCCTCGGCATGAGGTTGGAAAAGGCTCATTGTCGCGCTTGCCGCCCAAGAAGCCGCCGATAAGGAAGCCAAGTGGCTCAAGTTCTCGGAGGAGGTTGAAGAGGACGAACAGCGAGCGGCGCGTGACGCCCTCCTTGAGCTGGCACGCACCCTCGACATGTACACCGATGGTACTGATGCCGATCCGGCCGCAAACGCAGGGCTTCCGAAGCTGATCGCTGCCCTGCAACATGCGGAGTCGCAGCTTGCGGAAGCTCGACGGTCTCTCGAAGGCCGTCTGCCTGCGATGCCGGTGGAAAGTGACCCCGACGAACCGGTGTGAGGACAGCCGCTGGCGCTTGCTACTCAGGGGTATGCCGCACCTGAGCTGGCCCCAAATATCGGGACGGCGTGTGCGTCGCCCCCCAGGTTCCATTACGCGGCAGAACGCTCGGTCATCACCAGGAGACCTTGCCCTTATCGCTGTCGTTATCGGCGGCGTTGTCGCACGTTCGAGGGGCGGCCTCCGTGAGACCGTCCCTGACCATGCCCCGGCCCGCTACACTCCAGCCGCCCAGCCAAACCCACAGGTCAGACAGCGAAATCCTGCTGGAGTACTAGCCGATCCTGCAGTAACTTGCCGCCCCAGTCGGGTTCTTGACCAGGCACACTGCGACCTGCACGTTGCGAACGTTGTGGTAGGTGTGCGAGATCCTCTGCCATTCACCCTTCGGGCACGCCGTAGGCTTCTGCCGAACCCAGTCACCGTCCTCGATCACGAACGTCTGCACGCACCAGCCGTCCGCCTCGCGGTCCGTCAGAACCCCCGTCACGGTGCCCTTGTAGGCCCCGTAGCTGTTGTTGTACCAGTTGACCGTCATCTTGGCGTAGCCGCCAGGAGCGGCGTCTTTGGTGTAGAGCTCTACTGTCCGCGAAGCTGCCGATGCGGTCGGCGCAGCGACCACGCCCCCCACGAGCATTGCCGCCGTCGCACCGATCACGGTGAGCGAATGTGTCAACCTCATGCTTCCATACCTCTTTTCCTGGGTTCGTTCCGAGCATTCGTAAGACGGGGAAGCCCAGGGGGCCTGGGTGTGGCTGTCATGCTTTTGCTGCTTCCCCCTTGCTGCTTCCTGTTGGGCTGGTTGAACCGATCTCAGAGGTGCGCAGCCCCGAGCTGCCTCCGCGTTATGGCGGACACTATCTGTACGGGCGCGGCGGCAGCGTCAACCCGTGGTTGGAGGCCGAGTAAACTATTGCGGTATCTCATTTGGGGCTGGCGCGCTCCGCCGCTTTGCGCCGCAGCGCCTAGGCCTGGGCGGTCTCCGCTGCTACGAGCGCATCCACTTCCGCTTCGCCGTCGGCGCGGTCTCGACCTGTGAGGCCGACACCTCCACGAGCCCCAATGCGAGAACCAGCGCAGCCGCGCTGGTGGCTGCGCCACGACGCAGCCGCAAGGCTATGGACATGAGACAGAAGCTGCGGGCGAAGAACCAACTGGACTGGGAGCGGGCGGTGATCGACTCCTCGCACGTGCGGGCTGCCCGCAGGGGCCCAAAAGCGGGGCTTCCCTTGCCGCAGCGGCTTGAACCTCTGCCGCTTTAGTCATTCGACGCGTGACGAGGTAGCTGACCACAGAAACCACTGAAGGTTTTCCATCTTGATCAGTTGGTGAGTTCGAGGGCGACGACGGTGACCCGGGTGGTGCTGCAGCGGAGTTTTTGCAGGAGCCGCCAGCACTTGAGGATTGCCATGGCGCGTTCGCCCAGACTGCTGCTCCAGCGTGGGCGCCAGGCTGGCCAAGAGGTTGACGGCCTCGCGTATGTGGCGGTAGGCCGTGGCGATCCCGATGTGGAACCCTGCGGCGAGGCGGGCGTAGGTGTCACCGCAGCGCAGGTGGGCCAGGGCGAGCAGGGCTTGCCGGCTGCAGGTGAGGCGACGCCATCGGGAACCGATGCGGCGTCGGTGCCCTGCGAGAAAGCCGGAGAGGCGCTGCAGGGTGCGGCTGGACAGATCGACAGCGGACGGGTAGACAAGCACGCGAAGCTCCTGGCGGACTGGTGATCTTGGTCGTGAACCCGTCTACTAGGAGCTTTCTTCATGCCCACCGCCGTGGCACCAGCCCAACCGCCCGTCAGGTTGGAAAGGGTTCATCTTCTCCTTCAGGAGCCGTCGACCCGCAGCAGCAGAAGGTCATACACCAGGCCGCCGGGCTCGTTGCGGTACGGGCCCGCGTACCGGTAGCCAAGCCGCTCGTACAGCGCCCGTCCGCCGGTGTTGTCCGGCCGGACCAGCAGCGAGGACCACTGCGGATCGATCGCGGTCAGGAGCGCGGTGTGCAGCCGGGTGCCGATGCCCTGGCCCTGCCAGGCCGGCGTCACGGCGAGTTCGCACAGTCCCATCAATCGCCCGGTGCGCGCGCGTTCGGGGATCTGCGGCAGCAGCTCGGAGCCGAACCAGTATTCCGGCGTGCACGGGAAGGCGTAGCCGAAGCCCACCATCGACCCGTGCGCGTACGCCGCGACCAGGGTGAAGCCCTCCGCATGGTTGCGGAGATGGTGCGTGATTTGGCGGCGCAGTGCCGGTACGGACAGGCCGTCGCTCGCCGCGCCCGGGGTGTCCACGATCTCCGGGTGGGCGTCGGCCCACAGGTCGGCGATCGTGTCGACCAGCGGCAGCACCTGCCCGGGCCCGTAGGTGCGGATCACGACGTCGGCGCGGGTACCGGGGGTGCTCACGCCTGTCCTCCTCTTATGGCGGCGATCGTGCGGTACTCCTTGAGCCAGCCGGCGACCGCGGGAACACGGCTGTGCCGCTGGAGCGCGCCCGCGACGTCGTGCAGCGACTGCAGCAGCCGGTCGGAGCGCACCTCGGGGAGGTAGGCCAGGACCCGGCCCGCGGCGTCGGCAGCGGCCTCCGGCTCGGGCCGGTCCCCTACTGCATGCTGGATGGCGATGTCCGCCGTGTACAGGGCGGAATTGCGCGCGAAGGCGCCGCCGTGCAGCAGCACCGCCTGCTCCGCTCCGGCGGCGGCTCGCTCGTGCTGCCCCAGATCGGCCCGGGCCAGCGCTTCCAGCCCGGCCAGCTCGCCGGGCGCATAGAAGTCCAGCCAGGGCGGATCGGCGTCTGCGGGTCCCTTGGCGTAGAGACGGTGCGCCTTGATGATCGCCTGGTCGGTCGCGGCGGCATCGCCGATCAGGGCCCATCCCCGGGCCTCGCGCATGTGGAACAGGCTCACCAGGCGGGGACTGCCGAGATCCCGGGCAACGGTCTGCGCTCCCTGCGCGGCCGCGATGGCCTCGCGCGGTCGCCCCTGGGCCCGGGCCAGCAGGCTCAGACAGCCGAAGGCGTGCGCCTCCAGCTGCGGGTCGCCGGAGATCCGGGCGGCCGCGAGCGCCTCGCCGTACAGCGAGTGCGCATCGCCCGGGCGCCCGGAGTCGAAGGACAGCCAGCCCGCGGCGATCGACAGGGAGCCGACCGCGACGCGGAGCTTGACCTCGGTGCTCGCGCGCAACGTGCCGTTCTGCAGCCACTGGTAGGCCCGGTGCAGGGCCCGGGACGCCTCCTGCCGCAGCGCGACCGAGCCGTGCTCGTGGTCTTCGGCATACAGCGTGGCCACTGCCCGGTTCACGGCGCGCACGTGGACCGCGCCGATCCGCCCGGGCGAACCGGCCCCGTCAGCCGGGAGCCCCAGCACGGCCCCCGCCCCGTCCCGTAGGAATTCGCGCCGGTCCACCGGATCACGCTCCTCCCGTGGTGGTCTGGGCGCCGCGGCCGCCGCGGCGGTCCGGAAGCCGAGTTCGTGCATGCTGCGGCCGGTCATCCGGGTCAGGATGCGCCGGTAGACCGACCGGGGACAGCTGACCTCCCCGTCCTCCCAGGCCGCCACCAGGCGCGACCCGCACCCGATGTGCTCGTTCATCTCCTCGCCCGCCTGGCGCACTGCCGCAGCGAACTCCATCCGGCTCATCTGGAATTCGTCCTCTCGCACGCGGCGGAGCACCGTATTGGGAATGGCGCTGCGGCGGTCGGCCATGCCGGGCTCCGGAAGTCGGCGGTGGAAAGGTGCGGCGACCGTACCCGCCCCCTCTTCGTCCTGTCCCCGGTACCGGGGACGGTTCACCCTCTCCGGCCGGACTTTCATCGTTCTTGCATCGCTGCGGCGTCGCGCCTGCCGCCGTCCGGCTGCTTGCGTAGAGCGTGACGTGACGATCGCTCAGGAAGCGGGGAGGCGGCCATGGGAGCTGCGAGCAGCGGGACGCCATCGTCCTTGACGCCGGCACCGCCGAGCCGGGCGGGCGAGCCCGGCAGCACCGACATCATCGACGCCCAGGTCATCGAGCGGACGTGCAGGACCGTGCTGTGGGCCGTGAGGTCGGTGCCGCTCAGCGACCGCGACCTCATCGGTATCCTGCTGCGCGGGCACCTGCAGCTGCTGATCCCTGAACTCGCCGCGGCCGCCCCCCGCCTTTCGGGCGCCTGGCGAGACGCGGCCGACCACGTCCTCGCCGCCAGCCGCCGCACGCTCGACGCCAGCGCCGGCACCTCCGACGCCGACCTGGAGCGGCTCGCCACCTACGCCCGTGCCCTGCTTACCCTCCGGCAGCAGGCGGGCCCGCTCAGATGCCTGACCGACCCGCACCACCGAAGGCCGTACATGACCAACAACCCGACCGGACACCCCGGCTACACACTGGAGCTGGAACGCGTCCCGCAGGCCGCACAGCAAGCACGGTCCCTGGTCCGTGCCGCACTGGCCTGCTGGAACCTCGAAGAGCACACCGACACCGGGATGCTGCTCGTCTCCGAACTGGTCGCGAACGCAGTCCGGCACGCCGACGGCCCGCGCATCCGCGTCCATGTCGACCGCCCGGCCCCCGTCCTGCTGCTCTTCGCCGTGGCGGACTACACCCCCGCCCGGATTCCGCAGCTGTGCACGCCGCGTTCCGACGACGTCTGCGGCCGGGGCCTGTTTCTGCTCGATCAGATCGCCGACCGGTGGGGACACGAGACCACGGGCAGCTCCACCGCACGGTCGCAGACCAAACGGGTCTGGGCCGAGCTGCGGGTGGCCGCTCCGTTCCCAGCGATCGGCGGATCGGGCTGAGCGCGCCGGTATGGTGCCGGGTGATCCGGCGAGGGCGCCGCTCTGCGCGCGCTGAAGGCCGGCGCCTGAGCTTCGCTCAGTCCGAGGACCGGCGTTCGTCGTCCAGGTGGCCCATGGCGTAGCCGTGCTCATCCGGATGACGGGCCAGACGTGCCATCGCCCACGCGGTCCAGGTGTCCATCCCCCAAGCCGGACTGCCCGGCAGGCCGTCGTCGTACTGGTCGGCCAGGCGGTCGACCTCCTCCAGCAGGCCGTCGATGGGAACCGTCCGGTAGGCGCCGGTGCGGGCGCGGTAGCCGGCGAAGTTCTCCAGCACCTCGATCAGCGTCCAAACAGAACGCTACGACCGTGCGCGAGCCGCTCACCCGGACCGCCACCGCCGCCGCCCCGCTCAGGCGCTGCTCCGACCCAGCCGTCGTCGGTGGCGAATGCGGCGGGCGGCGGCCAGGAGCGCGGTGACCTGGGCGGGGTCGGTGCCGGTGATGGTGGCGATGCGGTCGAGGCTCAGGCAGAGGTCGTCGTGGAGGAGCGCGGCGTCCTCGGCAGGGGTCGGGAGGCGGCCGGCGCGGTAAGCGACGGCCCGGGTGTGCTCTTTCCATGCCCAGGCGGAGGGGTGCTGAGTCATGATCCATGTCCAGTTGCCGGCGATGAGGTCGAAGAGCTGGGTGACGCTGAGCTGGGCTTCCTCCGGCGGCAGGCGGGCGGCGGCGTAGGCGTGGTAGGCCGGGCGGTGCAGGTCGTAGAAGGCGTAGAAGGCGTGGGTGAGGAGGGATGAGGCGGGCGGTGCGGGCTTCATGGTCCTTCCCCCTGACGGTAGGCAGGCGGATCAGATGGTGGTGGGGCCGTTTTCGGCGGCCCGCTGGGCGCGGCGCCACAGCGGTCGGGTGATGTTGGGCAGGCTCTGCAGGGCGATGGTGAGTTGTTCGATCACCGGCCAGTCGGGGACGCCGGGACCGTGCAGCGCGCGGTGGAGGTCGTCGGCGCTGAGGGCGTGCTGGGCGGCGGCGAGGGCGACGCCGGGTTTCGGTGAGCCGAACGCGTAGTGCAGGCCCCGCAGATAGGTGCGCAGGTACTGGACGGGGTGGTCGGCGTTGGAGGGCTGGACGCCGGCGGCCACTTCCCACAGCGGTTTCATCAGCTCGGGGTCGAACTCGCAGGCCTCGCAGATAATCCTGACGTGTCTCCAGGAGAGGTCGCGCTGGCCGGAGAGCATGCGGGAGATATAGGACTCGTGGACACCCATCTGCTCAGCGAGTTCGCGCTGGCGGCGGCCGGAGCCGTTGCGCATCAGGGTCAAGGCGCTCGCCAGGCGCTGGCGCGGCTGGCGCAGGGTCGGAGTGCCGGTGGTGGCCGTGGTGTGGTGGGCGGGCGTGGCCGGCTTGGGACGGTGGCGAGTGGCCAGGGCGCGGTCGACCAGGAGCGGGTCGTACTTTTTGCGCAGCCGGTCTTCGGTGCGTTTCACGATCGGTGCGAGGTCCGCGAGGGGTTCGCCCTGGGTGCGCTGGCGGACGACGACGGCTCCGATCGCCTCCTCCACCAGGTTCTGGAGGCTGACGAGGTGCTGGAGGAGGTCGTCGTTGGGCGGGGCCGCGCTGTACGCGCTGAGCAGCAGGGCCTCGGAGACGACGTTGCAGTCCTCGGCGATGTCGCGCAGGGCTTCGGTGCAGCGGCTGGCGCGGGCGGGATCGGCCGAGGGGACGGAGCGGGCGGGCCGCAGCGTGCCTTCCGCCGTTCGGGTGCGGGAATGAGGGGACACGGGTCCTCTTTCGGAGTGCTGGGCGGGTATCTGTACCGGCCGTCCTGTCACGAAGGGGGCCGGGCAGGGCTGGAGGCGGTGGAGCGCGAGCGTCGGCTCGCGCCCGCCCGCGGTCATCTCAGCGGCGGTAAATCCACTGGTGAACCAGCATGGACCCGTGAGCAGTGGTCAGAAAAAGGACGATGAGGGACAGTGCCTGCGGGGAATGCGCGGGCGGAGCCGCGGCCAGGGGAATGCCGATCGCGGCGATGGGCAGACTCCCGCGAAGCGTGACAGCCCTGACATGCCACACCGGGGTTTGGGCCGGGCACGGGAACGGGATGATACGTTCGCGACTCGTTTTCCGTGCAATTGCAATTGCGGCTGCCGGAAGACGCATTCGGCGTCGGCGCAGTGACATCGGGGTCTCCTGTGTTTTCGCGCTGGCGTTGGAAGCGACAGGACCCCGGCGCACGGGCTACCAACCATCGGTGCCGGGGTCTTTGCCATCCGGCAGAAGTGCCGGGAACAGGAAGCTACTACCTTGTGCAGTTCCCCGGTGTCAGAAAGTAGCGTCGTGGGTATGGGCGCCTGCCGCTGCCGGGACGATCACCCCGAGAAGAACCTGAGCGCAAACAGTGACGGACGATCAGAAGCTGTCATCGAAAAAGGGCATGCCGGATGAATCCGCGAATCAGAGTGCACCCGCGCGGACGCGCATATCTCTCCGTACACCTCTTGTGCGCCCCCGACCGGCCCTCGGAGATCCACAAGCGTGTCAACAAAATCAGCGGTTCCAGCCGAAAGCGTCACCCAGATCGTCCGTACGCCGGACGGCCCAACAGGCAGAACCATCCCGGCCGGCGGACGCAGCGCCATGGGACGCCCCACCGCCTGATAGCTGAGCGCAGATCGTGACGACAGCAGAGACCGTCCTGCGGAACGTCCCATGAGCGCGGCATGCGGGCGGACGACCCGCGAGAGGGTCGCCCTTGCCGAAGGCGCGAGTCGCCGTGCGATCGGTTCAGGGAACATCGATGACGGCTCCGGGTATCGGTGGGCAGCCCTCTGGATCGTTCGGTAAGAGCCGTCCGATCATGCTGAGCTCATCCAAGGATCGGGTTGATGAGTCGACCGACGCGCTGTACTTCATTGCCTTTGTCAGGGGGTGCGGGTGCTGGTGAAGCGGACGGCGGGACCCCAGTTCTGCCGGGCGGATGCCAGACACCACTGGCACAGGGGCAGTCCCCCGCTGCCGTACTTGTGCGTGGTGCGCTGGCAGCCGGAACAAGGGCCGGCGTAGCTGCTGGAGCAGGAGTGGGTGGAGGGGTCCGGTTCGCTGATCGGAGGCGGCGCGGCACTGGACATCAGGACATCCCGTTCTGGGTGAATAGCGGGTAGATCGCCGCAGACGCAGTACGGGAGGCCGGAGAGGGCGGGCCGGTCAGTGCGCCGCGGCGGTGAGAGCCGGGTCGGCGTGTAACTCGATGACGACCACTTCCCTTCCTGGGGACGGGCCCGCAGCGGTTGTTGCCGTCTCGCCGTCGCTGCGGAGGCTACATCCACCAGGGGATCGAATTCCAGTTCGATTCGATGGTCTCCGGGAGTGGATCCGGCCCCAGGCGCAAGGGGCAATCTGGCGGGCCGTCACCCCCTGACGGTGCCCGGCTTTCCTCCACGGGGGCATGGGCGGGCATGCGCAGATGAGCGGCGTTGCGCTGGGTGGCGTGCCCCGGAGCAACGCCTCATCCATCGAACCCTCACCCCCTTGTTCGCACACTTGTGCGATTCGTGGGTATGGTGGACACCTGAAGAGGCCACAGGTCAGGAAGGGCCCGGGGGGACAAAAAGGGGGGTGTACGGCGTGGATTTACTCATCTGCGCGCCGCCTCTGGCTACTCCGCCCGCTACGGCGCAGCCCTCCCCCGCACCTTGGTGCAGCGGGCTGCCGAGCGTGGGATGACGACGCTCGCGCTGACCGATCGGGACACCGTCGCGGGCACGGTCCGCTTCGCCACCGCGGCGGCGGCCGCCGGGATCCGGCCCCTCTTCGGGGTCGACATCGCCGTCGCCCCGCTTCCTGGGCCCGCTGCGGCGCCCGATCGTCCCAGGACGCCGGTGCGCGGGGGCGCCCATGTGGTGGAGCCACCGCTGCGCATCACCCTGC
The DNA here is from genome assembly GCF_019710745.1 of Streptomyces beigongshangae. GTDB lineage: Bacteria > Actinomycetota > Actinomycetes > Streptomycetales > Streptomycetaceae > Streptomyces > Streptomyces beigongshangae. The sequence goes on from NZ_JAHKJW010000027.1 coordinate 9,017, forward strand.
TCGCCCAGACGACGGCCGGGTGGGCGCGTTTGTGCCGTCTGGTGTCCGCCGCGCACGCGCAGGCGGCTCGATTAATGCCCAACGGGCATCGGAGACATCACTGCGATAAGGGCGTCGAGAACTCACGAGTCACGCAACGACTCACCGTTGCCGCAGTCACTTCGAACGCACCAAATCACCTGTAAACCAGATCAGTTGCCCTCTAAGCAGAGGGCTGTATGCGGGGCCCATGCCGGCTCCGTCACCGCGGCACGGGCCCCGCACGAAACCCTATTGTCGTCGAGTTCAGCGCCGCCAGGTGGAACGAGAAAGCTGTTCAGGCGACCGACAGGCGGGACCGGGCATCGTGCACGAAATCCGCGACGCGCTGCTCCTTGCGCCAGGGGGCCAGTGCCCGGAGACCGTCGCGCAGGTAACCGTGGGCCCGCGGGGACCGCAGGTCCTGGAGCACGTCCAGGGATGCCTGGGCGTGGGTGAGGCCCTGATCAAGGTCGCCGTGCTGGAGATGGGCGGTGGCCAGGACGGCCTTGCGGATGCCGACGGCGCGGGTGAACCGGTCGGCGGACATGGGTGCGGCCTCTTCGCTCCAGCGGAGCGCCTCGTCAGGGTTGCGCAGGTCGCGGTGGATCTCCACGGCGTCGGTGGCCAGCCGCTCGTACCCGAAGTAGGCCAGCTGTTCGGGATCGTGGGTGCCGGGTCGGATTGCCTCCAGGTGCCTTTCGGCAGCCGACAGGGCCGCGCCGGCCTCAGCGCGGTGTCCGGCCCGGGCGTGAGCGCGGGCCTGGGCGAGCTTGGCGAATCCCAGCACGCGGGGTGCGGCGTGATTTTTGCCCCGCTCATGGGCGGCCTCGGCCATGTCGGCGGCCTGCTCGGGATGGCCGCGCAGGTAGGTGGCCAGGGACATGGTAGTCAGGACGTAGCAGCCGGTCTCGATGTCGCCGGCGGCGCGGGCCAGGCGCAGAGCCTGCACCAGGTGGCGCTGGGCTGCGGCGTGCTGGCCGGCATCGAAGCACGCCCAGCCCACCGTCCGCGACAGCTCAGCGGTCGCGGCGAACAGCTCACGGCCCACCGGGGCACTGTAGGTGCCGGTGAGCATGGGGGCCGCGCGAAGCCGAAGACACTCCGTCACGGAGGAGGTCTTCCAGTTCCCGCCCCCGTAGCGGGAATCCCACCGCCGGGCTTCCTCGGCGGCCTGCCACAGTTCGGCGATGTCGGCGCGGCCCACCCGGCGGCCGCCGCCGTGGTGGGCGTAGGGGGGGTCGGCCGGGACCGCCGTCCAGCGGGTGACCGGGCTGGTGAAGGCGCCGACGGTGAAGGCTCCCTGAGCGGTGAGGAAAAAGCGACGGTCCACGGTTCTCCAATGGGTAGCCGCGGTGCGGACGGCTGTGGCGGTGTCTCTTGGGAAATCTAATCCCACGTCAACCCTGCCGTCGGTGCCGCGCCCCATGCCGATCTCATGGAGTTCGACCGGTCGGCCGAGGTGTTCTGCCAGCGCAGCGGCTATAAGCGGCGGCACGGGTTCGCGGGGGATCATGCCCCGCACGACCCAGTTGTTCACACTGGTGTGTTCGTACCTCAAGTTGACGCCGCCCCCGGCTCCGAGCTCATTCACCCGTGCGGCCAGCCGCCGGTGGCTGATGCCTGCCGCCTCCACCAACCGCTCCAGCAGCTCGTTGCGCCCGCGCGCTCGTCTCGCCATCGGACCTCCACTTTTTTCGCGGCCGACCTTGAGTACGTCGAAGACCGCCAGGGCGAGCCTAGGGTGCCAGGTTCATGACCGGCAGGGGCCGCGACAGGTCCGCGATTTGTTCGCCCCCCTTGTTCGCCTCCCCGGGCCGGGCGCGCACCGGTTTCCTGAAGGGCACCGTCAGGCCCGCACGGGGCTGGCCGTTCGTTGGAGGGACCTGCCTGTGCATCCAGATGCACGCGCCCTGCGCGGAGGGCTGCTGGCGATCTGTGCCGGACTGCGATGTCAAGCGGGCGGCGCGATGTTCTCCGCAGTCAGCGCTTCGTGTGTACCGGACAGCGCCGGGACCGCGCCCAGCCCTCCTCGGATCCGCTGGCGTGGGCCCCCTCGCGGTCCGTGGGCCCCCTTGCGGGCCCTGCCTCTCCGGGGGACTGGGCGGTGGGATGTCGCCAGCGCGCATCGGCGTGGTGCTGCCGCAACAGGAGGGAGTGATGGAGGCATGGAAGTACGGAGCGGGGCTTGTCTGTTCAGAGCTTTACTCGCCGCGGAGCCGGCGTTCGTCGAAAGTGTTCTCGGGGCGGGCGGTACCGCCTCCTGGGAGTATGAGGAAGCTCTGCGCCTGCGCAGAGCGGAGACAACGCGGCAGCCGGAACCTCTGCTGAGCCGACGCCGTAGGGTGACGCTGGGCGAGGCATACCGGGTGCAGTGGCACGGCGCGGCGCTGCGCGTCAGCAGGGGTGCTCGTGTGGTGGGGCACAAGGTAGGCCTCACGTCGAGGGCGATGCAGCTCCAGTTCGGCATCGACCAGCCCGACTCCGGACTTCTGCTGGACAGCATGGTCGTCGGACCCGACGCGAGGCTGTGCGCCGCGGAGCTGCTCTCGCCTCGCGTCGAGGCAGAGATCGCCTTCCGGCTCGCGGAGGACCTTGCTGGCGAGGTCACCGAGGAAGAAGTCGGCCAGGCGGTGGCAGAGACCTTCCTCGCCCTGGAAGTCATCGACAGCCGGTACGGCCTCGAAGGGCTGACGCTGATGGACAGCGTGGCGGACAACGCGGCCTGTGCCCGGATATCTCTCGGCGCGCCGGTGCCGGGACTGCTGACTGCCTTGGGCGAGGAGCACCTGACCCTCAGCGTGAACGGTACTTCCGCTGCGTCCGGCTTCGGCAAGGCCATCTTGGGAGATCCGATCCGGTCTCTGCTGTGGCTGACGCGTCGGCTCTCGTCCTTCGGTGCCGGGTTGCGGGCCGGCGATGTCGTGCTGGCCGGAGCGGTGCACGCCAGCCTCCCCCTGCACGCCGGGCAGACACTCTCGGTCTCCTCCCACCATCTGCCCGAGGCGGTGCTCCATGTCACCTGACGCACGCTCGCTTCTCTTTCGCGAGGCTCCTGACGAGGGGAGAGGCGCGGCGCCCCGGCTGAAGGCGGCCGTCATCGGTGCCGGAATGCTCGGACTCGACCTGGCCGAGCGTCTGAACGCATCACCCTTGCTGACCTGCACGCTCGTCGCAGGACGGGAAAGCAGCATCAGTGCGCTGCGCCGAGCTGCGCAGCTGGGATGCGATGTTTCCGCCGAGGGCGTCAAGGCGGTGACGAGGGCGGATGTCGATGTCGTCTTCGACGCGACCACCGCGGAGGCGCATCCGGCCCACTGGGCGGCGCTCGCCACCTCTGGTGTCGTCCTTGTCGATCTCACCCCGAGCAGCGGCGGCAGCATGGTCGCACCCACAGTCAACGGCTCCCGGGCCGAAACGAACCGTCACCTGAGCCTGGTCAGCTGCGCAGGACAGGCCGTCCTGCCCGTCTTGGACGAGGTGGCCAAGCACAGCACGGTCGATGACGTCGAGGTAGTCACCACCGTGGCCTCCGCCAGCGTCGGTCCGGCCACCCGGGACAACCTCGATGAGTACATCGCCACCACCGAGTACGCCGTGCAGCGCCTGACTGGTGCCACCCGCGCGAAGGTGATGTCCACCATCAGCCCGGCCCTGCCGGCGCCCGCCTTCCGTGCGCAGATCACCGTGGCCGCCTGCGAGATCAAGGCTGGGCCGCTGGTCAAGGGAATCGAAGCCGCGGCCTGCGAGGTCCGCGGGTTCGCCCCCGGGTACGAAATCAGCTCTCTGTCCGTGGACCACGGTCTCATCCGGGCCACGGTGACCGTTACCGCCCGCGGGCACCGGCTGCCGCCCTTCGCCGGGAACATCGAGATCATCAATGCCGCCGCGGTGGTCCTGGCCGAGCGCCATGCCGTCGCCCGAGGAAGGCGCACCCAGTCATGAGTTCTGACACCACCGAGCGGGTGACCGTCCACGACCCGACGCTAAGGGACGGCCAGCATGCGGTGCGCCACCAACTCGACGCCGCGCAGCTGCGTGCGTACGCCGAGGCCGCCAACGCGGCCGGGATACCGGTGGTCGAGGTCGGTCACGGCAACGGACTCGGTGCGTCGTCGCGCCAGATCGGGCAGGCGCGGCTGGACGACGCCACGATGCTCGTCACCGTCCGCGAGGCGCTGTTGGACGCCCGGATGGGTGTGTTCATGGTTCCCGGGTGGGGCACGGGCAAGGACATCCGCCGCGCCGCTGATCTCGGCGCCGACGTCGTACGGATCGCGGCGCACTGCACCGAGGGCAACGTGACCCGCCGGCACCTTGGCCTCGTGCGTGAGCTGGGCCTGGAGGCGCAGGCCGTACTCTTGATGAGCCACATGACCGACGCCGGCCGGCTCGCCGAGGAATGTGCGCGCGCGGTCGGCTACGGGGCGCAGGCGGTCGGGATCATGGACTCCGCAGGGCACTATCTGCCCGGCGATGTCGCCGAACGGATCGGTGCCATCTCCGAGGCGGTGGACGTGCCTGTGATCTTCCACGGGCACAACAACCTGTCGATGGCGGTCGCCAACTCCGTGGCCGCAGTCGAGGCCGGGGCCCGCGTCATCGACGCGTGCGCGCGGGGTTTCGGGGCGGGCGCGGGCAACACCCAGCTCGAGGTCCTCGTCGCGGTGCTGCACAAAATGGGACACCCCACCGGCATCGACCTTCGGGGCGTGCTGCACGCGGCAGATGTGGCACAGGAGCAGCTGATGGACCAGCAGCCGGCCATCGACTCGGTGAGCCTGGTCTCCGGCCTGGCCGGGGTCTTCTCCGGATTCAAGCCGCGCGTACTGGCGGCCGCCGGGGCCGCGGGCGTTGATCCCCTGGAGGTCTTCGCCGAACTGGGACGGCGCCAGGTCGTAGCCGGGCAGGAGGACCTGATCGACGAGGTCACGCGCGTTGTGAAGGCAGCGTTATGACCGCGCCCGTGCTGGATTCGTCTCCGGCCCCTGCGGCCGTGGTGCTGTGCGGTCTGGGCACGGCAGAGGCCGACACGATCGTCTCCAATTCCGAGGTCGGCGGGCGCCTGGGGGTCCCCGCGGACTGGATCACCTCCCGCACGGGGATCACCCAGCGGATCTGCGCGAGTGCGGGCACCTCGACGGCGGATCTCGCGGTCCGGGCCGCAGCGGCAGCGCTGGAGTCCGCCGGGAAGCGGGACGCTGACGTCGTGATTGTGGCGACGGCAACACCCGATCACCGGATGCCCGCCACGGCCCCGGCGGTCGCCGCGCGCCTGGGCCTGACCGGCATCGCGGCCTTCGACATCGCCGCCGCGTGCACCGGGCTGTTGTACGCCCTCCAGGTGGCGCACGGGTTCATCGCCTGCGCAGCGGCGCAGCGGGCGCTGGTCATCGCGGTCGACCGGCTGTCGCACCTGACCGATCCCGAGGACCCGGTGACTGCTCCGCTGTTCGGTGACGGCGCTGCGGCGCTGGTCGTGCGCCGCGGGCACGCGGACGAACCGGGGGCGCTGGGAGGGGTGCTGCTGGGGGCTGACGGCCGGTACGCGGACACGTTGGTGGTACCGCACGGGAAGTTCATGCGTATGCAGGGCCAGAAGGTCTTCCAGCACGCTGTCACCCGCATGTCCCAGGCCGCCGAGCAGGCGGCGGCCGCAGCGGGGTGGAGCGTGCGGGACGTCGACCGGTTCGTTCCACACCAGGCCAATGCCCGGATCACAGCCGCTGTCGGGCGTCGGCTGGGATTCGATGGCTCCCGCGTACTGGAGAACATCAGCCTGCTGGGCAACACCAGCGCCGCGTCGATCCCCTTCGCCCTCGCCCACGCGGCACGCGGCGGGGCACTGCACCCCGGCCACCGGGTCCTGCTGGCCGCGTTCGGTGCGGGCCTGACCTGGGGCGCCACCACGCTCACCTGGCCGGACGTGCCCTGCGTGACCGACCGGCCGGACCCTTCACACCGACTGGAGGCAGCCCGGTGAACCCGATGCTGAAAGACATCCTGAGCGGCCATCTGCAGGTGGGTGAGCAGTCCTTGCACCCGGAGGTGAGCCTGGAGGACGCCGGTCTCGACTCGCTGGCGATCGCCGAGCTGGACCTGCTGCTGGCCGAGCACGGCGTCACCATCGGCGAGGACCGGCTCGCATCTGTCACGACCGTGGGCGCCCTCGCCCAGCTGGTCGACGAGCACCTCGTCGGCAGGTGACGGTCATGACCACGCCCCCTACCGCGCCCGGCGGAACCTGGCTGATCACGCCGCCCTCAGACGGCCGGCTGGAAGCGGCGCTGCGTGCGGAGCCCGATGTCGCCCTGCTGGACCTGGAGGACTCCGTCCCGCCGTCCGGCAAGGACACCGCCCGTATAGCGGCCGTGGCCCATCTCGGCGCCGCCCCGGTGCACGGCGCGACAGTGCTTGGGCTGCGCGTGAATGCACCGGGTACCGTGCACGGGCTGAAAGACCTGGTGGCGGTTGCCGACGCTGGACTGCGCGAGGTCGTCCTGCTCGTGCCGAAGGTGGAATCCGCCCGCGAGCTGGAACTGGTGGCCCAGGTCCTGAAGGAGACGGCGACGGGCGTGCGTATCTGCGCGCTGATCGAGACACCCCGTGCGCTGCTGCGCCTGGGCGACATCTTCGCCTCGCCGGTGCTGGACGGTGTCGTCTTCGGGGCGGCCGACTACGCCGCCGCCACCGGGTGCCGCCGCACCAGCAGTTCCCTGTGGTGGGCACGCTCGTCCATCGCTGCGGCCGCCGCCGCCCACGGCATCCCGTCGATCGACTCGCCGTACTTCGACCTCGCGAACCCTCAGGGACTGCAGCGCGACGCGCAGGAGGCCCGCGATCTGGGGTTCACCGGTAAGGGCGCCGTGCACCCCGACCAAATCCTCACCATCCGCGCGGCGTTCTGCCCCACCGGCGAAGAGGTGACACAGGCCCAGGCGGTCGTGAGCGCCGCTGACCGGGCCGGCGGCCGGCTGGTCCGGTCCGGCGGCCAGATGGTGGGACCCCCGCTCGTCGCGGCAGCCCGCGCCGTCCTCGACCGGGCCGGGGACCATACCGAACCCGCCATCCACGGAGGCATCCAGTGACAGAGACGAACATCGTGCAGGGCTACCGGGCCGTCGGCGAGGGCCGGCTGCGTGAGGTAGTCGGCCGCGGCCTGGAGGAGTTCGGCGCCCTGGTCGGCCAGACCCTCGAGCACCGGCCGGCCCGGACCGTCACCGACACCGACCACGCCATGACCCTGGCGCTGACCGGCAATGTGGCCCCCGTCCACTGTGACGCGCAGTTTTGCGAACGGACGGACAGAAAGCGGCCCCTGGTGTGCGGAGTCGTCACGCTGGGCCTGGTCATCGGCGCGAGCGTCCGCTCCACCAGCGGCCTGACCTCCGCCAACCTCGCCCTGGACGACGTGCACTTCGAGCAGCCCGTGCACGTCGGAGACACCCTACGCGCCGAGACCAAGATCCTTTCGGCCCGCGCCTCGGCCAGCCGTCCCGATCAGGGCGTCGTCACGGTCCGCACCACCGCCTTCAACCAGTTCGACCAGCGCGTCATCACTCTCAGCCGTGCCTTCCTCGTCCCCGCCGACGCGACAGCGGTACGTACCGCCACCGCCTACTGAAGAAGGAAGTACCGATGCCGGTCAGCACCCCGATGGCCGTTGTCGAAGCCGACGACGCACTGTGGCAGGAGTACCAGGACCTGACCGTGCGCAGCTACGGACACCGGGTGCAGGACGTCGCCCGCCTTCGCGCGCACGGCGACGCTCGGGTGGCCGTGCTGGGCGGCCGCGTCATTGGCGGCGGCCTGGGCCTCGCGGTCCCTCAGTTCTTCGGCGGCCGCCCGGTCCCGGGAGCCTGCCTGGCGGGCGGCTGCATCGCGCCCGAAGCCCGGGGCAGCCGGCTGTGGTCGACGCTGCTCGAAGAGCGGCTGCGGCCCCTGAAGGAGCAGGGCGCAGTCCTGGCGACCGCGTGGACCGCCTCCACCGGGTACGGGCGCCGTATGGGCTGGGCCGCGCCGAGCCAGGTCTGTTCCTGGACGGTGCCCACCGAGGAGCTGCGCGGCATCACCGACGGCTGCGGCTTCGAAATCGTCCACGGCGCCGACGATCAGGACCGGGAGGGGCAGCAGAAACTCGCTGGGGAATGGAACGGGCCGTGGCAGCGGCCCTCCTGGTGGCCGCACTGGCAGCAGGCCGAACACCCCGGCATGACGCGCTACCGCTTCGCCCTGCCAGACCGGGCCCCAGAGGGGCTGCTCGCGATCGCCTTCGACCGGGACCGTGCCGATGGCCGCCGCCTGGTCGTCCACGACTTCTGGGCGGCGACCGGCGAGGCGGCCACGGCCATGCTCGGCTTCCTCGGACGCCACCACAGCCGCATTGCGACCGTCATGTTCCAGCGCACCGCCCTGCCGCCCGTCCCGCTGCTGCAGAACCATCTGCGCCGTGCAGGGGCGGCCTGCGCCACCTCCTGGCACCCCTGGATGCTGCGCATCCTCGACCCCGCCGAGGCTGTTCGCCGCCGCGGCTGGTCCCAGGACCTCGACCTCACCCTCCCGCTAGCCCTGCGCGCCGATGACGACAGCCCGTCTGCGGCTTTGCTCCTGCGCATCACGTGCGGCGCCGCGGACTTGACGCCGCACTGCGGCGAGCGGCACGGGATCGCTCTCACTTCCCGCCAGTTCGCCCACTGGTATGCGGGCGGCTACCGCACGACGACCGCGGCCCTTCTCGACGGCGTCCACGGCGAGCCGCGAACGGTGGCCCAGCTCGTTCGCGCCACCGCTGACCGCGAACCGTGGATGTCCGAGTACTTCTGACCCCCTCACCGCCCACAGCAGACCGCTGCCGCACCACAGGGGGCCGAAGCCGGCCCCGGAGCACGTGCAGCGCCCCCTACTTCCCCCAGACCACGGGAGGCTTGATGACCGGCCGTCGGCCCAGAACGCCGAACGCAGCGCTCGCTGTGCTCCTCAACGGGCACGGCATGAGTCACAAAGGGCTCGCCTTCCGCGTCAACCAGCTGGCCGAGCATGCCGGGAATGCCACGGCGTACAAGCACAGCAGTGTCGCCCGCTGGCTCGCCGGAGCAACGCCCAAGGACCCCGTGCCCCAGTACATCGCCACCGCGTTGAGCGAACGGATCGGCAGAACGGTCACGGTGGAGGAGATCGGCATGGATGCAGTCCCCGAAGAGGCACCGCGCGGCTGGAATTTTCCTCGCGGCCGTGAGGAGGCCATCAAGGGTGCGCGCTCCCACTGGAGTGGCGCCGACGGGCCGTGCGGCGCGTTCGCCGCGTCCGGCTACGTGCTGCCGGTCATTCGGTGGCTCGCCGTCCCCGCCGACTCCATAAACGCGACGCTCCCGCCACACCCCTCGGACTGCGCCTCCACCGGGCAGGAGAGCAGCAGCGCCGCACGGCTGATCGGCACGCAGGACCTGAAGGAGCTGACGGACGCGGCCGAGCAGGCCCGCGTGTGGGACGCCCAGTTCGGCGGCGCGAACTGGCGGTTGAGCTCGATCCGGCGCTGCCTGAACGAACGGGCCCTGCCTCTGCTCGATGCCCGGCAGGGGGAGGCGACCGCGCGTGAGCTGTTCTCCATCACCGCGGAGTTGTCCCGCGTCGCGGCCTGGGCGGCGTTCGACGCCGGGCGCAGTGCGTCCGCCCAGCAGCACTTCGTGCAGGCACTGCGCCTGGCGCGCGCCGGCGGCGACGTCGAAATGGGCACCTACGTTCTGACCACCATGGCCCTGCACACCCTCTTGGAGGGCGCACCGGACCAGGCCCTCGACATGGCCCAAGGGGCCTTCCACCGCGGCCGCCGTCACGCTTCCCGCCGGGTCCTGGCCTTCGCCAAGCTGGCCGAGGCGCGTGCGCTGGCCCGTATGGGAGACGCGACCGGGGCGAGCACCGCGCTGAGCCGGGCGGAATCCTGGCTCGACAAGATCACCCCCGGGGCCCAGGACTCCCCGCGGCTCTCCTACGTCACCCACGGCCGCCTCGCGGCGGACGCCACCGAGATCTTCCGCGATCTGCGCAAGCCCAAGGCCGCCCTCGGCTGGAGCCAGCAGGCGGGCAAACTGTCCGACGTCCACCAGACACGGGCTGTGGGCCTTCGCATGGCTGTCGTTGCCACAGCCGCCTGCCAGGCACGAGACCTCGACCAGGCACTCGACCACGCCGACCAGGCCCTGGTGCTCTTACAGCGGGTGGAGTCGACCCGTGCCCGTACCTACCTCGAAGACGTTGCCACCGCTCTCGCGCCGTGGGCGGCCGAGCCTCGGACGAACGCCTTCGTGCAACGCCTTCACGAGGGCGAGTTGACCACCGGGGCGGGAGCCGCGAGATGAACGCACCGACACGCAGCACGCAGCGGTGCGGTCAGCGCGCGGCCACGGTCCGAGGCCCGCCGCATGTGCTGGACGCCCACGCGCCAGCCGGCCGCTGAATAGATTCGACATCTGCCCCAGGGACTGCACGCCTTGCGCGCACCACGCCCTCCTCGTACCTCGTGAAAGAGCCAGCCCCATGACGAACGCCGTCTCTCTGCCCCCGGACCTGCACCAGTGGATCACCCGTCACGTCACCGGCATGGACACCGCCGCCGTGACGGACGCCTCCTGGCCGCGCGGGGACTCCCGCGTCTGGCGCGTTCGCGCGGACCACGGCACCGTCTTCGTCAAGCTCTACCCCTCCGCCGAGACGTACGAGCGCGAGGTGAAGGGCTGCGAGCACGCGAAGCGGGCGCTCGCTGCGGACGAGGCGCCGCACCTGCTGGCCAGGGCCCCGGAACGGCCGGCGGTCGTCCTCTCCGCGCTCCCCGGGCGCGTCGTACGGGGACTGCCGCTGGAGCAGGCCGAGGAACAGCAGGTGCACCGGCTCGCCGGTGACCTGCTGCGCCGCTGGCACGACGCCCCGGAGCCGGTCAGCGACCTTGAGCACCAGCGCATCATGGCGTCGGTGACCGCGCAGGCCGATGAGGCCGCCATGATCCTGGACCGCCTCGGCGACCAGTTCTCCCCCGCCGAGCAGGATCTCGTCCGTGACGCGGCCCGTGACCTGCCCGGCCTCGCCCAAGGGCTCCCGCTGGTCTACCGGCACGGCGACTACTCACCCCGCAACTGGCTCTGGGACCCGGAACCCACGCCGGGGCATCACGGCCTGATCGACTTCGAGGAGTCCGCGCCGGGCCTCGCCATCGAGGACCTCGTGTGGTTGTGCGGCGCCGCGTGGCCCACCCGCCCCGACCTGCGCGACGCCTTCCTCACCGGATACGGCCGGTCTCTGTCGTCGACCGAGCAGCGCGCGCTCGTCCTGCTCACCGCCCGCCTGGGGGTCTCCTACCTCAACACCGGCCTGACCAAGACCGACACCGTCCTCATCGACCGAGGCCGCACCGTCCTGCAGCACATGGTCCGCGCCCCCCGCTGACCCACCCGCCCCGGGCGCCGCACCTTTGCCCGGGGCCCAGCGCCTTCCCGCCCACCACGTCCGGAGACGCGCGTGATACCTGCCCACGAGACCGGCCCCCGCCAACCCTTACCTTCCTACGCGAGACCCGCCGACGGGGACAGCGCATCCGCGGCCCGGCCCGGCCCGGCAGGAACCGCCCGCCTGGACGTCGACATCGACGACATCCGCGCGCTTATGACGACCACCTGCACCCAGGCCGGCGTGCCCAGCGGCGGGACCGCCCGCGTCGTCGAGCACTACCTTGACGGTGAACTGCGGGGGAAACCGTCCCACGGCGTGGCCAAGTTCGCCTTCGAGTCGCAGTTCTTCTCCCAGCGCATCGGCCCGCCCCGCATCACGCACGAGCGCGGCGCCATGGCGATCGTGGACGGCCGACGCGAAGTCGGGCCGCTCAGCGCCGACTTCGCCGCCCGGATCGCCGCCCGCAAGGCGCGCCGGCTCGGCGTGGGCATCGTCGGCATGGTCAACACCCAGCGGTACGGCATCCTCGCGTCGTTCAGTGAGCACATCGCCGAGTGGGGCATGGTCGGCCTGGTGGCGAACACCTCGCGCCCGGAAGCCACGGTGCACGGCGCCCGGACCCCCATCCTCGGCGTCAACCCGGTCAGCTTCGCCTTCCCGACCAGCGATGGCACCATCAGCGCGGACATGTCGACCACGCTGGCCCCCATGGGCGTGCTCTGGGAGGCACGGCGCTCCGGCTCACCACTGCCCACGGACTGTTTCGTCGACGAGCACGGCGTGTTCACCGACGACCCCGACGCCGCCCGTGCGGCGATGGTCTTCGGCGAACACCGCGGCTTCGCCCTCTCCCTGCTCATCCAGGTACTCACCGGCTCCCTCTTCGGCTTCCCCATGGGCGAGGGCGTGGACTCCACCTGGACCACCGGCTACACGTTCATCGCCCTCGACCCGTCCTACGCCGGCCAGGGTGACAGTCACCTGACGGCCAACACCCGCCTCGTCGCCACGATCCGGCAGTCCGCGACACGCGAAGGCGGAAACGTGCGCCTGCCCGGCCAGGAGAGCAAGGACCGTGCGGCGCGCGCCCGGAGTGCAGGCCGCATCCAACTCGACGAAGGCCTCTACCGGCGGCTGCAGGCCCGCGCAGCCGGCAACTTCACCTCGGACTGACCTCCTCCCCATCCTCATCCTCTCGACGTCTGGAGTGCACGTGATGCGTTTTCACTGGTTCCTGCCCACCGCCAGCGACGGCCGGTCTCTGACCGTCGGCACCCGAGGTACCCACGGCCCGGAGGCCGCCGGCGGCAAACCGGCCCGCGTCACGGCCGACCGTTTCCGACCACCGACCATCCGCTACCTGACGCAGATCGCCCAGGCAGCTGAGGCGAACGGCTTCGACGCCATCCTCACGCCCACCGGCACGTGGTGCGAGGATGCCTGGCTCACCTGCGCCGCGCTCGCGCAGGAGACCGAACGGCTGAAGTTCCTGGTCGCCTTCCGTCCCGGCCTGATCTCCCCCACCTTGGCCGCGCAGCAGGCCAGCACTCTCCAGCGCCTGTCCGGCGGCCGGCTGCTGCTCAACGTCGTCACCGGGGGTGAACGCGACGAGCAGGCCCGCTTCGGCGACCACCTGGTCAAAGCCGACCGCTACGCACGCACCGACGAGTTCCTCACCGTGCTGCGCGGCGCCTGGAGCGGCGAGCCGCTCATCTTCAAGGGCCAGTACTACGACGTCGTCAACGCCACCGTGCTCGCCCCGCCCGACCCGCTGCCACGGCTGTACTTCGGCGGGTCCTCGTCGGAGGCCGGGCCCGTCGCGGCCCGTCACATCGACACCTACCTCACCTGGGGCGAGCCGCCCGACCAGGTCGCCCAGAAGATCGCCTGGATACGCGAACTCGCTTATCAGGCCGGCCGGCAGGTGCGGTTCGGGATCCGCTTCCACGTCGTGACCCGCGACACCAGCACCGAAGCGTGGGCCGCGGCCGAGCGCCTCCTCGTCGGCCTCGATGCCGCCCACGTCGGACGGGTCCAGAACATGCTCGCGGCCAGCGAGTCCACCGGCCAGGCACGGATGAATGCCCTGCACAAGCCGTTTCGCGACGACTCCTGGGCCCGGTCCGACCTGGAGATCTACCCCAACGTCTGGTCCGGGGTCGGGCTACTGCGCGGCGGCGCCGGAACGGCGCTGGTTGGCAGCCACACCGAGGTCGCCGACCGGATCGCCGAGTACGCGGACCTGGGCATCGACGAGTTCATCCTGTCCGGCTTCCCCCACCTGGAGGAGGCATACAGGGTCGGCGAAGGCGTCCTGCCCGAGCTGCGCCGCCGAGGGCACGCGCCGGAGCTGCACCGATGAGGCCCGCCCCCCACCGCCCCCGCATGCCGCAGTGGAAGGAGAAGACATGAAGAACGTCCTGGTGATCGGTGTCGGCCCGCACGCCCGCCGCTCCCACCTGCCCGCCCTGACCGCCGGACAGCGCGACGGCCTCGTCGGCACGATCTGCGGGGTCGACGTCCTCGGCGCCGCCAGCGTCCTGACCGTCTTCGACAGCGACGACGGACCGCACGACCTGCCGGTGACCCCCATCGTGCCGTTCCCCGCCAAGGAACAGACGCTGCCGGAAGCCGTGCGCCAGACCCTGGACGGCATCGTCGCCCGCCGCGGCATCGACGCAGTGGTGATAGCCACCGAGCCCGCCTTCCACATGGTCTACGCCCGCTGGGCCCTCGAACGCGGCCTGAGCGTCCTGCTGGACAAGCCGCTGGGGATACGCGCCCATGCCTCCACCGACCCGGCACAGGCCGCCGCGGTCCTCACCGACGTGGACGACCTCCTAGCCCACTACCAACTCGCCCGCCAGCGCCGTCCCGACCTCATGGTGAGCGTGCAGTCCCAGCGCCGCTACCACCCGGCGTTCTGGCAGCTGCGCGCCCTCATCGCCGAGGTCGCCGAGACGACCGGTTGCCCGGTCACCTCCGTGCAGTCCTTCCACAGCGACGGCCAGTGGCGCCTGCCGGACGAACTGCTCGACCTCGACTACCACGGCTACGACCGCGGCTACGGCAAGTGCGCCCACAGCGGCTACCACTTCTTCGACATCATCCCGTGGCTGCTGGCCGCGGGTGACACCAGCGGCAAGAACGCCGACACCGTGCGCGTCCACACCGAGGTCACCCGGCCCGCCGACCTCCTGGCGCAGCTCGGCGTCACCGACTACGAGCGGCTCTTCGACGGCTTCGCCACCCGCAACCGGTACACCGACGCCGAGCTGTACACCGGGCTCCGCGGCTTCGGCGAAGTCGACGCGAGCATCTCCCTGGCCTTCACCAGCGCCGGCCGCACCCTCACCCTGGGCACCCTCAACCTGTTCCACAACGGCTTCTCCCAGCGCGGGAATCTCGCCCCCGCCGCCGCCCTCTACAAGGGCAACGGCCGCGTCCGGCAGGAGACGCACATCATCCAGCAAGGCCCCTTCCAGGCACTGCACCTGCACTCCCTGCAGACCCTGGAGGACGACTCCTCCATCGGCGACCGGTACGCGACCGGCGGGGACCGGCATATCGAGGTGCACGTCTTCCGCAACGACCGCTTCCGGCCCGGCTGGAAGCCCTACGCACGCCTCGGCCACGACGCCCTCACCACCACCGTGGACGACCGGATCGCGGCGCCGACCCAGCAGTCCTCGCGGCGGCGCAGCATGCACGAGTTCCTCCTCCACCTCAACGGGCGGCGCAGCCGCCACCAGATGCGCTCCGACCTCACCACCCACCGCACGGCCGCCGCCCTGATGGCCGGCACCTACCTGTCGATGGCCCGCCGCTGGACGGGCGCCTCGCCCGAAGTCACGTTGAGCCTGACGCCGCCACTCGCCGCGATCCCCGCACCGGTGCGGTGCCGGGAGGTGGTCGTGCGGTGAGCGCCTCCCCCACGGTGTCCCCGCCGTCCCTGGCCGACCTCCTGGGTCAGGCCCTGACCCGGGTGCTCGCCGACTGCCGCCCCCACACGGGCGTTCCCCTGGTGACCGAGCGGGTCAGCGGCGGCAACGTCGCCCACGTCTTTTCCGTCCGCGGACCCGCCGGCCGCGTGATCATCAAGATCCGCCGGGAACACTTCGCCCGCATCCCGTCCCTGCGCGCCGACCCGGCGCTCATCGGCGACGAGCGCCGGCTGCTCGCGCTCTACCACGCCGCCGCGCCCGGCGTCTTCCCGCGCGTTCTCGCCTTCCACGACGACACGCACGCGATGGTGCTCAGCGACGTCTTCCCCGACGGCCGTACCTACCACCAGCACCTGACCGAGCGATCTGCCACCGTCCGCGAAATGGCCCGCCTGGGCCGCGCACTTCGCCGCGTCCACCAGGCCACCCGCGACGCACACGCACCCCAGCGGCAGCATCTCGACCCGCGCTTCCCCGCCTACCGGCGGGACTTCGCCCTCCGCTCCCTGGGCCACCCCGCTCTGGACGCGGCCTGCGCGGAGATGGCCGGCCGCCCCGAACACCAGCTCGTCCTGGGGGACCTGGCACCGAAGAACATCAGCATCACCGACGCCCGGATCGGCCTGTGCGACCTCGACAACGCCCATCACGGCTGGCCGCTCTACGACCTCGGCTACTTCGCCGGACACCTTCTGATCCACCACCTCAACCGCCCCCGCGAACTTCCCGCCCTGCTCACGGCGCTGCTCACGGGCTACGACGGTGAGCGGACCCTGACGCGGCCGGACGCGGCGCTGGCCGCCACCGTCGCCGCCGGAATCGTCCTCTACCGCCTCGGCGACAGCGTCGTCCCCTACTCGGCCGGTCAGCCGGCCGCGCTCGCCGACCGCTACCGCGGGCGAGCACGCGCCCTGCTCGACCACGGGACACTCACCCTCCAGGACCTCGTGCGCGCCGCACAGCCAAAGACGGGTGCCGCATGACGACGCCCACCGCACCTTCCCGCGGCGACGAAGACCAAGACGCCCTCCGGGCACTTCACGCCCACGGCTACGACGTCCCGGACATCCAGGCCCTCTCCGCGGACCATCGCGCCTTCGCGGTCCGCGCCACCGACCGGGACCTCCCGCTCGCGCCCGGCGCACGCCTGCGCAGCCGGTGCGTGGACCTGGGCGCCGGGAGCTTCACCAACGTCCACACGCTCACCCTCGACCTCGAATGCGTACGCGCCGAGGTGCACTCCCGGACCAGCACCTTCCACCTGCCCGAACTGGTGTCCGGCAACGTTCTGGCCGCTGTGAGCGGTTCGTTCGCCTTCATCTCCGACGATCCCGCCTACCAGCCTGCCGAACCGTGTCTGGACTTCTGCTGCCGCAACGGCACCGTGATCAGCGCGCCGACCGCCGAAAAGCCCGCGCTGCTCGTACGCGACGGTCAGCCCGTCATCGAGCCCCTCCCGGCGCGCGGGACGCTCACTCTCGGCGGCCGGCCCTACCGGTGGATCGGCTCCAAGGAACCCGGCACGCCCCCGGGCCCGGCCGCGCCCCTGCTCGTCTACGGCGCCGCGAACTGCCGGATCCTCTACCGCGACCACCCGCGTACCGGCTTCCAGCGCTACGTCGACCGGCCGTCCAACGTCACACCCCTGTCCGCCTTCGCCGTCGACTACGTGGTGACCGGCAGTGCGGAGCACGGGCTGCGGGTAGACCACATCCGGCCCGGGGCCGGCAGCGACCTCTTCAGCGGCAGCTTCATCCTGCGCGCCGACCGCCTCCTGGCGGACGCGACCGTCGGTGCGCCCGTGGAGATCACCCAGATCGCCGGTCACGGAGCGGACGTGCTCGAATCCGGCTTCTCCCTGGGACCGAGCGTCGCAGACGCCGCGGAGGGGCTCACCGACGCCTACGACGCCTGCCTGGGCACATCCCCGTTCCAGGGCGCCCGGCACGCCCGAACGCTGATCGCCCTGCACGAGGGCCGACTGGTGCTGCAGATCCTCGACGGCGCCCCTGGCACGGACACCTTCCGCGGCGCCACCCCGCATGAGACCGCCGAACTCTGCGCGGGCGACGGCCTTGACCCCCACCGCGTCTTCCACCTCGACGGCGGCGCCTCCTCGAAGATCGCCTACCGGCACGCCAGCCGGCCCGGCGTGGTCGGCAGCATGCACTACCTGCGCTGGCCAACCGCCCCCACGGAGCCGTTCCGCTGGCAGGGAACGGAGGGCCGCGCCCTGCACAGCGCCATCATCCTCAAGCTCCGTTCGCGAAAGGCCCGCCCGTGACCGACGTCCTGATCGTCGTGGCCCACCCCGACGACGCCGAGATCGCCATGGGCATGCGCCTGCGCGATCACACCCTCACCGGCGACCACGTACGGGTGCACTGTCTCAGCCCCGGTGCGTCGACCGCCGAGGAAGCCGACCAGCGCCGATCCGAGTGCCGGGCCGCTGGCGCGCTTCTCGGCGTCGCGGAGTACTCCTTCTCCCAGATCCCCGACAATGAGTTCGTGGAACGGCGCGTGGAGATCAACCGGGAGCTCTTCCGCGTCTTCAGCAAGCGACGCCCGGACATCGTGTACACCCACTTCCCCGATGACCAGCACCTCGACCACCGCATCACGGCCGACGAGGCCACCACCGTGGCCCTGCGCGAAGCGGAGGCGCTGTACTACTTCCGCTCCCCCTACAGCCACGGCTTCGAGCCGACCCTCTACTTCATCGGCACCCCCGACCTCCTGGCCGCCAAACAAGCCGCTCTGGCCTGCTTCCACTCCCAGCAGCAACTCGACATGTCGGTCTTCAGCGGGCTGACCGAACTGGCGTACCGGCAGCACCTACACCATCGCGTCGTCGAACGCTTCCCCGACGGTGCCCATGGCGCCGAGATGTTCCGCACCGCCCGCCAAGTCGTTCACGCCACCCGCCCCAGGGTTTCCCGCCCTGGGGACGCGACGCCGGCGAGCGGGGCTGCGGCTCGACCTCTCCGAGGCCCTGGTCACCTTCCAGCAGAGCCTGGGCATGATCCACCACCACACACGCTGTCCCACTCCTGCCGCCGCGCAAGCCCCTGATCGGGCGCCGCACGTCGCCAACCACTCGAATGTGTGGATTGAAAAGCGACCAGGCAGACGGCCCTTGTCCCGAACACCAGGAGCGTATTCACGTTCGACAAATCCGCCCGTCCGGGGCCGTTACGGTCCCGGATACGGCGCGTTCTTAGAGCACCAGTACCAACCGGCCGCTCAGACGGAGGACGCACCATGAACCCTGAGCCCGCGCCCACCCATCGCCCCGGAATCGAACAGCGCCGACGGTCCCCACTCACTTCACCGACCTGCGGAACGCGGCCGTGCGACGTCTATGCGCGCCGCTCACTACGACTGGATACGAGGTGGGGGGCATGAGCACCGATGGTGACACAGACGGCATCCGACCAGGGGCGCTTCTACGCCGGACGCTGGAGCGGTGATGCCACGGCGGTGGATCTCCGTGAAGGTGTGCTGCTGACGGGGTGCACTGTGGACATGCTCGATCGGCTGCGCCTGAGCCCCGGTCTGGGGGAGCTGATCCGGCGCCACGCCGCCGAGCACCCCGCGGCCGAGGGTCCGCCGGACGGCACCGGGCCGCTGGCCGACGAAGCCCCGTCGGGGACCGAGCTGCACATCGTCGGCGTTCACCTCCATCTCCAGGACAACCAGGGCCGGATCCTCCTCGGCCTGCGTCACCCGGATTCCACGTATGCGCCGGACACCTGGCGCTTCCTGGCCGGCCACTGCGAGCGGGAAGCGGCGATCGACTGCCTGGTCCGGGAGGCGAAAGAGGAAGCGGACCTCACCATCGCGCCCAAGGACGTCCATCTCGTCCACACGGTGCACCACGTCGACTCCCCCGACGCCCGGCCGAGGATCGCGCTCGTCTTCCAGGCTCGCTCCTGGACCGGCGACCCTAAGGTCCTGGAGCCTGATCGGTGCGTGGAGTGGCGGTGGTGGAAGCCGCGTGACCTTCCGGCCGAGGTCGTGCCGTACACCCGCATGGCGATCGACGGAATCCTTCGAGGGCACCCGTACTCCGAGCAGGGCTGGGGCGAGTGATGAGCACTCTGGACACCTGCCCCGCCGCCGACCCGGCCGGCGGGGCCACGCCGACGGACGCGGAAGCGGATCCGGCAGCCGCGCGGGCGGCGATGGTCACCCGGCTGGAAGAGGACGGGTCTCTGCAGCCGGGCCCGGTGCGCGACGCCCTCCTCACGATGCCCCGCGAAGTGCTGATGCCGCAGGCATATGTACGGCGCAGCACCCCGGGTGAGGAGCCGCCGCGGTGGGATCTGCTGGACTGGTCGGCGCCGCAGGACCGCCCGGAGCTGGTCGGGGTGCTGTACGGCGGGGCCAGTGTGCTCGTCCAGCACGATGGGGAGCCGCTGCTGGGCCGGGCGCGCGGGACGCGGTCGGGGGCGTCGATCACGTCGATGTCGACGGTGATGGGCTTGACCGCCTCGCTGCTGGAGGAGCTGGATCTGGGCTCGGGTCTGCGGGTGCTGGACGTTGGGACGGGCGCGGGGGTGACCGCCGCGGTGGCCTGCCAGGTCTGCGGTGACCAGGGGGTGGTCACCCTCGACCGGGACCGGCACCTCACCGACGCGGCCGCGGCCCGGCTGGTCGATCTCGGCTTCCGGCCGCAGGTGGTGTGTGGGTCGGGCGAACAGGGCCTGCTGGGCCGGGAGTTCGACCGGATCTTCATGTCGTACACGGTGAAGCGCGTACCGACGGCCCTGGTCGAGCAACTCGCGTCAGGCGGGACGCTGCTGGCGCACGTGACCAGCGCGTCCCCGTCGTGGCCCGGCCTCGCCGTCGTCGAGCGCACTGCGGACGGGCATGTCACGGCGGAGCTGCGGGCCGTGGAGTTCGCCCACCGTGCTGGGCACGGCATGGAGCGGATCTGGCTCAGCGAGGAGTTCCGGCAGCGCATGGCCACCGAGCCCGGCACGTGGACCCAGCGGAGCATGCTGGCGCCGCCCGCGGACAGCGACCGCGGTTTCTGGCTGGCGGCTGACCACCTCCTCGGAGGTTTGGTGCGGGACTTCGGCTCTGAGCACCTGGCGATCGGCGCACCCGGCTGCGGATCCTGGATGCGTGCGGAGCCGGTGGGCCACCGCCGCTGGAGCGTCGCCGTCCAAGGGCCGCGGGACATCTGGAAGGAGATCCACGACCTCGCCGACCGGTGGCGGGCCGCACGCTCCCCTGACCGCTACCGCCTCTCCTTCGACGCGAACGGCGAGCAGCGCGCCGCGTCGAAGTGCGGACACTTGTCCTGGCACCTACCTGCCCCCCACCCGCTTGATGAGGGAGCCACCTCGTGACCTACCCCGACGGGCCCTTTCCGGGCCTTGCACCGGAGCAGTCGACCATGTTCGAGGGCGCGGCGTTGACCTATCCCCGCTACCGCCCCGGTCTGCCGGACGCGACGGGGCGTCTGCTTGCCGGCACGCTGTGGGGTCGGCCGTCCCCGGGGCTGCTCGACCTGGGCACCGGACAGGTGTCCTTCGCGCGCCGGGCGGGCGCCCGCCGTGTGGACGGCTCACTGATCGAGGAAGCAACGTTCAGGGTTCTGCTCGCCGAGCGTCCAAAGGAAGCGCGGTGAGCGGCGGGCAGCGGCACACCGAGCCGGTGGACGTCCACCTGATCCTGCGCCGGGAGACCGCCGACGGGCCTCGGGTCCTGCTGTCCCGGCGGGCCGGGCAGGTGTACGCCGCCGGCCTGTGGCACCTGCCGTCGGGGCATCTGGACGGTCCGCATGAGGACGTGGTCACCGCCCTGATCCGCGAGGCGCGGGAGGAGACCGGCGTCGTCATCGACCCGGCCGGCGTGCGGGCCGCCGTGACCGTGCACCACCGCAGCCCTGGAGGCGCCAGTCATACCGGGCACTTCTTCGAGGTCCGGTGGTGGAAGGGCGAGCCCGAGATCGCCGAGCCGGACGTCTGCGACGCGATGGGCTGGGCACCCCTTACCGCCCTGCCCGCCCCGATGGTGGCGTACTGCCGTGCGGGCCTGGACGCCTACACCGCCAGTGCGCACCTCGCCGTGCACTTTCAACGGCCGGGCGACACCGCCGCCTTCGACCCCGGTGCCGACCGGCTGTGCCTTGTGCCGGACGTGACCGGCCAGGCGTCCGGCGCCCGGCCCGATGCCGCGGTCGTGGAGTTCGCGGAGCGGGCAGTCGGGCGGATCGCGCAGTGGACGGATACCTCATGGGCGCGCGAGGAGAGCCGCGTGTGGCGGGTCCACGGCGTCCAGGGCGGCACCTGGTACGTCAAGGTCCACCAGAGCGAGCGGTTCCACGGCAGGGAAGTGCGGGGGCTACGGACGTGGGCGCCGGAACTGGGGGTGGCCGCGCCGCGGCTGGTCGCCGCCGACGCGGCGCTGCGGGCGGTGGTCCTCACCGCGGTGCCGGGCCGCCCGCTGCACGGCGTTGTTCTGGCACCGGCGCGGGAGATGGCGGTCTTCTACCGGATCGGGGCGCTGGCCCGCCGCATCCACCAGTCCTCTCCCCCGCAGCCCGCCCCTGCCGGCAGCGGTCCGGCCGTGACCAAGGCCGACCGGCACCTGGCCGGAGCACGGTCTCATCTGCTCCCGGGTGATGAGGAGTTCGTCCGCGAGCTCGTCCGGCAGGCCGAGGACCTGCCACCGCTGGAGTGGGTGGAGACCCACGGCGATCTCCAGCTCCGCAATGTCCTGTTCACCCCTGCCGCCGCTGACGAGTCGGACGCCCTTGATGTCTTCGTGGCGGTGATCGACTTCGAGCGCAGCGAGCCGGGACCGGCCGTTCGGGATCTGGTCCGCCTGTCCGATGCCTGGTCCGGCCGCGTCGACTTGTTCGAGGCGTTTCTGGCCGGGTACGGCAGGTCCCTGACTGCCACTGAGGAGGCCTGCCTCGTCATCGACGCAGCGCTCGATTCCGTGAGCGGGATCGCGTACGGCGTCGCCCACCGCGATCCCGAGCTGGTCGAACGCGGCCGGCGGACCCTGGCCCGGCTGCGCGCCGAGCACCGTGCAGCCCTCTCACCGACAGGAGATGCGACGTGAACGCAGACACGGCACCCACTTCCGCGGCCGAGCCGCGTGACGCCGCCGGGCGACCGCCGGTCCGCGCGGCAACGCCTACTGATGCCGAGGCCATCACCCGGATGCGCTCCGCATACGTCCTGGCCGCACCGTTCACCGAGGACTGGGTCCGCCGGTGCACGGACGAGCTGGCGCCACGGCTGACGCCGGAGGGCGATGCGCGGGCCTTCGTCGTCGACGCCCCGGACGGCACGATGGCCGCCTGCGCCCTTGGGCTGATCCACCCCGTCCTGGCGGCGCCCGCCTACCCCCGGGGCCGGGCCGCCCGCGTGCAGTTGGTCGCCACGCACCCGGAGCACCGGCGCCGCGGCTACGCCCGGGCCGTCGTCTCCTCTCTCCTCGACCACCTCGCCGACGTCGAGGACGTCACACTGTTTGAGCTGCACACCAGCCCGGAGGCCGCGCCCCTGTACCGGGAGCTCGGCTTCAGCGGCAACCCGGCGCTCATGCGGATGACCCGCCACCGCCCACCCGCCGGTCTCGCGCCTGGTGCGCAGCCGGATTCGGCGTGGGTGCCGCCGCAGCAGTACGCCGACGCACTGCCCCGGGCGGCCGCGTTCGTATGCCTCTACATCACCGACGGGGACGACCGGCCGCTCCAGCTGCACTCCGTCTACTCCCCCGGCCACCCCTGGCACATGATCGGCGGCGCGATGGATCTGGGCGAGCGGCCTTGGGACGCGGTGGTGCGCGAGTGCCGGGAAGAGACCGGCATGACCGCCGTGGGCCCGCCCCGGCTGCTGGCCACCGTGTACGGCCAGCCCCGGGCGCAGCGTCCGTACAGCACGCTGCAGCTCGTCTTCGATGGCGGGCGCCTCACCGATGCACAGATCCGGGGTCTCACCCTCAACGCGCGCGAGCACGACGAGGCCCGCGTTCTGCCTCTGGCCGAGTGGGAGGCGTTGATGCCGGCTCGTGATTTCGTGCGGCTGCGCTCCGTGGAGGAGGCCCGCCGCACCGGCGTGGCCGCATACGTCGACACCTGGGGGACCGCGTGATCGCCAGCAACATTGTCTTGATGTCCGACCGGAGAGTCGCCGCAATCCCCGTGCAGGAGTGCGGCGAGGTTCTCGTCGACGCCCGCGCGCACGGCCTGAAGGTCGACGACCGCAAACGGGACGCGGCGGGGGCCTGGGCCCACGTTCGGCAAGGCGTTCTTGCCCGGCTGCTGCACGCCCAGTCGCTGCTTCCCACTGGTGTGTCGCTGCTGTTCGTCGAGGGCTTCCGGCCGCCGGCCCTGCAGCGTCGGTATTTCGAGGAGTACTCCGACGAGCTCGCGCGCGCCCACCCGGACTGGCAGGCGGCCGAGCTCCGGGCGGCCGCCAGCCGCTTCGTGTCGCCTCCGGAGATCGCGCCGCATTCCGCCGGCGCGGCCGTCGACGTGACGCTGATCGACCACCAGGGCCGCGAGCTGGACATGGGAACGCGCGTCAACGCTTCACCGGAGGAGTCTGACGGCGCCTGCTACACCGATGCCCGCAGCCTCAGTGGCCCGGCCCGCACGAACCGGGCCACTTTGAGCCGTGCCCTTGCCGCCGCGGGCATGGTCCCGTACCGCACCGAATGGTGGCACTGGTCGTTCGGCGACCGGTACTGGGCACTGCACACCCAGCGGCCGGCCGCCCTGTACGGACCCGTCGAACTGCCCTGACACCGCCTGCCTTTCACGAAGGAGCGATCTGTGGGAATCACCCGGACTGACTGGTCCAAGTGCTACATCGAAGGGCGAGGCTTCCGGCGGCTCGGGGACGAGGAGAAGGGCCTGCTCGTCGAGCACGCGCCGGCGCCCGAGGGCGGCCGCGCGCTCGACGTTGGGTGCGGGACGGGCGAGATGTCCGTGTATCTTGCCTCGCTCGGGTACACCGTCGACGGAGCTGACTTCGCCGAGGGCGCCCTGGAGCAGGCCCGCACGGACCACCCCGACGCGGAGGTGCGGTGGCTGTGCCTGGACATCGAACGCGACGACCCCGCCCCGCTGGGCAACGACCTTTATGACCTGGTGGTCTTCCGCCTCTCGGTGGCCTTCCTGAACGACCGCACCCGTGTCCTGCACGCACTCGGGCGCCGACTACGCGAGGGCGGCACCATGCTGGTCATTACCCCGCTGGCCGCGCACACCCCGGCCGAGAAGCGGCGCATCGCACTGGACGAAGAGGAGATCACCGCCCTCACCTGCGGATGGACGAGCGTGCAGCGCATCGCCGCCGGCGACCTGGCGGCGCTGGTCCTGCGCGGTCCGTGTGCGGACACGGTCGCCGTGGAGCGGTCCGTGCCGGCCACCGGCTACGCCGTTGCCGGGGCGCTGGCTGTCGTGACCGACGAGCACGGGCGTGTCCTGCTCGGCTGGTCCAAACGCGGCATGTGGGAGGCTCCGGGCGGGAAGATCGACGGTGCGGAACCGCTGGACGGGGCCGGGGTGCGCGAGCTCGCCGAGGAAACCGGGGTTGAGTAGTAGCGGTACAGCCCTTAACGCTAAGCACTTGATCATGGCCGCGAAGAGGGCGTGAGTAACGGGATACCTGGCTACTCGGCTCCGTCGGACCCGTCGGACCCGTCGGCCTGGTGGCGCCGGGCACGCTCGTTGTGCCAGTTCACGGCCGTATCGATCTGCTGGTCCGTCAGTCCGGTCTCGCGTCGCAACTGCTTGGGTTTGATCCCGTTCGGATAGGAGCGCATCGCGCGGGCGATCTTGCCTGCCCACAACTCCGGCTCGGAGTAGGGCCGCTCCGCGTACTGCCGCTGTAGCTCCGTGAGGTGGTCGGGCGAGCACACGGTCACCAGTCGTTTGCCGTCCATCTTCGGGTCGCTGGTGTGGATGGCGGAGGAGTCGTCGACAAGCGCCAGCAGCTCCGTCTCCTCGTCCAGCGGGTGCCCGCAGAGATCACAGATGTCCGGGAGCGAGCTTTCGTCCGGTTCCATACCGACGGTCTACCCCGCCCCGCAGGCCCGGTGGAGATGTTTCGCGGTTTCGTCGCTTGCCGAAAAAACAACGCTAAGCGGCTGCGGGCCAGCTCAGGGCGGCCTCAGCACTCCCTGCGGCGCTGGTCGTTAGTCGGTCATGACTACTGATCAGACCGCTGACCCGGCCGGGGATGTCTTCGACGCCCCGGATCACGCCGACGAGGGATGGCAGCACGCGGACCTGGTGGACCTGCGGCCCGGCCCGATCGGCGCGGTCGCCGTCGCGGTGACGCACGAGCGCCTCAGCGAGCAGTGCGACGTGACCCTGTATCTCGACCCGGAGTCGGCGGAGCACGGCTACCGCGTACGCGCCGCCTACACCGACTGCGACGAACCGGGTAACGGCGAGGCCCAGCACGCCGACCTCGGCAGTGTCGAGGTCCTGCGGATCTCCGGGTACGGCACGTGGGCCCAGCAGGGCCTCGCCGCCGCCCTGCGCACGGCGGCCGACCTGCTGGAGAAGGCCGGGAGCTGACCCGGCCCCGAAGAGCGTTGTCTTCGCAGGCCACGGCTACGGGTGCACCGTGGACGGCCAACACCGTAACCAAGGCGCAAAGCCGCCTCAGCGCCCCGACTACACTCCGACTTCATGACGACGATCTACAAGACCCAGGAGTGGAAAGGCCACGGGAAGCAGAACTACTACTGGAACGAGTACAGGCTCGAAGGCGACACCGTCGTCAAGTACAAGTGCCACCGGCAGAAGTTCTTCGACGGCGATGAGAACACCTGGCAGCAGGACGAATCGTTCCAGGAGTCCTGGGGAATTGACGAGCCGAGCATGCCCGACTGGCTGAGGCGGTATCTCTGATCGCGGGTGTCGGGGGTCCAGCCAAGGTGAGCCCAAAAGCCGCCACGGGATGATCTTGGTCAGCTGGTAGCCCCGAGGCTGTTGACGCGGTTCGCGTACTCGCGGCGGGCCTTGCGCTGTGCCGGGATCGCTGCGGCGTTGTCGAGCGGCTGGCAGCGGTCGAGGAGTTGGCGATGTATCGCCGGGATGGCGCTGACGCGCAGGGTGTAGCCCTGGCCGCGCCGTACGGTGGGGTAGCGCCGAGGTAAGCCCAAAAGGAGCCATGAAATGATCTTGAAGACGGGCGTGGCTTGGCACAGCGGCGGATGTGAGTGAGAACGAGCATCGTCGGGTGCGCACCTGGTTCCTGGCACACTCGGGCCATGACCAACCGCTCCACCTGTCGCCACGGGCACGAATACGACGAGACCGATGCCAAGGCTGTCGACTACCACACGGAACCGGTCCACTGTAATGGGCGGCGGACTTGCCGATGCCAGGGCCGCCCCAGTTGCTACCCGTGAGGTGACTCCTTCTGTTTCTGCTCTGCGCATTGATCCCGGGGTCTGCCCCCTGTGTGCCGAGTAGGAACGGTCCAGGAAGCCGGTGTTGCTGTCAGACGTTTTGACAGGCCGAGATCGGCCGAAGCCCTTCGATCCGAAGGTGCCGGTGACCAGCGGAACGGCGGAGGCCTTCGACATCTCCCAGGTCGGAAGCCCCCTTGGTTTTCGGGTGTGAGTAGTTGGCGTACAGGAAGTCCCTGTGAGATTGATCTTGCTTGGCTCGCGTACAGCTCGACCGTGAGTTGCTCGGAGGCTTCGAGGAAGAAGAGCCGCTCCAAGGCGCGTCGGCACCTCGGCGAATGCTATGGCCGATGCGGGTCTGAGCCCGGCTGCTGTCGTTGCTCTGTGGCCCCTCGGACCTCGGGCACAAACTCACCCGTGTGCGGACGAGCGAACCCGATCTCGATGCGGTCCTCCGTGACCTGGATCCTTGTCGCCCCTGGCTTGAGCAGGGAACCGGTCCGGCCCATGAGCGGGTTGCCGGGGCGGGGTATCACCCAGATGTCATCTGGCGGAGGAGCCCACCCTGGAGTGTTCGTCTTCTCAGGCTGGGGATAGATGACGGTCTGTAGTTTGTCGACGATGACTGGCTCTTCACCGACCATGATTGTCTCCTGGTCAGGGGCAGGGCGTTTTGCGGCGTTGAGACGTGCGAGGGCAAGAGCGATGTCGACTTCAGTACCCTTGAGGCCGGTCTCGGCACTGTCTGGACTCGGCATCTTCTTATCGTCGGCCCCGAGACGCTCCTCACAGGCCTGGGTGGCGGACTCATTGCCGCCTGCGTACTCCCACGCCTGTATGGCGAGGGCGCCGCCGACCTGGCCGAGGAACATTCCGAAGATTCCGGCGCCGAACAAGGCTCCCGGCGGTCCTGCCGCACTGCCGATCAATGCGCCGATCTCCACGCCGATCATGGTCCCGACACCGGCGCCAGCAATCACGACGAAGCTGCCCGCAACCTCCCCGAAGGCCTGGCAGAATCCTTCGACGTCGCTGTCCGTTGAACGGTCCGCAATGCTGCTGGCGAAGGCATTGAAGACAGGGCCGCCCGCTCCATAGCCGAACCCTCCGACTCCGCCCATGCCCGCGTTGACGCCACCCAGCCAGGACTCCGTGGAGTTGAGCATGTTCTGCACGGCGTCCGTTTCGTAGAAGCGCAGTCGGCCACTGAAGCGGTCGACGACAGGGAAGGCGGCCGTGCCTCCCGCAACCAGCCCCTTGATCGGCGAGTTGCGTAGGACCCCCGTAAGTCGCTCCAGTGTTGTGCGGTGACGACCGTTTTCCAGACCGAAGAGGCCAGAGAGGAGAGGTGCCTCTAAGCCGTCGACCCCGACCGACTCCAGAAAGTCCGCCATGTCCTCCATCATGACGGCAAGGTCTTGGTGCTTGAGCGCCATCTGATCGGCCATCATCGAGCCGAGCGCGTTCTCGTACGCGAGTGCCGCTTTGCTGTCGGCGATCGCAGGGTCCAGCACCTCAAAACTTTTTGGCCGTTGCCCTGTAGCGACGAGGTGGAGTTCCCTGAGGCGCCACCAGCGTTCAGGTGACCGATGCCTGAAGATCAGAATCCTGCGCTTCTCCGATGACGAATCAACCGTTACAGCCATGACAACCGCCCGATTTTCGTTCGGTCCGGGACCATCGGGGCCAGGCAGGCGCTCAATCCGACGGTCAGGGGTGGGGGGTGCACCTTACGCTCGACGGATGGGCCCGAGAACTACCCCAACATGCGGAGTTCAGAACTGGGTCTGGTCGTTCATGCCACACTCCTCGCGCGGCTTGCCCCACGCGCACCACAGGCATGGCGCGCATCGGAGCGCACCCAATCCGCATCAAATCCTGTCGTGCGGATGAGGCGTCATGTCTACAGCGTGGCTGCGGGCACTTACGACAGTGCCGCCTACTGGAGTCCGACACCATGCCGAGAGCGTCTCACCGGGATTTCCTGTACGCCAACTACTTACATCCGGTTTTGAAGGCGCGCTACGGGGTCTCGGTCCCGAGGGCGTTGACGCGGTTCGCGTACTCGCGCCGGGCCTTGCGCTGGGCAGGGATTGCCGAGGGGGCGTCGAGCGGCTGGCTGCGGCCGAGGAGTTGGCGGTGGACCGAGGGCGCCGCGGGGACGCGGAGTGTGAAGCCCTGGCCGCGCCGTACGGTCACGCCCTGGTCGAGCGCGGCCCGCTCGGCGGGCTCCAGTTCGGCCGCGCGCAGGAAGTCGGCGACCTTGCCCGGCATGTCGAGGGTGACCGGCAGTTCTGGGGCCGAGACGTCCTGGTGGTCAGCTGTGTGCTCGGGCATGAGGTCGGCGACGGCCGTGCGGATGGCGCCGCGGCTGACGTGGTGGTCGCGGGCCAGACCGGCGATGGACTGGCCGCCCAGGTACCCGGCGCGCACGGCGGCGGCCTTCGCGGCCGTGACGGCCGGGCGGCGCCCGCCCTTGTTGCCCTTGGCCTCGGCGGCCCGCAGTCCGTCGTAGGTCAGCTCGCGCTGGAGGTCGCGCTGGAGTTCGCCGGCGGCGGCGAGGGTCTGCACCATGAACTTCACGGTGGACAGCAGCTCTCCGGTGCGCGGGTGGCGGGCGGTGAGGTCCATCGCGGAGAACGCGCCGTCGTGGATGCGCAGCGCGACCTGGTCGCGGTGGAGGACGTCGAGCACGTCGAGGATGTGTCCGGTGCCGCGTACGAGGCGGAACATCTCGGAGATGTGCACGGTGTCGCCGGGCCGCGCGTAGGTGAGGAGCTCGCTGAACTTCGGCCGCTGGAGGGGGTGGAGGCGGCTGGAGGTGCCCGGGTCTTCCTCGAAGACGACCGGGTCCTCGATCCCGGCCTCGGCCAGGACGAGGTTCTGACGGTCGGTCGACTGCTGGTCGGTCGAGACCCGCTTGTAGACCAGGTTCGCCACCGAGGAGCCCCTTCCGTACGGAGGATTGGACCCTAGCTGTCGTCAAACCCTGTCAGCAATCACCATCGGATCTGATTGGATTCGCGGCGCCGCGAACCCCCGGATTGCACGGGTTCATTGGACACGTCGACCTCCTGTCGGCAAACGATCGTTTGCCGACAGGCCTGGCTGCCCAGCAAGAGATGGCCCCCCACCGCTTCGCCTCGGCGGTGGGGGGCCATCTCTGTGCCTTCGTACGTTACCGGGAAGCCCTGCGCGAGGCAGGTCGTCGGGGCGGCCCTCCGAGCGTGGGGAGCCGCTTGGTGTCGAGCGGCCGCAAGACCGTTCCGATCCGACCCTCGATCCTGCGCACGAGGCCCTCCTCGGTGTCCGCTGCCAGCGGGACGACCATCAGGCGGGTCCATCGCGCGGCGCGTCCGCGCAGTACGTGCTCTTGGACGCGGTCACCGACCGAACCCTCGCGGATCGCGCTCCCGGTGTAGCGGATGACGTTCTCGAAGTCGGCGGCGATGTAGACACCCGTCGAGAATTCGTTCCAAGCTCCATCCTCTGTGATCTGCAGGATCGTCGAGGCGGCCGGGATGCGCCGCAGCAGCGCAGTTCCAGCGAGATCGCACGCGGTGTTGTAGTTCTCCGGAGTGAGCGTGCACGTGGAGCGCTTCATCGAGCGTCACCGCTCTCGTCCAGGTCGGCCCGCATCCGGTCGGCCCGGCGGCGGGCGCCCCGCCATTCCGAGACGAGGTCAGTGATCTCGACGAGCGTGTTCCGCACGTTGGAGTTGTCGTACCCCTGCGTGTCCACTAGCGCCACGCCGTCCTGGCCGGTCACGTCGCCGACCCGCTGGGCCGCGTCGAGCAGGTCGTCGAGGCGTGCCTGGAACTCCTTGAGCGCCATCGCGAATCGGTCCTCGGGGCTGGCGTGCGTGATGCCTTCCCCCTCGAACAGGTCGGCGAGTTCGCGCAGCCGCCCAGGGGTGAGGATGTCGGCGTCCACGATCCGCTTGTCCTGCGGCATGGTGCCCTTGGCCAGCTCCTGCGGGTCCCGTCCCGCCCGGCCGTCCAGAACGATCTGGCACAGCTGCCGCAGGCCGACGTCGGTCTTGGCCAGCTGCCGCATGATCTGCTGGGGCTCGGTGTTGCTGCCGCGGCCGCCGAACTCGGAACGGATCAGCAGCTGGGTGCGGCCCCCTACCAGGTGGTAGCTGGCCAGCGCGGCGAGCTCGGCGATGGCCGGCCCGGCGCCTTCTCCAGCCTGTACGAGCTCGCGAAGCGCCTCGGGCAGCAGGTCGAGCGGGGAGCTGCGGGTCAGCTCGACGCCGCGCAGCACCGACCAGCGCCAGGCCCGGTCGAGCGACGAGCGCAGGGCGGTGAGCCGCTTGTCCGCGGGGAAGCCCCGCAGAGCGACCTCGGCGGCCAGCTGGGTGCGCTCCTCCAGCTTGGGCTTCGCGCCGGTGAGATCGACGATCGCCTCGTTCACCGCGCGGGCTTGGCGCTTGTTCGCGTGAGGGTTCAGTGCGCCACAGGCCAGGACGGCGACCTCGTCGGGACGAAGGTCGTGCTCGCGGTCCGAACCGTCGAGGATGTCGCGGACCCCTTCGGCGGTCATCCCGCTGGGGACGGGCAGCAGACCGCGTTCATAGAGGTTGTCCACCGCGGCGTTCGCCTTGGCGTTCAGCGTCGTCGCGGTGGAGAAGTTCATGGGCGGCGCCATGTGGAGATGCGCCACGAACCGCCGACGGGCCCGGTCGAACCCCCGAGGGGCCGAGAAGCCGATGACCACCCGGGCATTGGGCATGATCGAGCAGCGGACCTTGCGGGCCTGCTCGTCCGTGACCATGTCGCTTCCAGCCCACTCCACAAGGTCCCGGAGCAGGTTGGTCGCGCGACGGCTGCCGGGACGCAGGTTCCACGCGACGTCCTTGAACGTGATGCCGAGTCCCTCGTGGCTGGCCACGGTACGGCCGAAGCCATCCGTGGATTCGAGCCTCGTCACGGCGCCCAAGTCAGTGATCACCCGGACGGCACTCAGCCATCCCGGCGTTTCGATACCGCGGTCGAGGATGGAGCCGACGTGCGGATTGTTCGCCACCATGTCGGCGATCCGCGGGGCCATGGCGTCGATCAGCTTGTCGGCCGAGTTCATCTCGAAGGTGAGCAGCGCCTCCCCCTCGACGGCCCCGAACCGAGGCATGCCGATTGTGCCGCGAGCGTGCTCGTCCTCGAACCGGATGTTGTCGGGCGACGGCAGGACGCGCCAGGTCACGACATCGAACTCGATGTACTCGAACTCCTCGGAGCCGAAACGCTGCACCTTCGGCGAGCGCAGGGCCCGGCGAAGCTGCTGCTGGTCGGCAGCAGCGGCGGCCAGCGTCTCGGCCAGCTCCTGGCTCAACCCGGCCGCGATCCCGGCGGCGACGCTCTTGTCGATCACCGCCTGAGAGGCGGGCGGACGCAGTCGCTCACCGATCCGTCGGTGATCAACGACGTCCGACTCGATGCTGAAGGAAAGCTGCGGCTCGACGGCCGAAGTGGGTACATGGGACACGGGAGTCTTCCTCAGTCTCTCGACCTGCTCACCGATTTGGTAAGCAGAGGGCGAGGGCTTGGACCTGACTCGGCACCGTGCCCCCACCTGCCCTCCCGGCCGGGTGGCCGTCCAGGGTTGTGGCGCACACCACCCAACTCACCGCTCTTTCAGGACACCCGCCGGTCAATGACGGATGGAGCCTTGGCTCGACCGGGCCACCGGGATGGCAACGGCCGTACTGAGCAGATGAACTGACGATGATGCAACTAGCCAAGAAGAGTAGCACCCGGTGCGTCGGGTTGCCGTGACGGTCAGCCACCGTGGGGCGGCACCGGGGCCGACTGGCGTCTATACCCCGTCGTCCTCCTCGTCCTCGGGGATCGGGGCGTTCGGATCGCGCAGCGGGCGCAGGGCGCCGCCGGCCGGGGTGGAGGAGGTGAAGCTGTAGCGCCCCAGGACGTTCAGGTTCTTGTGCTTGAGCGGGGACAGCCGGGCGATGTCCTCATCCGCGATCTCGTGTCCCTCGGCGCGCAGCTGGGCGACGGCGGCGTCGATGTACTTGGTGGTCCACAGGACAACGGCGTTCAGCACCAGGCCGAGCGCCCCCAGCTGGTCTTCCATGCCGTCGCGGTACGCCTGGTGGATGTGGCCCTTCTTGCCGTGGCAGATGTCCCGGGCGAGGGTGTGGCGGGACTCCTGGACGGACAGCTGCTTGCCCATCTGGCGCCGGTAGGTGTCATCGACCGGGTCGACGACCTGGAGTAGGTGCAGGGTCTTGGCGATCCGGCCGTACTCGGCGAACGCCTGCCCCAGCGGGGCCGGCTTGCTCGCGCTGCCGAACATCCGCAGCAGGTCATAGGCGCGGACCTGATTGGTGACCAGCGAGCCCGCGACCCGGAGCATGTCCTCCCAGTGCTGGATCACCTTGTTCAGGTTCACCTTGTTCTTCGCCAGGTCCTCCAGAGCTCCGTACGGGCCGGTCTCGACGCCGTCCATCTCGGCTCTCCAGAACCGCTGGTCGTCCAGGTCGCGAAAGCGCGGGGAGAAGTTGTAGCCCAGGATCTTGAACAGGCCGAACACCATGTCGGAGTAGGAGGCGTTGTCGGTGGCGACCATCTCCGGCTTCACCCCGCCGTCGAGGTTCAGCAGGGCGTCCAGGATGTGCAGGGAGTCGCGCGGGGTGCCGGGCACGACCATCTGCCCGATGCCCGCGACCTGGTCGTTGACGGCGTTCAGCCAGGTGATGCCGCGTTTGAACCCGAAGTACTTCGGGTTGGGGGCGGCGTTGATGGTGCGCACCGGGACCGTAAACCGCAGCCCGTCCACGGAGGCGAGCAGCCCGTCGCCCCAGAACTGCACGATGGGGATGCCGGCCTGGGCGGCGATCAGTGTGGCGTTGGCCGCCGCGATCGTGTCGGCGCGCAGGTAGTACTGGTCGACGTGGGAGAGCCGCGCCCGGGTCAGAGCCTCCTGAGCGGGGTTGATGACCGGGGTGAGCCCGATGTTGCAGCTCTCGCTCACCAGGAGCGCCACCACCGACGTCGCGAGATCCTTCATGCGGGTCTTGCCGTCGCCCAGGTGCACGAACGCGTCCAGGAACCCGGTCCAGGAGTGCACCTCGAACAACAGGTCCGACAGGTCGACCTTGGGCAGCATCCGCTCCACCCGACGGCGCAGCCAGCGCAGCGACTTCGGCTCGCCCAGCGCCCCGAGCTTGTCGATGTTCAGCTTCGCGCGGCCTCCGCCCTCGGGGATCTCCACGGAGACCTTGGCTTCGGCGCCGGCCTCTTCGAGACGGTCGGCCATCTGCTTCCACGCCGCATTCAGCACCCGCACCAGGTCGGTGAGGTGCTCCTCGACGGGCATGTCCAGACTCAGGCCCGCCAGGACGTCCTCGCGTACGGCGGCCCAGGGCCTGCCGTCCAGCAGCTTCGCGCGCGGGTTGGAGTAGCGGTGCGAGGGCGAGGCGAAGATGTTGCGGCCCATCAGCGCCCGGTACAGCTGCTCCAGCACGCACACCACATACGCGTTGCGGTCGACCGCCCCCTGCGGCAGGTCCTTGTTGGCGTAGACGGCCTTGCGCCAGTGCGGCGGCACCACCTTGTCGTCGACCTCCCGCTTCAGCAGCGGCTTCTCCTCCACCCGGCGCCGGGAGAGAGCGGGCAGGCGCCGGACCGCGGCTAGGACACGCTCACCGGCCGGGGCCGCACCCAGCATCTTCGTGTCGCCGAGCAGCGACAGGAACGGCCGCACCGTGTTGTAGCGGCCGGTCAACGCCTCGCGCATGGCGGCCTCTGCGCCGCCGTCGCCCTCCGGGACCAGGCTCGCCACGAGCGAGGCCGCGCTGGATATCTGGGCGCGCGGTGCGACTTCCTCCACGGCCCGCCACAGCGCGGCCACGTCCACATCGCCGCCGCTCTCCTCGACCAGTTCCAGCTCCTCGATGAGCACCTTCGCCGCGAGCGCCAGTGTGCGCGACGCCTTCTCCAGCTGCGGCAGCGTGGACAGCCGTTCCTTGTCCGTCTTTCGCTTCGCCGCGCTGATCAGGCGGGTGGCCATCAGCACCGTGAACAGGTCCAACGCGTCGTCGATCGCCTTGGCCTCCAGATGCCGCATCACCGCGGTGAGCATCGCCGTGCGCCTCGGATCGCTCGCCCGCTCCAGCGTCTGGGCCTTCGAGCCCAGCCCGTACCGGGCCAGCGCCGCCAGCCGGTTCGGCGGCAGCTGGTTCAGCTTGAGGCGCCCGAGGCGGTACACCGCGATCTCGTCCACCCGTTGCAGCGCCCGTTTCATCGCCGTGCCCGTGGTCCGCGTCGGCGGCCGGCGCAGCTCCTCCAGGTACGAAAACCGCTTCCCATCCGGCACCTGAAGCAGCCCCGTCAGGTCCCCGGGCAGCGACTTGTCCGCGCGGAACGTCGCCTTGGCGACCGTCGCGTACAGCCGCTTGTCCGCGATCTCCCGCACCTCCGACACCTGCCGCGCGAGCACCGACACCCCCGGCAGCAGCACCCGGTTCTTCCGCAGCCAGCCCACCGCATGGTCGAACAGCGCCTTCGGGCCCTCCGCATGCGCCGTCCAGGCCCGCCCGTGCAGGAACGTACGGAACTTCCGGCCCCACTCCGCATCCTCGTACTCGTGGTACTCGTAGACGTCCCGGATCACCCACGAGTGCTCGTACGCCGTCGGCTGCCGCTCGGTGTACCGCTTGACCGAGGAGACGTCCTCGATGTCGAGCTGCTCCGCGATGTGCTCGATCACCACCCACGGCACATCGAGCGGATCGTCCGGCAGGAAGCGGCCGATGTAGCGCACCGTGCACATCTGTAGCGCGAACCCAAGCCGGTTGTGATCTCCACGGCGCTTCGCGATCAGCTTGCGGTCCTCGTCGTCGAGGTAGAAGAACCGCTCCAGCTCAGGGCGGGTCGGCTCCTCGTTGAACTTCCCGTACGACGCGGCCTTTATCTGTACCCGGTCCGACGGTGTCAGGGACGTACGCGACGTGGTGCCCAACGGGGTGCCTGTCCCCGTCGCTGACACTCGCTCGTGACCGTTGTCCGCGACGGTCGTTGCTCCATCCGAGGGATCCACTGGGTGGGGAGGGGCCGCGATGTACGTGCGACGGGTCGTGGGGTCCGGGGCGCGGCAGGAGACGTACGCAGTCGTGGACGATGACGGGCGGGTCGTCGAGCCGGTGGACGACTACCTCGCTCTGTGTACCGACCGGGAGCACTCGCCGAACACGCTTCGCGCCCGGGCCTTCGACCTGAAGGCGTGGCTGGACTTCCTGCAGCTACTGGGTGTCGATCTGCTGGCCGCGTCCCCTGAACAGGTGGACCAGTTCGCCGGGTGGCTGCGGCGCCCGGTCCAGCCCGGACGGCTGCGGCTGGCGGATACCGATGAGGGGCCGGCCCGCGAGGCGTCGACGGTGAACCGCGCGCTGAACAGCGTCTGCATGTTCTACGAGTTCCTCGCCCGCCGCGGTGTTGGTATGGGCGCCCAATTGACGCATCGCCGGGCGACCTCGATCGGCGACCACGGTGGCTTCCTGGCCGGCATCGCCGAGCGCCAGGTCACCGGACGGCCGACCCGGTTGAAGCAGGTCAAGCGGCGGCCCGGGACTCTGTCGGATGCCGAGGTGCAGCAGGTTTTGGACGCCTGTGATCGACTGCGGGACCGCCTGCTGATGGCCTTGATGTTCGAGACCGGCTGCCGGATCGGGCAGGCGCTGGGGCTGCGGCACGAGGACATCAACACGGACCGGCGGACCCTGACGTTGCGGCCCCGGGACAACAACGCCAACCGGGCACGCGGCAAGAGCCGGGATCCCAAGGAGATCCCGGTCCGGCAGACGCTGCTCGACCTCTACACCGACTACCTGTTCGCCGAGTACGGCGAGCTGGACTGCGACTACGTGTTCGTGAACCTGTGGAACGGGACGGTCGGTGCGCCGATGAAGTACTGGGCAGCGATGAGCCTGGTCAAGAGGCTGCGGCGGCGGGCGGAAGTCGACTTTCATCCACATCTCTTCCGGCACACTCATGCGACCGCGCTTTTGCGGGCGGGCGTGCGGCTGGAGGTGGCCAGTGAGTTGCTCACGCATGGCTCGGTCCACACCACGGCAGATACCTACGGCCATCTG
This sequence comes from Streptomyces beigongshangae, assembly GCF_019710745.1. Taxonomy (GTDB): domain Bacteria; phylum Actinomycetota; class Actinomycetes; order Streptomycetales; family Streptomycetaceae; genus Streptomyces; species Streptomyces beigongshangae. Next base: position 45,917 of record NZ_JAHKJW010000027.1, read on the forward strand.
GACGCTGACGACCTGGCCGAAGAGCTGGACCGCGTCGGCTTCCGGGGTGCCCGGTGAGCGCCGATGGCCGCATGGTCGCCGTTGTCCCGTTTCCCGGAGACCCGCGAACCGCCGCCCTTTTGGGTGTAGTGCGGCCAGAGTTCCGGGGCGAACGGTTCGTCCCTCCGGCCGGACACTTCCTGGCCCCGACCCCGTGCAGGATCACCACGTGCTTGAGGAGGAACGCCTCCCGGGGCTTGTGCGCCGATCACGATGTGGCCTGGCGCAAGGCCGGGCGCCCCGAACGCGAGGCGTGGATCGCGGACCCGGCGAACAGGCCGGCCGGGCTGAGCCTGGACGTGGCTTCGTGCCTGGTCGCCGGATGCCCCTATTCCGGGGGCCTGTCACGCCTGTGTGACCTGCACCTATCCGGTTGTAACGGTCTGCACTCACGCGGCCAGCGCATCGGCGTACGTCAGTACGCGGCTACGGCGACGGTGCTCTCACGTCCAACTGCCGGACGGTGCGGCTTCGCGGGCTGCGGTTACGAGATCAGCCGTCACGGTCTGTGCGACGGACACCACTACCGCTGGACGAAAGTCGGACGGCCGCCCCTGTCGGAGTTGCGCGCAGAACTGGAACGCCGCGCCACCCCGAGCTTCTCTGTTGCAGGACTCCCACCGCTGGTGGCGTTGGAGTTCCAGTACCTGCTCCAGGTCCGCACCGACCAGCGCCGGTCGAAGGTGGTTCCAAGCTCCTGGGTCCGCGCGGTGAACACAGTCATTGCCGAGGGCGCCACTTCGGCACGCGACCAACCTGCCTCCTACTGGCGTCAGTTGTCCCTCAGCCACACCACCGTTCCGCAGCTCTTCACGGACCTTCTGGAAGCCCTCGGTGACCTGGACGGCCCTGCTGAGGAGTGGGACAGGGACGTGTGGCGTCCGGAACGCCTCGGCTACAGCATCGAGGAACGACAGAAGGTCGCCCCACTGGACTTCACCGGCATCACCCAACCCTGGCTACGGGAGAGGACCAAGCGCTACATGCGGCTGCGGCTCGCGCGCACGGAACTGCGGTCGGTCGCGCGCAATCTCCACGACGTCGTTGTCTTCTCCCGGTTCATCGCCGAAAGCCGCCCCGACCAGCAGAACGACCCGGCAGTCCTGGACCGTGCGTTGCTGGAGTCGTACATCGGCTGGGTCGGCCGCAGGACGGTAGAGAAGAAGGGACCTCACTACGGGCAGCCGGTGAGCCCCGGCAGCCGCAGTCGTCTGCTGTCGGTGATCTCCACCATGCTCGAAACGTGGCGCCGCTACGGGTGGCAGCCCGCGCTGCCACCCAATGCCCGGATCCACCGGGACGAGTACCCGCGCCAGCGCGGACTGAAGGCCAATTTCATCGACGAGTACCTGATGGAACAGATCGAGTCCGAGGAGAACTTGGCCCTGCTCGATCCTGAGACCCGCACGCTGGTGCTGATCTGCCGCGACGAGGGGCTCCGCATCGGCGAGGCACTCACTTTGAAGACCGACTGCCTGAAGAAGACCCCGTCGGGCCGCTGGGCCCTGGTCCACTACAAGAGCAAGGACAAGAGCTTCCGCGCCATCCCCGCCTCCCGCGTGGTCGTGGACGCTATCCGCGGGCAGCACGGCCGCGTCCGGGAACGCTTCAGCGACGGCTGCCAGTGGCTGTTCCCCAAGGTCAGCGGCAACCCGGACGGGAAGTATCCGATGCCCTACGGCACGGTCGACACCCGCTTCGACGCCTGGCTGAAGCGCATCCGCCTCATCGACTCCAACGGCGACGCCGCCATCGTCAACTGGCATCAGTTCCGGCACACTCTGGGCACCAGAATGGCGAACGCGGGCGTGTCCGGACGCACCATCCGCGAAGTCCTCGGGCACACCTCCTGGGAGATGCAGGAGCACTACTCGCGTATCGCGGACGACACGCTTCGCCGTGAGTACGAGGAGAAGTACGAGGTCCGCTTCAACCTCAAGGGCGAGGCCGTCAAGGTCCGCCGCGACGCCGACCTGTCCGGCGTCGAGTGGCTCGCCAAGAAGATCGGGCGCCGACTCCACGCGGTGGCCGGCGGCTGGTGTGGACGGCACATCGCGCGTCCCTGCCCCAAGACCGCCGCCGACGGCTGCTACTTCTGCGAAGATTTCCAAACCGATCGGCAGTTCCTGCCGATCCACCGCGACACCCTCGCCCGCACACGCGAACTGCAGATCAGCGCCACGGCAGCGGAACGCCCTCGCGCTGCTGCCGTCAACGAGAGGCTGGCCACCGCCGTCGAGCATGTCATCGCGAGCATCACCGACCAGGAGCACGACGAGCTGTCCCCGCCACCGGACGACAGTGAAGCCATCCGCCACGAGACCGAAAGGGCAGCCGATGCGAGCTGACAACTCGGCCCACCTGGCCGAAGCCGCTCAACAACGCCGCCTGGACTGCATCGAACGCGTCCAAGCAGTCCTGAACAGCCTGGAGCGTGACGGCGGCCCGGTCACCGTCGCCGGGGTCGCCTCCCGGGCCGGGGTATCCCGCACCTTCCTCTACGACGACGCCCAGACAGTTCTGCTCAACAGACTGCGGAATCTCGCCAGCGGACAGCCCGCCTCGGGCCGTCCCGCCCTGCCCGACAAAGAGCGCATCACCACCAAGTCCCACGAGGCCGTCGTGCGCACGCTGCACGGAGCCAACCAGAAACTCAACGAGGAGAACGCGCGGCTCCGCAACGAGCTCGCCGTGACACTCGGACAGCTCCGCGACCTTCGTCGAGGCATCCCAGTCGAACGTTGACGACTGGGCATTCGTCTCATCGGAGACCACCCGCGCGGCTCGCAGTCCCTTCACTGGTGTGCTGACGGCCCAAATGGTTCGGCACCGTCCGAGCGCGCATAAAGTCAGTGGCGTGGCGGAGAAGATAGAGAAGATCGTGGCGAAGCTGCCGCGCATGAAAGACGTCAGCAAGGTGGCGGGCCTGGCGGAGCTCCGCCTCGCGGAGGGGGACGCCACTTTCGTGGCGGATCTCGGCATAGCCCTGAACGGAAAGTACGGTGCCGAAGGCGACAGCCTTTGGCAGTACCGAAGCCTCTTCGGCACGCTGCTGAGGCTCCTGACCGTCACCCCGGGCCAGGAGAACATCGAACAGGGGCTCCGCCTGGCGGCCACGACCGAGTCCAGCAAGCGGAGCCAGAGTCGCCATGTGGCGTCCCTGCTTGCCTCCAGCCATCCCCCGCAAGATCTGGCCGTGGTGTTCGCCGGCGGTTCCTCGCATGCGCGTGCCTCTGAGGAACTGCGGGCGTGTCTCGTTCACGAGCTGGTTCTCCGAGGCGTGGATGTTGCCGAGATGCCGGGGATCGCGGGATGGGCGACCTCGCCGCACTGGGGCCACCATCCGCTGGGCTGGCTGCCGCTGTCGCTGTCTGCGTTCGAGGAGGAGCCCGGGCTGCCGAGCTACCACGCTCGCGGGGGCAGTTGGTCGATACCGTACGGGCGGTCGGACGACGGTCCGCAGACGGCACCGGACGGGACCGCGCACGTCTCGTTGACAGCTGAGACGACAACGGACGCTGTGGCCGAAGCCCTCGCCGCGGCGGTGTCCAACTGGTCCGAAGAGTCCAACGGGCGGATAGAAGCCAGGACTTTCGATCTTGGCGAGCCGGTCAGGGTCACCGCTGTCCCAAGCATGCTGGCGTCCCTGAAACTGGAGTCCCTCCGAGGGCTGAAAGCCAGCGACCGCGCTGTCGTCTCCTCATGTCCAGCAGCTCAGGCATGGCGGTTGGTCTTCGCAGCGGCATCGACGGGCGGGGCGTACAACCACGGGCTGCGGGGAGCGTATGGGCGTTTGGCCGCCTGGCGGTCGCTCGCCGGCCTGTCGGGAGCGGCTGTGCACGCGTCGGCCGCTGAGGTCGAGCAGCAGGTACTGGAATGCGACTGGTACAGCTTCGGGGCTGCCACCAAGTGGTTCGAGCGAGTGGCCTGGGACATCGGCCTGGCAGCCATTGCCCCGGGGCGTCGCCAAGTGGCGGTGTTGGCCGCGACGGACACCGACTGAAGAGCCCTGATCCTCGCTGTCGTACCTGGTCAACGTTTGGTCAGGCAGCTCCCGCTCCACGTCGCTGACACTGACATCCACGCAAAAGGCCAGTTCAGCAAGCTCAACGAAGCCAACAGATCCAGATAACGGCCTGCTCATCAGTCAGAAATTCCACCGGCATGCGGCGGACGGTAGCCACCCCACACCAGTGATCAAAGATCTTCCGCCGAACCCCGGCACGGGACCGATCACCCGTGCTAGGCGCTCAAGATCAAGTGCTTAGCGTTAATGGCTGTACCGCTACTACTCAACCCCGGAAACCGGCCTGCACGCCACCGGCGCCAGCGTAGTGTCCATCGTCACCGATGCCGCCCAGGGCGTCCCGCGGGTTACCGCCGTGATCCGAATCGCCGGCTTCACCGGCTCCCTCACCACGGTGGAGCCGCAGAAGTTCACTCGCTGGGAGTGGCACGACCTCCACGGTCTCGGATGTCTCGGCCCGGTGTTCACCCCGGCCGCGCACGCGCTGGATGCTGTCTGGCCCGGTGTCATCCCCGGCCTGCCGCCGGTCAACGCCTACCCGACCGCCGCCGAACCCCCGCCGGTGCCCGGAGAGCCAGCCGAAGCTGTCCGGCTACGCCACTACATGGCAGATGCCGTCATCGCGGGCGGCTGGGCGCCCTCCGCCGTGGTCCAGGAGGCGCTGCGCGCGGTGCCCCGGCACCGGTTCGCACCGGAGACGGACCTCATGACCGTCTACGACGACAACCTGGCCGCCGTCAGCGCCTACCACTGATCATCACTCCGCCTCACCAGCGCCTCGGGGTGGGCAGGGGGATCGGTGCGGTGAGGGCGCGACGGCGAGTGTGCTCTCCAAAGCGACGCGCAGGACCTCACAGGCGCGTATGGCCTCGGCCTCATCCTGTAACCGCCGCTGCCAGCTGGGTTCTTCTTCTGGGGTGCGCCGGCCGCGGGTAGGCGGCTGCCGGTAGACGCGGGCTGTGTAGCTCTGGAGCGGGGTGGGTGCATCGCTCCAGGTCTGCACCGGCAGCGAGGCGAGGAAGACGTTCTCGTCCTCGCGCAGCACCGGCCGCCGGTCCGCGATCGTTTCCGCTCGTCGGCGGATGTCGCCGCGTATAGCGGCGAGACGTGCGCGCAGTGCGGGTCGCAGCTGGTGAGCGTAGCGCTGCCAGGACGGATCGTGGCGGAGGTAGCGCTCGCGGAGCATGGCCTGGTGGCGTAGCCCATCGTCGTCCGTCTGCGGGACGTGGACGGGCGGCCCCTCGGCGGGCGGCAGCTCGCCTTGCTGCCGGCGCCGGGTGATCTCGTGGTGAAGGTAGGCGGCCGCATCGCGCAGGTGCGGGGGCACTCCCCAGCAGGCGAGCTCTTCGGCGAGGTCCTGCCAGGTCCAGCCGAGGCGGATCAGGGGCCGCAGGGCGTAGGCAGCACGCCGCGAGCAGGTCTCGCGCAGCCACCACACCTCGCGCTGCAGGCGTTGGGTGAGCGTGATGGCGTCGGCGCACTGGCTGGGCGTGAAGGGCTCGCGTCGTCGCGCGGTGCGCGCCCGCCGCGTGTAGTTGCTCTCCCCCCTTCCTTCTTGCAGACGAGTGGAGCCTGAGGTGGGAGCAACAGAAGGGGTGCAACGCCCCTGGCTGCGGTTGGACCGCCGGACGGGGCGGGCGGTGCGGCGGGCGGCGGCGATCGCCCGGGTGCGGCCGGTGGGGGTGTAGCCGATCAGTCGGGCGCGGTAGCCGCGGCCGCGGATGCGGTGGCCCTGCGCGCGGTCCCACCGGGGCGGGGCGAGGAGGGCGTAGAGGGTGGCGGTGCCGCGGTAGCCGTGGGCGGGCTGCCAGGTGGCGCTGTGCCGGGTGCGCAGGGCATTGCGTTTCGAGCCGTGCTCGACCCAGGCGATCAGTCCGAGTTCGCGCAGGTAGCGGGCGTGGTTGAGGACGGTGCGGCGGCTGACGCCCAGTTCGCGCACGGTCGCGGTCACGTTGAAGGCGACGTGGCCGTCGCGGTTGCGGTGCGCGCGGGCGGCGAACGCGGCCGCCAGGCGCAGAGTGGTGCCGCCGGCCTTGGGGTGGAAGCGGATCATGTACCGGGCCGCGGCGAGGAAGTTGTCTGCGCGGCGCAGCTGGCGGGAGCCGGTGGCGTGCACTTCCTGGGCGTCCCGGTCCACGATCAACGTGGACGGCCCCGCTGAAGTCGGCGGCTGCTGACGCGAGGTGCCGGTGCGCAAGGTTGGTCGCAGATCCGTGTGGCGGGCCGGGTCGTGGTCGGGCATCATGGCTCCTGTCACGGGTGCATCTCGTGACGCACAAGGCCGGTGACGGTCTGGTGGTTTGTGAGAAACCTGATTGGTCGGGTGTGGGGTGGCAGCCCCGGTCCGGCAGATGAATTTGTGATCACAGGCCCGGTGGGATCCGGGCGTGTGACGTAAGGGGCGAAGCAGACGGTCGGCACCGTTGCTTTCGCCCCTCGTCTGCTCTCTAGGTGTCGCGCGTGTCGGTGGAGGCCATCCCGGCCCGGCGCGGCGTGTTGGCCGGTGGCGGCGCGGTTGCGAGGTGGCGGTCTTGCCAGGGCGGCATCAGGACGGGGCCGCGCAGCCAGGCGGGGGCGGGGTACTGCGCTGTGAAGGACGGGTCCGCTGAGGTGGAAGTCATTGGGAGTCCACCATGCGGAACTCGTGCGAGAGGATCGTCGGTTTGCCCGTGGTGGGCAGGTGGGCCAGGAGCATGCCCTGGAACTCGTCAATCACGGCGATGCGTTTGGCCGGGTTGAAGACGGCCTGCCGCTCGTTCGGGATGATCTTCGCCTGGAAGATGAGCTCTTTCTTGATCTCGTAGTGCTGGTCGTGTGCGGAGGGCACGATGGCCAGGGTGGAGCCGTCTCGCAGCTTCAGTGCGTAGATCTGCTGGTGGCGGGCGTTGCTCTGCTTGAAGTACTTCGTGGCCGCGCGAGTGTCGGTTCCCTTGCTGCGTTCCTTGTAGACCTTCAGGGCCGCCGTGGTGGAGGCGCTGCGGGCCAGGGCTTGTCCGGCGCCGGTGCCGCCGGTGACGAAGAAGTCCTCGAAGGCGTCGGCGATCTGGTTAGGCGCCAGCCGTCCGCTGCGTGTCGTGGGGTTGACGGCGGTGGCCAGGCCCGCGCGGTCGGTGGCGATCGGTGCGGGCAGCCGCGCGCCCTTCTTGTCTCCCAGGGCGACGGTGAAGACGTTGCGCCAGCCCTTGCCTTGTTGTGCCTGGTCGAAGATGAGCAGGCCTCTCCAGTCGGTGCGGTCGACGGTGGCCTCGATGGCGAACCACCGTTCCCCGGCCGGGGCGTAGATAACTGGCTTCACGTAGTAGAAGGGGGTGCCGTACTCCTTGCGCTCGGTGGCGGTGCGGGTGCGCCAGGTCGTGTAGTCCGCCGCGGACTGCTCGAACAGCTGCCCGCCTTCGACCGTGGCCAGGAGCGCGCGGGCCCGCGGGTTCAGTGCCGTGCTGCGGCTCTGGGCGGCGTTGGCCCGGTTGTTGGTGGCGACGTACCTGGCGAGGATGTCCTTGGCCTCGTCGCGGGTCACGGCTGCCTTCGGGGCGGGAGCCGGTGTCGTCGAGGAGGTGCGGACGGTGCTGGGCGGATCATCGCGGTCCTCCCCCAGGCCGCAGCCCGCGGCCAGGGCGACGGCTGCGGTGGTGGCGAGTGCGCACGCGAGGCGGTGGTAGGGCGGCGAGGTGCTCATGAAAGTCCTCCGGGAAACGGTCGGGATGGTGGATGGTGCGGCGGATGTCAGGCAGCGAGCCGGATGGGCGGGCCGGGTGCGGTCGTGGCCGCCGGCCTGGTGCCGCGGCCGGGGTCGAAGGTGTGAAAGCCCTCGTGTGCGAGGTCGTCGAGCAGGTGGCGCAGCAGCGCGTGGGCGGGGGCGATGTGCCGGTATGCGGGGTGCGTGATCTGGGCGGCGCTGTAGCAGCGGTGCTGGCGGGTCAGGCACAGCTGTGCGGCGACGGGGGCGCCGTCGATATGCAGGTCGGCTACGAAGGCGCCGGTGGCTCCGATGTCCGGCACGATGCGGCGCCACGGGATGGTGTCGGCCGCGCCGGGGCCCGCCGGACACGTCTGCTGCAGTGCGGCCAGCACCCTGAGGCCGTCGAGCAGGGCCTGCTGATGGTGGGAGCGCCGGTAGGTGACTGGGCGGGAGGCGGCCAGCTGGGCCCAGTGCCGGCACCGGCGGGCGTGCTCGCGCCGGCGGCTGGGGGCGAGGGCATCGGCGTGGAACGGCAGCGCGAGAACGGGGGGTGGGGAGGCATCGGTGAGGAGGTTGTCCTGGACGACGGTCCGGACGGCGCGGCCGAAGGCGGTGTCGGCGCGTACGCCGGGCAGGGCGAGGTCGGCGCCGGTGTCGTGCAGGAGCAGCAGGTGCAGCGCGAGCGCGCGGGCGACGGCCTCGTTGTCGGCGTGCGGGCCGGTCAGGCGTACCTGCGTGGCGTGCGGTGCGGACAGCGGCAAGATCTGTGTGCGGGCCCGGCTGCGTAGGCGGGCCAGGGCCAGTGCGGCGATGATGCGGCCGCCGGCGGTGGTCGCGGTGAGCAGCAGCGGCACGGCCCGGACGGGCAGGAGCCGGGCGTGGCCGCTAAGCCAGGCCGGCGACTGGAAGGGGGTTGCAACACGGTCCTGGGCGTAGAGGGCGGGCCAGTGCCGGGCGAGGATCTCGAGCGCGTCGGCGCCGAGACGGGTATGGACGGTGCAGGGCACGGCCGGGTCCGCACGGCCGGTCATGTCCCAGGGCCCTTGGGGCGCAGAGCGGCGGCGAAGTCCCGGGCGGCGGATGCCGCCACGGCGATGGGCGCGCGCGGTTCGGCCTGGATGCGGCGCAGCACCGCGGAGCCAACGACGACGGCATCCACCCAGGCGGCCGCGGTACGCACCTGGGAAGGGGCGGACAGACCGGTGGCGGCCGCCACCGGCAGGGAGGTGAGGGCGCGCACCCGGCCGGTGAGGGTGGGCAGGTGCGGGCCGATGGGTTCGGTGTTGCCGGTCAGGCCGGTGGTGGCGGGTACGTAGATGAGGCCGGTGGCGTGGGAGACGATGCGCGCCAGCCGGTCGGGTTGCACGGTTGGCGCCAGGAGCGCGGCGGTGCCCAACGGGGCGCAGTGGGCGATGGCCCGCCACGGGCCGGCCTGGTCCAGGGGCAGGTCCCGGATAAGGACGGCGCAGATGCCGGCGTGCGCGGCGTGCTGCGCGAACCGGGCGGCGCCGTAGGCGTGGACGGGCTGCCAGTGCGAACTCACCAGTACGGCAACGCCGGTGCTAGCGGTGAGCTCCTGCGCTGCGGCGAACAGCTGCGGCATGCGGAATCCGGCCTGCAGGGCGGTGCGCGCGGCCTGCCGTACGGCGGGTCCGTCCCGCACCATGTCCAGGTGCGGGACGCGTAGCTGGACCATGTCCGCGCTCTGCGCGAACAGATGCTGCACCGCCCGGCTGGTCGCCTGGTCGGGGAAGCCGGCCACGGCGGACAGGATCAGCGCGCACCGGTCCTCGCGCCGCGCGCCGGCGAGGGCCCGCTGGAGCGGTGAGGAGCCTTTTGCGTCGGGGCGGACGCTGGGAAGGCGGGTGACGGGGCGCGTCATCGGCTGCCGTCCGCACCGTACAGGCCGGAGCGTTCCAGGCGGCGGATGTGCTGGTAGTCGGCCTCGATGGCCTGTGCGCGCGGGTGGCTGAGGACCACTTCGCCCGCCGCGGACCGGGCGCTGGTGGTCTGTTCCACTGGAGCGCCGGGGATCAGGCTGTTGGTGCAGTGCGCGACGGTGGGCAGGGCGCGCAGGGCCGCCAGATGGCGCTCGTCCAGGTATCCGCGGTGGGGGGCGTTGAGCCGCACGCGCACTATGTGCCGGAAGGCGGACGGTTGCTCGGCGGTGGGGGGCGCAGCCGGGGGCGGCAGGACGGTGTCCAGGGCGTGGCCGAGGCGGTTGATGCCGGTGGCAGCCTGCAGCACCTGGTCGGCGGGCGAGGTGGCCGCGGCCGCGGCCATGGACAGCAGCAGCGGCCCGCGGCCGGGCTCGTAGATCAGGTGGCAGCATGCCGGTCCGGCGCGCACGCCCAGGATCTGCAGGACGCGCTGTGTGTACAGGGCCAGGGCCCGGGCGAGCATGCCCTGGCGCGGCAACAGGTCGATGCGGGCCAGGATGGTGTCGTCGGTGTGGCTGTGCGCCCACACGTCGGTGATCGTGTGGGTCGCTTCGCCGCCGGCCGGGGCGGGGCGGGTGAGGCTGTGGGTGGTGTAGCGGCGGCCGGGCAGGTGTTCGCGCAGGATCAGGTGGGTGCTGCCGCTGTAACGGTGGGCGGTGCGCCGCATCTGCGGCCAGGCCACGGCGATCTCACGGCTGCTGCGGCACAGCACCGGTGCGGCCGGCGCCCCCACCGCGGCCGGCAGCAGCAGGATTGCCGGGTGTGCGCAGATGCGCCACCAGGCCAGTGCGGTGGTGAGTTCTTGGGTGCGCCACGTGCACGGGACGCCTGTTTTCGCCTGGGCCAGGACGCGGGCCTGCTCGCCGCGGTCGCAGCGGCGCAGCGCGGTGGCGGGATCGGCCGGTAAGGCCAGGGCGTCGGCGAGGCGTTCGGCCAGGGCAGCTCCGCGCGGGCTGCCGGCCAGGACGGCCCGCACGCCGAGACTGCGCAGCCGTCGGCTGGTGCGGGCCAGGCCCCCGTCGTGTACGACGGTGTGCCCGTATCCGGGTGTGCCGGGTGAGCAATGGCCGCGGGAAAGGCTGTCGGAGGTGGTGACGGCGACCGCGAGGGTGCCGCGGCGGGCCAAGGCGCGGGCGTAGTCGGCGCTCGGGCAGGGAGCAACGATGGCGGCCGCCGCGGGCAGGGCGCGGCGGCGGCCCGGATGGAGGGGCGCGGTGGAAACAGACATGACGATCAGCTCCGAGGGCTGGAGGACGAAGACGGGGGCAGGGTCAGGTGGTGCAGGCAGGCGCGTGAGCGGGCTGGGCGATACGGGTGTCGAGCAGGGCGGCCGCCTGGGCCAGGCGGGTGCGGCATTCATCGGCGCTGGCGCCCAGGACGACCCAGTGCGCGAGCCGGTCGGCGAGCGTGGCCCGCGCAGGGGCCGATACGTGCACACCGGGTGTATGGGTGAGGACCATCCGCTCCAGGCCCGGCACGTGCGATCGGCCGGGGTGCACAGCCAGCTGCTGGAGGGTGCCGGAGGTGGTCGGGTAGGCGAAGGCGATGGCGGCGGCCCGCTGCAGTACCGGCTGCAGGCGTGGCGGCACCCCGGTGGCCAGGTCCGCGGCGACCTGTGCGAGGTCGATCCCGGTGGCCCGGCGTACCAGCACCGGCAGCAGATCCCCGCCCAGGCGGCCGTTGACTTCCACGATGCGCGGTCCGCCGGGGGTGAGTTTCACCTCGATGCACAGCACGCCCAGGGTGATGCCGTGGGCGGCGACGGCGCTTTCGATGAGCTGGATCAGGCGCGGATCGCTCAGCAGCGGATCGCGGGCATCCACGCAGTGCCCGTATTCCTGCGTGGTGCCGGACGGCGCGGGCAGTTTGCGGGTCACGGCCAGGATCCGCACCCGGCCGGGCCCCAGCACGGCCGTCTCCACGCTGATCTCGGCGCCCGCCAGGTACTCCTCGATGAGGACCCCGGCGGGCCCGTAGCGGTGCAGATCCATCACGGTCGCCTGACGGGCCTCATCGAAGGCCTCGCGCACGGCGGCCGCGCAGTCGGCGCGCCGCACCCCGGCACTGCCCGCCAGGGACCGCGGTTTGACGATCACCGGATAGCCGATCATCTCTGCGAGGGCGACGGCCGACTCCGGCGTGCTGGCCTGCACGGAGCGTGCGGAGGGCACCGTGCGTTCGGCGAGCAGACGGCGTGAGAGGACCTTGTCGCGGCAGGCGGCCATGGACTGCGGGCTGCTGCCTGGCAATCCCAGCAGCTGCGCCACCACGGCGGCCGTCTGCACGTGGTGTTCCATGTAGGCCAGCACCCCGCCGATGGCATGCGCGCGGTTGTACGTACTGACGGCGGCTGTCACCGCCGCGGCGTCGGTCAGATCGGCGTCGATGACGTCGACCAGGTACGGGCGGGCCCAGGTGGGCACGGACCGCTCGACGGCGACAACGGGGTGCCGGGCGGCGATGGAGCTGAGGGTGTCCGCGCGGTAGGCGGCACTGTCACCGACGCCGATGAGGACGAGCGGAGTATCACTGGGCACAGCAAACCTCCAGATGAGAGGGGAAATGAGGGGTGCGGCGGCTCAGCCGGCCTTGAGGGCGGAGGTCATCGGCGCAGGCGGTGCGGCTGTGGCGGGCGGGCGGCGGACAAGGACGCCGAGCGGCAGGCAGGCCGCGGCGCCGACCAGACCGCAGGCCGTCAAGGCCAGCGCCACACCGGGGTGGCCGCCCGTGCTGAGGGCCCAGTCCGCCATCAGCGGGGCGCCGATCACGGCGACGGCCAGGGTCGTGCCCCAGATGCCCGCGTACAGGCCGCGGGCGTGGGCAGGCGCGATCAGGTTGACGATGTTGGCGGCCGCGACGAACGCGATGATCTCGCCGGGCACCGCGCTCACGACGGCCGCGGCGTAGCCGACGGGGTGGGAGGTCAGTCCCGCCGAGCCCATACCGGCGCCCAGGATGACGGCGCTGAGCGCCAGGAGGCCGACCATCGGCACGTTGCCGGCTGCGCGGCGGGCGAGCCAGGGGTTGAGCAGCGGGGAGAACACCAGCACGGCGATCGCGCCGGCCACCTGGGACCAGCCGTAGGCACTGACCGCAAGGTGGTCTTGGACCATCAGTACGGGCAGCACCGAATACAGGGCCGCGATCGGGATGAGGGCGCACACACTGACCAGCCACAGCAGCATCAGACGCAGGTCGGACACGGCGTCTTGGAAGCTGCCGCTGCCTGCCCCTTGGCTGCTGGCCGAGCAGGCGGGCAGCAGCTGCCGGGCAGCGAGCGCGAAGAGGGCGCACGCAATGGCGTTGGCCCAGAACAGGGGTGCGGTGCCCAGCTGTTCACTCAGCAGGCCGCCGACCGCGCCGGTGCAGGCCGCGCCCAGATTCACGGCGAAGTGCCGCCATGCCGCGATCTTTGTCCGGGTGGGCTCGTCCGGCACACTGTCCATGATGAGTGCGGACACGATCGGGCGGGGAGCGTCATAGACGGTGCCCGCGAGGAACGCGGACACCGCCAACGCCGTCAGACCGTGGGCGTGGGCGAGGATCGAAAAGATCAGGGCCGCACCCGTCATCGCGCCCACGAGGGTGGCGCGGCGGCCGATGCGGTCGGCCAGGGCCCCGCACGCGATCTGTCCGGTCAGCCAGCCAGCCCCGAACAAGGCCAGCACGATGCTGGCCCAGGCCGCCTCCACGCCGCGGGAAGCCAGATGGTATGCCAAGAACGGATAGACAAAACCGGCGCCGCGGATCAAAAGCGTGCCCAGCAGCACTACCCAGATCAGAGGCGGCCATGGGGTACCGGCGGCCGGCGCGGACTGTGGGAGTGCAGGCGCGGTTCGGGCAGGTGGAAGCGTCACGACGGCTCCGGGTGAGGCGCGTGGTCAGGAGGGGTGAGGGTGCCGCCGGGGGGACGGCGGCACCCTCGGTGACCGAAGAATGCCTGCGGCAGAGGGCGTAGCAGGCGACGTGCCGGAGGTTGCACGGCACGGCTTCGGTCCCTGCCCGGCCGACGTCAGGGGTGTACGGCCGGGGACCTGGAAGCAGGCTGGCGTTCCGTCAGGCCAGCAGGTGGCACGAGCCGGTGAAACCCGGCGGCCTTCGCAGGAGGCGCCCACGCAAACCGGTGGGCTGAAGGTCTGGGGAGCCGGTACGCGAGGCGTCGCCGCCCGCAACTGGTGCGAGTGCAGTGCGCATGACAAGGGCTCTCTGTAGGGCGGGGCCCGGAGCTCAGGATCCGGCCACAGGCACAGAAGGTCTCGAATCTTGTGTGCAGGCAGGTCTATCCTGATCGCGGTGGCGTGCTGCTAACACGCCGGCCGGGCATCCCAGTGATGGATGGGTCCGTTCCTGGTGTGCTGGACTCGGATGAGTCCTCGGGTGGCCGCCCTTCTCGCAGGGCGGCCACCTTTGTGCGTGCTACACGGTGCGGACTTGCGTACGCAGTGGGCTGCGCTTGCTGCACCGCATCCTCACGAACAGCCGGTGAGCCGTATCCGGTTGCGCTTTTCCTCCTGCAGCCAGCGGTCTTTTCTGGTCCAGGTGCCAGGCGCCTTTCGGCGGCGCGCAGCACGGTCTTGCGGCACCCCTTCTTTGCAACTGTGCGGCGGACGAGGCGAGTTAGACATACTCAAGGGGTTGTGCGCAGAGAATGCAAGGTACAGGGTTTGCACTACCAGCAGGTTGCGGAAAGTGCCGGAAGGGGATCCTGTGGCTCGCGAGAGGTCTGGGAGGACTATCGCGCACCTTGTTCTCGCCACCCGGCTGAAAACTTTGCGTGAGGCTGCCGGCATTTCCCGGGAGGAAGCCGCCGGTGCGCTCGGCGCCCATGTAGCCACCGTCCGCCGCATTGAACGGGCGGCGACCTCTTTGGACGGGAATCAGGTCCACACCCTGCTCAGGACCTACGGTGCGGGCACCGCCGAAATCGAAGAGATCCTCGGCCAGCTTGTGATCGCCAACCTGCCGGGATGGTGGCATCCGTGGCGGTCCGTGATGGACGCCTGGCAGCTGGATCTCATGAGTGTGGAATCTGCCGCCCGGATCATCCGCGTGTGGGAGCCGGCACTCGTCCCGGCTTTGCTGCGCACCCCGGCTTACGCCCGTGCTGTCGACAACGTCCGCAGGCCTGATCTCTCCTCTGCGGACAACGACCGGCGCGCCGAGTTGCTCGTCGAACGTCAGCAGCGGTTACGTCAGCAGAACACGTACCTCTGGGCGGTGATGTCGGCTGCAGCGCTGCACACCTCGGTAGGCGGCGAGAGCGTGATGGCCGAGCAGCGGCAGGCGCTGAGAGCGGCAGTCGAGCGTCCCGACGTGACTCTGCAGATCTATCCTCTGGACGGTCCTTGTCATGTTATGACTGGTATGCCGACTATCACCATGTACAGGGTGGATGTGCCCGGTGTCCCCGACCATGTGGTGCGTGAAGGAGATCTGCACGGGAGGGCTGAAGTCCTGAGCGGTCTGCGGGAGGTGTCGGCGTATCACGTGCTGCTGGACCACGCTTCCGTTCTCGCGCCCCACCCCGACGATTCGAAAGAGGCGTTGTCATGACCGAACCAACCCGCCCGTCTGACCAGATCGACACATCCGTCGCACACAGCGCGCGCGTGTGGAACTACTGGCTCGGCGGAAAAGACCACTACCCGGCCGACCAGGCCGCCGGTGACGCCTACAGCAGCAAGTACCCCAACATCGTCCCGTTCGCCGGGGAGTCGCGGGACTTCCTGCGGCGCACCACCGCTTTCCTCGCCAGGCAAGGAATCCGGCAGTTCATCGATCTGGGCGCCGGCCTGCCAACCAGCAACAACACCCACGACGTCGCACAGCGGATCTCACCCGACTGCCGCGTGGTCTACGTGGACCACGACCCCATCGTGCTGCTGCACGTCCATGCCCTGCTCACCAGCACCCCCGAAGGCGCTACCTCCTACGTCCAGGCGGACATGCGCGACACGGAAGCCGTGTTAACCGGCGCAGCCAAAACGCTCGACATGACCCAGCCGATCGCCCTGGTCAGCAACGACGTGCTGGGCCACATCGAGGACTGGGACGAAGCCCTGAGCCTCGTGCGCCGGCTGCTGGAACAGCTTCCTTCGGGCAGCTACCTGTCACTGAGCCACTCCACCGCTGCGGACAAGGAACATCAGGCAGTACAGGACGAATACAACAGATCCGGTGCCATCCCCTACATCTTCCGAGAGCCCTCGGTGACCGTCGAATTCTTTGAAGGCACCGACCTGGTCGAGCCCGGATTCACAAGCTGGCCCCGCTGGCGCCCCGACGCGACCACCGGCATCCTCACCGACCGGGCAGGCTGGGGCGGAGTGGCCCGGATCTCATGACCACCGGCAGTGCGGAGCCTGCATCTGCTCCTCCAGCGACAGTGACCCGGTACCAGGTGGTGCGCCGGCTCACCCGCGCGGCAGCGCACTCGGATGACCAGCTCATCGCTGAAGCCGCCGCACTGCTCGGGGGATGGGCAGTCCTGCTGGATCTGACGGGTGACGTCCTGTGCGGCACTCCTCATACCGCCGGCCCCGAGGGGGTGCATGCCGCCATGCACCCCCAGCTCCACCCGCACGTGACCATCCGCAAAATGGCCGGCGCCGTCCTCGTCATCTGCCCCGGCCCGGCAGCGCCCCCGTCCCGCACCGAAGCGGTCGCACAGACCGGCGTCGACCTGCTCAGGATGCGGGCACGGATCCATCGGGCACAGGACGTCCACCATGCCGAACAGCGCCTGCACGCCGCCGTTGTGCGTCTGCTGCTCCACGGCCAGCCACGCCTGGCCGTGGGCATACTGGACAGCGCCGCCGTCACACACGCCACGGTCTTCCGGCTGACCGGACAAGCGGTGCAAACCGCTTACCGGGCCTACTGGCGGACGGCGCAGCCCCGTACGTCTCCCACAAGTCCCCGCATGCTGGTGTGCACAGAGGGACACGAGCTGGTGTTCGTCGCTCTGCACCGCCGCGGTCACGACCAGCACTCGGCACGCTTGTCCGTCGCGCGCATCGCCGACCGGCATCACCTGGCCGCAGGCGTATCGGACCCCGCACCGCTGGACATGGTCGCCACCGCGTGGGCAGAGGCAGGCCATGCACGCCACACCGCAACGGCCGGCAGCCTGGCGTTCGCAGCCTCGCTGGGCGCGCACGACCTGCTCCGTGTCGTCCCTGCCGGACGGCTCGCCCGCTGGTCCGCTGCAATCCTCAAACCACTCAATCGCGAGCAGCACCGCACACTGGAGACATACCTGCGATCAGGATCCGCTCAGTCCGCCGCCTCCGTACTCGACGTGTCCGAAGGCACGGTGCGCACACGACTACGCTGGATCAGCACTCTCCTCGCCGCCGAACTGGACAACCCCACCGTCCAGGCCCAGCTCCTCCTGGCTGTCCGGGCCCCTGCCGCTCCCGCACAACCCAGCGCGGCCGCACAGCTTGCCACGGATCCCCCGGTGCCCACTGATCTGCTCAACTCCGAGGAAGCCCGCCAGTGGGCCACAGCCCTTCTCAAACCCTTGGACAAGCCACTGCGTATCGCCCTCCGATGCTGGCTTCGGCACCGCGGCCGCACCGCCCCTGCTGCCTCCGAACTCGGCCTGAGCCGCAGCACACTCACCGACTGGCTGAACAAGTGCGGCAAGACGCTGTCACTTGATCTGTCATCCGCGACCGTACGCACAGAACTCCACCTGGCCATCGAGACAATCGCCACCCCCGATGATGCCCCGGCATTGCTGCCACGACGAGGCGGCAGAACATATAGAGAACACTAGGACCGGTCCCTGAATCTGGCTTTGCCCGCGGTTCCGACCGCATATCCAGTCCTGGGCGCACATCCGAAGCTCTCCGATCGGTACTTGGCTTTGTACGTGGGACTCGGCAACAGATATCGATGACGGCCGACAACGCCCCGCTTGTAGCAGGAACGGTGTCGACGGGAACGGCCAACGCCTGGCCGCAGAACCACGGCGCGGCGCCGGATGCTCTTCGACCTGGGGTGTCGACGGACTTCGGCTGCCGTGTGGCTCCCCAGTCCTCTGAGGTGTTGCTCGAACTCACCGACACTCGCGGCCGGTGAAGGAGCCAGACGGTGTCGAAACTCGCGTACAAGCGTTGCCGCTCGCCATGTACATAGCCAGGTACTTTCATTTGGCGCGGCCGACTCGTATCGAAGAGACCTTCTTGTGCAGCCAATCCGCCACCGAACCTGACCTCATTTGTATCCGATGATCTCACGTTCGTGAGGCGTCGTCCGCAGGCGACCGGTCGACTCCCGCAGATCATCAAATGAGACCGCCAGGCGCAGGGCAAATTACAGGATGCCGCGGAACCCTAGAAATGGTCGGGCAGCCAGGGCTCATGGTCCGTCATGGTGCGGATCAGTTTGATGGGTGGCTCCTCAGACCTGGCGGAGACTCCCGCGAGGCGTGCTGAGGCTGTTGTCCGGTAGCTGCCTGCACACCAGACAGCCAGTTGCCGACGAGTGATCCGGGCTCCGCCTCCCGCCCTATCCACAGGTTGGGGCCAACCCCGCGGGTGCGGGAAGCACACCACCCAGCCGCCGGCGTCGTGGCCGCGGGGCCATCCCCGCGGGTGCGGGGAGCACATCGCGCCGGGCCCGGACAGATCCCGCTTGGGGAGACCATCCCCGCGGGTGCGGGGAGCACCCGTCCTGGTGCTGGACAAAGCAAGCTGGGGCGGGACCATCCCCGCGGGTGCGGGGAGCACTCACACCGTGGCCCTCGTCTCCGTCGGGCACGGGGACCATCCCCGCGGGTGCGGAGAGCACCCGGTGTGACCCAGCGCCCAGTCCTGCGCCGCGGGACCATCCCCGCGGGTGCGGGGAGCACGGGTCAACCGGCAACCTCGCAGGTCAGACCCGGGGACCATCCCCGCGGGTGCGGAGAGCACCACGCTTTCTCGATCGCGGCGAGCGTCTGCCGGGGACCATCCCCGCGGGTGCGGGGAGCACTCGGAGACGGTCGTCTCGATGACCTCACCCGAGGGACCATCCCCGCGGGTGCGGGGAGCACGGTTCGGGTCAGGGCCTTTTACATGTCCGGACGGGACCATCCCCGCGGGTGCGGGGAGCACGCGATGCCAGTGCATCGCCACACCACCCGGGTGGGACCATCCCCGCGGGTGCGGGGAGCACCTAGGAGTGGAAGACGAAGTAGAACGCCACATGGGACCATCCCCGCGGGTGCGGGGAGCACTCGTCCGTGTCGCCGGGGGTGACGACGTGCCGGGGACCATCCCCGCGGGTGCGGGGAGCACGGCGGCGGCGTCGTGATGCTGGCACCGCCCGCGGGACCATCCCCGCGGGTGCGGGGAGCACTTCCACACGGACCACGCCCTGACCGCCGGCCAGGGACCATCCCCGCGGGTGCGGGGAGCACT
>NZ_JAHKJW010000027.1:65111-115159 GCF_019710745.1 Streptomyces beigongshangae
CAGGGACCATCCCCGCGGGTGCGGGGAGCACCGGGCAGCCGCCAGTCCCCGCAGGTCAACATCGGGACCATCCCCGCGGGTGCGGGGAGCACACCAAGACGTACACGGCCACCGCGGCGTTGCGGGGACCATCCCCGCGGGTGCGGGGAGCACGTGATGCCCCACCGGTTCGTCCGCCGCCGGGCGGGACCATCCCCGCGGGTGCGGGGAGCACACCTGGGACAGGGTGGCGACACGCCTGGGGCGGGGACCATCCCCGCGGGTGCGGGGAGCACGTGATGCCCCACCGGTTCGTCCGCCGCCGGGCGGGACCATCCCCGCGGGTGCGGGGAGCACACCTGGGACAGGGTGGCGACACGCCTGGGGCGGGGACCATCCCCGCGGGTGCGGGGAGCACGCCACCGACTTCCGGTCGGTGTACGGCACGGAGGGACCATCCCCGCGGGTGCGGGGAGCACGTCGAGAGTGAGACGCCCCGCCGTGGTGACCAGGGACCATCCCCGCGGGTGCGGGGAGCACTGGTGCCTGGCCTCCGGCGCAGTCTTCGACACGGGACCATCCCCGCGGGTGCGGGGAGCACGACTTCCGGTTCTTCCAGCCGGAGATGTCGGTGGGACCATCCCCGCGGGTGCGGGGAGCACGGCGTGCCGTAGTTCTGGCTCCACAGGATGGTGGGACCATCCCCGCGGGTGCGGGGAGCACTTCACCATCGGAGCCCGCTCGGACACCAGATCGGGACCATCCCCGCGGGTGCGGGGAGTACGCCGATTCGAGGTCGGTCTCGTTCTCCCCGTGGGGACCATCCCCGCGGGTGCGGGGAGCACCCCGGCTCGCTGGGGGTGAACTCGCAGGCCCGGGGACCATCCCCGCGGGTGCGGGGAGCACGTGATCTGTGTCCTGGCCGGCTGCATGACGATGGGACCATCCCCACGGGTGCGGGGAGCACGCTCGTCTTGGCGATGAGAGCCCGCCCGAGCGGGGACCATCCCCGCGGGTGCGGGGAGCACCGAAGTAGCGAGTGAAGCCCTCTTGAGCCCTTGGGACCATCCCCGCGGGTGCGGGGAGCACTAGCTACCCAAGTTCCCGCAGTGCCCATTGATGGGACCATCCCCGCGGGTGCGGGGAGCACCCGGGCGGCTTCCTCGCGGGCCTGGATCTGCTGGGACCATCCCCGCGGGTGCGGGGAGCACCGTCCAACAAGTCCGAGGCTGAGCGGGCCCGCGGGACCATCCCCGCGGGTGCGGGGAGCACGGCTCCGGTGTCCTTGGTCAGTTCCGGGAGTGGGGACCATCCCCGCGGGTGCGGGGAGCACGACACCGTCCTCCTGCCCGAGTCCCTGGAGCGGGGACCATCCCCGCGGGTGCGGGGAGCACACTTGGTGACCTGCAGCTTCGTTACGGCAAGAGGCCCATTTTTAGTAGTTTCACAGAATCCGACATAACGCCCATTTCTACGCTTCCCTAACTTCCGTATCGACGTCGTTTGGACGCTTTGCTCCAGCCTTTTTTCGGCGCGGCCGAGCTGGGCGTGCTTTGGGCGTTCGGGCGGCGGATCAGGGTCAGTCCCTCGTGGTCGACCGGGTGCCAGGCGTGGTCGTGAGTTTGGAAGATGAAGCCCTGTTCGTTGTTGGCCGTGTGGGCCAGGAGGGCCCGACCCTGGTTGGCGTACTGCTGGACCTCGTCCCACAGCAGGTCGCGGATGCGGGCGGACGGGTTGCCGATGAAGACGCCAGCGGAGATTTCGAGCAGCCAGCGGGTGAGGAATCCCCGTAGGCCGGCGGGGCAGTTGGTGAGGACGATGACGGTCACCAGGTCGTCTCCGTATCGCCGTATCCCAGGTGCCCGCCGAACTCGTCCTGATCCTGGAAGTTGCCTGCGTAGTTGCGGCCTGCGGCGACTTTGTGATCGCCGTCGCTCTGGAGCGTGACGATGTCGCGGTCGTCCTCGCGGGCCGCGGCTGGCGACGCCTCGGGCAGTAGCAGGTGCTTGATGTCGTTCACGCAGCGGTCCAGCAGGGACAGTTCGTTGATACGGTCCCGCAGCGCCCGGCGGGTACGTGGACCGGTGTCCTCCTCGTCCTGTGCGGCGACATCGAAGGCTACGGGGGTGCCGATCTCGGTCTTGTACAGGTCGGCAATGTCCAAAACGAAGGACAGTTCGTGGCCGGAGTGCACGAATCCGAGGGCGGGGCTGCAGCCGAGGGAGGTCACGACGGCGTGGGCGATGCCGTACATGCACTGGGCGGCGGCGGTGATGGCCTGGTTGACCGGGTCGCCGCTGCCGAAGTCGCCGGGGGTGTAACGGCGGCCGCGCCAGGGGACACCGGTGCGGGCGGACTGGGTTCGGTAGCAGTCCTTGACCCGGCGGCCTTCGCGACCGAGGAGTTCTTGGCGGGTGAGGCCGGCGGGATCCTCGTCGGGGAAGCGCAGGCGGTACATGGCGCGGGCGACAGCGAGCCGGTTGCGGGTGTTGGCCCATTGCACGGCTTGGGCCTCGGCAAGGGCGGAGGAGCGGGTCAGGGCGCGGCCGCCGGCGTAGTAGCGCACGCCGTGTTCTCCCACCCAGCACACGGTGGCGCCGGTTTCTCCCAGGACGCTCATCGCCTGGTGGGTGATGCGGGTTCCGGGGCCCAGGAGGAGGGTGCCGATGGTCGCCGAGGGAATGTGGGTGGTGCCTTCGGCGTCCTCTGCGGTGATGGCGTTGGCGTCGCGGTGGACGGTGCAGCGTTCGAGGTAGATGAAGGACAGCCGCTTTGCGGTGCGGGTGAGCTGGCGGGGGCTGGCCGCGGGGCGTCGGGAGATGGTGGTCATCACGTCATCCGGTGGCGGGCGCGAGGGTGAGCAGGCCGCATCCGTAAGCCTTGGCCTTGCCGATGCCTTGGGTCAGAGTTCGGCGCATGAGTTGGGGGTCGGTGACTTCGAGCTGGCCGTCGAAGGTGACGGTGACGAGACTGATCGGCTGTTTGGGACGGCCGCCTGTGGGGGGGCGGGTCTTGTCGAAGGCGAGGGCCCGCTTGTCGTTGACGGTGAGGTGGTAGCGGTCGCCGTGGTGGGCGTGTCCGTGGTGGGTGGTGCCGTCCGGCAGGAGGCGCTGGTTGTCAGGTTTTTGCGTGATGCGGAAACCGCAGCGTTCCTGGCGCTTCAGTAGCCAGCTCATCTGGTGGACGGGGGTGATGTGGGCGGTGCGTTTGGTGGGTTCGTCGTCCTTGCGGCGGATGTGGTGCACGGGGTTCGCGGTCAGCCGGAACGCCCACTGGTCACCGGCGGCGAGCCGGTCCAGGAACGGGGTGTAGGGGCGGCTGTGCCAGCCTGGTGAGGCGGGATCGGAGGCGGCTGCTGCGGGCCATCCGGCTTGTTCGACCAGGTGGGTCAGGTCGGGCTGGTGAGGGCTGACGAGGTAGAGCATGACCTCGGCCCGTGCGGTGCGGTCCAGGCGCCACAGCACGCGCGGTGCGTCGGGTGCGGGTGTGTCGGTGGGCAGCAGTGTGGGGAAGGACGACATCACGGCCGCGTGCATGGCCTGTGGGGAGGACAGCAGGCGGCGGGCGCCGGGGCGCGCGGTGTTCACGCGGAAGCGGGTGAGGAACATCAGGCGCTCTTCTCCTCGTCCAGGGCATCGAAGGGGTCGTGACGGACCGGCTGCGGCCGGGCGAAGGGGTTGCGGACGCGGACGCGGTCGGTGACGACGGTGCGCAAGGCGTGGCGGCGGTGGGCCGCGGAGAAACTGAGCGGCTGGTCGCGCAGGGTGTCGGCGGCGCCCGTATCGCTGGGGTCGGCTTCGCGCAGGACGGTCAGTTCGATCTCGGCCAGGTCGCGGTGCGGGCGGGTATGCCAGGGGGAGGCCCGCCACGGCAGTGCACGCAGCGCGTCCATCACGCTGGCGTCGTCGCTCAGGCCGATCTCGACGGGAGCGGACGGCGGGCAGGAGCGGCGGCCCAGGAACGGCAGGTAGACCGGGTTTTGCAGTGCGGCGTGCAGCTGGGCGAGGAGGGCGTGGTCGCCTTCGAGAGCAGCGACGAAGACGGCGTCGGCGAGATAGAAGCGTTCGGACAGGGGCATGGACTTGCCGGTGACCGCGTGGTGGGCGGTGTGGAAGTCCCGTACACGGGTGCCGGGCTGGTCGATGCGTACGCCGAAGTGCAGTGCGGTCAGGGGTTCGAGACGGGCATCGTCGCCGCGTTCGATACCGGCGGCCGCGGCGAGCATGCCGATGACGCCGCTCTTGGTGGGAGCGGACTCGGTGGTGCGGCGCGCGAAGCGGGCGGTGGCCCCCCAGGACTGCAGGGGTCCGGCGAGCTGGAGGGTGAGCACGCTCATGCGGGCTTCTCCAGGCGCTCGGCGACGGCTTTGCCGACAGCGGCGACGAGTTCCTCCAGGCGGCCCGCCTCGGTGCCGATCCCGGCCAGCGGCGTGGTGTTGGAGCCCACCCGCAGCACCCAGGTGGGGGCGCCCTTCTCCCCGTAGGCGCGCTCGATGTCGGGGATGTACGCGGCCAGACGCTCGGCCGCCTGACGGACGTGCCCACCCTGCTCTGCGCGTACGGGCTCTTCGAAAGCGGAGACGAAGCTGACCGGCCGGGTGGTGCGCAGCGTGACGATCACGGCGTCGGGCAGTGTGTGGTGCCCGAATGTGTTGATCTTCCCGGTGGGCAGGGAGGCGATGAATGCGTGGACGAAGGCTTCCACGGCCCGGCGGACCGGCTCGGTGAGCGGCTCGTCCTCGCGCAGGCCCTGGCCGAGGGTGGCGGCGAGCTGGTGCACGCCAAGGGCCGCGTAGCGGTAAAGGGTTGCGGAGTTGAAGTCGACGGTGCCGATCATGCCGGCGCCGGTCTCCTCGTCGGTGTTCTCGTCGTCGACGGCCGTGTAGTAGTCGGACTCGTTCTCCACGCGGTGGACGCTGATGGCGTGGGCGACCTGGACGGCAGCATCGACGTTGATGTCCGCGACGTCGGCGACCATGCGCCCGAACAAGGCGATGTCGACGGAGTGACGGGTGTCGGCGATCTCCTTGGCCCGGTCCTTGTTCTTCTTGTCCTTCAAGAAGGCCGTGATGTCCGCAGCGCCCTCGACGGCCAGGCGGGCCAGGCCGTCCAGCTGACGGGAGCTGAGGAAGACCAGGTACTTCGCCTCCGGGGCGGGCGCGGGCTCTCCCTCCTTGGCCTGGTCGGCCTTTCGCTTGGGCACTTCCGTTTTCAGACCGGCGGCCTTGACTGCCTCATCCGCGAGCTGCAGCGCCGCCTCATCCTGCACGGACGGGTCCAGGGCGGTGATCCGGCCGGCGACCGCTTCCACGATCTTCTTGGTACGCACTCCGAGCTCGCTGGGGTCCAGCAGCTGCTCGTCACGGAAGTAGGTGCGGGTGGCACGCTTCCACGCCTGGCTGGAGACCCGGGCACGCGGCACTCCCCCGTACACGGCGCTCTTCGGTGCGCCGGTGTCGTCGCGGTTGAGGTTGCTGGGCGGCACGGTCTGCAGGGCGTGCACGTCGAGGAAGATGCGGTTCACGAGGCGTCCTTGTCGAAGTCCGTGGTATGGGTGACGGTGTCGGCTTACTGGCCTGAGCCGGAAGGCAGTTCGGTGGCAGCGGGTTTGTCGTGCCAGGCGTGAAAGGAACGGCCCCACTCGCGGCGGACCGTGTCCGCTCCGCCGGGCCACTGCCAGGTGTAGAGCTGCCCGGCGAGCAGGCCGTAGTCCAGGGCGATGTCCTGGCGGCGCAGCAGGACGACGATGTCGCGCAGCCGCTGGGACAGGGCTGTGAGGTCGGCAGCCGTGCCGGCGCGGATCAGACGCTTGCGCAGAGGTTCGTCGATCTCCCCGGGTTTCATCATCTGCCGCACCGCAGCGCCGAGCCCGCGGCTCTTGCCCGGCTGATCGCCCTGGTGCATGCCCTGCGGGCGGGACTGCTGGTGCAGCGCCCACAGGGTGAACGCCACGTGCAAAGCGTCCTCGGCGCGCACCAGTTCGTGTTCGCTCATGGGCCGGGCGCCGGCAGGGGGTTCGTGCAGGGGGCCGAGGTCGATCAGATCCCACAGGTCGGGCAGTTGCCCGGCCTCACGGCCCGCACCACGGCGCAGCCTGGCCAGAGCGGCTACCGCCTGGGACTGATCGGCGAGATAGCCGCGCTGCCATTGCCCGATACAAGTAGCAGCGAGACGGGCGATCTGCTTGCGAGGGGTGGCCAGTACGGTGTCGGTGCTCATGCGGGTGCCTTCGGTGTGCTGTCGGGCGCCGGGACCGAATCCGGCGAATTGTCGGAAGAACCGGCCTGCCCCAGACCCTTGCGCAGAGCGGAGCGGAACCACTTGCCGGCAAGCGCGGAGTTGAGCCACTCGGCGCCCTTCTTCACGGCGACGACCCTGCCCTGCCAGGCCCCGTCACCTGCCTGCGCCATGAGCCGCTCCCCGAGAGCGTCGATGAGCGTGTACACCTGCCGCTGCCACTGGGTACGCCGCGGGTAGGGGTCATCGGCCTCGGCCAGATGCGCCAGCCAGGAACGGTAAGGGGACTCCAAGAGCCCGTAGGCGAGGTCACGCGCCGTGGCACGCGGCCCTTCGGTCTCGGTACCGGCAGCCCGGGCGAGGTTCGTGGCAAGGTCCCCCAGGGCGTTGACCGCGAGATCGGCGTCACCAACGGCTGCGATGGCCTGCTCGGCGTAACGCCTGTCGTGCTGGTGCAGCAGCACAACGGCCATGGAGACCTGGTCGTCGACGATCTCGTCGATGACCGACTGCTGCGTTCCGTACTTCGCACCGATCAGACGGGCCCGGATGAAAAACCCGCGCTCCAGTTCCCCTTCGGTCACCAGGCGGGCCACCCACTCCAGGACCGCCGGCTGGCGAAAGGCGGGCGCCTCCGCCGAGGAGGAGGCGACAGGCTGACTGGCGACCAGAGAGGCGATGCCCCGCCAGGCGGAACGCTCCGGGACGTGCTCGCGGGGCAGGTAAACGGGCGAGGTGCGCAGCTTCTTCTCCTGCGCCTGGCTGCGCCGCCAGGCCGTCATCGGCTCGCGGTGCTGCCGGTTGCGCGCGCTGAGCGGATCCCCGTAACCAAGGACCACGCCGTGCACACCCGTGGCGTCGAAATGCAGGCGCAACCGCCGCGTCTGCCACGTGTACAGATCCCGCACGCCGGTAGGCGCACGCTCGGCGCCACCGGGGCCGCACGGCGGCCTGCGCCACGCGGGAGCATCATCGCCATCAATCTGCGTATCGCCGGTGTCGGCGGCCACCAGATTCAGCAGCAACGTCTCACGCAAGGTGGCGCCTTCGACGAAGACGCCACCGAGGTTGCCGGCCCAGCCGACCCCCAGCGGATACACCTTGCCGCCCTTGGCCCGTGCATCACCCTCCACGCCGGTCTTGATGCCGGAGGTGTCGTAGGCATGCGCGTGGACGACCCACCGGGCAGCCTCGGCGAACGTGAGCCGGTCCACGGTCGGCAACCGGGCGCTGAAGAACGGCTCGTTGTTGGGCACATCGGCCACGATCCGGTTCAGGGAGAACACCTCACCCTTCGCCGTCTGCAGTCCTGCCGTCTGAAAGAACGGCACCTGGCCATCCAGCAGATCAAACCGCTCACGGTTGACGTCAAGGTAGGAATCCACCGCGGCGAAGCACTGCGGCTCCTCCCACAGCTGCGCCCAGCCGTCGATGTCCTGCGGCCCCTCCAGTGCGTCGTGAGCAACGGCCAGCAAAAGACGCACCAGAGCAAACTCCTGCGTCGGCAAATCCCCGGCGATCCGCCGCAGATCACCGGCCTGCTCGAACACCTCGCGCAGCGACAGCTCATCCGCACGGCCGTTGCTGCGCAGGACCGGGATCCACGGCTGATCGGTCAGATCGAAAGACAGTGCGCCACCATTGTGAGGATCGTTCTCAGGCACGGGTCACCTCAAGGCCGTCGCTGGGGTCGTAACGCAGACGGAAGCCTGCCAGGTGGGTCTGACAGTGCTCATCGAGCGCGAGAATGAGCTGACCGGCGAGCCAGTGGCTGTCTTTCGTCTGCCAGGCAGGCACGTACAGCTCTTCGAGTTCGGTGATCGCCTGGTCCATGACGGCGCCGTAGGTGAACTGGATCGGCAGCCGCAGTCCGCACGCGGCAGCCGTGCGTGCAGCCAGAGCGGTCGGCACCTGGTCGGTGGGCAGGGGAAGTCCGGCGCGTGGGCGTCCTTTACGGTCCGGCGTCAGCCACGGAACCGTCGCCAGACTCCCGTCGGAGCGCCGCTGGACGACGACGACCTCCACGCTGTTGCGGCTGTCGCGTACCTGCGCCCGGCCCCGCTGGGTGTCGTCCGCATCCCCGACGCCGGCAGCGAGCCAGCCGAACAACGGCCGCCCGGGCCGCCCGACGGCACCGAGCCGGAAGGTGGCCGCTCGTTCGGCCTGGTCCGCACGGTGAGCGTCGTGGCCTGCCCGAGCCGCCTCCAACGCCTGAGCCCATCCGGCCGGAGGGTCTGTGTCATCGGTGTAGGCATGCTGCACCAGTGGGCTGATATCAGCCGGCAGCCGCACCGGCCGCTGCGGGCTGCCATCGAGATGGGGTAACAGTGCGGCAGCCGAACGCAGCAGCAGATGTGCTCCATACACCGTGGTCGAACCGCGCACGGGTGTGGGAACGCTCGCCGTCCAGTCGACACCGGTGACCAGACAGCGGGCCGTGCGCAGCCGCGCGGGGCGCTCGGACTGCTGCTCGCCGCCCCGCAGGTGACGATGGAGACGACCCATTCGCTGCAACAGCAGGTCGATTGGGGCGAGATCCGTGACGAGCAGGTCGAAGTCCACATCCAGGGACTGTTCCGCCACCTGGCTGGCCACGACGATATGCGCACCCTTCGGGCGGTCGGTGGTCTTCCCCGGTGGCCCGAAGCGAGTGAGCAGGCCCTCGTCCACGGCGACACGGTCCAGGTCGACGAAGCAGGAGTGCGCCACGCTCACGTTGTCCTCGCCAAACCGTCGGCGCAGCACACTGGCGGTCTCCAGCACACGGCGCACCGTGTTGCGCACCACCAGGACGCAGCCACCGTCGACGAGTTCGCTCTCCAGACGGTCAGCCAGGACCTCAAAGCCGTCCTCCAGACGCTCCAGTACGACGTCCGTGCCGCGCCCGGAAGCATCCGGACAGCGCCATTGCGGAGATCCGCCGGGCGCGACGGCCGTCAGCAGGGGATAGTCACGCGCGGCGGCAACAGCATCGAAGCCAGCCGTGCTCTCACGAGTTCTGCGCCCGGCATACGCCTCGATGAGCTCGCGCCGGCGGCCGGCGGGCAACGTCGCCGACAGCACCACCACCGGCACCCGGTAGGCGCCCAGCCAGGACAGCACCCGGTCGAGGTAGACACTCATGTACGTGTCATAGGCGTGCGCCTCGTCGATGACGATGACCTTGCCCGCCAGCGCGAGGTGACGCAGCGCCAGGTGCCGGCTTTTCAACCCGGCGAACAGAAGCTGGTCGATCGTGCCGGCGACGAACGACGACAGCATGGCCTTCTTGCGTCCGCGCAGCCAGGCATGGGCGACGAGCTCGGCGGGCGCCCGCCCGGCACCGCTCGAAAGCCGCGGCTGCCGCCCGCCACCCTCCTCGCCGTCGAGATCGACCGCACGGACCTGCTGGCCCTGGCCCATCAGGTCGGTGAAGTCCTCGTTCAGCGCGGCCTTGGAGTGCGCCAGATGCACCGAGTGGCGCGCGCCTTCGGGCGAGGGCAGTTGATCGAGCCAGCGCAGCAGACGCGGGAACATCGCGTTGCCGGTGGCCATTGTCGGCAAGGCGAAGAACACGCCCCCTGCTCCCGAGCGCGCGGCGAGGATCTCGACGGCGGCCAGCGCGGCCTCCGTCTTGCCCTCCCCCATCGGCGCCTCGATCACCATCAGGCCCGGCTCGTCCATCGTCCGGGCCAGCTCGACCGCCGCCGCCTGCACCGGCCTCACCGTTGCCCCGGGCGGCAGCGCGAAACGCGAGGCGAACAGCTTCTGCACGTCCCCGACCGGCTCCTGCGGGCACCACGGCCCCGGCAGGTCCAGGCCCTGCCATGCCGCGGCGATCCGCTCCGGGCCCGTACGGGCAACGTCTTGGGGAAAATAGGGAAACAGCTCGGAGTTGCTGGCGATCCAGTCGGCGACGATGACCACAGCGGTCAGCAGTACCTGCACCGGCTGCGGCAGCTTCACCCCCCGCCAGGCATCCAGCCGTTCCCGGACATCGAACTCGTCCGCGCACGCATCCAGCAGCTCCTGCTGCACACGCTCCCACACCGCCCGGCTCGGCCCCGGTGTCCGAAGCAGCTCAGGACGGGAATCCACCGCGGTGATCTGCCCAGGCTCGGGCGGAACACCATGATGCCCACCGATCGGCACCGTGAACTGCCCGGCCTCCTTGACCGACCAACCGTGCCGCTGCTCCAGCCACTCACCCAGCAACGCCTGACCTGCCAGCGCATGCGGTGCCAGCCGCCGGTCAGCGCCCATCGTCTCCCGCGAACGCATCTCCAGCCTGCGGTCCCGCATCCGCTGCGCCAACGTCTCGACCTGGCAGGCGAACGCCGGCGTCGCCTTCCCGACGTCGTGCACCCCTGCCAGCCACACCACCAGCCGACGCGCATCCGCCTGGTCCCCGGGCAGTACGTCGGCGATCAGCCTGCGCACAGCGTGGGGCAGCCACTCGTCCCACAACCGCCCGGCCACCGCGGCGCTGTCCTCCATGTGCCGCCACAACGGCAGCCATCCGTCCGAGTCCCGGTCGTGCTTGGCCCACACACTCAGCACCGGTCCGCTGAGCCTCGCGCGCAACCCGGCAGATCCCTCTCCCCTGTACGTCACATCAGATCAATACATGCAAAAAGCAGCTCGTGAAGCCAAGAACGAAAAAACTGCGAAACTCGACGCCGGATGCCCTACGCAGCAGCAACCCCTCAGAACGAGCCATAGAGTTGGGCCTCTGAGCCAACAAACCACCAGTACGCAGAACGTGGGGAAAGTGCAAAATGATCGGTTTGCCGGAATCAATGAAAGTCATTGAAAACCTGCTCTCGCCATCGTGAAACAGCAGGTCAGGCAGTCTGCTCCCCGCACCCGCGGGGATGGTCCGCAGTCGCGTACGACTGACCCGCCCGCCGCCTACTGCTCCCCGCACCCGCGGGGATGGTCCCTCCGGAGAATCCCCAACCGTAGGCGCGGGCCACTGCTCCCCGCACCCGCGGGGATGGTCCCCGTGCGGAGGTGTTGGTGGACAGCGCGAGGCCCTGCTCCCCGCACCCGCGGGGATGGTCCCAGCAACGAGGACTGACCGGAGCCCGCCATGAACTGCTCCCCGCACCCGCGGGGATGGTCCCTCCGCGCTGATGACCTTGCAGCCCAGAAACGTCTGCTCCCCGCACCCGCGGGGATGGTCCTGGGCACCGAAGTGCCCGGCACCCTGCTGCGCCTGCTCCCCGCACCCGCGGGGATGGTCCCTCGGCCTCGTCGTAGACGTAGCCGCAGGCGGTCTGCTCCCCGCACCCGCGGGGATGGTCCCTACACGCCGCTCATCGTGCGCCGTGACCCGGCCTGCTCCCCGCACCCGCGGGGATGGTCCCGTTCCTGGAGGCCGTGGAGCTGTTCCTCGGTCCTGCTCTCCGCACCTGCGGGGATGGTCCCGGGGTGCTGCACCTGCCCAACCGTGAGCCGGTCTGCTCCCCGCACCCGCGGGGATGGTCCCGCACCCCGGACCGGCCCACACCGACCGGTGGTCTGCTCCCCGCACCCGCAGGGATGGTCCCTAGCTGACGCTAGTTCGATAGTGGCCGGGAAACTGCTCCCCGCACCCGCGGGGATGGTCCCACACACTGCGAGGCGTTGATGTCGGCCCGCTGTCCGGCCACTGCGTCTTGGCAGCGACCGGCTCCGTACTCGCCTCCTGCTCGATGCGCCGTCAGCTCTCCATCGCAACGCCGTCAACCATGGTCATGTATCCGGTGATTCGGGCTTACTCGGACTTCTCCCAGCCGTGTACGGAGAACGGCTCGCCCTTGAGGTAGTGGGCGATCCCGAGAGCGTTGTAGGGGACGGTGGTGTCGGGAAGGTGGTCGGCGGGGTGCCAGGACAGGCCCGCGCATTTGTGCGGCTCCATGTTCCGCGGCTCGCCCTTCCAGTGCCGGGCGGCGAAGAACCAGCCGACCCGGGGTTCCCCCTCTGGGTTGCGGAAGTGCATGACGTGCACGATGCGCAGGGCCTCCCGCTCGACGGCGATGCCGATCTCCTCGAGCGTCTCGCGGATTACGGCGTCGAACACGTTTTCGTCGGGGTCGAGCTTCCCGGAGGGGAGGTTCAGTTGCCCGTCGGCGTAGCCGGTGTCCTGCCGCTCGGCAAGGCACACGGCGCCGTCGCGCTCGAGGATGAGCATTACGTCGTTCACGGGGAGCTGCGGGGCCACGGTGCTTAGTCCTCCGGCCGGTGGGGCGTCTGCCGGTAGGGGACTTTAGTCGGAATCAGGCTGCCAGTAGCCCCATGTTCCCAATGCGCTCCATGGTCCACTGGACACGCTGGGCGACCGTCAGGCCTGTGGGCATCTCCAGTATCTGCACGCCCGGCATGGTGCATGCTTCGTGGATGGCGGTGTCGGATTTGTCCTGGAGGGTGAGGACCTTCTCTCGCATGCGGTCGCCGCCGGCCTTCTGGTCGTAGCGGTCCCGGCAGTACACGATCGCGTCGTAGGCGAGGGGCATCCATGCCTGGCACAGCGCCTCGGCCGCGGCCAGAACCTCGGCGGTGCCGGGCTCGGCGGGGTCGAGGACCAGGCCGGCCAGGGCCAGGACGTTCGCGGGGGTTTTGTCTGTGATGAGGACCTGGTGGTGGCGGGCGGCGCGCAGGGGCACGGTGAGGTGCTGGGCAAGCAGGTCCACCTCGGCGACCAGGTCGAAGTTCCCCTCACCGTGCAGCACGATGTCCTCCATGAAGGGGCTGGTGCGGGCGGGCTCACCGGTGCACGCGACGTTGACGCCCTGCTCGCGGAGGTGGGCGGTCAGCGCGTGGACGTAGGTGGTTTTGCCTGTGGCCTGGGTGCCTTCGACGGCGATAACGCGGCATCCTCGGACGGGCACGGGTCCTCCAGGAGGTTGGTGAAGACAGGGTTTTCGAGCCAGCCCCAGGCGCCTTTTGCGCCCTCGGCGATGAGACGGTTCACGTTCAGGCCGTCGTCGGCCCACCTGCCCAGTCCGGCGGCGTGGGCGGCGACGTAGGCGGTGGAGAGGGAGTGCCGGAGGTTCAGGACGCTGACGCGTTCTCTGCCCTCGTCGTTGCCGTCCTCGACCCATCGGCGGTGCCAGGCGGGCATCGTCACCTTGAGGAGCTCGGGCTGGGTGACGTCGAGGCCGAGTTCGTTGCACACGTCGACCAGGCGGCGGGACTTGCCCGTGAGGAGGTGGCCGGCGTCGAAGCGGGTGTCGACGTAGTGGCTCTCGTCCGGGTCTGCGTCGCGCCGGGCCTTCCACTGCGCACGCGCTGCCTGCAGGCGGGGGACGGCATCCGTGGGGGCGTTCGCCTCCAGGACGGCCAGGTCGCTGCAGAACTGGTGTCCGGTGACGATCCGGGACGTCTCCGCGGCCGCGGCCACGGTCGCCGCGGCGGTGCGGATCAGCTCGTCCATCTCGCCGGGCTCCTGGACGTACACGCTCGTCCACTCGAACGCCACATCCGCCAGGTCCGGCTGGCCATGGGCGGGAAGGTCGAGCCACGCGACGCTGTAGCAGAAGGGGCGTTGTCCGTTCTTGATCCTGTAGTTCTTCGTCCACTCGACGTCGATGGACGCGATCCGCACGGCCCCGGTGCGCAGCGGCGGCGGCTGCAGGGACCGTGCGGTGGGCGCACTGCTCTTGATGATCATGTGGTGTGTTCCTGCCGTAGGACGACGGGCCGCGCCCGGTGCACGCGGCCCCGCCGGACGCTACTCGCTGACGGACGGCGCCACGCCAGAGAACAAAGGAGGAGCCACCTCCCAGGCGACGGCCCCGACGAACTCGGTGATACTCAGCGGCTCCCGCCACACCAGCCGCCCGGCGTGCTTGCCGCCGAGGAGCGCGGTGGAGACGGCCGAGGCCAGCACGCTCGCCGCGAGGATGCCGGGGGAACAGTCCCCCCACCGCTCGTCGACGAGCGCCTCACAGGCGAGTTGCGCACCTTCCTGCTGGGCGGCGCGGGTGAACTCCTTCATCGGCACCAGGCCGTGCGCGAGGGCGGTGTCGCTGACGTGCCCGGCCGCAGGGCCCAGGTCGTGGCTGCAGTCCACGAGCCGGGCGGTCGACCGCTCGTGCACGGCACGGTCGCCGCAGGCCTGGGCCACGGCGGCGATACCCGCGTGCCGGGGCGCCCCCTCGCGGCGGGGCAGCTGTTGCAGGACGTACAGGTCGTCGGCCGCATTGTGCCAGGCGATCACCTCCGCCTCCCGGCGTCCCTGCACGAGGGCGTCGTCGACGACCTTGATGATCTGGTCGTTCTCGCCGATCGACTCCGGGACGACGACGCGGTACCCGAACTGGGCCAGCGGCGCGCAGACCGTGCGGGGCCGGGCGCGGTGCACGGGGATCACCACGAGGCCGGCCGCCATGATGACGGGCGGCTCGTCGGCGCCCGCGTCGCCCCACAGCAGCGACATCGCGGCAAGCCACTTCGTCGGCCGTCGCCACGGATCGGTGACGGACCCGAACGGGGTGTCCGGACGCAGGAGGTTGGTGTAGGACCGCATGGTCACTTCTTCCCGGTGAGCGCGCCCTGAGCGGTGGTGAGGATCGACTTTCCTACGTACTTGGACAGATGCTGCACCTTGAAGCGGTACCGCTTCCAGATCTCGGTGATCGGCTCCTCGAGGACGTTGCCCAGGTCCTCCCACAGATCCTTCGCGTCGTATACCGGCCACGCGCGT
This sequence comes from Streptomyces beigongshangae, assembly GCF_019710745.1. Classification (GTDB taxonomy): domain Bacteria; phylum Actinomycetota; class Actinomycetes; order Streptomycetales; family Streptomycetaceae; genus Streptomyces; species Streptomyces beigongshangae. Next base: position 79,995 of record NZ_JAHKJW010000027.1, read on the forward strand.
GCGGTGCCGTTCGGCTCGATGACGATCATGTGGCCCTCGTTCTCGGGGGTCCACGTCGTCATCCGCAGCGCGGGTGACCACTGCAGTTCCGCGGCCTTCTCCTCAAGGCGCGAGAACGCGGCCAGGGCCTCGTCCTGGGTGATGAACTCCAGCTCCGGCAGGCCCAGCGCGTTGCCCTTGCGCAGGGGCAGGATCAGCTTCACCTTGCTGGCGCCGATAACGTCGCCAATCTGGGCGGTGAACGGGAGGGCCGTCAGGCTCGAGCGGTAGACGACGGCCGACATCGCGAGCGGGATGCCATGCTCCTGGAAAACCCGCACGCCGGCCATGATGGCGTCGTAGTCACCGCGCATGCGGGTCGTGACCGCACGCGGGCCCTCAAGTCCGACGTTGACGTACGCGACCTTGCCGACCATGCGGGAAGCGTGGAGCTCGGCGTACACGGCGTTCGTGGGCACGGCCACGATGTGCCCACCGCCGTGGTAAAGGTCAACGACATCGCCGAAGTCACGGCGGAACAGCGGCTCCCCGCCAGAAAGGAACACACGGTTCACGCCACTGAGGTTGTCCCGGATGACGGCGAGCTGCTCGATGGAAGGGTCGGGCATCTGCAGGGTCTCGGAGCAGAAACCACAGTCCAGGTTGCAGCGCTTGGTGACCTGAAGGATCACTGAAAGCGGGTGCTGGAGAGTCGCGGCGACCTGGTTGAGATCGGCCCCCGAGCCGATCGTGAAGTGCTGGCCGTTGAACGCGTAGCCGACACCTCCGCCGATCTCCGTGCGCTGCCGCTGAGGAACGGCTGGGATTCCGAGGTTGGTCATATCCACTTTCCTCTCTGCCTGCGGATCCGGAAGTGGTGCGTGCCCTGACGCGGGCCTTGCAGGGAGACGAACCGGCCACTGCCCCATGCCGGGGCTCGGGGAAACGCGATAGGCCGCGCCCCATGAGACCGGGCCGGTTGGAGCCCGCGCGGCGGCCCGCGCAGCCGCCGCACCTCGACCTACGGGGTGGTTTGCTCCGCTTTCACGCGAGGACCGCTGGGTGCACCCGCGCCTCGATCGACCAATCACATTGTCTTCGAATTTTGAACCCTGCTGCTGCAGTTGAGACAATCAGGTTGCGGACTGTGCGGGGGTCTCGGTAGGGCCTGGACGAGAGGCCAGCCCTTACAAACTCTCCCGCGCAAAGTCCAGTACGCCACTCGGCAACGCGGATCTCGCCGAAGTAGGCGTGCAGCCTTCCAGCGCTGTAGTTGCTGCACGGCCGTGTAGGCAGCCCTGTCGTCCGGCCAGGCGCCGTGGGAGCGACAGATTTCCCCGGCTAAGCGCTGTCCCGTAATGATCAGCAGTGAGTCTGGGATGCGGTCCCGTGCGGTGCGGGCCGCTGCTTCATCCGGCGAGAGTGAGGTTGTGCAGGCGGGCGATGCCGAGCATGGCGTGATGAACGCCGTCGCCCTTCAATCGGTAGTCGCGGAGAATCTTCCAGCTCTTCATGCGGGCGAAGGTGTGCTCGACGCGGGCACGGGCCTTGCGGTGTGAGTGGTTGTGCTCCTCTTTCCAGGCCGGGAGTTCGGCCTGGCCGGGTTCGTGGCGGTGTGGGATCACCAGGCCGGTGCCGCGGTAGCCGCCGTCAGCGATCACTGTGGTGTTGCCGACGGCTGCCTTCGCTCCGGACAACTCCCATGCCGTGCAGTCGTTGCGGTTGCCGGGCAGGGGCCGGCCAACTGCGACGACCAGTCGCGTGTCGGCGTCGATGACGACCTGGTGGTTGGTGGAGTACCGGTAGTTTTTCGACTGTGCGGCCACCGCGTGGTCACGTGTGGGGACCAAGGTGCCGTCCACGATGAGCACGGTGTCCTTGCGGAATCGTTGGCGTGGCCGCAGCGCGAGCAGGGGTGCGAGGCAGTTGATGATGCGGTCGGCCGCAGACTTCGAGATTCCGAACAGCGGCGCGAGCTGGCGCAGCGCCAAGTTCGTCCGCCCGTACGCCGCGACCAGCAGGACGCGGTCCTCCAGGGGCAGGCCCCACGGTCGGCCTCGGCGGACCGTGTCCGCTCCTTCGCGGCGCAGGGCGGTAACCAACTTGCCGAAGCAGCACGGGCTCAGCCCGGTGAACGGACCTATCCAGGACGGCTGTGACGCCGTGATCACACCAGCCACGGATTGATCTTTTCACCGCGGCTTGGGCCGGGTCCCTCATCCAGCTTCTCGTCAGCCGGCCAGACGGCGCCGCCACCAGAGGTCAGAACGCCACTGTCGATCAGCGGCGAACGGGTCGGGCAGCGTCCGCTCGACGTACTTGGCGTCCAGGGCGCGCACCTGGCGTTGCAGCTGGGCGCGGGACCGGGGAGGCAACTGCCGCAAGACCTCCTCAAGCACGTCGCGAGCGTGCCGCACGTCGTCGAAGGAGCAGCCGCGGCACGAACACTCGGCATCCTGTGGATACAGGGGTCGTCGTCCGGGGGGCTGCAGAAACGCCCGATACTGCCGCAGCGCACGGTCGGTGGCATTGGGATACACGTAGTAGTCGCCCGAGAGCCGCTCTACTCGATCTATGGCGATGCTAGTTCGGGCAGAGAGCCCGTGGATCCGCTCTGGAGGCAAGCCCCACGCGACACGGAGAGACTGTTCAGCGCGCAGCGCGCCGGGCCGCTTACGCGGCATCGACCTTTCGGTACGTGGACATGGACAACATCATGCCAGGAGCTACGGCCCGGCGACGGTCAGGAAACCGCATCCGGCATCGGCCCATCGCCCCGAGGCTCAACCTCGCATGCCGTCCGGGACGGAGTAGCGGGACAGCGCTTAGCCACGCCACCGCGCATCCGAAAAGCGTCGGCCCCACTTCCTCGCCCAGCGCGCCGGCGACCGGCATGGACAAACAGAAGATCATCACTCCCATGGCGTCCTAGATGATGAGACGCTCTACGTAGTTGTTGGGGCGGCTGCGGCGGCGAGCACGTCCTCTTGCAGGCGGATCTGTGTCTGCTAGCAGACGTACCGAGTGAGTTGTGATATAGCCGTCACCCCACCTAGAGAACCTTTTGAGCGGAATGTGCAATTCGTTGAAAGTGATGGAAACGGCTCTGATCCTGAGGGAAACTCGCAGGTGGCGGAGTCTGCTCCCCGCACCCGCGGGGATGGTCCACCTCCTGGCCGGGCACGGCCTGCTTCGCCGTGCTGCTCCCCGCACCCGCGGGGATGGTCCCTCGCCCGCCTCGACCAGGGCGTCGGCAAGGTCCTGCTCCCCGCACCCGCGGGGATGGTCCCTGCGGGCCCGGATCGCCGACGATCTCCGCTACCTGCTCCCCGCACCCGCGGGGATGGTCCCATCGCGTGGATACGGGCACGGGCACGGCCGCTCTGCTCCCCGCACCCGCGGGGATGGTCCCTCACCGAACTCGGGGAACTGGCCAGGGTCGGACTGCTCCCCGCACCCGCGGGGATGGTCCCGGCGACGCCGAGGTCACTGCCCGGGGCCGACGCTGCTCCCCGCACCCGCGGGGATGGTCCCGCAACCGTGCCCTAGCCACGTGTCAGCTCGCGCTGCTCCCCGCACCCGCGGGGATGGTCCCTACGCGCCCATCACCCTGGCCGTCGTCCTGCTCTGCTCCCCGCACCCGCGGGGATGGTCCCACCGAGTTCGCGAAGTCCGCGGCGCACATCCTCTGCTCCCCGCACCCGCGGGGATGGTCCCGGACTGTTAATCCGTGTGTCCCTGGTTCAAGTCTGCTCCCCGCACCCGCGGGGATGGTCCCGTGTCCGTCGGCGCGTCCGTAGTGGGCATGATCTGCTCCCCGCCGGCCAGGCGCTGCACCGACAGCTCGCCGTACCGGCCGATGTGGTCGAACACCAGCTCCTGGTCGTCGATGTCGGCGGGCTCCGGCTCCGCAGCGGGGACAACGGTGGCCGGACATGGCGCGGGCAGTCCGAGCGCAGGTCCAGCTGCTCGGTCTGCGGGTGAGTAGTCCAACGCAGAGAGTCTGTTGGCTGCGTTGGACGACTTGGTCGGATGGATACGGCCCGGTGAGCGCTGTGCGCTTCACAGTGCAGATGGCTCGGGACACGGGAGACGATCGCCGCTCCGCCTTCACATGTATCCCATGAGATCGACACGTTCTCTGCTCATTCGGTAGGCTCCGGGCGCTTCATCCGCACCACAGAGGGGGGATTCCTCATGCGTATGCGTCTTGTCCTGACCGCGGTGGCCACCGCTGGCGCCCTTGCCGCCGTCGTCAGCCCGGTCCAGGCCGCCGAGTACACGTCGTCGCTGAAGATCAAGGGCGTGCAGTACGACGCTCCCGGCACCGACTCCAACAAGTGCTCGAGCGGCAACACGAAGAACGAATACCTGACGATCAAGAACTACGCCAGGACCGCCAGGATCGACCTCAAGGGCTACGCCGTCAAGGACGCCGCGGGCACCAAGTACACCTTCACCGCCAGCCACGTCCTGGAGCCCGGCGACTACGTGAAACAGCGCGGAGGCAAGGGCCCCAACTCCGACGCCGGCAACGTCGTCTACCGCCAGAACTGCAACTTCCTGTGGAACAACGACAAAGACACCATCCACTTCCTCAAGCCCGGCGGCGCCGGCGCCGACTCCCACGCCTACACCAAGAGGGCCAACGACAGGGACGGCAACGGCTACATCGGCTACCACAACTGACACACCCCGCACACCCGGTGATCCCGCCCGCCACGGGCGGGATCACCCTGCGTCACAGAACTATGCGGCACGTCACGGCGCCGCATACAGGACCAGCAGGGCCAGTGCCGGTGAGGGAGCCGGACAGAGGCAGCCCCGCGAGTGCTCTTCCTCGTCCAGCCGGGGCTGCTGCCCGGTTGGCTCCGGCGCGTTACGTGGCAGGTTCGTACGCCACGGCCTTGAGCGGGCAGCCACCGGCGATGTCCCGCAGCGCCGCGAGCTCGGTGTCGTCGACGGCCAGGCCCCAGCGCAGCTTCGTGCCCACCCACTGCGCGGCGTACGTGCAGCGCACCGCCTCGTCGGGGGCGGGCGGCATCCAGGTAGCCGGGTCCTGGTCGCTCTTGCTGCGGTTGGAGCGGGCCGTAACGGCCACCAGGGATGCCTCTGCACCCTGGTCGTTGGCGTAGGCCTCGCGGCGCCGCGCCGTCCAGGCGGAGGCCCCGGAATCCCAGGCCTCCGCGAGGGGAACCATGTGATCGATGTCCAGGCCCGATGCGGACGTCACCGAGGTCGCGTCGTAGTAGGAGAACCATCGGCCGCCCGTCAGCTGGCAGTTCGGGCCGATCTGCGGCGCCTCGACAGCTTCCGCAATGAGTACCTCCGCGCGCGTGTTGCAGCCGTCGGCAGGGTTGGTGCCGGCGTTCCAGTGCTTGAAGGCGGTGCGCTGATAGCCGGCCCGCGATTCCGCGGCCAGGGGTAGGCGTTCGACGGCCGCGGCCAGCGGCACGCTTTCTGCCGCATGGGCCGACGGGGCGGGGGCCAGTGGCAGGACGAGGATGGCGGCGGCGGTGAGGCCCCGCAGAGCAGACTTGATCATCTGCTGTTGATAGCGGCCGGCCGGCCGCGCCGTGCGGTAACTGCCGTGCAGGTCACCCATGTGAGGGGAACAGTAATACCGGAGAAACGAACCTGCTTACGGGGTCTTCTCTGGCATGGCTGCACCCGCGACGATCAACACGATGCTGGCTTGTTCACCGGATGTCTTTGTGATTCTGAAGCCGGTTTTGACGAGCGCCTGCATCACTGCCACCGCAGCGAACTGTTTCATGCATTCAGGATTTATTAGAAGACATTGTTCGCGTTCGGCCCGCCCTAATCCAACCGCCGTAACCTCAGCCGTTAAAAATCTTTAGTCGCTCACCAGGTACCTTGCGAACACAAGGCCAGCAAGAGCTCCCACCACAGCGCCGATGCAGGTCAGTACGAGGAGATCCCAGCCGAAGCCCGACCCTACAGCGCGTGAGACGAAGGTGACCACAATGCCCATGAGGGCTCCTCGGATCGCCCCGATCCTACGCACTCGAGAACTGACTTTCTTTGATTCAGGCATCACACATCCTTTTGTGAACGTCCAAAAGCGGTGGTGGTCTGCGCAGAGCCGCGCAGGCCACCACCGCCATACGATTTAGAAAAGGTTTCGAAGCCAGGGAGCTCTGCTCAGAGGAGCCGCACCCAGCCCGCCACCCAAGGCGCCGTTGTAGAACGCGTTCTTAGAGGTCGTTTTCATCTACGAAGCCCGTTTCATCCCAACAGGTCGCAGTGTCGAGACGTGACTATTGGGGCGATGGCTTCTCTAGAACTCAGAGTGACTGAGGCGGTGCTTCAAATTTCCGTTTCATCTGAGCAAGTTCCGTCTCATCCCAAATATTGCCTGCATGGGCGATCCGCCCCGTAGTTGCCCCCGCCGGTCCGGCACTCAGGAAGCGCAAGTATTCCAATGAGGCAGTTGTGGCGGTGCAAAATAGATGAAAACGACCTCTTACGGTCCTCGCTGCCACCACCGCCGATGGCAGATCCGATAGCACCTCCAGCACCCCCGCCGAGAGCGCCCATACCGACGCCCAGGGCGATGCAGCCCACTGTGGCGGCCGTGCAGAGGGCAGCAGCCGCTGCGGCGCCCACGACGGTGCCCAGCGTGCTACCCACGGTCTCCGTAACGGACGAGAAGCTGAGCAATCCGTTGGGGTCGATGCGGTTGACGGGGTCGCCTTCGGCGTAGAGGTAGGGGTTCTTCTCCTGGCCGGAGGGGTCGGGCTGGGTGAAGCAGCCGATGTTGGGGTCGTAGTAGCGGGCGCCGAGGTGGTACATGCCGGTGGGGTCCTGGTGGCCGGCCGCGAACCGGTAGGGCTGGGAGACCCCGGCCTTTTCGGTGGTGGTGGAGCGGGTGACGCCGCGGGGGCTGTAGGCGTACGTGTTCACCTTTGTACCGGACTCGTCGGCGAGGCCGATGACGGAGCCGACGGCGTCGGTGAGGTAGTAGCTGCGGACGCGCTGGGGCGCCCGCCCCAGCGGATGCCCTTCTCGCTGCGGATGCGGGCGCGTTCCTTGCGTTCTGAAGCCAGGACGTCGCAGTGGCGGGCGTTGGCATCGCGCCAGAGGACCAACCTCAGTTGGTGGCATGGTTGGTTGGATCAGGCGCCGTCACATTTTTCAAGGCGGGTCGTCTTCTCTTGCGGTTCGTCCTTCGTGTCCCTGTGAAACACGATGGAATAGCAGCGATAGGCCCTGGAATAAGAGGTGCCGAATATGCTGGTGTCCTTGTACTCCCCGAAAAAGCGGACGGTGGTGGCCAGCGAACCTTCCGACCGCGCGTAGGAGGTAAGTCTGCCGTCGTGCCGTTCGGCGATGCCGCGCACGGCTTCCCTGCCGGGAGGGTAGTGCGGCACCGCCAGTACGTCGCGCGCGTACGACCGGGCCAGGGTGACCGTCCTGTGCAGGGCTTCTGCCTCGTTTCGGTCATTCGCACGCTCCTGGCGGTAGTGCGTGACCATGAGAACCAGGGCGATGATCAGCACTGCCACTACGGGCGCCAGGAGGGCGATGAGGCATCCCGGGGACGGCACCGTAGCGCGGTGCTGCCGCGCCACGGTGCCGTGATCGGACATACGCGTACTCACTGCTCCTTGCGTGTGACGGCCGCCATGGGGCTGGCCGTCATGAACGCCTGCGCGTAAGCGCCGGTCCCGGTCTGGTTCGGATGATAGCTCTCGCGGCTGAGGCAGGTGCCTCCCGTGAACCACCAGCAGAGCTGAGTGACCTCATCACCATGATGAAAGTCGCCATCGCCCTTCGGCCCTGCCACAACTCCGTTGATTCCCTCCGGGGAATCGCAGATGCGCTTTCCCTCGAACGCCGACTGCGGGGACCGGTATTTCACGTTGTATGCGCTCATGGAGAGGGCCAGCTCACGCTGCTCGTCTTCGAAGTACTGCGCCATGTCGTTCAGAATGACACGCTGGGATGCACTGACCAAGGTCGAGCATGCCTGGGTGCGGCTGAAGAGCAATGGGTAACCCATCAGCGAGATCGTCGCGTTCGGCGCACGGTTATGGATCTGCTCCAGCACCGTCCAGGTCTCGGCTACAGCAGCGTCGATGTCTGCCTTCATCGAGGCCTCCGGCAGGCACCCCTCCATGACACATTTCTGGATCTTGTTGTCGAAGCGCGCATCGTTGCCGCCGATGGTCAGCATGACCGCGGTAGTGTCCTCGCTGAGCACTCCCGAGTCGATCTGGGTCTTCTCGTGGAAGTTCCCGTCCCGGCCCCACACATTGGGGTCCCCCTCGGTCAGCTGGAACGTCTTGGCTCCGGAGCATGCGATGAACTGGAAGTCCAGCGCAGGATCGAGGCTGTCCGCGAGCGTACCGACACTCTTCGTCTGGCCCGGGAGAATCACCTTGCGGGGCCACGCGTTCGCGCTGCGTCGGCAGGCGTTCCAGCTGCTTTCCCCGTGGTCCCTGTCGGACTCGGGTGAATAGGCTCCGGCACCTTCACCGGAAGTGTAGGAGTCGCCCATGGCGACCACCATGTGCTTGGGCTTGCCCGTCAGGGGCTGGAAGGCGACAGCGTCCCAGGCGACGTCTTCGTCCGCGGTGCCGTCGGCCGTGGTGTTCGTCAGTTCCACCCGGGGGGTGCCGGTGAAGCGGTAGACGCCGAGTTCCACCCAGGTGTTGGTGCCGAAGTGGGTGTTGACGTAACGGTGGCGGTCACCGCCCGCGACGCCCTTGATCACGTAGTGCGCCTGCTGGGTGTGTGCCCCGGTGTCCGGCTGGTGTGCGAAGACACGGGTCCACTCGGTATTACGGTCGAGGGTCCAGGTGCCGTCGATGGTCATCCGGGCGCCGGTGCCGCCGAGATGAGCGGTGTCACGGGTGTGCGTGTACCAGAAGTGGCCGCCGTGCCCACCGCCGATCTGGTGCAGGTCTCCCTTGGCCTCATACGGGCCGAGTCCGGGTCCGGTCGCTGCCGGGTTCGGGTGGAACGTGAACTGGAAGCTGCCGGTATCGGTGCCGCTGGACCCGCAGTCGCCGTAGGTTTCGGTGTTGTCGGGTAGGGAATCCACGATGAGCGCTGTGGAGGGAAGGCCGTTCCTGTCGCACTGGGGGGTGCCGGACCGGAGCCGGTAGCCCCGGCCCGGTTCCTCGCGCAGCGTGACGTACTTGATGTTTTCGTTGCCGCAGTCGTTGGCGCAGTTCCTCTTCCACGTCACGTTCGATCCGCGCCACCAGTACCGCTTGTAGCAGTCTTCGTCGGGGCAGTCCGGCGGGTTCGCGGAGTCACAGTTGTTGGTCGCGTTGCAGAAGGCGTCCAACGGGGGCTTTACGAGGTCGCGCTGGCCCTCGCTGACCCACCAGGCGGGCCGGAACCCTGCGCTGGAGAAACCGGATTCGCCGGGCCAGTCCTGCCGTCCGTCGGTGGAGTAGGAGTAGCCGGTGTCCATGGACCAGGCGGCCCAGCCCATCACCTTCTCCTGGTACGGCCAGTTCTGGGGCTTTGCGGCGTCGCGCGGGTCGGACATGAACGGGAACCGCGAGGGCGGGTAGAACGGGTTGGCCGGATTGTTGTACCAGCCCAGACCCCACGGCTTGCCGTCGCCGTTGTTCGGGTTGAAGCCGAGGTTGTAGTTCCACAGGGCGGCGAACCAGTTCTCCGGCTTCGAGGCGTCGTCATTGTTGACGGTGATGGTCTGGCCCTCGGTGTGCACCTGGTTCCACTTGTCCGCGAGGATGTACATCGACGCGGCGATGTTGATCGCGTAGTCCAGGGCGACGCCCTTCTGCTTCGCCGGAGGCAGGGAGGTTTCGTTGGGCTTCTCGTAGCCGGCCAGGCGCATTCCGTCAGTAACCTGGCCGACGCCGTAGCCGCAGTCCGACAGGTGCCACTTGATAGCCCAGTACTCCTCGGAGGTCTCCCCCTTGTGCCCGTAGAACCCGGCGATCGCCGCCTGCGGGTTGCCCATCTGGCCGGGGATGGCGCCGCCTTCGGCCTGCCACAGGTTCGACTCCTGCGCGAGCACGCCCAGCAGCACCTGGGCAGGGATGCGTGAGCCGGCCTTGCCCTTCAGTGTCGGGGCAGGAAACAGACCCTGCGGGTCGACGGTGCCCAGCCCCGCCTGCGAGCGCCAGCCTCCCTGCTTGATCCACTTGGCGCGCAGTTCCCCGCGGATCGCCATGTTGACGGCCCACTCGACCTGGTTCGGAGTCGGCTGCAGGGCGAGCGCCTTGACGTCGTTGCGGGGGACGGAGCACCAGCGGTCAGTGTCCACCGGGTTGTGGGACAGCTCGTCCGCCTGCGCGGCCCGCCCATTTTTCCCGGTTCCACCTGCCGCACGCAGGGCGGGTGAGAAAGAGCCCTTCCCGGTATCGCTGGTGGTGTCGGTGACCGCCTGGGTGATCTTCTCGCCAGTGGCAGTCGCGACACTGGTGATGGTCAGCGGAGCGGTACTGCCCCTCGTGGGGTCCTCGGTGATGCGGGCCCGGGGCGAGGGTTCCGCCTTCGTGAAGCCCTTCCCCGCGCTGCCGATCCGTTCCAGGCCCGCACGTACGCCCGGCATGAGCACAGGATCGACGGCCAGCCGGCCGTGACTGGACACATCCGTGTCCGCCGCAACGTCCAGGCGGGTCACTCCCGTACCCGCGAGGTTGGCGTGTGTGGTGTCCCCGGTGAGAAACGCTTGGCCCTCAGCGCCCTGTTCGAGCGCCAGGTCTCCGAGTTTCCCCGACGCGAGTAGCGATGGAGTGCCCCTGCCCTTCCACAGCTTGGCGTGTGCCGTGTTGCCGCTGCGGTCGAGGAATGCGATCCCCTCACTGGTGGGGCGGATGTCGAACGGTACCCCGTTTGCGGCCGCCAGCTTCTGGAGCTTGCTGTCCGCCGGGTCGACGTGCACCAGGTGGCGGCCGTGTGCGGCGACGAGACCGTCCTGCGTCGGGACGGCCGAGGTTACCTGGCCGGTGACGGAGATATCGGTGGTCGTCCTGCCGCTGGTGTCGACGGTGACGAGCCGGGTTCTGCTGTCACGGAACGCGGTGAACGCGGCCGTGCCGGTTTCGGCGTTGCACGAAGGGTCGAAGTAGGCCAGCGAGCCGGTGAAGGGCAGCTTCGTCACCCGGCCGGACTTCAGATCGACGACTGCGGTGAACGCGCCACCCTGCATCAGGTCCGGCTTGTTCGTGAACGTCCGCGGCGCATACACGACCGCAGCGTGATCACGGTCCATGACGCAGGAGTTGCCGATCCACGAGTCCGCCGGCATACCGGGCTCCGCCAGCGTGGCGACGGTCCGCCACTGGTAGGCGTCCTTGCTGTCCGCCACGAGGACCTTGAAGCCGCCGCTGTCGGCGGCCGTGGTCACGGCCCGGTCCATCGAGGTGTCCCAGCTCTTGCCGAGCTTCCTGACGGGGTCCGGCACCCGCGTCGACGGATCCGAGGACGGGCTGCCAGACGACTTCGGCAAAGGCTTCGGGTCGGGAAGGCCGGAGTCGGCGAACGCCGGCACGACTTGTATGAGCCCGGTCAGGACCGCGGTGGCCGCTAGGCCCGCGATCCCGGTACGGGCTGATCTGTGAACACTCAACTGCCACTCCAACGATGCGTTATCGGAACATGCGGGACATGATCGACAAGCCGACGCAACCTCTACGCGGACTGGAGAAGGGTGGCGGTCGACTGAGGCAGTAATGACGTGGCGTCAGCAAGGACTGTCCGCGTGTTGCCCGCTTGGAGACCTGGTGTGGTGCGGTTCGGCCTCAGGGCTCAGCTGGATCGCCGTGGCCCCGACCGGGGCGGTGCGGGACCACGGCGTGGGCAGCCTGGACACACGTCTTTCAGGCAATCCCGAGCGGGGCGTCGTGAGCACGAGGCGATGCCACCAGGTCGGTCACATCTTTATGTAGTCGGCCTTGTCATTGAAGGAGCCGCCGGTCGGGTAGCTGGCGCTGATGAACTTGTAGCAGTAGCCGTTGGCCAGGACCATGTACGGGTCGGGCAGGGCCGTTCGGGCGTCATAGACGGACGCGCCTCCCTGGTTGCGGTTGACGCAGCCGGCACTGGCCTTGTCCCGGAAGTCCCAGTCTGCGAGCTGCTTGGTTCCCTTGGCGGACCACTGGAGCCGGCGCCCTGTGAATTCCCCGTGCTCCCACAGGCAGACCCACCCGTAGGTGCAGTCACCGGCGGCTGTGGGGCTGAGCTCACCGTTGGCCTTCGCCGATGCCGCGCCACTCCCGGAACCCCTCGCGACTTCCGGGGCGATTGCGGCCAAAGCCTGATCCGCCTCCTCGGCGCTGTCGTAGCAGTAGACCTCACCGCTCGGCACTTCGGAACAGGCCTGTGCCCCTTGCCAGCCGTCGGCCAGGTTGATCTTCTCGCCGTTGTAGGTGGCGATCACGGGCTGGGCCTCGTCGAGCTGCTGTTGCAACTCGGCCTCCTCGGCCGGCGTGTTGAGTCCAACCTCGGGCGACGGAAAGGGCTCCGGTGTTGCGGTTGCGGTCGTCGCGCTTGCCGCCAAGGCGCAGAGGGCGGCAACGAACGGGACGAGAGTGCGCGTAAGGCGCATGCTGTTTTCTCCTGTGACGAAGTGGTGTCAGTGCGTCACAAGAGCCTCACAGCAAGATCCGGGATGCGGGGGAACTGTGATCGAGCATGTCTAATACTCGATCACAATCGCCCCAATGTTCGATCTTGCGCGATTTTTGTAATCGATGTACTACCCTGTGTCGCGGAAAGGTGTCACGGAGTCTGTCCGGCCTCCTCGACGATGCCGCTGTCCACCAGGGCGGTGGAGGTGATGGCGGTGCCGGCCTTCCCCCAGGCGTTGTCCTCCACAAGGACGGTGCGCTCCCCCAGGAGCCGGGCAGTGCTCTTGTCGAAGATCCACTCAATGCGTTCGCCGTCATGGGTCCGGGTGACGGCGACCCCGTGCCGGCCCGCCGCGTCCACCGCATCGGGGACGACCCCGACTCCGGGAATGAGAGCGGCGGCCCGGTAGAGGGCGGCGGAGGTCTCGGGGGGAACCACCCCATTGCGCAGGAGGTCGCCGATCGTGACGAAGGCCTGCTGGTCCGGTCCCGTCGTGGAGCCGGAACCGGCTCCGTGATTCTTCTCCGCGTCGTCGCGGATCCGCTTCAGCAGGGTCTCGGAATCGGCCGGCAGGGCAGCCAGGAAGTTGTAGGTCGGTGAATTCAGGTTGCCCCCGCCCGGAGTGCCCGGCAGCAGAGTGTCGTTGCCGTCCTTGCGCTGCAGACTCCGCTCACTGCCGTCCACCGACGTCCACTGCTCCATGTCCTCCTCCTCCCGCAGGAGTTCCATCTCGCCGGCCCGGGTCTCGGAGAGCACCGAGGTGTGGCCGACCGTCTTGACGTACGAGTACTGCCCGGCGTGCACCTTCGTCTGCGGCGTCGTGGCGGCGGCCAGGGCCGCTCTCTCCAGCAGTTGGACCGACGCCGCCGAAGCCGGCGGCACATCGCGCGGAGCGTCGGTGGGTCCGGAGCCGATACCAAGAACGACGACTGTCGCTCCGGCGGCCACCGCTGTGCCCAGCACCAGTCCCCAACGCCCTCGCAGGGCCGGACGGGGAGAGCGGGATCGCACCTGCCGGTCGACCTCGCTCAGAAAGTGCTCACGGCGCCCTTCCATTCGTCCAGGTGCCGGCTCCGGGTAGGGGAGCGGGGGCAGTATCCGGATCGCCTGCTCACGCTCGGATCGTTCCTGCTCCAGGCTCATCGTGCACTCCTCCGGTGGAAGGCGCGGGGTGCGGCCGCCCCGTTCTGCGACATGTGTTGTCCGTTGCCGGTCTGCGGTTCCGCGTCATGCGAATCCGCCGCAAGCTCTTCCTCGACGAGTCTGCGCAATTTCTTTCTCGCCCGTGAAAGGCGGGAGCGTACGGTGCCCACGGGAATCCCCAGGGCCTCGGCGGCCGCCGCGTACCCCAGATCGGACCAGACGACGAGAGTGAAGACTTCGCGCTCAGCCCGCTTCAGACGGTGCAGCGCCCGGGCCGCCGCGGCCAGCCGCTGGGCGTCGGCCAGCTGTCCGACCACCTCGTCCGAAAAGTCGGGCAGCCCTTCTGGCGGCGGTAAACGGGACATCGCCTCCCGATGCCGCCGCGCCGCCCGCGTGATGTTGCGCATCACGTTGGTCGCGATGCCCAGAAGCCACGCCCGGACGCTCCTGACCTCCTCACGCAGTTTGTCGCGCAGTCGCCAGGCCTCCAGAAAGGTGAGGGACATGACGTCCTCAGCGAGGGCCCAGTCACCTGTCGTCCGGATCGCGTGGGCGTAGACGACGCGCGCGTGCTCATCGAAGATCTCGGCGAACGCCGACCGGTCGCCGGACCGGACCCGTTCATGCAATAGGAAGTCCACAGCTACAAGTGTCCGCACGGCTGCATCGGTTCCACTTCCTTTCCGACGAAGACAGAACTCGGCTGGACTGAGGCAACTTCGCCGTACGGCCGTTGCCGCCGTTCTTCCGCGCCGTCTCCAGCGCGGCCCGCAACGCGACCTGCGCCAAGTCGGCCCCTGACAGCTCGCCGCCGCTCATGACCGTTCCCACGTGGTGGAGCCGAGGTTCAGGTGCCCCAGGCGGGACATCCGGGTCACCTGCGAGACGAACGCCCTCGTGAACAGCCGTTGCGCCGACACCTCGCCGTACCGGTCGATGTGGTCGAACACCAGCTGGTGGTCCTTCGCGGCGCGGTTGCGCCAGTCCAGGACCTGCTCGCGGGTCACTTCCTCAAGGACCAGCGGCGCCTGGTCAACGACGTCGTCCTGCGGCTTCGGTGCGGCGGCAGGTGCCAGACGGGCAACGGGCAGCACGACCGGAGCTGACGGCGCGGGCGCAGCACAGCGAGACAGGCAACCTCTAACTTCCTGCGGCGCCGGGCCCGGGCCGCCTTGAGGGGGCCAGCTGGCCGGCACCGTTTTGGGGAACGCTTGGGTGCTCAGCGCGCATCGGGGCGGTCTGGCGCGCCCCCGGCTCATGCCACCTCACCAGCCGCCTGCCGAGGGCACGCTCGCTCCAGCTCGTTCGGCACGAGCCCGGCGCAGGGCGGCGGCCTCGGTCGCCGCGGTCTGGCGGCAGCGCTGGGCACGGGCCGTCTCGATCCTGGTCGGCCCGTTGTCCGGCGGCTCGGGGAATGCCCCATGGCTGAGCGCCCGCATCGCGGCGGTCTGCCGCTTTACCGTCTCCGCGATCGACGGGTCGACGCGGCTCGGGGACGCGACGGCCTGGTGCGCGGCGAGCGCTTGGTGGAAGCCGGGCGAGGCTTCCTGCCGGGTCTTCACCGGTGCCTGCGAAGCATCCGGTGCGGCGGCCGGGGCCTTGGGTGCGGTCCGGGGCGCAGGCGCGGCCCCCGGGGGGGGGGCAGGACCCGCACCGTGCGCACCGCGTCGGTTCCGGCTGCCGCGTTGGCCGCGGCGACGATCCGCGCGGCTCCCAGTCACCCGGGCGCTACTGGAACCGGCGGGGTATCCGCCCTGCCTGACGGCAATCTATCCGCGCGATCTCTAAACCATCTTCGCAAGGCAAAGGAGTCGGGCCGTCGGGGAAAGGCTGACCGGGAGCCTGGCAATTTCGACCGAGCTTCAGGACGGGCAGCTCATGTACGTGAGGTCAATGAGTACCAATCCCGGGATCGGTACTCATTGACCTCACGTACATGAGCTGTGGTTCTCGGAACCGTTCAGGTTGCGCGGCGCAGAGGGACGACGACGTCCTCGCCGGTGCTCTTCTCGCTGAGCCGGTAGTAGCTGATGTGTGCGAGCCTCTCGGATTCCTCGAGCCATCCGGCTTCCACGACCTGGCGTCGGGTGCGGGAGAAGACGGTCGGGGACATGCCGACAAGCTTGGCCAGGTTGGCGCCGGTCTCGACGACGGCGCCGGCGCGGTCAGTGGGGTGCACCGCGTAGAGCATGACGACCAGGCGCTGGTTGGCGGTCATGCCGGCGGTGCGGTGGAGGACGTCCAGGAGCTTTCGCTTGTCGTCGTTGTTCACTGGGCCTCCCGCCACGAAGGGGACGTGTTGTCAAAGCCGGGGATGTCCGGCGGGTTGCACGACTTGATCGCTTCGCGCTGCTCGATCCCGGTCCCGTGGAAAGCAATGTACGGGCTGATCCGGTAGAGCCTGTAGTTGCCGATCCGGCCGCGCTCAATCAGGATGCGGCGCTTGAGGAGCTTCCGATTGATCTTGCCGACGGCATCGGCGGTCATCCCGACCTTCTTGGCGATGTCCGCGCCGGTCGCCCTCAAGGGTGCCATACCCTGGGGAGAGACTCCGATCCACCACAGCACCAGGTACTTCTGGCTCGGGGTGAATTCCCTGCTCTCCGTGATCGCTGCGACTCTCGCCTTGTCGACCTGGATGTGTTCACCAGAGAAGGCATAGGGCGCATAGGGGATGGCCTCGCCCGTGTCCGCGTCGACGAGTCTGCGTACTGCTCCCAACGGGCCCTCCGTAGCTGGACATTGCCTCGACGTGCATGAGCCGCGGCCCTCAGGCCGACTAGATGAACCTAACGTACATGAGCACTGAGTTCATGAACTCCGCCCCCAGGGCGTGTCGCTGAACCTGACGTCGGTCCGTCGCTTCTTCCTCGAGCGCGGACAGAGCGCCTACTGATGAACCTGACGTCAATCTGGTCGGTTCCTGTAACCGTGGTCACGGTTCTCAGGACGTGGGTACTCAGGCTTCATGAACTGTCTGCCCTGCTCTTAGGAACCGGGTGCACGATGGTATGGACTGGGTGCCAGATCGCCGGATCTGGATGGAAAGCGCGTTTGTGCAGGTCAGAGTGCTCTCGACGCCAGCGCTCTCTTTAGTAAGTAGGACAGGCCGTCCCCGGCCCGGATTGCCACAAGCAGCGTGGCCCTCAACAGCAGTCGCGCACGGCATTTCCGAGCCCTCTGAGGGGCGGTCACATCCGTACCCGCTCTCACCGGTCGGAAAAACTGCTGCCCCCTCCCCCGTCCTCAGCCCACGAAAGCACGCCACGACGCGGCCGCAGCCGAGGGATCACCCGCCACGTATGCCTCCGTCAGCCCTTACGAATCTCAGCCACGCTGTCTTGACAACGCCCAGCGAGCTGCAGCCGCCCGTCACCTCCAGCCCCCTCGGCGCACCGGAGGCCCCCAGGGGCCGATCCCTGGGCGCAGAGAGCCGCACTTCGCCTGCTGTGCACGATGTCGACTCGCCAGCGGGTGGTTATCTTGAGATGTTCGTCGTGTTGTCGCCTTGGAGGAGCAGGAGGTCGTAGACCGGACCGCCGGTTCGTTGTGGTACAGACCTGCACATTTTTACCCGAGACGCTCGTACAGGCTGCGGCTGAGGGTGGTGTCCGGGCTCATCAGGAGCGAGGACCACTGAGGGCTGATTAACTTGAGGAGCTCTGCACGGTACTGCCTGATTCCGCCACTGTGATCCGTGGAAGTGTCTGTGCCGAGGGCTGCTATACCGGGACCGGTACCGGGAAGCGGATCCCAGGAATCAGTGGGGCGTCCGGCATCAGTTTACGCTGGGCGATCTTTTCGTTGGCCTTCTCTTTGACGTCGTCCCTGGTCTTGTCGTCCTTGGCGATGTAGATGTGGCCTGCGGTGTTGCCCAGGCCCCACACGTAGACGGTGTCTGGGATGATCGAGTACCAGTGGTTGTACACCTGGAATCCGTCGGCCCAGTCCTGTAATTCGGTGCTAGGCGTGATCGTAAGTCCGTAGTCGAAGCGCCAGATCAGCTCGTAGTCCTGGAGCTGCTCCTCCACCACGTACCACGTCGCGGGACCCGCCCAGCGCTTGCACTCGAAGTGGTTGCGTTCGGACGTCATGATGTCTATGCGGTAGCCACCGAGCACTGGGCCGCGGATTCCGACTTCCCAATCGACGTTGTAGCTGATCTCCGTGTCCGCTCCCAGGGATTGGAGGAACTTGTCCATGAGGCCTTGGCGGCGGCGGTTGAGTTCGTGGATCGCCATCGCCTGACCGGCTGCTTCGCCCTGGCCCCTCTTCCAAAGGCCGACCAGCTTGGCCTGTTCGGCGTTCAGCTCATCGGAGTCGAAACCGCCGCGCGTGCTCAAGCAGACCGTTCCTTGGAAGCACTTGCGATGGGACTCGATGCTATTGGTCCCGCTTGGGCAGCCGTCGCAGGTGACCAAGGGCGCGCGCAGGCCTGCCAGTAGTCCCGCGACGGTGTCGGCCACCGCCCAGGTGCCCTGCGGGTCGATCTTGTTCAGCGGGTCGTTGGCGGCGTAGGCGTAGGGGTTGTTGGCCCCGCTTCCGGCAGCGAGGACGGAGAGCGGGTCGCGCGTCGTGAAGCGGCCCAGTGTGGTGTCGTACTGGCGGACCCGCAGGTCCGCGCACGCGCCGTACATCAGCTCGCCCCGGTAGCCGAAGCGGGGGATCTCCGGTCGCAGTAGCGGTGGGCGGGTGGGCTGCTCGCCCGCGGGGGCGCCGAAGGGGTCATATGGTGTGTCCCAGGTCCAGGGCGCGGTCTGTTCCGTGTGGACTGCTGTCCCAAAGACGTCCCGTGCGAAGTTCACCGATCCGTGCGCCGAGGTCGCGAATGCGCGTCCGTGACCGTAGGTAAAGCGCGCGCTGGCTAGGTCCCGCCCGAGCGGAGCCGTGTCGTCCGCCTGCGGGACCTTGGTGCGCACCCGCTGGGTGAGGATCTGCGGCACGCTGTCGGGGCTCCACCGGTAGTCCACTGTGGTCTCCGGTGCGTGCTGATCGCCTGTGCTTACCGAGACGCACGCCAGCAGTTTGTCCCCGTCGTACGTGGTCCGGACGCGTTCCATCGCCCACGCACGGGTACGGACGGCCTCCCGGGGCGAGCCCAGACCGTCGTACTCAACGCGGTGCCGTACATCGCCGTCGTAGGCCTCACGCAGCCGTCCGGCGGGATCGTAGGTGTAGGCGACGCGCCGCCCTTCGGTTTCCAGCGCGAGCAGTTGGTCGGCGGCGTCGTACAAGAAGCGCGTGGCGGTGCTGCCGTCGACGACACTGGTGCGGTTGCCGACCAGGTCGTAGGCGAAGTGGGTCACCTTGGGCGGCGCCGTGCCGGAGCCCTGTATCGCGCGGACCAGTTGTCCCGCCGGGTCGTAAGCGTACGTCCAGCTCTCGTCACTATCCTCACGCCTGATGATGCGGTCGTCGGCGTTGCGGGCGAGCCGGGTACATGTGACCGGTACGCCCGCGCGGATCTCGGAGAAGTGGCACAGCAGCCCGCCGTCGTAGGCGTACTTGCGCAGCCAGCCGCCGGGCAGTTGCTCCGTGAGGAGCTTGCCGTCCGGGTCGACAGCGTAGACGGCTTCGCCTGCGGCCGAGTCGCGCATACCGACCAGATGGCCGTTCAGGTTGTAGCGGTACGTCACCTTCGCGCCATCCGGGTAACGCAGCGCGATCCGCTGTCCCGCCTTGTCGTAAGCCAAATGGAAGTCGGCGCCGTCCGGGCCGGTCACGGTGACCGGGCGACCTGCCTTGTCGTACGTGTACCGAGTGGCGCCACTCGCGTCCTGCATCGTCAGGCGACGGCCTGCCTTGTCGTAGGTGAAGCGGACTTCGCTGCCGTCCTCGGCGTACCGGCGTACCAGTCGACCCGCCTCGTCATACTCCATTCGCACAGTACGGCCTGACGGCTCGATGACCGCCGTGAGCCGGCCCGCGACGTCGTATTCGCGGCGGGTGCGCCGCCCCAGCGGGTCGGTGCGCGAGGTGCGTCGTCCCGCCGCGTCGTGGGTGTAGCGGGCGACGGCACCCTTGGCGTCGGTGATCGAGGTGAGGTTACCGACCGCGTCGTATGTCAAGCGCGTCACGCCACCACGCGGGTCGGTGATCCGGATGAGCCGTCCGCCATTGTCGAAGGCGCGCCTGGTTACAGCGCCGCCCGGCTCGATGATCTGTGTCCTGTCGCCGCGCGCGTCGTAGGCGTAGCGGGTGATGAAGCCACGCGGATTGGTGACGGCGATCAACCGCCCTTTCTGGTACGCCCACCGGGTTAACAGGTCCGCCGGAGAGATCCTCGCGATGAGCCGGCCGTCACTGTCATGGGTGTAGCGGGTCCGGCCGCCCTCGGGATCCACTCTCTCGACGACCCGCCCTGCCCGGTCACGCTGGAATTCGGTACGCCTGCCCAACGCGTCGACTACAGCGTGCAGGTGGCCGCCGCCGGTGAAGATCTGGGTGGTCCGGGCACCCGCAGGATTCGTCACGACGATTCTGCGGTGCTCGTCCTCGTAGCGGGTACTCTGCACGGCGCCAGCCGGATCGGTGAGGGTGATCAGGCGGTCACCGAGGTCGTAGGTGTAGTGCCAGGCGGTGCCATCGGGCCCGGTGATCACCAGGGGGTTGCCGCGGGCGTCCCATTCAGTGGTGGTCGTTCCTTCCAGTCCCTCCTCTTTGATGCAGCGCCCGTCGGAGTCGTAGGTGTACTGGATAGTCCCTGTCGGATCGTTGGTCTCAATGATCCTGCCGAGAACGTCACGGGTAGCTGTGGTCTCAGTGCCATCGGGCAGCGTCACCGAGGAAAGCCTGCCGGAGTCGTCGTAGGCGAACCGGGTCCGGGCGCCGAGCCGGTCGACGCGCTCGGTCATACGGCCGGCCTCGTCGTAGCCGAGGGTTTCGACGGCGCCGACCGGGTCGGTGACAGACAGTCTGCGGCCCGCTGAGGAGTAGCGGTACTGGGTGGTAGCGTCTGCCGCATCCATCACTTGTAGTATGCGTCCCGCCCGGTCGTACTTGTAACGGATCGTCTCCCCGGACGGCGTCGTGACCCGCACAAGCCGTCCGGCGGCATCGTAGGCGTATTCCGTCCTGCCCCCGGTCGCATCGGTGGCCGCTACGAGCAGGCGCCGCGCATTGTACTCCCAGCGCTGCGTTCCTTGGTCGGGATCCCGTCTGCTCGTCACGAGCCCGCCCTTGACGGTGTAGCGGGTACGGGCACCGGAGGGATCCGTGACGGTGACCGGTAAGCGGCTTGCCCCGATGTACTCGTAGTTGGTGACCCCTCCCGTGGGGTCGGTCCGGCGGACGACGCGTCGCTTGTCGTCATACACGTAGCGTGTGGCGGAGCCACCCCAGACTTCCACGCGGAGGTTACCGTCCGCATCGTACTCCCGCTCCAGCCGGGTACCGCCCGCGGTCATCCCTTCAACGAAGCGGCCATTTTGGTCGTAGGCGATGCTGACTGTGTTACCCAGCGCATCGGTAACCCCGGACACGCGAGCCATACGGTCATGCTGGAAGAACGACCGGCCCCCCGAGGGCCGGGCCGTGACATCGGTACGTCCGTTCTCCGAGTGGTACATGAACTGGACACCGCCTGCCCCGGCGAGTTGCTGCTCGGTGACCCGGCGCACGTCGTCGTAGGAGTTGATGATCAGCCGGATGTCATCGGCCTCACGCACGCTCGTCAGCAGGCCGTCATCGTCCGTGTCGTAATGCAGGACCGCGCCGTCGGATCCGGTGACTGCCACCAGGTCGGAGCCGGAGTACGCATAGGCCACCTCGCGCCCGTCGTCGGCGGTGACTTTCGAGAGCAGGCCACCCGCCCCGTACGAGAGATCAAACCGCAGCCCTGCCGAGTGGACGACCATGACGACCCGCCCCTCATCGTCGTATCGCAACTCCACCCGTCGCCCCTCGGCCGCCAAGGACAGCAACCTGCCATCCTCAGAAAAGTGCCACCGCTCCCCCGCGAAGAAGCAGAGGGTGAAACTTCCGTCGTCCTCGCGGTGCAAGTCTGCGTCGAGGTCCTGTGGGCGCCGGTAGTCTCCGTCGTCCCCCGGTACAAAGGAGAGGACCCGTCCGCCGCGGTCGTGGAAGCGGACAGCGCCCTCCGCTGCTGATTCCAGCCGCATGGAGTATGTGAACGTCCAGCCACGCCCCAGCACCCCGCCCCGTTTCGTGCGCGAGTTGTAAGTACGTGCCCAGGTGAGCAGCCTGTCGTGGGTCACCAGGTCGACGTCCGTGCGCGTGTAGTTGCCCGTCGCCGTCTGCACACCGTCCCCGGCGAACGCATAACCAGGACAGCGCCCCAGCGTCTCCGCCACCGGCCGGTCGAAGAATGAAGACTCGGTACTCATACTGCCCCCCATATACATGCGGTGGCACCCGGTTCCGCGCGTTCCATCCTGACCACTCGGGTTCACTCGTTGTACCCCTCAATCCAGCCGACGTACTCGGGTCTGTCAGAACAAGCGGCTCTTCCAAGAGTTTCGTAGGCGTTGATCGTTCTGACGATTGGCCACATGACTCGGACTGCCGGTGTCAGGCTGGCGGTGTGTGACGTCACCATCGACAAACTGCTGCCCCGGCTGGCGGGGTTACGAGTTGAGCGGGTGAGCACCGGCCCGGAGACCGTGAGAATCACCGCTTTCACCAGGGAAGATGCGCGCCGTGCGTGCCCAGGGTGTGGTCAGGAGTCGAACTGGGTGCACTCGCGGTATGTACGTCACGTCGCGGACGAGTCGATCGGTGGGCGGCCCGTGGTGATCGATCTTTCGGTGCGGCGGCTGTACTGCGAAAACGCGGACTGTCCGAGGACAACGTTCGTCGAGCAGGTTAGCGGGCTGACGGAGCGATATCAGCGCAGGACGCCGGCGCTGCGGAAGATAGTGCCGAAGCCTTGCGTGACCTGCTGATATCGCTGGCACTTCCGCGGTTCGACGGGCGGATCGTGCTCACGGTGGACGTCTCGCCGTGGCTGCGGTCGGATGCCTCCTGCTCGCCGGAGCGGCTGTTCTGCCTGGTCCACGGCCGCAACGGCCGCTCGTCGGACCACGTGGTGCCGGGCTGGCCGTACTCGTTCGTTGCCGCGCTCACCCCGGACCGCACCTCGTGGACGCAGGTGCTGGATGTGGTCCGGCTGGCGCCCGCCGACGACGCCGCGGCCGTGACGGCCGGCCAGCTGCGGGCCGTGGTCGAGCGCCTGGTCGCGGTCGGCCAGTGGCAGTGCGGGGACCCCCCGCACATCCTGGTCGTGATGGATGCGGGATATGACGTGATGCGGCTGCCCTGGGTGCTGCGTGATCTGCCCGTCGAGCTCGTCGGGCGCCTGCGCTCCGACCGGGTCCTGCGGATGCCGAAGCCGCCGCGCATCTACGACCCCAGGGGCGGCCGACCGCCAAAGCACGGGCCGGAGTTCCGCCTGGCGAAGCCGGAGACCTGGCCGGAACCGGCGGTGCTCACGGTGAACGACACCTCCCGCTACGGCAAAGCCGAAGCCCGCGCCTGGGACCGGGTCCATCCCCGGCTCACCCACCGCTCGGCCTGGCTCGACCTGAACGGAGAACTTCCGCTCGTCGAAGGCACGTTGATCCGCCTCAAAGTCGAGCGCCTTCCCGGTGACCGTGACGCGCCACCGGTCTGGCTGTGGTCCTCCGCGACCGGAGCCGCCCCGGACGACGTCGACTTCGTCTGGTCCTGCTACCTGCGCAGATTCGACCTGGAGCACACGTTCCGCCTGTTCAAGCAGTCTCTGGGCTGGACGCGACCCCGGCTGCGCGACCCTCAGGCCGCGGACCGGTGGACCTGGCTCGTCGTCGCAGCCCACACCCAGCTCCGCCTCGCGCTGCCGCTGGCAGCCGATCAGCGCAAGCCCTGGGAGAAGACCACCCGCCCCGGCACCGCACTCACCCCAACCCGGGTGCGGCGATGGTTCAGGAACATCCGCCCTCGCCTCGGCAGTCCCGCCCGCGCACCCAAACCTGCCCGCCCCGGCCCCGGCAGACCGCCTGGACTCCCCAACCGGCAGCGGCCCACCCGCTACGACGTGGGGAAAACCCTCAAGCGCCCCGAGACCTTGACCGAACGCGATCGAAACAGATCGCAGCGATCACAACCCACAACACAGAGAGTGACCAATCCAGGTTAAGGAACAAGATTAAGGGCTGTCCCGTAAGCAATTTTCGACCGGTTGCGGCAGTGCCTCGCGCGCGGGCGACTGGGCCCTGATGGCAGGATGATCGCCCCGACGATTCTGGGGGCCATGTCCGTGCACACGCCTGCTGACTACCTCGAACTGGCGCATGCCGAGAGTGACAGTGCCGTACTGCACCGACTCGCACGGTGTCCGTACCCCTTCGTATGGCAGGCGCTCGCCGCCAATCCCGCCACGGCGCCTGGCACTCTGCTGGAACTGAGCACGGCGCAAGACAGCGCCTGGAACGACAACAGGCTCCTTCGGCTGCTGGCGGAGCATCCGAGTGCGGACCGCGCGGTGCTGCGAGGCGTCCGTGATGCCGTGGCGGCGAAGCTCGCCGAAGGTGAGCGGCCCTATGCCGCTGTGCTCGCGCTGGCTGGGCGGACGGAACTTGCGGCGGCGGAAGTGCGACAACTCGGGACTCTCCGTGGGGCTTCTGCGTGTCTGCGCGGTCAGCTGGACCGGCACCTCGGGCTCCGTACCTGACCCATACCCGTCCCGGTCGACTCCAGGTGAAACGATCTTGGTGTGACTGCAGTGATCACGGCGTCGGTGCCGTCCTGGATAGGTCCCTTCACCGGGCTGAGCCCGCGCTGCTTCCGCAGGCTGGTGACCGCCGTGCGGCGCGAGACCGATGCCGAACTTCAGCGTGGCGGCCCTGGGGGCTCCCACTGGAGGATCGCATTCTGCTTGTCATGGCCTACTGGCGCACGGACTTGACCATGCGCCAGATCGCCCCGCTGTTCGGCATCTCGAAATCGGCCGCAGACCGGATCATCGACCACCTCGGGCCGCTGCTCGCACTCTAGCCCCGCAAGCGGTTCGCGAAGGACACCGTTCTGATCGTGGACGGCACCCTGGTTCCCACCCGTGACCACACGATCGCAGAGCAGTCCAAGAACTACCGCTATTCCACGGCCCATCAGGTGGTCATCGACGCCGGCACCCGCCTGGTCGTCGTGGTCGGCCGGCCCCTACCGGGAAACCGGCACGACTCCCGCGGCTGGGAAGAATCCGGGGCCAAGGCCGCCATCGGCAAGACGATGACCATCGCAGACGGCGGCTACGTAAGTGATGTCGCCGCACCACGTGGTGTCCAGCGTGTCCGCGGTGAAGTCGCACATCACCAGGTCAGGCGCGGGCGGCGCGGCCGGGTCCGCGATCGTCGTCCGTTTCTTCTCCCGCAGGTGACGGCCGACGATGTGGTTGATCCGCATCAGCCGGCTGACGCGCTTGCGATTAAGCCTCCGTCCCCTCGCACGCAGTTCAGCATGGACGCGCGGGGCGCCGTAGGCGCCATTGTGTGCGGCGTGGATGGCGCGGATCTCGCTCACGGTCCGCTTCTCCTCGGCCCGGCGCTCGGCTCGGGCCTGCTCGGTGGCCAGGTGCCGGTAGTAGCCGGCCCGGGAGGCCCCGAGCACCCGGCAGATCCGCTTGACGCCGAAGTCGGCGCGGTGGTCGGAGATGAAGGCCCAGCGGCGGGGGCTCACTTCACCTCCCGGGCGAAACAGGCGGCTGCCCGGCGCAGGATCTCGCGCTCCAGGTGCCACTCCTTCTCCGCCCGCAGCCGGGCCGGCTCCCCCTCCGGGCTCACGCTGCCATCGCGGCTCACGGGCGCAGCCTGGGCCTCGTCCTTGCGTACCCGCGTTCGCAGCGACTCCGCGGTGAGCCGAGATCAGCGGCCACCGCCGCATACGTCCGCTTCCCGGCGGCGGCGCGATGGAGCGCGACGGCATCCTTCCTGAACTCCTCCGGATACGGAGACTTGCGTCCCACCTGGCCATCCCTCCCTGGACCATCAAGATCCATTGTCAGGGTGTCCACTCCGAAGGATCAGCCTCAGGCGACGCCTACACCCTCGACCCGAGCAATGCCTGGTTCAAGGCGTGTGACCCGTCCAAGGCCACAATCGTCTGCACGATGGCCAAGCCGTAGCAGGTAATCCTTGACGGTCCCCGCCCGGATCCGGACGGGGACCGCTTTGGTCAGTGAACCGGGCTCCAGTGCTCGGCGGCATCCGTCAGCCAGGACCCCTCAGGACGGTCCCAGATCAGGCAGCCCCACACGATGCCGGGCACATCGGAGCCCATCAGATTCGCGGGCCCTACGGTAAGTGTGCGGTAAACATTCTCCAGGTAGGCGGCCATCGACGGGTAATCGGGCGTGCCGACCGGGTTGTCCTCGAACGACCACTTCCCGACACCACGGGCGCCGATGTAGGAGCCTTGCAAGGGAGCGTCTTCGTCGTCCCCTGTGAGCCAGGGAACTACCTCGGCGCCGCCCCAGAGGTCCTCCGTACCAGGCCCGGGAAGGCGCGGCGCCAGCGCCTTGGCCGGCGCCAGAAGCAACCCGTCAGGGAAGAACTGCCCAGAGAAGATCTCGCCCTGCTCGTCAGCTCCGATGTCCTGGTGCTCCACACCACCGCACAGTCGCCACAACTGCCCAAGTTCAGCAGGAAGTCCAAAGCCGAGGCGTTCGCGGAGAAGAGTATCGGCGTGCTCGATCTCAGCCTCGGACGCAGGCGGCAGGAGCGAGGCGCGCGAGAGGGGTGCATATTCGGCGAGCCATGCGGTGATGTTCCGCCAAGCCGCCTCAAGGTGGGTGGAGTCGATGTTCTGTTCGGCAGGCATGCGGCCAACCGTAGTGTAGTACGAGTGATCACCCTGTATGAGTGGTCATGGTGACAACGCGCGGCCAAAGCGCCGGACACGGTGCTCGCCCCTGCTCAGCACTTGCTCAACCTTGTTGACCAGCTGGTGGCCGGCGGCGGCGCGGTGGCGCGATGGCGCCAGTCCAGAACCTGCTCCCGGGTGAGCTTCTCGAGGACCAGCTCCTGGTCGTCGTCGATGATGGTAGCGCCGCGAGCTCGGTGTCGTCGACGGTCAGGTCCCAGCGCAGCTTCGTGGCGACCCACTGCGCGGCGTACGTGCAGCGCACCGCGGTGTCCGGGGCGGGCGGCAGCCAGGTGGCCGGGTCCTGGTTGCTCTTGCTGCGGTTGGAGCGGGCCGTGACGGCCACCAGGGATGCTTCTGCACCCTGATCGTTGGCGTAGGCCTCGCGGCGTCGCGCCGTCCAGGCGGAAGCTCCGCTGTCCCAGGCTTCCGCGAGGGGCACCATGTGGTCGATGTCCAGACCGGCCGCGGACGTCACCGAGGTCGCGTCGTAGTAGGAGAACCAGCGGCCGCCCGTCAGCCGGCAGTTCGGGCCGATTTGCGGCGCCTCGACAGCCTCCGAAATGAGTACCTTCGCGCGCGAACTACAGGCACCACGTTCACGATCGCGGGCATTGTGGACTCCGTAGAACAGGATTGTCTGCGGACGGTGAACCACCTCCACGGATGGCGCGCTGAGGGTATGTTTCCGCGCACGCTACACACCTGATCAACTACATAAGGAGGCGGCAATGAGCGGCTGGCGGGCACGCCTGACGGACTGGCGTACACGCAGCCAACGGGGCGCAGAGCATCTGTTGGACGTGGCCCCGGCCACCGAGGCCACGCGAGGCAAGCCTCTTCGGTGGAGACTCTTCACTGCGTTGGTCGCGATGGTTCTGGTGATCGGCGGGATGGTGCTGGAGAACAAGGTAGGCATCCTCTTCGCCGAGGACAACGCTCAGGCTGAGGACAAGGCCCAGAACGCTATCGACAAGGCTCGGCACGCGGTACAAGCGAACGTCGCTCTCGCCGGGGCCTCGGGCCAGTGGGAGCTGGAACGAGGACTCGAACCGTCTGACGTGGAAGCCCTCACTGCGACGCACGGGGACGTTGACAAAGTTGAGGCCTTCTTCAAAGCCCGGGGAGGGCACGTCATCAACGGCAAGGGGTCCCCCGGCTGGGAAGTCACGATTACCAGCGATCGTGAAGAGATCGTCATGCTCACGAAGCTGCGTGCCGAGGTGATCAAGTGCTGGAATCGAGTCGCCACGGTGAACGCTGGCCTTCAGGTGGGTGGACCGGAGGCTTGGGAGGACATCTCCTTCGGCTTCACGGGTCGCGCGGCGACCAAGGGCACGAAGGTGCTTCCATCTGACTCGAAGAAGGCTGAGAAGGCTGCGCTGAGCGGGAAGTTGCTTACCTCGTCTGAGCTGCGATGGAACAAGGTCATCTACGTGGGCGGCGGCGAGACGCCAGGCGCGCTAAACGTCTCGGTCTTCGCCGACAAAGACTGCGAATTCGTGATCAAGGCTGACTATCGAGGGACCAAATCCGGTGAGACCGGCACCTTGACCATCAAAGACAAAGGGAGGCCGTTCGTGGCCCGCGCCTCGCACGGGGAGGAGGCAAAAGAGGGTTGGTTCGTTGATCCGAACATCGGCCAGACCTGGCCAGAGGAGCCCTACATGTAGGCCCCTCCGGCATCCCAGTTGTCCGCCACCTGGTGCAGGCCCTGCGTCTGGCCCGGGCCGCCTATCTGCGCGGCTATCCGGAGCAGACCGCCGACATGGCCGAGGTCGCGCACGAGTAGGCCAAGGGCCACGCCGCGCCGCGCGTGCTGGGATTCGCCAAACTCGCCGAGGCCCGGACCCACGCCCGGGCGGGTCGGCGTGGCGATACCCACGCCGCCCTGTCGGCGGCCGAAGGCTACTTGGAGGCGATCCGGCTCGGAGCCTACGATCCGGCGCAACTGGCCTATTTCGGGTATGGGCGACTAGCCACCGACGCCGTGGAAATCCACCGGAACCTGGGCAACCCCACCGAGGCGTTCCGGTGGAGCGAAAAGGCCGCGCCCATGCCCGCCAGCCGATTCACCCGCGCCGTCGGCATCTGCAGGGCTGTCCTGGCCTGCACCCATCTTCAGCGCCTCGACCTCGACCAAGGCCTGCCCCATGCTCAGGAGTCCCTGGCCATCCTGCAGAACCTGCGCTCCCCGCGGGCTCACGGCTACGTCAGTGAGACCGTCCGGGCACTGGATGCCTGGCGCAGAGAAGCGAGCGTTGCCGTCTTCATGCACGACGCCCGACGCCGGTTGTTTGCTGCCTGAGTGAGCGCTCCGTACGCTCACCGCAACTGCGGCGCCCCGGCTGGGCGAAGCGCCGGCCGAGCGGTCCTCGGGCCGGTCCCGCAAGCGCTCCGCTCGCAGGCCAACCCGCGGCGCATATACCGGTGGCTGTGCTGTGAGTACTGCGGCCTTCCCCGCGGGCCCCGGGCGGCCGCTGGTGCACCGGACCGGCTCTGTTCCGGTCCGCGGACGGCCTGGAACAGACAGCCGACCACGGGACATATTGAGCCACAACCGTACTTTCTCTGTCCCGCTCTTCCAGGGGACGGGAAGCTTTCTCCGTATGCCGGGCTCCGGTGTCACTGCGGGTCTGGCGTCTTCGTCCGGAGCGGGCGGAGTAGCGACGGCGGAAGGTGGATTCATGAAGGGTGATCCGCAGGTCATGGAGGCATTACAGGAACATCTCACGCGGGAGCTGACCACGGTCGACCAGTTCTCCCAGCACGCCTTCCGTCATGAACACCAGGGCCGTGCAGCTCTGGCACAGTCCATCGAAGCCGCGGCTGTGCGATCGACAACCCACGTCAGGACCCTTTCCTTCCGGATCCTCGACCTGGAAGGCATGCCCAACGCGCAGAGAAGGCACCCGCTCCGCCAGGGAGAGACCCTAGAGGAGATGCTGCAGAATGACCTGGCGTTTGAGTTACAGGTACGGGATGGACTCAACGAAGGCATCGGGATAGCAGGTACGCGGGGAGACTGGACGTCCCAGAGGATGCTCCAGGACTTCTTCATCGCCAGGGAACCCCACGTATTCTTTCTGGAACGCCAGCTCGATCAGCTGAGGAGCTGAGGAGCGGCATCCTCCGTGTCTCGCACGGTTCCGCGCTTCGCGGCATAGAGTGCGGAACGATCAACCAGCTTCCAGCCCTTCTTTGTACCTGCGGACGCGGGCAGGGGCTTCGGCAGCAGGGCCCAGCACAGGTAGAGGCTGCTGCGGATGGGTTCCAGGGACTGCAGGCGCAGACTTCAGCCGCGCTCGGTCCATTCCTTGAGCGTGTCGGCCAGGGCGCGCACGTCCATCTGTGCGGAAGTCACCTGTTCAGCCAGGGCTGCGGCCTCCTTGGCATTGACGCGTACGGGCAGGCCGCTGGCGCGTAGGTAGCCGACCGCGACGGTCACACCGAAGAGTGCGTTGCTGTGTTCGAGTGCCGGAAGGCGGCACAGGGCCTCGAACAGGGCGGCGGCCCGGTGGTGGGGACGGGCATAGGCGGGGGCGTCCAGGACGCGGAAGCAGTGGCGGGCCCGGGCGGCTTCCAGTGCCCCCCAGTCCGTGACGTCAGGATCTGCAAGCTGGGTCCGCGCGACTTCAAGCAGCCACGGAAGATCTACGTTCAGTTCCACAAGCAGACTCAGGCGGCCGACACGCTGGTGCCGGTTTCAGCGGGGCCGAATCGAAGGGCGAATTCTTCGCGCATCCCGGGTGTGCTGAGGAAGTCGGCGCAGCCCTGGACGAACCGGGCCCGGTTGAGGCCCTCGGTCAGCACCCGTCCGGCATACACCGTCGGGTCCTCGTGCCGCTCCTGCGCCTCGCGCACGAGCTGCTCGTACTGCTCTTCGCCGATGTTCAGCCGGAGCTCCTTGTCCATGCTCTTACCGTAGCCGTCTTTGCTGGCGTACCGGAAGGAATCCTCTGATCAGCGGTTGCCAGCCGGAGCGGTGCAGCGGCAGGGGATGCAGAGCTGCGGGCAGCTCGCTCATCCTTGCGGGCTTCGAGGGTCTGTCCCGGGGCGCAGGCGGCGGGTCGGCTCCGGATTCGACGAGAGCGGCCAGAGGGAATCCGGTGATGTCATGCCGTGCCGGTGTGGGGCCGCCCCGCCCCTGTACACCGGGGGAGGCGGGGCGGCCGTGCTCTGGCCGGGGCCGAGCACCACAGGATGCCGCCGGCAAACACGCTCGCCGGGGCATCTGGTCATGGTCCTGCTGGGTGGGGGTTTACAGGCGTCGGGCGAAGGCGTCGGGCAGGAACAGGCTGCGCGCCCGATGTTCGGCCCACATGCCGCCTGGGTCCTGTACACGGCTGCGGTAGCCGAGGCAGATCAGGCAGTCCTCGTCGTGGGCTGCGGGCAGCGACTGCGGATGATCGGTTGCGATGTGGCGGGCCAGAGCGATCTGGACGTACAGGCCCTGCTCACACGTCGGGGAGGCGTCCGTCAGCAGGAGCGACTCGTTCAGCAGGTCGAGCAGGGTCGAACAGGTGACACAGGACCACATGAAAGGCGGCGGCACGGGCCACAGGGCCGCGCTCATGCCAGGTTCTCGTGGTGGTCGAGCAGGGCGTTGAGGACGCGGGCCAGCTGCCGGGCGTGGGCGGCTCCGGCCGCCGATGTGGGCTCAGGCTCGGTGTCCAGCGTCATGCGGGCCTCGCCGAGGCAGGCCAGGACGCAGCACCGTGAGGGGCTCTGCCGGGGAAGTCTGCTGGCGGTCTGCTGGATCTCGGGCGCGAGCAGCTGGAGGTGTCCTCGCAGCTGCAGCGTGAGCATCTCCAGCTCGCCGGCGGCCGGCGGGACGCCGTGCGCGCCGGCGCCGGGGTCGAGCAGACGGTTCACCGCGACGCGCATCGCCTCCACGTCCAGGGGCAGGTGGTCCTGCCCGACCGCGCGAGGGACACTTGCCGCATTCTGTGCACGTTCTGTAGCCACACGGTGATGATGGGTGTGCACGGTGGGAGGCAACCAGGCCAGGCCGTGGCCACGTACGGCCACACAGCGGCCACGGCCGGGGACGGACGCGATGACAGCACAGACTGGGCATATGGGCCGTAACGACGCGCTGCGCGCTGCACGGCTGCGTGCCGGCTGGCGGACCCTGGAACAGGCGGCCGCCCGCCTCACCCAGCACGGGCAGCAGCTCCTCGACGACCGGCAGTTCAGCGTCTCCGCGCGCACCTGGCGCCGCTGGGAGGGAGCGCATCCGGGCTGGCCCGCCGAGGAGACCGCGATCGTCCTGCACGACGCGCTCGGCCGCTGGCCCGAGGACCTGGGATTCACCACCCCGCCCGGGTGGATCCGCCCCGAGCACCACGAAGAGGCTGATGTGAAACGCCGTGCGTTCGTGTCCGTCACCGCCGCGGCGCTCGTCGCCGGGCCGTTCGCTCCGCAGCACGTCGACCCGGCCCTGATCGACTACTTCCGGCAGCAGCTGGAGGGGCACTACCGGGCGGACATGCTCCTGGGCCCGCACGACCTGATCGGCACGGTGTCCGCGCAGTACCAGCTCATCGACAAACTGATCCGCTCGGCCAAGGGCGAGACCCGCCGCGGTCTCCTGCGCATCGGCGCCGCGTACGCCGCGCTGGTCGGCTGGCTGTACCAGGACGCCGGCGACATGGGCGGCGCCAGCTTCTGGCGCGGGGTCACCCAGGAGATCGCGATGCGCTCCCGCGATGCGCACCTGATCGGCTACTCCCTCGTCAACCAGGCGCAGGTGCGCACCGACCTCGGGGACGGGCCCGCGGTCATCGACCTGTGCGAGGCGGCGCTCGCCGGCCCGGACCGGCTGGTGCCCAAAGTGCGGGTGATGGCCCTGCAGCAGCAGGCGCACGGAGCGTCCCTCGTCCGGGACCGGGGCGCGGTGGACCGGCTCATCGATCAGGCGGACGCACTGCTCGGGCGAGTCGATGACGCTCTGCCCTGGGGAAACGCGTGCCGGCGCACCCCCGGATACCTGGAGGTACAGCGGGCCACCTGCTACGGCCGCCTCGGTCTGGGCGCCCAGGCACTCGCGCTGTGGGATCAGGTGCTTCAGATCGTTCCCGAGACGGCCCGCCGCGACCGCGGCGTGTACCTGGCCCGGCACGCCACCGCGGCTGCGGGAGCAGGCGAACCGGACCAGGCCCTGGAGATCGCCCGCACGGCCGCGGACATCGCTGCCCAGACCCGATCGGCGCGTATGCGCCGGGAACTGGTGGCCCTTCAGCAAGCGATGCGGCCGTGGCAGGATGCCCCGGTCGGCCAGGATCTCGCGGAGGTTCTGGCGCCCGTGACCGAGGGGAGCTGAGCGTGCCCGAGGCACCCGTGCCGCTGACCGAGGACGAAATCGTGATCGCGCTGGACGGTATGGCGGGCTGGCGCCGTGAAGGCAACGAGATCACCCGTACGTTCGGCATCCGCTATCACGGCGGGGTCGCGCTGATCGTGCACGTCGCGGACGTACAGCGGCTCATCGGCCACCACGCGGACATCGACCTGCGCTGGGACCGGGTGAGGTTCACCATCACGACGCACGACGCGGGACACCGCCTGACAGCCGCGGACTTCGACCTCGCCCAGCGCATCGACACCATCGCGGCAGCGCACCTGGCCGAACCCCTCGACGCCTGACCGGGACACCGAACCGGCCCGCCTGCGGATCGCGGCTGCGGGTGCAGCCGGTAGGACGCTCCTGCTGGATCGTCACCGCCTGCGGTCCACGGGACATCTGGCAGGAACTGCAGGACCTGGCCGGCCAGTGGCATGCGGCCGGCCCCGCACTGGTGCGCTTCGGTGGAGCTCTGCGGCGGGCCGGCTGCCTCGCGGCCGCCTCGGGGATCGCTCCCGGCTACAGGAGCGCGTCGTCGGTAGCGTCGCACGGGCCGGTGACGCCGGTTTCGCAAAAGAGCGCGTCGTCGTGGAGCACCCCGCGCGGCCACAGCCCTTCGGTCGGTCGTTCGTCGATCACGACGTGTCCGGCGTCCTGCAGGAAGTGCGCGAACCAGGCGAAAGGCCGCTCTCCAGGATCGGGGTCGTGCTGTTCGGCGGCCGTCAGCGGGCTGAAGAGGCCGACGGCGGCCGCGGCGGGGACCGGCTGGTCTTCCGGTCCGGTGAGGGTCTTCGTTGCGCCGATCCGCTGGTGCAGGCGCAGGCATCCGGTGCACAGGCAGTGCGGGTGGTCGTAGCGGCCGCGGTGGCCCTGCACCGTCCAGGACGGCCAGTGCCCGGTGGCCGGGTCCCACCCGTCTTTCCTCTGTTGGCGCGCGGTGCGTGCGCAGGTGCGGCAGTTCTTCGGCCTGCGGCCGAATGCGGTGATCATCCGCTCGTAGGCGGCGCGGGTGTCGGGCATCCAGAAGTAGGCGAAGTCCAGGCCGTAGCCCGAGCCCCAGTCCGGCTTGCCCTGGTGGGTCAGCGGCAGCAGGTCCGGTACGGCGGAGGCCTCCCGCGCCGCCTTCAGCAGTTGCGCGGCGCCCGTGCCGGCCTGCGTAGGCCATGCGCCGCCGGGCGGCGCGGCCGCGACGCGGGCGGCCGCGGCCTGGGCGCCGGCCCGGGTGCAGTAGGCGAAGCGTGCGGCGACCTGCCCGTCGGGCGTGGAGATCGTCCAGCGCTGCGCGTCGCCGGTGTCGTTGGCCGGGGCGGGACGCTGCCACAGCACCTGATCCTCGGCAGAGCCGAATCGAAGAGCGTATTCCTCGCGCAGCCCGGGCGTGCTGAGGAAGTCGGTGCAGTCCTCGATGAACCGGGCTTGGTTCAGGCTCTCGGCCGGGATTTGTCCGGCGTGGTGGTGCGTGCCGCACAGAGGTATTCATGAAGGTATTCTCGGGTGCATACTCAAGGCATGACTGATACCACCGTGAAGATCGACACCGAGACCCGGGACCGGTTCGCTGCGATCGCCGCCGCCCGCAAGACGAGTGTGCGCGCGCTGCTCGCCGAGCTGGCCATCGAGCAGGAGAACCAGCTCAAGCTGGGGGTGGCGACGGACGCGTTTCGTGAAGCGGTCTCCCGGCCGGGCATGGCCGAGGCGTTTGACCGTGACTTCGGGGGTCTGCCGCAGGCTCCGCGTACCACGCACCGGGCGGCCTGATCTTGGACCTGTACATCGACATCCGCTGGCTGCTGGACCGGCAGGAGGAACTGCTCGGCAAAGAACTCGGCGTCCTGGACTACTCCGCGCTCGTGGCCGCTGTGGCCCGGCACCGGGTGAACACCCCCCAGCTCACGGAGGGCTCCCCGGACGCGTACTGGCGGGCGGCCGCGCTCATGGAACAACTCGTACTGCTGCGCCCCCTGCCCGCCCGCAACGAGTTCTTCGCCTACGGAGTCGCCGTCGCCTACCTCAAAGCATCCGGCCACGACGTGGACACGACCGCATACGAGCCGTGGCGCGACCTGGTCGCCGACATCCGCGCACTGCGCCTGACCGTGTACGACATCGCCGACCGGCTGCGCTCCCTGCGGCTCCCTGAGTAAATGGGTCAGCTGAGTGCCCTGCTTCTGGGGGACGCTCTTTCCGTGAACCTTCCCCTTGATCGTGGACGCCTGGAGACTGGAGCCTGAGGTTCCAGAGGAAGTAGCACCAGGTGGGA
>NZ_JAHKJW010000028.1 GCF_019710745.1 Streptomyces beigongshangae
TGGCGACCCGCCCCGTCTACTCCTCGCGGGCGCAGTTCCTCCACTCCAGCCGTTGCCGGGGAGGCGCGAGGGAGATGGTGTCCGGATGGCCGTTCAGCCTAGCCGGAAGCTCGATTACGAAGAGGCGGCCGTCTAGGCCCAAGTCGTGGTCGACGGCGAAGAACAGAGCTTCGAGTGGCAGGTCGGACACGTCGATGAGACGGGTGGGGATGCCCCAGTGCTGGAGGACAGCGAGCAGTTCGCCGTCAGTCATCCGCCGACCGATTCCTTCCTCGGCCCTCATGTGGCGAATTAGGGTCTGCTCGGCATGGTTCATGTCCTCCTCGGTGGCCGTCTCCTTGAAATTCATAAGAGTTCTGAAGAGGCTGGACGAGAGGTTGTTGTCCGCGTTCGACTGCCTGCGGTAGTAGATTCGGTCGGAATCGGAGGGAGGTTGCATAACTCCCTTCGGGCGTGGCGCGGGAGTATCCGCTTCTATCCACTGCCAAAGGGCTTCTTTCGAATCAATTCCGACCTTGTCGTTTATTTCTCGCTCGCCGAAGAATCTCCGAGTCAAGGGGGACTCATCACGGTCCATGGCAACTTCTCGTGCCGCGCGCACCCCTGGGTCGAGCGTGCCACGCCACCCCGGCGCGCGCGGCAGCCGGCCTGCGGCGGCGGGGCCGTCGAGCAGTGCGATGGGTATTTTTTCGGCTATCGGAAGGAAGGGCGACTGACTTGACCGCCGAATGCTAGAGCCGTGAGGAAGATCGGGTGTGAGCTTCCCTTGCTTGTCGCGCTGGCGACGGTGACGGTGTCCGAGTCACTCGCAAGGTCAGTGCGAGTTCTTCGTACGGTCCCTACCGGACCGGCTCCGGCAGCGCCAGCCGGGCGCGGCGGGGCACAAGTGATTGCCCTCGGTCAATAGGCCACAGCCGTGGCGCGTGCCGCTCGGAGTCATAGGCCAGCAGATACGTGAGTACTGTCCACGTTGGCCTCCGGCGTTGAAACGCCCCTGTGCCCACACCACATGCAGCACAATGGTCCTCAGCCCGGAGCGGGCTAAAGCAGATCCGGGGCTTGCAGGCACACGGTGAGCGAGGCGGGGTAAGGCGTGCAGACAGTACGGGTCGTCGGCGTGCACGGCATCGGGCAGTCGAAGACTTCCCAGCATCAGTTGACCGCCGACTGGGGCCGTGCGCTTAAGCGCGGCATCGACTCGTTGCCCGACGTAACAGCCTGTGTGGCGTCCCTCGAAGTACCGCATTGGACGGCACTCCTGGCGAGGGGAACAGACCGTCTTGGCCCCGAGGACGACATCTTCGGCGAGTCCGTGCCGATGGATCCAGCGGAAGAGGAGTTCGTCGCCGAGGTCTTTGCCGACCTTGTACGGCCCGAGGACGTAGTCTTCGCCGAAACCCAGCCCCTGGCCACTCTGGGGCCGCCCAAGCTGTGGTCACCGCGCCTGACCCGGCTGGCGATGGCCTATGACCGCCGTCGACCGAGCGGTGGCGTGCAGTTCATCGTCCGGCGCATGCGTGAGGTGCGCTATTACCTCACCAAGCCGGCCCTGGCCGCCGAGGTCCGGGCGTTCATCCGAGACGGGTTCACGCCGGATGACGCCGTGGTCATCGGCCATTCGCTCGGCAGCGTCATCGCCTACGATCTGCTTCGCCACAAGGAGGTCGGTGCTGCGGGCACCGGCTCTGCCCTCCACACACTGGTGACCTGCGGCTCGCCACTGGGCATCCCCGCCGTGCGACGGCTCATGGGCATCACCGATGGCACGCCCCTCCAGCTCGACTCGCACATCAGGTGGGTCAACGTCTTCGACCCCGACGACTTCATCACCGGGGGCGCATGCCTGTCCGCCATCGCGCGGGAGCTCACTGAAGTCCAGGTGGACAACGGCATCGGCGACCCACACAGCGCCTTGCGGTATCTCCGCAGTGTGCCGGTGGCCCGCGCCGTGGCGGGCGGCCGACCGTGACACGCGCGCCAGCCCCGGATACCTTCGCCCGCCGCCTCGTCGTCATCGCGGTCTCGGAGTACGACGACGGATCTGCCGCCGAGCGGGAGGCGTTCCGCAAGGAAATCACCGCGCAGGTGACGACCGTGAAGGATTGGTGGGCACACCCCTCTCTCGACGGCGCGCGCCGTTTCGAGCCTTCCGAAGCGAAGCAGTTGCACGACCTGCGCGATCTGCGCACCTTCCTCATAGAAGAAGACCTCGGGAACGCGGACGACGACGAAGCCCTCGTTGTCTACATCACCGGGCACGGTTTGGCCCCGACGAACTCCCCTCAGCATTTCCTTCAGTTGCGGGACACGTACGTGGAGAGGCCGTACGCCACTGCGTTCCCGACCGCCGAGATCATCACCACCGTGCTGGACTCTCACGCCTCGCACGTCCTGGTGATGGTGGACTCATGCTTCTCGGGTCAGCTCGAGTCCGAGCTCAAGAGCATGCTGAAAGGCCTGCGGCAGGAGCGCCGCGACCTTGCCTCGCTGGTCGTCCTTGTTGCCGGGAACGATCAGAGCACGCCCCGCACGAACGCCTTCGTCAACGTCCTGCGGGCCGTGCGCGCACACTGTGAGGACGAGACGAACGGCTTCGCCGAGCCGCACCTCAGCTGGCAGGAATGGAAGAGCATCGTTCGTGAGGTGTTCGACCAGAGCACCATGGCCGACCCAACGTACGTCTGGCCCACGCTCTCGGCCAGCACGGAGAGGGCGCAGGAACAGTTGAGTCCCTGCCTGCCCAACCCCGGCTACACGGGGAGCGAACCGGTGCTGATGGCTTCCTCCCGCCAGGTCGGGTGGACACGGGCCCAGCTCGACGTGTTCTGGATCTCACGTGCGACCGGCACCTCCGAACCGGACAGTCCGGGCTGGTACTTCACCGGTCGCACCGAGCTGGTCAAGCGCATCCTCGCCTTCATGACCGGAACCGAAGGCGTACTGATCGTCACCGGCGTGGCCGGCTCCGGGAAATCCGCCCTCCTCGCCCGTACTGTGACCCTCAGCGACACCCGCTTCCGGGCTGACGAGACGTACCGCGCGCTGGTCGCCGGGATACCGGAGGAACTCCAGGTTCCGGAAGGCTCGGTGGATGCTGCCGTTCTTGCCCGCAACACCGACCCGGACGATCTCGCCCGGGTGCTCTGCGAGGCGCTCGGCGACTCCCCGGGCCTGGCAACCCCATCTCGGACTGGCGGCGACGAGAGCGGACATCTCGCTCGGCTGCGGAGCCTGGTGCAGAGCACGGCTCGGCAGCGGGGCGAGCCGCTCACCCTCGTAGTGGACGGCATTGATGAAGCCAGGAATCCGACGCGCACCATCACCGACCTTTTGCGGCCGCTGGCGGATCTGCGGATGCCGGACGAACGGCCCGCCGTCCGGCTGCTGCTCGGCATCCGCAGCAGTCGGCTCGGTACTTCGGCCGAGGCCGACGCTCCGACCGCCCGCGCCCAGACCTTGGATCTCCTCGACCTGCTGGTACGGGCCACTGCCGCCGGTACCCCACTCCGTACGGACGGTCCCGACGCCGCGCCGGACATTGCCGCGTACGCCTTCGCGTTGCTGGAGGCGCCGCTCGGGGACCAGGAAGGCGGAGAGGTTCCGTCGGCGTCGCTGCTGGACCGTTACGGAGAACTGGCCGAGGCAGTGGCCCGGGAGGTGGCCCCTTCCTTCCTGGACGCACGCATCGCCGCCCAGCGGCTCCGGGCACGGTGCACCCTGCCCGATCCGGAGGACCCTGGATGGCTCCAGACCCTGCGTCAGGGCACCGAAGCCCTCCTGCGGGAAGACCTCATCGAGGTCGCCGACACGCACTCCACGGCCGCTAAGCAACTCATGTCCGTACTGCGCGCCACCGCATTCGCGCACGGAGCCGGCCTGCCATGGGCCGACATCTGGCCAGCCGCCGTACAGTGCCTGTCACCGTCCTCCGTCACCGACCCAGACGACGTCATCCGGAAGGTTTGGGACAGCCGCCTTTCCGGCTACCTCATCACCGCTGTCGAGGACGGCCGGACTGTATACCGGCCAGTGCACGAGCGGATCAGCGAAACACTCCGGTACACCCCGCATAGACTCGTCGGCGCCCCGGAAACAGGCGGGCGGGAGAGACTCTCGGACGAGGAGATCTCGGGCACTCACCGGTCGCTGGTCGAGGCATTCGAGCGGCTGATTCCCCGCGCGGGCCAGCATCAGGCACCGCACCCCTATCTGCGGCGTCACCTGGTGGCCCACTGCGCAGCTGCGAAGGCCCTCGACGGCAGTCACGTTCCGACGCACTTCCTCCCCTGGGAGACCAGCGGCACCGTACGGGGCGCTCTCGGGCTCCCTGCGAACCCAACGTCCCGGACGCTGCACCTGGCCTCCTGGGCGCGTGTCGAGCCTTTCCTCGCCGATGCCCCGCACTCGGCACGCGCCGACAGCCTGGCCCTGGCCGCCCTCGGAATGGCCAGCGAGTACGACGGCATCGCATTCAGCGCGCAGGACCTGACGGTGGACGAAGCG
Source organism: Streptomyces beigongshangae (assembly GCF_019710745.1). Classification (GTDB taxonomy): domain Bacteria; phylum Actinomycetota; class Actinomycetes; order Streptomycetales; family Streptomycetaceae; genus Streptomyces; species Streptomyces beigongshangae. Next base: position 4,504 of record NZ_JAHKJW010000028.1, read on the forward strand.
GGGCCGACCACTCGCAGAGAGCACGATGAGGCACCTGCGCAGCCCCGTCTCGCCCCGCAGTGGAACGAATTGCGGCTGGCCGGAAACCTGCTGGGTCGCTCCTACGCGCCAGTCTCCTCCCTCGTGTCCTTCAATCTGCCCGACGGCACCCTCCTCGTGGCGGCAGGAGACACCAGTGGTGAGGTCCGCCTGTGGGACCCGCTCTCCGGCACCGACTTCGGGCTGCCCGTACGCCGCGCTCCATACGCACGTGCCCTGGCTGTGCTAGCTGGCCCCCTGGGAGAACCCCTCCTTGCGGTCGGCTGCAACAACGGCGCGTGGCTCTACGATCCGCAGAGCGGCCGGATCGACCACCTCCCCGTTTCAGTCCCTGTGCACGCCTTGGCCGTCTTCGCCACAGCGCGCGGCAGTGCCCGGCTAGCGCTGGGCACCACCGAGGGCCTAGTGATCTGCGATCCTCTCGCCCGGCAGGTGCTGTCCAGAACACCCCGGGCAACCATGTGGGGCAATTCAGTCAAGGCCCTTGCGGCGCTACGGCTGCCCACCGGCCAGCACCTGCTCGCGGTCGGCGGAGAAGGCAGCACGGTCGAGATTCTCGATGCCGATTCGCTCCGGCCGGTCGTTGAGGTCGCGGGCCAAGGGCGAGGTGTCTCGGCGCTCGCCCTGCACCTCGACCCTCATGGCAGGCCGCGGATGGCCGCGGCCTCACGGTCCACGGGGTCCGTGCGCAACTACAACGCGTGGACAGGCGAGCAGACGGCACCTGTCATCCGCGAGTCTGCTGTGGCCATCTGCTTGTACCCCGTCGGCCCCGATCACCGCAGAGGAACGCTGCTTGCTCTAGGCCCCAGCCGAGGAGGGACTGTACGCCTCTGGGATCCAGAAACCGGGGCGGCAGTGAGCGAGTTCGCAGCCGACCACGACAAGAGGGTCAAGGGCCTGGCCATCCTCGACACAGGTGGGAGCGCACCGCTGCTGGTGTCCGGATCCGACGATCACACCGTGCGGATCTGGGACCCTTCCGCCCCCGCGTCACACCGAGACACACGCTGGGAAGAGCCGAATGACGGCTCACTCCTCGCCGCGCTGCCCGTGCCGGGAGGAGCGACCCGCCTCCTGAGACCGATCTCCACACGCTTCCTCAACATCACCGCAGCCGCCACCGGAGAAGTACTACAGCAGTTCAGTCTGCCCGAAGAAGCGGCCCCCGAGGGACTGACCGCTATCACCAGCCACCTGTGGCCCAATGGATCGGTATCAGTGATCGCGGGCACGTCCCGCGGCGACATCTTCCGGTGGGACCAAGAATACGGCTGGTTTCGCATGCATGATCCGATCCAAGCCACAGACCGGATCATGCCGGTACATAGGCTGACCCGGACACGTGCCCTGACCACGTTCCAGGCAGATGACCCGGACCAGGTGTTCCTGGCCAGCGGTACCAGTTCAGGCACCGTGACCTTCCACGACTTGGACACCCGCGAGCCGTGGTCTGTCATCCATGAAAGAGGAGCCGTCCGCGCCCTGGCAGCCCTACCACACCCAGAAGGCATGATGGTGGCCTTCTCGGCCGCTGCCGCCGTACGGTTCTGCCGTCCCGAGCAGCCATCCGCACCACTCCTCCCCCGGCGTATCGGCGTCGTCGGCTGCCTGACCACATGGGCGGCGGAGGACGGGTCTGTCCTCCTCGCCACCGGAGGCTCCGACGGCACCGTCCGCTCCTGGTCCCCGGAGGCACCGAGGCGGGAGGCGTATCCCGTGCTGCACGGCCATCAGGGCCCGGTCACCGCCATTACTAGCTTCCAAGCTTCACCCACCGCACCATGCCTCCTTGCCACGGCGGGTCAACAGGACACCACCGTGCGCGTGTGGGACCCCCGCACGGGCGATGAGCTGGCGCGTGTCGTCACTGGCGCTGCTCTGACGTCGCTCTGCGCCCTGCCCATCGGGGGCGATCCGCAGCTCTCGGATCCACTGCTCGCCTTCGGCGGACCGGCGGGCGCGGGTGCGATTTCGATCAAGCTGTGAGCCAAGGCAACTCGTAATGCGTAGGGCGCGGGTACGGGCCCTACAAGCAGGTCTGTTGATTGAGGTAAGGGGTGAGGGGCCCCGAAGTTTCCGGACAGGGACCCAATAGGGTTGTCCTGGACAAGGAAACGAGGAAGAAGTGGTGCCACCCAGTAAGTACTCGCCGGAGTTCCGCGAGGAAGCCGTCCAGATCGCGTTGAGGTCAAGCAAGACGATCTCCGAAGTCGCCCGGGAACTTGAGCTGAACTCGGAGACGCTATGCGGCTGGGTGAAGAAGCATCAGAAACAGCAGGAACCGGCACCCGATGCGGAACTGACGGTGAACGAGCGGGCGCGCCTGAAGGAACTCGAACGACGCAACCGCGAGCTGGAGATGGAAAACTCCTTCCTGAAAAAATGCGCGGCGTACTTCGCGAAGGATCCCCGGTAGAAAGCAAGTACGAGTTCATCGACGAGATGTGGCTCGACACTGCGGAGTGCGCATACAGCGTCGAGTTCATGTGCGGCCGACTCGGCGTGTCCAGATCCGGCTACTACGACTGGCGATCCCGCCCGGAATCCGCGACGGCCCAGCGGCGCGAGGAACTGAAACTGCTCATCAAGAAAGCCTTCGACATGTCCGACAGCACCTACAGCGACCGTCGCATCCAGGCCCAGCTGCACCGCTGGGGCGTCGCCGTGGGCGTGAAGTTGGTCCGCCGTCTGATGCGCGAGCTGGGCCTGGTGCCCTGCCAGCCGCGGCCGAAGAGGTTCAACCTCACCAAGGCCGCGGCCGGCCAGGTGCCGGACCTCGTCGGCCGTGACTTCACCGCGGACGCCCCCGGCTAAAAGCTCGTCGGCGACATTACTTATATCGCGACCGGGGAAGGCTGGCTGTACCTCGCAACAGTCATCGACTGCTGCACGAAGGAAGTCATCGGTTATGCGATGGACGACCACTACCAAACCCCACTGATATCCAGGGCGATCCGCAATGCGGCACGGAACAGGAGCCTCTCGGCTGGCGCGATATTTCACTCGGACCGCGGAAGCAACTACATGTCGACTGAGTTCGGGAAGACGCTCGACCGGTTTGGACTCCGCAGATCTTCCGGCCGTACCGGGATCTGTTTCGACAACGCCATGGCCGAATCGTTCTTCGGTGCCCTGAAGAACGAGCGCGTAGCAAGGGTGACTTACCTGACTCGCGAAGCTGCCCGGCAGGACATCACTCGGTACATCGAATTCTGGTACAATCGCAAACGCCTCCACTCGGCGGTGGGTTACCGCTCTCCGCGCGAAATCCATGCCAAGTGCGAAAAGTTGCGAATCTCTGCGTGAAATAGACGGTCAGACTCTTGTCCGGAAAACGCGAGGCCCCTCACAACATCCCGCTCTACCGATGACGGATGCCGCCCTTGTGGGTTTGGAACTCGTCCGTTGGCGATCGCAGAGACTGTCCTGAACCCCGCCAGCGCGAGGCAGCACTGCCCTCGGACCGACGAATTGCGTGATCCACGTTGACCAACCCGGGATCGGCCACGCAAGTCGAACCTGCGCACTGCTCTGCACCGGCGCGGGAAATGCAACCTCGCCCCCATCCCGGACACGCAAGTTGACGAGGAAGCCCATCCTTCGTCCCGCGGCCCCGAGGACCGCCGCCTGCGGCTGGACGGCTATTGAGTTGGTCTTGAGTTCACGTTTCGCCACGTGAGTCGTCGTTCGTTTCAGATTGCGGTTTGGGCCGTGACGGCGGTTGACGGCTGCGGTCTGTTGGAGGAGTGGGCGACAGCAGGCTGCAGCCCTGGAGTTATTTGAGGACGAGCGGCTGATTTTGCAGGGGTGGGCGAAACGTCGGACTGTCGCGCAGGGCCTCGCCAAGCGAGCACGCATCGTGCTGGCCTGTGCGGACGTGCTCAGCAACACCGCGGTGGCCGCGCGGCTGGACACCGATCGCGGGACCGTGCGCCGGTGGCGGACCAGATTCCTGCGGGACCGGCTCGACGGACTGTCCGACGAGCCCCGCCCGGGAGTGCCCCGCACCCTCACCGATGCCCAGGTGAAGGAGGTGGTAGTGCGCACTCTCGAAGAGGTGCCCGCGGGTGCGACCGCTGGTCGAAGCGGGAGCTGGCCAAGAGGGTGGGTATCTCGCCCACGAGCGTGCTGCAAGGAGCCGACACCGTAGCGATGGCACAGCGCTTCAGTAGCCGGCCGTGTCCATGGCCTCCATGTACTCGATTTGCCAGTTCTCATACTCACCGAGATGAGCCGAGTAGCCACCCGACAGCAGGTGGGCCAGCTTGTGCAGCTCGTTCACCTGCTCGTAGAAGTTGACGTTCTGCTGCACGGGCCGGGCGGGAGCCCGGCCAGGGCCGTGGCCGACCACGGCATACCGGTAGGTCTCCCCTGTCGCATCCTCGCTGTCCAGCCAGTTCAGCTGACTCCAGGATTCTGGATCGATGCGCTGTTCCACCTTGGGCAGGTCAAGCAGGGCCAGGTACCGGTTGAGGCAGTCCGCCAGTCTCCTGATGTTGTGCGTGCGTAGACGCTTGTCCAACTGGTCGGGGCTGAGGTCTTCTTCTCCTCTGTAGCCCTCGCTCAGCGCGCACTGGGCGGCCTTGCGGATCAGCCACTTCAGCGACAGCTCGATGCTGTGCCGGTAGTTGTAGAGGATGGGGAGGGGCAGCAGGTCGTCCGGGCCGTGGGCGATCCAGTGTCGGGCGGCGGTTTCGGCCACTCGCAGATAGCCGTCCGCGAGGGCGAGATCGTCCTCGCTAGCACCTCCCCAGACGGCAATCTCGGCATTCGCCCAGCGGGGCCGGGGCAGGCTCAACCGGTCTTCTGCTTCCTCCATCCCGTCAGGATGGCAACCGCCCGCCTCATCCACTACCGCTTTTGACAACTGCCCGCCGCCGCAGCCTCCTTGGGCGTCGCCGACGGCCGTCCGCGTGGGGCCGTCGTCGTCGCACTCATCCCACTCCTCCTCGAACGCGCCACGCCGCAAAACAGCCGGGCCTCGCCGAAAGCGCCCAGCGTGCCGTCGGCGCCGACCCGCGACGGCTGCTGCCCCTGGCCACCCAGAGGGTCACCGCCGAACTGAGCACCGACCGTGCCCGCCAGTGGCTTGCCGGCATTAAGCAGGCAGTCGTCCACCGCGCAGCTCAGCCCGGCGCCGACCCGGACATCTACCGATAGGCCGCCGACCTCATCACCGAAGTCCAGCACCGAGTCGAAGAAGACGACGCTCTGGAAGACCTCGTAGCACCCCTTCTGCAAGTCGCTGCTGCACCCGACGACGAAGTCGGCCCGGAGGCCGACCACGAGATGGCCCAGGCACGCTGCTCACCCCCGATGACCGCTTCGTCCTGGTCAAGCCGCAAGCACGCTGGTCCATCAGGACCGTTGTGACCGCACTCGCCCTGTGCCATCTGGTCCTGGTCACCGGCGTCACGTCCTACGTGCCGCTGACCACCGACCTCAAGGACGACGGCTGGGTGCTGTCGTTCTTCGTGCCACTCAACGTGTTCATGCACCTGGCCGTCGCCAGTGTCTTCGGCGGCCGGTAACTCGGCCGGGTGCCGCTGACCTGGGTCGCGTCGCTCTTCGCTATCGGCTTGACCACCCTCACCGCGCTCATGGCCGACCTCCCGCTGCCCCTCCCAGGCCGCCCTGGGCGCTGTGGATCACCGTGTTCTCCGCCGGCCTGTGCACCCTCACCTTCGCCTGGTGCCTCTGGTTCGGCCAACGGCAACCGCGCGACGAACCCGCGCCATAGCGCCCGAGCCGGTTGACCGCCCGCACCGCCACGACGCAGAAGCAATTGATCCGTTGTGGGGCTGGAGCCCAGGACTGCAGACCGGCTGCCGTGCGGGTGCCCGGCGCCGGGGCGTTATCCACAGGCCGGCGGGAGGCCGGCCGCAGGCCCGTACGGTATGGGTTTCGCTGATCACGAGCACGGGGGTGCGTTGTGCCGTACGAGGTCGATTTGGCGGTGCGGGTGGAGGATGCGCTGGATGAACTGCCGCCGGAGGGACGGCAGGAAGTCATGGAGACGGTTGCCGCGGCGCTGGTGCGGCCTCGCGAGTGGCCGCAGCCCGGCGGCTGGCACGCTGCGCTGGTCTTCGGGCCTCGCTCGTGGGTGTCGTTCACCGCCTTCCTCGGCGGCATCGAGGTGATCGATGTCGGCTGGGCCGGCTGACATCGGCGGGCGGCCTGCGGCACCGGGCTGCTGGCCGCCGCCTTGCGCGGATCATCCGCTTTCTGCCTGCTGGGCGGGGGCGGTCCACGCCAGGCCGCCGAGGTCGAGTCGGTGGCGGGCACGGGTGACGGCGACGTAGGCGAGACGGGCGTCCGCGTCGCTCACCTCAGGGGCCTGGCCGGCCGCAGGCGGGCCAGCATCGGGGTCCTTCGGCTGCGGAAAGTCGTTGCCGATCCTGACTGTCGGCCATTCGCGGCCTTTGGCCTTGTGGGCGGTGGAGACGGTGACGTCGGCGTGGGCCTCCTCGGCGAGTTGCGACACGGCGGCGAGGATGGAGTCGGGGCCGTGGGTGTCGACGAGGTCCACGAAGGGCTGCAGGTCGCGGCCGGCCGGATCGTAGGCGGCGTAGTCCTGCAGGTCGCCCCAGGACGCGAACAGGACGAGTTCGGGGTGGTGAGTGCGGCGGCCTTCCTTCAGATCACGGGCAGCGAAGGAGAGTTGGGCCAGTTGCTGTCCTCCCCGGGTGAGGGCGACGCGGTGTCCCTCACCGAGCAGGCGCATGACCTCCGTCATTGCACCGATGTTGGTCCGGCACAGAACGGCGTCGGGGTGGTCGACGCTGCTGACTTCCGCGGGAATGCCGGTGGTTCCCGTCAGGCGGATGGGGGCGTCGGCGAGCGTGAGCCACCGGTTGGCCTCTTCGGCGATCTGCGGCCCAAAGCGGAACGAGCGGGTGAGGGTCAGCTGTTCAGCGTCGAAGCCGGTCATTACGTCGGTTGCGCCCCGCCAGCCGTAGATGGCCTGCGCCGAGTCACCGACCATGACGAGCTGGGCGTGTTCCCGCTGGGCGGTGAACACCTGCTCCAGCACCGGGTTGGTGTCCTGGGCCTCATCGAGGAAGAGGAAGTCGGCTTCGATCTTCGGGCCGGTCAGCGCCCACATCTTGAGGTAGTGGTCGTGCTCGAAGCGGACGACGCCGTGGTCGGGGCGTTGCAGGTCTGCCCAGGCTTTGGCCGCGAAGGGGAGCACGAGTTCGGCGAACTGCTGGTGGTCGGCGGGCCGGTCGAGGCCACGCAGGCGCGGCACGTGGTGGCGCACCAGGGTGGCGTCGGAGGAGTGGCAGAAGCGGGTGACGGTGTGCAGCACGTTGTGGGACAGGGTTCTCTGGCTGATCTCGTGGTCGGCGATCCGCACGGGGCGCAGGATGCCGAGGGCCTGGCCGGTCTTCCAGGCCGGCTGGCGGGGGCTGTTGAGCCGGTCGGCGTAGCGGTGGCCCAGTGCGGCGAAGGCGGTGGCGTGGGCGGTGCGGCACTGCACCGTGGACGGGAAGCGGGCGGCGGCGTCGCGCGCGATGTCCTTGTTGAAGGCCAGGTAGCGGCCGCGGCGTTGAGTGTCGGCGGCGAGCAGGCACAGCGTGCTGGTTTTCCCGGTTCCGGCGCCGGCCTGCAGCGCAAGGTGCCGGCCGGCGTGGAAGGTGTCCGCCGCGTGGACCTGCTCGGGGGTGGGAGTGTGCAACAAGGGCTCCTTGGGATGGGAACGGTCAGACCGGGGCGCAGCTGGTGCTGCGGCCGTCAAGGCAACGGCGGCGGGTTCAGGCGTGCGGGCGCGCTTGGAGAAGGCGGCCTGCGGCGCAGGCCAGGACTTCCTCCGGGGTGTGATGGGCGAGCAGGCGCCGCAGCTGTGACTCGAGGCAGTGACGCCGTTCGCGCTGCTTTCGTGCAAGGTCGGCGGCGATCAGCTCGCGCAGGACTTCTCCGGGGAGGCTGCCGCTGGCGGCAGCCTTCTGGCGGATCTGCGCGTCGGCGCGGCGGCTGAGGACGACGTTGAGCCGGACGTGGCCGTGGCGGTCGGGGTAGTGCGTGGTGAGCACGTCGATTGGCAGGACCGCGTCCAGCTGGCGCCGGAGTCGGTGCAGGGCGCGGCCTGGGCTCTTGGCGCTTTGCACCGTCATCAGGCGGCTGCGGTCGGCATTCGCGGCGAACGTCACGCGGTGGCGGGCCCGGTGAAGCTCCCGGGCGGAGGCGGGCCGGGTCAGGGCGATCTCGACGGCGTACTGATGCGTCACGGCCGGGCCTGCCGTGGGGCGTGGCCGCCGGGGCGGCGTCCACGCGAGGGCAGGCGGGTGCCGATGTGTTCGTGGTGGCGGATCGGGTCGAAGGGCTCCCAGTCGGCTACCGCGAGGTCGCCGGCCACGGTGGCGGCGGCATGCTGTTCGCACCGCTGGGCGCGCCAGCGCAGCTGTTCCTGGTACGGCAGCGCGGACAGGCTGTAGACGGCCATGACATCCGACGGCAGGGCCAGCTGACCGTGGTGCGCGCTCACCGGCACCAGAGTCCACACACCTTGTAGAGCGCCGGGTCCGAGGACCTCGGCGGTGCAGCGGGTACGACGCAGGGTCTGGGCGACGCACTGGATCTCGTCGACGGGACGGGAGGCAAGGTAACGGACGAACAGCAGCTGCACGACGGGCCGGGCCGGACGGCAGACGGCCTCGCCCGGCGGCGGGCCGCCGGCCGGTGTGGCATGCGGAGCGAGGACTCCGGCATCGAGCAGACGACGCGTGCGCAGGGCGAGAGAACGGCGCAGCCCGGACAACTGCTGCGCGGCCGGCGATGTCGGACGGGCGGGACACAGCAGGGCGTGCGCGAGCCGGCACCAGCCGCTCCCGTCTCCCACAGGATGGGCGATGCCGCAGCTGACGTGCCAGCGGCAGGACTCCGGCACCCGGGCTGCGGATAGTTCGTGCGGGTGCAACTGCACCAGACGGTCGTCGGCGCGCAGGTACCACTCGACCGGATTGCCGCATTCGCGACAGGAGGCGGTCTGGCCGCAGCGCAGCAGGCGGCTGGTGCTGTCGGGGGCGATACGCAGGGACCGCCGCCGAGGCGCGCTCGCGCGGCTGCCGTCCCAGCGCCGTGCAGAAGGAGAAGATGAGGAGCACATGCGGGCGAACCTGCCAGCCGACACGCCGCACCGGCGGCACCTGGCCCGGAGGATCCCCCGGGCAGAGCAGAACGGGGCGGCAAGAGTGCGAACGACTGCTCAGAGGTTCGAAACAGGGTTGCCGGATCGGGTGAATCGCCACGGGTGCAGGACGGCCCGGATCAGCTGCCGGAGCTGTAGCCGGCTCCGGGCAGGTCGTGCTCGTGGCAGAGGGTGACAAAGAGCTCGTCGAAGGGTGTGTCCAGGGCATGTGCGAGGGCGTGCCACGTCTTAAGGGTGCCGATGGTGCGGCCCTGCTCGATCTCGATCAGGGTGCGCCTGGCCAGGCCGCTGCGGGCGGCGAGCTCGTCGTAACTCCACCCGCGCTCAGCCCGCAGACGCCCCAGCTCCAGCCGGAGCGCGTCGAGGTCGGGATCGGGAGGCAAGATCGTCACTCGACCATCCGACGGTGCAGACCCCTGCCCTGTCAGTGCAGACCTCTGCCCTATTTCTCCCAATGGCTCCCCGGCAGGAGGGCAGGGGTCTGCACTACGGTGTCGGCCGCCCCGCCGTACGGCGCGGTAGGGCCGGCGCCGGATCGGGAAGGGAGGGACACACGCCCATGAGGCTGCGCACCGTGCGTCCTCAGGCGCCGCGGACCTGGACGGTGGAACTGAGATGCCAGACTGGCGGGCTCGTCCTCGTCTGCCAGCACTGCCCCCAGGACGGTCGCCGGGTCGCCGCGGAGTCCGCGCGCTCGGCGGCCCTCGCCCACCTCGCCCTGCACGCCCGCAGCGATCTCCGGGCGCCCCACCTGCGGATCTGCCAGTGTCATGAACGCGGCTGCCGCTGGCACCGCCGCCACCGCGGGTGTACCGGCCCCATCCGCCTGCTCCTGGCCTGCGAGCGCGGTGGCCGCATCTGGCGCCTCGCCGACGCGTGCGGAGCCTGCGCCGCGGCAACCGCCCAGGCCGCCATCGTGCCCGACACCGTGCTGGCCGTACCGCTCCACCCGCTCCCTGCGCGACCGCGCCGCCCCCGGCGGCCCAGGGGGCCAGGAGAACGCGTCCGCGTCAGCGAGATCCTCAGCTACCTGGCCGCGGCCCTGCCCGCAGACGCATCCGCCGGGGCACGGCTCCTCGCCCTGCAGTGCGCGCTGCGCATGAACGCCTACATGCGAGTCGAATTTTCCGCGGGCCTGCTGCGCGGTCTGTGCATCGACGCGGAGGAGGCCTGTCACGAGTTGGAGCGGGCGCGGTGGCTGAGAGCGGTGAACGGCCCCGGAGCGGCTGGGGTCGCCGCGGAGCTTCGCGATGCCACACTGCTCGCCCAGTCACCGGCCCGCCCCGACCGGCGGCGCGCCGCCGAATGGGCAGTGCGCACCGGGTGCCCCGCCCGGATAGGGGAGGCCGAGCCCTGGCTGCGGCTGTCGGGCGTCTATCTCGCGGCGCACAGCGATCCGTCCTCCGGAGCGGGGCAGCGTGAATGCGACCGGATCATCCGTGACTGCGGCCTGCACGATCAGGGGTTCCACGGTGTGCTGAGCCGCCTGACGGCGAACGGCGTCCTGGAGGGGTGGCGGATCTGCCCGGACTCGGGGGACGTGCACTGGACGCTTGCGCCGGGGCGCTGACGAAGGGGCCGCCTTACCGGCGGGCGCGGGGCCGCGAAGGGTCCGGGGCGTGGACTGCCCACGGGGCCGGCACCGTCAATCGTCCCTCGCGGCAGCCTGTGCCAGTCGGGAAAGGCCTTTCCCGTACCTCGCGGATGTGACGGCTGATCAGCCAGCGCAGGACGGGCCACTGCTCAACCAGCAGTTCACGATCAAGGAACGCGATCAGATCACCCTGCTGGCCCTCGGCGAGCATGGTCCGGTACAGGCCCATCCGCGATTTGGGCCCGTCCAGGGCGAAGCTCGTACGCCCCGACCAGGCCACGTGCAGGGGAAGTGCCACAATGCCGCAGATGAGGCCCGCCAGATCCTCGAGCCGCTCGGGCAGGCGGCGGCGGTAACGCGCCCGAAGGATCTCGCCAACGGCCGCTGGATCGACCGGAGTGCCCGTGTCCATGCCGTCAGTATCCGCCGGACCCCACCGCCGCGACGGACCGCCGGCGTGGCAGGCCAAGCCCGATACCCGTCGGCAGGGCAGGCGGCCCCGGCGGCACCGAGCAGCCGCACCGCCAGGGCTGCGGCGGACTGCAAAGAGGCTGCCACGCGGGCCGCAGGAGAGCGCGGAGGCACGGAAAGTCCGCCGAAGCGGGATGATCATGAGCGGGCTGCCGCACGGACGCCTGGCCCCTGCGGACGACCGGGGGGGCGGAGAGATGACATATTCGAACTGACATGCGATGATAATCGAGGTTTCAAAAACGCCACCTCGAATGAGGTATGGTTTTTGAAACCCACGGTTGTCTGGAGGGGCTGTGCAGAACCTGGATCCCGAGTGGTGCGTGCAGCGGCTCGCGCAGCTCGACTTCTCGAACGACCTCTTCCACGGGGCGCTCGACCTGGCGGCGGCTGATGTCCGCAATTGCACCGACTTCGATGCGCCGGCCATGGCCGGGTTCACGTTCTGGAGCCGCACCAACCGGTACCTCGCCGAGGCGCTCGACCCCGACGGGTGGGGCCGCACCTCGCGGGACAGCATCCTCCGGATGATCCACCCCAGCATGAGTCACGCGGTCACGGCGATCAGCGCCCAAGGAGGCGTCGGCGATCTGAAAGCCAGGGTGAAGTCGAAGAACCCGAAGGGTCCTGCCATGGCCCGCCTGGTGGAGAGGAACGGCCAGATCGCGTTCCTCAGCCACGACGAGGTGCTGTACGGCCGTGAGCTCGACCAGATCCCGACGTGGTGCCTGCTCTACAAGTGGGACAAGGGAGTGATCTCCGCCGAGCTGTCGCTGCCGATCAAGATGAACGGGAAGTTCGTTGACGAGTGGCAGGAGCGCATCCCTCTGGTGCTGCCCGACCTGGGCGACCCCGGTGCGGACATCGCGCTGCTGGACGATCCGGGCGACGACAGCGGCCCGGAGGTTGTCGTGGAGCTGCTGGGGGGCTGACCGAAATGTAGGAGTGCGGACGTGGGAGCTGAGGAAAGTGTTCACCCCTGAACGGCTGGTCCTTGCCCGTAAGAGGCGACGGATGACGTTGGCCGAGCTGGCCCGGCGGTCGGGGTTCTCGGCGCAGAGCATCACTGCCTTCGAGAACCACCGCAGACCACCGTCGCCGGAGACGCTTTCCTCCCTCGCGGCCGCACTTCACTACCCGGTCACGTTCTTCGAGGCCCCTCCACCCCCCCAGCTGCAGCTGGACGCCGTCAGCTTCCGGGCACCTTCCAAGATGTCGGCCGCGGAGCGCGACAGCGCGCTGAGCTCAGGGGCCGTGGCGGTGGCGCTCAACACCTGGCTGGCAGGGCTGTTCAAGCTGCCGAAGCCCAACGTACCGACCTATCCGCACCTCAAGCCGGAGGCGGCCGCAGAGCAGGTGCGAGCCGCGTGGGGCCTCGGGGAGGCGCCCGTCCCCAATACGGTGCACCTGCTGGAGGCCAACGGCGTGCGCGTGTTCTCTCTGCCGTCGGACTGCCTGGACATCGACGCCTTCTCAACGATCAACGCGGGCACCCCCTATGTCTTCCTCAACACGCGTAAGACCGGGGAGCGCGGCCGCTTCGACGCCGCCCACGAGCTCGGGCACCTTGTACTGCACTGCGAGCACCGCATCCCCCACGGACGGGACTCCGAGGGGGAGGCCAACGACTTCGCCTCCGCCTTCCTCATGCCGCGTGCCGGGATTCTCGCCCAGAGACTCAACAACGCCTCTCTCGACCGGATACTGAGCGCCAAGCGCAAGTGGGGGGTCTCGGCCATGGCGCTGACCTACCGGCTGCGCAAGCTCGAGCTGCTCTCCGAATGGCGTTACACCCAGACCGTCAAGGAACTCGCGCGGCGGGGATACCGCCGCGACGAGCCGGGCTCTTCCCTGGTCCGCGAGAGCAGCCAGTTGCTGGCGAAGGTGTTCGAGGCCCTGCGCCAGCCCTTGAGCATGTCTCCGGCAGATGTCGCGGCCGAGTTGAACATCTATCCTGAGGAACTCAATGAGTACGTCTTCGGCCTGGTACCCATCGGCGTCGACGGAGGTGGCAGGCAGTCCGCGCCCGTGCGGCCCGACCTGCGGCTGATCAAGGGGTAGCTGGCGCGGCTCACCGCCGCGCACGAAACAACGAACCGCTCTCAACCCGGCCTGCCCGCAGGCGCGTAGGCCGGTCTTCCCGGAAAGACGTGATGTATGAAGGTCCTGGGTGTGGCTGTCTCATCAGGCGCGATCCACTACGGTGCGCTGACCGCCGCCGACGACACCCAGGACATCTCTCACACACCCGGCGCCCCCGAACGCCTCGTACCCGCACTCGGCCTGACGGGAGCTCAGCGATTGGGAGACACCCATCAGAGGATCTCCCAGGACATCCGCGTGCTGCAGCCCGACGCCGTGATCATCGTGGCCACCCGCAAGAACAACCAGTGGGTGTACCGCGAAGCCTTCGACCGCATCTCGCTGATCTCGGCACTCATGCTGTCCTGCGTGGAGCAAGGGATCACATGCGAAGAGTGGAGTACGGAGCGGATCGGTAAGCTCGTCGACGTTCCCGCGCCCAAGCTGGCCTTGTTCGACTGCAAAGAGGTTGGGTTCCCTCAACTCCCCCTGTACTGGACGGCGGGGCGCGGGCCGGCGTTCGCCGCGGCCAAGGCCTACGCCGTCGAAACGTCCAGCGAGAGCAGCGAAGGATAAGGGTCGTGAACGAGCGCGAGAGACCGCTCATCCTGGACTACGAGTGCCTCCACAGCATGCCGGGCGGCCTGCGTGAGGTGCGCGTGTGGCTGGATCCCGTTCTGGAGACGTGGCTGGTCGGCAAGCGCATCGATCTCTCCGAAGTCCAGGGCGCGGACCTGGTGGAGCCCCGGGTCATGGAGATGATCAGTCACCCGAACGTGGTGAAGGTGCGCTCGGTCGCGGCCGTCCCCAGCTACAAAGCACCCATGCAGGTCGTCGAAGTGTTCATGCCCTACTACGAGAAGGGCAGCATCACCGACGCCATGCTGAGGGGCGAGCACTTTACGGCAGCCCAGTCGCTGCGGATCATCCGGGCGGCCCTGCAGGGCCTGACCGAGATGCACGAGCGATACAAGATCCTGCACCGGGACGTGAAGAGTCCGAACCTGTTTCTCACCGGCGACGCCGACACGGTGAAGATCGGTGACCTGGGCCTGGCCGGCGCTATGGACGACACGGGCAGAGCCCCGTGCGTGAACGCGCCCCACCTGTACGCTCCGCCCGAGCTGCTGACCGCGGACGGACTCACCCGTTCCTCCGACCTGTACTCCCTCGGAGTGGTCCTTATCGAACTACTCAGGGGTAAGTTCGACTACGCCGCGTACACGACCACCGACGTTGTCGACGCGCTCCTGGCCGGCCGGCCCCCTCTGTGCAAAGAAGACGCGGTCCTGCCCCCCTGGGTGTGCAAGTCGTTGCGGAAGCTGGTCCACAAAGCCACGGACCCCGATCCGGCCCGCCGCTTCCAGACGGCCCGGGAGATGAGCGACCAGATCGCCAAGATCCGCATCGCGGACTGGCAGAAGACCGAGGAACAGGTATGGGAGGCACCGTTCCTCCGCAACCCCAAGACGCGCGTGCGCATCACGGCCAGACCCTCCGCAGAGGGAGGAATCACACTGGCCACCCACCGCAAGAAGACGCTCTCATGGCGTCGGCTGGAGAAGGACGTGACCGTCCCCGGCCTGGATCACAGCGATGCGTGCGCCGTCTTCGAGAGAGCCAACAGCCTGGCCGTAAGCTGACGCACAGCGAAGTCGACGGCCTGCCCCTCCTGCGGTGACAGGTCCCTGGCGGCCAGTGCCTCGGCGAAGTCCGCCGCCTCGTACTTCGCGGCGTTTCCCGCACCGACCGGCACCAGGGCGCCCGAACGTGCCAATTCCCAGATCTCGGCCCGCACCCGCCGCGCATCAACACGCCCCTGCCTGATCAACGGGGCAAGCACCTCACGCCAAGCGTCGGTGTGTTCGCCGGGCAAGCCTGCCCAGAGCTGCTCGACAAGAACTTCGGCCGCCCACGCATGCCGCGGCAGGGAACGCTGAGGCAGCCGGGAAATGCACGACACGAGCAGGGCCCCTTGAGGTGAGAGCGCTTCCACAGCTGGCTCCTCCTCGATAGCAGCGGCATTGCTCGGTCAACAGTCTGCGGAGGACTTGTCCTTTCAGCGTGCCGGACAGGCTACCGACACGCAAGACTCACCACCATGACTTATTGTACGCTTGTTCGATTCTGATGGAGTTGAGTCCACCGGAGTCTGTAACGTCTGTCCGGTTGTTCCGGTGGCACCGGACTTTGACCGGGTTGCCACCGAAGATGCACGGGCGGCCGTTTTATGGCACTGAACCGTTAACCGACCACCCTGCTCCGCGCCGTGATCATCAACGGAGACTTCGAGGAATACTGGCTGCACCACATCGAACAAGAGCATCTCCGCACTCGGCAGGCCCGCCACCAGGACGGATACGCTCTCACCGCTTGACCGAGCAGGTCACTACGAAAGAGCCGCACCCAAGTTGGAGTGACGGCGAAGAACCCAGGCCCCGACGGCCCACACGGTCAGCTCTCCCCGGACGCCGGTAGGGCGCGGGCGGGAGATTGGGCAGAGCGGTGTCGGCAAAGCGTGACAGCAGCATGCCGCTGAGCGTTTCTGCGGGCACTCCCGTTGCCGCGCTCAGCGTGTCAGCGGTGGAGGGGGCAAGGCCCAGGCCCGCCGTAGTCGGGCGCATCTCCCCTCGGGCTGTGAGCTCCAGGCAGGCCAGGGTATCCGGCTGGCGTATTGCGTAGAGGAGGCCGATTCGGTTGATCCAGCTGGGCAGCGACTCCCGTGTGCCGGGCAGGGGGACGGCGGGCAGCCGACGCGGCGCCCCGGCCTGTGGGGTGGGCGGGCAGATGTCTGGGTCCGGCATGAGCGCGGGCCTTTAGAACCCGACGCTGTCGGGGATCTTGGAATCCGGTGTGGCGGATCAGGGTGAGCGCTGTACCCAAGTGACGCGTTCGTCCTGGTCAGATTGCTTCTCGACGCGGCGGTCGACGGCCGGGTAGCTCCGTTCGGGCCTGGTGACCGTTGGGCGAACGGAACGTTCGTGGTTGGAGATGGCCGTGTTGCTGTGGCGACGGTTGGGGCGATGAGGGTTCACTCGTTCGTGGTGAGCGTCCCGGGATCAGCGGATCCGGCTGCTGGTACGAAGGCACGGTTGGGCCCCGCGACTTCGGAGGCCCGTGATGTGCGTTCGCTCCCGTACTGGCTGTGACGTTCCCGAGTTGACGGTGCGGGTGGCGCGGGCGTGCAACCCGCACGGCACCACGGCGATGACGATCCGCGACCATCTCAAGGGTCTGTGGAGTGATGAGGACTTCGAGGAGTGGTACCCGCGCGACGGCAGGCCGGGCCTCTCGCCTGCCCAGTTGGCGACGGTGTCGGTCTTGCAGTTCCTGCTGGAACTGTCCGACCGGCAGGCGGCTGAGTCTGTGCGCAACCGGATCGACTTCAAATACGCCCTGGGAATGGAGCTGGAGGACCCCGGCTTCCACCACAGCGTGCTCACCGACTTCCGCCAGCGCCTGGCCGAGGAAGGACGGGCCGACAAGCTGCTCGACCTGGCACTGGAGAAGATCAGGGCTGTCGGCCTGGTCCGCGAGCGCGGCCGGCAGCGCACCGACTCCACCCATGTCCTGGCTGCGGTCCGCGACCTGACCCGCCTGGAGCTGGTGACCGAGGCCACGCGGGCCGCCCTGGAAGAACTCGCCCGGCGGGCACCGCACGAGCTGGTCGCGCTAGTGAATGAGGAGTGGGCCAAGCGCTACGGACGTGCGGCCCGGCTCGGGAAGAATCCGTCCAAGCCGAAGACCCGGATCAAGGAGACCGGCGAGGACGTCCGCCTTCTCCTGCGTTATGTCCACCGCTACCTGCCCGCGCTCCGTGGCGGCGAGCAGGTCCAGGCCCTACGGCAGATCTTCGTGCAGAACTACATCCTCGATGCCCAGGACCGGCCGAAGTGGCGGGAGCCCGAGGACGCCGGCCTGCCGCCCTCGGCCCTGGCGATCGTCTCGCCCTACGACACCGGCGCCCGCTACGCACGCCGCGGCGAGACCCGCTGGAAGGGATACCTCGCCCACGTCACCGAGACCTGTGATCAGGGCACTCCGAGCGTGATCACGGACGTCACCACCACCAAGGCGCCCGTCCACGACACCAAGGCTCTGCCCGGCATCCTGACCAACCTCCAGGATCGGAACCTGCTGTCGAAGGAACACTTCGTCGACAGCGGCTACCTCTCCGTCGCCCTCAAGCAGCAGGTGGCCCGCGAGCACGGCATCGGCCTGGTCGGACCCATCCGGGCCAGAAGCACACGGCAGTCCCGCAAGGGCACTGTCTTCCCTCGCGAAGCCTTCACCATCGACTGGGACAAGAAGACAGTTGCCTGCCCGCAGGGGAACATCAGCCGCCGGTGGTCGACACCCCCCTCCCTCGCGCCCTACGTCACCGTCGAGTTCTCCCCGGACGACTGCCGGACGTGCCCGGTGAAAGCCGCATGCACCCGCGCTGACGCTCTGAAGGTCGTATTCCTGCCTCGCGATCTCCACGACATCCAGTCCGAGTCACGGACCGAACAGCAGACCCAGGAATGGCTCTCGCGCTACTCGCTGCGAGCCGCCATCGAGAGCACCATCAGCGAGTTCGTCAACGGCCATGGAATGCGCCAGTGCCGCTACCGAAGCCACAGCAAAGCGCACGTCCAGCACGTGCTGACCGCCATCGCGGTCAACCTCGAACGCATTGACGTCCACCTCCCGGCACCGCCGACCCGCCAGCCCAGGACCCCCACAGCACTCCAGAACTTCCTCGACTGGCAGCGCATCCCCCGGCCCAGGTCCTGGCGCGTCGCCACCCACCCCGCAGGCTGAAGTGATCGTTCTGAAGGTGGCGGTCACCACCTTCACCCGGGCCCCTGCGAACTCTGCCTGCACAGCCAGCTTCACATCGCCACGGACGTCCCGAACAACGCGGCCATACGCAACTCTCCGCCAGATCAGTACCTTCCAAGATCCCCGACAGCGTCAGGTTCTTACTGGTGGTCGGGTCCCATGTCCTGGAACAGCTCAGCGGGTGTCACGCCCAGCGCCTTGGCCAGTGCGGGAATGCGGTCGACGGAGATGCTGTGGACGGAGGCTTCGACCTCCGCGTAGAAGGATCGGTCCATCCCCGCCGCGGCCGCCGTCGCGGTCTGGGTCATTCCCGCGCGCGTACGCAGAGCCCGAAGACGTCGCCCGAAGGCCAGCCGCTGGGCCGGGACGCCCGCATCGGAATCGTTGTTCGCCACAGACGGAACCGTAGTACAGTCCCACGTTTGTAGGAGATCTCCTACAAACGTGGGACTGGGACCGGGAGGGGTGGGGTGCAGGACAACGGGCTGCCGCGGCGGCTGCCCACGGTGCCGGTTCCCGAGGCGGGTGAGTCGTTCGCGTCCTGGCTGACGAGGGCGGCGGCGGACTGGGAGCTCTCGCCGGGGCGGGCCGCGCAGGCCATCGGGCTGGAGTGCCGGCCGGGCTCGGTGGTGTGGCCCCGGTTCTTCGGCGTCATGCTGACACCGCGCAGCCTGCTGAGGGCGGAGGCGGCCACGGGGCTGGACGCGGCGAGCCTGCACGCGATGCAGCTGGCCCGCTACCGCGGGACGGTGCTGGACCTCGGTGGGCTGGACCTGGCGGCGGAGGCCTCGCTCACGCCCGTTGCGAACCGGGAGTGGGCTCTGTTCACGGGCAGCCGTGTCTGCCCGGAGTGCCTGGCGGAGCGGCCGGTGTGGCAGCTGTGGTGGCGCCTTGGGATAGCGGCGGTCTGCCCGGTGCACCGGGTGCTGCTGGTGGACGTGTGCGGCCGGTGCGGGCTGAGGGTGGGCAGTGGCTACGCGGGTCACCCCCGGGGCCTGATCACCCGTTTCCCGGTGGCCGAACCGACCCGTTGTCACAACCGGCGCCCTGCGGGCCGGGGGCGTAAGGCCGGGCTGTGCGACCAGAGGCTTCAGACGCTGTCCGCGGTGCCGGTGCCCGCCGCGCTCGCGGACCTGCAGCAGCGGGTTCTGGACGTCGCCGACGGCGGCATCGGACAGGTCGTGGGCACTGCGGTGGAGCCGACTGAGTTCTTTGCCGCGCTGCGGTTCACCTCGGCGGTGGTCCGGCTGGTCGCCTCCGAAGACGACCTCGCCGCGTGCAGCGCTCTGCCTGGCCAGATCGCGGACAGCTTTTTGGCACATCAGCGCGAGCGGGAGCAGGCGCGGCAGGGAGGCGGTGGCTGCAGGCTGCAGGCCAGTCCGCTCAGCGCGGCCCACGCCGCGAGTGTGCTCGCGCTGAGCGCGAAGGTGCTCTTCGCTCAAGGCGGGCAGACCGCTGGGCAGGTGCTGGCCACGTGGACCCGGCGCGCGGTCACACTGCGCCGCACACCCGGCAAGAGCGACCCGTTGCGGCTCCTGGTCCGTCCGCCGTGTCTGCAGACGCTGGTGCGGGCGGCTGAGCCGCCCGCCTCGCGCGTCGCCGGAGCCCTGGCCGTGCGGCCCTCCGCCGCCCTGCGGATCACCGCCGGTCACCTGCCTCAGCTGGTCGACGCCACCGACTACACCGACCTGATCGCCTGCCACCTGCCCGGCACCGCCCCGGCCAGCGGCAGGCGCCTCGCCGCTCTGGCGCTGGCCCGGCTCGCGGGCGCGGCGAGCTGGCAGCGGGCCGCCGCCGATCTGGACATGAACCCGCAATGGGCGGCCCGCGTCGCCAACACTCTGGTCCAGCGCATCAGCGACCCAGACGCCTTCTGGAGGGACATCGAGCGGCTCGGCGCACGGATCCAGGCACGCGGACGGGTCGACTACGCCGCCCGGCGGTGGGGGCTGGCAGGTCTCACCGCGGTTCCGCACGCCGTCCTGTACCCGGTGTGCCGTCCGCTGGAGCATGACGTCACCCTCCAGCGTCGGCGTCACGCGGCGGCCTGGGTCTGGCAGCACTTCACCGGTGGCGATGTCCGCGAAGCCCCCGCTTACGCCCGTGCCCTGTGGCCGCGGGCCACCACCGAATCGCTCCGGGAGGGGTGGCGCCGCTTCGCCGCCTGGATTCCTGCCCCGGTTGCCCGTGAGCTGACCGCCTTCGGGCGGGACCTTCTCGACCTCGACGTGACGAGAGGGGCATGAGCCCGAAACGCCCTCAGACCCTGCGGCCCGTACGGAACGCCTCGCACCAGTTGTACGTCCACTTCTACGAGGCTGGCGGTACCGAACGCCTCCTTCCGGTCGACCAGGCTGGCGAGGTGCGCTTTGAGACCTGTCTGCCAGCTCACGAGTTCCCTACCTACGCAGGGCAGGAATACACCCCCGGCTCCTACTGGGCGGCCAGCAGCGACACCGTCCTGGACTACGAGAGCTTCCTGGAAGCCCGCTGGATGAAACTCCTCGACTTCGACGCTGATGAGGCTCCATGAATTTCAAAGATCCTCATCAACGCGAAAATCGCAGGCAGGCGAAGCTCCACGGCAGCTTCCAATCCAGCTGCCACTGTGCGTCCCGGGCCAGGCACTTGGGGCAGGAGTTGGAGTGGCGCCGAAGAACCCAGGCGCCCGCAGGCCACGCGGTCAACGCCCGCGGCCTCAGACAAGGACCGGAGCAGCGACTCCCGTGTGCCGGGCAGGGGGACGGCGGGCAGCCGACGCGGCGCCCCGGCCTGTGGGGTGGGCGGGCAGATGTCTGGGTCCGGCATGAGCGCGGGCCTTTACTGGTGGTCGGGTCCCATGTCCTGGAACAGCTCAGCGGGTGTCACGCCCAGCGCCTTGGCCAGTGCGGGAATGCGGTCGACGGAGATGCTGTGGACGGAGGCTTCGACCTCCGCGTAGAAGGATCGGTCCATCCCCGCCGCGGCCGCCGTCGCGGTCTGGGTCATTCCCGCGCGCGTACGCAGAGCCCGAAGACGTCGCCCGAAGGCCAGCCGCTGGGCCGGGACGCCCGCATCGGAATCGTTGTTCGCCACAGACGGAACCGTAGTACAGTCCCACGTTTGTAGGATATCTCCTACAAGATCATATTGGGGAGGGGTCGGTGGACAGGCGCGGACTGCCACGTCGGCTTCCCTCGGTACCGGTTCCTGCCGAGGGTGAGTCGTTCCCGTCCTGGCTGAGCCGTGCGGCAGCCGACTGGCAGATAGCCCCGGGACGGGCAGCACAGGCGCTCGGCCTGGAATGCCACCCGCGCTATAGGGGAGTAAGGCCGCTGCGGTTCGGTACCGCGCTCACGCCGCTAAGCCTTCAGAGCGTGGAGGCGGCAACCGGCCTAGACGCGCCGGTGATTGAGGCGATGCAGCTGTCGCGATATGCGGGCACCGTGCTGGATTTCACCGGGCGAGGGGAGCCGGGACGGCAGGAAGAGAGCTACTTCAGGCTCCGCAACCGCGAGTGGGCACTGTTCTCCTCCAGCCGTGCGTGCCCCAAATGCCTGGCGTCCGCTCCGGTGTGGCCGCTGTGGTGGCGGCTGGGTATGGCCGCCGTGTGCCCAGAGCACCACGTCCTGCTGGTGGACACCTGCCCCCGGTGCAGTGCGCGTCTTGGCTTCGGATACACCGGCCATCCTCGGGGCTTGACCACCCGAGACCTGATGCTCGATCTGGACCTGTGCAACAACCGACGGCCCGCGAGCAGGGGACGTAAGGCCGGTCTGTGTAGCCAGAAGCTGTCCGCACTGCCCGCCGTCCCGGTCCCGGCCGAACTCGCCGATCTGCAGCAGCGCTTCCTCGACATCGTTGGCGGCGCTCCCGCCCAGGTGGCAGGCAGCCCGGTGACGCCGGCCGAGTTCTTTGCCGCCATGCGGTTCACCGCGTCCGTGGTGCGGCTTGTCGCCACCCCTGACGAAATCAACTCGTGTGCCGTCCTGCCCGTTGTGGCAGCCCAGGTGTTCACGGCCAACCAGCAGGAGCGGCTGCACGCCGACCGGGGCGGCCGGGTCAGTCAGTTCCGGACCATCCCGCCGAGCGCCGCGCATGCCGCAGCCGTACTCGCCCTGAGCGCACCTGCGCTCTTCGCCCCCGACCTCACAACTAGCCAGAGTGTTCTGACTGCCTGGATGGACCGCGCCGTCGCGCTGCCCCGCAAGCCCGGCAGGAGCGACCCGCTGCGCCTCATACCCCGCCCTGCCTGCCTGGAGCCGCTGGTACGCGCCGCTGTTCTTCCTGCCTCCCGCGTCGCCGGAGTCCTCGTCAACCGCCCTCCAACCTCACTCCTGTTCACCGCAGACCACCTGCCCCACCTCATAGACGCCGACGACTACACGGAATTGATCGCCTGGCATCTGCCCGGGACCGCCGCGATGAACGGACGGCGCCTGGCCGCTCTGGCCCTGGCCCGGCTCACGGGCGCCACCAGCTGGCAGCGAGCCGCCACCGCACTGGCCATGGACTCCGTCAAAGCCTTCCGCGCAACGAACACGCTCGTCCAGCGGATCAGCGACGCAGATGCTTTCTGGCAGGACATCGAACGACTCGGCGCCCGCGCCATCGAGCGCGGCCTGATCGACTACGCCGCCCGCCGCAGGGCGCTGGCCGAACTGACCATGGTTCCGCACGCCGTGCTGTTCGAGGTCTGTCACCCCTTGAGGCGCGACGTCACCGAACAGCGCCGCCGCCACGCCGCCGCCTGGACCTGGCAGCACTTCACCGGTGGCGACGTCCGCGACGCCCCCGCCTACGCCCCCGACCTGTGGGGTTCTACCAGCAGGTCCTTCGTTCGAGAGGGCGGCCGACGTTTTTCGTCCTGGCTCCCGGAGCCAGTCTCCCGCCAACTGACCGCTTACGGACAGACCCTGCTCGATTCGCCCACCCCAGGAAAGGCATGGGCATGAGCCCGAAGAGACCCAACACACTTCGGCCCGTACGGCACGTCTCGCACCACCTGTACCTCCACTACTACGACGCCGGAGGCGCCGAACGCCTCCTTCCGGCCGACCAGGCTGGCGAGGTGCGCTTCGAGACCTGTCTGCCGGCCCGCGAGTTCCCTGCCTACGCAGGGCAGGAGCACACCCCCGGCTCCTACTGGGCGGCCAGCAGCGACACCGTCCTGGACTACGAGAGCTTCCTGGAAGCCCGCTGGATGAAACTCCTCGACTTCGACGCGAAGATCGCCTGCTTCGCCGCCCAGCCGTTCGTCTTCGAGGGCGTCGACGCCGACGGATCCTGGACCCACTACCCGGACCTGTTCGTGCGGCGCACCGACGGCTCCGTCCTGCTGCTGGACATCAAGAACCCCGAACAGCTCGACAAACCCAAGGTCCGCCTCCAGGCCGCCCGCACGTCCTCCGCCTGCCGACAACTCGGCTGGGACTACCAGATGGTGGGCGAGCCGGACCCGCAGCTGTGGGCCACCGTCGAATGGCTCGCCGGCTACCGCAGACCCTTGAACGCCGCGGCCCCCGTCGCGCACGTCCTGCTCTTCCGTGCCCAGCATCCCGTCAGCATCGCCGAACTGCTCTCCCTGTGGCCCGAACCCGACATCGAACGGGCCGTCACCTACCACCTCATGTGGCACCACCGCCTGCTGTTCGACCTCACCCGCCCGCTGCGTGACCACACCCAGGTGTGGGCCGCACCTGCTCCGGAGCACGCCTAATGGATCAGCGCTACCGCATCGCAGCCGAAGACTGGATCGAATTCGAGGAAGAACAGCACCAGGTCACCGGCCTCACCGGCGCCCTGGTCCGTCTGCGCTCGATCTCCGGACACCACCAGACGATCATGCTCAGCACCCTGCTGACCGACGCCTCCTTCCGCGCCCTGACCGCACCGCCAATGCGGGCCGACAACGCCACCGCAGGTCTCGACCCAGGTGGCGTCCTGGCGACGCTGAAGAACAAACGGGCCCGCGACGATGCCCTGGAACTCGAAGCCCACCTGCACGAGGCCACCACCGGCTACCGCTCAGGCTCCCCCTTCGAGCCCGAACCCGGCGAACCCCGCCCGCAGTATCACCCCGACCTCCTGCTCACCGACCGCGTCGCGGCCAAGGCGGCGGAACTGGATCTGACCGAGCGTCGCATCTGGCAACTGCTCGAGGAGTGGGAAGAGAAGGGCCTATGGGGACTGGTCGACGGCCGCAAAGCCCGGTTGAAGAACCCGCTGCGCAACATCGACGAGCGGGTGATCACCGCGATCCGCGAGCAGGCCGCCGCAGAGCGCCTCGACAGTTCCTCCAGCGTCTCCACCCGCTTCAGGCGACGCTGCCAGAACCGCCTGGACGAGGACCACGGCGCCGACACCGTCGCACTGCCTAAGCCCGACACCTTCCGCCGCGCGGTCAAACTCCTTCTCCACCGCAGCCCCTCAGACCCCGCCTACCAGCGGATCTCGGACGCCAACCAGCCCGACCGCACGTTCGGCAACGTCATCGCCCACCGGCCCGGCCAGGTCGTCATGCTCGACACCACTCCGCTCGACGTCCTGGCCTACGACCCCACGATGAACGACACCTACAACGTCGAACTCACCATCGCCATCGACGTCGCCACCCGCTCCATCCTCGCCTGGCGCCTCACCCCGCTGGGCACCAAAGCGATCGACATCGGCCTGCTCCTCGCGGACGTCATGACACCCGAGCCGATGCGCCCGCTGTGGGCCGACGCCCTGCGCTACCAAATGCTCCGCGTCCCCTACGAGCGTCACCTCAGCGTCGATGAACGCCTCGCCGAAGCCGCCGCCCGGCCCGTCATCTACCCCGAGACCCTGCTCTACGACCACGGCAAGCCCTACAAGTCCGACGTCGTCAAGCGTGCCTGCCGCACATGGAGGATCGACCTGCAGGACGCCCGCAAACTCAAGCCCACCGACAAACCCCACGTCGAACGCCTGTTCGGAACAATCCGGGAACAGTTCTCCATGCACGTCGCCGGCTACAAGGGCTTCAACGTCGCCCACCGCGGCAAGAACGTCGAGAAGCAGGCCCGCTGGACCCTGGACGAGATCGCCGAGTTCTTCGCCGAATACGTCGTCGCGGTCTACCAGAACCAGCACCACTCCGGGTTGCACCTGCACGGTTTCCCCGACCTGCACGTTTCACCTAACGAGGCATACGCCATGGCACTCGGCTCGGCCGGCTACGTCGACTGCCCCCGCGACCCCAACCTGTACTACGAGCTGCTGCCCATCGCCGACAACGGCCGCACCATCAACTCCTACGGCGTCGAGCTCAACTTCCTGATCTACAACGCGGACGTGCTCTACAAGTTCCGCCGGGCCAAGTCTCCCTACGACAACGGGCGCTGGCCCATCCGCTATGATCCGCGCAACCTGCTGCACGCCTACTTCCACAACCCCCGCGACGACACCTGGTACACGCTGCGGTGGACCAAAGCACTCAGCGACCTGCAGCCCTTTACCGACATTACCTTGCGCGAGGCCAAACGCCTGGTCGAACTCCGCGGCGGCGACCCGAAGGACAAGGACTACCAGGAGCAGATCGCCACAGCCCTGTGGGACCTGCAAAACCGCACCGACGCTCCCGAGACGTGGACCAAGACCGACCGCACACGCCACACCCGCGACCGGCACCGCGCCCAGGCTCAGGCCCAGGACGAAGCACGCTCCACTCCGGCCGTCCCCGCAGCGGCGCCGCCGACGCGCCCGGCGGCGGACACCGCGAGGCCGGCCATTCCCGCACTACACGCAGTCCCCGACCTGACCGGTGAAGACGACGACTTCGACCCGTTCACCGTCCAGCCCGCCGAGGTCTGGAACCCACACACCAGCCAGGAGGGCTGACCGCCATGCTCACCCCCGACCCTTCCGACGACAAGCCCGAAGATGCCTTCGGGCCAGGCGACTTCAGACACCCCGGCCTGTCCGAACCGCGCACCAAGGAGGAATGGCGCGAATACCTCGACAACGTCCTCCCGCCCAGGCCGGTCCTTCTGCCCCTAGCCGTCTACGAACAGCTCAATGCCGAGGAGCGCCACCTGCACAACGCGGCCCGGGCCGCCCACCACAGCGCCCTGGTCATCGTCCGCACCAGCCAGATGCAGACCATCCATCACCAGATCCGCCGCCGGATAATGACCAACGCCTTCCAGCCCGCCGGCGCCCGGCGCAGCATCGTCCTCGACGGCCCCGCCACCCTCGGCAAATCCACCCTGGTCAAGACGTTCGCCTACGACTTCGAGCACGGACTGCGGCGCAGCCACCCCGAGCGCTTCGACAAGCGCTACGTCCTCGACGGCCGGCTGATCGACTACACGCCCGTCGTCTACATCAACATCCCCTCCCAGGCCACCCCGAAAGACCTGTCGATCGCGCTCGCCCAGTACCTTGCCCAGCCCTACCGCTCCGGCGCCACCAAGAGCGACATCACCCGTCTCGTCCTGGAAAACATGCGCCGAGTCGGCGTCGAGCTCGTGATCATCGACGACGCCCACTTCATGGACCTCTCCCTCAAGGAGGGCAAGGTCGTCAACGACCACCTGAAGCACATCGCGAACCACACCGCGGCCACCTTCATCTACACCGGCGTCGACCTCAAGCACTCCGGCCTCTTCCTCGAAGGCACCGGCGACGCGCGCGCCACCCAGACCGCCGGCCGCAACACCCTTTTCCACATGACTCCCTACCGCGTCCGGACCAGGGAAGAGAAAGCCGACTGGGTCTCCGTCATCACCGCGATGGAAGAGGCCCTCGTGCTGTACAAGCACCGGCCCGGCACTCTCGTCAGCGAGTGGAAGTACCTCTACCGCCGTACCGGAGGCAACATCAGCTCCCTGGCAGAACTCATCCGCGAAGCGGCCGCCGACGCGCTGCTCACCGGCGCGGAGCGGATAGACCGGGCACTCCTCGACACCATCGTGATCAACGAACACGCGCAGAGCACATACGACGCGATGTGGCGGGAAGACCCTCTGCCGCCCTCGCCGGATCAGTATCGCAACCCCGGGGAAGAGGACGGTGAGGCCGCAGCCAGCTAGAGCCTCTTGTGTGAGCCGGGCTGTGACGAGCATGCAGGCGAGCAGAATTCGCCCGAACTACGTTCACAGCCTCTGCGGCTTCGAGTCCTCCCGTGAGGCCGTTCGGGCCCGCTCCTTCTACGACGGCGCTTGGTCGCCGAGGCGATCACGCAGCCCGAGGAGCCGCTCACCGTGCCCGTTACCGGTGAGGCAAGGCAGCGACTTGGTGCACCAGTGAAAGCAGCACATCACCCATCTCTGATCGTGACCGACCTCAGCGCCGGCTGATGCCAGCCAGACACGTGTCGGACCAGGCCCTCCTCAGCGAGAACCCCTCCCTGACTCGGCGTCAATGCCCGGGTACCTCAACGGCACGGGGG
This sequence comes from Streptomyces beigongshangae, assembly GCF_019710745.1. GTDB lineage: Bacteria > Actinomycetota > Actinomycetes > Streptomycetales > Streptomycetaceae > Streptomyces > Streptomyces beigongshangae. Next base: position 32,059 of record NZ_JAHKJW010000028.1, read on the forward strand.
TTCATTCCATCCCTACGCGACGACATCACGCATTGAAGGTTGGTGGGCACGCAACCTCAGCGCCCCGGATGTCGCGTCAAGTTCAGCGTGCGCCCCCAAAGGCACGGTCATCTGGGTCGGTCCATGACCAAACGGCAAGCCGGTGACGATGGGGATACCCAACCCCCCCAAACGGTCGAGCAGGATTTCGACGACCTGCTCGGCGGGCCGGCAGTCCTCCCAGGAACCGCAGGCAATGCCTCGAGCCTGCTCGAACCAGCCGCCTCGGACCAGCTGCGTGAGCATCCGGTCGATTCGGTAAGGGCTCTCCTTCACGTCCTCCAGCAGGACGATCGAGCCGGCGGCCGAACGGAACTCTGGGGCCCCGGCGAGCGAACAAAGCAGGGTGAGGGTGCCACCGGTGGTCACACCCTCAGCCTTGCCGGGCACGATGCAGGCGCCACCGGACAGGTTGACGGACTTACCTGGAGAGAACAAGCTGTCGGCGAAACTGCGGACAGTCTGCAGACACGGGCTTGGCTCGCCGAGAATCGGACCGGCGACGACCGGACCGTAGTAGGTACGCACGCCAAGGTGCAGCGCCAGTGCCCTGTGCAGAGCAGTGATGTCGCTGGAGCCCACGAACGGCTTCGGGGGATTATTTGCAGCAATCTTTGCAAGCTGCTCCCAGTCGAGGATGTCGAGCAAGCGTACGGATCCGTATCCGCCGTGCGCGCACAGTACGGCCCGGATGTCCGGGTCGGCCCATGCCTCTTCCAGGTCGCTGGCGCGCTGTGCATCCTCGGCAGCCAGATAGCCACGAACCGGTCCCAGGAGGTGCCGGCCAAGCACTGGCTCCAGGCCCAACCCACGCAGCAGTTCGCAACCACGTTCGAGGCGTTCCGGGCGGACCGGTCCGGCGGGTGCGATCACCGCCACCTTGGAGCCGAGAGGAACGGGGGTGGGGTCGGTCGCTAAATATTTGACTGGCACACGGTCAATTCTACAGCTCGACGCTGTTGTGAATCTTGGTGTTGGTTGCCTGCAATCATGAAGCTGCGCCAGTCTCACGAGGGTATGGGCCGTGAGATATCCGATGAGTTGCGGGACTTGCGGAGGCTGCGGCATCTCCATGTACCGGCTCGCCGGACAGGAGCAGTAGCACGCATGACGGCCGCCGCGCCCACGGTTGAGGGGATGTGGCGGCCGTCGTGCGTCGTCAGCGAGATCGGTCGTGTCGGCGGGCGGCTTGGGCCACGAGATCGCGGCAGAAGGCACCGAAGTCGAAGCAGCCTCCCACAACGCCATGGGGCAGGTGCTGGTCTCCGTCATCCCCGGGGTGACGTTAGCCTCGCGCTTTCACGAGACGGGCTGTCCAGCTGGTGATCAAGAAAACAGAAAGTGCCTCTGACCAGCGAGAATGAGGATTGCTGAGGTCCTTGTTCCCGCCATCGCCGGAGGCACTTTCCAGGTGAAGAAGCGTATCGGGTCCTACCCGTGTGTCCGCGTCGAGGGCGGCGGTCGCGGAGTCGTCTTGCAGGCCGGTGCGGTGCTGCTGGTCGAGACGGTCCGCAAGTCCAACCTGGATGCGGCGATATCGGCGGCGCTCATGCCGTGGCGCAAGCCGCGGACGGTGCACGATCCGGGCAAGATCCTGCTGGATGTCGCGCTCACGGTCGCACTCGGCGGGGACTGCCTGGCCGATGTCGGCATGCTGCGGGCCGAGCCGGCCGTGTTCGGGCCGGTGGCCTCCGACCCTACGGTCTCCCGGCTGATCAGCAAGCTGGCGGCGGGCGGACAACGGGTCCTGGCCGCGCTGCGCACCGCCCGTGCTGAAGTACGCGAACACGTATGGCGGTTGGCAGGTGACACAGCACCGGACGCCGGCGGGCAGGTGATCGTGGACATCGACGGGGTCCTCGTCCTGGCGCACTCCGAGAAGCAGGACGCAGCCGCGACCTGGAAGAAGACGTTCGGGCACCACCCGCTGATGGGATTCGTCGACCATGGCCGCGGCGGGTCCGGAGAGCCGGTCGTGGGCATGCTCCGGCCCGGCAACGCGGGCTCCAACACCGCCGCCGACCACGTCGAGGCCACCAGGCTGGCCCTGGCCCAGCTGCCGAAACGGTTGCGGCGCGGACGGCAGACGCTGATCCGCACCGACTCCGGCGGTGGCACCCACGAGTTCGTCGCCTGGCTCACCCGGCGCGGACGGTGGCTGTCGTACTCGGTCGGCATGACCATCACCGACGCCATCCACGCTGCGGTCCTGAAGGTCCCGGCCTCGGCATGGACACCGGCCGTGGAACCCGACGGTGAGATCCGCGACGGCGCCTGGGTCGCCGAACTCGCCGGCGATTGCCTGACGGGCCGGCCGAAGGGGCTGCGGCTGATCGTGCGCAAGGAACGGCCGCACCCCGGCGCCCAACTGCGCTTCACCGACGCCGACGGCATGCGGCTTACGTGCTTCGCCACCAACACGGAGGGCGAGGCGATCGCTGCCCTCGAACTGCGCCACCGCCAGCGGGCCCGGGCCGAGGACCGCATCCGCGCCGCCCGCGCCACCGGCCTGCGCAACCTCCCCCTCCACGACACCGCACAGAACCAGATCTGGCTGGAGATCGTCCAGATCGCCCTCGACCTGCTCGCCTGGATGCCCCTGCTCGCCCTGACCGGCACGGCCCGGCTCTGGGAGCCCCGCCGCCTGCGGCTTCGGCTGTTCTCCACCGCCGCCCAGCTCGTCACCACCGGCCGCCGCCGCTACCTCCGCCTCGCCAGGCACTGGCCCTGGACCGACCTGATCACCAATGCCCTGAACCGGCTCCACGCCCTCCCGAACCCTGGCTGACCAGCACGTATCCGTCCCTGCGAGCAGCACCATCCCGCCGGAGCCGTGGAACCCGGCGCACACCCGACGCGACAGCCGGGCCCTCAACCTGCCCAGACTCCGAAAACCCCCACCAACACTCACCACAAAGGGTCCGCCAGCAAGCTGACGGACCCTCATGAACGATCGAGGTTAGCCATCCAGGATGACGACCTTCCCTGCCGAGGTGACGATCGCGTCCGTGCATGACAGGTACCCCAGCGCCTGGTGAGCGGCGACTGTCACCTGGGCGGCCTCCTGCGCCAGATGGGCCGGACAGCGGAAGGTAGCCGCAGCTGGGGTGCAACGGGCGATGCATTCGTGCAGGCCGTCCGTCATGATCTCTACCCCGGGCAACGCGCGCGGCCCGTCGCCGAGATCGGCTCCCCCCACGGCGATCTCCGCGCCGTCACACCGCTGAAGAATCGAGGTCCATGCCCCATATTGCACTCGTGTTCACGCGGCACTCACTGGTGACGGAAACGCGCCCTCGAGTGCGAGATTCGAGCTCAAGTGCGCCGCCGCGAGGAGAGGGCTGCAGAGCCTTCAGTTTTTGACGTGCTAATCGCTGAGTCCAGAACGGATATAACGCCAAGTGCGCCGAAACGCAGACCTCGTCCTCGGGTATCGCGATCCTCGGCGCAAACATCCGGGAAACGATGTCGTAGTCCAGTTCCTCTCCAGTCATCGACGGGTATTCTGCAGTCACGATCACCCCGCGGCACGCCAGGCGCTCGATGGCAGCTATGTCAGGCTTAAAGTCCATCACTTTCTCGCCAGTGTCCAATACGGCGAGATAGTCGTCCCCCGCGACATAGCACTCTTTGGGCTGCATCCCCAGCGCAGCGGCCAGTTGTCGCGTCCTCTCAGAGTCCATGGAGTGTAGCGGCGTTTCAGGGAAGCTCACTCGCACCTTGCCATCGGCCTGATCGGCTGTCAGTACGCCGGCCTGGGTGTGCCATTCCGCGGTCATTCCGTCGCCCAGCCGCCCCAGCAGCCATGCACTGGCAGCCAATGTGGCGTGGCCGCAGATGCGTAATTCGCAGTTCCGGGTGAACCACCGTAGGCGGTAGCTATTTGAGCCAGCTCGCTGAGTCAGGAACGCGGTGACAGGCTCGTCCAGCAGCTGAGCGAGTCGCAGCAGGGTCGAATCCGGCAGTTCGTGGTCCAGTTGCACGACCGCCGCCGGGTTGCCCTGGAGGCTGCCTGAGACGCACGCATCAACGACCCCGTACGGCGTGCCGTTCAGCATGCGGAATTCACCGTTGGATGTCGGATTCATACTTCCTCCTTGGTTGCGCGTTCCTTGACCAGTGCCTGGGCGGGTGCGAGCAGTTCTGGCTGCAGCAGCGCGTATGGGTTGCTCCGTAGCGCCGGGATGGCGATCTCCTCGAATGTCCGCACGTCGATGACGGTGGCCTCGCACATGCCCAGATTTCGTCTGGATACTGCGTGCCCGCCTAGGCATAAAATGCTGTCCGTGTTCACCCCGAATACCTGGGCATCGCGGCTCTCAGGAACATCTCTTGCATAGACGTAGGCGCCGCCCTGCTTCGTGCCGGTGTCGTCGGTGATAGTTCCTTCCATGTACACGTGTGACATGTACGGGACCTCGGCCAGGTGCTCGGACCTGTGCACCTGTGCGTATGCGTGCGTGCCCAGGAGGATGTATTTCGTATTCCTTGCCGAGAACCACCCGAAGACCGAGTCATCCCCGAAGGTCGACCGCTTGGTCCAGTCGATGTCCGCCATCGCCTGGGCTTCAGGTCCGACGACCACGAACGAGTACACCGGATGCCGGGTCCGTCGGCCTCCGATGGCCTTCATCACATGGGTGGAAGCCATGCCGGATTCGGAGGGATCACTGGTGAGATCCACCGTCCGGGTGCAGATGTAGGAGAAGGTGTAGGCCGGCAGGGCGACGGTGATTCGCTGGGATACGCGGTCGATCTCGGACAGCAGCATGGAAAGGACATCGTGCGGGGAGACGTTCTTGAAGTCCGGCAGCGAACTCTGTACAACGAGGAACTCGGTATCGCCTTCACACGCCTGGTCGAAGACTTGCCTCAACTCATCTCTGAGCGCAACCAGATCGGCGCCGGTGCGGCCCACCGTCCCGGGAGCCCCAGGCATGCGCTCGGTTCGGCTCATGGCGGCGGCGACTTCACCGACAGCGGCCGACGCCATGGAGCAGAGTTCCGCGGGCAGGACGTAGCCACGGTCGGCCGTGGCGACCTGCAGTTCGAGACGTCCCAGCGAGTCGAGGCCGAGGCTCCCCAGGGTCTCGTCCGCGGACGGCAGGCGGCCGATTAGCCCTGCGAGAGTCCCCTTGAGTACGTCCTCCGCAGATTCGGCCGTGGGCGTGTGGTGTGCCTCCCGCGTGCCTTGATCATGAGCAACGGCAGCGGGTTCCGCTCCCGGGCCCGAGCGCTGTGCCAATGCCAGCAGCGCCGCTTCGTTGACCTTTCCGTTCGTGGTGGCTGGCAGGCTGGCCAAGGCATGGAAACGACGAGGCCACCGGTCCTTCGGGAGGCGTGACTGAACCTGCCGCTCCAACTCGTCGGTGTCGACGGTGGCGGGGGTGACGAAACATTCCAGCGCGTTCGCAGTCGAATCGGCCGGCCCGGGGACTGCGGTGACCCGGCACTCGTCGCACAGACCTGTTCCCTTGACCGCGGCCTCGATCTCGCCGATCTCAACACGTATGCCCCGCAGTTGCACCTGCCGATCGCGGCGCCCAATGAATTCCAGGTTCCCGTCGTCCAGCGCACGTACGAGGTCACCGGTGCGATACACATGGTCCGCGGGCTGCTTTCCTCCGTCTCCCGGGCGCACGTAAAACGAACGCTGCGTCTCGGCCGGGGCGCCGATGTAGCCGTCCGCGACCTGGGCGCCTGCGATCCACAGCTCGCCGATAGTTCCGGTGGGAACCGGTTCGAGGTCTGCGGACATGACGTACAGGTCCACGTTGGGCATCGGAGTTCCGATGATGTTCGGCAGGATCTCCTGCTGTTTGGAGCAGCGGTGCCAGGTGACCGCGACACATGCCTCGGTGGGGCCATAGGAGTTGACGAGCGTCGCAGTCGGGAGGACCCGCGCCACGTGCTGCCGGAGCGGATCAGGAAGCGCCTCGCCATTGCAGACGATGGTCGAGATGGACTTCAGCTGGTCCGCCATGGGCGGAACAGCATCCAGGAGGTTCACAAACGGCCGCAGCAGTGTGGGCACGAACTGAAGCGTCGTCACGCCCTGCTCGATCAGGTACTCCGTCACCTGAATCAGGCCGCTGTCGATAGGACGCGGAGGAATGATCATCCGAGCGCCATGCAGGAGAGGCAGGAAGATCTCGGGGATGGAGAAGTCGAACGACGGGCGCGAGAGCTGCGCGAAGCGGGCATCGGGCGTGAGGGACAACTGCTCGCCGTACCAGCTCAGGAGACTGGTGAGCGCAGTCATGGAGAGCGCCGCACCTTTGGGCCGACCGGTGCTTCCCGACGTATGCAGGATGTACGCGAGCCCCGACGCCTCTCGCTGCAACGGCCCCGCCTCACTCAGGCGCGAGACTGCGGACTGCCCCGAGGGCGAGAGCCTCACACGGGCCACGGCATGAACCCGCCCCACTATCTCCGCGACCCTCGCCTCCGGCTCGCCCTCCGCGACCGGCACGAAGTGACAGTCGTGTGCCAGAGTTGCGAGTACTGCGACGATGTATTCGATGCCACGCGGGAGCTGAACGACGATCGCGGACTTCGGCGGGAGATCGAGCGACTCGAAGCGGTGTTGCAGCTCGAGGACGCGGCCCATGAGTTCTTCGTAGGTCACCTCAATATCGCCGTGTACCACAGCGAGTCCGGCGGAATGGCGCACCGCAATGTCGGTTATTCGCTCGTAGACGCCCTGGATCCCGTCGAGTGAACGTCGGGCTCCGGACAGTGTCGGCTTGAGGTTAGGCCATTCTATGGACACGTGTAATCATTCCTTCACGTAAAGGGAACCGTGCAGACGAACTCGGCGGCTTGGGTAGAATTAGCTAAGCTGTCGGAAATGTCAAAAGGATTTGCGTATCGAAGATATGTGAGCACTGTCGACAGCGAGGCAGTCGTTTTCGGGCTTGCTTGGCAAACCCCAGGCCGCGGTTGGTATTGTTCCAGTAGGCCCAACAATGGGTGCGTTGACTCAAATCCGAAACGCATACCAAAGTCGCCCTATCCGGGCACTCGATGCTTGCCGAGCCGCAGGTAAGGTCGGGGCACCACGAAGGTCGGCGAGAACACCAACTCGCGACCGCTCCGTCCCCGATTAGCCCTTCAGTTCCGGCGCACACCCCGGGATCACGTCAGCACTGGGCACTTCTGCAGCGGGCGGCCGGGTACGCTCGCCCCAACGCGTGACAGCCGGCCCCAGCAGGCCAACGAGGGCGAAAAGGATGCCTAGGCAAATCCAGCCCCCACGCCCCGCGCTCAGCACCGCGCCGACCAGGACTGCTGGCGCCGCCGCTCGGGCCGCGCTTATGCCGATGCCGGACAGCCCCTGGTACTGGCCCTGCGCATGTGCAGGGGCCAGGCCGAACTCCAGGGCGAAGGTGGCGGAGGCGTGCCACAGCTCACCGACCGAGTGCACAATGACGGCTCCGCACAGCACCGCGAACGCCACCCACTCCGGCAGCCCCGCCGCCAACCCGATCGCGGAGCAGCTCACCAGGAAGTACAGTCCGGCCCGGCGCAGTGCGCGGCCACCCTCCCGCACAGTTGCGACCTTCTTGCCTATGTGCACCTGCAGCAGCACGATGATGACCGCGCTGATCACCACCGCCACGGAGGCAGTCCACCGAGGCGCGTTGGTACGGTCAACCACCCACAGCGGCAGAGGCAGCATAAGCACCGAGTACTGCAGGGTCATGACACTGTTGAGCGCGGTGACTGCGACGAACGGCACGTCTCGAACGGCCGTCCAGCGAGGGCCCTTCTCTGGTTTGGGTAGCGGCGCGTAGCGCGGCAGCCGCCTGGCAATCACCCAAGCCACCACATAACCAAGCGCGTTGCCAAGCAACAGCGCCCGGTAGGCGTCCGGGGTGTCCAGGCCGACGGCGATCGCGACGACCACCGAGCCCACGGAGATGGCGATATTCATTATCACCCGGGTGATCGCGCGGTATCGGGTGGCCTCGGCGAGATCATGCCCGCCTATCCGCCGAGTCAGCGCCCCAGCCGTTGCCAGCGAAGCGCTCATCGCGAGCAGGTCTACCACTGAGATCACTACGAACGCGATGAAACTATGCACGAACAGGTAGGCGACTGTGGCGACGGCCTGTACCAGCATCGCGGCCCTCAGCACCGTGCCGGGGTCCCGCCGATCGGCCATGTCACCCGCGGGGATGCCAGCGGTCATCCCGATGAGCCCTGCCACCGTCAGGCCCACGCCCACCTCGGCGGCCGACAGGTGCGCAACTCGAGTGAAGTACAGGACGGAGGAGGTGAGCAGGAGGGCGATACCGAACCAATTCACCAGGAGCACCCAGGCGAAGAGCCGCTGCGGTCCGCGCGGCGGCAGCGCGGACCGCAGCCGGCCTGAGCGCCCTCGGACGCCGCTGAGTTCGCTTGCGCCCGACCCCTCTTTGTCCGCCTGGCTCGGTCGCTTCATGCCTTGCTCACGAATGTGAACTTAGTCGTGCCATCATTGTTCTCGATGGGTGGTGCATAGTGCTTGGCGACCTGCGCCATAAAATATCCTGCCTTCCCTTGGTATAATGACTGATCTGCTCAGTAGTGCGTCGATGACCCTAAGTCGACAACACCCTCCAAGGCAATCGCTTTCTCTGTGAATGTATTTTTTGGTTGCTCGATTGGCTTGTTCGCCCGAGATCCGGTAGAACTTTGATCTGCAGGAACTTGTCCTAGCGCTTCTAGCGAGGACGCACCCGCGCGATAGAACTGTCGAGTAGCGGAATTTTTCAGCCGATGGACGAATTGCAATTTACAGACAAGCGGCTTGCGGTCGAAATGTCGGACGAGCACTCTGGAAGCTCACGAGGCGTCACGATTGCAGCAGTGTGAATCAGAATTTTTGTGCTGGCCTCGATTCGGCAGCGCGCTTCGGTCGCTGACCCGGACTGATTCAAAGTCCTGGCGATCACGTACGGCTGCTGGTCGTGGCAATTCGATCAGTCCGGCGGACAGCAGGTGAAGGGCAGGGCTTCGGCGTCGTCGTGTGGGGGCCGGTTCGTGGTGATCTGTCAGCTCGGTGGCACCCCGGAACGTGGCAGGCGCGGGCTTCCAAGATCGTGGAGTTCTCTCCGTGATCCGAGTGGAAGACCGTGCCTGCCGACCCATCATCGCTGATCCCACCTGCCCTCGACCGCTCCGCAAGAATCCTGAGGTCGTATCCGGCGATGTCCCGCACCTGAAGCGGCTAGCCGAGGTATTCCGATCCGCGAGATCCGCGCGATCGAGGCCGAGCGTCTGGCCGAGACGATGAGCGTCTTCGGGATCAGCCGAAACGGGCCGCTGAAGAAGCCTTCGGAGAGTCGCGAAGCGTCGATTCGCTAGACACTTTCAACTGAGATGTCGATGCGCTCTTCATACGCGGTGAGAAGATCAGCCACCTTTGCCTGGTTGTCCGCTTGGACCGCAATGAAACCCATCCGAGCTCCCGAGTCGTCGAGAGGAAGAAGGTCCTGACCAGGAGTTGCGCACCAATCGACCCCGATTACTCCAGGTGACCCCAGGGAGGGCATTCCGTCTATTTTCACATACCGCCCCGTTGGATGCTGAATGAACGCAACGCCGGCCGATTCAGTTTTGTTTTTTGCCAAATTGAAATCCCTTCCTTGCAGGGAATCAACCCAGGCCTGAGCCAAGTTGACACCCGTAGCGTTTTTGATAAGAAGAGAGAGCTCATCACCAGGATATCGAACGGCAAACTCGATCGGCCAGCATTTCGACCCATCCACTTTCCATTCTGCATGCACGATCCCGCGTTCTATCCCAACTGCCTTGGCTAGGAGGTGCTGAGCATCCAGTAGAGTCCGAGACTCTGTGTCCGAAAGTGGGGCCGGTACAATGTGTCGCACCGGGGTGAATCTCCCACCACCCACTAAAGTCTGCTCGGTCACATTGTGAAATACGCCATCTTTGAAGAATACTGATTCAACTGAATAATCTTTTCCGGGAACCCATTCTTCGGCTATGTACTTCCAGTCAAGCTCTCGGTCGATGCTCGCCGTCCCTTCCCCGGCCGTCGTTGCGGCACGCCAGGCGTATTCGATGTCTTCTGGACGGGAGATCTGAATCACCCCGATGGAGGCGTGACGATTTGCCGGCTTGAGGACAATGGGATTGCCCCCCCAGAAGCGTTTCACGTCAGCTGGGCTGCGGACGGGTTCACTTCGCACTGTAGGCAGTTCGCTTTGCTCGAGCTCTCGCCGGAAGGTGGCCTTGTCCGTGCTTGCTCGAGTAGCGACATTTCCTACACTGGGCAGCGAGTACCTGTCGCTCAGCCATTGCGCCGCCACTACTCCGTATTCCCGCCCTGCGAGAATCAAATCGAACGATGTCGGTTCACCGAGTCGCGCGACCGCCTCCCGGTAATCAGTAGATTGTTGGTACCTGGCCTCGATGCGCGGATATCGAGCTGGCACGACCGAAACGAGGCTCGGCTCCTCAAGTACGGTCACCGAAATTGAGGGGTCCTCCGTAAGGTCCCGTACAAGATCCCAAAACCAGCCGACGATAAGAATGTTCATTGTCTTCCTCCCGGATGGATCACCGAAATATTGCTGACTAGTCATGACTACCGTATTTCCACTAACAGCGCAGCATCGGTGAAGTTTCCGTAAGGTGGGTGCGGTTATTTGCCGCCGTCCAACACGGAATAGATGGATGCGCGATACGCGTACAGAGGGTGTTGATACCCGGGTCGACGTCGGAGTCGTGGATGCTTCTGGAGAATGTCCTGCGGCCGGCCGATCCCGTGGTTTCGCTGGGCCCGAAGGAACCCAGAAACCCGCCAGGGGGTGAGTGTCTTTAGGGTCTTGGCGCGCCCTGTAGGTCCGCCGCCTGCTCGAGGCAGAGGACGATCCACTCCGTCAGTTCCCGGCCCTGGCGCCCGGCGGCGCTAGCCCATCTGTCCCCTTGCTCGGTGCTGACGTGCATTTGGACAAGGGCCCGTTCCGTGGGCTCTTCCTGCGGAGCAGTTTGCGTCAGCACCTGCTGGCGGAGCATATTCCGCGACCAGCCCTTCCGGGCGGCGCGTTTCAGCCACATCGCGCGTTCGAAAGGCTCCAACGAGGCCACCTCCGCGTGATGCTGAAAGCTGACGTTCGCGTGTCGCTCAGACACTCTATAATGCCTGGCGACCCAGGCGTAGTTGCGTAATTTCCTATAATCTAGCCCTGTTTCTTCCGTTGCCTGCCGGTATCGGGCGGGATACTTCTCCTGGCCATACACCAGCCAGTCGCCGATCCACCAGCTAGACGAGTCGGATATGAGAAACAGCTGCTTCCCGAAGCGTTTCCATTCAGTCAGTGAGAAGTCAGGAGGAAGAGACAAGCTGGTTCGGTGAGTGAATGCTTGAGGGCTGACTCCAGATGTGGGTGCAACTCGAGAACCGAGTGGAGCGACTGCTTTCCCCATGCAGAATACTTCCTTGGTGCAGGGCTGGTTGATCGTTCGATGCGAGGAAAATGAGAACCGGGCATGAGTCGGCGGAGCGCCTTGAGTGCGGGCGTGTGCCGGTTATTTTTTCGCAGCAGTGAAGCTCGGAGAGGCATAGGGTGGCTGCCCTGCGAACCTCAATGTGCTGACTAAGAGGAGAGACCCGCGCTGACGCGACAGCAGCGTGCGTACGCGCCCTCATCGCTACAGTTCGACAATCCGACCTCTTCCGATTCGCAGCATTTGGTCCCGTGTCAACGGCTCTCGTGGCATGCCCTGAAGTAATTGCTCACTTCAACCCGTGAGTACATTGTGACATTGCGTTCTAGTTGTGGTCTAGATCGTTTGGCTGCCGTCATTGGATCTGACTTGCAGATGCTGCTCCGCGGGCAAGGATTGACATAAATCGTTCCGTTTTACCCCTTTGCTGAAGCGAAAGTTTCAGTCGCATCGAGGGGATACCTTGACAGGGCACGTAGTCCGCTCGAAGGGTGGCATGACGATTCAGCCTCGATGCTTCCGAAGGCTGACGTTGTCGCGGTGGGCGGCTGGCTGCCTGATATGTCCCGTGCCGTGTCGGGACTGGCCGTCGCGTGACGCTGCGGGGGCGTCAGGTTCCACGGGCCCGGGGGTGATGGGGTCCTCTCCTGTCCGGTGTCGTCGGGGTGGTGCCGGCCGTCAGGTGAGTGCCTGTTCCTGAGGCCGACAGATGTGAGGGCGATCGGGAGCGGCCCGGAACCGAACTGCTGCAGCGCACGTCTCCCGCACCATCTGGTGCCGGATGAGTTGTGGGTGCTGTTTCGGCGGGTGGTGCGGCCGACTGAGATCAGGCGCCCGCGAGTATCTCTGGAAGGCATCCTGGTGCTTCCACGCCAAGGACGATCCGGCCGCCGAGGACTGGGTCGCCGAGCATGCGCTGGCCCTCCTGGACGGCCGTTGTGCCGAGGCGGCCGCCCGCATCGCGCGGCAGGCCGACGACCTGTGGCTGACGACCGAACGGCGCGAGAGCGACGAGGGTGCGTGCGCTACCTCGCGAACAAGGAGCCCCTACCTGGACTAGGCGCAGGCCCTGGAGCAGGGCTGGCCGATCGCGACCGGGGTGGTGGAGGGCGCGTGCCGCCACTTGATCGCGGACCGGTTCGACATCACGGTGGTGGAGCGTCGAGGGTGGCGAAGCCCTCCTCCTGCTCCGCGCCGTGATCATCAACGGAGACTTCGAGGAATACTGGCTACACCACATCGAACAAGAACATCTCCGCACTCGGCACGCCTGCCACCAGGACGGATACGCCCTCACCGCTTGACCGAGCAGGTCACTACGAAAGAGCCGCACCCGTCGGACTATGCCCGCCCGTATCTGATGGCCGCGTTGGAGGCGGTGCCGTGGACTGCGAGACCGCCTGAATAGCACTGTTTGGCATCACGTCGACGGGAAGACGTCGCCTACATCATCTGCGGTGATGAGTCGCCCGCGAGAGGGGGCGAGTAGTTTGCCCAGCCAGCGGTCCTCTTGTGGCAGGAGCGCTTCGATCCTCGTGCGTGCCGCACCGCGTGCTTCGGCGTTGTTGTCACCGCACAGCGCGTCGTACTGGCGGAGCCGGTCGGCCAGCACGTCGTAGAGCCTCACAGCCGCACCGTGGTTGACCAGCACAATCCTGTCGTGAGCCGCTTCGGCAGCGTCGTCCTGGGTGACGGTCGCCGGGGTGAGCAGGCAGCCGAAGACGCGGGTCCTCGCAGAGCGCTTGGTCTCGACCTCGATCTGTCCGAGCAACTGGTTCACATCGGTGCGGTTGAGCGGATAGGGCTCGCCCTTCGGGACGGTCTTGACCTCCCAGACGCGGCGCTCGGCCCGCTTGACCGTGGACCACGTCCAGCGGCAGTCCGTAGCACTCTGCTCCTTACCCGGAGGGCGCTCGCCGATGGCGCCCACGAGGCGGGCAAGCCTGGTCAAACCCTCGCACTGCTGATCGTGGCTACCGGTGAGCAGAGCGCGCCCTTCAGACAGGACACGGTCGAGCCGGGCACCGGTTTCACGCCGCCACTCGTCCCAGGCAAGGAAGAATCGGTCAGTGTCGTCAGCGGTGTGGGCGCAGCCTTCGAGGTCGGCGACGGTGCGTGCCAAGCGGCGGAACCAGGTGGTCCGGGGGCCGCCAGTGATGGCCTCCTGCAGTGCACTGCGCGCGGCGGCACGGTCTTGGGGGCGTCCTCGGTCGAAGTGGGCGTGGGCCTCCACGTAGCGCCAGAACGCTGCGTGCTCGGTTTCTCCGGCCATGGCGAGTTGGGCGGCTGCTTCTCTCGCTTTCTGGGCCGCTCCCGCGTGGTCGCCGAGCCACAGGTCGGTCGCTGCAGAGACCTCGGCGTCGGCGCTGGAGACGTCGCTGTTCCCACTGGAATTACGGCCCGGCCGAACTTTGCGACGAGGGCTCGCTGGCGCAGTGGCTTCAGCAGTTGCGGAGGGCTGCGCGGCTGGTTGCCAGAAGGCGGCGCAGGCCCTAAGTGAGCCTTCCCAGCCCTGGTCATAGATCTCCAGCGCGGCGCGGATGGTGGGTTCGGTGCCTGCGGGGATCGACTTGCGGACTGCTGGGTCGGCGAGCATCTGGGCGAAGCTCGGGTCCAGTCCGAGGTAGAGGGAGCGGTCAGTCCGTTCGCGGTTGGCGCGGCCCAGTGCCTGGGTAACTCGTTGGCCGACGCGGTGACGCATGAAGCTGGCGTCGCCAAGGTAGGCAACGACGAACCGCTCGAACTCGCTGCTGGCTTGCGGGACCGTGGTGATGATGACCAGCTTGCACAGGTCGCCCGCGAGGTCGAGCCCGTCGTAGCGGCCGGCAGTGATCAGGTGTCCGCTGGCGACTCCACTCCAGGTCTCGACCATCGAGTCGTCGCCGGGACGAAGACGGTAGACCTGCTGCCCGTAGGCGGTGAGGGTCTCCTGAAGGGTGTCGGCCTCGGCGTGACTAGCGCACAACCAGGCGGCTCGGCCGCCTGCCGCATGGGTTTGGGCGAGTGCCCAGCCGAGGACGTTCGGGTCGAAGGGGTGCTCGGCGCTGGGGTTCAGCACCAGCAGTCGCTCGCCCGTCGTGCCAGACGGCAGCGGTGTGTCGGTAGTCAGGCGGTTGACCGGCCCGCCGCCGACTCGCCGCTGGAGGTCGTCCATCGAGCCGAGGGTGGCCGACAGGTAGATCCGCTGTTTGGCCCGACTGTACTGGGTGTTGAGGGCAGTTGGCGGGTGGTAAGGGCGGATTTCGATGCCAGAGGGTCCGATGAGGATGCCGCATTGAGTGAGGTGGTCGCGGACAGTGGGCCAGACGTACATCGCCTCGTCCTTGAGCGCACGGTCCGTGACAAGTGGTGATGCCTCGATGGCGTCGCGCGTTGGGCCTGCGATCGCGTCCCAGTCTCGGAAGGACAGGAGTTCGGGTGGGGTGCCGGGCTGGGCGGTGCCGTCGAGCATCGCGCGCAGGCCGGGGTATGCGTCGGTGTGCGCCACCACCAGCTCGCAGATCGTCTGGTACAGCTGGCGGGCGGGGCCAAGCTTGTTGGGGATGCGCAGGGTCTGTAGTCCGCTAAGGGGCTGCTCGGCGAGATGGGCGTCGTCGAAGATGACCAGGTCGGCGGGCTTCGGGATGGGGCTGCTATTGAAGTAGACCCAGTAGTTCATCACGCCGACGGCCTGGGCTTGGTGGTAGTCATCGAGTTTGGCACCGCCGTAGTCCTTCGAGGCGAAGCGGACGACATCCAGTCCCAATGTTTCGGCTTCCTCTTCGACACGCTCGGCGAGTTGCCGGGTGCCGGTCAGGTAAGCCACTGACCACCCACGTGAGAGTGCGTGATCGGCGATCAGCAACGCCAGCAGTGTCTTGCCCTCGCCGGTGGGCATCTCGATGGCCAGGTCTGTAGCGTCGAGGTGCTGCTCCGCGTACGCGGCGAGTACCTGGCGCTGACCAGGCCGAAGCCGCGTGAACCTCGCCGAGCCGAAATCCGCGAGATTATGTTCGAAGTCCGGCTTCGCTGCGTATGCCACCGTTCACTCCTCACTCGTAAGGCGAGAACTCTACGGCGCTGGGCGGTGACTTGGCCGCGCAACTACTCATTCGTGCGGCGGTCGTTAGCCGAACCAGCGCCGGGTCATCAGCGAGATCTCTCCGGCTGCCAGAACATGCATCGCGATCCGGGGCCCGCGTCGGCGGCCCTGTCCCTGCTGGCCACAGGCCAGCCGCGGTACTCAAAGCGGCCAACTGATTTTCTGAGCCACAAGAGGCCGCCTCGTCGCGCTGGCGATCGGGCGGGCCTCCCCGCCCCCGTGTTCCGGAATTGCCGTTCAGCTTCGGTCCGTCGGGCGCTCGTTGAACCCATCTGAACTGGTCTGATCGCGGTGAGTGACTGACCTGCGAGGGCTGATCTGTGCGCGGGTCGGGTACTGAAATCTTTTGTGCGGCGAACATGATGCAGGTCACTGCACAAAAGATTTCAGTGTCCTGGTCAACGACGTGCCGACTGAAAACTTTCCCGCAGTCCGACAGCTGCGGGACCGTGCACGCCAACGCCGCGTCGGGCGTCCCCGCCCGTCTGGAGGCGCTGGGCACGGCGGCGGGGCTCGACCGGGCGGCGCTGCACAGTCAACTGGCCGCTGCGCTGTCGGTGGTGCTCCATCTCGTACGTGACGGGACCGGGCGGCGGCGGATCGCCGAGGTGCATGTGCTGGAGCGGGACCCGGCGGGGCTGGTCGTGACGGTACCGGCCCTGCGGTGGGGCACGGAGGCATTCTCGCGCGGGCCCGGCTGGGAGCGGCTGCGGCAGCTGCTCGGTGACGCGGGTGATGTGGGTGGCGTATGCGGTCCGAGTGGTCCAGGTGATCTGAGTGATCTGGGCGGTCTGAACGCTCTGAGCGCTTCGAGTGGACCGACCGGTCCGGGAGTGCGGAGGGAGGGGCGGTGACGGGGATCGCCGAGGTGTCGCTGGGAGCGGCGATGACATGTGCCGGGGCGGCCGCCTGGCTGATGGGCGGGCCGAGCCCCGGGACGCGGCGGGTGCGGTTCGTGTGCGGTGGCGGTGCGGCGGAGGCCGTACCGCCACCGTGGAAGCGGGCGGTGCGGACCGGGGATCGGCTGCGGCGGCTGCACGGGACGCGGGGAGAGTGGTGGGCACTCGTCGCCGGGCTGGCGGTCGGCCTGCTGGGGGCGTCGGTGGTGCCGGTCGTCCTGGGGGCGCTGGGGGTCCCGCTGGTACGGCGGGCCCGGCGGGCCGGAGCGGCGCGGCGAGCGGGCGAGCGGCGGGCCGCGGCGGTCATCGCGCTGTGCGGGGCGCTGGCGGGGGAGGTCCGGGCCGGGCGTCAGCCGGGCGAGGCCCTGCTGGGTGCCGCCCGGGACTCGGGAGGGCTCGGTGACGCACAGGCGGTGGTCCTGGCGGCGGCCCGGTTCGGCGGGGACGTGCCGGGCGCGCTCACCGAGGCGGCCCGGCGGCCCGGAGCCGAAGGACTGCTGGGGCTCGCCGCGTGCTGGCGCGTCGCCGTGGACAGGGGAGCGGGACTCGCGGCCGGACTCGACCGGTTGGAGGAGGCACTACGGGCCGAGCGTGACCAACGCGCCGATCTGCGGGCCCAACTGGCGGGTGCGCGGTCGACGGCGGTACTGCTCGCGGGATTGCCGGTGCTGGGACTGCTCCTGGGCACCGCGCTCGGCGCCGACCCGCTGCATGTCGTACTGCACACGGGGGCGGGCCTCGGCTGTCTGCTGGCCGGCGGGGTCCTGGAGGGCGCCGGCCTGTGGTGGGCGCTGCGGATCGTACGGGGAGCGGAGGCGGGATGAGCGCGGAGGTCGTCCACAGGCTGGGTACGGCGGTGTGCGTGGCGGCGGGGGTGTGGGCGCTGGCCCGCGCAGTGAGCACGGCCCGGCGGGAACGGAGAGTGCGCGGACGGCTCGGGGCACTGGTGACGGCCCTGGCCGACGGATGCGGGGCGGGTGGACGCGACCCGGAACCCGGACCGGCCGGACCGGCCGGGTGTGGCCCGGCCGGGCGCCGCCCGGCTGTGAGGGGCGCGGACAGAGGGCGGGAGCCCTTCGCGAGGGGCCCGCGGATGCGCGATGCCGTGCGGCGATGGCTGCCGGTGGTCGGCGCGTTGAGCGCCTGCGGGGTGTTCGTCGACGGTGCGGCCGGGATCGTGGTGGGACTCGTGGCGGCGTTCGGGACGTGGTGGTGGCAGCGCAGACCGGTGCCGGTGGAGGAGTTCGACGCGGAGCGGGCCGCGCGGCAACTGCCCCTCGCCGCGGATCTGCTGGCCGCCTGCATCGCGGCGGGCGCGAGTCCGGTCCTGGCCGCCCGGGCGGTGGGGGAGGCACTGGACGGTCCCGTGGGGGAGCGGCTGGCACGGGGGGCCGCCGAGGTGCGACTCGGCGGCGAGCCGGCGGAGGCATGGCGGGGACTGGCCGCGTTGCCCGGGGCCCTGGCACTGGCCCGGTTGCTGGAGCGGGCCGGCGAGTCGGGCGTACCCGCGGCGGTACCGGTCGCGCGGCTCGCCGCCGAGGCCCGCAGGGAACGGGAGCGTGCCGCCACGGCCCGTGCGCGACGGGCGGGCGTTCTGATTACCGCGCCCGTCGGGCTGTGCTTCCTGCCCGCGTTCATCGCGATCGGCGTGCTGCCGGTGGTTTTGGGGCTCGCGAGCGGAGTGCTGGGCGGGGGTGACGGATGACGGGCTGAACGGCGAGTGATCGAGACCAAGACCGAGACCGAGACCGAGACCAAGGTCGAGATCAGCGAGACGGAGCTGCACGGGGGTTCGGATGGGCAAGGCAGTACGGGTACGAGTGCGGGTGTGGGCGCGGGACCTGGCCGGTAGGGCCCGGGACGGCTGGGCGCGCGTGGGGCGGAGGGACGGCGGGATGGTCACCTCCGAGTACGCGATGGGGCTGATCGCGGCGGTGGGATTCGCCGCGCTGCTCTACGAGGTGCTGACCAGCGGGCAGGTGCGCGGGGCCCTGCAGGAGATCGTGGGGGAAGCACTCCATGGACGGTTCTGAGGACGGTTCTGAGGAGGGGAGGACGGTTGCGGCGGCCGGGGTGACCGAGGTGATCGGTCCCGGCCCGGGACAGGACATGGTCCCGGGCCCGCCCGCCGCGGCAGGGGACCGCGGCTTCGTGACGGCGGAGGCGGCGGTGGTGCTGCCGGTGCTGGTGGCGTTCACGATGGCACTGGTCTGGGCGTTACTGGCCGCGGCCGCGCTGATCCAGTGTGTGGACGCGGCCCGGGCGGGCGCCCGCGCGGCGGCCCGGCAGGAACCGCCGGGCACGGTGCTGGAGACCGCCCGGCAGGCAGCGCCGTCCGGCGCCCGGGTCTCCGTCCGGCGGGAGGGCGACCTCGTGCACGTCCGGGTCGAGGCCGACACCCCGGGGCCGGACGCACTGGCGCTGGACCTGTCGCAGGAGGCCACCGCCCTGGCCGAGGAGACGGTGGGGGCGGTCCGGTGAGGAAGGCGGAGGGAGGCGGTCTCCGGGTGCGCGGGAGAGCGCGTGCGACGGGTCGTCCGGAGTCGGACCGGGGATCGGCGACCGTCTGGACCGTGGGTGCGCTCGCGGTGCTGTGCGTGGTTTTCGGAGCCGTACTGGCGATGGGTCAGGCGGTGGTGGTCCGTCATCGAGCGGGCGGTGCGGCCGACTTGGCGGCCCTTGCGGCGGCCGACCACTGGACGGTGGGCGGGACGAAGGCGTGTGCCCGGGCGGACCGGGTGGCCCGGGCACAGGACACGAGAGTCGTGCGGTGTGCCGTCAGCGGTGACATCGCGGATGTCACGGTCGCGGCGGGCCGGGGGCCGTTGACGGCGGAGGTGCGGTCACGGGCGGGCCCGGCGGGAGCCGCTGTCCCGCGCGGTTCAGCGCGGGCGACCGTTCCCGGTGGTGCGGCGGAGGCGCCGGTCGGTTCCCCGGGGCGAGCGGATCCGGGGACGAAACCCTGGCTCCCGCCCGCTGCCGGGCCCTAGCCCTCAGCGGCCTCGCCGACGTCACCGTGTTGCCGGCCGTCGGCTCCCTCAGGGACGCCGGCACGCTCCTGCGGTGCTTGCGGTGCTTGCGGTGCTTGCGGTGCCGTGGGTGTCTCCGGGGCTCCTCGCAGGAGCACCGTCAGCAGCCGTACCGCGCCCCGCTTGTGCAACGGGTCGTTGCCGTTGCCGCACTTGGGGGACTGGATGCAGGACGGGCAGCCGGCGTCGCACTCGCAGGAGGCGATGGCCTCGCGGGTGGCGGCGAGCCACTCGCGGGCGGTGTGGAAGGCACGCTCCGCGAAGCCCGCGCCCCCCGGATGGCCGTCGTACACGAAGACGGTGGGCAGGAGGGTGTCGGGGTGCAGAGGGACGGAGACCCCGCCGATGTCCCAGCGGTCGCAGGTGGCGAAGAGCGGCAGCATGCCGATGGAGGCGTGCTCGGCGGCGTGCAGGGCGCCGCCGAGGATCTCCGGACCGACCCGGGCGGCGTCGAGCTGGTCCTCGGTGACCGTCCACCACACGGCACGCGTACGGAGCGTGCGAGGAGGGAGGTCGAGCTTCGTCTCACCGAGCACCTCGCCGGTGATGAGACGACGGCGCAGGAAGGAGACGACCTGGTTGGTGACCTCGACGGAGCCGTAGCACAGCCGGCCGTCGCCCCAGGGAATCTCGACGTCCGTCTCCAGGACGGAGATGGCGGTGGTGTCACGGGCGACCGTCGAGTACGGCGGGTCGGCCTCGTCGACGAGGGCGACCGAATCGTCCAGGTGCAGCTCCTTGACGAGATAGGTACGGCCCTGGTGGAGGTGGACCGCGCCCTCGTGGACGGTGGTGTGCGCGGCCGAGGCGTCGACCGTGCCCAGCAGGCGGCCGGAACCGGCTTCCACGATCTGCACCGGACTCCCGCCTCCGCCGCGGATGTCGGCCAGGTCGGCGGCCCGTTCCCGGCGCGTCCAGTGCCATGCCTTCGTACGGCGGCGCAGCAGCTTCGCGGCTTCGAGCTGCGGCATCAGTTCGGCGGTGGCCGGGCCGAAGAGGGCGAAGTCGTCCTCGGTCAGCGGGAGCTCGGCGGCGGCGCACAGGTGGGGCGCGAGGACGTACGGGTTGTCCGGGTCGAGGACGGTGGACTCCACCGGCTGGTCGAACAGGGCCTCCGGGTGGTGGACGAGAAAGGTGTCGAGCGGGTCGTCGCGGGCGACCAGCACCGCGAGCGCTCCCTGCCCGGCGCGGCCCGCGCGGCCCGCCTGCTGCCACAGGGACGCGCGGGTGCCCGGGTAGCCGGCGATGACGACGGCGTCCAGGCCGGAGACGTCGATGCCGAGTTCCAGGGCGGTGGTGGCGGCGAGGCCGAGGAGTTCCCCGGAGTGGAGGGCGTTCTCCAGCGCGCGGCGCTCCTCGGGGAGGTAACCGCCGCGGTAGGCGGCCACGCGGCGGGCCAGGGAGCGGTCGACCTCGGCGAGACGTTCCTGGGCGATCACCGAGATCAGCTCGGCCCCGCGGCGGGACCGTACGAAGGCGACCGAGCGGACGCCCTGCACGGTCAGATCGGTGAGGAGGTCCGCGGTCTCGGCCGTGGCGGTACGGCGGACGGGGGCGCCTCTCTCGCCGTGCAGGTCGGTGAGGGGAGGCTCCCAGAGAGCGAACACCAGTTCCCCGCGTGGTGAGGCGTCGTCGGAGACCTCCACCACGGGGAGGCCGGTCAGGCGGGAGGCGGCGACCGAGGGCTCGGCGGCGGTCGCCGAGGCCATGAGGAAGACGGGGGAGGAGCCGTAGCGGGCGCACAGGCGGCGCAGCCGGCGGAGGACCTGGGCGACGTGCGACCCGAAGACGCCCCGGTAGGTGTGGCACTCGTCGATGACGACATAGCGCAGGGCGCGCAGGAAGGAGGCCCACCTGGGGTGGGAGGGGAGGATCCCGCGGTGCAGCATGTCGGGGTTGGTGAGGACGTAGTTGGCGTACTGGCGTACCCACTCGCGTTCCTCGACGGGTGTGTCGCCGTCGTAGACCGCGGAGCGCACGGCGTGGCCCAGCGGTTGTGAGAGTTTCTTCACGGACCGGCGCTGGTCCGCGGCGAGTGCCTTGGTCGGGGCGAGGTACAGGGCGGTGGTGCCGCGGCCGTTCGGAGCCTCGGAACCGTCGAGGAGCGCCGACAGGACCGGGACGAGGTACGCCAGGGACTTGCCGGAGGCGGTGCCCGTCGAGACGATCACCGACTCGCCGTCCAGGGCGTGCTCGGCCGCGCGTGCCTGGTGGGCCCAGGGGTGCTCGATACCGGCGGACCGCACCGCCGCGACGACCTCGGAACGGATCCGGTCGGGCCACACGGCATGGCGACCCTCACGCGGGGGCAAGTGCTCCGTATGAGTGATGCGCGAAGCCCGGCTCGGCCCCGGGGCGAGCCGGTTCAGGATCTCGCCCGGCGAGGGGCGGGAGGCGGTGTCCGTCGAGGTGCGATCGGGTCGGAGATTATTGGCCATCGGCATCGAGTGTGTCACTGGCGTGACGGACAATGGACCCAAGGCGTCGTGCACGCCCGCCGGTAAGTGATTGAATGCCATCGCGGCTGGCGAACCGTCCCGGGGGCTCCGCCGAGGTGTCCCTTGGGATGACCGCTCGATAGCAAGGTGCTGGAGGATCCGTGGACCTGTCCCTGTCGACCCGTACCGTCGGCGATCGTACGGTCGTCGAGGTCGGTGGCGAAATCGATGTATATACCGCGCCCAAGTTGCGCGAACAACTGGTCGAGTTGGTGAACGACGGCAGTTTCCACCTTGTCGTCGACATGGAGGGCGTGGACTTCCTCGACTCCACCGGTCTCGGCGTGCTGGTGGGCGGCCTGAAGAGGGTGCGCGCCCACGAGGGCTCGCTCCGGCTGGTCTGCAACCAGGAGCGCATTCTGAAGATCTTCCGCATCACCGGTCTCACCAAGGTGTTCCCGATCCACACCTCGGTCGAAGAAGCGGTGGCGGCCACCGACTGAGCGGCCGTCGTCCGGCCGGTCACCGACCGGCCGGTCAGCCGCCGGCAGCCGGATCCCGGGCGCGGCCCGGGAGGCAGAAGTCAATGGAGGGGGGTCAGGTCTCGGCGACCCGGCCCCCCGACCGCACGCCCGTAGTTCCGAGGGGGATGCATGGCCACCGTTGAACTCCGCTTCAGCGCGCTGCCCGAGCACGTCAGGACCGCCCGACTGGTGGCGGCAGCGGTGGCGCGCAGGGCCGGAGTGGACGAGGCCGTCCTCGACGAGGTGAGGCTCGCCGTCGGCGAGGCCTGCACCCGAGCCGTCGGCCTGCACCAGAGCGCCGGAATCCCGGCGCCCGTGCGGGTCTCGCTGATCGAGGAGGAGAAGTCGTTCTCCATCGAGGTCGGTGACGAGGCGCCGCACACGGTTCCCGGTGAGAACGCGCCGGGTGCCCATGGCGGAGCCGACGGTGTGGACGCCGAGACCGAGGAGGACGAGATGGGCCTCGCGGTCATCAGCGGCCTCGTCGACGACGTGGAAGTGACCGCCGGTGAGAACGGCGGACTGATCAGGATGAGCTGGCCGACCACGCCGCCGGCCGCGCTCGTCACCTGATCCACCCCCAGGCACTGCCTGAACCTTGTGCGAAAGGGCCCTGCTCACCAGGGCCCTTTGGCATGTCGCCCCTCCGGTCCCCCGGGCCCCTCAAGGCCCTCAGATCAGCCAGGCTCCCCCTCCCGGACCGGCCGGGCCGCCCCCGCCACAGAGGCGCCCGCTCGCGGCCCCGGCGTCCTTCGCCCCTCGCCCCTCGCCCTTCGCCCTTCGCCCCTCGCCCCTCGTCCCTCGTCCTGTCGACGGTGCCGCTTCCCGTCCCCGCGAGATCAAGCCATGCGCAATTCGTGAAGCAATTCACGATCCGGATTACCGGCAAGAATAAGATCAGCTTTACGGCGTGCCATACGCTAATGGAGCTGGCGTCAATGCGTTTGGGGCATTACCGCTTTCGGGTGCGCGCTGATCCCCGGATCATTTGCTGAAGAGCACGTGAAGGCCAATTCCGCTTGCCGCGCACTGTTTTGATCAGGTTCCGGTACCTACAATCCGTCCACATCTTGAGCTCGGTCCAAGCGTCAAGGAGGACGAATGGCGGGGCTTTCTACCCCTCATCAGTTTGACCAGCCCACTACCCTCGCAGCCGCAGTACTGACAGACGACAACCGCCTCATCGTAGTGATCATCGCGGTCGTCGCCCTTGCGGCGCTTGCCGTCGCCGGCGTCCTGGTCCGCCAGGTGCTCGCGGCCGGCGAGGGCACCGACAGCATGAAGAAGATCGCTGTGGCGATCCAGGAGGGCGCGAATGCCTACCTGGGGCGGCAGATGCGTACCCTCGGGGTATTCGCCGTCGTGGTGTTCTTCCTGCTCATGCTGCTGCCCGCGGACGACTGGAATCAGCGCGCCGGCCGATCGGTCTTCTTCCTGATCGGTGCGGCGTTCTCGGCGACCACCGGATATATCGGCATGTGGCTCGCCGTCCGCAGCAATGTCCGCGTGGCCGCCGCGGCACGGGAAGCGACCCCGGCGGAGGGTGAGCCGGAAAAGGATCTCACCGCCGTCTCGCACAAAGCAATGAAGATCGCTTTCCGCACGGGCGGCGTCGTCGGCATGTTCACGGTGGGGCTCGGTCTGCTGGGCGCCTCCTGCGTGGTGCTGGTGTACGCGGCCGACGCACCGAAGGTCCTGGAGGGCTTCGGGCTCGGCGCCGCACTGATCGCCATGTTCATGCGTGTCGGCGGCGGCATCTTCACCAAGGCCGCCGACGTCGGCGCCGACCTGGTCGGCAAGGTCGAGCAGGGCATCCCCGAGGACGACCCGCGCAACGCCGCGACCATCGCCGACAACGTGGGCGACAACGTCGGCGACTGCGCGGGCATGGCGGCAGACCTGTTCGAGTCGTACGCCGTCACGCTTGTCGCCGCACTGATCCTCGGCAAGGCGGCGTTCGGCGACGCCGGGCTCGCCTTCCCGCTGATCGTGCCCGCGATCGGCGTCCTCACCGCGATGATCGGCATCTTCGCGGTCGCTCCGCGCCGTGCGGACCGCAGCGGGATGAGCGCGATCAACCGCGGCTTCTTCATCTCCGCGGTGATCTCGCTGGCGCTGGTGGCGGTGGCGGTCTACACCTACCTGCCGTCCACCTACGCCGGCCTGGACGGCGTGACGGACGAGGCCGTCCTCGCCAAGTCCGGCGACCCGCGGATCCTCGCGCTCCTCGCGGTCGCCATCGGCATCGTGCTGGCCGCGCTGATCCAGCAGCTGACCGGCTACTTCACCGAGACCACCCGCCGTCCGGTGAAGGACATCGGCAAGACCTCGCTCACCGGCCCGGCCACCGTCGTCCTCGCCGGTATCTCGATCGGCCTCGAATCGGCCGTCTACACCGCCCTGCTGATCGGTCTCGGCGTCTACGGGGCCTTCCTGCTCGGCGGTACGTCGATCATGCTGGCCCTGTTCGCGGTGGCCCTCGCCGGAACGGGTCTGCTCACCACGGTCGGCGTCATCGTCGCCATGGACACCTTCGGGCCGGTCTCCGACAACGCACAGGGCATCGCCGAGATGTCCGGCGACGTCGAGGGCGCGGGCGCGCAGGTGCTCACCGACCTGGACGCCGTGGGCAACACCACCAAGGCCATCACCAAGGGCATCGCCATCGCCACCGCGGTACTGGCGGCGGCGGCGCTCTTCGGCTCGTACCGCGACGCCATCCTCACGGCCGCGAACGACGTGGGGGAGAAGGTCTCGGGTCCGGGCGCCCCGATGAACCTGATGATGGACATCTCACAGCCCAACAACCTGGTCGGGCTCATCGCGGGCGCCGCGGTCGTCTTCCTCTTCTCGGGGCTGGCGATCAACGCGGTGTCGCGGTCCGCCGGGTCCGTGGTCTACGAGGTGCGGCGGCAGTTCCGCGAGCGCCCCGGGATCATGGACTACAGCGAGAAGCCCGAGTACGGGCGCGTCGTCGACATCTGCACCAAGGACGCGCTGCGCGAGCTGACCACGCCGGGTCTGCTCGCCGTGCTGACGCCGATCGCGATCGGGTTCACGCTCGGGGTCGGCGCGCTCGGCGCCTTCCTCGCGGGTGCCATCGGCACCGGCACGCTGATGGCGGTCTTCCTCGCCAACTCCGGAGGGGCGTGGGACAACGCGAAGAAGCTCGTCGAGGACGGCCACCACGGCGGCAAGGGCAGTGAGGCCCACGCCGCGACGGTGATCGGCGACACCATCGGCGACCCCTTCAAGGACACCGCGGGCCCCGCGATCAACCCTCTGCTGAAGGTGATGAACCTGGTGGCNCGCGGGCCCCGCGATCAACCCTCTGCTGAAGGTGATGAACCTGGTGGCGCTGCTCATCGCGCCGGCCGTGGTCAAGTTCAGCTACGGCGAGGACAAGAGCGTGGGCATGCGGGTCCTCATCGCGGTGGTCTCGCTCGCCGTCATCGTCGGCGCGGTGTACGTGTCCAAGCGGCGCGGCATCGCCGTGGGCGACGAGGGCAACCCCGAACGGGTGGCCAAGTCGCCCGACCCGGCGGTGGCCTCGTGACCGCCGGGGCGTGACGGGAGCGGATTCCGCTCGAAGGGCGGGCGGACGACGCGGACTGACGCGCCGTCCGCCCGCCCTTCGCCCTTCGCCCTTCGCCCTTGGCCCTTGGCCCTTCGCCTTTCGTCCTTCGCTCTTGGCCCTTCGTCCTTCGCCGTGCTCCCGTGCCACGTGCCCTCGTAGGCCCGTTCCCCCACGCGCCCGCCGGCCCTGTGTGCCCGCCGACGGTGTGTGCATGCGCCTGCGGGTACGCCCTGATTCGTGAGCCTTATCTCGCTTGGTGCAAATGGCTTCAAAACGGTCTGAACGGATGTTCGTCACGGTGGGCCCGTCCGCCTGGCGTGTATGTTCCGGGGCCGAGAGCCATGGAAGGGACCAATCCGGTGAACAAGAAGCTCGCGGCCGCACTGTCCGGCGGTGCGGTACTGGTACTGGCGCTGTCGGGATGCAGTGGCGGTGACGACGACGGCGACAAGCTGAACTCCTGGGCCAAGCAGGTCTGCGACGCGGTGCAGCCGCAGGCGAAGAAGATCGCGGCCGCCAACACCGCCATCCAGAAGCAGACTTCGGACAACAGCACTCCGGCGGACGTCCAGAAGACCGACTCCCAGGCTTTCCAGGACATGTCCGACGCCTACAAGGCGATCGGCGGCGCCGTCGACAAGGCCGGGGCGCCGGACGTGGAGGACGGCGAGAAGAAGAAGACGGACGCCGTCAAGGAGCTCGACACCATCTCCGCGTCGTACGGCGACCTCAAGAAGCAGGTCGACGGCCTCGACACCAAGGACCAGGCGAAGTTCGCCGACGGTCTGAAGGGGATCGCCACCCAGCTGGACAAGCTGAGCCAGAGCGGCAGCGACGCCCTCGCGAAGCTGGAGGAGGGTGACGTCGGCAAGGCGATGGCCAAGCAGGAGAGCTGCAAGAGCGCGTCCGCCTCGGCTTCGGCGACGAAGAGCTGACCCCGGCGGGCGCGGCCGCGGCCGTCTGGGCGACCGTGGCAGCCCGGGCGACCGTGGCAGCCCGGGCGACCGCGGCGCGCTCGCCCGGCGCCCGTCGCGCGTCACAATGGGCGGGTGAGTAACACCAGCCTGGCACCGCTGCCCTCGTCCGCCCGCACCGACGTCACCGCGCGGCTGCGGGACGCCCTCCTGGGCGCCTCCTTCAGCGCCGACGGACTGCTCGACCTGCTCGGCGCCCCCGCGTACGCGGCGCTGGCCCGCAGCGAGACCGTGCCCGCGCTCCGGGCCACCCGGGGTGATTCGCCACTGGAGGCGCTCGTACGGTTGTTCCTGTTGCAGCAGCCCGTGTCCCGCGCGCGCGTGGCGGACGTCCTGCCGGTGGAGGACTGCCTGGAGGGCGGCTGGCTGGCCCGCGTCGGCGGGGACGAGGTCGCGGCGGTGGTCGACGTACGGCCGTACGGGGGACCGGGCGGCGAGGACTGGTTCATCGTCTCGGACCTGGGCTGCGCGGTCGGCGGGGCCGGCGGTGTCGGCAGCCGTGACGAAGGTGTCGTACTCGGTGTGGGCGGCGCGTCCACGACGCTCGCGGGCATCACCGTGCGCGCCCCCTTCGCCTCCGCGCTGGATCTCGGCACCGGCTCCGGGATCCAGGCGCTGCACGCCGCCCGGCACGCCACGCGCGTGACCGCGACCGACCTCAACCCCCGGGCGCTGCACATCACCGCGCTCACGCTCGCCCTGTCCGGAGTCCCGGCGGCGGACCTGCGCGAGGGCTCCCTCTTCGAACCGGTTGCGGACGAGACGTACGACCTGATCGTCTCGAACCCGCCCTTCGTGATCTCCCCCGGTGCCCGGCTCACCTACCGCGACGGCGGGATGGCCGGGGACGACCTGTGCCGCACGCTCGTGTCCCAGGCGGGCGACCGTCTGAACGAGGGGGGATACGCGCAGTTCCTCGCCAACTGGCAGCACGTGGAGGGCGAGGACTGGCAGGACCGCCTGCGCTCCTGGGTGCCGCGCGGCTGTGACGCGTGGATCGTGCAGCGCGAGGTCCAGGACGTCACGCAGTACGCCGAACTGTGGCTGCGCGACGCGGGCGACCACCACGGCGACCCGACGGAGTACCAGGCGCGGTACGACGCCTGGCTGGAGGAGTTCGAGGCGCGGAAGGTGAAGGCCGTCGGCTTCGGCTGGATCACCCTGCGCAGGTCGGGGGCGGAGTTCCCGTCGGTCGTCCTGGAGGAGTGGCCGCACCCCGTCGAGCAGCCGCTCGGCGACACCGTGCGCGCGCACTTCGAGCGGTTGGACTACCTGCGGGCGCATGACGACGCGGCCCTGCTCGCCGGGCACTTCAAGCTCGCCGGCGAGATCGTTCAGGAGCAGGTCGGGCTGCCCGGCGCCGAGGACCCGGAGCACGTCGTGCTGCGCCAGCACCGCGGGATGCGCCGGGCCACCAAGGTGGACACGGTCGGCGCGGGCTTCGCGGGCGTCTGCGACGGTACGTTGAGCGCGGGGCGCATCCTGGACGCCATCGCGCAACTCGTCGGAGAGGATCCGGTGCTGCTCCGCGACCGGACCCCGGCCCAGATCCGGCTCCTGGTCGAACAGGGGTTCATCGAGCCGGCCTAGAGCCGACCCTCGCCGGGCGGGACGCCCGGCGCGACGTCCGACGTCACGGATGTCACGTACGTCACGGATGTCACGTACGTCATGTAGGTCACAGACACCGAGCGCGGCAGGCACGCGGGCATGTGGACGGGCGGGCGGGCGGACGGGTGGGTGGGCGGACGGGTGGGTGGGCGGACGGGCGGAAAGCCTTCCGCCCCCGGCGCGGTGTGACGGACTCCACCCGCCGATGTGATCGTCTCGTGCACGCGCGCCGGATCGGCTCGTGCACACGAGTGGTCGACCCTGTAGCAGCCCTGTAGCGATGGTGTGCCCGGGGTGTGCTCGGCGTGTGCCCGCGGTGTGAGCTGCCCCGCACCGGGCGTACGGAACCAGGCGCACGGAACCGGCCGCCTCCCGTTCACCCGGGGTTGGGATCCCGGTCTTCCCGGGATGCCAGCCTCCCGACCCGAGGCACGCGACGGCATGCCATGGCGCGCGACGGCACGCCGCGGCGCGCCGCAGCGCGCGAAAGCACGCGAGGCCGACGCGAGGCCGTCGCAGGGCCGACGCGAGGGCAGCGCAAGGGCGACACGAGGGCGACACGAGGGCGAAGGGACCAGCCATGGAGAGCGGACCGGCCATCTTCACCGGATCGGTGTTCGCCCTGTTCGGGGGCGGGCTGCTGCTGTGGACCGCGGTCCGGCTCAAGCAGCGCGTCCCGGTCGCCCACGGGGTGCACCCCGTGGTGTCGGCGGCGGCCGCCGGCCTGGCCGGGACGGCCGCCGTCCTCCTCGCCGTGTGGTGCCTCACCCGCGTCTGAGAGCGAGTCCGGGCACAGGTCCGGGCGCAGGTCCGGGCACCGGCCGCCGACGGCGCGCGAGCCCGCTCCCGCTGTTCCGCCGTCCGGTGGAGTCCGCCTCCCGGTGTCCGGGAATCGCCGCTCCCCGGCGGGCGCGAGCAAGATCCACACGTACCGGACTCTTCCTCCGCGGTAATTGAGAGGCCACGCTCCGGATGTCCCGGAAACGGCAGGTCGGTACTCCGGGCGGCAGGAATGGCGGGAGTCGGGTTACCGTTCGAGTGGCCGTTGCGGGCTTTTCCCGTTTGACAGGGGGGCGGGATGTACCGTCACACTCCGCAGCGTCAGCATGACCCGACCCCCGGGTTCAAGGCCTGGGGTCAGACCCCCTGCGTCGACCGGAGAGAAGAGCGAAGTTGTCCCCGACCAGCGAGACCGCACACGGCGGCCGCCGACTCGTCATCGTCGAGTCGCCTGCCAAGGCGAAGACGATCAAGGGCTATCTCGGCCCCGGCTACGTCGTCGAAGCGAGTGTCGGGCACATCCGCGACCTCCCCAACGGCGCCGCGGAGGTGCCCGAGAAGTACACCGGCGAGGTGCGCCGCCTCGGTGTGGACGTCGAACACGACTTCCAGCCGATCTACGTCGTCAACGCCGACAAGAGGGCCCAGGTCAAGAAGCTCAAGGACCTGCTGAAGGACTCCGACGAGCTCTTCCTCGCCACCGACGAGGACCGCGAGGGCGAGGCCATCGCGTGGCACCTCCTGGAGGTCCTCAAGCCCAAGGTCCCCGTCCACCGGATGGTCTTCCACGAGATCACCAAGGACGCGATCCGCAGTGCCGTCGCCAATCCGCGCGAGCTCAACCAGCGCATGGTCGACGCCCAGGAGACCCGCCGAATCCTCGACCGCCTCTACGGCTACGAGGTCTCGCCGGTCCTGTGGAAGAAGGTCATGCCGCGGCTGTCGGCCGGCCGCGTCCAGTCCGTGGCGACCCGCCTCGTCGTCGAGCGGGAGCGCGAGCGCATCGCCTTCCGCTCCGCCGAGTACTGGGACCTCACGGGCACCTTCGGCACCGGCCGCGCCGGCGACCGGAGCGACCCGTCGACCCTCGTCGCCCGGCTGACCGCCGTCGACGGCAAGCGCGTCGCCCAGGGCCGCGACTTCGACTCGCTCGGCCAGATCAAGAGCGCCAACACGCTCCACCTGGACGAGGCGAACGCCCGCGCGCTGGCCGCCGCCCTCGCGGACACGGCCTTCTCCGTGCGGTCCGTCGAGTCGAAGCCGTACCGGCGCTCGCCGTACGCCCCGTTCCGTACGACCACGCTCCAGCAGGAGGCCAGCCGCAAGCTCGGCTTCGGCGCGAAGGCCACGATGCAGGTGGCGCAGAAGCTGTACGAGAACGGCTTCATCACCTACATGCGTACGGACTCCACGACCCTCTCGGACACCGCGGTCGCCGCGGCCCGCGCGCAGGTCACGCAGCTCTACGGCGCGAGCTACCTGCCGGACAGGCCGCGTACGTACGCCGGGAAGGTCAAGAACGCGCAGGAGGCGCACGAGGCGATCCGCCCCTCGGGCGACCGCTTCCGCACCCCGGCCGAGACGGGCCTTTCCGGTGACCAGTTCAGGCTGTACGAGCTGATCTGGAAGCGGACCGTCGCCTCCCAGATGAAGGACGCGGTCGGGAACTCCGTCACGGTGAAGATCGCGGGCACGGCCGCCGACGGCCGGGACGCCGAGTTCAGCGCGTCCGGCAAGACGATCACCTTCCACGGCTTCCTGAAGGCGTACGTCGAGGGCGCGGACGACCCGAACGCCGAGCTGGACGACCGCGAGCGCCGTCTCCCGCAGGTCGAGGAGGGCGACCCGCTGTCCGCCGAGGAGATCTCGGTCGACGGCCACGCGACCAAGCCCCCGGCCCGCTACACCGAGGCCAGCCTGGTCAAGGAGCTGGAGGAGCGGGAGATCGGCCGCCCGTCGACGTACGCGTCGATCATCGGCACGATCCTCGACCGGGGCTACGTGTTCAAGAAGGGGACGGCCCTCGTGCCCTCCTTCCTGTCGTTCGCCGTGGTCAACCTCCTGGAGAAGCACTTCGGGCGGCTCGTCGACTACGACTTCACGGCCAGGATGGAGGACGACCTCGACCGCATCGCGCGCGGCGAGGCCCGGGCCGTGCCGTGGCTCAGGCGCTTCTACTTCGGCGAGGGCGACGCGGCCGGCGCCGCCGCCGCGGAGGCCGGCAACGGTGACGGCGACCACCTCGGCGGCCTCAAGGAGCTCGTCACCGACCTCGGCGCCATCGACGCCCGCGAGGTGTCGTCGTTCCCGGTGGGCAACGGCATCGTGCTGCGCGTCGGGCGGTACGGCCCCTACGTCGAGCGCGGCGAGAAGGACGCGGAGAACCACCAGCGCGCCGACGTGCCCGAGGACCTGGCACCCGACGAGCTGACCGTCGAACTCGCGGAGGAGCTGCTCGCCAAGCCGAGCGGCGACTTCGAGCTGGGCGTCGACCCCGTGACGGGTCACCAGATCATCGCCAGGGACGGCCGCTACGGTCCGTACGTCACCGAGGTGCTCCCCGAGGGCACCCCGAAGACCGGCAAGAACGCCGTGAAGCCGCGCACGGCCTCGCTCTTCAAGACGATGACCCTGGACACGGTGACGCTCCAGGACGCGCTCAGACTGATGTCGCTGCCGCGCGTCGTCGGCAAGGACGCCGAGGGCGTGGAGATCACCGCGCAGAACGGCCGCTACGGCCCGTACCTGAAGAAGGGCACCGACTCCCGCTCCCTCACGAGCGAGGACCAGCTCTTCACGATCACCCTCGACGAGGCTCTCGCGATCTACGCGCAGCCCAAGCAGCGCGGTCGCGCCGCCGCCAAGCCGCCGCTGAAGGAGCTCGGGGCCGACCCGGTCAGCGGGCAGCCGGTCGTCGTCAAGGACGGCCGCTTCGGGCCGTACGTCACCGACGGCGAGACCAACGCGACTCTGCGGTCCGGCGACAGCGTCGAGGCGATCACCCCGGAGCGGGGCTTCGAACTGCTCGCGGAGAAGCGCGCGAAGGGGCCCGCCAAGAAGACGGCGAAGAAGGCGCCCGCGAAGAAGGCTCCGGCCAAGAAGGCACCGGCGAAGAAGACGGCCGCCAAGAAGACCGCCGCCACGAAGACGGTGGCCAAGAAGACGGCCACCGCCAAGAAGGCGCCGGCGAAGAAGGCGACGGCCGCCAAGGCGACGGCCGCCAAGGCGACGGCCGTCAAGACGACGACCGAGGACTGAGCGACCGGGACCGAACGGCTGGGGACCGAACGGCCGAGGACCGAACGGCCGAGGACTGAACGGCCGGGACCGGGCGGCTCCTCGTTTCCGGTCGGGGACCGGTCCGTTCGCGGGCCGGATCCGTCACTTCCGGGCCGCCGGACGAACGCCCCGGCACCACTTGGTGTCGTGGGCGTTCGCATGTTCGGGGGCCTCTTCGGGTACTGGACGGCTGCGGATAGGCTGGCGCAATGACGCGAGCCGAGCAGCCAACGGCCCACCATCCGGTCCCTGACGACGCCCTGGTCGCGGATTCGCGGGAGCGAGCCGTCCGGGCGCTGTTGCGCGTACCGCAGCTGAGGCGGCTGTGGGGCGCCCAGCTGGTGGGGGGCGTCGGCGACGCGCTCGCCCTGTTCGTCCTGGTCCTGCTCGCCCTGCAGGCGGCGGTGTCCGACGGCTCCTTCGGCGGCGGCTACCGGGGGGTGGCCCTCGCCGTGGCGGCGGTCTTCGGGGCCCGCATCCTCGCGACGCTGCTCTTCGGGGCGGTGCTCCTCGGCCCGCTCACCTCGCTCACCGCCCAGGACGGTCCGCTCGACCGCCGCTGGACCATGGTCGGCGCGGACGGCGTCCGGGCCGTGCTGCTGATCATCGCGCCCCTGTGGATCGACTGGACACCCGAGAACGCGCTGGCCGTGCTCCTGGTGACGGCGTTCGTGATCGGGGTCGCCGAGCGCTTCTGGACGGTGTGCGGCGAGAGCGCGGCCCCCGCGCTGCTGCCCGCGCCGCCGCCGGAGGGCGCGACGGTACGGCCGCTGCCGGACCACCTGGACGCGCTGCGGCGCCTGACGCTGCGTACGGGGTTCGTCGCGGCGCCCCTCGCGGCGGTGACGCTCGTCCTCGCGGGCCTCGTCAACAACCTGCTGGGCGCCGGGGTCGCGTGGTTCGAGCAGCACCAGGCGGCGCTCGCCTCGTACGTCTGCGCCGGTCTGTTCGCCGCCTCCCTCTCCCTGCTCGTCCTCCTCGAACTGCCCGGCACGCGGACCCCCCGCGCGCGCTCGCCGCTCGAAGGGCTGCGCCGTCCCAGGACCGGCACCGGCATCGACAAGGGCCGTACCGGGGCGCTCCCGCTCCTGGTGCTCGCCTGTGCCGCCGTCGCGGGGGCCGTCGCGGCCGCCGTCGCCGTGGCCGTGCTGCACGCCAAGGACCTGGGCGGCGGCCCGGTGACGTACGGGCTGCTGGTGCTCGCGCTCACCGGGGGTGTCGTGATCGGCATCCGCGGCGCCGCCAGGCTGCTGCCGTCCCTGTCGCGCCGGCGCCTGCTCGCCCTGGCCATCGCCTTCACCGGGATCGCGCTGCTCGCCGCCGGGCTCGTCCCGGACGTCACGACCGTGCTGCTGATCGTCGGCCTCGCGGGCACGGGCGCGGGCGTCGCCGCCAACACCGGACACGCGCTCCTCGACCAGGAGGCCGAGGACTACCGCCGGTCGCGTACGACGGAACACCTGCACGCGGTCGTACGGGTCTTCGTGGCCCTGGGCGTCCTCGCGGCCCCGCTGGTGGCGGCCGCCATCGGACCGCACCGGCTGGAGAACGGCAAGTTCGTCTTCGCGCACGGGGGCGCGGCCTTCACCCTGATGCTGGTCGGCGCGCTCCTGCTGCCGGTCGCCGCACTGGTCCTCGCCAAGACCGACGACCGTTCCGGGGTGCCGCTGCGGCACGACCTGCGGGACGCGCTGCGGGGCGGCGACGACCCGGCGCAGACGCCCGCCGACGCCGGGTTCTTCATCGCCCTGGAGGGCGGCGACGGGGCCGGCAAGTCCACCCAGGCCGAGGCGCTCGCGGAGTGGATCCGCGCCAAGGGCCACGAGGTCGTGGTGACACGTGAACCGGGCGCCACCCCCGTGGGCAAGCGGCTGCGCTCGATCCTGCTCGACGTGTCGTCCGCCGGGCTCTCGCACCGCGCGGAGGCGCTGCTGTACGCCGCCGACCGCGCCGAGCACGTGGACACCGTGGTGCGGCCCGCCCTCGAACGGGGCGCGATCGTGATCTCCGACCGGTACATCGACTCCTCGGTGGCCTACCAGGGGGCGGGCCGCGACCTGTCCCCGACCGAGGTCTCCCGCATCAACCGGTGGGCCACGCACGGGCTCGTACCGCATCTGACCGTGCTGCTGGACGTGGCGCCGGAGACCGCGCGCGAGCGGTTCACGGAGGCGCCGGACCGGCTGGAGTCGGAGCCCGCCGAGTTCCACGCGCGCGTGCGGTCCGGTTTCCTGACGCTCGCCGCCGCCGATCCCGGCCGCTACCTGGTCGTGGACGCCGGGCAGGAGCCCGAGGCCGTCACGACCGTGATCCGGCACCGGCTCGACATGGTGCTGCCGCTCTCCGAGGCCGAGATCAAGGCCAAGGAGGAGGCCCGCAGGGCGGCCGAGGAAGAAGCGCGCCGGCGGGCCGAGGAGGAGGCCGCCCGCAAGGCCGAGGAGGAGCGGCTGGAGCGCGAGCGCCAGGAGCAGCTCGCCCGGCTGCGCGCGGAGGAGGAAGAGCGCAAGCGGCTCGAACTGGAGGAGGCCCAGCGGCGCGAGGCCGAGCGGCAGGCCGAGGAGGCCCGGCAGCGCGCCGAGGCCGCACGCGTGCGTGCCGAGCAGGAACAGGCGCGGCAGCTCGCGGAGGAGAAGGCGCGCGCGGCCGAGGAGGAGCGCCGGCGCAAACAGGCCGAGGAGGAGGCGCGGCTGCGGGCCGAGGCCGAGGAACGGCGCCTGGAGAAGCAGCGGAAGGCAGAGGAGGCGCTGATCCGGGCGGAGGAGGCGCGCAGGGTCGCGGCGGAGGCGGCAGCCGCCGCGGCGGAGGCCGCCGCGACGGCCAGGGCGGCTGCGGCTTCCGGTTCCGGTTCCGTTGGGGCTGGTTCCGGCCGGCAGGCGGACGGTCTGGGCGACGAGAGCACGGTGCAGACGCCCTTGGTGACACCTCCGAGCGCGCCCGCCGACCCGGCCGACGAGACGGCCGTGCTGCCCGCGGTGGAGCGTGGCCCGGCGGCCGACGAGACGGCCGTGCTGCCTCCGGTCCGGCCGGAGCCCGACCCGGAGGAGACGGCGGTCCTTCCGCCGGTACGGGACGCCCGCGGCGGACGGCCGGCGGACGGTCCGGCGGACCGGGTGCCGCCCGGGAACTTCGACGGGGAACGGCCGGGAACCGGCGCCTCCGACGGCGCCACCCGTGAACTGCCCCAGGTCGACGAGCAGGGCAGGCCCCGGCGGCGTCCCCGTTCGGACTGGGCGGAGGAGACCCCGCTGGACGATCTGCCGACGCTGGCGGACGAACTGCTGGGCCCGCGCGAGGACGACGAGCGGGACGGGGGGCGCGGCCGCCGGCGCCCCTGACGGCGAGGTCCTCGGAC
Organism: Streptomyces beigongshangae; assembly: GCF_019710745.1. Classification (GTDB taxonomy): domain Bacteria; phylum Actinomycetota; class Actinomycetes; order Streptomycetales; family Streptomycetaceae; genus Streptomyces; species Streptomyces beigongshangae. The sequence goes on from NZ_JAHKJW010000028.1 coordinate 68,099, forward strand.
CCCGCTGTCGGTCCCCTCCCGCACAATGGGACGCGACAGGGCACAGGTGCGACGGAAGGGCGGCACCCCATGACCGTATGGGACGACCTGGTGGGCCAGGAGAAGGTGGGCGAGCAGCTCGCGGCCGCCGCGCGGGACGCCGACGCCCTGGTCACCGCGGTCGCGACCGACGCTCCGCCGCCCGACGCCTCGAAGATGACGCACGCCTGGCTCTTCACGGGGCCGCCGGGATCGGGCCGTTCCACCACGGCCCGCGCCTTCGCGGCGGCCCTCCAGTGCACGAGTCCCGACCGCGCCCTGGGCGGGATCCCCGGCTGCGGATTCTGCGACGGCTGCCACACGAGCCTGATCGGCACGCACGCGGACGTGCAGATCATCCGCACCGACCTGCTCTCCATCGGCGTGAAGGAGACCCGCGACCTGGTCCGCCGCGCCCAGCTGTCCCCGGCGGTCGGCCGCTGGCAGGTCATCGTCCTGGAGGACGCCGACCGTCTCACCGAGGGCGCGGGCAACGTACTGCTGAAGGCCGTCGAGGAGCCCGCACCCCGTACGGTCTGGCTCCTGTGCGCGCCCTCCCTGGAGGACGTGCTGCCGACGATCCGCTCCCGGTGCCGCCACCTCACGCTCCGGACGCCCCCGGTGGCCGCGGTCGCCGACGTCCTCGTACGCCGCGACGGCATCGAGCCGGACGTCGCGGCCGCCGTGGCCCGTGCCACGCAGGGCCACATCGGGCGCGCCCGCCGTCTCGCCACGGACGAGCGGGCCCGCGCGCGCCGCGCCGCCGTCCTCAAGCTGCCGCTCCGGATCGAGGACGTGGGCGGCTGTCTCAAGGCGGCCCAGGAGCTGGTCGACGCGGCCTCCGAGGACGCCAGGCAGGTCGCCGAGGAGACCGACGGCAAGGAGACCGAGGACATGAAGACGGCCCTCGGCGCGGCGCAGGGCGGCCGGATGCCACGTGGCACCGCGGGCGTGATGAAGGAGCTGGAGGACAAGCAGAAGCGCCGCAAGACGCGTACGCAGCGCGACAGCCTGGACCTCGCCCTGATCGACCTGACGACCTTCTACCGGGATGTGCTCGCGCTGCAGTTCGGCACGGATCTGGCCCTCTCCAACACGGAGATGCAGGACACCCTGGACCGGCTGGCCCGCGGTTCGTCGCCCGAGACCACCCTGCGCCGGATGGAGGCGATCGCCGCCTGCCGCGAGGCCCTGGACCGGAACGTGGCACCGCTGCTGGCGGTGGAGGCCATGACGATGGCGCTGCGGGCGGGATGACGTGCGGGCGGGATGACGTGCGGTAGGGACGACGCGCGGCAGGGAGAGGGGTTGACGCCGTCACTCGTACGAGGCACACCTGCGACCCTGTGTCATTGCTCCGTCGCACAGGGTTACGCTGGCTCGATGGACATCAGGCGCCGGCCCGGGTCGTCCCGGGCCCACCGATCCCTCCGCGCGTACGGCACCGCGTTCGCCGCCGTCGCCGGACTCCTCGTCCCCGCCTGCTCCACGGGGAGTTCGACGAGTTCCGTGAGCCCGGCCGGATCGGTGGCGCTGCGCGCGCTGCCCGCGGCCACTCCGTCCGCACTGGCCCCCTACTACGCGCAGCGGCCGAACTGGCGGGCGTGCGGTGTCCCCGGCTTCGAGTGCGCCACGCTGAAGGCCCCGCTCGACTACGCCGAGCCGGGCGGGGGCGACCTCCGGCTGGCCGTGGCCCGCAAGAAGGCGACAGGTCCGGGCGGGCGGCTCGGTTCGCTGCTGGTCAACCCGGGCGGGCCGGGCGGCTCCGCGGTCGACTACCTCCAGGCGTACGCCGGGATCGGCTACCCGGCGAAGGTGCGCGCCCGCTACGACATGGTGGCGGTGGACCCACGGGGCGTGGCGCGCAGCGAGCCCGTGAAATGCCTCGACGGGCGACGGATGGACAGGTACACGCGGACGGACACGACCCCGGACGACGCGCGCGAGAAGGGCGAGCTGGTCGAGGCGTTCAAAAGGTTCGCGGAATCCTGCGGCAAGCGCTCGGCGAAGCTGCTGCGTCATGTGTCCACGGTCGAGGCGGCCCGGGACATGGACCTCGTGCGGGCCGCGCTGGGCGACGACAGGCTGACGTACGTGGGCGCGTCGTACGGCACGTTCCTCGGGGCGACCTACGCGGGTCTGTACCCGGAGCGCGTCGGCCGGCTGGTCCTGGACGGCGCGATGGACCCGTCCCTGCCCGCGCGCAGAATGAACCGGGACCAGACGGCCGGCTTCGAGACGGCCTTCCGGTCCTTCGCGAAGGACTGCGTGAGCAAGCCCGACTGCCCGCTGGGCGGCAAGGGCACGACGCCGGAACGGGTCGGCAGGAACCTGAAGGCGTTCTTCCGGGAACTGGACTCCGCTCCCGTCGGCACGGGCGACGCGGACGGCCGCAAGCTGGGCGAGGCGCTGGCCACGACGGGCGTCATCGCCGCGATGTACGACGAGGGGGCCTGGCCGCGACTGCGCGAGGCCCTTACCACGGCCGTGCGGGACAAGGACGGCGCGGGTCTGCTGGCGCTGTCGGACAGCTACTACGAGCGGGGCGCGGACGGCCGGTACGCGAACCTGATGTCCGCCAACGCGGCGGTCAACTGCCTCGACCTCCCCGCCGCCTTCGGCTCCCCGGAGGAAGTCGAGCAGGGCATCGCCGACTTCGAGAAGGCATCCCCGGTCTTCGGCGAGGGCCTCGCCTGGGCCTCCCTGGGCTGCGCCTACTGGCCGGTGGGCCCGACCGGTGAGCCGCGCCGCATCGAGGCGAAGGGCTCCGCGCCGATCGTCGTGGTCGGCACGACCCGGGACCCCGCCACCCCGTACCGCTGGGCCCGGTCCCTCGCCGCCCAGCTCTCCTCCGGAACGCTCCTCACCTACGACGGCGACGGCCACACGGCCTACGGGCGCGGCAGCGCGTGCATCGACGAGGCGATCAACCGCTACCTCCTCGAAGGCATCCCACCGAAGAACGGAAAGCGCTGCTGAGCGACCGCCCGCCCTGCCGCCGCCCCGCTGTCGCCTTGCCGCCGCCACGCTGCCGACGGGCCGCCGGGAGGCATGCCGGGGGTGCCTCCGGGGCCGGTACGGAGCACCCCCGGAAACTGTGTAGACTTGCTGACGTTGCCGATCGCACCATAGTTCCGGCGACGCGCCGCCTTAGCTCAGATGGCCAGAGCAACGCACTCGTAATGCGTAGGTCTCGGGTTCGAATCCCGAAGGCGGCTCTGTGGAAGCCCCAGGACTCACTCGCCGTGACCTGGGGCTTTTGCTTTGGGTGGATGAGGCGTCGTGGGGAAGCTTGAGCGCGAGGCTGTAGTCGGTCTCAGCTCTGGTTTCACTCGCGGTTTCGGACAGAGCGTGAAGCACGTGTCCATCCGGCGCATAGTGTTTTTGAGGGATGTGCCCTTCCCGTCGTGCGCCACAGCGTCTGACTGATCCGCGTGCGCTGCGGGGTCTTCATGATCCTGAGCATGCCGATCCTCGCTTCATCGAGGATCATGCCGCGACGCAGTGGTTCCCCTCATGCAGACGGCGGCCGTCCAGCCGTGTGCAGGGCGTTGTGTTTTTACATGTCATCAGTGGTTGTTCGCACCCCGGAGGCCCTGATCAGGATCTTGGACAGAAAAACCCAAATCGCATGCTGCATGAGTGTGTCGTCCTCGCTGGTTAGGTTCAGGGAGTCGGGAGCAAGGTCGGATGCTCCGTCACATTCAGTACTGTGGAGAGGAGTTGCACCATGCAGTACAAGGCACTGCTGTTCGTGTTGGTCGTCCAGGCTTCGGTGATCGTAGGGTTGCTGGCCGGGATCCTTCAGTTCGCCGAGGTGGGACAGCTGGTGGGCGCGGTTAGGAGCGGCGGGGCGGCATTCGGTGGCGCCATGGTTCTTGGCATGGCGAGCATCACCTGGCTGTGGACGTCATGACGGCGGGAGCCGAGACCGTCGACCCCCTCGCATTCAGGGGGGTGTGGCGCGCGATCGACGCGTTGTGCGAGGTGGTTGCTTCGGAGGACGCGTATCAGGCCGCGTTTCAGGTGAGCTGGCTGCGTTCCGCGGGCGGAGGGCTCTGGTCGGTCCTGAACAGGCACGGCGGATCTGCGGTACAGGCGCTGAGCGCGGCCTGGGCGCGCGGACAGCTGGACAGTCGTTTCTCGTTGGGGGTGCGTGGCTCGATCGGAGCTGTCGGACTGTTCCCGGAAGCGGACCGACGGCTGGCCGCGTTGATCACCGAGGTGGACGGTGCCGGACCGGCGGGCGGTCTGTTCGACGCCTGCCTCGACCGGTACTCGGCCAAGCTCGGCGAGGGCGGGGACTATTTCACACCTCGGGACATGGCCCGGCTGATGGCGGGGCTGGCCGGACCACGGGCCGGTGAACGTGTACTGGACCCGGTCTGCGGATCGGGAAGACTTCTTGTGGAGGCCGTCCAGTGGGCTCGGCGCCGGAAGCCGGGGGAGGGCGTGCCGCTTCTGTACGGCAGGGACAGCAGTACCGGAGCACGCCGGGTGGCAGCGATGAATTTGGTGCTCAACTCACTGCAAGGAGATCTTGGTGCCGGGTCCGTCGACAGCCTGCGGGGCGGATCCATTGGGTTGGCCGCTGATGTCGTACTTGCCAATCCGCCTTTCAGGATGTCCGGCTGGGGACATGACGAGCTTGTCGGAGATCCTCGCTGGAGCTTCGGCCAGCCGCCCAGGAGCAGCGCGAATTTTGCCTGGGTGCAGCACATCCTGAGCGAACTCGCACCGCGAGGGCGTGCCGTAGTCCTACTGGCGAGCGGTGCCGGGAAGAGCACTCGGGGTGACGAGAGGCAGATCCGACAGCGCATGGTGGAAAGCGATGTGCTCGCAGGTGTCGTGGCCCTCCCCGCCGGCTTGTTTCCGCACACCCGGTTCGGCGCAAGTCTGTGGCTTCTGAGCAAGGACAAGACCGCGCACACCGGCTGGGGAAGGAAATCCCGGCTCGGCGAAGTCCTCTTCATGGACGCGCGCAGGCTGGCCACGCGTGCGGGCCGCTCCCGACGACACCTGGCGGACGGGGAGGTCACGCGGATCTGCCGGCTCTTCGAGGCTTGGCGCGGCGCCGACGACGCCGGAGCCGGCGCGATGTCCGACGACCTCATGGGAGAGGTGAGCTGGTGCCGGTCGGTGCGTCACGAGGTGATCGAGGCGGCCGGGTACGACCTGACACCCGGGAGGTATGCCGGTCCGTCGCCCGCGGCCACCGACATCTCACCCGGTCACGAGGTCGCCGGGCAGAGTCCCAAGGAGGAGCTTTACCGGTGTTTCGGAGAAGTCGCGCGCATCGACGAGCGACTCCGGTCCGTGCTGAGGGGGACGTGAGGTGTACGAGAGCAAGGACGAGGGGGATCGCACACCGGAAGAGGCCGATCTCGCGGCACCGGTCTGGGAGAGCCGTCCCCTGGGCCACCTCCCCGGTGTCGCATCGGTGACGTACGGCATCGTCAAGCCCGGCCCGCACCGGCCCGCGGGAGTGCCCCTGCTCCAGGCAGGAAACATCGGGGGCGGTGTGGTGGACCGGATCCCCTCCAAGATGATCGACGAAGCTGTGCACCGCAGCCACCCGCGGACCTCGCTCGTCATGGGCGACCTCGTCGTCGTTCTGGTGGGCCGGATCGGAGATGCCGCGATCGTCGACGCGGCGCAGCAAGGGTGGAACACCGCCCGGTCGGTCGGTGTCGTCCGCTGCACCGAAGCGGGGCAGCGGTACGGCATCAACACATGGCTCAAGTGGTGGTTGAGGACACCGGAGGTACGCGCTCGGCACTTGGAGGGTACGGCGGGGGCCGAGCACTCCACGCTGCCTGTCACCATGCTCGCGGGACTTCCCGTGCCGCTGCCTCCGCTCGACCTCCGCATGCGGCTTCTCCGCACGATGTCCCTGGTCGAGCGACGCATGGAGTTGAACACCCGGATCGCCGCGTCCGCCATGGAACTCGCGGACGCGCACTTCGCGGGCTACGTGGAGAGGAACCCGGCGGGAAACAAGGATGCGACAGGGCCGGCCGCGGCGATCGCCGACCTGGCGGAGGTGGTCGGTGGGACGCGGCGGCCCGATGGGACGCGGCGGTCCGACGCGGTCGAAGGTGGTGTCCCCGCGGCATGGGCGACGCCCACCGACGTCTTCCGGCACAAGCTCGCCTACTTCGACCGAGCCGATCAGAACGTTGTAACGCCTCCTCACACGGTGTGCGCTCCGGGAACGATCCTGGTCGCACCGAGGCCCGGCGGAGTGGAAACGGTCGTGTCCCGGATTCCCCTGGTTCCCGCACGTGGACTGCTCGCGCTCCGTATCGCACGCGAGGCGGACCGGGTATGGCTGCTGCACGAGCTGCGGTCCCGGAGCAAGGAACTCGTCTCCACGGCGCAAGGGCAGCAAGCGCGTGAAATGAGCCTGAGGGCGTTCTCCCGCTTCACCGTGTCCTGGCCGGACTCCTCCGGGGTGCGTGAACCGTTCGCCCGTATCGCGATGCCGCTCCACGAGCGGGCGGACGCGGCACTTGAGGAGAACCGGGTGCTTGAGTTGCTGATCACGACGGAATTGACGGACTTGATGAAAGTGGCCGAGCGGTCGAAGGACAAGAGGTGAAGCCGGTGCCGTCGCAGGGGAGAAGACTCCTGGAGGTCAAGGAACTGATCTGGAAGGCCGCTGACAGACTGCGCGGAGACATGGACGCGGCCGAGTACCGCTATGTCGTCCTCGGGCTTCTCTATCTCCGTTGTCTGTCCGCTATGTTCGAGGACGCACGCCGTCGGCTCGGCGAGAATTTCGTGGACGATCCGTACGTGTGCGAGGGCGACGGTCTGCGCTGGGTGCCGGAGGCTGCCCGCTGGGACTGGCTGTCCGAGAGGATGGGGGAGCCCGGATGCCCTGCCGGTGAGGTGCTCGACGAGGCGCTGCGCGCTGTGTCGCGGAGCAACCGGGATCTCCGCAAGGTCTTTCCGGACGGCCTCGGGCTGACCGGCCGTGTGGAGGACCGGCGCGTCCTGGAACTGTTCGCATTGTTCGGTGACGGACGCATCGTCGGACATGGGGACCGCCCACCGCAGGACGGCGCGGGGGAGTCGTACGAGTACTTCCTGCGTTCCCTGGACGAGTTCGCCCGCATTGAAGGGAAACGGGGCGCAGAGTTCCACACCCCGGGCAGCGTGGCGAAGCTCCTGGTCGAGATTCTGGAGCCGTACGAAGGACGGGTGTACGACCCGTGCTGCGGTGCGGGTGGGCTGCTGGTCCAGGCTCAGCGGTTCGTTGTGACGCACAAGGGGCGTGAACACGCCGAGGACCTCGATATCTACGGACAGGAGATCAATCAGCGCAGCTGGCAGTTGGCGAAGATGAACCTGGATCTTCACGGGACGGTGTTGTCCGGTCTGGACGATCATTGGGCCGACACCTTCGCCGAGGACCGGTGGCCAGGCCTTGAAGCGGACTTCGTCATGGCAGTCCCGCCCTTCAACATGAGTGACTGGGCGCACCGGGAACATGATCTGCGCTGGCGGTACGGGGTGCCCCCGGCCAGGAACGCCAACTTCGCCTGGTTGCAGCACGTGGTGTCCAAGCTGAACGACCGGGGCAGTGCCGGCGTGGTGCTGGCGAACGGCTCCCTGTCGTCCAAACAGTTGGGGGAGGACCGTATCCGCGCCGCCATGGTGGAGGACGACCTGGTCGCCTGTGTGATCGCACTGCCCGACCGCCTTTTCCGGTCCGCTGGGATTCCCGCGTGCGTCTGGTTCCTGACCAAGGACAAATCGGCGCGGCATACGGGGGACCTGGCCGACCGGCGTGGTGAAGTGCTGTTCCTGGACGCTCGCGGCATGGGGCAGATGATCGGCCGCGCGGAACGTGTACTGACGGAGGCGGATCTCCAGGACATCGCCGGCACGTATCGGGCCTGGCGGGGGACAGGGACCTCGGAGGAATACCGGGACGTGCCTGGCTTCTGCCGCTCCGTGACCCGTGACGAGATCCGCGAACACCGGCACATTCTCAATCCGGGCCGCTACGTGGGCTCGGCGGACAACGCTGAGGAGCGGGGGGAAAGCTCCGCTCAAGGCCGCGTCGACGAGCTGACCCGCGAGTTCCTCGAACTCCTGGAGGAAGCAGAACGAATGGAAAGGGAAATGAGGGGACATTTGGGTGCATGACTGTCCGGCTGTCCCGCCTTTCGAGGCCGGCCCAGTCGTGTCGGTCGGCTGTGTCAGGCGGCTGTGTCGGTCGGCTGCGCTCCCGAGGTCCTCGCCGGGTGTGCGGCCGGCCGTGGGTCCGTCCCCTGCTCACTCCGCGACAACTCGCGCGCACCACGCCGTAAGGTGGGTCAGCGCAATGGGCGGGCCCGTCACGGAGTACGGGTCGGGCGTGGTGGAACTCGGGACGGAGCAGACGGCGGATATGGCGGACGAGCAGTTGGGCCTTGGATTTCCCCTGCCGGAGGAGCCCAAGAAGCAGTCCGGCGGAGCTGTACCGCCGCGCCCGCTCGGGGACGACGAGACGATCGACTACATCACCGGCCGCGACATTCTCAGAATGACTGAGGCCGAGAAGGTCCGGCAGCACATCGCCCGGGTTCTCGTGCACCAGTACGGAATCAGTCCGGACGACATGATGCGCGACTACGTGATCGAGATTCCAGCGGCCGAGGGTAATCGTAAAAGCCGCAAGAAGGTCAGCATCGCGGTTTTCGAGCCCGGGAAGCCGCACCGCCCGGAGCATCTCCGGCGGATCGTCATCACCAAGCCGCGCCCCAAAACCGGCCGTACGGTCACCAAGATTCGTACGCATGAGCAGGCGACGAACGACATCGACGAGCTTCAGTCGCTGATGACCGTGGCGGGACCGCAGTGTCACCTGGGTCTGTGGACCGATGACATCGACCTCTACTTCGTGGAGCGTCTCAGGAAGGACGACGAGGGCCGGGAGCTGCGGTTCGAGGACCGTTTCCGGCCTCTGCCGAACTGGCCGCGCGGGGACGACACGGCGTTCGACGCCGCCCGTGACGCGTCCTCGCTGGCGGAGATCCGGCGAGCGGACAAGTACATGCTCCGCTTCGCCTTCCGGCGCTGTCACAACTACATCCACGGCAACGAGGGACTACCCAAGGACGCGGCGTTCTGGCAGTTCCTCTACGTCCTGTTTGCGAAGATCTACGACGAACGCATGGTCCGTGAAGAGGGCAAGGACCCGCGCTTCCGCATCGAGATCAAGGACCTGGTCAGGACCGAGACCACGGCCGGCGGCGCCAGGCGCAGGGCGGGCAGTCCCGAGGTGGCGGCCCGGGTCAAAGCACTCTTCGACGAGGTCAAGGAGTTCTACAAGAAGCAGGGACTCTTCGACCAGCGTGACGAGCTGACTCTGTCCGTACCCGCGCTCACCTTCATCGTCGGCGAGCTGGCGCCGTACGACCTGGGTACGACCGACATCGACGCCAAGGGCGTGGCGTACCAGGAACTCGTAGGGGACAACCTGCGCGGTGACCGCGGCCAGTACTTCACGCCCAACGAGGCGGTGAAGCTCGTCGTCGACATTCTCGATCCGCAGGCGCACGAGACGGTTTTCGATCCCTGCTGCGGTACCGGCGGCTTCCTGCGCGAAACCCTGAATCACCTGCTGCGCAAGTGGCAGAAGAAAGAGAACGGCACCTTCACCAGCGCCCAGGATCTCGTCCGGCAGATGGCCGACTACCGTCGGCGGCTGGCCGCCTACGCGGAGGAGCACCTTTTCGGGGCCGACTTCGACCCCTTCCTGCGCCGGGCCACCATGATGAGTCTGATGACGCTCACGGACACGGCGGGGCATGCCTTTCAGATGGATTCGCTGGCATTCCCCGATGGCCATCTGCCGGGCAACGACGAGGCGTACGGTTTCCCACAGATAAGGCTGGGCGCGGTGGACGTCCTGATGACGAATCCGCCGTTCGGCTCCGACATCCCCGTGTCCGAGGACATGATCCTCAAGACTTTCCGCGACCGTGGTGGCGATTTCGGCGTCGCCTACAACTGGACGAAGAACCGCGAGGGAGAGCTGACCCGGGAGAAGCCCGCGACCGCGGTCTCCCCCGAGAGGCTGTTCGTGCAGCGTGCCGTGGAGTGGGTCAGACCCGGAGGGCGGATCGGCATCGTCCTTCCGAACGGCATCCTCTCCAACCCGGGCCCCGCCGACGAAGCGGTACGCCGTTTCATCCTGGACCAGTGCTGGGTCCTGGCCAGTGTGGAGCTCCCCGTCGAGACCTTCATCGCCGAAGCCAACGTCAACATCCTCACCACTCTTCTCTTCCTGCGCCGCAAGACCAGGCAGGAGCGGCAGGAGGAGATGGAGTACGGGAATGTCGACTACCCGGTGTTCATGGCGGTCGCGGAGAAGGTCGGCGTCGACCGGCGGGGCAACAAGGTCTTTGTGCGCACTCCGGACGGTGAGGTGGTGACCGAGGAAGAGGTGGAGCGCGAGATCCTGCGGATCGGCGGTGTCGAGGTGCCGCGGGAGATCCGGCGCAGGGTGCAGAAGATCGACAACGACCTGCCGAAGATCGCCGAGGCCTACCACGAGTTCGAGGCGGAGCACCGCCACGAGTTCCCCTGGAACACCAGCGCATGATCACCCGTATCGAGGCGTACAACTACCGCTGCTTCGAGAACCTCGCCGTCGATCTGTCCGGCTTCCATGTGCTGGCCGGGGCCAACGGCTCGGGCAAGAGCACGCTGCTCGACATCCCGGTCCTGCTCGGCGAGCTGATGCGCGCCGAGCGGATCGAGGACGCCTTCCTCCAGCCATCGCCCAGGACCGGCCGGCCGCCGCGCGCCCAGTCCCTGGCCGAGCCCGCGCACCGCGGTCGCGAGGGGGGCTTCGGCTTCGCCCTGGAGGCCCGGCTTCCCCACGAGGTCACCGAGATCATCGCCGAAGCCACCCGGAACCCGCGCTTCCCTCTTCCCACGCATCTGCGGTACGAGCTCCACCTCGCGCCGCTCGACCACGGCCGCGGCATCGCGATCGCCGGGGAGTACCTGGTGCTGTTCGCCGAGGATCGTCCGGTACGTCCGGTGCCGGGGGACCGGGCCTTCGAGGACCCGGACGAGAAGAAGGCCACCGGGCGGGGCGGCAGCCATCGGGTTCGGTGGGTCTGGGAGGAGGAGTGGCGGCCGGTGATCGCCCGCACCGGCGGTCCGGTGGCGCGCTTCACCTCGGAGGTCGGCGGTCAGCCCCCGCTGAGCTGGCAGAGCCCGCAGAGCCGGCTCGCGCTGGACACGGTTCCGTATGACGTGGCGCAGTTCCCGGCCGCCCTGTGGTTCCGTGGTCTGCTGCGCGAGGGCACGCTCGCCTACTCCCCCGACTGGGCCGCGCTCCGCCAGGCCGCCCAGCCCGCCGGCCGTACGCCCCAGCTCGACACCGGCGGCCGTAACACGCCCTGGCTGGCACTGCGCCTCCAGCGCGAGGACAAGGAGCTGTACGACGCCTGGGTGGATCTCGTCAGGATCGCGCTGCCGCAGATCGAGGAGATCGACGTCGTCGAGCGGGAGGACGACCTCCACGCGTACTTCCGTGTGACCTACGCGGGCGGCCACCAGGTCACCTCCTCCGGTCTGTCCGACGGCACCCTGCGGGTGTTCGCCCTGACACTGCTCGCCTTCGCGCCCGACCCGCCGGGCCTCCTGGTCACCGAGGAACCGGAGAACGGCATCTATCCGCAGGCCATCGAGATCGTCATGCAGGCCCTGCAGGCCGTACGGGACAGCCAGGTGCTCGTGGCCACGCAGTCACCACTGGTCCTGGCCAACGTCGAACTCTCCGACGTCCTTGCCACCCGCGTCGACCCCGACACGGGCGCGGTCACCGTCGTACGCGGCGACCGACACCCACGGCTGGCCGACTGGCGCGGTGACCTCGACCTGGGAACGCTCTTCGCCACGGGGGTTTTCGAATGAGCAAGGCCGCGGCGCGACGAGCCGTGCGGGGGAACGGGCCCGCTGGCCGGGTTCCCCGGCAGGCGACCGATCCCGTCGATGACACCGGCAAGCGGGACCTCGTCTTCCTTGTCGCCGACCAGGGCATGAAAGCCATGATCGGAGGGTTCCTGGGCAGGGGGGACTTCGGCCACAAACTGGGCTGCGCGTCGTTCGACTTCGACAGCAGGCGGGACATCAAGCTCGCGCCCCATCATGATTCGGAACTGCCGCTGCGGTCGGGCGCGCTGCTCCAGCCCTGGCGGGGCGAGTACCGGCGCGCGATCGTGGTCCTGGACCACGCGTACGAGAATCCGCTGCCCGTCGACGAGATCCACAAGCGGATCAGTGTCCAACTGGAGGACGTCTGGCCGCAGTTCACGGCTGTCGTCATCGAGCCGGAGCTGGAGAACTGGTTCTGGTCGGACCACGTCGAGATCATCAAGAAGGCCCTCGTGTGGCGGCCGAAGAACGGCGACGACCGTACGCCGCGTCAGGTACTGGAGGAAGCCGGGCTGTGGGATCCGGGCAAGTCCAAGCCCGACGATCCGAAGGCGGCGGTCGAGTACCTGCACAGGAAGAAGTACATCGGTGACATGAGCAACGGCATCTTCCGGCGCTTCGCGGAAACGGTCCCGTCCGTACGCCGCTGCACGGACACGTCGTTCCAGCACCTGATGGCAACGCTGGCGGACTGGTTCCCGGCGGAGAAGACGACGGCATACACGAAGACGGAGTACGCGCAGTGAAGATCGCGGCCAAGGGCAACCCGGTGCGGCTCAACTGGTTGCGGGAGCAGGGGCTGCGGATGGACGCGGCGCCGTATCTTTCGGGGGCGTTCGAGGCGCGGAAACTGTTGGAGCGGTTGTCGGTTCGCAAGGAGCCGCTGGGCGAGCTGACCGAAGGGCACAACGGAGGAATCTTCAATGGGCCTCAGTTCCGTCGGGTCTACGTGCTCGACCCTAAGCACGGCGTGCCGTTCCTCGGCAGCAGAGACATGTTGAGGAGTGACTTTACGGATCTGCCCTTGCTGAAGAAGTCCGATGCCATGTCGGGGAAGTTGTCCTACCTCCGAGTGCAGCCTGGAATGACTCTGATCTCGTGTTCCGGGTTTTATGCCGGTCGAAGGTCGTACGTACGCCCGGACATGGCTGACTGCTGGTCCTCACAGGATGTCCTCAAGGTCAATCCTGATCCGGAAAAAATCAAATCCGGGTATCTGTACGCCTTTCTGGCCAGCCGGTTCGGTGAAGCCCTGGTTAAGGGTTCGGTTTACGGATCAGCCATCAAGCATATTGAGCCGCACCACATCATGGGATTGCCGGTCCCGCGCTTTGATCCGGCAACGGAGCAAGAAATCCACGACCTGGTGGAGGAGGCGGCTGCACTACGGACCGAATTTCAGAAGGGGTCGGTTGAGGCGACCGAGGATCTGTTCAAGACGGCGGGGCTTGAGGAACTTATTGACCTGCGGTGGCACGACGGCCGGGCCAGGAATCTTGGCTTCGAGCAGCGAGGGCTGACGGCTACGACGTTGCGAGCACTTAATTTTGAACCCAGAGCCGAGCGGGTATTGAAGCGGTTGCGTGACGTAGAGCATGTGACGCTTGGTGAAATTTGCAAGGGTGGGCAGTTCAGTCGGGGCTTGCGTTTCATGCGCGTGGACGGCCCTGAAGATCCTCGATACAGCTACCAGTTGGTGGGGCAGCGGCAGGCGTTCTGGCTACGTCCAGTAGGACGTTGGATTAGCAAAGCTAAGACGTCACCCGAAGTGCTGGCGAAGGACGAGACTATCCTCGTCGCCGCCCAAGGGACGTTGGGCGAGAACGAGGTGTTTTGCCGTCCGAGCTTCGCTACTGGGGCATGGTTGTCGTACGCGTATTCGGAGCACTTCCTCCGCATTCGCAGCGGTAATCCTGATATCTCTGGTGCCTACCTTTTTGCTTTCCTCCGGTCCGAGGCTGTGTTCCGTGTCTTGCGTTCCATGTCTACTGGTGGGAAGCAGCAGGACATCCATGAGGAGTTGCGTGCTCAGATTCCAGTCCCTATCCTCACCGCGCCTGACCGGGAACGCATCGCGGAAACGATCCGTACCGCCTATCGGAAGCGTGATGAAGCGGACCTGAAGGAAGATAAGGCTTTGGAACTGTTGGGACAGGCCGTATTGAGGCACAGTGCGACCAAGCGAGGTTGAGGCGGGCGGCTTACGGACACGGGAGCATCGTTCCTTATGACCTCAGGGAACAGGCCGGATGGGCCGATTCCCCGTTCCATAGCCGATCAGGAGTAGGAGCTGGGACGTCAGGCTATAGGTACTGTGCCGTTCGCGAGCGAGACGATGAACGGGCCCCAAGCATCTGGTGTGAAAACCAGTGCAGCAGCAAGAGGCGCCTTGCTGTCGCGGACAGGAACGAGGGCTGGGACATCGTCGGCGACCTCGACGCAGGCGTCTCCTTGTTGCCCGCCGCTGTAGCTGGACTTGCGCCACTGGGCGGTGCTCAGGTCGGGGGTGGCTCGCATAGCTTGAAGTTCTCCATCGCCGCTTCGATCAACTCTGCGGATCCCCTTGGCGGCAGGGCGCAGGCCTTCATGCGATCGTAGTCTCGCAGCTGCCGCATGACGGTTTCCCTGTCGTCGAAGGCTTCCCCGCTCCCAGCGCCTTCCTGGTACACGGTTGTGGAGTTGTCGGGGAGGGTAAGCAGGATGAATGTGCCATTCATCAGCGCTGATGCCCCAACCTCGAACGGGACAACCTGAATCGTTGTGTGTTCGGTTTGGACCAGTGGCAAGAGCGCTGCCAGTTGTTCGTGCATGACAGCTGATCCGCCAACTGCCTGCCGGACAGTCGCCTCGTTGAGGATCCACCAGAAGTTCGGTGAATTGTCTCCGTTGAGAACCTCCTGACGGCTCAGGCGAGCTGCTACGAAGCCGTCGATCTTTTCCGCTCCAGCCCCAGGGTTGCACTCGCGGAACAGCGCTCGCATATACGCCTCCGTCTGCAGCAACCCAGGAACAATGCTGGCTCCGAACTCCTGAATCCGCGCAGCCCGCGCATCCAGCTCCAAGCAGTGGTCGAACCGCCTCGGTGTGTGTTCCCGCTTGACCACCCCCCACAGCCCCTGGAACAACTCACCGGTCCCGAACGCCGCATCCAGCTTCTCCGAGATCGGCGGCAGGGGAAGCCGGTCCGCCGTCTCCACCCCGTGCAGGTGCGTCTTGCTGTAGTTGACCACCTCCGACAGGCGGTCCAGCGACAACTGGGCCAGCTGCCGTTGCCGACGCAGCTCGGTGCCGTACAGCTCCCTCGCTGATCGTGCCGGTTCGAGGTCACGTGCGCCAACTGTCATCCGTGTCGCTCTCCTCATGCCGTTGTTCCAGGTCCCCGGCGGGGACGGATCACCCCTGTCGGGGGTAGCGACGGAGGGCGACGATAAGGACACGAACGGTGATTCCCGCCGCTCGCACGCATCCTTGTCCACGGAGAGCACCAATGGACGCAGCCCAACACCCCCACACCGACGCCCTTTTCGCGTCCCCCACTTCCACTCCTCCCATCCCTCTCACCCCTCCCGCCCTTCCGACCCCCGTCGTGGGCGATCTCGTCTACGACACCGTTCACCGGCGCTACGGTGTCGTGATGGAACGGGCCCGGGGGCGGGTGTACCTCCGGCCCAAGGGAGACGGCCGGGAGTGGGCCGCACGGCCCGAACACATCGTGCTCGCCCGTGCCGGCGAGGCGCTGAACTCGCAGGTCGCCGAAGCCAACGCCCGCAGCCGGGGAGAGCTCCTGTGAAGCGGCAGGCCGCGAAGCCGAGCGTCTACGACCCGCCCGTCGGTCTTCCCGGGATGCCCGTCGGCAGCAGGGTGCACGACAGCGCGACCGGACGAAAGGGCATACTCAGGGACATATTCCACTACCAGGCCGCCGACGAACCGCCGGGCCACGACGCGCGGCCGGCCCGCCGTCTTGTCTTCCTGCGGCCGGTGGGCGGCGGTCTGGAGTGGACCGCCGAGCCGGATCAGGTGGTTCCGGTCGAGTGGAACCACCTCGCAGGGGCCCCCGACGTCCGTCCCCCGGCGCCGGCGGACAGGGGGGCGGACTAGGCACCCGCGTTCAACTCGTCCTCGGCCCGCAGCTCTGCCGCCAGGTCGACCAGGGATCCCTTGCCGGGGATGTGCCAGTACAGGGTTCCCTGGACCTGCTGGTTGTTGCCCATGGCCTCCTTGCGGATCTTGCGGACCAGTGTGCTGGGCGCGTAGGACTGGCCGTCGGCGGCCCAGCGCAGCGGCTTGGACGCGTTCGCCTGCCAGGTCGCGCGGGCGCGGTCGGGGTTCTCGGTCAGCCAGGCGGCCAGCCCCAGGCGGTCGGGGCGGGTGACGGGGCGGAACTCCAGACTCGTATCGGCCGGGATCCGCCCCGCCTTGACGATGAGGCTGACCGCGCTGGTCGAGCGGGCGGGCCTGCCCTGGGTCCGTTCCTCGACGCGGTAGTCGGCGTTGTCGGGTGCCGTCTCTCCCGAGCGCATCGACTCCAGGACGCGGCGCGACACCAGGCGTACGCGCTCCGTGGTGCGCATGCTGGTGAGCATCTGACTGGTCGGTCCGTACGACGTGTCGATCGTGGTCACCAGCCAGCCCAGGGTGCGCTCGACCAGTTCCGGCACCTTGGCCAGCTGGGCTTTCCAGTCGGTGTGTTCGTTGTCGAGACCATCCGTGTCCAGGTTCTGGAAGACGACGTGGCTGATCAGCAGGTCGCCGTTGCTGGCCGCGCTCGCGGCCCGGCCGAAGAGGTTGTCGCTCTGCTCGGCCAGGGCGGCCTTCACCGCGCGCACCAGCTGCACACGGCGCCACACCTCCTGTGCGCTCGGTGCCGTGTTGATCGTCCTGCCGAAGATCTCCTGGTAGTTGCCCTTCTCCCAGAGGAGGGAGATGTCCCGCTTGGCCTTCGCGGCCAGTTCAGGGTTGCGGTGGGTCGCCGCAAGGGCCTCCGCCGCCTCCGTCATGGTGCAGCCGCTGTCAGGGGCGGGCTCCGTCTCGCCGCGCTTCACCACGTAGGTGCGGCCGAGGGAGAGCGCGAAATCGTCCCGGAGACCCGCCTGGATCGGGTCCCGGGACTTCCAGTCCCGTTCCTCGATGGGATTCTGGGTGTTCGTGTTGAGGGTGACCTGGTCGCCGAAGCCCTCGGGGCAGTTCTCCAGGGAGATGATTTTGACCAGGACGCGGCCGTGCTGTGCCGTGGCCGAATTTCGCTGCATGGCTCGGTACATGGCGCTGACCGTCTGCGCGCCGTTGACGACGCTGGCCCCCTCCAGAACGAATCCGGCTCCCGCGCCCGGGGAGAACGCGCCCTTGCCCTTCTTGCGGATCCGGTCGCACAGCAAAGTGATGCCGTTGCTGAAGTACCAGAAATTCTGGGGTTCGTGGAGAAGGGTGGCGCGGATCTTGTCGTTGACGTCGGTGTCGAGCGAGTCGCGGATGTTCCGGGCGAAGAGGTGCCGGTCGTGGGTCTCGTACCATTCGGCGACCTCGGCCGCGGAGAGCGTGCCGTAGTAGGCGGTGAAAGGAATCTCCTCCCGGCCCACGCCCTCGACCCACGCCTCCAGGTCGATCTTCCGGTCGGCGTGGTCGCCGAGGATCTCCTGGTACAGGCCGCGGAGGTCGATGAGCCGCCATTCGATCATCTCCTCGGCCCAGTTGCGCTTCTTGACCTCGGAGTCGAGCAGCGCCCGGATGTCCGGGTGGAGTTCGGTGTCGGTCACCAGCGCCAGCAGCAGAGTGATCTTGGGTGAGCCGCTGTCCAGAGCCTTCTCGAGGGTCTCGGTGTGCTGCTCGATACGCTTGTTGAACCGGGTGAACTCCAGGTTCATCAGGTAGTCGAGACCGCGGAAGAGACGGTCGACCTCACTCTGTCCGAAACCGGCCGTGGCGTTCTCGCTCCATTTCGCCTGGGCCAGCGTGATGTGCGGCCGTCCGCCCTGAGCCGACGCGGACAGCTCGACCGCGATGGCATCGATGCCCCAGTCATCGCGACCGTCGATGACCGACAGGGCCGCCTCCCGGTCCGCGTACCCCGTTTCGCGCTTGACGGCGAGGGCGGCCACCGCGCGACTGAGGAATTTTTCCTTCCGTTTCTTCTCCGACAGTCCGGGCTCATCCGTCATGTCGATGAACGGCTCAAAACGTTCGATCAGTCGTTTGCTCAGATTACGGATGTAGAACGACTGCGACATGGGTCCTCCTGTGACCGATCTGATCGTCGGACACTTTATCCGGAGTGGCGTTTCGGCCCTTGGTACTAAAGTGACTCCGGCACACGGCAGTTGCGGCGCACCTCACTTTCGCGCGCACCTGACCGGCAGGGACGGGGCCCGGGAGACTCATGGCACGCATCATCAAGGTCGGCGACCCCGTCAACGAGGCCGAGCGCATGGTGCTGCGGCATCTCAGGGACCGGGCGCCCGCCGAATGGACCGTGATCCACAACTTCGAGATCTACCGGGGCCGTCAGTGCTTCGAGGTCGACCTCGCGATCCTGACCGACCGGGCCTGCTACCTCGCGGACACCAAGGGCACACACGGGCGCATCGAGGTGCGGGGCAAACAGTGGTTCCCCCAGGGGAGGGCGCCGTTCCCCAGTCCGGTGCGCAAGCTGCGCGAGCACGCCAAGACCGTGGCGAACCTGCTGCGGCAGTCGCACATCTCGGCGGCCCTCGGCTCGGTGTGGTGCGAGGAGCTGGTGATCCTCCCGTTCGACGACGCGGAGCTGGTGGACCGCGACAACCGGGACGAGAAGAACACCGTTCTGCTGAAGGACCTCGTCCCGTTCCTCCGCGCGCACCGCCCGTCCAAGACCGGACCCGTTCTTCCGGTCGGCGGGATGCACGAGGACATCGCGCGTGCTCTGGGTGCCGTGTCACGAGCACAGTCCGGCCCCCGCAGGTTCGGTCTCTACCAAGCCGTCGAGACACTCGCGGAAGCGGACCCGTCGCCGGAGAACGGGGCGGAGGGGGACGCCCGGGACCGGGTGTCGGTCTACCGTGCGGTGCAGCCCGACCAGCCGAACTCGGGGACGTACCTCGTGCAGGTGCACACCGTCGATCCGCTGCTGCCGGACGAGGAACGCACCCGGGAGCGGGAACGGATCGGTAATCCGGTCCAGTCGCTCAACAAACTGCCGCCCAATCCGCACATCGTGCCCTGCGTCCAGGTGGTGCCGCTGGAGGACGAGACCGGATACGCCGTCGTACTCAAGGACGTACAGGCCGACGCGCTGCGGGTGCGGATGTCCGACGGGCCCGGTGCGCTGGGCGCGGACGCCAGGCGACGGATCATGTCGGGCGTGCTGTCCGGACTCGCGCTCGCACACGCGTACCGGGTGGTGCACCGGCACCTCACCCCCGACACGGTTCTGGTGGCGCGCAACGGCACGGCGATGATCACCGGCTTCGACTACGCGCACACCGGACAACGCAGGGCCGGGACCGTCGCGATGGACGCGTACGAGCGCGCCGACGCCGCCTACCTCGCACCCGAGTACCTGGACAGTCCGGACGGCTTCTCCGCCGCTTCCGACATCTTCGCCGCGGGAGTGCTCTTCCACGAGCTGCACACGGGGGAGCTGCCCACGGTCACCGGTGGGAACCGGCTGGTCGACAGCCTGGACGGATCCGATGTCACACCGGAGGTGAGAGAGCTGGTCCGGCGGCTGCTCGCGGCGGACCCGGCGCTCCGGCCGACCGCGCGGGAAGCGATCGCCGAACTGGAGCGGCCGGTGCGCGGCGGCAACGGCGGGGGGACGCCGGCTCCGGGCCCGCCCGACGAGCCCTTCGACTGGGAGAACCCCTACAGCTACCGGGACCTGCCGACCGGCTTCCGGCTCACCGAGAAGTTCCATGTCCGCAAGAAACTCGGGCAGGGCAAGTTCGGTGTCGTCTACCAGGTGTTCAACACCCTCGACGACACCGACGAGGTACTGAAGATCATCACCAATGATCCGGAGTCGGTCGGGCTCCGGCTGAAGGGCGAGTACGGAATCCTGCGTCGCCTCCCGGCGCACCCCAACCTGGTGCGCGTCATCGACGCCGACTGGCTGCCCAAGGGAGGATTCCCCTACCTGCGACTGGAGTTCGTGGAGGGACGGGATCTCCAGACCTCGGCGGCACGTGAGCGCCGGCTGGGAGCCGCCGATGTCGTACGGCTCCTGGAGGACTGCCTGGCCGGACTCGATCACCTGCACCGCAACGGCGTCTATCACTGCGACATCAAGCCCAGCAACCTGCTGTGGACCGTCGACGGAACGAAGCTGCTGGACTTCAACGCGGCGGTGTCGGTCGACTCCACCCTGACACCCACCCTGGGTTCGCCGCGCTACCAGGCCCCGGACTCCGTGACGCGGGGACGCCCGACCCGCGCGGAACTCGCCGACCTCGACCTGTACGCCCTCGGCGTCTCCGCCTACATCGCGCTGACCGGGACGTACCCGTGGCCGGGACGGGCCCAGCCGCCCCGGGAGGAGGATGCGCTCGACCCACGCAGAATCAGTGGTCTGGGTGACCTGAGCCGGGCTTTCGCCGACGTACTGCTGAGATCCGTCAAGCCGCGCCGCGCCGACCGGTTCCCGGACGCAGAGGCGTTTCTGACGGCCGTACGGGCCATAGGGGAGGTCCGAAGGACGCAGGACAGCGTGGACCAGGCCCAGACCCAGACCGAGCAGCAGTGCGCCACGGAGTCCGGGCAGGACGGCACCAACGCGTTCGTCAGCCACCTCCAGACCCTCTACAGCCAGAGCTCCCGGACGAACGCGGGCACTCGCGGGCTCGACCCCGCCCAGTTCCCGCTGTACGTGGCCACGGCTCTGGACACCGCGCTGCGCGACGACGTCCTGGCGGGCAAGCACCGGCTCGTCGTCATCACCGGCAACGCCGGTGACGGGAAGACCGCCTTCCTGGAACAACTGGCCGCCGAGGCGCTCAAGCGCGGTGCCGAGCCGGGCGAGAAGCGCGCCAACGGCGACGACTTCGTCTTCCGGGGCCGTGCCTTCCACACCAACCACGACGGCAGCCAGGACGAGGGGGACCAGGACAACGACGCCGTCCTCGACGCTTTCCTCACGCCCTTCCGGGGGGAGGACGCCGGCACCTGGCCGCAGGACCGTACGTGGCTGATCGCTGTCAACGAAGGACGCCTGACCGATTTCGTCACCGCGCACGCCGACCGCTACCCGCTCCTGGCGGACACCGTCCGTGCGGGACTGGCGAGCGGCAGCGCCGGCCACGGCGTCGCCGTCGTCAACCTCAACGCGCGGGATGTCGTCGCCGATCCGGCCGGCACCGGGGACTCCATCCTGCACCGCATGGTCCAGGCAATGACCGACGCCAGACACTGGAGCGGCTGCGCCTCCTGCGACCTGGCCCCCCGCTGCTACGCCCGGCACAACGCGCAGACCTTCGCGCACCCGACCGCCGGTCCCGTGGTCACCGAGCGGTTGGCCGCCCTGTACCGGATGACCCATCTGCGCGGACGGCTCCACATCACCCTGCGTGATCTGCGCTCAGCCCTGGCCTACCTGCTCACCTCCGGCCGGGACTGTGCCCAGATCCACACCCTCTACCAGCGTCCCGACAGCGTCCAGGAGCGTCTGGACAGCTTCTACTTCACCAGCTGGGCGGGCCTGCACACCGGCGGTGAACACGAACGGGACCGTCTCCTGCGCCAACTGCGGGACCTCGACGTCGCGACCGTGCCCGACCCCCAGCTCGACCGCAAGCTCGACTACGTGGGCCCCGACGGCGGTCACAGCCTGATCTCCGTCGACCAGCGCGGCAGCCACGACGCGGAACTGCTCGCCGACCGGTTCGCGGCGCTGCCCCGCACTCCGTCGGCCGACCCGGAGGAAGCCGCCGCGCACCGCGCCTACCTCGCCGCCGCCCGGCGCCGCTTCTTCTTCGAAAGCCTGGCCGACGACCGTTGGAAGTCCCTGCTCAGCTACCGGGCCGGGGGCAGGTTCCTGGACCTGCTCGACACAGGGGAACCCGGTCAGGCCGAGCTGGACCGGATCATAGAGGCCCTCAACCGGGGCGAGGGACTGCCCGACGCCCTTTACGAGGGCGAGCAGGCGCTGGCCCTCCAGGTCAGGTCCGTGCCCGGCGGGACCGTCCGCAGCCACCGGCTGTTTCCCGCCGGCCGGTTCACCATCGAGGTCGGCAGGCCCGCGGCCTCCGACTACGTGGAGACCAGCCCCCGGGAGATCATCGTCCGCTACCGGGGACGGACACCCGACGGATCCGCCGAGCACCGTGCGGAACTGACGGTCCGCCTGGACCTGTACGAACTCCTCGACCGACTGCACTCCGGTCACCAGCCCGGAGTCGAGGACCGCCAAGGACAGAATCTGGCGCTGGCCGTGTTCAAGAACGCGCTGTCGGCCACCTCGTACCAGGAGGTGCTGCTCACCGCACCGGGCAGCGTGCCGCACCGGATCACCCGGCTGCCGGACGGGGCACTCCGGCTCGGACCGGTGACCGGGCCGAATGACGCGGCGAAGAGGGGGAAGTGATGGTGCTGCGCAAGCGGGACAGCGAGTTCCGGCATCTGGGCGTGTCCTATCTGGAATTCAAACGGGTCGAGATGGACCGGGTCCTGACCGGGTTCCTGATGCGGGTCAACCACAACGGCCAGACCAGCAAGATGGTGCGGGGCAGGACCCTGGCGAAAGAGTTCGTCGACGAGTTCCGGGACGAGGAACACGCCCAGAAGTTCCAGGGCTTCAGGGACTCCCCGGACATCGCACGGCGATGGATCGAGACCCAGCTCCTGGACATGGTCAACCGAGGCAGGCCCAACCAGGCGGTCGCGGGACTGCGGCCGCTGCACGGGCTGACGTACAAATTCCGCAACTACCAGCACTCCCGTGCGTACGGAGCCGACGCTCAGCTCTACGAGATGCTGCGGCACGCGCGCGGCAGGCGCGGGACGATGGCCCTGGACAGGGTCCGCGCGTTCTTCTTCACCGGCCTCGACCCCGCTCTGGGCACCCAGCTGCCCGGCAGCAGCGTCGACGTCGAGACGCAGGCCGTGCTGCACCTCAACAGCCAGGTGAAACAGGACTCCCCGGCGAACGTCAAGGGCTGGTACTCGGCCCCTCCGCTGTGCGTGGGCCAGTCCGACCTGCTCGCCGACGACGTGCTGCGGCTGCTGTCCCTGCAGGACCTGCTGCCGCGTATCGTCATGGTCGAGTACTTGAAGATCCTCTTCGCGTTCCATCTGGCGCTCGGCCAGCTCAAGGCCATGAAGCTGCTGCCGTCCATCGTCGAGCGGTCCGCTGCCGAGCCCACCTGCGGACCCGAGAACTGCCCGTCGGGCGTGGGCGGTCCGGGAGAGGGCTTCGGCAGCTGCCCGTTCCGGGTGGGGCTGCTCGTCGACGCGGCAGGCGTGCCCGGTACTCCCGTCGCCGCTCTCGCGGAGCACAGCGCCGACGTCTGGCTGCGGCGCGTCCCCGGTTTCGTACGCGCGGGCTACTCGGTGCGCAAGCTGGGCGAATTCGCCGATCACCTTGCGGACAGCAGGGAGATCACCAAGCCGTCCCGCGGGTTCTTCACCGTTGCCGAGCTGCTGCAGTACGCGGGGGGCACCTTCCGGGAGCGGCGGGAGCAGTTCTTCGCGTCGCGTATGGACACACTGCTCGACGACACTCCGATCGACGAACAGCCCGAAGGTGTACGCGCGTTGCTCGGCGCGGGGATGGGGCTCGGCGCCTTCGAGCAGTACATCGAGCTGATCATGGCGTACCGCGGCAAGTACCACTACGACTACATCGTCGAGACCGTCGACTCGCTGCTGCTCAAGAACCGTCCCGGCGCGGTCATCACACAACCCCACCGGGGACGACGCCGCTTCGTCATGGACAGCGCGCTTCTGGAGGTCCTTGTCCAGATCGCGCTGCTGCGGCCCAACCCGCGCGGCACCAGGTCACGTTTTCCGTACCACACCGAGCAGTTGAGACTGGACGAGTTCATGGACACACTGCGCACCCGCTACGGGCTCCATGTCGACCGGCTGCCGGCCGACGACGGCTTTCCCACGGCCGGATTCGAGGAGCAGGCGGCTCTGCGGTCGAACACCGAAGCGTTCACCACCCGGATGCGGGAGATCGGCTTCTACAGCGACCTGTCCGACGCTTACCTCACCCAGGTCATCACACCGCGGTTCGGGATCTCCCTGGACGGCACGGTCACGGCAGGCGGGAGGTGACGGCATGGCTCGCGGACTGACGGAGATCTCGGAAGCACAGTGGCGGGACGCCCTGGAACGCGCCCTGCTGCCCCGGCTGGCCGCCGTGCTGCGGGGCAGGCAGCCCGGGCACTGCATGCGCCTGGGGGACCTCGACACGGATCTCGCCGCCCGGCTGGTACGCGGGCTGCGCACCCTCGTGCCCGATGCGCAGGTGTTCGTCCTGGACGACGGGCACGACCGGGTCCCCGCCGACGTGACGGTGACCAGCACCAAACTCGTCGAACTGCGCAACCCCGACGAGGACGGCCGGCTGCGGCCGCCGCTGCTGGTGTTCGTCCCGCCCGGTACCCGCGCCAGCGCCGAGGACTCCTTCGGTATCGCCACCTTCGAGCAGCTCTCCCTGGACGATGTCCACGCGAGGCTCAAGGCCTCCTTGCTGCGCGAACTCCCCGAAACACTGCGGCAGCCCGTCACCGAACTCCTGGACCGACAGGACCGGCAGGTCACGGACGACGGCGTGGTGGCGGACGACCGGGCCGCCGTACGGTACCTGCTGACCCTGCGGGAGAACGACCACGACCCCGACGCGGCCGGCGCGGCGGTCTACCTGCTCGGTCTGATCCCCGACTTCGGCCTGTTCCAGGACATGACGCTGGTGGGTCGCAAAGCGGACCGCAACCGCAGGACCGTCGCCAAACTCACCGAGGCCACCACCACCGACCGACAGCGGATCCTGAGCCTCGGACTGCCCCAGAACTCCTCGTCGGCGCAGGAGTTCGTACGCCGGCTGGTGGGCTTCGCCGCCCGTACCGGTCTTGACAACCCGTCCCATTGGTGCCGGACGATCGCCGTGGACCCGGACAACTGGCCGCTCGCCTTCCACCACTGGCCGCAGGAGAACGCGCCCGGTGACGAACAGGTCGGCATCGAGGTGCACGAACTGACCGTTCTCCCCAAGGCCGGACAGAACAAGGACGACCTGCGCAACCACCCCGCGCTGGAACGGCTCTTCGGCGGACAGTATCTGCTGCCCGGCGGGCTCCCCTCGCTCCCCGTCTCCTTCACCGTCGACCCCGATCCCCGCCATATCGCGGGTCTCGCGAAGTTCTCGGTCCAGATCCTCTCCGAGCACGAGACCGACGAGGACAGCGGCACCACCACCGTCAGCCCGACGGGCTTCACCGCCACACTCTCGGTGGCCAGGACCGCCAAGACGGTCTACAAGGCGAGCATCAAACTGAAGAAGGGCCGCAAGGCCGACTGGGAAGAGGGATGGCACTTCGTCCGGATCACCCCGCTCGACACCAACGGTGACCCCATGAGGGTGGCCGGTGCCGACAGCGCGCACCGGCCGCACGAGAGCGACCGCTTCTACGTCGTCCCCGACGGAGAGTTCGACGACCCGCCCGTCCAGCGCTCCCAGCACGCCCCCGGTCTCGCACAGGCGATCAACCGGTTGCGCTTCACCGCACGGGCGGAGGGCCGTGATCCGTGGCGGGTCTCCTGCCGGGAGGTGGGCTGGGGAACCCGGACGGCCAAGACCTGGCCGCTGCGGGCAGCGTTCGGTCCCGCCGGCCTAATCACCGTCGACCTGCCCATTCCGCTCGCCGAGGCCGAAGAGCGGATACTGGCCAGGCCGCACGCCCTCGAAGGCCCTCGACTGAACGTAGACGCCTCGGGGAAATGGCGGCTGGGCGATGACGAGAGCCCGGCCACCACATCCACCGAGGACAGTGACTTCGGCAGGTACCTCCAGGCACGCGCCACACTGTTCGCGGCCGTGCGCGCTGACGCGGACGGCTCGGCTCCCCTCGTGGTCGAGGGCGGCGACCCGCGTCTGTTCCGCAAGGAGGCCGAGAGCTGCGCGGAGGCATATCTCAAAGCGGTCACCCGCTGTGTCCGTGCGCTGGAGAACCCCCGCGGCGGTACGGCCGAGCCGGTCCGTGCCGAACTCGCGTCGTTGCTGCGCACCGACACCATGACGGTGGAACTGGCCGATGCGCAGGGCGGGCGACGGCTGGTGGTACTCGTCACGCCCACCCACCCGCTGCGGATGCTGTGGTGGTGCGGTCAGGCCGCGCTGGCCGACCACTGGCTCGACCGGATCGAGGGCCAGGACAAGGACCGGGTGCTGGAGACCCTCCACAGCCTTGTCGAACGGCTCACCCCGCTGGGATTTCCGCTTGTCGTGCCGCTCACCACCGGCGAACTGACCTTCGCTGCCGGGCAGCTCACCGACTACTGGCAGGTCTGTCTGCCGAGTGAGACCGCGGACCCCCGGGGAACGGTCTCGCGGCTGGGTTCGGCCCTGGGCGTGAACGACGGCTCGACAGCTTCGGGCATGGTCACCGGTGCCGACCTGGCGGACCGGGTCGAACGCTATGTGCGCCTCCATCCGTACGTGGACAGCCTCGTCGTCAACGCCTTCGGTGTCGGCCGGGGCGAGGTGATGGCCTCGATGCTCACGGAGCTGCAGAGCCGCAGGCACCTGGCCCATCTGCGGTACACGATCCGTCTCTTCACGGACCATCCCCAGGAACCCTGGGTCGGGGAGGCGCTCACCGACCTGTTCTCGCCCGGCTCAGGGCCGCGTGCCGCGGCCGCGGAGGCGTTCGGCACACCGGGCGACCCCTTGCGTCCGAAGCTCGCCGTCGTCGTGCGCGACGCCGCCGAGCTCCGTACCCGCGCAACGGATTTCTCCGCTCACCTGAGTGTTCTGTTCGACCCTTTCGGCGGAGAGCAGTTCGACATCGCGCCCGGTGCCCGCACCTCCGGACGAGTGGCGGCACACGGACTCGTACAGGAACTGACCAGCCACTACGCCGAGGACGAGGAGTTCGCGGCATGGAGCAGACAGCCTCGGCACGGTGCCACGGATCCCGTCGCGGGAGCCGAGGAGACCGGCGACCTGATGGCGGCGCTGCCCGAGGCCCTGTCGGCCGCCGTGGTCGCGGTGACGTCCGGGGAACCGCGTCCGGGACAGCTGCCGCAGATAACGCTGCGGCTGTCGGCCCAGGACAAGGCTCTTCTGCACGACGTACACCAGGCCAGTGACTGGGTCATCACGGTGGACCGGACCCTCGGGGTGGAGTACTTCGACCACGGGCGGGCCGACCGGCCTGAATACGTCATCGACTACTCGGCGACCGCACAGCCCGGCATGGGACACCACATCGTGGTCTCGTCGCGATCGATCGACGAACTGCGCGCGCTGGTCGGACCCGTCCTCGACGACAAACAGCTCAGCATCGAACCACGCCATGTGGCGACCTTCTTCGATCAGCTCAGGGAGCTTTCCGGCAGTTTCGCCTTCAAGCTTGCCGCGCTCGGCAGCAACAGCCGTACCGAGGTCCTCGGGTTGGCCCTGGCCCGGCTGTACCTGCGATATCAAGGCGCCCTCCACAACCAGATCCTCATCCCGCTGGACGCGCACACCGACCTCTACGGTGAGGCACAGCGCCGGGCTGCGGCCGGTGACAACGCGGTCCGGCTGCACCGGACCGACCTGGCCCTGTTCGACCTCGACGCCGAGCGTCAGGTCGTGGTGTGCAGGCTGGTCGAAGTCAAGTGCTACACCGGCGTCGGCGGTCTGGGTGCCTACGAGGCCAAGAAGAAGCAGATCAGCCAGCAGATCGACAACAGCCGGAAAATCCTGACCGACCAGTTCGACCCCCGGGTAGAGCGGCCCGACCGCCCCCTGCAGAACCTCACACTCCGCTCACTGCTCGGCCACTACCTCGCACGTGCGAACCGGTACGGCCTTTTCGACGAGAAGGGGTACGACGAGGCACGATGGCTCCTCGATCACCTCGATCACGGTTACACCCTGGAGTTCGCCGGCAGCGGTCTCATCTTCGACCTGGGCGGGGACGGGACTGATGTCGAGACCGATACGGACATCACATTTCATCGCGTCGGCCGTCGCCAGGTGACCGAGCTGCTGGACGCCGTGGAGACGGAGTACCTCGGCGGATCCGTTCGCAGTGCGAGTCATCTGCTGGCAGAGACGGAACTGGCCGGGATCGACCGCGGCGATGCCACGGCGACCCTGCGTGCACGTATCCGCAACCGCGAGCTACCGGAGGAGCCGGCCCCGCTCAGCGCCGTACTGGACGAGGACTTCACGCAAGGAGGGGCCTACAGCGAGAACGCCGCGGAGGAATCGCCGGGTTCCGTATCGCGGCAGCCGGTATCCGAAACTCCCGTCGAGACGGAGCAGGCATTGGGATCGGCGGCCACCGCTGGGGCGGGCCTAACAGACGAGGGTGCGGCGGAGACCGAGAACACGGATGACGGGACGGAAGCCGGGACGTGGCCGGTGCTGGGCGACGAACCGGAGACACCCACACCGGCACCGCCCAGTCCCTCCCGGACCGGTCCGACGGACAGCCCCCCGCTGCCGGACGTCTTCCTCGGAGTTTCGAAACCGACCATGCAATACGGCCTGCTCGGTATGAGCGCGGGACGGAAAGTGGCCCTCGACCTCAACGAGACCCACACCATTAGTCTGTTCGGTGTTCAGGGCGGGGGAAAGAGCTACACCCTTGGCTCGATCCTCGAAATGGCGAGTCTGCCCGCCGCGGGTATCAATCAGCTTTCGCATCCTTTGGCCAGCATTGTTTTCCATTACAGCGGTTCGGAGGACTACGCTCCTGAGTTCACCAGCATGACCATGCCCAACGATGACCAGGACCAGCTGGCGACCCTCCGGGAACGCTACGGCGTCGAACCCGCAGCGCTGTCCGATGTCCTGCTGCTGGCCCCCGCCGACAAGGTGGAAGAGAGAAGGAGCGAGTACCCGGATCTCGACGTTCGTCCGCTCAAGTTCTCGTCGTCCGAGCTGAAGGCTGCCCACTGGCGGTTCCTGATGGGTGCGGTGGGCAATCAGGCCCTCTACATCCGCCAGCTCGGAAGGATCATGAAAGCAAATCGCGACAGTTTGACGCTGAACACGATCCGGCTCGGGGTCGAGCAGTCGTCCCTCTCGGACACCCTGAAGCAGTTGGCGTACGACCGGATCGAATTGGCTGCCGAATACATCGATGACACTGCTCGGCTGCAGGATCTGGTCCATCCCGGGCGTCTGATCATCGTCGATCTGCGTGACGACTACGTGGGAGAAGATGAGGCGCTTGGCCTGTTCGTTGTCCTGATGCAGCTGTTCGCCGATGCCCGTCACGAGGGACAGGCGTTCAACAAGCTTGTCGTCTTCGACGAAGCTCACAAATACATTCGAAGTCCCGATCTTGTCGACGGGCTGGTTTCCAGCGTCCGCGAGATGCGCCACAAAGGCATGTCCATCCTTGTGGCCAGTCAGGATCCGCCATCCGTGCCGATTTCGCTGATTGAGCTGTCCAATCACATGGTGCTGCACAAATTCACTTCACCCGCGTGGTTGAAACACCTGCAGAAGGCGAACGCCGCTCTGTCCGCTCTGACCGCGGAAAAGATGGCGTCGCTGAACCCCGGAGAAGCCTTCGTATGGTCGGGCAAGGCCACCGATGAAGCGTTCGTCCGGAGTGCGGTGAGGATCAGATGTCGCCCGCGGGTCACCAGGCACGGTGGTTCGACCAGGACGGCTATCGGCTGATTTGGGATTGCCCGAGCGCTGGTACGCCGACTTCGATCGTCCGGGGTCGCCGTCGGCGCCGTGGCCGCCCTTTCAGGTGATGTCACGGAGCATCTCAGAGGTACGCGCGGGGATCGATCCCAATCGCACCAGCATGTGCACCGGCCGATGTGGCGACAAGAGAAACGTTCATGGCGGCTGGACGCGCGCTACGGGACGGGGCAGGTCGAGCCCGTCCGCGACGGCTACGACGTCAGTGTCGTCAGGGCCGGGGCGAAGGTGATGGCCAGGGGGATCAGGGGGGCCAGGGCCGCCGCCGTCGTCGTGCTTCTGCGGTGGGTTCGCGGGAGGCGGGGCGGGGGGTCCAGGAGGCGTTCCACCCGTTGGTGGAGCAGGGGGCGGGGGGTGGCGCAGGACAGGACGCCCCGGTGCTGGTTCAGCTCGATCAGGGCCAGCGCCGTGGTGAGGTGGCCGCAGCGGCGTGATGCCGTGTCGTCGGCGGAGAGTTCGACCAGGCGGTGCGTCTGGTCGCGGAAGTGGCGGAAGACCGGGATGCCGGGGAAGCCGCCCGCAAGGGCCTGGGAGAGGTGCAGGAGCCAGTCGTGGCGGGCGCGGGCGTGGCCGAGTTCGTGGGCCCGGATCGCGTCCAGCTGGTGCGTGGTGAGGCGGTGCAGCGCGCCCGTGGTGACGACCAACTGCGACGGGTTGCCCGGCATCCACCAGGCGTCCGGGTACTCGTCCTCCAGCACGAGCAGCGGGCCGCGCGAGGCCGGAAGACCGGCCGGCAGTTCGGGGGCGCGTTCGCGCAGGTGAGCCCGGCGGAGGTTGGCGCGTCGGCGGGCCTCCACCAGCTCGCGGGCCAGCATGGCCGTGGTCCACGCCGCTCCGCCCGCCAGCAGCAACGTCAGGGCGGTCGTCCAGGGCGGGGCGGCGGCCAGGTCGTACGCCTCGGTGACGGAGGCCGGCGCGGGCGCGAAGACATGGGCGCGGACCGTCCGG
The DNA here is from genome assembly GCF_019710745.1 of Streptomyces beigongshangae. Lineage (GTDB taxonomy): Bacteria > Actinomycetota > Actinomycetes > Streptomycetales > Streptomycetaceae > Streptomyces > Streptomyces beigongshangae. The sequence continues at coordinate 98,859 of NZ_JAHKJW010000028.1, forward strand.
AAGACGGCGGAGGCGCTCAGCGCGAGCGACGCCAGACAGCACAGCAGCACCGTGGCGACCAGGCACTGCCACACCCACAGCGCGAGCACCGGCTCCCGTTCGGGCCAGGAGGCGCGGGTCAGGACGCGCGGCGCCACGACCGCGACCGTCAGGGCCACGGCCGCCATCAGCAGGAGGGAGATGGATACGGTCATGTCGTGGGCCCCTTCTCCTCGGCCTGTCGCTGCCGCCGTCACCGTCACCGTTGTCGGCGTCGGCGCCGTGGTCGGGCGAGTGCGCGAACGCGGTGCGGATGGGCGGGCGTAGCGGGTCATGGACACGCTACCCGGCCCCGGGCCCCCGGCCGCAATGAGCCGCAATGAGCGGAGCGGGACGCCACTCTGAAGAACACGCGTATTGGAGGAGTCCTTCCCGTGAACGGCTAGCATCGCTCCCTGATGGTCGGCGAGGCCGAGGCCGAGGCCCAGGGCTGGGTCGGGTCGGGTTGGGGTGGGGTGGGCGTCGTGTCGGTGGGACCGCGGATCGCGGTGGCCGTGGTGACGATGGGGACGCGGCCCCAGGAGGTCGACGCGCTGCTCGCGTCGGTGGCCAAGCAGGACGTCGCGCCCGAGCGGATCGTGATCGTCGGGAACGGTTGTCCGCTGCCGGAGTTCGCCGAGCGCCTGGGCCTGCCCGGTGAGGTCACCGCCGTCGAGGTCGACGAGAACCTCGGCTGCCCCGGCGGCCGCAACGTCGCGCTGCGGCGGTTGCGCGAGCTCGGGGACGTGGACGTCGTCGTCGAGCTGGACGACGACGGACTGCTCGTCGACCCCGATGTGCTGCGGACCGTACGCGATCTGTACGCCGCCGAGCCGCGCCTGGGCATCGTCGGCTTCCGCATCGCCGACGAGAACGGCGAGACCCAGCGGCGGCACGTCCCCAGGCTCGGCGCCAAGGACCCCCTACGGGGCGGCGAGGTGACCTGCTTCCTCGGCGGTGGCCACGCCCTGTCCATGGAGATGCTGGAGCAGACCGGGGACTGGCCCGCCGAGTTCTTCTTCGCGCACGAGGAGACCGACCTGGCGTGGCGGGCCGCCGACGCCGGCTGGACCATCCGGTACGCGCCCGAACTGCTGCTCCAGCATCCGAAGACGTCACCCGCCCGGCACGCCATCTACCACCGCGTCACCGCCCGCAACCGCGTCTGGCTGGTCAGGCGGCGCCTGCCGCTCCCGCTCGTCCCCGTCCACCTGGCGGTCTGGATCGCGCTGACCCTCGTACGGACGCGGTCCGTCGGTGGGCTGCGGGCGTGGTTCGGCGGCTTCGTGGAGGGGGTGCGGACGTCGGCCGGCGAGCGGCGGCCGATGCGCTGGGGGACCGTGTGGCGGCTCACCCGGCTGGGACGGCCACCGGTCGTCTGACCGGGACGGGTGGAGCGGGCCGGTCGGGTGGGGCGGGCGATCGTGCGGTGCGGATGGGTGTGTGGTGCGGGTGAGTGTGCAGTGCGGGCCGGGTGAGGGCTACTTCGCGTCCGCGTAGCACCGTACGACCGCCGTCGTGAACGGGAACCGCACCGGTGTCTCGCCGAACGTCAGCCGGCCCGCCAGTTCCGCCGCCTCCCGGATCGCCTCGACCACCGCGTCGGCCTCCTCCGCCGGGCAGTGCACCATCACCTCGTCGTGCTGGAAGAAGACCAGCTCGGCCGCCATGTCCCGGCACGCGCGCCGGAGCCCCGCCAGCACCAGGAGGGTCCAGTCGGCGGCGCTGCCCTGCACCACGAAGTTGCGGGCGAAGCGGCCCCGGGCACGGGAGTCGGCGGAGGCGTGGCCCGGCATCCAGTCCTGGGCGTCCCCGCGCCCGGCGCCCTCGTCCGGGCCGTCGGTCCGCCCGCTGTCCGGAATCCCCGCCTCCTCCCTCGCGGAGTCCGCCCCGGCCGCAGGCGGGCAGGTGCGGCCCAGCCAGGTCCGTACGAGGCGCCCCTCCTCGCCCGCCCGGGCGGCGTCGTCCACGTACGCCACCGCCCTGGGGAAGCGGCGGCGCAGCAGTGCGAGGTTCCTGAGGCCGTCCCCGGCCGTCTGGCCGTAGATCGCGCCGAGGACGGCGATCTTCGCCTGTGCGCGGTCGCCGGAGAAGGCGCGGTCGGAGACGGCCTGGTAGAGGTCGCCCGCGCGGCCGGCCACCTCCATCAGGCCGGGGTCGCGGGAGATCGCCGCCAGTACGCGCGGCTCCATCTGGTCGGCGTCCGCCACGACGAGGCACCAGCCCGGATCGGCGACCGCGGCCCGCCGGACGACCTTGGGGATCTGCAGCGCGCCGCCGCCGTTGGTCACCCAGCGGCCGGTGACGGTGCCGCCCGGCAGGTACTCCGGTCTGAACCGGCCGTCCCGCACCCAGTCCTGGAGCCACGACCAGCCGTGGGCCACCCAGATCCGGTACAGCTTCTTGTACTCCAGCAGCGGCTTCACGGCCGGGTGGTCGATGCGCCCGATCTCCCAGCGGCGTGTCGACCTCACCTTGATCCCGGCCTGCGCGAAGGCCCTGACGACGTCCGCGGGCAGGTCGGGGCGGACCCGGCGGCCGAACGCGGCCGACACCTCCTCCGCCAGCTCGGCCAGCCGTCGTGGCTCGCCGCCGCCCGCGTACCGCTCGCCGAGCAGTTCGTGCAGGACCTCGCGGTGCACCTGCGCGCTCCACGGCATGCCGGTCGCGTTCATCTCCGTCGCCACGAGCATGCCCGCCGACTCGGACGCCGTGAGCAGCCGCATCCGCTCGGGGTGCGCGGTCGCGTCGTGTCTTCGCTGCTGGTCCTCGTAGACCTCGACGAGCTGGGCCAGCGGCAGGTCGGCGGAGCCGGCGCGCGGCTCGAAGAGCGAGGACTGCGAGCCCGGTTCGGCGGAACGCTGCGGGGGGTCGGGCGGTACGGGGCCGCCGCGCAGCCTCGCCAGGGCGGCGGCGGCCGAACGGGGCTCGCCGAGCCGTCCCTCGTGGCCGAGCAGGAGGGTCTCGGCGGCCTCCAGGTCGTAGCACCGCTCCACGCGGACGCCCTCGGCGCGCAGCCGGGGGTAGACCTCCGCGGTCGCCCGCCACACCCAGCGGGTGACGTCCGGCCGGGAGCGTACGGACTCGGCGAGGTCCGGCTCCCGCAGGATCGGTCCGGCGGGCAGTCCGTCGGGACCGAGGGGGGCGAGCTCGGCGCCGCCGTCCTCGGCCGGTGCGAGAGCCCACCGGTCGGTCATGGGGCGAGTCTCGCAGGAGGGTCTGACAATCGCCCCGGCTCAGCCCCGCCCCACCCCGGCTCGACTCAGCCAGCCCCGCCCCGGTCGGGCCAGGGCGTCTACAGGAGGGGCTTCGTCACCTCCGCCACTGCCGCCGCGACGTTCGCCTCGGCCGCCGGCTTGCCGACGCCGAGTCCGCTCAGCACGCCCGTCCCGGCCTCGTGCTCCAGCAGGGCGAGCAGGACGTGCTCCGTACCGATGTAGTTGTGGCCCAGGCGCAGGGCCTCGCGGAAGGTGAGTTCGAGGACCTTCTTGGCGCCGGCGTCGAAGGGGATGAGCGCGGGCATGTCCTCCGTGCGCGGCGGGAGGGCGGCGGTCGCGGCCTCGCGCACGGCGTCCGGGGTGACGCCCTGCGCGGTGATCGCCTTCGCCCCCAGGCCGTCCGGCTCGGCGATCAGGCCCAGGAGCAGGTGCTCGGTGCGGATCTGGTCGTTGCCCGCGGTCCTGGCCTCCTCCTGGGAGGCCACCACCACGTTCCGGGCGCGGGGGGTGTAGCGGCTGAAGCCCTGGCTCGGGTCGAGGTCCGACTCGGCCTTCGGCACGAACCGCTTCTGGGCCGCCTGCCGGGTGACCCCCATGCTCCTCCCGATGTCCGTCCAGGACGCGCCCGAACGCCGCGCCTGGTCCACGAAGTGGCCGATCAGGTGGTCGGCCACGTCCCCGAGGTGGTCCGCGGCGATCACCGCGTCCTGGAGCTGGTCGAGGGCGTCTTCGTGAACCTTCTTGATGGCCTCGATGAGGTCGTCGAGGCGTACGGAAGTGGTCGCACGTGGATTCGTGGTCATGCGTCAACCGTAGGTTGACAGTAGAGAGGTGTCAACCTTGGGTTGACAGCTGCTTCCCGTGGCACGATCGAGGAATGAGCAGCACGTCCTCCGTGGTCGGCCGCGCTTTCGAGGCCGCCCTCTACGCCGACTCCGACGCGGCCCTCGACGCCGGCGCCTCCCTGCTCGCCGCCGACCCCGCCTCCGACGCGGAACTCGTCCGCCGCGGCGAGGAGTTCGTCGCGGCGGCCTGGCGGCGCGGCTGGCAGCCCGCCGATGTCGTACGGATGGTGCGGCGCGAGCTGGACGACGTCCACGAACGTCTGGTGGCGGAGCTCGTCCTCGCCGAGGCCGGGCGGGACCCCCGCCCCCGGGGCACGCGGTGGGCGGCGCAACTCGACGAGCTGCGGGGCGGCGGCGGACCGGACGCCGGCCCGGATACCGGCTCGGGTGGCGGACCGGACGCCGGCTCGGGTGGCGGATCGGAAGCAGGCTCGGGTGTCGGCTCGGGCGCCGGGCCCGGAGCGCTTCGCCTGGACCGCTTCTCGTACGCGACTGCGGTCCTGGAGCTGTACCGGCTGCTGCTGCGGCTGCCGTCCTTGGAGCCGCTGGACGCGCCGCACCCGCCGCACGCGTCCGCGCCCGGGTCGTCCGCGGGCGCCGGCACCGGAACTGGCACCGGCACCGGCACCGGCACCGCGCGGGACACCCGCATGCTCACCCGTATCCGCGCGCTCCTCGCCAAGGCCGAGGCGACCGGGTTTCCGGAGGAGGCGGAGGCGCTGAGCGCCAAGGCGCAGGAACTGATGGCCCGGCACAGCATCGACGAGGCGCTGCTCGCGGCGCGGACGCACGCCAGGGACACGCCCGGGGCCTGGCGGATCGGCGTCGACCCGCCGTACGAGACCGCGAAGGCGGTCCTCCTCGACGCCGTGGCCGGGGCGAACCGCTGCCGCGCGGTGTGGAACGAGGCATTCGGCTTCTCCACCGTCGTCGGCTTCGAAGCCGATCTGGAGGCGGTGGAACTCCTCCACACCTCCCTCCTCGTGCAGGCCACGACCGCGATGACGAAGGCGGAGGCGGCACAGCGGGCGGGCGGCCGGAAGCGTACGAAGTCGTTCCGGCAGTCGTTCCTCGCCGCGTACGCCCATCGCATCGGCGATCGGCTGGCCGAGGTGGCCGACGCGGCGGAAGGGCGGGCGAGCGCCACGGAGGGGGAGTTGCTGCCGGTGCTGGCGGCTCGCGAGGTCGCGGTCGCGGACGAGACGGAGCGCATGTTCCCCGACACCGTCACGACCCGGATGCGCGGGGTGAACGACGCGGCCGGCTGGGAGGAAGGGGTCGCTGCGGCGGACCGCGCCCAGGTGGGGGCGCGACGGCCGCTGCGGCGGCCCTGAGCGGGGAGCGTTGTCGCGCGCAAGGGTGGGGCCGGGCCGCTCGCGGCCGCGCCCGCCTGCGCCCGTCCCCGCCGTGCGCCTGCGCCCGTCCCCGCCGTGCGCCTGCGCCC
>NZ_JAHKJW010000029.1 GCF_019710745.1 Streptomyces beigongshangae
GGGGCCGCGCTCGCGCTGGCGGCCGGCGGCACCGCCCACGCGCGCGGGCGGTCCCCCTTCGGGCGCCACGGTTCGCCGTCCGACCGGCGCGGCGCGCGGACCCTGTACGTCCACCCCGGCGGCCGCGGCGACCACACCACGGTCCAGGCCGCCGTGGACGCCGCGCGGGGCGGCACGGAAGGAACCGGCGGAGGTCGCGGGTACACGCTGGTCATCGCGCCGGGCACCTACCGCGAGACGGTCACCGTCGACGCCGACCGCACGGAGATGACCTGGATCGGCGCCTCCGGAGACGCGCGGGACGTCGTGATCGTGTACGACAACGCGGCCGGCACCCCGAAACCCGGCGGCGGCATCCACGGCACCAGCGGTTCGGCCACCACGACCCTGCGGGCCGACGGATTCACCGCCCGGGACATCACCTTCGCCAACGACTGGCTGCGCGCCGACCACCCCGGCGTCACGGGCACCCAGGCCGTCGCCGTCAAGGTGCAGGGGGACCGGTCGGCGTTCCTGCGCTGCCGGTTCCTGGGCCACCAGGACACGCTGTACGCCGACTCCACGGCCCTCACCGCCTTCGCCCGGCAGTACTTCGCGCACTGCTACGCCGAAGGGGACGTGGACTTCGTGTTCGGGCGGGCCACTGCCGTGTTCGAGCACTGCCACTTCCGCACCCTGCCGCGGACGGACCTCGCCGGGCCCCCGTACGGCTTCGTCCTCGCCCCCTCGACCGCCGCCGCCAATCCGCACGGATACCTGGTGACGGGCAGCAGGGTGACGAGCGGGGCCCCGGACGGCCACTACAAGCTGGCCCGGCCCTGGGTGCCGAGCTCCGACCCCACCGCGCGGCCCATGCTGACCGTGCGCGACACCCGCCTGGGCGCCGGGATCGACGCGGTGGAGCCGTACGCCACCATGGCGGCGGGCCACCCCTGGCAGGACCAGCGGTTCGCCGAGTACCGCAACAGCGGGCCGGGCGCCGCGATCGTCGTCCCCGCGAACCGGCCCCAGCTCACCCCGGACCGGGCCGCGGCACACCGCCGCGGGACGTACCTGGGCGACTGGAGGCCACTGCGGAGGCCCCTGTGAACGGCGGGGCCGAGCCGTCGCCGCTGGGACGGCGGACGTTCGTGGCGGGCGCGGGGGCCGCGTTCCTCGGCGCGGCGGGGGCCGGGGCGCCGACGGCGCGTGCGGCCACGGCCGCCGGCGTCGTGGAGGGCAACCTCCCCGACTTCCACCCCCTCCTCAAGGAGGAGCTGCGCTTCCCGCTCGCCTGGGGCGCCTCGCCGGTCCGGGACGTCAGGACCTGGCGGCGCACGGCCCGCTCGAAGGTCGAGGAGCACCTGCTGGTCGAGCGGGACAACACACCGTACGACCCCTCGTACGAGGGGTACGAGGGGTACGAGGGGTCGTACGAAGACTCCCACGAGGGATTCCGCGAGGAAGAAGGCCGGGACGGGGGCGGCGGATACACGAGGGAGTCGGTGACGCTCTCCCTCACCCGGTACGAGCGGGTCCGCGGCGCCCTGCTCACCCCGCACGGCACCGGCCCGTTCCCCGCCGTCCTCCTCCTCCACGACCACGGCTCCAAGTTCGACATCGGGAAGGAGAAGCTGGTCCGGCCCTGGAACGACGACACCCGGCTGGCCTCCGCCGTGGCGTGGGCGGACCGCTGCTTCGGCGGGCGGTTCGTCGGTGACGAGCTGGCCCGGCGCGGATACGTGGTCCTCGCCCTGGACGCGCTCGGCTGGGGCGACCGCGGTCCGCTCGCGTACGAGCAGCAGCAGGCCCTGGCGAGCAACCTCCTCAACCTCGGCTCGTCGCTCGCCGGGCTGATGGCGCGCGAGGACGTGCGCGCCGCCCGCTTCCTGGCCGGCCTCGACCGGGTGGACCGGCGCAGGGTGGCGGCCCTCGGCTTCTCCATGGGCGCCTTCCGCGCCTGGCAGACGGCCGCCCTGAGCGACGACGTCGCGGCGGCGGCGAGCGTGTGCTGGATGACCGGGCTGAAAGAGGTCATGGTGCCCGGCAACAACATCCTGCGCGGCCAGTCGGCCTTCCACATGCTCCACCCCGGCCTGGCCCGGCACCTCGACTTCCCGGACGTGGCGAGCATCGCCGCGCCGAAACCGATGCTCTTCTTCCACGGCGCCCAGGACACCCTGTTCCCCGAGGAGGGGGTCCGGGTGGCGTACGGGAAGCTGCGTGCCGTCTGGCGGGCGCGGCACGCCGAGGAGCGACTGCGCACCGAGGTCTGGCCCGGCCTGGGCCATGTGTTCACCGTGGCCCAGCAGGACGAGGTCTTCGCCTGGCTCGACTCCGTCCTCCCCACCGGCTCCGCCGACTCCACCGGTTCCGCCGACTCCGGTGGACCGGTCTGACCGGCTCCGGCTCCGGGGCCGACGCGTGCGGACGCCCCCCGCCGGTCGTCACCGGCGGGGGGCGTCCCCCTGCCCGGCCGAGGGGGGCTCGGGCCGGGGCGGACCCTGTGCAGCCGAGGGGCGGCTGTCACCGGTACGTACTGTCAGATGCCGTACGGAGGCGGTGGGTTCCCTCACGGCGGTGGTGTGCACGGCGGTGATGTGCGAGGCGGTGCGGGCGCCCGGTCATGTCCTGGTGCGTGCGAAGCCGCCCGTCACGCCCAGCTCCTCGCCGTCGGCCCGGGCCTCCACCGCGTACGTGTCGTCCCCGGCGTCACGGCCGCCGCGGTCGTGGTCGTACTGGCCCGCGAACACCCACTCGCCCGGCCACACCGTACGGCCCGGCTTGAGCTCCCAGGTGTGGACGAGGAAGCCGCCCTCCTCGACGACGGACACCGTGAAGTCGTCCTCCGGCGCGGAGCGCCAGGAACCCGTCGGGGTGACGCCACCGGTCTGCCGTACCCTCAGCACCACCCGCAGCGCCGTGAGCCGCCTGCTCGCCGTCACCGTCACGTTGCTCTGCGCCCAGAACTCGTTGCTGTGCGGGTCGACCGAGCCGTCCGAGCGCAGCGGCCCGTCCTCGGTACCGCCGCCGGGGGAGGCCGGCGGGTCCGGGCGGCTCGGCGTGACCGCCACCGTCCGCTCGTCCGTCTCCGCGCCCCGCACCGCCGACGCGACGGTGTGACCGCCCACCGCGAGCACGCCCGCGACCGCGGCCGTGGCGGCGGCGACACGCCACCAGCCGAGCGCGGCCGGACGCGGGGAAGGGCCCGCCGCGCGCTCCCCGTCCGCCATGCCGCGTTCGACGCGGGCCAGGATGCGCGTCCGGTCGGGCCGGTACGCCCCGGCCGACTCCCGCAGCCGGGCCCGCAGTTCGTCGTGCACGTCCCTCACCGCGTCCTCCCCCCGCTCCCGCCGGTCCGCAGTGCCGCCGCGTGCATCCGCCGCGGGGCCTCCCGGGATCCCAGCAGCCGCTGCAACTCCGCCATCCCCTTCGACGTCTGGCTCTTGACGGTACCCACCGAGATCCCCAGGGCCAGCGCGGTGTCCCTCTCCGACAGGTCGAAGGAGTGGCGCAGGACCACGCACGCCCGCTTGCGGAACGGCAGTCCGCGCAGCGCCTCCTGGACGTCCACCATGCCGGGTACGTCGGGGTTCTCGGCCCTGTCGTCGCGCTGCGACCAGAAGAGCGTGATCCGTCTGCGCTCGCGCACCGCGCTGCGGATCCGGCTGCGGGCCATGTTCGCGACCACACCGCGGGCGTACGCCACCGGGTGGTCCGCCGCGCGCACCCGGTCCCAGCGGTGCCACAGCGCGAGCAGCGCGTCCGCCGCGAGATCGTCGGCCGCGTCCGGTTCGCCCGTCAGCAGGTGCGCCAGACGCGCCAGCTCTGCGTAGTGCCGCTCGAAGAAGTCATGGAACTCCCCGGAGGCGGCGTCGTCGACGACAGTGCCCACGGGCGGCCTCTCCCTGTCGGTTCCTGCGCGGGCCGAACCTCATTCCGTAACACGGGGAAAAACCGGAACCGGTTCAACACGCGCCCCGGAAGGGGCGCGGGGAACTGCGCGACCGGCCCCCACCGGCGGACAGCCGGCAGCCGACAGCCGACCGGTCCGGCGCCGACCGCCGCCCCGGGGATCCGCGCGTTCGTCCCGGTGCCGTCCTCGAAGACCGTCCGCATCGCCGACTGCGGCTGCTCGCGGGGAGCGGGACGTGGGACGTGGGACGTGGGAAGCGGGGCATGGGGGCGTGCGGCCGTGTCAGGCCGGCAGCGACAGGACGACCTCGTCGATCTCCGCGCCGCGGGCGTGCGCGAACCCCCGGTCCCGCCCGGTCACCCGGAACCCGCACTTCTCCAGGACCCGCAACGACCCCGCGTTGTCCGCGGCGGCCCGCGCGTACAGCGGCCGCTCGGGCACCGCCGCGAGCAGCGCCCGCAACGCGGCCGTCGCGACCCCCCGCCCCCAGTACGCCCGGTCGATCCAGTAGGTGACCTCGCGCTCGCCGGGCGGGCCGTACACCGCCGCGCTGCCGACGACGTCCCCGTCGACGAGGACCGTCCGGTTCACCGCGGACGAGGCGCGGATCCGCTTCCAGTGGGCCTCGAACGCGTCCCGGTCGGCCGGGTCCTCGACCGTGAACGCGGCCATCCGCGCGGACTCGGGATCGTTCGTCTGCCGGAAGAACACCGGCAGGTCGCTGTCGTGGACCGGACGGAGCACGACCTCCATGTCAGAGCCTCCTGGTCGCGAGCGTCAGCCGGTCGCGCGCGTCGAACAGCGCGTCCTGGACCATCTGCTCGTGCGCGGGCGTCAGCCGTGCCACCGGCACCGAGCAGCTGATCGCGTCCCGCGCGGGCGTCCGGTAGGGGATCGCCACGCCGAAGCAGCGCAGCCCCAGCGTGTTCTCCTCGCGGTCCACCGCCAGCCCCTGCTCCCGTACCTGGTGCAGCTCCTCGATGAGCTTCTCCCGGTCGGTGATCGTGTGCTCGGTCAGCGCGGGCAGCGTCTCCGGGAGCAGTTTGCGGACCTGCTCGTCCGTGTGGGTGGCGAGCAGCGCCTTGCCGAGCGACGTCGAGTGCGCGGGCAGCCGCCGCCCCACGCGCGTGAAGGGGCGCAGGTAGTGCTGTGACTGGCGGGTCGCCAGGTAGACGACGTTCGTGCCGTCGAGGCGGGCCAGGTGGATCGTCTCCGTGGTGTCGTCGGAGAGCCGGTCCAGCGTGGGCCGGGCGGCGGCGACGACCTCGTCACCGTCGATGTACGAGGTACCGACGAGCAGCGCCCGTACGCCGATGCCGTAGCGCGTGCCCGTCGCGTCGGTCTCGACCCAGCCGAGCTCGACCAGCGTGCGCAGCAGCATGTAGAGGCTGGACTTGGGGTACCCGACGGCCTCCTGCACGGCGGCCAGGGAGTGCATCCCGGGGCGTCCGGCGAAGTACTCGAGCAATTCAACCGTCCGTACCGCGGACTTGACCTGTGCTCCGCCGCCCGTCTCGCCTGCCGACATCGGCCTTGACCCCCTAGTTCGCCGGAAATAGTCTCGACAGTACATTCACCATCAGAGACAGCGTTCAGCATATCGAACGCCCCGGTGAGTGGCACACGTACTGCGGCATGACATCTGGAGGGACCCGCGGTGGCAGCAGCACCAGTCTGGAGTGTCGACCCCCGAACCGGGAAGCAGCGCGAGCAGGTTGCGGTGGAAGCCACAGCCCAGGAGGTGGACGAAGCCGTCCGCGCCGCGCACGGAGCCCGGTCGGCCCTCGCCGACCGCACGCTCCGCGCGGCCTTCCTGCGCACCGCGGCCGACGAGCTCGAAGGCGCCAGGGAACACCTCGTGGAGGCCGCCGACGCGGAGACCGCGCTCGGCCCGGTCCGGCTCACCGGCGAACTCGCCCGCACCTGCTACCAGCTGCGGGCCTTCGCGGACATCGTCGACGAGGGGGAGTTCCTCGGCGTCGTGATCAACCACCCCGACGACACCGCGACGCCGCCGATCCCGGACCTGCGCCGCTACAAGGTGCCGCTGGGCGTCGTCGCCGTGTACTCGGCCTCGAACTTCCCCTTCGCCTTCTCGGTCGCCGGCGGCGACACCGCGAGCGCGCTCGCCGCGGGCTGCCCGGTCGTCGTCAAGGCGCACCCCGACCACCCGGGCCTGTCCGAGCTGGTCGCCTCCGTCCTGCGCCGGGCCGCGGCCCGCCACGACATCCCGGACGGCGTCCTGGGCCTGGTCCACGGTTTCGAGGCGGGCGTCGAGCTGGTCGAGCACCCGCTGGTCGCGGCCGCCGGCTTCACCGGTTCGGTACGTGGCGGACGCGCCCTCTTCGACGCGGCGGCGGCGCGGCCCGTGCCGATCCCCTTCCACGGCGAGCTGGGATCGCTGAACCCGGTCGTGATCACCGAGGCCGCGGCCGCCGAGCGCGCCGAGGCGATCGGTACGGGGCTCGCGGGCTCCATGACGCTGGGCGTCGGCCAGTTCTGCGTGAAGCCCGGCCTGGTGCTGGCGCCGGCCGGCGCGGCGGGCGACCGTCTGCTGAAGTCCCTGACGGACGCGGTGAGCGACACCGACGCGGGCGTCCTCCTGGACCACCGCATGCGCGACAACTTCGTCGCGGGGGTCGCCGAGCGCGCGGAGCTCCCCGAGGTGGAGGCCCCGGTGACGCCGGGGGCGGGCGGCGAGCACACGGTGAGCGCGGGCTTCCTGACGGTGCCCGCGCGGAAGCTGACCGCCGAGAGCGAGTACGACCTGCTCATCGAGGAGTGCTTCGGGCCGGTGACCGTGGTCGCGCGCTACGAGGACGAGACCGAGGCGAACGCGGTGCTCGCGCGGCTGCCCGGCAACCTCACCGCGACGGTCCACCTCTCCACGGAGGAGGCGGCCGGCGAGGGGCGCGGCGCGGAGATCCTCGCCGAGCTGACGCCGCTCGCGGGGCGGGTGCTGGTGAACGGCTGGCCCACGGGGGTCGCCGTGGCTCCGGCCCAGCACCACGGGGGGCCCTACCCGGCCACCACGTCCACGTCGACGTCGGTGGGCGGGACGGCGATCGAGCGGTGGCTGCGGCCGGTCGCGTACCAGGGCGCGCCCGAGGCGCTGCTGCCGCCCGAGCTGCGGGACGACAACCCGCTGGGGGTGCCGCGGCGGTACGACGGGCGCCTGGAGCGGTAGCGCTCCGCTCGGTGCGTGACGTGTGCGCCGTCGGGCCCGCGGCCGTGGTCGGCCGCGGGCCCGACGTGGCCGGTCGCGCAGTTCCCCGCGCCCCTTCGGGGGCGCGGGGAAGTGGCAGACTCCGGGTATGGATCTGGAGATACCTGAACTTCCCTTTTCCCTGCGGGCGTACGGACCCGACGGGCGCTGGGCGTACGAGGGCGGGGTGCTCACCGGGCGGGCGGGAGCGCGGCAGGACCGGTTCGTGCCGCCCACCGGCGAAGCGCTCGACCCCGCGTCCGACGCGCCCCGGCTCCTCGGGGCGCCCGACGGCGACTTCCAGCTGATCGCCCGCGTCACGGTCGGCTTCGCCGGGACCTTCGACGCGGGCGTCCTCTACGTGCACGTGGGCGAGCGGGCCTGGGCCAAGCTCTGCCTGGAGTACTCCCCGGACGTGCCCACCGTCTGCACGGTCGTCACCCGGGGGCACTCCGACGACGCCAACTCCTTCACCGTCGACGGCGACTCGGTCTGGCTGCGGATCAGCCGTATCGGCCGGGCCTTCGCCTTCCACGCCTCGCGGGACGGCGGGCGCTGGACCTTCGTCCGCCTCTTCACCCTGGCCGGCGAGAAGGAGACCGGCGCCGCCCTCGTCGGCTTCATGGCCCAGTCCCCGACGGGCGAGGGCTGCGCGGTCACGTACGACCGCATCGCGTTCCGCCCGGGCGGGCCGGCGGACCTGCGGGACGGTTCCTGAGCCTTCCGGCGGTGAGCGGCCCGGTGCCCGGCCCGGCCGGGCCGGGCACCGGGCCGGACGGGGACTACCAGTCGTGCAGGGTGCCGTCGTGGAGCCGGTTGACGGGCAGGTACGCCTGCTCGTAGGGGTGCGCCGCGGCGAGCTCCTCGTTCAGTTCGACACCGAGCCCGGGGGCCTCGCCGGGGTGGAGGTGGCCGTCCTCGAAGGTGTACGCATGGGGGAACACCTCGTGGGTGAGGGGGGTGTGGCCGGAGTACTCCTGGATGCCGAAGTTGTGGACGGCCAGGTCGAGGTGGACGGCCGCGGCCATGCCGACGGGCGAGATGTCCTCGGGACCGTGGATGGCGCTCTTGATCTGGTACTGCGCGGCGAAGTCGAAGAGCTTGCGCAGCGGGGTGACGCCGCCGAAGTGCGTGACGGCTGAGCGGACGTAGTCGATCAGCTGCTCGGTGATGAGGCCCTGGTAGTCGTGGACGGTGTTGAACACCTCGCCGATGGCCAGGGGGGTGGTGGTGTGCCGGCGCACCAGGCGCAGGGCCTCCTGGTTCTCCGCGGGGGTGCAGTCCTCCAGCCAGAAGGGCCGGTAGGGCTCCAGGTCCTTGCCGAGGCGGGCGGCCTGGACGGGGGTGAGCCGGTGGTGGGCGTCGTGCAGGAGGGGCAGGTCGGGGCCGAACTCGGAGCGCACGGCTTCGAAGACCGCCGGCATGTGGCGCAGATAGGCGTCGGTGTCCCAGTCCTCCACCAGGGGGCGGACCTGCTGGTGGAGGACGGCGGCGCCGTCGGCGTCGGTGGTGTGGACGCCGTAGACGGCCTTGAGCCCGGGGATCCCGGACTGGACGCGGACGGCGGGGTAGCCCTCGGCGAGGCGTGCGCGCACCGAGTCGAGGAGCTCGGGTATGTCGCGGCCGTTGGCGTGTCCGTAGGTGCCCACGCGCCGGCGGCTGGCGCCGCCGAGGAGCTGGTAGAGCGGCAGGCCGGCGGCCTGCGCCTTGATGTCCCACAGGGCCACGTCGACGGCGGCGATCGCGGCCATGGTGACCGGTCCGCGCCGCCAGTACGCGCCGCGGTAGAGGTACTGCCAGGTGTCCTCGACGCGGTGCGGGTCCAGGCCGACGAGCAGCGGGGCGACGTGCTCCGACAGGTAGCCGGCCGCGGCCAGCTCCCGGCCGTTGAGCGTGGCGTCCCCGAGTCCCGTCAGGCCCTCGTCGGTGGTCAGCTTGAGCGTGACGAAGTTGCGGCCGGGGCTGGTGACGACGACCTTCGCGTCGACGATCTTCATGCGTGTGGGCTCTTTCACGGTAGGTGCGGGGGAGGGTGCTGCGTCAGCCCTTGGTGGCGCCGGAGGTCAGCCCGGCGATGAGGTACTTCTGGCCCAGGAGCGCGGCGAGGATGACGGGCAGGGTGATCAGGGTGGTCGCGGCCATCAGCCCGCCCCAGTCGGTGCTGGCGTAGGAGATGAAGTTGAACAGGGTGACCGGGACGGTCTGGGTGCGTTCGTCCGCGAAGACCAGGGCGAACATGAAGTTGTTCCAGCTGAAGACGAACGCCAGCAGGGACGCCGTCGCGGTGCCGGGCGCGGCCAGGGGGAGCGTGATGCGCCAGAAGGCGCCGAACGCGCTGAGGCCGTCGACCTGGGCGGCCTCCTCCAGTTCCACCGGCAGGCCGGCGAAGAAGCTGATCATGATCCACATGATGAGCGGCACGGAGACGAACATGTGGCTCAGGACCAGTGCCGTGTAGGAGCCGACGAGTCCCATCTGCGCGAACAGGTAGTACCAGGGCACCAGCAGGGAGATCGCCGGGACGATGCGGGCGACGAGGATCACGGAGGCCGTGCGGTGCATCGCGAAGCGGCCGACGGCCCAGGCGGCGGGCACGGCGATCACCACGGACAGGGCGGTGGACACCACGCCGACCAGCAGCGAGTTGCCCATGGAGCGGACGATCTGGCCGGCTTCGAAGACGGAGCGGAAGTTCTCCAGGGTGGGGGTGAACCACAGCCCCACGGAAGGGTCGGTCACCTGGACGTTCGTCTTGAACGCGGCCGCGAGCATCCACACGATCGGCAGGGCGAAGACGAGCGCGACCAGGATGACGGCGGCCACCTGGGCGGCCGAGCCGATCCGCCGGCGCCGGGTGCGGGACGCCGCGGCCGAGGGGGCGGGGCCGGTCGTGGTGGTCATGCGTTCTTCCCTCCGCCGCGGCGGCGCATGAGGATGACGACACCGATGATGAACAGCGTGAACAGGACCAGGACGGCCGAGGCCAGGCCGTACTCCTGGTAGTCGAAGGTGAGGCCGTAGGCGTAGACGTTGAGCGTCTCGACCTCGAAGTCCGAGCCGCCGCCCGCGCCCTTCGTCGCGTAGAGGAGGTCGAAGGTCTTCAGCGCGTCGACCGCGCGCAGCACCAGGGCGGTGGCCAGGGTGGGGGCGAGCATGGGCAGCGTGACGTACCGGAAGCGCTGCCAGGCTCCGGCCCCGTCGACGAGCGCCGCCTCCTCCGGCTCGTCGGGCAGCGTGGTGAGGCCCGCGAGCAGCAGCAGGGTCATCATCGGTGTCCACTGCCAGACGTCGATGAGCATCAGGGTGGGCAGGGACTGCCCGACCGAGCCGAGGAACTCCTGGCGGGGCAGGCCGACCGAGGCCAGCAGGTGGTTGGCGATGCCGTTGGTCGGGTCCAGGATCAGCAGCCACAGGATGCCGATCGCCACGGGGGTGGCCAGCAGCGGGACGATCAGGACGGTGCGCACCCAGCGGATGCCGCGGAACGGCCTGCGCAGCAGCATCGCCAGCGCCAGCCCGAGCACGGTCTCCAGGAGCACGGCGCCGACGGTGAAGACGACGGTGCGGCTCACCGCGGGCCAGAAGCGCCGGGTGTCGCCGAGCGCGTCGGTGAAGTTGGTCAGCCCGACGTGCTCCTTGCCGGCGTTCACCGCGCCGAAGGCGTCGGTCAGGCTCAGGTTCGCGGTGAAGACCAGCGGAAAGACGATCATGAGGCCGACGAACAGCAGGGCCGGGGCGAGCATCGCCCACTTCAGCCGGCGGTTGGCCTGCTCGAAGGTGCGGGCGGGCCGCAGGAGGCGGCCGCGGGGAGCCCGCCGCTTCCCGCCGGCCGGTGCGGTGGCGAGTCCGGTGGCGCCCATCAGGACTCCTTGTGACGGTTGTCGCGGACGAGGAAGTCGGTGAACTCGGCATGGGCGTCCCGCGCCACGGGACGGACCGGTTCGCCGAGGACGGCCGCGACGAGGGGCCGGCCGATGATGTCCCTGGCCCGGCCCACCTGGAGCACGCGGGGGCGGTCGTAGCCGAGACCCCGTCCGGCGTTGGTCCGCATGGCCTGCGCCAGCTCGGGCGGGAACTTCTCCAGGGTCTGCGGGTCCTCCCACACCGACGCCCTGGCGCCGGGGATCCCCTCGGCCTGGAGCTTGCGGGACTGGGCGACCCCGGCCGCCCAGCGGATGAACTGCCAGGCGTCGTCGCGCAGCAGGGAGAACTTGTTGATGCCCAGGCTCCAGGACGGGATGTTGTGGGGCCTGGCGCCGGCGGGGCCGGCCGGGAAGGGGGCGAAACCGACGGACTCGCGCACCTGCTGCGTCGCCACCTCGGGGTCCAGGAAGCTGCTGTAGATGGCGTCGGCGTCGATGTAGAAGGCCGCCTTGCCCTGCGCGAAGATCGGCATGGCCTGCTCCAGGCTCATGTTGGTCGCCCCCGGCGGCCCGGTCCGGCCCAGCAGCCGCCCGTAGTACTCGTACGCGGCGATCGCCTGACGGCTCCCGATGCCGGAGGCTCCGTCGACGACGAAGTCACCGCCGTGCGAGTAGAGGAAGCTCGACCACTGCGAGACCGCTCCGCTGCGCTGGCCGCGGCCCACGAACCCGTACCTGCCCCGGCCCCGGTCGGCCGCCTCCAGCGCCGCCGACATGAGCGCGTCGAGCGTACGGGGGACACCTCCCAGGCCGGCGACGAGGTCCTTGCGGTAGTAGAGCACCGGGCGCTCCGTCACGACGGGGACGCTCAGCACCCTCCCGGCGCTGGCGGACGCCTCGCGCGGAGCCTCCTGGAAGTCCTGCCAGGCGAACTCCCGGTCCCCCTCGACGCGGTCGGTCAGGTCCACGAGCCAGTCGTTGTGCGCGAACAGCAGCTGCTCCTGCAGCGCGCGCACCATCATGACGTCCACGTCCGTACCGGAGGCGTTCAGCTTGACGTTGTAGCTGCTGGAGAGCTGGTCCGCGGTCAGCAGGGTCATGGAGACCCGGCGGCCGACGAGGTCCTCGAACTCTCCCAGCCGGCGCTTGACCGCCTGGGACCAGACGTGGTTGATCGCCATGATCCGCAAAGGGGTGCCGGAGGTCGGCTTCCCCCCGCCCGGCGCACACGCGCCGAGCGTCATGGCCCCGCCCGCGGCCGCCGCTCCCGCGACGGCCAGCCGGCCGAAGGAGCGCCGGCTCAGAAGCCGGCTGTTTGTGGACATCCTCGTCCCTTGCCTCTCTGCCTTGCTCGTGCGTGACCCCCCGGACTGTCTGGTCTAACTGGTAGGACCAGTTGGGTCGGTGTGACCGTAACAGAGGGAAACACGCCTGCAACAGCCCTCATGGCCTGCAAGTTCCGAAGTCCGGCCCCGAAGGGCGCAGCGCCGGGCGGCGGGCCCGGCCCCGCCGGGGACGGCTGCGCCCGGCGCGGCTGCGCCGGGGAGGGCTGCGCCGGGGGCGGTTACGCCTGGCGCTGTTCCAGGAGGGTCTCGATGTGGTTGCGGGCCATGAGGTCCACCTGCACGTCCAGGTCGGGACCGTAGGTGCGCAGCCCCAGCATCAGGTGCTCACGCATCCGCGCGGAGGCCAGCTCCGCGTCGCGGGCCTCCAGCGCCTCGAAGATCTCCGGGTGGTGCGGGACCCCCGGCTCGCCGATCGACGGGTCGGAGTTCGAGCGGAGCATCAGCTCGAACATCATCCCGCTGATCGACGACAGCATGATCCGCAGCACCGGGTTCTTGCTGGCCACCGCGATGGCGTCGTGGAAGGCGAGGTCGGCCCGCGCCTTGTCGACCACGTCGCTCGCGCCCTCCAGGGCGTCCCGCGCGGTGCGCAGTGCGCTGATGTCGTCCTCGGTGGCCCGCAGCGCGGCCAGCCGCACCATCTCGGTCTCCACGGGGATCCGGGCCTCGATGAGCTGACGCACGGTCGGTCGCCCGGCCCGGTACAGGGCGTCGTAGCCCCTGGCCTGCCCGGAGGTCTGCTCGCACACGAACGAGCCGCGCCCCGGCGCCACCTCGATCAGGTGCTGTGCCTCCAGTCGCCGCAGCACCTCGCGCACCACGCCCCGGCTCGCCTCGAACTCGACCGCCAGTTCACGCTCCGACGGCAGCTTCTGCCCGACGGGGATCTGCCCCGACCGGATGTCGTGCTCCAGCCGCCGGGCGATCCGCTCGGTCAGCAGTCCACGATGAGCGGGTCCGTGCGGAACGCGGGGCGGGGCGGACGACTGGCCGGAGGACTGCATGCCTGCATGATACGGGGCGGTGTCCGCGGTCACCGGCGGCGGACCGCGGACCCGGCGGTGGGGCGATACACCTAGAGCCAGGCCAGTGACGCCGCCCGCTCCAGCACGTTCCGTACGGCGTCCGCGTCGC
Organism: Streptomyces beigongshangae; assembly: GCF_019710745.1. GTDB lineage: Bacteria > Actinomycetota > Actinomycetes > Streptomycetales > Streptomycetaceae > Streptomyces > Streptomyces beigongshangae. The sequence continues at coordinate 13,444 of NZ_JAHKJW010000029.1, forward strand.
CCGTCGCGCTCCTCGGCACCGAGGCGGGGGTGTGCCGGCCCCCGACCAGCAGGCAGAAGTCCACGGCCCGCAGCGTGAGTTCGCCCCGGACCGGCTCGCCCCCGGCGCCCAGCACCCACCGGGCGTCGTCCCCGGCGTCCGGCACGGCGAACAGCACCGGCGCCGCCGCGGGCCCCAGCGCCGGGCCGAGCAGCCGGACGGCCAGCCGGACCAGCCGCCCCAGGTGCTCCCCGGGCGGCGGCGGCACGGCGAGCCCGAGCGCACGGCCGACGTCGTCCGTGTGGATCCACGTCTCGAAGGCTCGCACCAGGAAGTGGTCGGCCACGGGCAGCCGTACGCCCGTCAGCTCCATGACGCGCGCGGCCCGCCCGGCGTCCAGGGCCTCGGCGGTGGCCAGCAGCGCGGCGCTCTGCGCGGACCACGCCGCCACCGTCCGGTCCGGGGAGCGCGTCCGCTCGTACGCGATCACCTCGGCGGTCCGGGTCTCCCAGGCGTCCTCCCACCCCGTGTCCCGTGTGATCCGGGAGGGCGGCGCGTGCGTCCGCACACCGAGACCGCGGGCCAGTCCCTCGTCGGCGGCGATCAGATGGCCGACGGTGTCCCGCACGTCCCAGTCGTGCACCACCGGTGTGCCCCAGGGGCGGTGGCCGCCCACCTCGCGCAGCAGCGCCGTCAGGGAGCAGACCGCGGCCGCGTACGGGGCGGCGTGCGCGGCGACGCGCGGCGCGGCGGGCCGCGCCCGTAGGGCGAGGGCGACCACACCGTCCGGCCCGGCACCACCGCCCGGCCCGGTGCCCGGGGCGGGCGGTTCCGGCGCCCCCGGCGGCCCGTCCAGCAGCCGTACCGTCTCGCGCAGCCGCTCCGCCTCCGCGGCGCAGCTCTCGCATTCCGCCAGGTGCGGCGGCACGGCCCGTTCGTCCGCGGACTGCAGCGCGCCGAGGGCCCAGGCGGCCAGCAGCTCGGGAACGCCGTCGTGGTCGTCGCTCACGGGATGCCTCCTTCCCCTGCCGCCATCATGCGCCCTTCTCCCACGCCGGATCCGGCGGCCCCGACGACTCCGGCGGCTCCGACGGCTCGGGCGGCTCCGACGGCTCCGGCGGCTCGGGCGACCCCGACGGCTCCGGCGGCTCGGGCGCATCGGCCAGCGACACGGCCAGCCTCCGCAGCGCGGACCGCAGCCGGGTCTTCGCGGTGCCCTCCGGGATGCCCAGCTCGACGGCGGCCTGGCGGTAGGTACGCCCCGCGAAGTAGGCGAGGTGCACCACCTCCCGCTGGGACTGCGGGAGTTCGGCCAGCGCGGAGTGCAGCAGGAGCGCGCGTTCGCGGTCCACGACCGCCTCGTCGGGACCGGGGCCGGCGTCCGGGATCGCATGCAGCGCCGAGTCGTCCGCCCGGGTGTCCTTGCGGTGCCGGGCCTCGCTGCGCACCCAGTCCACGGCCCGCCGGTGCGCGAGCACGGACAGCCAGGTGCGCAGCGAGCCCCGGCCCGCGTCGAACGCGTACGGCCTGCTCCACAGCTGGGCGAAGACCTCCTGCGCCACGTCCTCGGCGGCCACCGTGCTGCGCGTGACCCGGACGGCGACGCGCCGGACCAGACCGCCGTACGCCGTGTACGCCTCGGCCAGCGCGGACTCGTCGCCGTACACCAGCCGCCGGTGCAACTCCGCGTCGGAGGACGGCCGTTCGGATGTGTGGAGAGTCGGCTCCACCGGCACCACCACCTCGTGGTGCCCTTCCTAGCGCCCCCGTGGGCCGCACGCCAGTGGGCCGGGCCGTCATCCCGACAGGACGTCCAGCAGACGGTCGACGTCGGCGGGCGTGTTGTACAGGTGGAAGGCGGCCCGCAGATGGCCGGCGCGGTCGGAGACCTCGATCCCCGCCCGGCTCAGCTCCCCCTGCCGGTGGCCCAGTCCGGGCACGGAGACGATGGCCGAGCCCGGCGCCGGGACCGGCTCCCGCCCCAGGGCGGCGAGCCCCGCGCGGAACCGGTCGGCCAGTGCGAGGTCATGGGCGTGCACGGCGTCCACCGTCAGCCTCTCGACCAGTTCCAGGGAGTGCCGGGCGCCCGCGTACGAGAAGAGGCTGGGGCTCTCGTCGAACCGCCGCGCGGAGCGAGCGAGCTCCTCGACCGGTCCGTAACAGCTCTGCCAGGGGTTCTCTCCCGCGACCCAGCCCGCGAAGAGCGGTTCGAGCCCTCCGAAGTCCTCCGGGACGACCAGGAAGGCCACGCCCCGCGGGCAGACGAGCCACTTGAAGGCGACCGAGGAGACGTAGTCGTACGCGTCCGCCTCGACCGGCAGCCATCCGGCGGCCTGGGACGCGTCGACGTACGTACGGGCGCCGTGTTCGCGCGCGGCCTCCCGCAGCGCCGGCAGGTCGGCGATCCGGCCGTCCGCGGACTGCGCGGCGCTCACCGCGACGAGCGCGGTGCCGGGGCGCACGGACTCGGCGATCCGCTCCAGCGGCACCGTGCGCACCTTGAGGTCGCGGCGCATGTGGAAGGGGTTCACCACGGAGGTGAAGTCGGCCTCGGCGGTGAGGACCTCGGCGCCCGCGGGCAGCGAGGCGGCGATCAGCGCGGTGTAGACGGCGACGGAGGCCCCGGCCGCGACCCGGCCGGCCGGGACTCCTAGGAGCCGGGCGAAGGAGGCGCGGGACGCCTCCACGTCGGCGAACATGTCCTGCGGCCGGCCGGCCGCCACGGACTCGACGCCGGCCCGCACGGCGGCCACCGCGCGGGTCGGGAGCAGCCCGGTGCTGGCGGTGTTGAGGTAGGTGCTCCCGGGGGCGAACTCGGCACGGACGAGGCTCTCGAAGGTCTCCATGGAACCACTCTGGGCCCCGCGCAACTGCCCGTCCATCGCGTTCTTTTACGTGGTTCCGCGTAGGAACGCTTATAGGTGCACGTCAGGGCAGGTCAGTGCTGGTGGGGCACCGCGCAGCCGTCCGGACCGCACGCCTCGGCGCCGTCCTGGCCGCCCTGCTGGACCAGTTTCAGGGGGAGTGGCTCGCCCACGCCTGCTCCAGGGCCTGGGTGAAGACCTCGGCGGGCTGGGCGCCGGAGACGCCGTACCTGCGGTCGAGGACGAAGAACGGCACGCCGTTCGCACCCAGCCCGGCGGCCTCGCGCTCGTCGGCGCGGACGTCGTCGGCGTACGCGGCCGGGTCGGCCAGCACCGTGCGGGCGTCGCCCTCGTCCAGCCCGGCGGAGACCGCCAGTTCGACGAGGCGCTCGTCGTCGCCGAAGACCGACCGCTCCTCGGCGAAGTTCGCCGTGTAGAGGATCTGGAGCAGCTCGTCCTGGCGGCCCCGCTCCCTGGCGAGGTGCAGCAGCCGGTGCATGTCGAAGGTGCTGCCGTGGTCGCGGCCCTCGGTGCGGTACTCCAGCCCCTCGGCGGCGGCCTGGGTACCGAGGCTCTTCTCACCGGCCTGCGCCTGCGCCTCGCTCATGCCGTACTTTTCGGTGAGCATCGGGACGACGGGCTGGATGTCGTCCTTGGCGCGGCCGGGGTCGAGCTCGAAGGAACGGTGCACGACCTCGACGGCGTCGCGGTGCGGGAAGGCGGCGAGGGCCTTGTCGAAGCGGGCCTTGCCCACGTAGCACCACGGGCAGGCGATGTCGCTCCAGATCTCGACGCGCATGTCTCCGACCTTCCCTCTTCTCATGCATCAGCTGTGCCGATACGTGAACGTTCAAGGTTCGGTCGTTCATTCCCCGCGGGCCCGTCTTTCAGGGGCGCGGGGAACTGCGCGACAAGCCCTCACCGGGGGCGCGGGTGACGCCGGTCCTCAGACCGCGGCCAGGGCCGCGCGCAGCGCGGTCAGGCAGCGGTCCACGACCACCCCGTCCGCCGCCGCACCGTAGTGGTTGACCCGGATCATCGACGACGCCAGGGAGCCCCCGCCCGCCGCCAGCGGCAGGGAGGGGTCGAAGGCCAGCGCGCGGCCCACCACACCGGCGGCGTCGACCCCCGGAGGGGTCCGCAGCGTCGTGGCGACCGGCGCCGCATCGGACGCCTTGCGCACGTACGGCTCCAGGCCCCCGCCCAGCGCGAGCGCCCCCGCCCGGGTGGCCGCCGCGGCCGCGGCGTGCCGGGCCGCCACCGCGTCCGGGCCCTCCGCCTCGATCCGCTCCAGGCACGCCTCAAGCGCCAGCATCTCCAGCTGCGCCGGGGCATGGAGGAGCACCTTGCGCCCGGCGTCGATCCACCGCTCCTTCCAGTCCAGGAGGGACAGGTAGGAGCGGCGCGGAGCGTGCGGGTTCGCGGCCATCCTGGCCCACGCCCGCTCGCTCACGGACACCGCCGAGACCCCCGCGGGCCCGCCCATCGCCTTCTGCGCCCCGATCACGCACAGGTCCACGCCCCACGCGTCCGGCAGTACCGGCTCCGCGCCGACCGACGCCACCGCGTCCAGGTAGAGGAGCGCGCCGTGCTCCCGTACGACCTCGCCGATCTCGGCGACCGGGTTGGTGTTGCCGGTGGCGGCCTCCGCGTGCACCAGGGAGACGAAGTCGGTCCCCGGGTGCTCGGCGAGGGCCTGGCGGACCTGCGCGGCCGTCACCGCCGCGTGGAACGGCACGGCCAGGTCGTGCACGGTCGCCCCGCAGTCCCGGAGCCAGTCGCCGAACGTCTGCCCGTACGGACCCGTGACCACGTTGAGCGCGGTCGTGCCGGGACCCGCGGCGCCACGAATGGCCCCCTCCAGGGGGAGCAGCGCCTCGCCCTGCGTGATCACCACGTCCTGCCGGGTGGACAGCAGTCGCGCCACCCGGTCCTCGATCGACGCGAAGTGCGCGGCGGTCAGTGGTGCCAGGTCCAGGAAGGGGTGGGTCACGGCGTTGCTCTCTTCGCTCACGGGGTAGGCAGCAACGAGCGTAACCGCCGTCCCGGTGGCCGCCCCACCGGTGGCTTCCGGGACCGCGCGCCCCCGGGGCATGGGATGTGTTTGAGCACCTCAAACACATCCTTATAATCAGGAGTCACAGTTTCCCCACAGGAGGTCACCTCTCGTGAAGACCGCCCCCGCGCGCCGGACCCGCATGCTGGCCGCCACCACCGCGACGGCCGGGCTGCTGCTCGTCGCCGGCTGCTCCTCGGACGACGACGGGGGCGAGAAGACCACGGCGAACGGGGTCGAGCTCGTCAAGAGCGGGCAGCTCACCACCTGCACGCACCTGCCGTACCCGCCGTTCCAGTCGGAGATCGACGGCAAGGTGCAGGGCTTCGACGTCGCCCTGGTCGACCTGGTCGCGAAGGACCTGGGAGTCAAGCAGGAGATCCTCGACCAGCCCTTCGAGAACTTCAAGACCGGCGGGTCCCTGAACTCCGGCCAGTGCGACCTCGCCGCGGCCGGCATGACGATCACCGACGAGCGCAAGAAGAACGTCGACTTCTCCGACCCGTACTTCGAGGCCACCCAGGGCGTCCTGGCCGGCAAGAAGAGCGGCATCGCCTCCCTCGCGGACCTCAAGGGCAAGAAGGTCGGCGCGCAGGCGCAGACCACCGGCGAGGAGTTCGCGAAGGGCAAGGGCCTGAACCCGGTCTCCTTCGAGTCCTCGGACGCCCTCCTCAACGGCCTGCGCACCGGCCAGGTCAAGGCCGTCGTCATCGACTACCCCGTCCTCCAGGGCTGGCTGAAGGACAAGGCCAACGCCGACGCCTTCGAGGTCGCCGACAACATCAACACCGGTGAGGAGTACGGCTTCACCATGAAGAAGGGCAACACCAAGCTCCTCGAAGCCGTGAACAAGGCGCTGGCGGACGCGAAGTCGGACGGCACGTACAAGAAGCTGTACGAGAAGTGGATCGGCCCGTACGACGAGAGTGCCGCCTCGGCCGCTCCCTCCGCCTCCTCATGAGCGAGGCCGGCACCCGGGTCCAGCCCCGCCGCAAGGGCCTGAGCAGGCGCCGGAAGCGGGCCGTGTCGCAGGGCGTCCAGTACGCGGTGTTCGTCGCCGCGCTGGTCGCCCTCGGTCTCACGGCCGACTGGGAACAGCTGCGGAACCAGTTCGCGCAGGTGGACCTGGCCGAGCGGATGTTCCCGGACATCATCACGCTGGCGCTGAAGAACACCGTCCTCTACACGCTGTCCGGCTTCGTCTTCGGCCTCGTCCTCGGCGTGGTCGTCGCCCTGATGCGGCTCTCCTCGGTGGGTCCGTACCGCTGGCTGGCCGGCGTCTACATCGAGATCTTCCGCGGGCTGCCCGCCCTGCTGATCTTCATCTTCGTGGGCGTCGCCGTGCCCCTGGCGTTCCCCGGCACGGAGATCCCCGGCGGCACGTACGGGAAGGTCGCGCTCGCGCTCGGCCTGGTGGCCGCCGCGTACATGGCGGAGACGATCCGCGCGGGCATCCAGGCCGTGCCCAAGGGGCAGATGGAGGCGGCCCGGTCGCTGGGCTTCTCGCACGGCCGGGCGATGGTCTCCATCATCATCCCGCAGGCGTTCCGCATCGTGATCCCGCCGCTCACCAACGAGCTGGTGCTCCTCTTCAAGGACTCCTCGCTGGTGCTGTTCCTCGGGGTCACCCTGGAGGAGCGCGAACTCTCCAAGTTCGGGCGCGACCTGGCCAGCGAGACCGCCAACTCGACACCGATCCTGGTGGCGGGCCTGTGCTACCTGCTGGTCACCATCCCGCTCGGTTTCGTCGTACGCCGCCTTGAGACGAAGGCCGGAAAGGCCACCAAGTGACCACCGAGAACAGCCGGACCACCGAGAACAGCCGGACCACCGGGAACAACCAGAACACCGGGAACAGCGGGGGCGGTACGCCGGAGATCGAGGTCCGCGGCCTGCACAAGTCGTTCGGCGACAACGAGGTGCTGCGCGGCATCGACCTGGAGATCGCCTCCGGCGAGGTCGTGTGCGTCATCGGCCCCTCGGGATCCGGCAAGTCGACCCTGCTCCGCTGCGTGAACCTCCTGGAGGAGCCGACCCGGGGCCAGGTCTTCGTCGGCGGCACCGAGGTCACCGACCCGGACGTCGACATCGACGCCGTACGCCGCCGGATCGGCATGGTCTTCCAGCAGTTCAACCTCTTCCCGCACCTGACGGTGACCGACAACCTGGTGCTGCCGCAGCGCCGGGTGCTGGGCCGGGACAAGGAGGCGGCCGCGGAGGTCGCCGCCGAGAACCTCCGGCGCGTCGGGCTCTCCGAGAAGGCGGCGGCCTACCCCGGCTCGCTCTCCGGCGGGCAGCAGCAGCGTGTCGCCATCGCCCGCGCGCTCGCCATGGGTCCCGAGGTGATGCTCTTCGACGAGCCCACCTCGGCGCTCGACCCGGAACTGGTCGGGGACGTCCTCGCCGTGATGCGCATGCTCGCCGACGAGGGCATGACCATGATGGTGGTCACCCACGAGATGTCCTTCGCCCGCGAGGTCGCCGACCGCGTCGTCTTCATGGACGGCGGCGTCGTCGTCGAGGAGGGCGCTCCGGAGCGGGTCATCGGCAACCCGGCCCACGACCGCACCCGCCACTTCCTGTCCCGTCTCCTCGACCCGGCGATGGCACAGGTGCAGGAGGGCACCCCGGACGGGCCGGACGAGTCCCCGTAGGACACGGGCGGCCCGCCGCGGACGAACTAGGCTGCCGCGCATGAGCGATCGGTCGGCGGTACTGCACGTGAAGGGCCGGGTGCTGGTCGGTCCGGACGACGTCCGGGACGAACTGTGGGTCGTGGACGGCAAGGTCACATACGACCGCCCCGCCACGGCCCGGGACGTCCGTACGGTCGACGGCTGGGCCCTGCCGGGACTGGTGGACGCCCACTGCCACGTGGGCCTCGGTCCCCACGGCCCCGTCCCCGACGACGAGTCGGAGAAGCAGGCCCTGGCCGACCGGGAGGCCGGCACCCTGCTCCTGCGCGACGCGGGCTCGCCCTCCGACACCCGCTGGGTCGACGACCGCGACGACCTGCCGAAGATCATCAGAGCGGGCCGCCACATCGCCCGCACCCGCCGCTACCTCCGCGGGTACGCGCACGAGATCGAGCCGGCGGACCTCGTCGCGTACGTGGCGCGGGAGGCCCGGCGCGGTGACGGCTGGGTGAAGCTGGTGGGCGACTGGATCGACCGCGCAACGGGCGACCTCGCCGCCTGCTGGCCGCGCGACGCGCTCGGGGCGGCGATCGCCGAGGCGCACCGGCTCGGTGCCCGCGTCACCGCGCACTGCTTCGCGGAGGACTCGCTGCGGGACCTCGTCGAGGCGGGCATCGACTGTGTCGAGCACGCCACCGGGCTGACCGGGGACACGATCCCGCTCTTCGCCGAGCGCGGCGTCGCGATCGTCCCGACCCTCGTCAACATCGCGACGTTCCCGCGGCTCGCGGCCGGGGGCGACGAGAAGTTCCCCCGGTGGTCCGCGCACATGAGGCGGCTGCACGAGCGGCGCCACGACACCGTGCGCGCCGCGTACGACGCCGGGATCCCGGTGTTCGTCGGCACCGACGCGGGCGGCACGCTCCCGCACGGCCTGGTGGCGGAGGAGGTCGCCGAGCTGGTCACCGCGGGGATCCCGCCCGCCGAGGCGCTGTCGGCCACCACCTGGGGCGCCCGGGCGTGGCTGGGACGGCCGGGCCTGGAGGAGGGCGCACCGGCCGACCTCGTCGTGTACGGGGAGGACCCGCGGGCGGACGTACGGGTGCTGGCGGCGCCGCGCCGGGTGGTGCTGAACGGCCGGCCGGTCGCCTAGGGCCCCCGGGCGGCGGGCGCTCCCGCGCGGTTCCCCGCGCCCCCGAAAGGGGCGCGGGGAACCGCGTGCCGCGCCACCACCGGCCCGCACGTGACAACTCAGGCCAGGGCGCGGCCCAGGGCCCGCAGAAAGCGGCCCGTCGTCGCACGGTCGCGCACCGCAACCCGGAACCACGTGCCGTCGAGCCCGGGAAACGTGTCACCGCGCCGCACCGCGAACCCCAGCTCCCGCAACCGCCCCCGCACGGCCGCCGCCCCCGGCAGCCCGACGAGCACGAACGGCCCCTCCGCGGGCCCCGCGACCCGGAGCCCGGCGGACGCGAACTCCGCGAGCCCGGCCACCAGGTGCGCCCGGTCGGCGGCGACCCGGCGCGCCACCCGCGCCTGCTCGGCGAGCGCCCGCCCGGTCATGCACGCCTCCGCCGCCGCCAGCGCGGGTGTGGACACCGGCCACAGCGGCCGGCCGCGGTCGAGCGCCGCGACCGTTCCGGGCGGGGCGAGCACGTAACCGATCCGCAGCCCCGCCAGCCCCCACGTCTTCGTGAGGCTGCGCAGCACCACGAGCCCCGGCAGGTCCGTCCGCCCCGCGAGCGCCTCCCGCTCCTGGGGCACCGCGTCCATGAACGCCTCGTCGACCACCAGCGTCCGCCCCTGACGTGCGAGCCGGGCGATCAGCGCGGCCGGATGGAGGACGGACGTCGGATTGGTCGGGTTGCCGATCACGACCAGGTCCGCGTCCCCGGGCACGGCCGACGGGTCCAGGCGGAACCCGTCCTCGGGCCGCAGCAGCACCCGCTCCACGCTGTGCCCCGCGTCCCGCAGAGCCGCCTCCGGCTCGGTGAACTGCGGGTGCACGACCACCGGACGGCGCACCGCCAGCGCACGGGCGAGCAGCACGAACGCCTCGGCGGCCCCGGCCGTGAGCAGCACCCGCTCCACCGGCAGCCCGTGCCGCGCCGCCACCGCGGCCCGCGCGGCCCGCCCGTCCGGGTAGGCCGCGAGCCCGCCCAGCGACCCGGCGACGTGGTCGCGCAGCCAGGCCGGGGGAGTGCCGGCCCGGACGTTCACGGCGAGGTCGACCAGCGCCGAACCGTCGTCACGCACCTCGGCGTCACCGTGATGCCGCAGGTCGTGCGTCTCCTCCCGGCGGGCGCTGTCAGTGCGCATGGGAGTGCGAGTGACCACCGTGGTGGTGTCCGTGGTGTCCGTGGTGCCCGTGGTGCCCGTGGTGGTCGCCGTCGTCGTCCGGGTGGAAGTGCGGCTGCTGCGGGGCCCCCACCTTGTCCTCGAAGCCGGGCATCGCGATGCGGTAGACGCAGGAGTCGCAGTTCATCCGCAGGTCGCCCGCCACCGCCTCCCGGTAGCGCTCCATGACCAGGTCGAGCAGCTCGGGCTCCGGCCCGATGACGTCGGCCGACAGCACCTCGGTCTCCGGATGCGCCGTCGCCCACCCCTCGGTCTGCTGCCGGACCCGGTCCGGGAGGATGCCGGTGAACAGGAAGTAGGGCAGCACGACGATCCGCCGCGCGCCGAGCCGCACACAGCGGTCCAGGCCCGACGGCACGTCCGGCGCGGCCAGCGACACGAACGCCGTCTCCACGCCCGCGTAGCCGCGGCCCTCCCACAGCAGCCGCGCCGCCTTGTGCACCTCCGCGTTGGCGTCCGGGTCGGTCGAGCCGCGCCCGACGAGCAGCACGGTCACCCCGGCCCGGTCCTCCGGCGTGCGCACCGAACCGCCGAGCGCCTCGTCGAGCCGCCGCTCCAGCACGCCGAGCAGCGCCGGGTGCGGGCCCAGCGGACGCCCGTACGTGTACGAGATCCCGGGGTGCCGCTCCTTCTCCCGGGCGAGCGCGGCCGGTATGTCGCCCTTGGCGTGCCCGGCGGACACGAGCATCAGCGGGACCGCGGCGAACCGGCGCACCCCCTGGTCGACCAGCTCGGTCACCGCGTCGCCGAGCGGCGGCGGGGAGAGCTCGATGAAGCCGCCGGCCACGGGCAGGCCGGGGTTGCGGCGGCCCAGTTCCCGGACGAAGTCGCGGAACGCCTCGGCTCCGGCGTCGTCCCGGGTGCCGTGGCCGGCGATGAGCAGGGCGGGGGCGGGGGTGGTCACGGGTTCTCCTCGGAGGACGAAAGGGGGTGGTGGTACCGGACGGCACCGGGCGCGGTCACGGCAGGGGCCGGACCGCCCTTCCCTGAACCGGCCGGAAGGCTCTTCCCGGAACCGGCCGGACAGCTCCTGCCGGACGCGGCACCGGCGGCGTACGGACCGCGGGCGGGCGCCCGGTGGACGGCACGGCTCACCGGGGCTCCTCCTGCCAGCGGTAGCCGCGCGGCGTCACCATGCGGCCGGCGATCTCACGGGTGGCCGTGTTGCCCACGGTCACCACCGTCATCATGTCCACCGTCGCCGGGTCGAGCGCCGCGAGGGTGGTGACCCGGCTGGACTCGTCCGCCCGCGAGGCGTTGCGCACGACCCCCACGGGCGTCGCCGGCTCCCGGTGCTCCCCGAGGAGGGCGAGCGCCTTGGGCAGCTGCCAGTCCCGGCCCCGGCTGCGCGGGTTGTAGAAGGTGACCACGAGGTCGGCCCCGGCCGCCGCCCGGACCCGGCGCTCGATGACCTCCCACGGCGTGTGCAGGTCGGAGAGGCTGATCGACACGTGGTCGTGGCCGAGCGGCGCGCCCAGGATCGCCCCGGCGGCGAGTGCGGCGGTGACCCCGGGGACGCCGACCACGTCGATGTCGTCGGACGCCTCCGCGAGCGCGGGCGAGGCCATCGCGTACACCCCCGCGTCACCGCTGCCGATGAGCGCGACGGCCTGTCCGCGCCGGGCCTCGGCCACGGCCGTGCGGGCCCGCTCCTCCTCGGCGCCGAGCCCCGACTCCAGGACACGGGTGCCCGGGCGCAGCAGGTCGCGGATCTGGTCCACGTACTGGTCGAGGCCGACGAGCACGGCGGCCCGGCGCAGCTCGTCCTTCGCGCGCGGGGTCAGCAGGTCCCGGGCGCCCGGCCCGAGTCCGACCACCGCGAGCCGTCCGCGGGCCGGCCGGCGTACGACCGCACAGGTCGCCATCGCCGGGCTCGCGTCCGACTTGCGCTTGGGGACGAGGAGTTCACCGCCGCGCACCAGGGCGGCGGCCTCGGCGACCGAGGGCGTACCGACGGCGGCGAGCGGCGCGTCCGAGGGGTTCGGCACGTCCACCCCGGCCAGCTCCCCGGCGGTGTACGTCACCACGGGCACCCCGAGCCGTTCGGCCGCCCCGAGGATGCCGGGCTCACCGGCCTTCGCGTCGACGGTGGCGAGTTCGGCGACGGACCGCGCGGACAGCCCGGCCTCGCGCAGGGCGCCTCGGACGAGCCCCAGCACCTCGTCGACCGGGGCGCCCCTGGAGGCGCCGACGCCGACGACGAGCGACGGCGGCCGGAGCACGACCTCGCGCGCGGCGGGCTCGACGGCCCGGTCGGTCACCCGGATCGAGTACGCGCTCCCGGAGGGGGAGGCTGAGGAGCCGGAGGCGGGGACGACGCCCGGGAGCGGGGGCAGCGGCCAGACCGACTCGGCGTGCAGGGTGACCGGCCCACCGTCCAGCAGGGCCCGGGACACCCCCGCCACGTCACCCTCCGCCGGGAGGCCGAGCATGTCGAGCCCCGCCATGCCGACGGAGTCGGTGGCGGTCGTCACGACCGGTTCGGCGCCGAGCAGGTCGCCCACCTCGCGCGCGAGTGCGTTGGCACCGCCGCCGTGCCCGCCGACCAGGGACACCGCGAACCGCCCGCCCTCGTCGACGCAGACGATCCCGGGGTCGGACGCCTTGTCGACGAGCAGCGGCGCGACGAGCCGCACCACGGCCCCGGTGGCGAGGAAGCACACGAGCTGCTCGCACTCCGCGAACGCCCGCCGCACGGCGTCCCCGACGGGCCCGTCGTAGACGCGGGTACGGCCGGGCCAGGCCGAGGCCACCCGCCGGGCGGCCGCCGACCCGGCGGCCGTCGCGGAAATCAGGCCGATCACTGAGCGACTCCTTCATCACTGCGAACATCACTGCGGACATCACTGGAAACGCCATCGGGAACGCCATGGGGAACGCCCTGGGGAACGTCACCGTGCGCCGGAGGCCGGACGCCCCACAGCAGGAACACGGGATTGGCCGCCGCGAGCCGGGTGACGTCTCCCGGCAGCGGCGCGAGGCGGGACGACTGGAGCAGTACGCCGTCGCAGTCGAGGCCGGCCGCGACGAGCGCCTCCCGTGCGGCGGGCACCCGGTCGAGCGCGGCCACCGCCACGACGACCGCGCGCCGGGCGCGCCGGGCGCAGGCCGTCACGACGGCGGGCAGTTCCCGCCCGCCCCCGCCGACGAACACGGCGTCCGGGTCGGGCAGGCCGGACAGCACGGCCGGCGCGGCCCCGTGCACGACGGTCACGTCGACCCCGTGCGCGGCCGCGTTGGCGCGCACCCGCTCCACGCCGTCCCCGGTCTTCTCCACCGCGGTCACGGCGGCCCCGAAGCGCGCGCACTCCACCGCGACCGAGCCGGAGCCCGCCCCGACGTCCCACACGTGCTCGCCGAGCCGCGGGCCGAGCCGGGCCAGCGCCAGCGCCCGCACCTCGAACTTGGTGATCATCGAGTCCCGGTGCGCGAACTCGTCCTCGGACAGCGCCCACCGGGAGGGCCCCGGCGGCGGCCCGGCGACCGTGCGCACGGGGGACAGGACGCGTGACTCGTCGAGGCACAGGACGACGTTCACGGCCGGCCCCCAGTCGCGCGCGGCGGCCTCCGCGGGCGAGACCCGCTCCGTCCGTTCCGCGTCGTCCGCCCCGAGCTCCGACGCCACGACGAGCACCCGGCCGGCGGACCGCAGCGCGGCGCCGAGTTCTGCGGGCCCCGAGCCGGGACCCGTCAGCACGGCCACCTTCGGGTGGGCCCGGCAGACGTTCACGGCGGTCCGCAGATCGCGGCCGTGCGCGCTCACCACCACCGCGTCGTCCCACGTCAGCCCGGCCCGCGCGAACGCGGTCGCGACGGACGACACCCCGGGGCGGACATCGAGGCGCTCCGCCCCGAACCGCTCCGCGAGCGCCCGGACGATCCCGAAGAACCCGGGGTCCCCGGAGGCCAGCACGACCACCCGTCCCCGGCCGGCGGCGGCGTCCTCCCGCTCGTCCTCTTCCCGCCCGGCCTCCTCCAGGTGGCGCCCGATCGCGTCGAGGGCGGGCGCGAGCGGCCCGAGGACGATCCGCGCCGCGGTGTCCGGCAGTGCCGCGGCGGCCAGATGGCGCCGGGCCCCCACGACGAGCCCCGCCCCGGCCAGCGCGGCCCCGGCGTCCGGGGGCAGGGGCGCCCCCGTGCCCGTACCGAAGACCGTGATCACGCCGTTGATCACGTCGGTCACGTGGTGGTCCCCCGTGTGCGCAGCGCCCTGCGCGCCTCGGGGTCGGCCTTGCGGAAGCCGTGGAAGTGACCCGGGTGGTAGAGGTGCGAGCGCGTGCCGTGCGCTTCGAGGGCCGGGCCCACCAGGAACAGCGTGTGCTTCCAGAGCTTGTGCTCCTTGACGGTCTCCTCCAGGGTGCTGATCGTGCACCGCACGATCAGCTCCTCCGGCCAGGTCGCCTGGTACGCGACCACGACCGGGGTGGAGGTCGGGTAGCCGCCCTCCAGCAGCTCCCGGACCAGCTGTCCGCTGCGGGCGGCCGACAGGAACAGCGCCATGGTGGTGCCGTGCCGCGCGAACTCCCGCACCTCCTCGCCCGGCGGCATCGGCGTCTTGCCGCCGCCCAGCCGGGTGAGGATCACGGACTGCGCGACCTCGGGAATGGTCAGCTCGCGCTGCGCGAGCGCGGCCACGGCCGAGAACGACGAGACACCCGGCACGATCTCGGTCGCGACGCCGATCTCCGCGCACCGGTCGACCTGCTCCTGCGTGCCGCCCCACAGCGCGGGGTCGCCCGAGTGGATGCGGGCCACCTTCAGCCCCTCGGCGGCGGCCCGCTCGTACACGGCGACGACGTCCTCCAGCGACATCGTCGCCGAGTCGAGGATCTCCGCGCCCGCACGGGCGTGCTCCAGGACCTCCGCCTGCACCAGGCTGGCCGCCCAGATCACCACGTCGGCCTCGGCGATGGCGCGCGCGGCACGGAACGTCAGCAGGTCGGCGGCGCCGGGCCCGGCGCCGACGAAGGTCACCCTGGCACGCGGGGCACCGGCTGCGACGGCTGCGACGGCTGCTTCGGCCGTATCAGCCGTATCAGCTGCATCGGTCGTATCGGCCGCGTCGAGTGCGTCAGCCATGGGAGGGGATCCTTTCCGGAAGCCGTGCGGGCTCGGGCGTGCGGCGGACGTGCGGGAGGCCGGGTCGATCGGACGACGAGGGCGCGGGGCGGCCCGCCGGCCGCCCGCCGCCCGCGGGGATCACAGCTTCCCGCCGCGTCCGCCCTCGCGCCGGGCGGGCGCGATGAGCGTGGAGAGGTACGGCAGCGGGGCGCCGTCCAGTTCGGCCGCGCGCCGGATCGACTCCTCGGGCAGTCCGAGCGCGGACCCCCACACGGCGTCCTCGTACCGGCCGGTCTCCCGCAGCGCCGCGGCGACCTCCTCGGCGAGGCGCCCGAACTTGTAGGCGACGACGGTGCCGGGCCCGTTCAGCGCGTCCTTGAGGACACCGGACCCGGCGGTGACGGGCACGAGCGTCAGCGGCTCGGTGCCCTCCGTCAGGACCGCCCCGGACCGGGCGGCGAGGTCCTGCATGGCGGTGATGCCGGGCACGGTCTCGACGAGCGTCCCCGGTACGAGGCGCCCGACGGTCTGCGCGAGATAGGTGAACGTGGAGTACACGTTCGGGTCGCCGATGGTGGCGAAGGCGACCGTGCCGTGCGTGCGCAGCAGCGCGGCCACCCGCTCGCCGGCGGCGTCCCACGCGGCCTCGCGGCGGCCCCGGTCGGAGCGTTCGTTGAGCGCGAAGACGACCCGTACGACCTTGTCCCGCTCCACGTAGTGCAGCACGGTCGACTCGGCCCGGCCGGGCTCCCCGCCGTCCTTCCCGTCGGGTGCGGCCATCACGGGCACGACGACGACCTCCGCCGCCCGGAGCCGGGCGACCCCCTTGACCGTCACCAGCTCGGGATCCCCGGGCCCGACCCCGACCCCGATCAGCCTGCTGTCGCCCATGACCCGCCACACCTCTCCACGAACCGACGGGCGACGCCGGGAGCGGCCGCCCAATGCGTGTGCAGATAACTCGCGTGCACACCCCGCTGTACGAAACCCTCCAGCCGCCGCGCCGGAGCACGCACACCCCAGGCGGCGACCGCGCCCGCCCCCGGCTCGACGACGGTCCGGTGGAACTCGTGCCCCCGCATCCGGCTGCCCGCCTCGGCCAGCACGCTGTCCGACACCGCCACGGCGTCCCGGTAGCCGAGCGTCAGCCGCTCGTCCATCCGGGCCGAGGCGTCGATGACCCCGCACATCGGCAGCGAGTCGAGCTCACGGGCGAGATAGAGCAGCCCGGCGCACTCGGCGGCGACGGGCGCGCCACTGTCGGCGAGCGCGGCGACGGCCTTGCGCAACGGCTCGTTGGCGGACAGCTCGGGTCCGTACACCTCGGGGAACCCGCCCCCGACGACCAGCCCACGGGTCCCGTCGGGCAGCTGCTCGTCGTGCAGAGGGTCGAACGGGACGACGTCCGCCCCGGCGGCCCGCAACAACTCGACGTGCTCGGCATAGGAGAAGGTGAAGGCGGCCCCACCGGCGACGGCGACGACGGGAGCCCGTTCTCTCGGCCGGCCCGTCCCTTTCGGCCCGGCCCCCAGCGCCCCGGCCGCGTCCCAGGCCGCACCCTCCAAGGACCCGGCGCTGCGGGCCAGCGCGAGCAGCGCCTCCAGATCACACCCCTCCCGCACCTGCGAACCCATCGCGGCCACCGCCCCGACCGCCTCGGCCTGCCGCTCGGCGACCGGCACCAGCCCCAGATGCCGGGAGGGCGTGGACACCTGCGGAGCCCGCCGCAGGACACCGAGAACGGCCACCCCCGACTGGTCCAGCGCCTCCCGCAGCAACTCCTCGTGCCGGGCGGACCCGACCTTGTTGAGGATGACCCCGCCGATCCGCACCTCCGGATCCCAGGACGCGAACCCGTGCACGAGCGCGGCCACGGACCGCGACTGCGAGGAGGCGTCGACGACCAGCACCACGGGCGCCCGCAGCAGTTTCGCCACCTGCGCGGTGGACGCCAGCTCCCCTTCCCCCGCGGCCCCGTCGAACAGCCCCATCACGCCCTCGACGACGGCGAGGTCGCACCCGCGCGCCCCGTGCGCGAACAGCGGCGCGATCGACCCCGTCCCGCACAGGTACGCGTCGAGGTTCCGCCCCACCCGCCCGGTGGCGAGCGCGTGGTACCCGGGGTCGATGTAGTCGGGCCCGACCTTGTGCGGGGACACGGCGAGCCCCCGCGAGGCGAACGCGGCCATCAGCCCGGTGGCGACGGTGGTCTTGCCGCTGCCCGAGGAGGGCGCGGCGACGACCAGCCGGGGGACGGAGGACGTCACCACTCGATGCCCCTCTGCCCCTTCTGGCCGGCGTCCATCGGGTGCTTGACCTTGGACATGTCGGTCACCAGGTCGGCGGCCCCGACGAGCTTCTCCGGAGCGTTGCGCCCGGTGATCACGACGTGCTGGGTGCCGGGCCGGTCCCGCAGCACGTCGACCACCTCGTCGACGTCCACCCATCCCCAGTGCAGGGGGTACGCGAACTCGTCGAGCACGTACAGCCTGTACGTCTCGGCGGCGAGGTCCCGCTTGACCTGCTCCCAGCCCTCACGGGCCTTGGCCTCGTTGTCGAGCTGCGCGTCGCGCTGCACCCACGACCAGCCCTCGCCCATCTTGTGCCAGTCGACGGACCCGCCCTCGCCGCTGGCCCCGAGGACGCGCAGCGCGTTCTCCTCGCCGACCTTCCACTTCGCGGACTTGACGAACTGGAACACCCCGATGGGCCACCCCTGGTTCCAGGCGCGCAGCGCGAGCCCGAAGGCGGCGGTGGACTTGCCCTTGCCGATCCCGGTGTGCACGACGACGAGCGGCCGGTTCCGTCGCTGACGGGTCGTCAGCCCGTCCTCGGGCACGACACTCGGCTGTCCCTGCGGCATTACGCGGCCCTCCTGCGGTCGCCCCTGCTGACGCCCTCGACGTCACTCCTGCTGCTGCTCCTGCTGCTCCTGCTGCCCCTGCCGTCGCCGCGGACGTCCCTGACCAGTCCGGCGATCGAGTCGGCCCGCAGCTCGTCGAGCGTCACCGCGGTCCCGCCGAGCTCACCCGCGAGCTGCCCGGCGAGTCCGAGCCGCACGGGCCCCGACTCGCAGTCGACGACCACGGACGCGATCCCCCCGGCGGCGAACAGCCCGGCCGCCCGCCCGGCCAGGGCCACCGGCTCCGGGCCGCCGGTGGCCCGCCCGTCGGTGACCAGCACCACCAGCGCGCGCCGCGCCGGGTCCCGCAACCGCTCCACGCGCAGCACGTCGTGCGCCCGCAGCAGCCCGGCCGCGAGCGGCGTACGCCCGCCGGTGGGCAGCGACTCCAGCCGTACGGCGGCGGCGTCGACCGACGACGTGGGCGGCAGCGCCACCTCGGCCGCGGAGCCGCGGAAGGTCACGAGCCCCACCTTGTCCCGCCGCTGGTAGGCGTCCAGGAGCAGTGACAGCACCGCGCCCTTCACGGCGCTCATCCGCTGCCGGGCCGCCATCGAACCGGAGGCGTCCACGACGAACAGCACGAGGTTGCCCTCGCGGCCCTCGCGGGTGGCCTGCCGCAGATCGTCGCGCCGGACGACGAGCCCGGGCCCGGACCGGCCGCGGGCCCGCTGGTGCGGTGCCGCGGCCTGCACGGTCGCGGCCAGGTGCAGCTTGGTGAGTGCTCCGCGCGGCCGGCGCGCCCCGGTGGTGCGGCCGTGCTCGGTCCGGGCGCGGGAGCGCCGCCCGGCGGCCCCCTCGCCCAGCCCCGGCACGCTCAGCACCTTCGTGCGGAAGGGCTCGGCGGCCCGTACGGGGGACTGCTCGCCGGCGCCGGGGGACGGCGCCGGCCCGTTCTCGGAGCTCTCGGGGTCCTCGGACGGCCTGCCCTGCGCGGGCACCGCACCGTCACCGTCGCCACCGCCACCGCCGTCGTCGCCGTCGGGTCCGTCCGGCGGGGACTGCCCGCCACCGGGCCCGTCCGGGTCCGGGTCCGGCTCGTCGTCACCGGAATCCCCGGAACCGTCGGAATCCCCGGAACCGTCGGAGCCGTCCCCGCCCCCGAACTCCTCCAGCGTCTCGTCGAGCTTGTCCTCGTCGAGGCCCGGCGCGTCGAACGGGTTGCGCCGCCGCCGGTGCGGCAGCGCGAGGAGCGCGGCCTGCCGCACGTCCTCGGCCAGCACCACGGTCCGCCCCGCCCACGCCGCCAGCGCCGTCGCGGTCCTGGCCATCACGATGTCGGCCCGCATGCCGTCCACCTCGAACGCCGCGCAGGTCGCCGCGATCTGCCGCAGCGCGCCGTCGCCGAGACGCACCGACGGGAGCAGCTCCCGCGCGGCCGTGATCCGGGCCCGTACGGCGGACTCCTCGTCGGCCCAGCGCGCCGCGAACCCCTCCGGGTCGTCGTCGTACGCGAGCCGCCGCCGCACGACCTCCACCCGCTGGTCGGGCTCGCGGGAGGCCGCCACCTCGACGGTCAGCCCGAACCGGTCGAGCAGCTGCGGACGCAGCTCGCCCTCCTCGGGGTTCATGGTCCCGACGAGCAGGAACCGCGCGGCATGCCGTACGGAGACGCCCTCGCGCTCCACGTACGACGCGCCCATCGCGGCGGCGTCCAGCAGCAGGTCTACCAGGTGGTCGTGGAGGAGGTTGACCTCGTCCACGTACAGGATGCCGCGGTGGGCGTCGGCCAGCAGGCCGGGCTCGAACGCCTTCACGCCCTCCGCCAGCGCCCGCTCGATGTCGAGCGCGCCGACGAGACGGTCCTCGGAGGCGCCGACCGGCAGCTCGACCATCCGCGCGGGCCGCGACACCCCCGGCCCGGCCTCGTGGGGGCCGTCCGGGCACGCCGGGTCGGGCGCGCCGGGCGCACAGGAGAACCGGCACCCCGCGACGACGTCGACCTGCGGCATGAGGGCCGAGAGGGCACGCACGGCCGTGGACTTGGCGGTGCCCTTCTCCCCGCGGACGAGCACACCGCCCACCGCCGGGGAGACGGCGTTCAGCAGCAGCGCGAGCCGCAGGTCGTCCTGGCCGACCACGGCCGTGAACGGGAACGGGGTACTCACTGGTCCTCACCCTCCACATCGCCCTCCAAGTCGCCTTCGAGCTCCAGATAGGTGGCCCGCAGCCGTTCCAGGGTCTCGGCGTCGGGCTCGGCCCACAGTCCGCGCTCGGCGGCCTCCAGGAGCCGTTCCGTGATGCCACGCAGGGCCCACGGGTTGGACTTCTTCATGAAGTCCCGGTTCTCCGCGTCGAAGACGTACTCGGCGCTGAGCTTCTCGTACATCCAGTCGTCGACGACCCCGGCCGTGGCGTCGTACCCGAAGAGGTAGTCGACGGTGGCCGCCATCTCGAAGGCGCCCTTGTAGCCGTGCCGCCGCATCGCCGCCATCCAGCGCGGGTTGACCACCCGGGCGCGGAACACCCGGTGCGTCTCCTCGCCGAGCGTGCGGGTCCTGATCTGGCTGGGCACGGCGGAGTCGCCGACGTACGCCTCGGGGCTGGTGCCCGTCAGGTGGCGCACCATGGCGACCATGCCGCCGTGGTACTGGAAGTAGTCGTCGGCGTCGACGAGGTCGTGCTCGCGGGTGTCGACGTTCTTCGCCGCCACGGCGATCCGCCGGAACGCCGTCTCCATGTCCCCGCGCGCCGCCCGCCCTTCGAGCCCCTGCCCGTACGCGTAGCCGCCCCACACCGCGTACACCTCGGCGAGGTCGGCGTCGGAGCGCCAGTTGCGCGCGTCGATGAGCGGGAGGAGCCCCGCCCCGTACGCGCCCGGCTTCGAGCCGAAGATACGGGCCGTCGCGCGCCGCCGGTCGCCGTGCTCGGCGGTGTCCTCGTCGGCGTGCGCCCGCACGTAGTTGAGGTCGGCGGGCTCGTCCAGCTCGGCCACCGCCCGCACCGCGTCGTCGAGCAGCTTGATGACGTGCGGGAACGCGTCGCGGAAGAAGCCGGAGATGCGGACCGTGACGTCGATGCGCGGCCGGCCCAGCTCCTCCGGGCCCACGATCTCGAAGCCGGTGACGCGCCGCGAGGCGTCGTCCCACACGGGCCGGCAGCCCAGCAGCGCCAGGATCTCCGCGATGTCGTCGCCCTGGGTGCGCATCGCGGACGTGCCCCACACCGTCAGCCCCACGGACTTCGGGTACGCGCCGGTGTCCTGGAGGTAGCGCTGCACGAGCGAGTCGGCGAGCGCCTGCCCGACCTCCCAGCTCAGCCGGGACGGGATCGCCTTGGGGTCCACCGAGTAGAAGTTGCGGCCCGTCGGCAGGACGTTGACGAGTCCGCGCGTCGGCGAGCCCGAGGGGCCCGAGGGGACGTAACCGCCCTCCAGGGCGTGCAGGATGTGGTCGATCTCGTCCGTCGTGCGGGCGAGCCGCGGCACCACCTCCCGGCACGCGAACTCCAGCACCGCGACGGCGTCGGGGAGTCCGGTGCCGAGCACCTCGCGCACGAGCGCGGGCACGGCCGCGACGTCCCAGCCGCGCTCCTCCATGCCCTCCGCGAGCCGGCGGCACAGCTGCTCCAGGAGGTCGACCGCGTCGGCGGCCGTCCGGGCGGGTCCGGCCACCAGGTCGCTCAGCTCGACCGGCACCTTCAGCGGCGCGCCGGGCTCGGCGAGCAGTTCCTTCTCGACCAGGCCGAAGTGCTCGGCGAGACAGGCCCGCAGACCCGGCAGGGCGTTCGCCTCGCCGCCCCACACCTGTGAGGCGCGCAGCACGGCCAGCACGAGGTTCACCCGCGCCCCGGCCTCGGGGCCGCCGCCCAGGATGTGCAGCCCGTCGCGGATCTGCACGTCCTTGATCTCGCACAGGTAGCCGTCGATGTGCATCACGAACTCGTCGAAGGCGCCGTCGTCCGGCTGCTCGTCGACGTGCAGGTCGTGGTGGAGCTCGGCGGCCTTCACCAGGGTCCAGATCTGGGCGCGGACGGCCGGTGCCTTCGTCGGGTCCAGGTCGGACACCAGCGCGTACTCGTCGAGGAGCTGTTCCAGCTTCGCGAGGTCGCCGTAGGTGTCCGCGCGGGCCATCGGCGGCACCAGGTGGTCGACGATCGTGGCGTGCCCGCGGCGCTTGGCCTGGGTGCCCTCGCCGGGGTCGTTGACGATGAAGGGGTAGACCAGCGGCAGGTCGCCGAGGACCGCGTCGGGCGCGCAGCCGCCGCTGAGGCCGAGCCCCTTGCCCGGCAGCCACTCCATCGTGCCGTGCTTGCCCATGTGCACGATCGCGTCCGCGCCGAAACCGCCCTCCGCCGTGGCGTTCTCCAGCCAGCGGTAGGCCGCCATGTAGTGGTGCGAGGGCGGCATGTCCGGGTCGTGGTAGATCGCGATCGGGTTCTCGCCGAAGCCGCGCGGCGGCTGGATCATCACGACGACGTTCCCGAACCGCAGGGAGGCCAGCACGATGTCGTCGCCGTCCACGTAGAGGGAGCCCGGCGGCTCGCCCCACGCCTCCAGCATGCCCTCGCGCAGCGCGGGGTCGAGCTTGTCGAACCACGCCCGGTAGTCGGCCAGCGGCACGCGCGCGGGGGCGGCGGCGAGCTGGTCCTCGGTGAGCCACTCGACGTCGTGGCCGCCCGCCTCGATGAGCCGGTGGATCAGCTCGTCGCCGTTGTCCGGGTACCCCTCGACGGCGTACCCGGCGTCCCGCAGCGCGTCGAGGAGCCGCACCGCCGAGGCGGGGGTGTCCAGGCCGACCGCGTTGCCGACCCGGGAGTGCTTGGTCGGGTAGGCGGTGAAGACCACCGCGAGCTTCTTCTCGGCGTTGGGCTTGTGGCGCAGCCGGGCGTGCCGCACGGCGATCCCGGCGACGCGCGCGGCCCGCTCCGGGTCGGCGACGTACACCGGCACGTCGTCGGGGCCCTGCTCCTTGAAGGAGAACGGGACCGTGATCAGCCGTCCGTCGAACTCGGGGATCGCGACCTGCATCGCCGCGTCCATGGGGGACAGGGCGGCGTCCGACGCCTCCCAGGCGGCCTTGGAGGTGGTCAGGCACAGACCTTGCAGGAAGGGGATGTCCAGGCTCTGGAGCGCGCTGATGTCCCACGCCTCCTCGTCGCCGCCCGCGGACGCCCCGGAGGCGTGCGTGCCGCCGGAGGCGAGGACGGTGGTGATCAGCGCGTCCGCGTCCTCGATGAGCGCGTACAGCTCCGGCCCGGCACCGCGCAGCGAACCGCTGTAGACGGGCAGGGCGTTGGCGCCCTTGGCCTCGATCGCGTCGCAGAGGGTCTCCACGAAGGCGGTGTTGCCGCTCAGCTCGTGGGCGCGGTAGTAGAGCACGGCGACGGTCGGGCGGTCCGGGTCGGCCACCGGCTCGCCGTGGACACCGAACTGCGGCATCTGCCGCGGCGCCTCGAAGCCCTCGCCCGTGACCAGCACGGTGTCGGAGAGGAAGCGGGCCAGCTCGGCCAGGTTCTCCGGGCCGCCCTCGACCAGGTAGCGCAGCGCCTCCGCGACCACACCGGCGGGCACCGACGACTCGGCCATCAGCTCCGCGTCGGGGACGCTCTCCCCGCCGAGCAGCACGGTCGGGATGCCGGACGCCTTGAGGAGGGCGAGCCCGTCCTCCCAGGCGCGCTTGCCCCCGAGCAGCCGGACGACCGCGAGGTCCGCGCCCCCGACCAGCGCGGGCAGCTCCTCCGTGACGTCCACGCGGGTCGGATTGCCGATCCGGTACGCGGCGCCGGAGGCACGGGCCGCCAGCAGGTCCGTGTCGGCGGTCGACAACAACAACACTGTGCTCATGCGGGCGCTCCCGGTGGGATGAAGGGCAGTCCTGTGGGCGCGCCGGACTCGATGAGCCGCCACAGCGCGTCCGTGTCCGCGTGTTCCTCGATCAGATCGCCGAGCCGGTCCAGCTGCTCCTCGCGCAGCCCGGCGAACGACGTGCCGGCGGCCGGTACGAAGCGGCGCCCCGCGGCGGCGGCCACCTCGCGCAGGAAGGCACGCCGGAAGCCGTCCGACTCCAGCGAGCCGTGCCAGTGCGTGCCCCAGACGGCGCCGACCCGGCAGCCGTCCAGGAAGGGGTCCCCGCCGGTCACCTCGGCGACCCCGTGGTGGATCTCGTACCCCTCGACGGGTTCGCCGAGGGCCTCGCCGACGGGCCGGGCGAGGGTCTTCTCCGGCGCGAACCGTACGCGCACGGGCAGGAGTCCGAGCCCGTCGACGGCGCCGGCCTTCGACTCGACCTCGTCGTCGATGTGGTCGCCGAGGAGCTGGAAGCCGCCGCAGATCCCCAGCACGGGGCGCCCCTCGGCGGCCCTGCGCACCAGGGCGTCGGCGAGGCCGCGCCGCCGCAGCCACTCCAGGGCGCGGACCGTGCCGCGGGTGCCGGGCACGACGGCCAGGTCGGCGTCGGCCAGCTCCTCGGGCCGGTCCACGAACCGCACGACGACGCCCGGTTCGGCGGCGAGCGCGTCCAGGTCGGTGAAGTTGGACATCAGGGGGATCGCGCAGACGGCGACCCGCAGGATGTCCTCGCCGACGGGGGCGGACACCTCGGACTCGCGGACCGCGCCCCGCAGGGACACGCGGAGTCCGTCCTCCTCGTCGATGCCGAGCCCGTGCCGGAAGGGCAGGACGCCGTAGGTACGGCGCCCGGTGAGGCCGCGCAGCATGTCGGTGCCGGGTTCGAGGAGGGAGACGTCCCCGCGGAACTTGTTGACGAGGAACCCGGCGACGAGCTCCTGGTCCTCGCGGGAGAGCAGGGCCACCGTCCCGAAGAAGGAGGCGAAGACCCCGCCGCGGTCGATGTCGCCGACGACGAGCACGGGCAGCCGCGCGTTGCGCGCGATCCCCATGTTCACGATGTCCGTCCGCCGCAGGTTGATCTCGGCCGGGCTCCCGGCCCCCTCACAGATCACTGCGTCATACGTGCCCCGCAACTCGGCCAGGCAGTCCAGCACGGTCCCGAGCAGCGCCTCCCGGCGTCCGCCGTGGTAGCCGCGCGCGCTCATCTCGCCCACCGGTCTGCCCATCAGGACGACCTGGCTGCTTCGGTCGCTGCCCGGCTTGAGCAGTACGGGGTTCATGAGCGCGGTCGGTTCCACGCGGGCGGCCTGCGCCTGCATGGCCTGCGCGCGACCGATCTCGGCGCCCTCCCGCGTCACGAACGAGTTCAGCGACATGTTCTGCGCCTTGAAGGGCGCCACCTTCACACCGCGCCGCACCAGCCACCGGCAGATCCCGGCGGTCACGACGCTCTTGCCCGCGTCGGAGGTGGTCCCGGCGACGAGCAGTCCTCCGCCCGGCGCGCGCTTCATGGGGTACGTCCTTTCCCGGCGAGCGAGATACGCCCTCTCCCGGCGAGCGAGGTACGCCCTCTCCCGGCGAGCGAGGTGACGAGCAGGCGCCCGGCGGCGCTCACGCCCAGCGCGAGCAGGCCCACACGCCGGGAGAGACGGACGGCCCGTTCGATGTCCGCGACCTCCACGGCCCGCCCCCGGCCGTTGAGCACGGGCCGGTGCTCGACCCGTCCCGCGTACGAGAGCGTGCCGCCCAGCCGCACCCCGAGTGCCCCCGCGAAGGATGCCTCGACAGGACCGGCGTTGGGGCTCGGGTGCTTGGCGGCGTCCGTGCGCCAGGCGCGCACCGCTCCCCGCGGATCACCCCCGGCGACGGCCGCGAGGGCGGCGGTCAGCCGCGCCCCGGGCCACCCGGCGACGTCGTCGAGCCGGGCGGAGGCCCACCCGTACCGCCGGTATCGCGGAGACCTGTGCCCCACCATGGCGTCCAGGGTGTTGACGGCCCGGAACCCGACCAGGCCGGGCACGCCCGCGAGCGCGCCCCACACCAGGGCGCCCACCACGGCGTCGGAGGTGTTCTCGGCGACCGACTCGACCACGGCCCGCGCGATCCCGTCGGCGTCCAGCGCCTGCGGGTCCCGCCCGCACAGGTGCGGCAGCCGCTCCCGGGCGGCCTCGACGTCCCCGGTGGCCAGTGCCCCGCCGACGGCGCGGGCCTCGCGCCCCAGCGAGGTCCCCCCGACGACGGCCCAGGTGGCGGCGGCGGTCAGCGCGGCGGACGCGCCGGGGGAGGTGCGCACGGAACGCCCGGCGGCCACGGCGAGGGCGACGGCGCCGCCCGCGCACACGGCGGTGTGCAGGGCGCCCCATCCGCGGTGGTCGCGCCACAGGACCCGTTCCACGGCGCCCGCGGCGCGGCCGAACGCGGCGACCGGATGCCCCCGGCGGGGATCGCCGAGCAGCAGGTCACCGAGGAGGCCGGCGGCGGCGCCGTACGCGAAGACGCGATCGGCACGCACGGCCTCAGCCCGCTTCTGCGGCGGGCAGCGCCCTCGTGCCGGACACACTCGTACCGGGCGCCCCCGTACGGGGCGCAGGGGTCCACAACAGGCGGCCGCGCATGGCGATATGTCCTCACTCAGGGTGTCCACGCCCTGGTTCGACGAGACCGACGACGAGAGTTCCTGGCTCCCGGGGACGGGCTCCCCGGTGACAGTGGCGGGACCGCGCCGGATTCGCACCGGCTTCCTCTCCTGCCGTCGTACATGGCCCCGGCAGTCCACCACGGTCCGAGAACACCCGTCAACTTGCCGTTGACCTGCGAAGGGAGAGTGTGCTGAGGCCCACATCCGCCGGACCCGGGACCCGTCCGGCGCCTCGCCGGACACGGACACGCGTCCGCCCCGCCGGGCCGCGGGTGAGGCGGCCCGGCGGGGCGGACGGCGGCGCTCCGGCCACACGGCCCGACATGCGCGGCCCGGCGGCCGTACCGGTCGGACGGCCGTACCGGTCAGATAATGATCAGGTAGATCCCGTACGCCACGGCCGCCGCGCAGGCCGCGAAGCAGGCGTACGCGCCGGTGACCGCGAGGGCCGCGGAGCCGCCCTGCGCGGTGGCCGACTCGCGCTTGGAGAGGCCGACGATGCCGAGGGTGAAGAGGCCCACGAGGGCGACGGTGGCGATGAGGCTGACTCCGAACACGGAGCCGAGGGCTGCCCAGTCGATCTTCATGCGGTTCGTTCCTTACACCGTGGCCGGACGGGCCGGCTCGGCGTCCGGGCCCGGGATGGTGGTCTTCAGGTCGCCGGTCGCGGCCGCGGTCGCGGCGACCGCGCCGGTGGGAGGCGGGGTGACGGCGGCGATCGCGGCGGTCACTATGCCGGCGGGGTCGTCGTTCACGTTGTCGACGGTGACGGGCTGGCGACGGGACAGGACCCAGATCAGCCCCGAGCCGGCGATCAGCAGCGCGCCGGTGAGGACGATGCCCCAGGTGCCCTGCTTGGTGAGGAGTTCGGCGCCCGCGCCGACCAGGCCGGCGGCGGGGAGCGTGAGCCCCCAGGCGACGAACATGCGGGTCGCGGTCGACCAGCGGACGACACCGCCCTTGCGGCCGAGGCCCGAGCCCATCACGGCGCCGGAGCAGGACTGGGTGGTGGAGAGGGAGAAGCCGAGGTGCGAGGAGGCCAGGATGACCGTCGCGGCGCTGGTCTGGGCGGCGAAGCCCTGCGGCGGCGCGAGGTCGGTGAGGCCCCTGCCCATGGTGCGGATGATGCGCCAGCCGCCCAGGTAGGTGCCGAGCGCGATGGCTATGCCGGCCGAGACGATGACCCACAGGGGCGGGTTGGAGCCGGGCGCGAGGACACCGCCGGTGACCAGGGCCAGGGTGATGATGCCCATGGTCTTCTGCGCGTCGTTCGTGCCGTGGGCCAGTGAGACCAGGCCCGCGGAGGTGATCTGGCCCGCGCGGTAGCCCTTGGAGGTCGCCTTCTCGCCGGCCTGCCTGCTGATCCGGTACGTCAGCCGGGTGGCGAGCATCGCGGCGAGTCCGGCCACCACGGGTGCGGCGACCGCGGGGATGAGGACCTTGGTGACGACGGTCGAGCCGTTCACCGACGACCAGCCCGCCGACATGACGGCGGCGCCGATCAGGCCGCCGAAGAGGGCGTGGGACGAGCTGGACGGCAGGCCCAGGAGCCAGGTCAGCAGATTCCACAGGATGGCGCCGACGAGCGCCGCGAAGATCACTTCGGTGCGGATGCCCTCTTCGTCGATGATGCCGCCGGAGATCGTCTTGGCGACCTCCACGGAGAGGAACGCTCCGACGAGGTTCAGCACGGCGGACATGGCCACCGCCGTCTTGGGCTTGAGGGCGCCGGTCGAGATGGTCGTCGCCATCGCGTTGGCAGTGTCGTGGAAACCGTTCGTGAAATCGAACACGAGAGCGGTGACGATCACGATTCCGAGGAGGAGCGTGATGTGTTCCATTTACCCAGACTTCTATTGGACGACAGTGGCAGGAGGAACGTAGGCAACCTGGATGAACGGAAGGTGAACTGAGGCGGGCTGTGTGGTGACCCGATTGAGGTGCTGTCATTCCGCTTGCGTCGAGGCGGCGGGGGTCGGCCTCGAACAGAGGCGGAATACGAGGGTCCGTCGACCCTTTGCGGATTCGCGAAGCCGTTCGGCCGGACCCGGGGAACCGCCGGGGAGATCCCGGTCACCCGGTGGCGTTCTGCTGGCAGGATCGCGGCATGGCTGAGCGGCGGCGGGACGCGGAAGACGGACGGGGCACCGGGCGGGACGCCGGGTGGACGGACATACCCGGAACGGACACACCCGGAGCGGACATGGTCGGAACGGACACAGTCAGAACGGGCATACCCGGGGCGGACGCACCCGGGGCGGACGCGCCCCGGGCGGAAGGGACGCTGGAGCGGGCCTGGCGGGACCTCGTGGCGGTGGCCCGCCGGACGGTGGCCGACGGCCTGGTCGTCGGCACGTCGGGCAACGTGTCCGTGCGGGTGGGCGACACCGTCCTGGTCACGCCGACCGGGGTCCCGTACGGCCGGCTGACGCCCGGGGACCTCTGCGGGGTCTCCCTCGACGGCCGGCAGGTGCTCGGTTCGCTCGTCCCCACCAGCGAACTGCCCATGCACCTCGCCGTCTACCGCTCCACCGGGGCGCACGCCGTCGTCCACACCCACGCCGTGCACGCCACGGCCGTCTCCGCCCTCGTCGCGGAACTGCCCCTCGTCCACTACATGGCGGCCGCCCTGGGCGGGCCCGTCCGTGTCGCCCCCTACGCCACCTACGGCACGGAGGAACTGGCCCGGAACGTGCTGGAGGCCCTTCGCGACCGCACGGCCTGCCTCCTGCGGAACCACGGCACCCTGGCGTACGGCGCCACCCTCGACCAGGCGTACGACCGTACGGCCCAGCTCGAATGGATGTGCCGCGTATGGCTCACCGCGTCGTCCGTGCCCGGCCGCACGCCCGCCCTGCTGACCGGGGACCAGGTGGCGCGGGCGGGGGAGCGGATGAAGGGGTACGGCCAGCCGTGACGGCGGACCGGGCGGACCGGGCGGACCGGGCCGACCGGGCGGACCGGGCCGACCGGGCGGACCGGGCCGACCGGCCCGTTCCGTGCTTCCACTGGCCGACGGCGGGCTCCGTCAGGAGACTGGTCCCGTGCGTACCGTGAAGCCGACGACCGCGGCCCTGACCTCCGTCCTCACCGTTGCCCTCGCGGGCGCGGCCGGCATCGCCGCCGGCCGCTTCGCCGGCGACGCCGCCCTGAAGGCGGCACCGGGCCGGCCGCTGCCCACCGAACCGCCCCTCACCGTGCACGCCACGGCCGCGGGCCGGATCGCCCTGACCCGCGCCCTCGCCTCCCGGCGCCCGGGCGTGTACGGCCTGAGCGGCGACGGCAGCCACGCCGTCGTCGGCCCGGTCCTGTCCGGCGCCCCGCACACCGCCGACACGGTCGTGCGCCGTCTGGAGCGCGTCACCCACGGCACACCGGCACCCGGTGACAGGGTCCGGCTCACCCCCGGCCTGCACATCGGGAACCCGGGCTCCGCCCTCGGCCTCGACCACGCCGACGTGGAGATCCCCGGCGAACTCGGCGCCCTGCCCGCCTGGTTCGTGCCCGCCGCCCGCGACACCTGGGTGATCACCGTGCACGGCCTGGGCACCACGCGCGAGCACCCCATGAATGTCATGGAGTACCTGCACCACCGGCAGTTCCCCGTCCTCGCCCTCGCCTACCGCGGCGACGCCGGCGCGCCCCGCCCGCCGGGCGGACTGAGCCACCTCGGCGAGAGCGAGTGGCGCGACCTGGACGCGGCCCTCCGCTTCGCCGTCCGGCACGGCGCCGAACGCGTCATCCTGTACGGCTGGTCCACCGGCGCCACCATGGCGCTGCGCGCCGCCGAGCGCTCCGCGCTGCGCGACCGGATCCGCGGGCTCGTCCTGGACTCGCCGGTGCTCGACTGGGAGGCCACCCTGCGCGCGCTGGCGACGGCCCGCCGCACCCCCGGTGCCCTGCTGCCGCTGGCCGTTCGCGCCTACCAGGGGCGGACCGGCCTCGGCACCGGCCCCGTCGGGAGCCCCGTCGACCCGGCCCGGCTCAGGGTGCCCGCCCTCGTCCTGCACGGTCCCGGCGACGTCGTCGCCCCCTGGGGGCCCTCCCGCCGCCTCGCGGACCGCCGTACCGATCTCGTCACCCTCCACACGGTGCACGACGCGCCCCACGGTGCCATGTGGAACGCCGACCCGGCCGGTTGCGAAGAGGCGCTCCGCCGCTTTCTCACCCCGTTGATGTGATCCCGGGGCGGCCCGGTACCGAAGATTCCGTTTAACTGTGTACCAAGGGGTGCGGACCCCTCCGGGGCGCCTGCGCGGGCCGGTGCGCCGATCGCCTCTGTGGGCCCATGTGACATTCCGTTTGGGTTTTCGGAGCGTCAACGGGAAGACTGCCCCCGTGACGTCCCGTATCCCGCGCGACTCCAGGCTCCGACTCGTCCGCCCGCGATCCCTGGCCGCCGCCCCCCGAGCGATGACCCAGAGGCCCGCCCGTCGACCCGCACCCCGCCCGCCCGAGGGCACACCGGCGCCGGCGGAACTCGCCCGCATGGCACGCGCCGTACTCGCCGGCGCGGCCCGGGTCGCCCGCTGGGCCGACACCACCCTGGGCCCGGGCGGGGACGGCGACGCCCGGATCCGCGCCGCCACGGCCGCCGGCGGCACGTCGGACGGTGCGTCCGGCAGCACGTCCGGCGGCGGTGCGGAGGGCAAGGGCACCCTGTCCGACGACGCCGCCCGACGGGCCGCCGCCGAACTGGGCCTGACGCCGGATCAGGTGCGTGCGGACTGGGACGTCGCACGGCTGGCGGGCCTGGTCGAGGTGCACGGCGGCACCGCGCGCCCCGGCTGGCGGCTGCGCGCCTGGAACCGCGACGACAGCGCCGTGCTGCGCGGCTGGGTCGCCTTCTTCGACGCCTGGTCGATCGCCCACCCCGGCCCCGACGGGCACGAGCCCTCCGCCGTCGCCGAGGTCGTCTCGGCGATGCCGCAGGTCCTGTCCTTCCTCCAGCTGTCCGCGGGCCCCGTCCCCGTCCCGCAACTCCTGGACCTGCTCGAACAGCGCGTCACGGAACTGCGCACCGAGCGCTGCGAGATCTCCTACGGACCCCGGCCCGAACCGGCGCCCGAACCGGCGCCCGGGCCGGGCACCGGGGACACCCCCCTGGCCCCGCTGCTCGACTGGGCGCTGCACGCCCTCGCCGCCGTCGGCGCCCTCACCTGCGGCGACGGCCAGGCCACGCTCACCCCCCTGGGCAGCTGGGCGGTCTGGGTCAAGCTGGAGCAGATCTGCGTGGCCGCGCAGAGCCCCGCCGGGAACATCGAGCAGGGCGCCGAGGACATGCTCCGCGGCTGCGGCCGGCTGCGCCCCAACGCGGCCCGCGCCGAGTACCGCGCCTGGCTCGCCGCCCGCCCCGTCGGCAGCGCCGTCACCGAACTCCTCGCCGCCGCCCGCGGCGAGGACGCCCTGCTGCGCGGACTGGCCTTCGAGGCGCTGCGCGTGGTCGGCGCCCCCGCCGAGCCGGACGTCCGCGCGGTGGTGGACGAGACGCCCCTGCGCCCGTACGCCCTGCTGTGGCTCGCCGAGCACGACGGGCACGACCCCGAGGACGCCCACCTGGTGCTCACGCGCGAGGAGGCCACCTGGCTGTGGGTCGACACCGCCGCGGCCGTCGCCGACCACGGCGAGGCCCCGCTCCTCGTGCGGCACCTGGAGTCCGCGGTGCAGCCGACCGTCCCGGCGCTCCTCGACGAGGTGCGCGCGGTCGGCCACCCCCGCACCGTGCAGGTCCTGGTCGCCCTCGCCGCCGCCCACCCCGACCCGGCCCTCGCCAAGGCCGTGCGCCGCGCCGCCTTCCAGGTCCACACCGGGAGGAACTAGCCCGCCCGGCCGGCCGCGGGCGGCTCAGACCCTGGTCTCCGGGGCGTACGTGCCGAAGCTCCAGATGTTGCCCTCGACGTCCCGGGCCATGTAGTCCCGCGACCCGTGGTCCTGGTCCGTCGGGGGCATCAGGACCTCCGCCCCGTGGTCCACGGCCCGCTGGTGGTGGGCGTCGACGTCGTCCACCACGACGTACACCCCGGCGGGGCCCGCGTTCTTCATGGCCTCGTCGAAGGGGCTGCCGGTGCCCTTGGAGCCCAGCATCACGGTGCCGTTGCCCTGGACCAGCTCGGCGTGCACCACCCTGCCGTCCTCGTCCTCGTACACCGACGCCTCGGTGAAGCCGAACGCCTCGGTGAGCTGTCTGATCGCGGCCGTCGCGTCCGCGTACAGCAGTGTCGGGCAGATGCCCGGGCGTCCGCCATCCGTGCCTGTCATACCCCTCACTCCCTCCGGCCCGGCGGTTCCGCCCCACTGCCGGAACGCCGCCTGGATGTGACCTGTCCCACAGTCTCGCACCCGGCACCGACAACGCCCCGCCGGTCGCCGCAGCCGGGCGGCGCAGCGGCCCGTACCCGAACATCCGTACGCAGAAAAAGTGGTTGCACCGCCCCGTTAGACTTGGCCCATGGCCATTCTCCTCGTGCATTAGACGGCGTGAACGCCCGCAACCACCCACCCCGTCGTCAACCCTGCCCAGGAGTCCGTCCGTGATTTCCGCCTCCGGTATCGAGCTGCGCGCCGGCGCCCGCGTCCTCATCGAGTCCGCGACCTTCCGCATCACCAAGGGCGACCGCATCGGTCTGGTCGGCCGCAACGGCGCCGGCAAGACCACCCTCACCAAGGTCCTCGCGGGTGAGGGCGTCCCCGCCGCGGGGACCGTCGCCCGCTCCGGCGAGGTCGGCTACCTCCCGCAGGACCCGCGCACCGGCGACCTCGACATGCTGGCCCGCGACCGGGTGCTCTCCGCGCGCGGCCTGGACACCCTGATCCGCAAGATGCGCGAGAACGAGCAGCGCATCGCGAACGGCTCGGGCGCCACCCGCGAGAAGGCCCTCAGGCAGTACGAGCGCCAGGAGACGGAGTTCCTCACCAAGGGCGGGTACGCCGCCGAGGCGGAGGCCGCCACCATCGCCGCCGCGCTCAACCTCCCCGACCGGGTGCTCGGCCAGCCCCTCCACACGCTCTCCGGCGGTCAGCGCCGCCGTATCGAGCTGGCGCGGATCCTGTTCTCGGACGCCGACACCCTGCTCCTCGACGAGCCCACGAACCACCTCGACGCCGACTCCATCGTCTGGCTGCGCGACTACCTCAAGACGTACCGCGGCGGCTTCATCGTGATCTCCCACGACGTCGACCTGGTCGAGACCGTCGTCAACAAGGTGTTCTACCTGGACGCCAACCGCGCCCAGATCGACGTCTACAACATGGGCTGGAAGCTCTACCAGCAGCAGCGCGAGGCCGACGAGAAGCGCCGCAAGCGCGAGCGGCAGAACGCCGAGAAGAAGGCCGCCGCCCTGCACACGCAGGCCGACAAGATGCGTGCCAAGGCCACCAAGACCGTCGCCGCGCAGAACATGGCCAAGCGCGCGGACAAGCTGCTGGCCGGCCTGGAGGCCGAGCGGAAGTCCGACAAGGTCGCCAAGCTGCGCTTCCCCGACCCCTCCCCGTGCGGCAAGACCCCGCTGATGGCCGAGGGCCTGTCCAAGTCGTACGGCTCGCTGGAGATCTTCACCGACGTCGACCTGGCCATCGACAAGGGTTCACGCGTCGTCATCCTCGGCCTGAACGGCGCCGGCAAGACGACCCTGCTCCGCCTCCTCGGCGGCGCGGAGAAGCCCGACACCGGCCGGGTCGTCGAGGGCCACGGACTCAAGCTCGGCTACTACGCGCAGGAGCACGAGACCCTCGACCCGCAGCGCACGGTCCTGGAGAACATGCGCTCCGCCGCCCCCGACCTGGACCTCGTCGAGGTGCGCAAGACGCTCGGCTCGTTCCTGTTCTCCGGCGACGACGTCGACAAGCCCGCCGGTGTCCTGTCCGGCGGTGAGAAGACCCGGCTCGCGCTCGCCACCCTCGTCGTCTCGTCCGCGAACGTCCTCCTCCTCGACGAGCCGACGAACAACCTCGACCCGGCCAGCCGCGAGGAGATCCTCGGCGCGCTGCGCACCTACAAGGGCGCGGTCGTCCTCGTCACCCACGACGAGGGTGCCGTCGAGGCGCTCCAGCCGGAGCGGATCATCCTGCTGCCCGACGGCGTGGAGGACCTGTGGGGCGCCGACTACGCCGACCTGGTGGCCCTCGCCTGACGGTCCGCGGTGCTTGATCGATTGACTGATCCACTCCGTATGGATCATTCGGCCGATCCGTGATCCCCCATCTGTGTGAGGTCTCCTCATACCGAGGTGTGTCCTACACCGATTTCGCGGCCGGGCTCCCCGCTCCCGGGGGCCCGGCCGCCGTGCGTCGCTGACCTGGAACTTCGCCCGCTGACTCGGTCGGCCGTACGGATCCCGGACGGTTGGAATTCGTGATTCCGCTCGTGGTGACAGGCCGGCGCGCCGCAAGCTCGTCCCATCGACCTTGCCGAATGGGTGGCCAGGACGCTCATGAGGGGTGATCATGAGAAGTACCAGAGCGCACTTCCGCTGAGGAGGCACGGGTGGCCGAGACTCTGAAGAAGGGCAGCCGGGTGACCGGCGCCGCGCGCGACAAGCTCGCGGCAGACCTGAAGAAAAAGTACGACTCCGGTGCGAGCATCCGGGCACTGGCCGAGGAGACCGGCCGCTCGTATGGCTTCGTGCACCGGATGCTCAGCGAGTCGGGTGTCACGCTCCGTGGACGTGGCGGAGCGACGCGGGGCAAGAAGTCCGCGTCGAGCTGAAGCCGGGCGGCTGCTCGTTTTCGATGGTGGCCACCCGGTCGGCCGTATGACCGTCCGGGTGGTTACTGTGCAGTCACTTGAGGGTGCGCTCCTGCGGCGCCCTCGCCGACCGCACCCATCGGAGGCGTCCCATGGCATCGTTCGACCCGCTGCTCGACAAGGACGGCGTACGGCTCACCGTCGACGACGCGCTCGCCACGGTGACGCTCACCAACGCGGCCAAGCGCAACGTGCAGAGCCCCGCTCTGTGGCGGGCACTGGCCGAGGCGGGCCGACTGCTGCCGGGAACCGTGCGTGTCGTCGTGCTGCGCGCCGAGGGCAGGTCCTTCTCCGCGGGGCTCGACCGGCAGGCGTTCACGCCCGAGGGCTTCGACGGCGAGCCGTCGTTCGTCGACCTCGCGCGTGGTTCGGACGCCGAGCTCGACGCGGCCATCGCCGGGTACCAGGAGGGCTTCACCTGGTGGCGCAGGAGCGACATCGTGTCCGTCGCCGCCGTGCAGGGACACGCCATAGGGGCCGGCTTCCAGCTCGCGCTCGCCTGTGACCTGCGCGTCGTCGCCGACGACGTGCAGTTCGCCATGCGCGAGACCGGACTGGGGCTCGTGCCCGACCTCACGGGGACGCATCCGCTGGTGGGTCTCGTCGGCTACGCCCGCGCGCTGGAGATCTGCGCGACGGGGCGGTTCGTACAGGCGGAGGAGGCGCAGCGGAGCGGGCTCGCCAACATCGCCGTGCCCGCCGCCCAGCTCGACGACACGGTCGGGGAACTGGCCGCGGCGCTGCTGGCCGCGCCGCGGGACGCGCTCATCGAGACCAAGGCCCTGTTGCAGGGGGCCGTCGACCGTACGTACGAGGACCAGCGGGTGGCGGAGCGCGCCGCGCAGGGACGGCGGCTGCGGGACCTGGCGGGCCTCTCCGACTGACTCCGACCGGCTCCGACCGGCTCCGGTCGGCTTCTAGGGGGCCGGGGCGGCCGGGGGCACCGCGGTGACCAGTACCGCTGTCGTGGGACGGCCGGGACATCCCTCCGTGACGGCCGCGCGGACCGCCCTGGCCGTGTCCAGGGCGCGGACGGCCGGGCCCACCTCGATCTCCACCCGGACGTGGCGGCGGGGGAGGGCCGCGTCACCGGGGTGCTCCTCGATGTGCGCCGGACGGCTGAGGGCCGTCACGCCCGGCACGGACAGGACGGCGGCGGCCACGCGGGACTCGTCCGTGCCGGGTGCGGGGGAGGACCCGTCGGGGCGCAGGGCGCCGGTGTCGACGTCGGCTTCGGTGTCGGCTTCGGTGTCGACGCCGACATCGGTGTCGGCGTCGGTGCAGGGCGGATCCACAGAGGCCGTGCCCTCCTCCAGCAGCCCCGTCACCCGCAGGTCCACCTCCGTGACCCCCAGGCCCAGCCGGTCCGTCGCGGCGGAGGCGAGCACCGCGCGCAGACGGGACGCGGTCGTGGGCAGGGGCTCCGCGGGCGTGGCCGTGAACTCCGCGGTGATGCGCAGCGGGCCCGGCGGCAGCGCGCTCGGCGGTGGCGGTACGGCGGGCTCGGACACGTCGCCCGGGTCGACGAGGGCCAGCCGCACGGAACCCAGACGCACCTCCGGCATCCGGCGCACCGCGCGGCGCAGCACGGCGACGGCCGCCGCCTCCGTGATCCACGCGCCGTCGTGCGGACCGCCCAGCGGCAGCAGCCTGCCGCGGCCCAGCTGCTGCCGTACCGCCCACGTCCACCGGTCCGTCGTCATCGTCCCAGCCTGCCGCATCCCTGGCGCGCAAGTCGCCGACCGCGCTTAATGTGGGCTGAGAGGCCTACCGGAAGGGATGCACGGCGATGAGCGACACGACGCAGCAGCAGCGGCCCGAAAGTCCCGGGGCCGGGCAGCAGCCGGACCGGCGGCAGCCGGAGAGTACCGGCACGGGCAGACGCGGTGGCGGCGACCCCTCCGCCCGGGGGCGTACCACCATCGCCGACGGGGTCGTCGAGAAGATCGCCGGACTCGCCGCCCGCGACGTCCTCGGGGTGCACGCCATGGGCAGCGGGATCTCACGGACCTTCGGCGCGGTGCGCGACCGGGTGCCCGGCGGCGGCACGAAGTCCGTCAGCCGGGGCGTCAAGGCCGAGGTCGGCGAGGTGCAGACCGCGCTCGACCTGGAGATCGTCGTCGAATACGGCGTGTCCATCGCCGATGTCGCCCGTGACGTGCGGGAGAACGTCATCGCGGCCGTCGAGCGCATGACGGGCCTGGAGGTCGTCGAGGTCGACATCGCGGTCAGCGACGTCAAACTGCCGGAGGAGGACGAGGACGACGACGAACCGGAGAGCCGGCTCCGGTGACACCGCACGAGCCCCCGCCCGCATCCGCCGAGCGACCACCGAGTGACCTGCTGAGGAGCGCACCATGAGCATGGCCGTGATCGGCATGATCGTCGGAATGGCGCTGGGATTCGCCGGGTACTTCGGCGGGTTCGGCGCCTTCCTCCTGGTGGCGGCACTGGGCGCCGTCGGCTTCGTCGTGGGCCGCTTCCTGGAAGGGGATCTGGACCCCGGTGACCTCTTCCGCTCCCGCGGCGACCGC
Source organism: Streptomyces beigongshangae (assembly GCF_019710745.1). GTDB lineage: Bacteria > Actinomycetota > Actinomycetes > Streptomycetales > Streptomycetaceae > Streptomyces > Streptomyces beigongshangae. The sequence continues at coordinate 51,006 of NZ_JAHKJW010000029.1, forward strand.
GGCGACCGCGACGACCACCGGCGGTGACGCACGTGTCCGATGAGCCCACCGGACCCGCGACCCCGACGGGTGCCCGGCCCGACAGCCCGGACCGTTCCGGCGGCCCGGACCGTCCCGGCCGCACGCGCCGCACCGTCGCGCCGGGCGAGCGCGGCGCGCTCAGGGTCACCGACCGGGTCGTCGCGAAGATCGCCCGGCAGGCGGCGCGCGAGGCGCTCGGCCCCCCGCCCTCCGGCGCGGCGCCCCCGCACACCACGGTCGTCGTGCACCGCGACCTGGCCCGCGTCGGCGTCGGTCTCGAACTCGGCTACCCCTGCGACATCGGCGCCCGGTGCGGTGCCGTGCGGCGCCGGGTCGCCGAACGGGTGGAGGCGCTGGCGGGGATGAAAGTACCCGAGGTCGCCGTCCGGGTGGAGCGGCTGCACCCCGCACCGGCGGGCGGCGCGGCACGGGGGAGGACGCGATGAGCGAGCCCCGGGGCCCGGAGACCACCCGGCACCCGCCCGTCGCCGGGGAAGGGGAACCCGCCGGGGGCGGACCCGGCCGGTCCGCCCCCGCGGCGGAGCACACCCCGCTGCCGGACCCCGACGACGCCGGGCACGGCAGCGGCCGGTTCTGGTCGGCCCGCCGGATTCCCGCGGCCGTCCTCGCGCCGCTGGTCCTGGCCGCCGCCGGCCTCCTGCTGTACGACGTCGTCGCCGTCCGCGCCGGCCGGTCCGCCCTGCACTGGCGCAGGTCCCTGGCGCGCGAACTCGCCGAACGGCCCCTGGACGACACCTGGGTGCTCGTCGGCGCCGGCGCCGCGACGGCCCTGGGCCTGTGGCTGTTCGTCCTCGCCGTGACCCCGGGACTGCGCGGCGTCCTGCCGATGTGGCGCCCCCGCCCCGACGTACGGGCCGGACTGCGCCGCGACGCCGCGGCGACGGTGCTGCGCGACCGGGCCATGGAGGTGCCCGGCGTGCGGTCGGTCCGGGTCCGTACGGGACGCGGGAAGGCGGATGTCCGCGCGGTCTCGCACTTCCGCGAACTCGACGACGTCCGCGCGGATCTGGACGCCGTACTCGCCGACGCCGTCGGGGAACTCGGCCTCGTCCGGCGGCCCGCCCTCTCGGTGCGGGTCACACGGCCGGGCCGGAAGGGGTGACCGGGGTGTTGAAGATCGCGAACCGTGTCCTGCTGGGCCTCGTGGGTCTGCTCCTCCTCGCGCTCGGCGGTTCCGTGCTGGCCGTCGGCCTCGGGGTGGACCCGCCCTCGTGGTGGATCCACGACGGGCGGCACGACGTGCTGCTGAGCGACGCCGACCGGACGCGGTGGCGGGACGACGGCTGGTGGTGGCCGGTCGTCGTCGCCGTACTGGCCCTGACCGTGCTGCTCGCCCTGTGGTGGCTGATCGCGGTGCTGCGGCGGCGCAGGCTCACCGAGGTGCCGGTCGACACCGGCGACGGCGAGGGCGCGCTGCTGCGGGGACGGGCCCTGGAGGACGCGCTGGCGGCCGAGGCGGGCGCGCTGGAAGGGGTACGGAGCGCGCGGGCGGCGCTCGGCGGCCGGCGCGGGGCCCCCGAGGTCCGGGTCCGCCTGCTCCTGGAACCGCACGCGGCCCCCGGCGAGACCCTGCACCGCCTGACGACGGAGCCGCTCGCCCACGCGAGGGACTCCGCCGGCCTCCCGTCCCTCCCGGCGGAGGTGCACCTGCGCGCGGTGGGACACCGCCCGGAGAGGGTCACCTGACGACGGATGTGCCCGGCCGCGCCGAGAGGTCGTGGCCGACGGACGTGTCCGGCCGCGCCGAGAGGTCGTGCCAGGAGCCGGGACCGGGGGCTAGAACCCGTGCCGGGCGCCCCCGTCGACGGGCACCATGATCCCGGTCAGGTAGGACGCCGCGGGCGACAGCAGGAACGCGGCCGTCCGCCCGAACTCCTCCGGCGTCCCGTAGCGCCGCAACGGGATCCGCGCCTCGTTGGCCGCCCGGGCGGCGGCGGGATCGGCCGCGTACCCGTCCAGCTCCCGTACGCGATCCGTGTCGATCCGTGCCGGAAGCAGCCCGACGACCCGGATGCCGCGCGGTCCGAGCTCGTCGGACAGGGACTTGGCGAACCCGGCGAGGCCGGGCCGCAGGCCGTTGGAGACGGTCAGCCCCGCGATCGGCTCGTGCACCGACCCGGAGAGCACGAAGCCGATGACCCCGCCCTCGCCCAGTTCGGCGGCGGCCGCGCGGGCCAGCCGGACCGCGCCGAGGAAGACGGAGTCGAACGCGGACCGCCACTGCTCGTCCGTGGTGTCGGCGACGAAGCCGGGTGCCGGGCCGCCGACGCTGACGAGGATGCCGTCGAAGCCGCCGAAGCGCTCACGGGCGGCGGCGATCAGCCGCTCCGGCGCCGACGGGTCGGCGTTGTCCACGGCCACCCCGTGCGCGTCCGGGCCGAGCGCCGCCGCGGCCTCGGCCACCGTCTTCCCTTCGCGTCCGGTGACGACCACCTTCGCGCCGTCGCCGACGAGTTCCCGTGCGGCGGCGTGGCCCAGGCCGCGCGTTGCTCCGGTGACGACGTAGACGCGGTCCTTCAGTCCGAGATCCATGGCGCTATCCTCCCCCGTCCCCCGTCCCGTCCGCATCGGGCACCCCCGTCTTCCCGTGGTCGTCGAACAGGGTGAGGGCGGTGCCCACCAGACCGATGTGGCTGAACGCCTGCGGGAAGTTGCCGAGCTGGTGCCCGGCCACGTGGTCGTACTCCTCCGCCAGCAGCCCCACGTCGTTGCGGAGCGCGACCAGCCGCTCGAACAGGTCGAGGGCCTCCTCCTTGCGGCCCGTCAGGTGCAGTGCGTCCGCGAGCCAGAACGAGCAGACCAGGAACGAGCCCTCGCCGCCCGGCAGCCCGTCGACCTCCTCCAGGTCGGAGCCGTGCGGATCCGTGCCGTGCGGGTCGCCCTTGTCGCGGGCCACGCCGTAGCGGTGCACGAACCCGTCGCGGGCGAGTTCCGCGCGCACCGCGTCCACCGTGCCGATCACCCGTGGGTCGTCCGGCGGCAGGAAGCCGATGCGGGGGATCAGCAGCAGCGCGGCGTCCAGCTCCCGGGAGCCGTAGGACTGGGTGAAGGTGTTGCGCTCGGGGTCGTAGCCGCGCTCGCACACCTCGCGGTGCACCTCGTCGCGCATCGCGCGCCACTTCTCCACGTCACCGTCCAGCCCGGGGTTCTCCTCCAGGGTGCGCACCGTGCGGTCGGCGGCCACCCAGGTCATCAGCTTCGAGTGGACGAAGTGACGGCGTCGGCCGCGCACCTCCCACAGCCCCTCGTCCGGCTTGCGCCAGGCCGAGTGCAGGAAGTCCATCAGGGCCTGGTGCAGCCGCCACATGTCCGGTTCGGCCGGCAGTCCCGCGTGCTGCGCCAGCGTGAGCGAGTCGATCACCTCGCCGTACACGTCGAGCTGGAGCTGCTCCACGGCGTCGTTGCCGATCCGCACCGGCGCCGAGCCGCGGAAGCCGGGCAGCCACGGCAGCTCGTACTCGGGGATCCGCCGCTCGCCCGCCAGGCCGTACATGATCTGGAGGTCCGCGGGATCGCCCGCGACCGCGCGCAGCAGCCAGTTGCGCCAGGCCTCCGCCTCCTCCTGGTAGCCGCACGCGAGCAGCGCGCCCAGCGTGAGCGTGGAGTCGCGCAGCCAGCAGTAGCGGTAGTCCCAGTTGCGGACGCCGCCGATCTCCTCGGGGAGCGAGGTCGTGGGGGCGGCGACGATACCGCCGCTCGGCGCGTAGGTGAGGGCCTTGAGGGTGATCAGGGAGCGGACGACCGCGTCGCGGTGCGGCCCGTCGTAGGTGCAGCGGGCCGCCCAGGCCCGCCAGTCGCCGACGCTGTGCTCCAGCGCCTCGTACGGGTCGACGAGTTCGGGGCGCGGCTCGTGGGAGGGGTGCCAGGTCAGGACGAAGGCGACCCGTTCGCCCTCGTCGACCGTGAACTCCGCGTACGTCCCGAAGTCCTCGCCCCAGGAGCGCACCTCGGGTTCGCTGCGCAGCCACGCCGAGTCCGGGCCCGCCACGGCCACCCGGTGGCCGTCCGACCTGCGCACCCACGGGACGACCGAGCCGTAGTCGAAGCGCAGCCGCAGGGTGCTGCGCAGGGTCACCCGGCCCTTGAGTCCCTCGACGATCCGGACGACGTCGGGGGCGCGGTCGCGCTGCGGCATCAGGTCGGTGACGCGGACCGAGCCCTCCTCGGTGTCCCACTCGGTGTCGAGGACGAGCGTGTCGGGGCGGTACGCCCTGCGCGTGCAGGTGTCCGCGCCCTTCGGCGCCATCCGCCAGTGCCCGTTGTCCTCGTCGCCCAGCAGCTTCGCGAAGCAGGCCGCCGAGTCGAACCGGGGCAGGCAGAGCCAGTCGATCGACCCGTCCCGCCCGACCAGGGCGGCGGTCTGGTGGTCGCCGATGAGCGCGTAGTCCTCGATGGAAGGGTGCACGTCTGCCAGCTTCCCGGGGTACCGGGTGATCAATCCCGGGGCACGGCGCGTCCGTCGCCACGTCCCGCCCGCGGACCGGGTTCCCGGAAAACGAATTGTGTTTAAGAACGCGAACCCGGTGCACACGTTGGTTCTGACACAGTCTTTATACGACCAGGTAGGAGACACACATCATGGGCATCATCGCCTGGATACTCATCGGTCTGCTCGCGGGGATCATCGCCAAGGCGATCATGCCGGGCAAGGACCCGGGCGGCATCATCATCACGATGCTCATCGGTATCGCGGGCGGTCTCCTCGGTGGCTGGCTCGGCAAGGTGATCTTCGGCGTCGACTCCATCGACGGCTTCTTCGAGATCTCCACCTGGGTCGCGGCCATCGTCGGCTCGCTCATCCTGCTCGCCCTGTACCGGGTCATCACCGGCAAGCGCCGCCACGCCTGATCCGGCATACGCCTGATCGGACGTACGCACAACGGCTCCGCCCTCCCGAACGGGAGGGCGGAGCCGTTTCGTGCCGCGCTTCGTCCCGGGCCGGCCCGGCCTCAGACCGTGGCGGGTTCCGCCTCCGGCGCGGGCTCGGCCGCGGCGGCCTCCCGGCGGTCCCGGTGCTCACGGCGGACCAGGACCACCCACCCCACGGGCACGCCCGCGGCGAAGAGCCACCACTGGATCGCGTACGCCATGTGGGGGCCGATACCGCTGTGGTCGGGCTCGCCGATCAGCTCGGGCGTGCCGCCCTTCGGCTCCGGCGAGGTCAGCGCGACATAGCCGCCGAGGACCTGCCTGCCGAGCGCCTTCGCCTGCTGCTCGCTGTTGATCAGCATGACCATGCGGTCGGGGAGGCCGCTCACGTCCTTGATGCCGCTGCCGGCGGTCGTCTCGTCGGCCATCAGCCGGCCGGTGAGGGTGATCTCCCCCTCCGGCGGCGCGGGGATGCGCGGGAACTCGGTCTGCGCGCCGGCCGCCGGGATCCAGCCGCGGTTGACCAGCAGGACCCGGCCGTCGTCCAGGACGAACGGCGTCAGCACATGGAAGCCGACCTCGTCGTCGGAGCTGGTGCGGCGGCGCACCACGACCTCGTCGGCGGTGTCGAAGGAGCCCTTCGCGGTCACCCGGCGGTACAGCTCCTCGCGCGCGACCGTCCGGCCCGGCGCGGTGAGCGATTCGGCGGGGACCGGTTCCGCGGCCAGCGACTCGGAGATCACCCGGTTCAGCGCGACCTTGTGCTCGTGCCGGTGGAGCTGCCAGAAGCCCAGTTCGATCATCGTCGGGATGAGCGCGAGCATGATGAGGGTGAGGATCACCCACTGCCGGGACAACAGGAAGCGGTACACCCCACGACCGTACAACCGGGGCGCGGGGTGCGTTCGGTCGGGTACCGGGTCAGACCCTGTCGACGATCCCCGCTTTTCCCTCCGCCCGGGCGCAGTGCGCGCCGCAGTACCAGTGCCCCCCGGCGTCGACGCCCTGCCCGACGATCTGGACCCGGCAGTGCTCGCAGAGGGGTGCCATGCGGTGGATCGCGCAGGCGAAGCAGTCGAAGACGTGCACCGCGCCCTGCGCGTGCACCTCGAAGGTCATTCCGTAGCTGTTGCCGCACACTTCACATGTCGCCATGCGCCACAGGGTGGGCCGTCGCGGCGGTCCGGGCGAGGGGGCCGCGGGCGAGTCGCCCGGCAATCACCCGTCCGTACGGTCACTTCCCGTACGGTCATTTCTCCGACGCCGGTTCCACGTTCCCCAGGAGCTGTCCGAACGCCGCCTCGTCGACGACCGGCGTGCCGAACTGGCGCGCCTTGACCACCTTGGACGTACCCGAGTCCGGGTCGTTCGTGACGAGCAGGCTGGTCAGCCGGGACAGGCTCGTCGCGACGTGCAGCCCCGCCTCGACCGCACGGTCCTCCAGGAGGTCGCGCTCGGTCGAGGTGTCGCCGGAGAACGCGACCCGCATGCCCTGCTTGAGCTGCTTGCCCTGCTCGTACCTGCCGGGGTTCGGGAACGGGCAGGCGGGCCGCTTGCGGGAGGGGCGCCAGCTCCCCGAGGGATGGCCGCCGGGGGAGTGGCCGCCGGCCGGCCGTCCGGTGCGCGGCACCGCCCGGTCCGTCCACTCCGTCAGCGGCAGGCACTCCAGGAGCGGCAGCCGTACGCCGTCGCGCGCGGCGGCCCGCAGACTGGGCCGGAACGCCTCGGCGAGCACGCGCGCGTCGTCCAGCGCGTGGTGCGCGCGCCGCTGCACGACGCCGAAGTGCGCGGCCAGCGACTCCAGCTTGTGGTTGGCCAGCGGCAGGCGCAGCTCCTTGGACAGCGCGATGGTGCACAGCCGCTGGCGGACCGGCGCCTCGCGCTCCACGCGCGCGTACTCCCGCGCGATCATCGACCAGTCGAAGACGGCGTTGTGCGCGACGAGTACCCGCCCCTCCAGCCGGGACGCGAACTCCTCGGCGACGTCCCGGAACAGGGGCGCCCCTTCGAGGACGTCGCTCGTCAGGCCGTGGATCCACACCGGACCCGGGTCCCGCTCCGGGTTGACCAGCGTGTACCAGTGGTCCTCGACCTCGCCGCGCGCGTCCAGCCGGTAGACCGCGGCCGACACTATGCGGTCGTCGCGGGCCAGTCCGGTGGTCTCCACGTCGACGACCGCGTACCCCGGTGGGTACGAGGCCGGCCACGGGACGGCGGACGGTGCGGTCTGACGGTCTTCGAGCATGGTCACCGAGGATAAGGGGCGCGACTGACATTTCTCTCCCCGGATCCGGACCCGGGGACGCCCCGGGGACGCCCCGGAACCGGATTCCGCGCCGCCCCCGCCCGCCCGCACCCCGGTCACCAGCGCCTTCGCCGGACGGACGGACCGTCCGCCCGAACCCGTGCGGTTCGTGCCCGCACGGCTATGGACCATTGCCGCGCCCGGTGCGACCGTGCTGCGCGCCTGGAATGCACGCGACGCGAAGGGCGGTACGGCATGGCACGCGTACGGTACGGGGCGCGGACCGGGGCGGAGACCGCCGCCGCGCGCGCCGCCGCGTCCCGGTTGCCCGACATCTGGTCCACCGGGGTGGTGGCCGTCTGGGAGAGCGACCCGGACGCGGTCGCGGCGGTCCTGCCGCCTCCCCTGGAGCCCACGGGACGCCCGCTGGTGCGGGCGAACATCAGCAGGGTGGACCTGCCCGGACAGCCGCTGGGCGCGGGGTCGTTCGCGGTCGCCGCCGCGCACGACGGGATCGAGGGCTGGTACCCGCTGGTCATGCCGATGACCCGGGAGCGGGCCCTCGTCGGCGGCCGCGAGGTCTTCGGCGAGCCCAAGAAGCTCGGCGAGGTGACCGTCGAGCGCGACGGCCCCGCCGTACGCGCCGTGCTCGCCCGGCACGGCATCGCGTTCGTGGAGGTGCGCGGCGCCGTGAGCGGGCCGCTGCCGCTGCCCGGACCGGCGCGGAGGACCGACTTCTACTTCAAGTTCCTGCCCGCGGTGGACGGTTCGGGCGCGGACGGTTCGGGCTTCGACGCCGGTCCCGTCCTCGTGCACTGCGTGCGCGACGAGAAGGTGCGCAGGCTGGAGCGGATCACCGGGGAGGTCGTCCTGCGGGAGTCGGTGTACGACCCCGTCGCGGACCTCCCGGTCCGCGCACTCGTCGGCATCACCCTGGGTGAGAGGACGACGGACCAGAAGGGCACCGTCGTCGCACGGGTGGACGCGCGGGCGCTGCTGCCGTACGTCCACCAGCGGTACGACGACCCCCGCCAGCTCCTCGACGCGCCCCCTGCGCCCCCGGTGTCCCCTGCGCCCCCGGTGTCCGCTGCGCCCGCCGAGGGAGGTGCCTGATGGACCTGCGGGAAGGACAGGTCGCCGTCGTCACCGGTGCGGCGAGCGGCGTCGGGCTGGCCATGGCGCGGCGGTTCGCGGCCGAGGGGCTGAGGGTCGTCCTCGCCGACGTGGAGGAGGCCGCCCTGGAGGAGGCCGCCGCCGGACTGCGCGGGGACGGGGCCGCGGTGCACGCGCGCGTGGTGGACGTCGGGGAGCGCGAGGAGGTCCTCGCGCTCGCCGAGGAGACGTACGGGAGGTTCGGCGCCGTGCACGTCCTGTGCAACAACGCCGGAGTCGGTTCGGGCGCCGAGGGCCGGATGTGGGAGCACGACCCGAACGACTGGAGGTGGGCGTTCGCGGTCAACGTGTGGGGCGTCTTCCACGGCATCCAGGCATTCGTCCCGCGGATGCTGGCCGGCGGCGGACCCGGCCACGTCGTCAACACCTCGTCCGCCGACGGCGGCATCGCACCCCTGCCCACGGCGTCCGTGTACGCCGTCACCAAGGCGGCCGTCGTGACGATGACCGAGTCCCTGTACGCGCACCTGAGGGCGGACCGCGCGCCCGTGGGGGCCTCCGTGCTCTTCCCCGGGCCGCACATGCTCCGTACGGGACTGTGGGAGTCGCACCGCAACCGGCCCGCGCGGTACGCCAAGCAGCGGCCCCGCAGGACCCCGTACCGCAGCCTCGGGCAGTGGGAGGCCGCGATGCGGGAGGCGGGGCGCGAGGTGCGGTTCACGCCGGTCGAGGAGGTCGCCGCCCTCGTCGTGGACGGCATCCGCGCGGACCGCTTCTGGCTGCTGCCCGAGAGCGAGCACGGCGACGCGCAGATCCGCGCGCGCTCGCAGTCGATGCTCGACCGCGCCGATCCGGCGTACCTGGAGAACTTCATCCTGGACTGAGGAGCCCCTGTGGCCACTGCGACGGAGCCCTATCTGATCATCTCCTCCGACTGTCACGCCGGACTGCCCACCGAGGAGTACCGGCCCTATCTGGAGGCCCGTTTCCACCGGGACTTCGACGAGTTCCTCGCGGGAGGGCGCCGCCGCCGCGAGGAGATGACCCGTCTCGGCATCCGCAACGAGGTCTTCGCCGACCGGTGGTTCCACGACAACGAGGAGGGCCTGCGCGGCGGCTGGGACACCGCGCAGCGCCTCAAGGAACTGGACGGCGACGGCGTGGCCGCCGAGGTGGTCTTCCCGGACGCCGACGCGGTGGACAGCCGCACCGCCGCGCCCTTCGGGGTGGGCCTCGGACTCTCCGGCGACCACGACCCCGACCTGGGCATGGCGGGCGCGCGGGCCCACAACCGGTGGCTCGCCGAGTTCGTCGGCGAACACCCCGAACGGCACTGCGGAGTCGCCCTGCTGCCCGTCACGGCACCCGTCGACCGGGTCGTCGCCGAGGTGCGCCGGGCCAGGGAGTCGGGCCTCGGCGCCCTGATGATCCCCTCCATGTGGGTCGACAAGGAGCCCTACCACGACCGCCGTTACGACCCGGTGTGGGCCGCGGCGGCCGAGTGCGGCATGCCGGTGCTCACCCACTCCGGGGCCGCGCCGCGCCACGAGTACGGGGACCACCTCGGCATCTACGTGAGCGAGGTGACCTGGTGGCCCGCCCGGCCGCTCTGGTTCCTGCTCTGGTCGGGCGTCTTCGAACGGCACCCCGGACTGCGGTTCGGCGTGGCGGAGTCGGGGTGCTGGTGGCTGCCGAACCTGCTGTGGTTCATGGACCGGCTCTACCTCGGCGCGCACGGCGGCAAGAAGCTGTCCCCCTTCGCGGAGCTGCGGCGCCCGCCGCACGAGTACCTCGACCGCCAGGTCTTCGTCTGCGCGACCAACACCAAACGGCGCGAGCTGGCCCAGCGCTACGAGATCGGCGTCGACAACATCCTGTGGGGCAGCGACTTCCCGCACCCCGAGGGCACCTGGCCCGACACGCGCGGATGGCTGGCACGGACCTTCCACGACATCCCGGTGGCGGAGACCCGCCGCATGCTGGGCCTCGCCGCCGCGGAGGTCTTCGGCTTCGACACCGGCAGGCTGGCCCCGCTCGCCCGGCGCATCGGCCCGACCCCGGCGGACCTCGGCCAGTGCGCGGACCAGCCGGCGGTGGAGGCGTCCTGGGCGCGCTCGCGCGAGGTGGGCCGCCACTGGCTGACGGACCACGACTTCCCGGTACTGGGGGTGACCCCGTGAGCGCGGACCGCCGTGAGCCCCCGGAGCGCCACACCGTCGTCTCGGCCGACTGCCACGCGGGCGCCGACCTCCTGGACTACCGGCCGTACCTGGCGAAGGGGTTCCACGACGAGTTCGACGCCTGGGCGGCCGCGTACGTCAACCCGTACGAGGACCTGACGGCCGACACGGCCGACCGGAACTGGAACTCCGGCCTGCGCCTCGCCGAGCTGGAGCGGGACGGGATCGTCGCGGAGGTGGTCTTCCCCAACACCGTCCCGCCGTTCTTCCCGTCCGGCTCCCTGATGGCGCCGGCCCCGACGGCCGGGGAGTTCGAGCGGCGCTGGGCCGGCCTGCGCGCCCACAACCGCTGGCTGGCGGACTTCTGCGCGGCCGCGCCCGGCCGCCGGGCGGGCGTCTTCCAGATCCTCCTGAACGACGTCGGGGAGGCGGTGAGGGAGGTCCGGTGGGCCGTCGCGGCGGGCCTCAAGGGAGGGCTGCTGCTGCCCGGCACCCCGCCGGGTTCGGGGCTGCCCGAGCTGTACTCGTCGGCGTACGACCCGATCTGGGCGGTGTGCGAGGAGCTGGGCGTGCCGGTGAACCACCACGCGGGCTCGGCCTCGCCGCCGCTCGGCGAGGAGCCCGCGGCCCGGGCGGTCTTCATGGTCGAGACGACCTGGTTCTCGCACCGCGCGCTCTGGCACCTGATCTTCGGCGGCGCCTTCCGCCGCCACCCCGGTCTGCGGCTGGTGCTGACCGAGCAGGGCTCGGGCTGGATCCCCGGGGTGCTCGACATGCTGGACTACTACCACGGCCGCCTGGTGGCCGGGGCCTCGAAGGCGGTCACCGCCGAGTCCAGGTTCGGCGCGGGGCTCGCCGCCTCGATGGGCGAGGGTCCCTCGCGGGTGTGGCGGGACAACTGCTTCGTCGGCGCGAGCTTCATGCGCCCGCACGAGGTGCCGCTGCGGCACCGCATCGGCCTGGACAAGATCATGTGGGGCAGCGACTACCCGCACGACGAGGGCACGTACCCGTACAGCAGGGAGGGCCTGCGGGCGGCGTACGCGGGTCTGCCGGCCGCGGAGGTCGCGGCGATGGCCGGCGGCAACGCGGCCCGGGTGTACGGCTTCGACCTGGACCTCCTGGACGCCGTGGCGGCCGAGGTCGGCCCGACGGTCGAGGAGATCGCCGAACCGCTGGAGGAGCCCCCGGCGGACGCGACGAGTCCGGTGTTCGCACGGGGAGGAGCGGTGCGGGTGTGGTGACCGGGCCGGACGCCCACCGTGTTCCCGCGGGTGCCCGCCGGCGGGCGCTCACCAGCGGATCGGCACCGGCACCGCCGTGAGCACGGCCGAGACCCCCGTCACCAGGCCCAGCACCACGACCTCGGCCCGCGCGGGGGCGTAGGCGGTGAGCGGGTCCGGTGCCCGGTGCAGACGGCGGCGGGCCCACAGTGCGAGGAGCGCGACGGCGGCCACGAGCAGCACCTTCGCGAGCAGGACCCGCCCGTACGCCGTCGTCGTCAGCTGCTCCAGGACCGTGCCGGACGGCATCCGGCGCAGCGTGCTGCACACCCCCGTCGCGGTGATCAGGGCGAGCAGGACGGCCGCCACGCGCGCGTAGAGGCCCAGCAGCGCGGCGCCCGCACCGGGAGCGCTGTGCCGCCACCGCAGCAGCGTGCGCAGCACGTACAGCAGTCCGCCCGTCCACAGGGCCGCGCAGACGAGATGGACGAGGGTCAGGGCCGAACCGGTCAGCGGGCCGTACTCGGTCGTCGGATGGGCGCGCAGCGCCTCCGCGACGGCTATGGCGGCCAGCGGCCACACCTGGCGGGCCGGACGGCGCGACAGCGCACACAGGCCCAGTGCGGCGAACGCGTTGACCTCCAGCAGCGCGAGCATGCCGTCCCTGGACTGGTAGAGCCCGCCGACGTCCATGTCGGAGGGACTGCGCGGCACCAGGTTCCCGGTGGCCACCACCGAGGCGAGACCGAGCGCGGCGACGAAACCGGCGGCGGCCGCGGCCGGGGCCCAGGCGCGCGGCACGTCCCCGTGCGGCGCGCCGGGCACCCTGCGCGCCAGCCGGGTGACGAAGACCTCACCGGCCGACACGCCGACCGCCGTGAACAGGACCGTCCGCAGCAGTGCGATCCCGGCCGCCCCGGGCGCGGCGGCCTCCCCCGTGTCGCGCAGCGCCAGCGACGGGCCGAGCAGGGGGATCAGCGCGGCCAGGGCCACCAGGACGAGGACGGTGACGGAGCGCCGTACGGAGACCGCGCCCGCCCCGCCGTCCGTTCCGGCAGCCGGTCCTGTCGAACTCACCTTGAGATCCTCCGCGGTCGTTGCACCCTTCCATACGCTTGCGGCCGCCCCGCGACTCAGGTCCAGCGCGCCGGATCCGCGTTCCCGGGCGCCGGGCGGCAGGACGGAGGGGCCGGGCGGCACACGGCCGCCCGGCCCCTCACGGTGCGCTCTTCGTGCTTTCCGTGCTTTCCGTGCCTTCCGTGCTTTCCGTAGTTTTCGTGCTTTCAGTGCGCTGGGTTACCTCGTCACCGCGTCCAGCGCGTCCGCCGTGCCCCAGCCGTAGAAGCCGTTGCGGTTCTTCGAGCCCTCGCAGACCGCGTCGATCTTGCCGTCGCCGTCGATGTCGTACGGGTCCGTGCACGGGGTGGCGTCGGCCTGCGCGTACAGCAGCGCCTTGACCAGGGCCGCCGAGGCGCGCGGGTGGGTCGACTTGATGAGCGCGGCGACGCCCGCGACGTGCGGCGACGCCATCGACGTACCGGCCATGTACCCCCATGAGCCGCCCGGCAGCGGGCCGAGGATCAGGCCGCTGGTGGCGGGCGGGGCCGGGGTCTGGTAGCTCGTCGAGTCGCCGCCGGGGGCCGCGATGTCGACGACGCCCAGGCCGTGGTTGGAGAAGGATGACTTGATGCCCTTCGCGCCGGTCGAGGAGACCGTGACGACACCCGGGAGCTGGGTCGGGATGTCGAGGCACTCGGACGGGTCGATCACGCGCTCCGCGGGAGTCGTGTCGTTGGGCGAGGACGGGTCGGTGATCTCGTCCGCGGCCAGGTCGTAGTTCTCGTTGCCCGCCGCCGCGACGTTGACCGTGCCCTTCTTCTCCGCGTACCGCGTCGCCCGGGTGAGGGCCTCGACGAGCGCCTTCTGGTCCGGGTCGTTCTTGCAGTTGAAGTACCACGGGTCGGTGTAGTAGCTGTTGTTCGTGACGTCCACGCCGTGCTCGGCCGCCCACATGAAGCCGCACACCACGGCCTCCGTGTAGAAGAAGCCGGCCGTCGTGGAGACCTTGATGCCGGACACCTTCACGCCGGGCGCGACCCCCGTGACACCGACGCCGTTCTTCGCGGCGGCGATCTCGCCCGCCACGTGCGTGCCGTGCGGGCTCTCCTCGGCGCTCGGCCGCCAGGCCCCGTCGCCGGTGTCCGGCTTGCCCGTCACGCAGTTGACCGACGCCTCGCGGTCGAAGTTCGGCGCGATGTCGGGGTGGGTGTCGTCGACGCCGGTGTCGATCACGGCGACCGTGACCTTCCTGCTGCCGAGCGTCTTCTGGTGCGCCTTGTCCGCCTTGATGGCGGGCAGGTCCCACTGGAGCGGTTCCAGCGGGTCCTGGCCGGCCGCGGCCGCCGCCCCGGCGGCGGCGACGTCCTGTGCGCTGAGCGCCTTCGGGGTGCCGACGTCGGTCGTGGACTGCGCGGGCAGCGGCGCCGTACGCGTCGAGCCCGCCGACTCCACCCCGCGCACCTTGCGGACGGTCTTCGCGAAGTCCGCGTTCGACGAGTGGACGACGATCACGCCGATCCGGTCGTACGACGTCACGATCGTGCCGCCGGCCCGGGTGATGGCCTTCTTCACCTGGGAGGACACCCCGTGCCCGGCGCGGACGTTGACGACGTAGCTCAGCGGGGTGGCCTCCGCCGAGATCTTCCCGGCCGCGTCGGCCGCGTCGGCCGCCGGAGCCGCGGACGCGGTGACGTTCGGCAGGAAGGCGAGAGCCGTGGCCAGGGCCATCCCCAGCGGGATGGCTATGACGCGGCGCGAGCGCGTGGTGGACGCGGTCATGCTGTCTCCAGTTCGTTTTTTCGCGGATTCGTGCGGACGCCCCGGCAGGGGCGGTCGGACAGGGGTTACTTGACCGCCTTCAGCGCGTTGACGATGCCGAAGCCGTAGAAGCCGTTCACGCGCTTGCCGCCCTCGCAGGTGGCGTCCTGCGTGCCGTTGCCGTCCTGGTCGTAGGAGTCCGGGCAGCCCGGGTTGTCCGCCTGCGCCTTCAGCAGCGCCTGCAGCTGGGCCGGACCCGCCCACGGGTGCTCGGACTTCAGCAGCGCGGCGACACCGGCGGCGTGCGGCGACGCCATCGACGTGCCCTGCAGGAAGCCGTACTGGTTGTTCGGCATCGTGGAGAGGATGCGGCCGTTCTTCGACGGGGTGTCCGGGATCTGGTAGCGCCCGTCACCGCCCGGGGCGGCGACGTCGACGACACCCTTGCCGTACGTCGAGTAGTACGACTTGAGGTTCTGCACGCCGGTCGCGCTCACCGTGACGACACCCGGCAGCTGGGTCGGCACGTCGAAGCACTCGTGCGGGTCGATCGTGCGGGTGACCGGCGTCGTGTCGTTGGGGCTGCTGCTGTCGACGATCGCGTCCGAGTCCAGGTCGTGGTTGGAGTTGCCGGCCGACGCGAGGTGCAGGGTGCCCTTCTTCTGGGCGTAGAGCTGGGCCCGGTTCACCGCGTCGACGATCGCCCGCTGGTCGGGGTCGTCCATGCAGTTGTAGAGCCACGGGTCCACGTAGTAGCTGTTGTTCGTGATCTCCACGCCGTGGTCGGCGGCGAACACGAAGGCGCAGACCACGTTCTCCGGGTAGAAGAGGCCGTTGTCCGGGTCGCTGACCTTGATGCCGGCGACCTTCACACCGGGCGCGACACCGGCCACCCCGACCCCGTTGCGGGCGGCGGCGATCTCACCGGCGACATGCGTGCCGTGGTAGTCGTCGGCGGTGTACGGACGCCAGGCGCCCTCACTGGTGTCGGCCACGCCGCCCACGCAGTTCGCGGACTGCTTCGCGGAGAAGTTGGGGGCGAGGTCCGGGTGCGTGTCGTCGACGCCCGTGTCGATCACGGCGACCGTGACCTTCCTGCTGCCCGGGTTGATCTTCGCGGCCTTGTCGGCGCCGATCGCGCGCAGGTCCCACTGGTCGGCTTCCAGGGGCTCGCTGTCCGGGACGGCCGCGGCCTTCACCCGGGCGGCCTCGGCGGCCGACAGGTAGTCGGCGGCCCCCTGGTCCGTGGTGCCCGCCGCGGTCAGCGGGGCCGTGCGCGTGGCACCGGCGGACTGGACGCCGCGCACGGCGCGCATCCGCGGCCCGAAGGCGGGATCGGCCGAGTGGGCGACGACGACGCCGATTCTGTCGTACGTGGTGACGACGGTGCCGCCGGCCTCGACGACCGCCTTCTCGACCGACGCGATCGTGCGGCGGTCGGTCTTCGTGTTGACCACATAGGCGAGCTCCGGTCCGTCGGCCGCGGTGACGGCGGGCGCGGACTGCGGGGCGGCCGACGCGACGCCCGGAAGGAAGGCGAGCGAGGCGGTGAGGGACAGCGCGACGGGCACGGCCAGGGCGAGACGGCGGCTGGAGCGCAGATGAGCCATGGGGTCTCCACATCATCCGGAAAAGGGACCGGCCCGAACACAGGTGGTGCCCGGGCAGGTACATGACGGGGTGGTGCTGGGCCGAAACTATCTCCCGTCATCCCTGGCCAGCAATGACTTACGAGGACGTCTTGTGGAAGAGCGTGCGTGAGTTCCGAAAGAAGTGTCCGGAGTTGAACCGCTCCCCGTGCGCCGCCGTGACGTTGAGCAGGGAGCACGAGCACCGTCGAGCTCCTGTCGGATCGCGCCCGGGGCACTTGACACCGCCTCCCGGACCACGTGATCCACGTCACCGTGAGGTCAGAAACCAGCCATGTCCGTACCCAGTCCGTCCCCCGACCCCGACACACCCCCGTCCCACCCCGACACACCCACGTCCGACGCCGCACCGGCACCCGCAACGCGAGGAGACTCCGTGGCCACCGACGCATCGCCCCCCTCGAAAACCGAACCTCGTCTCCCGAGCACACAGGAGTTCGTAGAGGTGCAGGAGAGCGCCGAGTTCGGTGAACTGCGCCGCGCCCACCGCTCCTTCGCCTTTCCGCTGACCGTCGGCTTCATCAGCTGGTACCTGCTGTACGTCCTGCTGTCGATCTACGCCGACGACTTCATGGGCACCAAGCTGTTCGGCAACTTCAACGTCGCCTTCGTCCTGGGCCTCGCCCAGTTCCTCACCACGTTCCTCATCGCCTGGTGGTACGAGCGGCACTCCTCCGCCGAGCTCGACCCCAAGGCCGAGGCGATCAAGTCCCGGATGGAGGGCGGCGCATGAGCCCCGCGATCACCCAGGTCCAGCTCGCGCAGACGCAGTTCGCGCAGACGCACCTCGCGGCGGGGGAGGCCAGCGAGCACCGGCCGCTGATCATCTCCCTGTTCGCGGTGTTCGTCGTCGCCACGCTCGTCATCACCGTGTGGGCGGGCCGCCAGACCAAGGACGCCGCCGACTTCTACGCCGGCGGCCGTCAGTTCAGCGCCTTCCAGAACGGGCTCGCGGTCTCCGGCGACTACATGTCCGCCGCCTCGTTCCTCGGCATCGCGGGCGCCATCGCCCTCTTCGGGTACGACGGCTTCCTGTACTCCATCGGCTTCCTCGTCGCCTGGCTGGTGGCGCTGCTCCTGGTCGCCGAACCGCTGCGCAACTCCGGCCGGTACACGATGGGCGACGTGCTCGCCTACCGGATGCGCCAGCGCCCGGTGCGCACGGCCGCCGGCACCTCCACGATCGTCGTCTCGATCTTCTACCTGCTGGCCCAGATGGCGGGCGCGGGCGTCCTGGTCTCGCTGCTGCTCGGCATCACCAGCGACGCGGGGAAGGTCGGCATCGTCGCCCTGGTCGGCGTCCTGATGATCGTGTACGTCACCATCGGCGGCATGAAGGGCACCACCTGGGTCCAGATGGTCAAGGCCGTGCTGCTCATCGGCGGCACCCTGCTCATCACCTTCCTGGTGCTGCTCAAGTTCGACTTCAACGTCTCCGACCTGCTCGGCTCGGCCGCCAAGAACAGCGGCCAGGGTTCGGCCTTCCTGGAGCCCGGCCTGAAGTACGGGCTCACCACCACCTCCAGCATCGACTTCATCTCGCTGGGCATCGCCCTGGTGCTGGGCACGGCCGGTCTGCCGCACATCCTGATCCGCTTCTACACGGTGCCCAACGCCAAGGCCGCGCGGAAGTCCGTCAACTGGGCCATCGGCATCATCGGCGGCTTCTACCTGATGACCATCGCGCTCGGCTTCGGCGCGGCGGCCCTCATCTCGAAACAGGAGATCGTCGAGTCCAACCCCGCGGGCAACACGGCCGCGCCGCTCCTCGCCCTGCACCTGGGCGGCGTCGACTCGGCCTGGGGCGCGATCCTGCTCGCCACGATCTCCGCGGTGGCCTTCGCGACGATCCTCGCCGTGGTCGCCGGTCTGACCCTGGCCTCGTCCTCCTCGTTCGCCCACGACATCTACGCGAACGTCATCAAGAAGGGCCAGGCCACCGAGAAGGAGGAGATCAACGCCGCCCGCTACGCCACCATCGGCATCGGTGTCGTCTCCATCGGCCTCGGCGCCCTCGCCCGCGACCTGAACGTCGCCGGGCTGGTCGCCCTCGCCTTCGCGGTCGCCGCCTCCGCCAACCTGCCGACGATCCTCTACAGCCTCTTCTGGAAGCGGTTCACCACCCAGGGCGCGCTGTGGTCGATCTACGGAGGGCTCGTCACGGCGGTCGGCCTGGTGCTCTTCTCGCCGGTCGTCTCCGGCAAGGCCACCTCGATGTTCCCGGACGTCGACTTCCACTGGTTCCCGCTGGAGAACCCGGGCATCATCTCGATCCCGGTCGGCTTCCTGCTGGGCTTCGTCGGCACCCTCCTGTCCAAGGAGAAGGCGGACGCCGGCAAGTACGCCGAACTGGAGGTCCGCTCCCTCACCGGAACCGGGGCGCACTGACCCTCACGCATCGACGGTCACGCACCGCGGCCGCGCCGTAGTCCCTACGGCGCGGCCGCGGTGCGTCCGGTGGAATCGGGCCCCCGTGTTGTCGGTGCCGTCACGTAGGCTCATTGATGTCGGATCGACCGATCGTTCGAAGCTGCCGGCTCCGCGCCGCGGTCTGCATCGTCAGCGTCGTCTGTATCGTCCGTATCGAGGGAGGGGCCCTACGTGCTCATCGACACCTACGGCCGGGTGGCCACCGATCTGCGCGTCTCGCTGACGGACCGGTGCAACCTCAGGTGCACGTACTGCATGCCCGAGGAGGGCCTGCAGTGGCTGGCCAAGCCCGACCTGCTCACGGACGACGAGATCGTCCGGCTCATCGACATCGCGGTGACCCGGCTGGGCGTCACCGAGGTCCGCTTCACCGGCGGCGAGCCCCTGCTGCGCCCCGGCCTCGTGGGCATCGTGGAGCGCGTGGCCGCCCTCGGACCCCGCCCCCAGATGTCCCTGACGACCAACGGCATCGGCCTCAGGCGGACCGCGACCGCCCTCAGGGCGGCGGGCCTGGACCGGGTCAACGTCTCGCTGGACACCCTGCGCCCGGACGTCTTCAAAACGCTGACCCGCCGCGACCGCCACAAGGACGTCGTCGAGGGCCTGGAGGCGGCCCGCGCGGCGGGGCTGACGCCGGTCAAGGTCAATTCCGTCCTGATGCCGGGCCTGAACGAGGACGAGGCGCCGGACCTCCTCGCCTGGGCCGTGGAGCACGACTACGAACTGCGGTTCATCGAGCAGATGCCCCTCGACGCACAGCACGGCTGGAAGCGCGAGGGCATGGTCACCGCCGGCGACATCCTCACCTCGCTGCGCACGCGCTTCGAGCTCACGGAGGAGGGGTCCGAGGAGCGGGGCTCGGCGCCCGCCGAGCGCTGGATCGTGGACGGCGGACCGCACCGGGTCGGAGTGATCGCCTCGGTCACCCGCCCGTTCTGCTCGGCCTGCGACCGCACCCGCCTGACCGCCGACGGCCAGGTCCGCACCTGCCTCTTCGCCTCCGAGGAGACCGACCTGCGGGCGGCGCTCCGCTCGGAGGCGCCGGACGAGGAGATCGCCCGGATCTGGCGGCTGGCGATGTGGGGGAAGAAGGCCGGCGCGGGCCTGGACGACCCGTCGTTCGTCCAGCCGGACCGCCCGATGTCGGCGATCGGGGGCTGACCGGCCCGGCGCACGGACCGGGACCGGGACCGGGACTGGGGGAAGGGAAAGGTGAGGGGGAGCCGGAGGCTCATTCCGCGGGCGGTCGCTCCGCGGCCTCCCACTCCGCCAGGAGCACCACGTCCTTCAGGAACCCGCGGACGTCCAGGAACTTCGACAGGTGGTCGCGGTGCTCCTCGCACGCGAGCCAGGTCTTGCGCCGCTCCGGTGTGTGCAGCTTCGGGTTGTTCCACGCGAGCACCCACACCGCGTCGGCCCGGCAGCCCTTGGCGGAGCAGACGGGGGAGGACGGGGCCGAGGGGTCCGGCGGGTCGGAACCGGGGACGTTCAGGATCACGTCCCCGACACTAGCCGAGTCCCGGCAGGCCCGGAACAGGCCCGGAACGGGTCCGACGACAAGTCTCTGATAAGCCTCTGACAAGTCTCAAAAGGCGACGCCGAGCAGCCACGGGGGGAGCTGCCCGGCGTCGGTCTGTCGCTCCGACGGGGGATGCGGAGCGCGTGCCAAGTATGTCACGGGTGACCCATCGCCCTGCAACGGAACAACATGATTGATCTGAGCTTTTCCTGAGCTTGGCAGAGGGGTCGGATTCCGCTTCCGGCGGGCTCTCCGGTGCTCAGATCCGCCCGTGCGGCTCGTCCCGCGGACGTGTCCCGGGGCCGGCCGTCAGGTCCTCCGGGACGGGTTCCGCGACGCCCCCGGCGTGCGGTCCCGCGAGCATCGGACGGACGGGCGCGGTCATGAAGGAGGACGGCAGCGACGGCGCGTTCTCGCGGCCCGCGTTGGCGATCACCACCGAGATGTAGGGCAGCAGTACGCCCAGCACCAGGGCAACGACGGCGACATGCCGTTCGACGTTCCACAGGGTGGCCGCGAGGACCACGGAGACCGTGCGGACGGACATCGAGATGATGTAGCGGCGCTGCCGGCCGCGCACGTCGTCGGCCAGCCCTTGTCTGGCCCCCGTGATCCGGAAGACCTCGACGTCGTTCTGCTTCCGCATCACGTTCCACCACCTGCCCGCATCGGACGCTTCCACGGCCCGTACGGGAACAACGGTACGCCGTGGCTGCGCCGTGAACGAGACCGGGTCGGCTCCGGCCCGGGGCGGGACGGCTGCGCCGTACCGCGTACGGCCGTGCCCGACATGCGCCGTACGGGATGCGGACCGACACTGGGCGTAATGCTCGGACAGAGCCGTAGAGGAGGCAGCCATGGGCTGGTTGTGGGCGATCATCGTGGGACTCGTGCTGGGTTTGCTCGCCAAGGCGATCATTCCGGGCAAGCAGCACAGTCCGCTCTGGCTCACCACGATCTTCGGAATCATCGGCGCGATCGTGGGCAACGCGATCGCCCGCGGCCTCGGCATCGACGAGACCCGCGGCATCGACTGGGGCCGGCACATCCTCCAGCTCGTCGCCGCGGTGGCCGTCGTCTTCCTGGGCGACATGCTCTACACGGCGATGAAGGGCAGCAAACGCCGAGCCTGAACGAACGGGAGGGTGCGGCCCCGCAACGGACCCGCACCCTTCCCGCACGCCTGCTCAAGGGGGATCTCCAGGGGCGCGGGGAACGGCGCGATCTTCTGCCTTCAAGGGGCGCGGGGAACTGCACGACCAGCCGCAACGCACCCGCACCCGCACCCGACGAACTCCCGCCCCCGGAACCCGCTCCCCGGAGGGGAAGCGCTAGGGCGCGACCTCCACGGCGGCAAGGCTCTTCTTGCCCCGCCGAAGCACCAGCCACCGCCCGTGCAGCAGATCCTCCGCACCGGGAACGGCATCCTCCGAGGCGACCTTCACGTTGTTCACGTACGCCCCGCCCTCCTTCACCGTCCGCCGCGCGGCGGACTTGCTGGCCGCCAGCCCGACCTCGGCGAACAGGTCCACCACCGACACCGACCCCGGCCCGGCGATCCGCACCCGCGGCACCTCGGACAGCGCCGCGTCGAGCGTGGCCTCGTCGAGGTCGCCCAGCTCGCCCTGCCCGAAGAGCGCCCGCGAGGCGGCGATCACGGCCTCCGCCTGGTGGTCCCCGTGCACCAGCGCCGTCAGCTCCTCGGCCAGTGCCCGCTGCGCGGCCCGGGCCTGCGGCCGCTCCTGCGTCTGCCGCTCCAGCTCCTCCAGCTCCTCCCGGGACCGGAAGGACAGGATCCGCATGTATGTCGAGACGTCCCGGTCGTCCACGTTCAGCCAGAACTGGTAGAACGCGTACGGCGTCGTCAGCGCGGGGTCGAGCCAGACGGCCCCGCCCTCGCTCTTGCCGAACTTGGTGCCGTCCGCCTTGACCATCAGGGGCGTGGCGATGCAGTGCACGCGGGCGTCCGGCTCCAGCCGGTGGATCAGGTCCAGGCCCGCCGTGAGGTTGCCCCACTGGTCGCTGCCACCCTGCTGGAGCGTGCAGCCGTGCCTGCGGTACAGCTCCAGGAAGTCCATGCCCTGGAGCAGCTGGTAGCTGAACTCCGTGTAGCTGATGCCCTCCTGGGACTCCAGACGCCGGGCGACCGAGTCCTTGGTGAGCATCTTGTTGACGCGGAAGTGCTTGCCGATGTCCCGCAGGAACTCGATGGCCGACAGCCCGGCCGTCCAGTCCAGGTTGTTCACCATCACCGCGGCGTTCTCGCCCTCGAAGGACAGGAACGGCCTGATCTGCTCGCGCAGCCGGCCGACCCAGTCGGCGACCGTCTCCGGGTCGTTCAGGGTGCGCTCCGCCGTCGGGCGCGGGTCGCCGATCTGGCCGGTCGCCCCGCCCACCAGGGCGAGCGGGCGCAGGCCCGCCTGCTGGAGGCGGCGCATGGTGAGGACCTGCACCAGGTGCCCGACGTGCAGCGAGGCCGCGGTGGGGTCGAAGCCGCAATAGAACGTGACGGGACCGTCCGCGAGCGCCTGGCGCAATGCGTTCTCGTCGGTGGACAGGGCGAACAGCCCGCGCCACTTCAGCTCGTCGACGATGTCCGTCACGGTTCTCGTGTCTCCTCGGATGATCTTCACTGTGCGCGGTCGGCCGCAAGGAACGGCCGACCACGAGGCTATCGAGCCTATACGCCCTGGCTGACCGAGCTCATGTTGAAATCCGGCACCCGCAGCGCGGGCATCGCGGCCCTGGTGAACCAGTCGCTCCACTCGCGCGGCAGCGTCTTCTCCGTCCGCCCGGCCTCGGTCGCCCGCCCGAGCAGGTCCACCGGCGACTCGTTGAACCGGAAGTTGTTGACCTCACCGGTGACCTCGCCGTTCTCCACGAGGTAGACGCCGTCCCGGGTCAGCCCGGTCAGCAGCAGCGTCGCCGGGTCGACCTCGCGGATGTACCAGAGGCAGGTCAGCAGCAGCCCGCGCCCGGTGGCGGCGACCATCTCCTCCAGGGACCTGTCCTCGCCGCCGTCCAGGACGAGGTTGCCGATGCCGGGGGCCACCGGCAGTCCGGTCAGGGCCGCGCTGTGCCGGGTGCTCGTCAGCCGCCTCAGCTCGCCCTCCCGGATCCACTCCGTGGCTTCGATCGGCAGCCCGTTGTCGAAGACGGAGGCGTCGTCCCCGGAGGAGTGCGCGAGCACGAAGGGGGCGCTCTCCAGCCCGGCCTCGTGCGGGTCGCTGCGCAGGGTCAGCGGCAGGTCGGTGAGCCGGTCGCCGACGCGGGTCCCGCCGCCGGGCCTGCTGAACACCGTCCGGCCCTCGGCCGCGTCCCGGGCCGCCGCCGACCACATCTGGTAGATCAGCAGGTCCGCGACGGCGGTCGGCGGCAGCAGCGTCTCGTACCGCCCGGCGGGCAGGTCCAGGCGCCGCTCGGCCCAGCCCAGCCGGACGGCCAGCTCGGCGTCGAGCGCCGCCGGGTCCACGTCCTTGAAGTCCCGCGTGGACCGGCCGGCCCAGGCCGAGCGCGTACGGTCCGGCGACTTGGCGTTCAGCTCCAGCGTCCCGTTGGGCTGGTCGTGGCGCAGCCGCAGCCCGGTGGACGTACCCAGGTAGCTGGAGACGAGCTCGTGGTTGGCGAAGCCGTACAGCTCCCGGCCGCCCCCGCGCGCGCGTGCGAACGATTCGCCGAGCGCCGGGGCGAAGTCCGTGAAGACGGCCGGCGAGGTCTCGGCCGGCGCGTCCGTGAAGTCGGGGGAGGCGGGCACGCCCTCGACGAGCGGCTGCGCGTCCTCGGCCGGACCGGCGCCGCGGGCCGCGGCCTCGGCGGCCCGCACCAGCGGCTCCAGCTCGTCCGCGGTCACCGCCGAACGCGAGACGACGCCGGAGGCGGTGCCCTCGCGGCCGTCGACCGTCGCGACGACGGTCAGCGTGCGCCCGCGGGTGACGCCGTTCGTGGTCAGCGCGTTGCCCGCCCAGCGCAGATTGGCGGTCGACCGCTCGTCGGCGATGACGACGCAGCCGTCCGCCCGGGACAGCGCGAGGGCGCGCTCGACGATCTCGTGCGGCTTGTTCGTACGGGCGCTCATCGACCGGCCTCCTGGGTGGTGTTGAGGATGTTGACGCCCTTGAAGAGGGCCGACGGGCAGCCGTGCGAGACCGCCGCGACCTGGCCCGGCTGGGCCTTGCCGCAGTTGAAGGCACCGCCCAGGACGTACGTCTGCGGGCCGCCGACGGCCGCCATCGAGCCCCAGAAGTCGGTGGTCGTCGCCTGGTAGGCGACGTCCCGCAGCTGGCCCGTGATCCGCCCGTTCTCGATCCTGAAGAACCGCTGGCCGGTGAACTGGAAGTTGTAGCGCTGCATGTCGATCGACCAGGACCGGTCGCCGACGACGTAGATCCCGCGGTCGACGCTCCCGATGAGGTCCTCGGTGGACATCCCGGCGGGGTCCGGCCGCAGCGACACGTTCGCCATGCGCTGGACGGGCACATGGCCGGGGGAGTCGGCGTACGCGCAGCCGTTGGAGCGCTCGAAGCCGGTCAGCCTCGCGATCCTGCGGTCCAGCTGGTAGCCGACGAGCGTGCCGTTCTTCACCAGGTCCCAGGACTGCCCGGCGACGCCCTCGTCGTCGTACCCGACGGTCGCGAGCCCGTGCTCGGCGGTCCGGTCACCGGTGACGTTCATCAGCTCGGAGCCGTACCGCAACTTGCCCAGCTGGTCGAAGGTGGCGAACGACGTCCCGGCGTACGCGGCCTCGTACCCCAGCGCCCGGTCCAGCTCGGTGGCGTGGCCGATGGACTCGTGGATGGTCAGCCACAGGTTGGACGGGTCGACGACCAGGTCGTACACCCCCGCCGTGACGCTCGGCGCACGCATCTTCTCGGCGAGCAGTTCCGGGAGCCGCGCGAGCTCCGCCTCCCAGTCCCAGCCGGTGCCCGTGAGGTACTCCCAGCCGCGCCCGACGGGCGGCGCGATCGTGCGCATCGAGTCGAACTCGCCGCTCGACCCGTCGACGGCCACGGCGGTCAGCTGGGGGTGCAGCCGGACCCGCTGCTGCGTGGTCACCGTGCCCGCCGTGTCCGCGTAGAACTTGTTCTCGTGGACCGTCATCAGCGAGGCGTCCGCATGGCTGACACCGTCCGCGGCGAGCAGCCGCGCGCTCCAGTCCGCCAGCAGCCCGGCCTTCTCCTCGTCCGGCACGGAGAACGGATCGATCTCGTACGAGGAGACCCAGGTCTTCTCCGTGTGCACGGGCTCGTCCGCCAGCTCCACCCGCTCGTCGGAACCGGCCGCCCTGATCACCTGCGCCGACAGCTTGGCCATCGCCACGGCCTGCGACGCCACCTTCGCCGCGGCGTCCATCGTCAGGTCGACGCCGGAGGCGAACCCCCAGGTCCCGCCGTGCACCACCCGCACCGCGTACCCGAGGTCGGTCGTGTCGGACGACCCCGCCGGCCGCGCGTCCCGCAGCCGCCAGGACGCGCTGCGCACCCGCTCGAACCGGAAGTCCGCGTGCGCGGCGCCCAGCGCCCGGGCCCGGGCGAGCGCCGCGTCGGCCAGGGCCCGCAGGGGCAGTGCCAGGAATGACTGATCGACCTCGTGGGCCATGATGCGGCCTCCCCTTGTCACACATTGTTGAGATGTCCTGCAGTGAATCATGCAGTGCCGCCACCGTGACATCCAGCGGACTCACGCCAGGCGGAGTGCCGTACGAGGCCGCGGTCTGGGCCCGGACCGAGACACAGCGATGGCCGTCTCCCGTACTTCCCGGAGGCGGCCATCAGCGTTTGCGTCGGGTTCAGAGCTCCCCGGAGATCACACCCTCGCGGAACGCGGCCCACTCGGAGGCGGTGTACCGCAGGGGTTCGGCCTCGGGCCGCTTCGAGTCGCGCACGGCTTTCGCGCCGCCGGGGAGGTCGGTCACCTCGACGCAGTCGTGCTCCGCTCCGCTGGCGGAGGACTTCCGCCATATCGCGGTGGAGAGGTTGTACGCGTACAGCTCCGCCTTCGAGTCGTTCACTTCCTGTGCCCTTCTTCCATGTGGGTGATCCGTGCGAGCGAGTCCTCCACCGAGAGGGCCGTGGCGCGGATGCGTTCGAAGGCTTTGGCGAAGGGCGCCGCGTCGTCGCCCTCAACGTAAGCCGCGCCGCTGAGGTTCTCCAAAAGCACGACCACAGGCACAGGCCGAGGGAAGCTGGCAAGGCTGAAGCCACCCAGCATGCCGGGGTGCGTCGTGCAGTCCAGCGGCATCAGCTGAATGGTGACGTTCGGCATGTCGGCTGTGTCCAACAGGCGTCGCAACTGGTCCCGCATGGTTGCCGGGCGGACAGCGAAGCGCTGAAGGAGCGCGGCTTCGTGAATGATCGCCCAGAGTTCGAGGGGCGCACCAGGCCGGGTGAGTACTGACTGGCGGGCGAACCGGACCTCCGCCAGCGCGGCGACTTCCTCCGGAGTCCGGAACGTAGTCACACCGGCGATTGTCTCGCGCGCATACGCGGCGGTCTGGAGGAGCCCCGGGATGACCAGCGGGGACCAGGTACAGATCGACTCCGCGTCGGACTCCAAGGAGATGTAGTCCGCATAGGACGGCGAGACGATCCCGCTGTAGGTCTGCCACCAGCCTTTCTTGCCGGCATCCCTTGCCAGGTTCTCCAGCGCGGTGCGCAGCTCCGGATCGTCTATGCCGTACGCCTTCAGTAGGGCTGACACGTCGCCGGGCCGAATGGCCTGGTTGGCACTCTCGATCTTCGACAGCTTCGGTCCCTTCCACTTCATGGTGGCCGCCGCATCGTCGAGCGTCATCCCGGCGTCGTTGCGCAGGCGCCGCAGAGCTGCTCCCAGACGCCTGCGGCGGACGGTCGGAACCAGTGGAGAGTTGGGCATGTCGGCAGTTTCGCACGGCGAATCCAAGTGCTGAGCACACTTCCTGACGACCGTTCACTCCATTGGGTCGAAAACTTGCTACCCCAGGGAGAAGTGGCCACTATCGAAGGGTGCTGCGAAGCCGAGCAGGCGGGTGTGCAGCGCGACTTGTGCCGTTTGGCACCCATGCGCATCTCCAGGCCGGAGGCCTCATGCCCGACCCCACCGCAATCCCCCTTCCCGTCGTCGCCGACCATCGCGACCCCGTTGGTGACGTCGGCCCCCGGCGGGACCTCCACCCCCTCCCTCCACCCGTCCCGGGTCTCTATCTCCGCCGCCGGAACCAGGGTTTCGTCGCGCACCTCACCGCGTCCGCCGGAGGCTTCCGCCTCCTTCGGGGGCTGATCGTCCGGGTGCTGGCGGACCACGGCGCGGACGCGGAGGCGGCCGAGGCGGCACAGCTGGTCGTGTCGGAGCTGGTCGGCAATTCGGTGCGGGCCTGCGGGGAGCACGTACCGCTGGTCGTGGAGGCGTATGTGGCCGTGTTCGGGATCGCGGTCAACGTCCACGACCCGGACCCGTGCGTGCTGCCGAGATCGCGTGGCGTCGAACTGTGCGACCCCGAGGCGGAGTCGGGGCGCGGACTGGGGCTGCTGGACCTGCTCGCACCGGGTTGGCACGTGTGCCGGTCGCCGGTCGGGAAGCAGATCCGGTGCCGGGTTCCGGCGGGGCGCCCCGCCTGAGGTGTCGGCCCGCCGAACTGGCCCGGTCCCGTTCGGCGTGCGATTTCGGTGATTGTCGTACCCCCAGGGGCATGGTCGTGCGTCGCGAGTTGTCTGCGGTGGATCATCCGGAGAAGGAGGTCCGCGCGGTCCTCGACCGACTGGTCGTCCAGGGCTGGAAGCTGCGCAAGGAGGGGCACCGGGGGCGGCTGTACCGCCCCTGTGGGGGCGGTGCCTGACGAGCCCCGTGCCCGGCACCCCGCAGAACGCTGATCGCGCGGCCCGGAGGATCGCGGTGAGAGCAAAGCTCTGCCCGCGGCCGGCATGGTGGAGTGACGGGACGGCGCGGCGACCGCGCCGACTGTAGGGTCCCGACAGCGGGCACGGTGAGCCACTGTCGGTGCCCGATTCTCCGCAGGGCCGACGGTACCGATAGGTTTTCGAGGTACCAGACCGGCTATCGAAAGGGTGATCCGTTGAGCCGCTCGGTTCTCGTCACCGGAGGAAACCGGGGCATCGGCCTCGCCATCGCCCGCGCTTTCGCCGACGCGGGCGACAAGGTCGCGATCACATACCGTTCGGGCGAGCCCCCGGCCGCCCTCACCGAACTGGGCTGTCTCGCGGTCAAGTGCGACATCACCGACAGCGAGCAGGTGGAGCAGGCCTACAAGGAGATCGAGGCCGAGCACGGCACGGTCGAGGTGCTCGTGGCCAACGCCGGGATCACCAAGGACCAGCTGCTCATGCGGATGTCCGAGGAGGACTTCACGTCCGTCCTGGACACCAACCTGACGGGCACCTTCCGGGTCGTGAAGCGCGCCAACCGCGGCATGCTGCGCGCCAAGAAGGGCCGCGTCGTCCTGCTCTCCTCGGTCGTCGGCCTCCTCGGCTCGGCGGGGCAGGCGAACTACGCCGCCTCCAAGGCCGGTCTGGTCGGGTTCGCGCGCTCGCTCGCCCGTGAGCTGGGCTCGCGCAACATCACCTTCAACGTCGTCGCGCCCGGTTTCGTCGACACCGACATGACCAAGGCGCTCACCGACGAGCAGCGCGAGGCCATCGTGAAGCAGGTGCCGCTCGGCCGGTACGCGCAGCCCGAGGAGATCGCCGCGACGGTGCGGTTCCTCGCCTCGGAAGAGGCCTCGTACATCACTGGAGCCGTCATCCCCGTAGACGGCGGACTGGGAATGGGTCACTGATCACCATGAGCGGAATTCTCGAGGGCAAGCGCGTCCTGATCACCGGTGTGCTGATGGAGTCGTCCATCGCCTTCCACACCGCGAAGCTGGCCCAGGAGCAGGGCGCGGAGATCATCCTGACCGCGTTCCCGCGGCCCACGCTGACCGAGCGCATCGCCAAGAAGCTCCCCAAGCCCACCAAGGTCATCGAGCTCGACGTCACGAACGACGAGCACCTCGGGCGGCTCGCCGAGGTCGTGGGCGCGGAGCTGGGCAGCCTCGACGGCGTCGTGCACTCCATCGGCTTCGCCCCGCAGGACGCCCTGGGCGGCAACTTCCTGAACACGCCGTTCGAGTCGGTCGCCACGGCCATGCACGTCTCCGCCTTCTCGCTGAAGTCGCTGACCATGGCCTGCCTGCCGCTGATGCAGAACGGCGGCGGCTCGGTCGTCGGCCTCACCTTCGACGCCCAGTACGCCTGGCCGCAGTACGACTGGATGGGCCCGGCCAAGGCCGCCCTGGAGGCCACCAACCGCTACCTGGCCCGCGACCTGGGCAAGCAGAACGTGCGCTCCAACCTCATCGCGGCCGGTCCGATCGGTTCGATGGCCGCCAAGTCCATCCCGGGCTTCAGCGAGCTGGCCGCCGTCTGGGACGACCGCTCGCCCCTGGAGTGGGACCTGAAGGACCCCGAGCCGGCCGGCCGCGGTGTCGTCGCCCTGCTCAGCGACTGGTTCCCGAAGACCACCGGCGAGATCATCCACGTCGACGGCGGTCTGCACGCGATCGGCGCGTAAGCGTTCGCGCACACGGATGCGCAAGGGTTTGCGCATCCGTGTGCGTACGGTGTCGGCGCCCCGTCCCCCGCAGCCGCGGAGGGCGGGGCGTCACCCGTTCGGCCCCGCCGGCCGGGCGGCCGAAGGGGGGAACGGCTCACCCTGGAGGAGGAGTTCTCCTCCGAGACGCCTCCAAAGCCCAGCCGAGGAGGTTTCTTTGTGCGCCCCTCCCAGGCCCGATGCAGCCGTCGGCTCCCCAGGACCGGCTTCACGGCGCTCCCCGTCGCCCTGTTCGCCGCGCTGACCCTCGTGCTCGCGGCGCCCTGCGACGCCGCCCCGCACCCCGCGGGAACCGTCGTCCCCCGGGCGCGCACGCCCGTATCCGCACCCGGCGAGGAACGGCCCTTCGGGGCGGTGTGCCGGACCGTCGTCGACGGTTCGCGCGTGACGGCGGACTGCCGCAACCCGTACCCCGAACCCGACCGTGTCGGCCTGCACGTCGAGTGCGAGCGCTGGTGGGACCTCGACGCCGACGGGGCGCGGGTCGAGGCGGGCCCCGCGCAGCACGTCCGGCTGACCGGCCGCTGCTGGAAGGAGGTCCGCTCGGCGTGGGTCAGTCACCGGAGGTGACGTCCTCCGGGGTCTCGGGGTTCCCGGGGCTTCCCGGGCGGCACGGGAACGGATAGCCGGCCGCCTCCGAGGCGGCCGTCGACGCGTCGCCCGCACGGATCGCGTCCACCAGGCGCGAGTGGTCCATGTACGTACCGGGCGTCAGCTCCCCGCCGATGTCCCCGCGCAGCCAGTCGCGCACGACCTCGCCCAGGTCCGCGTACATCGCGGTCATGACGTCGTTGTGGGACGCGGCGACCACGGCGAGGTGGAAGGTCGTGTCGGCGGCCACGAACGCCTCCGCGTCACCCGACGCCCACGCCTCCTCCCGGCGTACGAGAAGAGCGTCCAGGTGCTTCAGATCGCGCTCGGTGCGGCGCCCGGCGGCCAGCCGGGCCGCGCTCGACTCCAGCGTGGAACGCAGCTCGGCGATGTGCCGCGGGTCCGCGTCCGCGAACCGGCGGTGCATCACACCGGCCAGCTCACTGGTCGCCACGACATAGGTGCCCGAGCCCTGCCGGATGTCCAGCAGGCCGTTGTGCGCGAGCGCGCGGACGGCCTCCCGGACCGTGTTGCGGGCGACACCGAGCTGCTCGACCAGTTCCGGCTCGGTGGGGATGCGGGAGCCCACCGGCCATTCGCCCGAGGTGATCTCGTTCCGCAACGCGGCGATGACCTGCTCGGACAGTGCCGAACGGCGGGGGTGGCTCAGCGGCATGACGGTCCTTCGTGCCAGAGGGCTTAGTACCGGAAGGTTGGACAACCAATCATCCCATGATTCTATGATGGGGTTCATGACTGGCGAGGAAACCCGGACGATCATGTCCCCACCGATCCGCAGACGCAGTTCCGCGCAGGACGCGGACGTCCGCCCGCCCGGGGCGCGCGCGTGGGCGACGCGCCTGGTGATCGCGGGCATCGTCCTGACCGCCCTCAACCTGCGGCCCGCCATCACCAGCCTCGGCGCCCTCCTCGAGGAGGTGCGCGACGGGCTCGGCATGAGCGGCAGCGTCGCCGGACTCCTCACCTCGGTACCGTCGCTCTGCTTCGCCGTCTTCGGTGTGATGGCGCCCCGCCTCGCCCGCCGCTTCGGACTCGCCGCCGTGGTCTGCGCCGGCATGCTGGCGATCGGCACCGGCCTGGTGATCCGGCCCTTCGCCGGGAACACGGTGGGCTTCCTGGCCGCCAGCGCCCTCGCGCTCATGGGCATCGCGGTCAGCAACGTCCTCATGCCGGTGATCGTCAAGCGCTGGTTCCCGGACCGGGTCGGCTCCATGACCGGCCTGTACTCCATGGCCCTCGCACTCGGCACCGCTTCCGCGGCCGCCGCCACCGTGCCCGTGACCCGCGCCCTGGGCGGTGGCTGGCAGCCGGGCCTCGCCGTCTGGGCGGGGCTCGCGGCCCTCGCCGTGCTGCCGTGGCTCCCCCTCGTGCGGGCCAAGGGCACCCCGCTCTCCGCCGAGCCCGCTGCCGGGCCCGCCGCCGGACCCGGCCCGGCGTCCGAAGAGGCCCGGGAGACCGCCCCGCTGCGGATCACCCGCAGCCGTACCGCCTGGGCGCTCGCCGTCTTCTTCGGGCTGCAGGCCACCGCCGCGTACATCACCATGGGCTGGATGGCGCAGATCTTCCGGGACGCGGGCGTGTCGGCCGGCACCGCCGGACTGCTGCTCGCCGTCACGATGGTGATGGGCGTGCCCCTGGCCTTCGTCATACCCCGGCTGGCCACGCGCCTGCCCCGCCAGGGGCCGATCGTGATCGCCCTCGGCCTCTGCGGGTTCACCGGCTACGCGGGGCTCTACCTCGCCCCCGCGGGTGGCGCCTGGGCCTGGGCCCTGCTGCTCGGTGTCTCCAACTGCGCGTTCCCGCTGGCCCTCACGATGGTCGGCATGCGGGCCAGGACCGGCGCGGGGGTCGCGCAGCTCTCGGCCTTCGCGCAGAGCACCGGCTACCTCATCTCGATCCCCGGCCCGCTGCTGGTGGGCGTCCTCTACCAGCACAGCGGCGGCTGGGGACTGCCGATCGCGCTCATGGCGGGCCTGATGGTCCCGCAGATCGTGATGGGCGTCCTGGCGGGCCGCGACCGCACCGTCGAGGACGAGGCCGGCCGGTGACCGCGCCGGGGGCCCGCCGACCCCACCGCCGGGGAACGGGGCGAGGAGTGCGAGACTTGCCTCATGCCCGTGCTCGAACCGAACCCCAAGAACGGCCAGAAGAAGATGCTGCTCGTCTTCGGCGCGTTCTTCCTCATCTTCGTGGTCATCGGCGTCATCGCGTCGATCGCCGCCCCCTGAACACCTTCCCCCGGCGGGAAGCGGCCGCCGTGCGTCGCGTGCCGCGGGGTGGGGTTGTCCCCACCATCCCCTAGGGGGTGAGTGTCAGGGTCAAGTGGGTGGATCACCGGATGGGCCGCGGGGCCCCGGGTCCGTACCTTCGAGAAGTGACCGCGAGGACGCGGACCACGGAGCACTCGAAGCCCCACGGAGGCGGCATGTCGGCCCCTACGCACACCCCGTCCCACCCGGCGACCGGGCGCGGCGTCGAAACCCGGCTGCCCTGGTGGGCGCTGCTCCTCCCGGCGCTCGCCTTCGCCGCGCTCCTGCTGCTGATACTGAACCCCGCGGACGCCCACGCGGCGGGCGCGGACCCGGCGGTCGGCGACCTCTTCACGCGGATCCAGCAGCTGGTGCTGCACCAGGGCTCCTGATCCCCCCGGCCCTCCGGTAGGTCCTCCCGCCCTCCGGCGGCGCTTCCCGCCCTCCGGCGGGGCAGCGCACCAACTCCCTGCGCCCCATGGAGTGTTTCGTGCGAAGCTGGGACGCATGAGCGTCGCAGAACCCCGCAGGATTGTCCTTTTCCGGCACGCGAAGGCCGACTGGCCGGACGTGGCCGACCACGAGCGTCCGCTCGCCGAGCGGGGCCGCAAGGACGCCGCCGTCGCCGGACGCAAGCTGGCCGACAGCGGCATCCCCTTCGACCTGGCCCTCTGCTCCACCGCGACCCGGACCCGCGAGACCTGGAAGCTCGCGGTCCAGGAGTTCCCGCACCGGCCGAAGACGGTCTACGAGGAGCGGCTCTACGAGGCGTCCCCGGGCGAGCTGATCGCCGTGCTCAACGAAACCCCGGACGACGTGCGGACCGCCCTCCTGATCGGCCACAACCCCGGGGTGCACGGCCTCGCCGACATCCTGGCCGGCCGGTTCGAGGGGGACGCGCGGGAGCGGATGAGCCGCCGCGAGTTCCCCACCGCCGCCTTCGCCGTGCTCTCCTTCCCCGGCCCGTGGAAGAGCCTGGAGCCCGGCGCGGCCACCCTGCTCGACTTCTGGGGCCCCTCCGAGTGACCCGCCACCGGCGCGCGTCCACGTGACCCGCCGTGAGTGCCGGTTCGCGTGAGCCGGCGTGAGCGCGGACGGGCCCGGCACCGTGGCGGTGCCGGGCCCGTCCGCGTCGGGGACGCCCGGTCCACGTGGCCGGGGACGCCCGGCCGACATGGTCGGAGCCGCTCAGTCCACGTGCATGTCCGCCGCCTCGACCTCTTCGCGCGTCACGCCCAGCAGGTAGAGGACCGTGTCCAGGAAGGGGAAGTTCACCGCGGTGTGCGCGGCCTCGCGCACCACCGGCTTGGCGTTGAAGGCGACCCCGAGACCGGCCGCGTTGAGCATGTCCAGGTCATTGGCGCCGTCGCCGACCGCCACCGTCTGGGAGAGCGGTACGCCCGCCTCCGCGGCGAACCGGCGCAGCAGCCGCGCCTTGCCCGCACGGTCCACGATCTCGCCGACGACCTTGCCCGTCAGCTTCCCGTCGGTGATCTCCAGCGTGTTGGCCTGGGCGAAGTCGAGCCCGAGCCGTTCCTTCAGGTCGTCCGTCACCTGGGTGAACCCGCCGGAGACGACACCCACCTGGAAGCCGAGCCGCTTCAGCGTGCGGATGAGCGTGCGGGCCCCGGGGGTCAGCCGCACCTCACTGCGCACCTTGTCCACAACGGAGGCGTCGAGCCCCGCGAGCAGTTTCACGCGCGCGTGCAGCGACTGCTCGAAGTCCAGCTCCCCGCGCATCGCGGCCGCCGTCACCTCGGCGACCTCGGCCTCGCAGCCGGCGTGCGCCGCGAAGAGCTCGATGACCTCGTCCTGGATGAGGGTGGAGTCCACATCCATGACGACCAGGCGCTGGGCGCGCCGGTGCAGCCCCGCCGCGACCACCGCGATGTCCACGCCGAGCGCCGCGGCCTCGGTCACCAGCGCGGTCCGCAGCCCTTCCGGCTCCGTGCCGGACACGGCGAACTCGACCGCCGTCACGGGGTACTTGGCCAGCCGGAAGATACGGTCGATGTTGCCGCCGGTCCCGGTGATGCGGGCGGCGATGGCGGCCGTCGACTCCGCGGTGAGCGGATGCCCGAGGACGGTCACCAGCGACCTGCCGTGTCCGCGCGGCCGGTTGTCGCCGTGCCCGGAGATGATCTCGGCCTGCAGCCTCATCGAGTCCGCCCAGCTGTGCACCGTGGCGCGCAGATCGCCCTCCAGACCGGCCGGCGGATGGCTCACCAGCGCGCACAGCACGATCCGGCCACGGGTGACGACCTGCTCGATGTCGACCACGTCGACCGAGTAGGCGGCAAGGGTGTCGAAGAGCCCGGCGGTGATGCCGGGACGGTCCTTGCCGAAGATCTTGACGAGGAGGGTGGGGACATCGGAGGTCTGCGATGCGGGGCTCATGGTGCCTACACCGTATCCGGCACCCCGTGCCGTACGCCTCCGAGGTCCGCCTGACGGACGGGGAACAGTACATGTCGCCCGGATGTCCCCCGCCTTCCCGGGCGGTGTCCGCCGCGCCCTCCCCGCACGGTCAGCGCCGCCCGCCCGGTTCGCGGGGCGGCGGGGGCGGGAGGTCGTCCGGCGGGGGCGGCGGCCCGTCCTGCGAGGACCGGCGCNTCGCGGGGCGGCGGGGGCGGGAGGTCGTCCGGCGGGGGCGGCGGCCCGTCCTGCGAGGACCGGCGCCGGGGTCCCCGTCCGGGAGGACCCGGACGGGCCGGGGGCTCCGGACGGGCCGGGGGTTCCGGACGGGCCGGGGGTTCCGGACGGGCCGGGGGCGTGACGGGCCCGATCACCGTCCGCGCCCCGTAGATGTCGTCGGGAGCCCGGCCCTCCGGCCCCCGCCCCGTTCCGGACCCCCGCAGCTCCTCCGGCAGCCGTAGATACGGGTTCGTCTCCGGGTTCGCCGGCCGGAACGGTGTTCCGGGCCGGTAGGGCCCGGCCTCCCCGGCGGTCTCCGCGTGGTGCGGGTGGTACGGGTGGTGCGGAGCGGCGGCGTCCGCATGTCCGGAGGCCGCCTCCCAGGCGCCCGCGTCACCGAGTGCCAGCGGCACAGCCTGCCGCCCGGCGGCACCCGTGGCGGACGCCAGCAGCGCGCCCGCCGCCCCCGCACCCGCGCCCCACACCGCACCGAGCAGCAGCGCCATGCCGAACCGCCCGCGCAACTCGATCCCGGAGTCGAACGCGTCGATGCCGAGCACGGACAGCGAGGCGTCCACGGACACCTCCGTCAGCGCCGCGAGCAACGGCAGCGCCAGCGCGGTCACGACCGCCAGCCGCAGCGCGCAACGGCCGGCGAACCCGAGGAGGCCCAGGTCCCGTGCGCCCCGGCCCCGTACCAGCGGGGTGCGCACCGCGTTCAGGACGCCCGCGAACAGCATCATCAGCGCCGCCGCGACGCCCAGCAGCCAGACCCTGCTGTCCAGTTCGGCCAGCCGGCCCAGCGTGACGGGCCGGTCGGAGAACTTCAGGAGGTCGTCCATCGGGTCCGGCAGGAACTGCAGGAACGGACCCGTGGCCTTCCCGTCCCACGGCACGAGGAGCCCGACCGGGATGCCGAGCCACACCCCGTTGGGCGCCCCGAGCAGGGCGGCGCCGGCGATCCGCCGCGGGTGGTCGTCGCCGACGGCCGCGTACGCCGCCGCCGCGAACCCCGCGAGGACCGCCACCAGTAACACCGTGACCAGCGCGGACACCGCGGGCCGCACCAGGCGGTGCACGGCCGTCCAGCCGCTCGGCAGCGGGGTGCGGCGCGAGGCCAGCAGCGCGATCAGCAGGACGCCGAGCACCCAGCCGAGGCCCCCGAGGAGCGTCGGCACGGCGTCGACGGTGAACCCCACCTCGGCGTTCGCGTCCGCGAGGTCCCCGAGCCGGTCCGGCAGCACGCCGCCGCCGATGTCACCGAGGTCGCCGAGATCGCCGAGGTCACCGAGCCCCGGCACCTCCACGCCGTCCGTCCCCCCGCCGTCCGTCCCCCCGCCGCCCGGCAGCTCGTCGAGTCCCAGCGAACCGCCGTCGATCGTGACGACGTCGTGTCCGGCCCAGGCCAGACCGCCGAGCATCGCCACGAAGAGGGCGGCCACCGTACCCGCGCGGGCCGCCAGTTCGGCGGGCGTGATCACCGCGCCCGCCCCGCGCAGGGAGCGCAGGAAGAACCAGGACAGCAGCAGGGCGCCCACCAGACCCACCCCGAGTGGCGTGATCTGGAGGGCGGTGTCGGCCCGCGCGCCCTCCAGGCCGAACGCCGACATGTCGCCCGAGGGCGTGACCGAACCGCCCGCCCCGAGCGCCACGACCGCCGCGGTCATCGGCCCGAGCGAGGCCGTCGCGTCCGCGTCCAGCAGGTGCAGCCCCAGCGCCGCCACGCCCGCCATCCCGATCAACGCCCAGCTCACGGCGGCGATCGAGGACAGCAGCACCTCACCCACCGGTACGCGCCTGCCGTACCCCGCGGACCCGTCGCTCATCGTCAGCCCCCCGACTCCGCATCGCGGTACTTCCGCCGCCGTGTCCCCCTCGCGGGGGATTACCACTCTCCGGGCCGGTTTCAACCCCGTCAACGGAAACGGACAAGACGCCCGTACACCGTCTTCGCGAGGCCCGACTTTCGGTCAAGGGGCTCCTACTGAAATAGTTCCTCACGATGTTCGACATCCCTAGACTCCCTGTGCTGGGGATACATCGGGGGACAACAAGTGGGGCATGGAGTGCCGGAACTCGTACTGGAACTGAACGGACAGACCTGGACGCTCGACGCGTCCAGGTCATACACCCTCGGACGTGATCCGCAGGGGGACGTCGTGCTCGACGACGCCAGGGTGTCCTGGCGTCACGCCACGATCAGCTGGGGCGGCCGCGGCTGGGTCATAGAGGACCACGGCAGCACCAACGGCACCTTCGCGCAGGGGCAGCGGATCCACCACATGGAGATCGGCCCCGGCTCGGCCGTGCACCTCGGCAACGCGACCGACGGGCCGCGCCTGAGCCTGACGGGCGCCGCGTCCGCACCTCAGCAGGCAGCCGTACCGCAGCAGGCCGCCGCTCCGCAGCAGGCGCAGCCCCAGCAGCAGCCGTACGCCGCCCAGGGCGCGCCCGCCGCCGGCTGGGCCCAGCAGGCCGCGCCGCAGCAGGCCCCGCAGCAGCAGGCACCCCAGCAGGGCCGGCCGCAGCCGCAGCAGGGCGGGCACATCCCGCGGCAGCAGGGACCCGGTGGGGGCGCGGGGGCGCCGCCGGTCTACGGCGACCGCAGCCCGACCACGTTCCACCAGATGTCCCTCGGCCGGGTCATGCGCATCGGCCGTGCGCTGGAGAACGAGCTGGTCGTGTCCGACCTGCAGGTCTCGCGCCACCACGCCGAGTTCCACGCGACGCCCGACGGCCGGGCGGAGATCCGCGACCTGGGCTCGCACAACGGCACCTACGTCAACGGCATGCCGATCGCCAAGGGCGGCTCCGCGCTGCTCGGCCCGAACGACATCGTCGGCGTCGGCCACTCGACGTTCCGCCTGGTCGGCGACCGCCTCGAGGAGTTCGTCGACACCGGTGACATCTCCTTCTCGGCCCGCCACCTGACCGTCACGGTCGACGGCGGCAAGCAGATCCTCAAGGACGTCTCCTTCGGCGTACCGGAGAAGTCGCTCATCGCGGTCATCGGCCCCTCCGGCTCGGGGAAGTCGACGCTCCTGAAGGCGCTCACGGGCTACCGCCCCGCCAACCAGGGCGACGTCCTCTACGACAACCGCAACCTCTACAAGCAGTTCGCCGAGCTGCGCCAGCGCATCGGCCTGGTCCCGCAGGACGACATCCTGCACAAGGAACTGAGCGTCAAGAAGGCCCTCAAGTACGCGGCCAAGCTGCGCTTCCCCGCGGACACCACGGAGGCCGAGCGCTCGGCCCGGATCGACGAGGTGCTGCGCGAGCTCAAGCTCGACGTCCACAAGGACAAGAAGGTCACCTCCCTCTCCGGCGGCCAGCGCAAGCGCGTCTCGGTGGCCCTGGAACTGCTCACCAAGCCGTCGCTGATCTTCCTGGACGAGCCGACCTCCGGCCTCGACCCGGGCATGGACCGCGACGTCATGCAGCTGCTGCGCGGCCTCGCCGACGACGGCCGCACCGTCCTCGTCGTCACGCACTCCGTGGCCGAACTCGCCATCTGCGACAAGCTCCTGGTCATGGCGCCCGGCGGCTCCGTGGCGTACTTCGGTCCGCCCGAGGAGGCACTGAACTTCTTCGGCTACGACACCTGGGCCGATGTCTTCTCCGCCTTCGAGAACTACCGCGACTACGACTGGGCGGGCCGCTGGAAGGGCTCGCAGCACTACCAGATGTACGCCGCGGACATCGACGCGGTCGCCCCGCAGTCCGTGCACATGCCGCCGCCGCAGTCCATGCGCCCGCCGAAGCCCCAGGGCTGGCTCTCGCAGCTGAGCACCCTGGTGCGGCGGTACGTGTCGGTCATCGTGTCCGACAAGGGCTTCCTCGCCCTGACGGTGATCCTGCCGGCGGTCCTCGGCGCGGTCAGCCTGCTCATCGAGCCGGACCGGACGCTGCTGGTCAACGAGAAACTCCAGCCGAACGGCCTGCCCGTCCCGAACGGCACGGCCGCGACCGTGCTGCTGATCCTCGCGGTGGGCGCCTGTTTCGCGGGCGCCGCGAACTCGGTCCGTGAGCTGATCAAGGAACGGGTCATCTACGAGCGCGAGCGCGCGACCGGCCTGTCGCGCTCCGCGTACCTGATGTCCAAGGTGATCGTCCTGGGTGTCATCACCATGGCCCAGGGCGCGCTGGTCGGCGCGATCGGCTTCATGAGCCGGACGATCCCCGACGAGGGCCTGATCCTCGGGGGCTCGGTCGCGCTCGAACTGTCGCTGCCGATCATGGCGCTCGGCTTCACCTCGATGATGTTCGGCCTGGTCATCTCCTCGCTGGTGAAGACCGCCGAGAAGACCATGCCCCTGCTGGTCATGTTCGCGATCATCCAGGTCGTGTTCACGGGGTGCCTGTTCCCGCTGAACGGCTCCCCGGGCGTCAACGAGTTCTCGTACCTGATGCCGTCGCGCTGGGCGGTCGGTGCCGCCGGCTCCACGCTCGACTTCAACAGGATCAACCCGCACAACTCGACGGACAGCGATCCGCTCTGGGACCACGGGGCGCTGACCTGGGCCCTGGACATGACCGTCCTGTTCGCCCTCGCCGCGGTCTGCGCCTTCTTCGTGGCCCGCTTCCTGCGCCGCCACGAGCCGGAGGTCATGCGCAAGTAGCCCCGCCTGCTCCGCGCCTGCGGAGAAGTACGCGAAGGGCGGCACCCCTCTCAGGGGTGCCGCCCTTCCGGCGTACGGGGCAGAGGTCCGCGCAGACCTCAGTACGCGCTGTCGACGTTGTCGATCGAGCCGTACCGGTGGGCCGCGTAGTTGGCGGCGGCGGTGATGTTGGCGACCGGGTTGTACTGGCTCTTGACCGTGCCGGCGACGTGGTAGGCGTCGAAGGTGGGCTTGATGACCTGCAGCAGGCCGATCGAGGGCACGCCGTTGACGGCGTTGATGTCCCAGTTGTTGATCGCGTTCGGGTTGCCCGAGGACTCCCGGATGATGTTGCGGTGCAGACCGCTGTACGTACCCGGTATGCCGTGCTTCTCCATGATGTCCAGCGACTGGCGGATCCAGCCGTCGAGGTTGTTCGCGTAGGTCTTCGCGGCGGCCGGCCTGACCGCGGCACGCGCGGTGGACCGGCTCGCGGTCTCCTTCGCCCGGCGGGCGTCCGCGGCCTTCTTCTCCGCGGCGGCCTCCGCGGCCGTCTTCGCGGCGGCCGCGTCGGCGGCCTTCTTCTTCGCGGCCGCGGCCTGGGCGTCGGCCAGCTGGCTGCTGAGGCCGACGGTCCTGACCTCCAGCTGGCCCGAGGCCAGGGTGGCCGGTGCGGCGGGGGCGGAGAGCGACTCGGTGCCGGCGTCGGCGTCGGCGGGCGCGAGGGAGAACACCAGGGCGGCGGCGCCGAGGGTGGCGGCACCGGCGAGCGAGAGCTTGTGGGTCTTGGTCAGCGCGGAAGTGTGACCGGGAGTGCGGTACTGCTCGGGCATGGCTGAGGGACCTCTTCGGATAGCGCGGAGGCCGCTCTCGTCCGGTGGGGACAGTGTTTCCGGAGCGAGCGCCGTGGGTAGACACACAAGCGCCGAGCGACGAGAGCCATTGTTAGCGGCCGCAATTTTCCGTGGCAAAGGTGTGACGTACGAACCGGGATAGTGGACCGCACAGGTCAAAAC
This sequence comes from Streptomyces beigongshangae, assembly GCF_019710745.1. GTDB lineage: Bacteria > Actinomycetota > Actinomycetes > Streptomycetales > Streptomycetaceae > Streptomyces > Streptomyces beigongshangae. The sequence continues at coordinate 91,784 of NZ_JAHKJW010000029.1, forward strand.
GGGACAGACCGCTACGTCTGTCCCGCTCATGAGGAGTGTCGCTGCCTCCTATGTCCGTTCGTACGTGATGTGTGCCCTATGTGCGGGCTCACATCGGCCGCGCTCCGATCTCACCAGCAGTTGCTGAAGCAATGCTCTGCGTGAGGAGTTTCCGGCTGCCCGCCCTCCTCGGGGAGGAGAAGGTGCACGTCGCCGAACTCGTGCCACAGGTAGCGCTCCCGCAGCGCCTCCTCGTACCCGCGCTCCACGGCCGCCCTCCCGGCGACCGCCTCCAGCATCAGCAGGTGCGACGCCTGCGGCTCGTGCAGCCCGGTGAGCAGCCCGTCGAAGACCCGCACCCCGCGCTCGGGCGTCACCACGAGCCCGGTCCAGCCCTCCGCCGCGCGCACCACCCCGTCGGGACCGGCCGCCGACTCCACGGCGCGCACGGCCGTGGTGCCCACCCCGATCACCCGGCCGCCACCGGCCCGCGCCGCCTCGACCAGCCGCGCCGAGGATTCCGTTACCGCGAAGCGCTCCGGGTACGGCGGCTCGTGCGCCTCGGGCGAGGCGACCCCCGTGTGCAGCGTCACGGGCGCGAACTGCACCCCCCGGCTCACCAGCTCCGCCACCAGCCGCGCGGTGAAGGGCCGCGCCGCGCTCGGCATCTCCGCGCTCCCCGACCCGTCGGCGGACGGCAGCGCGAACACGGTCAGGTACACCGGCAGCGGCTGGTCCCGGTTCGTGTAGGAGTAGCGGACGGGCCTCCCGTACCGGCGCAGCATCCCCAGGACGTCGGGGTCCGAGGCCCGCCCCCACCACAGCCGCGCACCGCGCCGGGACAGGGGCTCCTCCAGGAGGAGGCGTACGTCCCCCGGCAGCCGCACCTCCGTCCCCGCGGGCCCGCCCGCACGCGCGCGCGTGGTGCCCCTTCCGTCGGGCTCCCGCAGCTCCACGGCCCAGCGCCCGTCGTCGCCCCGCGTGGAGAAGTGCACCACCACGCGCGCGTGCCCGATCTCCGCGTCCACCGCGGCCGCCAGCGTCATGGACGTGTTCACGACGAGCAGGTCCCCGGCCCGCAGGAGGCCCGGCAGATCACCGAAGGCGTGGTGCGACACCCGCGTCCCGCGGGAGACCAGCAGCCGCACCGCGTCGCGGTCGAGTCCCGGCCCCCGCTGCTCGGCCGGCACCCGGGCCGACAGCTCCGCGGGGACCTCCCACCCCGCCCGGACGGTAGCGGTGCGGTTCACCGGGCCGCCTCCAGCAGGGCCGGCGCCGTGTACCTGCCGCCGGCCGGACGCTCGTCCAGCAGGCGCAGGAAGGCGGGCACCACACTCGCCGGGTCGGGCCGCGGGCCGTCGTCGCCGGGCACGGCCGCCGCGTACAGGCCGGTGTCCATGTCACCCGGGTCGACCGCCCAGACCCGCAGCCCCGGTTCCTCCTCCGCGAGCACCGCCGAGAGATGGTCGAGCGCCGCCTTCGAGGCCCCGTAACCGCCCCACGTCCCGTACGCCTCCACGGCCGCGTCCGAACTGACGTCGACCACCGCGCCCGCCGGTGACTCCCGCAGCAGCGGCAGCGCCTCCTGGACCAGCCCGAGCGCCGCGACCACATTGACCTCCAGCGCGCGCCGGAACCCGTCCAGGTCCAGCGCCGCCAGCCGTACGAGCGGTTCCGCGCCCAGCGCGCTCGCGTTGTTCACCAGGAGATCGACGCCGCCGAGCTCCCGGGCCGCCGCGACCAGGGCGGCCCGGTGCGCGCCGTCCGTGACGTCCCCGGGCAGCGCGCGCACCCGTGTCCCGTACCCGCCGAGGTCGGCCGCGGCCTCCCGCAGCGGCCGCGGCGTCCTGGCGTCCAGCACCAGATCCCAGCCGCGCCGCGCCAGCGCCCCGGCGAGCGCCCGCCCCAGCCCCTTCGAAGCCCCCGTGATGATCCCTACCGGCATGACCGTCCCCTCGTCCCGTGACCACCGCCGCGGCGGCCGTCCCCAACGTAGGAACCCGAAGGCCCCCGCCGCCTCGTACGCGAGCCGCGGTGCACCGGGGCCCTTCGTCCTAGGACCGGCGGACCGGGCCGGTCCGCCACAGGTCGGATACGCGCTGTCACACCCCGCCGGTACCGTGGGGCCATGAGTCAAGGACCCACGGCGGGCCTGTCCGCGGTGAGCACCGCGCTGCTGGCCATGAGCAGGCACCTGGAGGTGCGCGACGTCCTCAAGACGATCGTCGCCTCGGCCCGCGAGCTCCTCGACGCGCGGTACGCGGCCCTGGGGGTCCCCGACGACCACGGAGGCTTCGCCCAGTTCGTCGTCGACGGCGTCAGCGACGAGCAGTGGAAGGCCATCGGCCCGCTCCCGCGCCAGCACGGCATCCTCGCCGCGATGCTGCACGAGGCCCGGTCGGAGCGGATCGCCGACGTGCGTAAGGACCCGCGCTTCGAGGGCTGGCCCGCCGCCCACCCCGACATGTCCGACTTCCTCGGCCTGCCCGTCCGTGACGGCGACGAGGTCATCGGGGCGCTGTTCCTCGCCAACAAGGTGCGTCCCGCGCGGGGGAACCCCCCGCACCCGCCGTGCGCGGAGCCGGCGGGTGACTGCGGCTTCACCGAGGACGACGAGGAACTGCTGAGGATCCTCGCCCAGCACGCCGCGATCGCCCTGACGAACGCCCGCCTGTACGAGCGCAGCCGCGAGCTCACCATCGCCGAGGAGCGCTCCCGCCTCGCCCACGAACTGCACGACGCCGTCAGCCAGAAGCTGTTCTCCCTGCGCCTGACCGCCCAGGCCGCCGCCGCCCTGGTGGACCGCGACCCGGCCCGCGCCAAGGACGAACTCCAGCAGGTGACGGCCCTCGCCGCGGAGGCCACCGAGGAGCTGCGCGCCGCCGTCGTCGAACTGCGCCCCGCCGCCCTCGACGAGGACGGCCTGGTCGCCACCCTGCGCACCCAGACCCGGGTCCTCGACCGGGCCCACTCCGCGCGCGTGACCTTCGAGAGCCGCGGTGTCCGCGCACTGCCCGCCGCCCAGGAGGAGGCCGTGCTGCGCGTCGCCCAGGAGGCGCTGCACAACGCGCTGCGGCACTCGGGCGCGGCCCGTGTCGCCGTCACCCTGGAGCGGCGCGGACCGGGCGCCGTCCTGCGGGTCGGCGACGACGGCGGCGGCTTCGAGCCCAGGACGACCCGCCGCGCGGGCCGTCACCTCGGCCTGGTGTCCATGCGGGACCGGGCGAACGGCGTCGGGGGCACGCTCACGGTGGACTCGGCGCCCGGGAAGGGCACCACGATCGAGATGGAGGTCCCTGGTGGCTGACGCAATCAAGGTGCTGCTCGTGGACGACCACCAGGTGGTCCGCCGGGGGCTGCGCACCTTCCTGGAGGTGCAGGACGACATCGAGGTCGTGGGGGAGGCGTCCGACGGCGCCGAGGGCGTCGCCCGCGCCGAGGAGCTGAGGCCCGACGTCGTCCTCATGGACGTCAAGATGCCGGGCATGGACGGCGTGGAGGCCCTGCGCAGGCTCCGCGGACTCGACAACCCCGCGCGCGTGCTCGTCGTCACCAGCTTCACCGAGCAGCGCACGGTGGTTCCGGCCCTGCGCGCGGGCGCCGCGGGCTACGTCTACAAGGACGTGGACCCCGACGCCCTCGCCGGGGCCATCCGCTCCGTCCACGCGGGGCACATCCTGCTCCAGCCCGAGGTGGCCGGCGCGCTCCTGTCCCAGGAGGAGACCTCCTACGGGCAGGGCAGGGGCGGTTCGCTCACCGAGCGGGAGCGCGAGGTGCTCGGCCTGATCGCCGACGGCCGCTCCAACCGCGAGATAGCCCGTGCCCTCGTCCTCTCCGAGAAGACCGTCAAGACACACGTCTCGAACATTCTGATGAAACTCGACCTCGCCGACCGCACCCAGGCCGCGCTGTGGGCCGTACGCCACGGTGTGGCGGACCGGTGACCTGCTGATCCGCGGAACGGACGGCCGCCCCGCACGGCCCGGCGGTCGGCCGTGCGGGGCGCCTCCGCCGGACTGAGATTCATACCGTCGTGAAAATGTCCCCCGAATGGCGCAACCTTCGCGGATCCCCGCCGTTCTCCAGTGCGTGCTGCGGCGCTCTGCCGCGGTGGTCCACAAGGAGAGGGCTCGAACGTGAAGAACCTGAAGAAGGCCGCAGCCGTCACGATGATGGCCGGCGGCCTCGTCGCCGCCGGTGCCGGTTTCGCCGGCGCCACCGAAGGCGCGCACGCGAGCGGCCACGCCGTGGGCTCGCCGGGCGTCGCCTCGGGCAACGTCGTCCAGGTCCCGGTCGACGTGCCCGTGAACGTGGTCGGCAACACGGTGAACGTCATCGGCGTCCTGAACCCGGCGTTCGCCAACTCCGGCCTCAACGCCTGACACCCGCCCCGCGTCCCGGCAGCGCCCACCGGCCCCCCGGCGTGACCGGGGGGCCGGATCCGCGATCACGAGGGGGAGCGCCGGGTCGCCGGGGACGGCGCCGGCGCGACCGGACCGGCGCCCCCTCGCCCGCACCCCCGGCGGGCCTCAGCGCGCCCCCCGCTCCCGTTCCTCCACGAACGCGTTGTACGCGGCCACCTGCGCCCGTCTGGCCGTGCGCTCGACCGGGCGCAGGGCCTCCGCGCGCGCGGCGATCTCCGACGCGCTCACGGCCCCGCCGTGCCCGGTGCCGTACGCCAGGGAGACGAGCAGCCCGACCCGTCCCGACAGCGCCAGCACCCGGACCGCCCGCGGCGGATAGCCGGGAGCCAGCACCTCGCCGTCCCGCTCCGCCCGCGCCCGGTACGCGTCGACCGCCGCCTCGGCGACCGGCCCCGAACCCGCCACGTCGAGCCGCGACAGCACGTCGGTCGCCTCCCGCAGCGCCTCCGCGAGCTCCCGCTCCGCCTCGCCCAGGGACGGCACGTCGGCGGGCGGCGCCTCGCGCACGGGCAGACAGTGCCAGAGGACCTCCGCATGGACGTCGCCCTCGGGACCGGCCTCGTGCACCTCGGGCACCAGGCCCAGCGCGGCCCCGTGGCAGACCACCGCCTCCCCCGCCTCCAGGGCCCGGGCGTTGAACTCCGGCGGCCCGCTCAGCCCGAGCGGATGCCCGGGCGCGGGCAGCGCGACCCGCAGACCGGTCACCCCCAGCGTGCGCAGCCGCCCCAGGGCGAGCGAGAGCCCGACGGGCCCCGTCTCCCCGGGCAGCCCCCCGACCCGGTGCACGGCGTCCTCACCGACCATGGCGACGACCGCGTCGTCCGGCGAAACAAGACCGGCCAGCAGGGCGTTTCCCCATGCCGCCAGTCGTCCTGAGCGTGGTTCCGAAAGCATGCCCCCACCCTAAGGACCGGCCGATGGACGGGGCGGGTCGGCCGGTGGCGTAGGTTTTCCCTGGGGGCTGCGTCCACAGACGTCAGCGACGGCCGAGACTGCAATGGGAGACAGCGCGCTCATGAGCGATGTTCTGGAGCTTGAGGACGTATCCGTGGTCCGAGAGGGCCGGGCTCTGGTGGACCAGGTCTCCTGGTCGGTCAAGGAGGGCGAGCGCTGGGTCATCCTCGGACCCAACGGTGCCGGGAAGACGACCCTTCTCAACCTCGCCTCCAGCTACCTCTTCCCCAGCCAGGGCACCGCCACCATCCTCGGCGAGACCCTCGGCAGGGTCGACGTCTTCGAGCTGCGCCCGCGCATCGGCATGGCCGGCATCGCCATGGCCGAGAAGCTCCCCAGGCGCCAGACCGTGCTGCAGACGGTGCTGACCGCCGCGTACGGCATGACGGCCGGCTGGCACGAGGACTACGAGGACGTCGACGAGCAGCGCGCCCGCGCCTTCCTCGACCGTCTCGGCATGACCGAGTTCATGGACCGCAGGTTCGGCACGCTCTCCGAGGGCGAGCGCAAGCGCACCCTCATCGCCCGCGCCCTGATGACCGACCCCGAGCTGCTGCTCCTCGACGAACCCGCCGCCGGCCTCGACCTCGGCGGCCGCGAGGACCTCGTACGCCGTCTGGGCCGCCTCGCCCGCGACCCGATCGCCCCCTCCATGATCATGGTCACGCACCACGTCGAGGAGATCGCCCCGGGCTTCACCCACGTCCTGATGATCCGCCAGGGCAAGGTGCTCGCGGCGGGCCCCCTGGAACTCGAACTCACCTCGCGCAACCTCTCCCTGTGCTTCGGCCTCCCGCTCGTCGTCTCCCGGAACGGCGACCGCTGGACCGCACAGGGACTGCCCCTGTCCTGACATCCCCTCCCTGACAACCGGAAACACCCGCCCCAACCGGATCGGCGCCCTGTCGGGGACGGGACCCGCGGACCTACCATGACCACGTGGACGACATCGACGCATGGGTGTGGTGGCTGATCGGCGCGGCCGGGCTGGGGATCCCGCTGGTCGTCACCGCGATGCCGGAGTTCGGAATGCTCGCCGCCGGCGCCGTCGCGGGCGCCGTGACCGCGGGGGTCGGAGGCGGTGTCGTCCTCCAGGTCGTGGTCTTCGCCGTCGTCTCGGTCGCGCTCATCGCGGTCGTACGCCCCGTCGCGGCCCGGCACCGCGCCCGGGGACCCCAACTGGCCACCGGCATCGACGCGCTGAAGGGCAGGCAGGCCGTCGTCCTGGAGCGGGTCGACGGATCCGGCGGCCGCATCAAGCTCGCCGGCGAGACCTGGTCCGCACGCTCCCTCGACACCGACCGCACCTACGAGGCCGGTCAGGTGGTGGACGTGGTGGACATCGAAGGGGCCACGGCGATCATCATGTGACTCCTCACGATGTGACTTCTCACGGCGTCCGGTGAACGGAACGTCCCACGCGGCGAGTTGTGGTCTGACACACTCGTCCAGCAAGATCTTCGACAACTGCACGATCTTCGGCAAGCACAGGATCTTCCGGAAACACCGAGGCGGAGAAGGGTACGGGGAGCCACGATGGAACCGATCATCATCGTCCTGATCATTCTGGTGGTGTTGGTCTTCATCGCGCTGATCAAGACCATCCAAGTCATCCCGCAGGCCAGCGCCGCCATCGTCGAGCGGTTCGGCCGCTACACGCGGACGCTCAACGCGGGCCTCAACATCGTCGTCCCGTTCATCGACTCGATCCGCAACCGCATCGACCTCCGCGAGCAGGTCGTGCCGTTCCCGCCCCAGCCGGTGATCACCCAGGACAACCTGGTCGTGAACATCGACACCGTCATCTACTACCAGGTGACCGACGCCCGCGCCGCGACCTACGAGGTCGCCAGCTACATCCAGGCGATCGAGCAGCTCACCGTCACCACGCTCCGCAACATCATCGGCGGCATGGACCTGGAGCGGACCCTGACCTCCCGCGAGGAGATCAACGCCGCACTGCGCGGAGTCCTCGACGAGGCCACCGGCAAGTGGGGCATCCGCGTCAACCGCGTCGAACTCAAGGCGATCGAACCGCCCACCTCCATCCAGGACTCGATGGAGAAGCAGATGCGCGCCGACCGTGACAAGCGCGCGGCGATCCTCACCGCCGAGGGCATCCGGCAGTCCCAGATCCTCACCGCGGAGGGCGAGAAGCAGTCCGCCATCCTCCGCGCGGAGGGTGAGGCCCGGGCCGCCGCGCTGCGCGCCGAAGGCGAGGCCCAGGCGATCCGTACGGTCTTCGAGTCCATCCACGCCGGTGACGCGGACCAGAAGCTCCTCGCCTACCAGTACCTCCAGATGCTCCCGAAGATCGCCGAAGGCGACGCCAACAAGCTCTGGATCGTCCCCAGCGAGATCGGCGACGCCCTCAAGGGCCTGAGCGGCGCCATGGGCAACTTCGGCCCGATGGGCGGCAACCAGGGCGGCGGCACGGAACGCCGCGAAAAGCCCTCGGTGGACTGACCTCCACCCCGACCGGGGCTCACCTCACAGAGGAGAGCCCCGGCCCTCTTCCAGGGGCGCGGGGAGCGGCGCAGTCCTTTGTCTTCCAGGGGCGCGGGAAACTGCGCGACCGGCCACGACGCACCCGCACCCGACACCGCACCCCGCCGAGCCAGACCCAGCCCAGCGGAGCGCTCACGCGGACTGGGCAAGCCACTCCGGCAACGCCTCGAACTCGTCCCGCCCCAGCGCAAGCAGCATCGCATCGGCCGGCGTCGGCTCGAACGGCTCCCGCAGCAACGGCATCCCCGCCTGCGCGGGCGTCCGCGCGGCCTTCCGGTGGTTGTCCTCCGCACACGAGGCCACCGTGTTCAGCCACGAGTCCTGACCGCCCTGCGCCCGAGGCACCACATGGTCCACGGTCGTCGCCCGCCGCCCGCAGTACGCGCACCGGTGCCGGTCCCGCACCAGCACACCCCGCCTCGACCACGGCGCTCGTCTTCGGAACGGCACCCGTACATAACGGCAGAGCCTGATCACCCGGGGCGCGGGTATGTCCAGCGCGGCCCCGCGCATACGGAGTTCGGGGTGGGCCTGCTCGACGACGGCCTTGTCCTGCAGCACCAGAACGACGGCTCGGTTCAACGTCACCGTCGACAGCGGCTCGAAGCTCGCATTCAGCACCAGCGTGTCACGCATCCAGCCCACCTCCCATGCGCACCGGCCCACCACCTGGCGGGCGTGGATCAACTCTGGCCGGGCACGCCGAGATGGACAACGCAATAAAACTGCCCGCCTCTGGTCAATTCCAAGACCGGAGACGGGCAAACGTTCAGTGAAAGGTCAGCTCTCCGCGGGAGCCGCGTACTCGGCGACGAGCTGAGCCCTCGCGAGCGTGTGGAACCGGAGGTTGAAGCCCACGGCCGCCGGCGAGGTGTCCGAGTCCGGACCGAGCTTCTCCTGGTCCACCGCGTACACCGTGAACACGTACCGGTGCGCCGGATCGCCCGCGGGAGGCGCGGCGCCCCCGAAGTCCTTCGACCCGTAGTCGTTGCGCGCCTGGACCGCGCCCTCGGGCAGGCCCTCGAACTTCCCCGTGCCCGCACCCGTCGGCAGCTCCGTCACCGAGGCCGGGATGTCGAACACGACCCAGTGCCAGAAGCCGCTCCCCGTGGGGGCGTCCGGGTCGAAGCACGTCACGGCAAAACTCTTGGTCCCCGCCGGGAAACCCTCCCACCGCAACTGCGGCGACGTGTTCCCGGCCGCGTGGACCTGAGCGTCCTTCAGCGTCGCGCCCTCCTCGACGTCCTCGCTCACGACGGTGAACGACGGCACGGCGGGATGGAAGTCATGGGGAAGGGGCGGCCTCTTGGACTCCGTCACCTCGACACCTCCTGATCGGTTCCTGCTCGGTGGAAACTCTCGCCCCGAGCCTAGAACCAGTTGCGGCGGCTGCCGACCTCGGACAGCCACTGGTTGAGGTACGCGGCCCAGTCGGTCCCGTGGAAGTCGTTGAGCCCCACCTGGAAGGAGCGGAAGGAGTCGCTGCCCTCGCTGAACAGACCCGGCTTCTTGTCCATCTCCAGGACGACGTCCATCTCGTGCTCGTCCGCGACGAAGGTCAGCTCGACCTGGTGGAGACCGCGGTACTGCTGCGGCGGGAAGAACTCGATCTCCTGGTAGAACGGCAGCTTCTGCCGCGTCCCCCGGATGTGACCGCGCTCCAGGTCCGCGCTCTTGAAGCGGAAGCCCAGCTGGATGAACGCGTCCAGCAGCGCCTGCTGCGCCGGCAGCGGGTGCACGCTGATCGGGTCCAGGTCACCGGAGTCCACCGCGCGCGCGATCGCCAGCTCCGTGGTCACCCCCACGTTCATGCCGCGCAGCGGCTGACCGGAGATGTTCGTGATCGGTGTCTCCCACGGGATCTCCAGCCCGAACGGCACCGCGTGCACCCCGTTCGCCTGCAGTTCGAAGGCACCGCCGAGCTGGAGCTTCGTGAACTCGATGTCCTGCTTGTACTCCTGGTCGTCGTGGCCCTCGACCTCCACCTTGGCCTGCAGCCCGACCGACAGTCCCTCGATCCGCTGGCTCACGGACCCGCCCTGGATCCGCACCTCACCCTGGACGACACCGCCGGGAACGACGTTGACCTCGGTCAGCTCCGTCTCGACCGAAGCCCCACCGGCCCCCAGGCTCGCAAGCAGCCGCTTGAACCCCATGTCTTCTCCTCTTTCGGGCAACGCCCCGTTGTTGTTCCGTCCGGACCGGATCCTTGATCCGTACAAACGCGATCCGGCCGGTTCCGGTTCCGTGCCCTCACCCTGACAAGCCGGACGCTCCCCGACCACCCCGCACACAGCCGGACGTGTGCACTACGCTCGCACGGCATGAACGTCGGCAACCTCGCACGCCCCGCCGAGGAGGTCGCCCCCGAACTGCTCGGTGCCGTCCTCACCCACAAGACACCCCAGGGAACCGTGAGCATCACCATCACGGAGACCGAGGCGTACTCCGGTTCGGCCGACCCCGCCTCCCACGCCTACCGGGGCAGGACACCCCGGAACGCCGTCATGTTCGGACCCGCGGGACACCTGTACGTCTACCGGTCCCACGGTCTCCACTGGTGCGCCAACATCGTCACCGGGACGGAGGGCACCGCCTCGGCCGTCCTCGTCCGGGCGGGCAGGGTCGTCGAAGGGGAGGAGCTGGCGCGTGGGAGGAGAGGGGAGAAGGTCGAGACCGCACGTCTCGCGCGGGGTCCGGGGAACTTCTGCCAGGCGCTCGGCATCACGGCGGAACACAACGGCGTACACCTGCTGACGGACCCCTCGCTCGTCCTGTCCGAGGGCGAGCCGGTACCCGCCGCACTGGTCCGGGCCGGCCCCCGGGTGGGCGTGAGCAAGGCCCACGACTGGGAGCACCGCTTCTACCTCGCCGGTGACCCGACGGTCTCGGCGTACCGCCTGAGCCCGAGAGCCAAGCCGTCCGCCGGAGCCTGATCCGCCGCGGGACCGGGGCCGGGCCGGCTCGTAAACACCGGCTTTCGGCCCGGTACGACAGAGAACCGGCCAAAGGACCGGGCCGCCCGGCGACCGTCCTCGCCGTGGACCGGCCCCCCGACGGCACGGAGGTACGGACGCGGACGCCTTCCGGAGTTCACCGCCGAGCCTCCTCCACGGCACCGTGAACGCCCTCCGACCAGCTATGCAAGGGTCCGCGCACCGGGCTGACCGACGAGGGGGACATCCGTCTGCAGCCCTTCCGGATCGCCGCCGTCCCGACGATGAGCCCTTACCGGGCCCGCACCCCCGGCCCCTGGCGAACTTGACTCGTCCCCGGACGGTACGTAACGTGGCCCGAGCCGCTTGACCCGGGTACTGCGTTCAGCCAGCAGCCGGAAGCGGCCAACCCACTACCTACGACTTCCTCTCAGCGAGGGTCTATTCAGCGTGTCCGCACGTCTGAATTCGAGCTCGCGGAACTCGATTATGAGTTGCCGAGAGGATCGGCTAACGTAGTGAATGTCGAAAGGCCGCGAGGCCAAAAGGCAAATCCCGCCGACTGGGAATCACCACCGGAAACGGTCTGATAGAGTCGGAAACGCAAGACAGCAGGACCGAAGGGAAGCGC
>NZ_JAHKJW010000003.1:0-100135 GCF_019710745.1 Streptomyces beigongshangae
GGCGTGCGGCGGTGGGGCGTGCGGCGGCGGGGGCGGCACCACGGGCGCCCCGCGTCCGCCGCTGCGGCCGGACGACGGCTTCGGGGCGGGCCGGCCGCCGCGGCGCGCCTCGATCAGGCTCACGGCCCGCTCGGGCAGCCAGGCGGACGCCGTGCCGCTGTCGTCGGAACCGGAACCGAAGAGGTGCGGCGCCAGCTGGGCCTGGAGGTCGGCCGGATTGGGGCGGGCCGTCGCGTCCATCTGCATGCAGGACTCGATCAGCGGGCGCAGCTCGTCGGGGAGACCTTCGAGGTTCGGCCCCTCCCTGAGGAGCATGAACACGGTCTCGACGGGGTTCGCGCCGTGGTAGGGCGCGTGTCCGGTGGCGGCGAAGACGAGCATCGAGGCGAGCGAGAAGACGTCGCTCGCGCCGGTCACGCTGCGGGAGTCCTTCGCCTGCTCGGGTGACATGTAGGCGGGGGTGCCGACGGCGACGTTCGTCATCGTCAGACGGGTGTTCGACACTCCGGAGGCGATACCGAAGTCGATGACGCGCGGCCCGTCCTCGACGACGAGGACGTTCGACGGCTTCAGGTCGCGGTGGACGAGACCGGCCCCGTGGATGGACTGCAGCGCCTCGGCGACCCCGGCCGCGAGCCAGCGCACCGCCTGGGCGGGCAGCGGCCCGCACTCGGTCACTATCTCCTCGAGGGAGGGCGCGGGCACGTACGCGGTGGCCAGCCAGGGCACGGCCGCGCGCGCGTCGGCGTCGACCACGGCGGCGGTGTAGAAGCCGGACACGGCACGGGCCGCCTCGACCTCGCGCGAGAAGCGGACGCGGAACAGCTGGTCCTCGGCGAGCTCGGTCCTGACCGTCTTGATCGCCACCCGCCGGCCCGAGGCCGAACGCGCGAGATAGACCAGCCCCATGCCGCCCGCGCCCAGCCGTCCCAACACCTCGAACGGCCCGATCCGCCGCGGATCGTGCTGTGTCAGCTGATCCACCACTTGCCTGCCACCTCCCCGTACGCGGCCGCGCTTCCAGCCACCGCTCCTGCCGCAGCTCCAGCCACTGCGCAGCGTCTCACCACCGGACCGCTCCGGTGGCACGCACCCCGATTCTTCCTGGCCGAGGCCGCGGTGGCGAACCCGGGACCGATTCGGGATGTCTCCCATTATTACCGGGCAAAGGGGCTGGGTCTGCCTTGCTTTTCATCGTGGGCAGGTGCCTTTTCAGTGCCTTTCAGGGCATGTCGTACGGGTTTCGACGCTGGAGCATCGCCCGATCCCGTGGCGGAGAAACCCGAAAATCCGCGCCGGGGGCGGTTCGAGCCGGGCCCGTGCCCGGCTCGTGCCAGGCACGGCCTCGGCCCGTGCCGGGGACCACCGGGCTCCGGCCGGGCTCGGGTCCGGCCCGGATCGGGCCCCGGGTCGGCCCGGATCGGGCCCGGGGTCGGCTCAGGGTGCTTCCCGGCGTTGGAGCAGCGCGAAGGACGCCCCCTGGTCGTCGCTGACGACTGCCACGCGTCCGTACGACGCGTCGAAGGGCGGGGCCTGGATCCGGCCGCCGAGCCGTGTCACCGCGCTCAGCACGGCCTCGCAGTCCCCCACCCCGAAGTGCACGAGGAAGTGCGGCGGCATCTCGGCGGGGAAGACGTCGGTGACGGGGGCGCGCCCGAATTCCCGGGGGACGCCCGGCCCGAAGAGGGCGTCGTGGAAGAGGCCGGGGTAGAAGGCGTCGGCGGTCGCCGTGTCCCGCCCGTACAGCTCGACCCAGCTGAAGGTGCCCGTCCCGCGCCGCCCGCCGAAACCGGGATGCGTGCCGGCCTGCCAGAGCCCGAAGACCGCGCCCTCGGGATCGGCCGCGAGGGCACCGGTACCGTACGGGCCCACCGGCACGGGTGCCGTGACGATCTGGCCGCCCCCCTTCCGGATCCGGTCGGCCATGCCGTGGGCGTCCGGGGTGGCGAAGTGGACCGTCCACACGGTGGGCATGCGGCCGTCCCGCTTCGGCACGAGGGCCGCGACGGGCTCGCCGTCGAGACGCGCCCGTACGGCACCCGCGTACGGGCCGTCGGCGTCCCGGCCCTCGTCCCAGGGCTCGAAGGTCCAGCCGAAGAGCCCGCCGTAGAAACGCCTGCCCGCCTCGACGTCCGGAAGCTGGGCGTCGATCCAGCAGGGGACGCCCTCGGCGAACGCGGCAGAGCCTTCAGATCCAGCCATGCGGCCAAGCTAACGGCGATCCGCGCATCCCGCAGAGCGGGCGCCCTTTCCGGCCCCGTTCCGGCCCCGCGGGCCCGCGCACCCCATTTGCAGTCGGCCGAATAGCGCTCCGATCACCCCTCGGTAAGCTGACGGCATGACAGGACAAGTGCGTACCGTCGACGGTCGTGTGGCCGGTCGACGCGGGCAGGCGACGCGGCAGAAGCTGCTCGACTGCCTCAGCGAGATGCTCAGCTCCTCGCCCTACCGCGACGTCAAAGTCATCGACGTCGCGCGGAAGGCCGGCACTTCACCGGCTACCTTCTACCAGTACTTCCCGGACGTCGAGGGCGCCGTCCTGGAGATCGCCGAGCAAATGGCGGCGGAGGGAGCCGGGTTGACCGAGCTCCTCGCGGGACGCTCCTGGACCGGCAAGGCCGGCTGGCAGACCGCCCAGGAACTCGTCGACGGGTTCCTGGAGTTCTGGCGCAAAAACGATGCCATCCTCCGGGTCGTCGATCTGGGTGCCGCCGAGGGCGACAAACGCTTCTACAAGATCCGTATGAAGATCCTGAACTCCGTGAACAACTCCCTGACGGACACCGTCAAGGAGCTCCAGGCGAAGGGCAGGGTCGACAAGGAGGTCAACCCGGCGGCGATGGCGGGTTCCCTCGTCGCGATGCTGGCGGCGGTCGCCTCGCACCAGAAGGGCTTCCAGTCCTGGGGTGTGAAGCAGGCGGAACTCCGCCCGAACCTGGCGCTGTTGGTGCACCTGGGGGTGACGGGCAGGAAGCCGGCCAGGTAGTCCGCGGCGATCCGCGGCAGTTCGCACGGTCACCTGCACACGTCCTGTCACGCAGGCGGCGGTCCACTTCGGTGGGCCGCCGCCTGTCGCGCTTCCGGGGTGTTCCGCCGGTCGCGGCCGGCGGGGTCCTCGTCCGTCATCTCCGGACGATCCGGAACAGGCGGATCTCCCGGTCCACCCGTGACCGGTACGTCGCGTAGGGCGGCCAGAACTCCACCAGGGCCTTCCACACCGCGTCCCGTTCCGCGCCGTGCAGGAGCCGGGCGGTCACCGGGATGTCCCGGCCCTTCCAGTTGATCTCCGCGTCCGGATGCGCGAGCAGGTTGGCGGTCCAGGCGGGGTGGTGCGCACGCCCGAAGTTGGACCCGACGAGGATCCAGCCCGTCCCGCCGGCTGCCCCGTTCGCCGCCCCACTCGTCGCCCCACCCGCTGCCCCACCCGCGTTTTCCTCCGGCATGCAGGCGAGAGGGGTGCGTCTGGGCAGCCCGCTCCTCGCGCCCCGCGCGGTCAGGATGACGCCGGGCAGCATCTGGGCGCTGAGCAGCACCTTTCCTCGTGTGAGCCGGTGGACGGCACGGTCGACCGCCGGGACGACGTGGGGTGCGACCTTCGCGAAGCCGCGTGTCGAGGACAGCCTCTGGACCAGCCGGACCGGGAAGGGGTGGGGAGGCCGGGGACGGCGGGAGCGGCGGGGACGACGAGGGTGATGGGGGCGCCGGAAGGATGGTGTGGTCATCGGGTCGCGATCTCCTTGCCGTCGAACAGCCGGGCCTCCTGCGCCGCGTACGCCCGCAGCCGGTGCACCGGGCCGAAGAGCAGTTCGTCGCCCGCCGCCCGCTTGAAGTACAGCTGCGCCTCGTGCTCCCAGGTGAACCCGATCCCGCCGTGCAGCTGGACCGCCTCGGAGGCGGTGGTGCGCAGCGCCTCCAGGGCCTGCGCGAGTGCGAGCCCGCCGGCCCGCTCCCGGCCCTCGGCGGTCGCCCAGGCCGCGTAGTAGGCGGCGGACCGCGCGGCCTGGACCTGCACGTACAGGTCGGCCAGCCGGTGCTGCACCGCCTGGAAGGACCCGATCGCCCGTCCGAACTGCTCGCGCTGCTTGACGTACTCGACGGTCCGCTCCAGTACGCGGTCGGCGGCGCCGACTGCTTCCGCGGCGAGCACGGTGGCGGCGGAGTCCCCGACGGCGGTGAGGACGTCGACGGCGGCGGAGTCCCCGACGTCACCGATGTCGTCGCCCAGTGGTTCGGCAGCCGTGTCGCGTAGTTGCACCCTGCCCTGCGAGCGGGTCTCGTCGAGGGAGGTCTGCCGTACGCGTGTCGCCCCCTCGCGGGCGCGGACCAGGTAGAAGAGGGTGCGGGAGCGGGCGTAGCCCCCGGTGTGCGCGGGGACGACCAGCAGGTCCGCGCTGTGTCCGTCGAGCACCTGGTCGGCCTGCCCGTACAGCCGCCATCCCCCGTCGGCCCGGCGCGCCTGGATGCCGCCGGAGCGCCCGCCGCCCGCCCAGCCGGCGTGGTCGGCGCGGTTGTCGCCGGTCAGGCCGAGTGCGGTGGTCAGCGCGGCGCCCGGTACGGCGAGGGCTGCGGTGAGCTCGCCCGAGGCGATGCGGGGCAGCAGCTCGGCGCGCTGACCCTCGCTGCCGAGGGCGCGTACGACGGGTGCGCTCAGGACGGCCGTCGCCAGGAAGGGGGTGGGGGCGAGGGCCCGGCCCAGTTCCTCCGCGGCGAGGGCGAGCTCGGTGGCCGTGCACCCCGCTCCCCCGTACGCCTCGGGGAGGGCGAGCCCCGGCAGGCCGAGCCGCCGGGCGAGGGTGTCCCAGAGCCCGGGGTCGTGGCCGTCCGGGGTGCGTACGGCGGCCCTGACCTCGTCCGGGCCGCAGCGCGCCAGGAGCAGTTCACGGAGGGTGCGGCGGATCTCGTCCTGTTCCGCGGTGAAGGTGGCGTCCATCGGCGGGCTCCTCCCCGGGCCGGGTGTCCCGGCGGCCGGTTCCGTGATCTGACGGTTCGTCATGTTAGGGCGGTGGCCGGTGGATGCACAGGGTCGCGGCGCGGCGGGGCACCCGGATCTGATGTACCGTCAGATTCCATGACTCCCACTCGGAACGTCCGGAGCGTCCGGAGCGCCCGGAGCGCCCGGAGCGTGCTGTCGGGGAACCGCAAGGTGGCGGTGGTCGGTGTGGCTCTCGCCGACTGCGGGCGGCTGGACGAGGTCACGCCGTACGCGCTGCACGCCCAGGCCGCCCGCAGGGCGCTGGCCGACTCGGGCCTGGACCGGTCGGTCGTCGACGGGTTCGCCTCGGCGGGCCTCGGCACGCTGGCACCGGTCGAGGTGGCGGAGTACCTGGGGCTGCGTCCGACCTGGGTCGACTCGACCTCCGTCGGAGGATCGACGTGGGAGGTCATGGCGGCGCACGCGGCGGACGCGATCGCCGCGGGCCACGCGGACGTGGTGCTGCTGGTGTACGGGTCCACCGCCCGGGCGGACGTCAGGGCGGGGCGGCGTACGGGGAACCTGTCCTTCGGGGCGCGGGGGCCTCTGCAGTTCGAGGTGCCGTACGGGCACTCGCTGGTCGCCAAGTACGCGATGGCGGCGCGTCGCCACATGCACGAGTACGGCACGACACTGGAGCAGTTGGCGGCGGTGGCGGTGCGGACGCGGGCCAATGCGGCGCTCAACCCGGACGCGATGTTCCGCGAGCCGGTCACGGTCGACGACGTGCTGTCGGGCCCGATGATCGCGGACCCGTTCACCAAGCTGCACTGCTGTGTGCGGTCGGACGGCGGGGCGGCGGTGCTGCTGGCGGGCGAGGAGTACGTACGGGACTGCCGTACGCCTCCCGTGTGGGTCCTCGGCACCGGCGAGCACGTCTCGCACGCGTCGATGTCCGAGTGGCCCGACTTCACGGTGTCGCCGGCGGCGGTGAGCGGGCGGATCGCGTTCGGGCGGGCGGGGGTCGGGCCGGAGGAGATGGACCTGGCGGAGGTCTACGACGCCTTCACGTACATGACGCTGGTGACGCTGGAGGACCTCGGGTTCTGCGGGAAGGGGGAGGGGGGTGCGTTCGTGGAGGAGGGGCGGCTGCCGGTCAACACGGACGGGGGCGGGTTGTCGGCGCAGCATCCGGGGATGCGAGGGCTTTTTTTGGTGGTGGAGGCGGTGCGGCAGTTGCGGGGGGAGGGGGGTGCGCGGCAGGTCCGGCGGGGGGACGGGGGGCTGCCTTCGCTGGCGGTGGCGTCGGGGACGGGGGGATGGTTCTGTTCTTCGGCGACGGTGGTGCTGGGGCGGTAGGGGGTGTGGTTCTGTCTGCGGGTGCGGGTTGTTTGTGGCTGGTCGCGCGGTTCCCCGCGCCCCTGGGCAAGTCCCGGCAGGAGCCCCCCCTCACGCCCCCGCCGCCAGCACCAGCCCGGACCGCCCCGCCGTAACAGCGGCAACCCGCACCGGCGCGACAACCACCCGCTCGACCCCCCGCTCGGGCCCCCGCCCCTCCGCGAACACGAGCACCCGCAGCACCACGAACCGCCCGACCCCCGCCACCCCGGACGCCCCGAGGTAGACGACCTGCTCGGCCAGCACCCCCGGTGCGCCCTGCACCGCGTGCAGGGCGAGCACCGCGAGCGAGGTCACCGCGTAGGCGACCCCCGCCGACCCCGCCGACTGCCAGTGCCGCCGCCACCCGGCCCGCCGCCCCGTCCCGAACGTGAACATCGCGTGCAGCTCCGTGCACAGCACCGTAGACGCGACGGTGATCACCGCGTTCGCCACCACCCACGGCAGCACCCCCGCCAGCAGTGCCACCGCGCCGCTGGCCAGCACCCCGACCCCGCCGCCGCAGACCACGAACCGGACGAAGGAGGCGAACGGCCCGGGAGCGGTCCCGCCCGACGTCTCCGTCTCCGGCTCTGCCGCGAGCTGCGACTCCATGGGGTTTCCTTCCGGGGGAGGGGCTCTGAACCCCTGCGGTCAACTGGTTCCAACCTTGCCGTCGTTCGCCCGTCCGGACGAGAGAGACCGCACCCGGATCCATGGTGGTGCCAGCACCACCATCGACCTCCGCCATGCCCCCCTCGTGGCGTTCCCGGAATACACAACGGGACGGAGCACGCTGAAGAAACCCAGCAACCCGGAAACCGAGCCACCGAGCCACCGAGCCACCGAGCCACCGAGGAAGCAACCGAGGAAACGAGCGGAACGTCCACTGCCCGCCCCGCCCTGCACCGCACCGCACCCTCCGGAGGAATCCCCATGGCACTGACCCGTGAAGAGCGCGAGCAGTTCCTCGCCGAGCCGCACATCGCCGCGCTCGCCGTCGACGCCGGGGCCGGCCGCGCCCCGCTCACCGTGCCGATCTGGTACCAGTACGAACCCGGCGGCCTCGTCTGGATCCTGACCGGACGGGACTCCCGCAAGAACGAACTCATCAGCGCGGCGGGCAGGTTCTCCCTGATGGTGGAGCGGGTCGAGCCCACCATCCGGTACGTCTCCCTCGAAGGGCCCGTCGTCGGGTCGGCCCCCGCCACCCGCGAACAGCTCCATGAGATCTCGGCCCGCTACCTCCCGGCCGAGAAGGTGGAGGCGTACGTCGACTTCTCGTGGAAGGAGCACGGCGACACGGTGGTGATCCGGATGCGCCCCGAACGGTGGGTGTCGTCCGACCTCGGCTCGGTCTGAGGTCTGCCGGCGCGTGACAATCGGGGCATGAGCGCCGACGCCCCCATCCCGCCCGCCGACCCCGCCCCCTCCACCGGCTCCGCCCCGTCCACCGGGTTCGCGGCGCTGCTGCGGTCCCAGCGGGTCTGGGACACCGACCTGCCGGACTTCGACCCGGCCGCGGCCCCCGCGCGACCGCTGCCGCTCTTCGAGCAGTGGTTCGCCGGGGCCGTGGCCGCCGGGCAGACCGAACCGCACACGATGTCGCTGGCCACGGCGGACGCCGAGGGCCGGCCCGACGTGCGGACCGTGATGCTGCACGGCGCCGACGAGGAGGGCTGGCACTTCGCCTCGCACACGGGCAGCCGCAAGGGCCGGCACCTCGCGTCCCGCCCGTACGCGGCGCTCGGCTTCTACTGGCCCGCACAGGGCCGGCAGATCCGGGTGCGCGGACGGGTGGGCGTCGCCCCTCCCGAGGTCGCGCGAGCCGATCTGCGCGCCCGCTCGGCCGGCGCGCTCGCCTCCGCCCTCGTGGGCCGGCAGAGCGAGGTGCTGGAGTCGTACGAGGAGTTGCGGCGCGCCTCGGACGCGGCGTGGGACCGTGCCCGACGCGAACCGGACGCGGCCGTGCCGTCCTGGACGGTGTACGTGCTGGACCCGGACGAGGTCGAGTTCTTCCAGGGCGACGCACACCGACGGCACGTACGGCTCGCCTACCGCCGCACACCCGACCCGAACGGCGCAACCCACCCGGGCGACACAGCCGACCCGAACGACGCGACCGACCCGCGGCACGCCTGGCGCAGGGAGCTGCTCTGGCCCTGAGCGTGTCCGGCGGATCATGGATGTTCCGGTGTCCATGACCATGTGGTTGATGAGGGGCCGTGGTGGTCCGGCGAACGGGGAATGGCGCCGTCCCGGGTCTCATCCGCCTGGGTGCGGGCGCCGCGATGGACGGTGGGCGGTGGGCGGTGGGCCGACCCTCGGAGGGTAATCGGCACACTGATCCACCGACGGCACCTCAGCCCGTGAAGGGTTCCTCCACCGTCGGGATGTACGGCGACAGCGATGTCTCCGTGTGCTGCGTGACCCTGCCTCGAACGAGCCTCAGCACGCGTACCTCGTTCTCGCGGTCCGGTTCCTCGTCATCGAGAACGTGCAGGAGCCCATAGGAACCAGGGGCTACCACGGCAACATGCTCGA
Organism: Streptomyces beigongshangae; assembly: GCF_019710745.1. Taxonomy (GTDB): domain Bacteria; phylum Actinomycetota; class Actinomycetes; order Streptomycetales; family Streptomycetaceae; genus Streptomyces; species Streptomyces beigongshangae. The sequence continues at coordinate 8,834 of NZ_JAHKJW010000003.1, forward strand.
ACAGTTCGACGACGTCAGGCGATGAGCGGTGATTGGAAGAGCCGCCGAGGTGGATGAACGGCTCGCCGTTCATCCATCTGAGGTCGAGCAAGTACGGGCTGTCCATCTGGGCGATGTCGTGGCGAAGCCCATCGACGATCTGCCGCAACCGGAACTCGTCGCCGTCACCGGATGCGGTCTCCCTGACCGTGATCCATCCGTGGTACTCGAACATCCCACGATCGTAGCGGGACGACCCGCTCCACCGTTCGGCCGCGGCATGATCCGCCGGACGTGCCCTGGGGCATCCCGTCGTCCACCTCCCACCGTTTCCCCTCCGCTACGTCTGGTCCAACACCGTGAAGACGGCCAGGCACAGGGTGAGGCTCGCGGCGAACGCGATGCCGCAGCGGGAGAGGGCCGTCGGCACCGCGGCTCCTTCCCAGCGGGCGCATCCTGCGGGCGGCCCGCGGGTTGGCCTCGTAGGCGCAGGTCCTCGGGAACCTGCGTGCCGAACGGAAACGGCGTTGTACGGCGTGCCGGGAGTCGGAGTGGTGGGGAGGCGGCAGCGCTACGGCAGCGGCAACAGCAGCAGCGCTACGGCACCGCGGGCTCGGGGTCCGTCGCCAGGCGTGCGTGCAGGTGCGTGTCCCGGAACGCGTCGAGGCGTCCCGTCTCGAACATCGCCCCGCGCAGCGTCCCCTCGTACGGGTATCCGCACCGCTCGGCGACCCGGCACGACGCCTCGTGGCCGAGCGCGTGACCCAGTTCCAGGCGGTGCAGGCCGAGTTCCCCGAAGGCCCACCGCGAGGCCAGGGCCAGCGCGCGGGTGGCCACCCGGCGGCCGCGCGCCTCGGGCAGCACCCAGTAGCCGACCCGGGCGACCCGCATGACGTGGTCGATGTCGTTGATGCCGACGTGCCCGAGCGGTACGCCCTTCCCCGCCTCGGTGACGCAGAAGGAGGTGCCCGCCGCCTCCTCGGCCGCCCTGACCCGCGCCCGCAGCGACTGCTGGGCGTCGGCCCGGGTCCCGATCGGCTTCAGCGGTGTGTTCCAGCGCTGGAACTCCGGGTCGGCGTAACCCCGCAGCCACGCCCGGACGTCCTCCTCGCTGTCCGCGTCCCAGGGGCGCAGCCACAACCCGTGGCCGTGGATCTCGGACAGGGGAAGGGCGTCGGAGGATTCGTACGGGTCGGTCATCGGGCCATTCAACAGCACGCGGAAACCGCCGGCCGGAACACGGGGACCATGACCGCGCCCTCGGCGCCGACCCCCCGGAAAGCCACCTCCAGCGCCATCCCCACCCGCAGCGCCCCCGCCTCGCAGTCCACCACCTCGGTCGCCATCCGCGGGCCCTCCGCCAGGTCGACGACGGCGGCGACGTACGGGGTGCGGGCCCCGAAGGGCGGCAGGTCGTTGCGGTGGACGACGGACCAGGTGTAGAGCGTGGCGCGGCCGCTCGCCCGTTCCCAGGTCACGGCCTCGCTCCAGCAGTGCGGGCAGAACTCGCGGGGGTAGTGGTGGGCGCGCCCGCACGCGCCGCACCGCCGCAGGAGCAGATGCCCGTCGGCGGCCGCGTCCCAGTAGGGGCGGGTGAAGGCGTCGGCCTCCGGTACGTCGGAGTGGTCGGCCGCCATCAGAAGAGCCCCAGCGCGCTGTCCAGGGACCACGTCTGCCAGGACATGCCGAAGAGGGCCACCAGGGAGATGAGCGCCATCATCGCGTTCTGCCCCTGCTCGGCCCAGTCGTGGATCATCAGTACGAGGTAGAGGAGGTTGAGGAGCAGACCGCAGGCCAGCGCGACCGGGGTCAGGAAGCCCAGGACGAGGCCGAGTCCGAGGGCGAGTTCCGCGTACACGACGACGTACGCCATCATGCGCGGCCGGGGCGCGACCACCGTGTCGAAGCCGCTGCGCACCGCGTTCCACCGGTGCCTGGCGGCGACGTCCGCCGCCCACGCGATCCCGGTGCCCCGCTCGAACCAGCCCTTCTTGTCCTTGTGCCGCCAGCTCTCCAGCCACCACAGCCCGAGACCGATCCGGAGCACGGCGACCCACTGCGCGCCGGTGAGCCAGATCGCGTCCATGGCCGCACGTCCTTTCCGGGACTCGGGACTCGGGACTCGGGACTCGGGACTCAATATCTGACGGTACGTCAGTTCAGCGCATCGGGTGCGGCTGCGCAAGGGGCCCGGCCACGGCCGTCCGCCGGCGTCGCGGGCGCATGTGACCTACGACACGAGACCCACGCACATCTCCCACAGCCGTGATCGATTCGCAACCGATTCCGGGCTTGACCGAGACCCATCAATGGAGGACGTGCATACGCTCGGCACATGGCCGACTCTCCCGATCCGACATCCCAGGCAGCCCCGAAGGAAACCGCGCCGACGGCGGCGCAGGCACCCGCCCCGCCGGCCGCGCCGCAGCAGGAACGCCCCGTGTACGTCATCGGGGGCGGGCCGGGCGGTCTCGCGGCGGCGTACGCGCTGCGCGCCCGGGGCGTACGGGCGGTCGTCCTGGAGAAGTCCGACCGCGTCGGGGCGTCCTGGCGGCGGCACTACGACCGGTTGCGGCTGCACACCACCCGGCGGCTCTCCGCGCTGCCCGGCCTCGCGATGCCGCGCTCGTTCGGACGGTGGGTGGCGCGCGACGACGTGGTGCGCTACCTGGAGAAGTACGCCGAGCACCACGAGCTGGAGATCGTCACGGGGGTCGAGGTCTCCCGCGTGGAGCCGTCCGCCGACGGCACCGGCTGGCTGCTGCGCGCCACCGGCGGGCGCGAGCTGACCGGCAGCGCGGTGGTCGTCGCCACCGGCTGCAACCACACGCCGCACGTGCCCGACTGGCCGGGCCGTGACGCGTACACGGGCGAGTTCCTGCACGCCGGCGAGTACCGCAACCCGGCCCCGTACGCCGGGAAGGACGTCCTCGTCGTCGGCGTGGGCAACACGGGTGCCGAGATCGCCGTGGACCTCGTCGAGGGCGGCGCCTCGCGCGTACGCCTCGCCGTGCGGACCGCACCGCACATCGTGCGCCGGTCGACGGCCGGGTGGGCGGCCCAGTACACCGGGATCCTCTGCCGGCGGCTGCCGTACGCGCTGGTGGACCGGATGGCGCGGCCGCTGGCCAAGCTCAGCGTCCCGGACCTCTCCGCGCAGGGGCTGCCGCGCCCCGGCACCGGGCTGTACTCGCGGGTGCGGGAGGGCGCCATCCCCGTGCAGGACGTCGGGCTCGTCGACGCCGTCCGCAAGGGCCGGGTCGAGGTCGTGTCCGCGGTCGAGGGCTTCGAGGACGGCAAGGTCGTCCTCGCGGACGGCGACCGCCTCGCCCCGGACGCCGTGATCGCCGCGACCGGTTACCGGCGCGCCCTGGAGGACGTCGTCGGCCACCTCGGCGTGCTCGACGGCCGCGGCCGCCCGGTCGTCCACGGCGCCCGCACACCGAAGAACGCCCCCGGCCTCTACTTCACCGGTTTCACCAACCCCATCAGCGGCATGTTCCGCGAACTGGCGCTCGACGCCCAGAAGATAGCGAAGGCGGTCGCGCGCGACGCCGGGCGGAGGCATCCGTCCCGCATCGCGCGCTGAGACGGCACGCGCGGCGTCCGCCGGGTGGTGCGGGGCCATCCCGTGCCGTGCGGTGCCGTGCGGGGCCATCCCGTGCGGGGCCATCCCGTGCGGTGCCGCGCCGTGCCGTAGGGGGCCGTGCGGTCATGTGTGGGTACCACGGGTTCTTTGCCTGCAGAACCGTTCCTGACTTGTTGTCAGTTCAGTAACCTGACAGTGCGTCAGTTACTGGCAGCCACAAGGAGCGGGCGGACCGATGCTTGGATCAACCCACGGCACCCTCACCACCGACTCCCGCCGGGCCCGCGCCATCGCCTGCGGCGGGCAACCGGCCCCCGCCGTGCACGGCAGACCCGCCGCCGACGACGACCTCGACGTCAGCGGCCGGCCGCTGTACGCCGGCGTACCCGATCTGGACCGCTTCTTCCGTCCCGGGGCGCTGGCCGTCGTGGGCGCCTCGGACGCCGAGGACCGCCCGAACGGCGGTGTCACCCGCCGGCTGCTGGCCTGGGCCGAGCGGGTCGGCGCGCGGCTGTACCCGGTGCACCCCACGCGCGCGTCCGTGTTCGGCACGCCCTGCGTCCCGTCGGTCGCGGACCTGCCCGAACAGGTCGACCTGGCCGTACTGCTGGTCTCCGACCCCCTTCCCGTCGTCGAGCAGCTCGCCGAGGCCAAGGTGCGGTTCGCGGTCGCCTTCGCCTCCGGGTTCGCCGAGACCGGGGCGGCGGGCGCCGCCGCGCAGGCCCGGCTGGCCGACGCCGTGCGGCGCTCCGGAATACGGCTGCTCGGCCCGAACACCAACCTCAACGCCTTCGAGGAGTTCCGCCAGGACCTGTCCGGACCGGCGATCGCGCTGGTCACCCAGTCGGGACACCAGGGCCGCCCGGTCTTCGCCCTCCAGGAGCTGGGCATCCGGCTCTCCCACTGGGCGCCCACCGGCAACGAGGCCGACCTGGAGAGCGCCGACTTCATCTCCTACTTCGCCGAGCAGCCCGAGGTGGGCGCCATCGCCTGCTACCTGGAGGGCCTGAAGGACGGCCGCTCCTTCCTCCTCGCCGCCGACCGGGCCGCCCGGCGCGGGGTCCCCGTCGTCGCGGTCAAGGTCGGCCGCACGGAGACGGGCGCCCGCACGGCCGCCTCCCACACCGGCAAGCTGACCGGCGCCGACGCGGTGGTGGACGCCGCGATGCGCCAGTACGGGGTCGTCCGCGTCGACGGCCTCGACGAACTCCAGGACACCGCGGCCCTGCTGGCCCGCGCCCGCCCGCCGTCCGCCGACGGGGTCGCCGTCTACTCGATCTCCGGCGGCACCGGCGCGCACTTCTCCGACCTGGCGGCCGGGGCGGGACTGCGGCTGCCGGTCCTCTCGGAGGCCAAGCAGGCCGAACTGCACCAGTGGATACCCGCGTACCTGGACGTCGCCAACCCCGTCGACAACGGCGGCCACCCCGTCGGGGACCGGCGCGGCCGGAAGATCATCGACGCGATCCTCGCCGATCCGGCCGTCGGGGTGCTGGTCTGTCCGATCACGGGGCCCTTCCCGCCCCTCAGCGACCGGCTCGCGCGGGACCTGGTGGACGCGGCGGAGCGGACGGACAAACTGGTGTGCGTGGTGTGGGGGTCGCCGGTCGGCACGGAGGCCGCGTACCGCGAGACCCTGCTCGGCTCGTCCCGCGTCGCGACCTTCCGCACCTTCGCGAACTGCGTCACGGCGGTCCGCGCCCACCTGGACCACGCCCGCTTCGCGGCCTCGTACCGCTCCCCCTTCGACGAGGCGCCGCGCACTCCGTCCCCCTCCTTCCGCAAGGCGCGGGCGCTGATGTCCCCGGGCGGCAGGCTCAGCGAGCACGCGGCGAAGCAGCTGCTGCGCGCGTACGGGATCCGCGTGCCGCGCGAGCAGCTGGTGACCAGCGCGGCCGCCGCCGTCCGGGCGGCCGGGCTGGTCGGGTACCCCGTCGTCATGAAGGCGTCCGGTGCGCGGCTGGCCCACAAGACCGAGCTGGGCCTGGTGCGGGTCGGCCTGACGTCGGCCAGCCAGGTGCGGGACACGTACCGGGAGCTGACCGACATCGCCCGGCACGAGGACCTGCCGCTCGACGGGGTGCTGGTGTGCCAGCGGGTGGAGCCGGGCGTCGAGATGGTCGTCGGTGTCACGCACGACGACCTCTTCGGTCCCACGGTGACGGTCGGGCTCGGCGGGGTGCTCGTCGAGGTCCTGCGGGACACGGCCGTACGGGTGCCGCCGTTCGGCGAGGAGCAGGCGCGCGCGATGCTCGGCGAGCTGCGGGGGCGGGCCCTGCTGGACGGCGTCCGCGGGCGGCCTCCGGCGGACCTGGACGCGCTGGTGGAGGTGGTCCTGCGGGTCCAGCGGATGGCCCTGGAGCTGGACGGGGACCTGTCCGAGCTGGACATCAACCCGCTGATGGTCCTGCCGCGCGGCCAGGGGGCGGTGGCGCTGGACGCGCTGGCGACATGCCGTTGAGTGATCGCGGGGCCCGGAGGGTGGGTGCGGATGCGTTGCCGGGCGCGGGTGAGTGGGGGCTGGTCGCGCAGTTCCCCGCGCCCCTTCGAGGGGCGCGGGGAACTGCGCGACCAGCCACGGCCGACCCGCACCCCGCAGCCGACCCCGCCCGGAACGGAGAGCCCCCGTGATCACCCACACCCTCACCCGTCACGTCTCCTGGATCACCCTCGACCGCCCCGAAGCCATGAACGCCCTCACCCCCGACCACCGCGACCACCTCGTCCGTCTCCTGGAGGAGGCGTCCGCCGACGCCGGCACCCGCGCCGTCGTCCTCACCGCCACCGGCCGCGGTTTCTGCGCCGGCGCGGACCTCCGCGGCGGCCCGCCCGCCGCGGACCGCGCCCCCGGAGACGTCGCCCGGCTCGTCCGGAACGGCGCCCAGCGCCTCATCGCCGCGGTCCTGGACTGCGAGAAACCGGTGATCTCGGCGGTGAACGGCACGGCGGCCGGTCTGGGCGCCCACCTCGCCTACGCCTGCGACCTGGTCCTCGCCGCGGAGTCGGCCCGGTTCATCGAGGTGTTCGTCCGCCGCGGCCTGGTCCCGGACGGCGGCGGCGCCCACCTCCTGCCCCGCCTGATCGGCCCGCAGCGGGCGAAGGAGCTGATGTTCTTCGGCGACCCCCTGACCGCCCAGGACGCGTACCGCCTCGGCCTGGTCAACCGGGTCGTACCCGACGGCGAACTGGAGAAGACCGCCCGCACCTGGGCCGAACGCCTCGCCACCGGTCCCACCCGCGCCCTCGCCCTCACCAAGCAGCTCGTGAACGCCTCCCTGGACGCCGACCGCGCCACCGCGTTCACCGCGGAGGCCGCCGCCCAGGAGATCAACATGACGACGGCGGACGCGACCGAGGGCGTGACGGCGTTCGTGGAACGGCGCAGCCCGCACTACGAGGGACGCTGACTCCGCCGATTCGGCTGCACGGCCGCACCGGGCCGCCCATACTTGAGCAGGTGAGCGAAGAGAACCCGAAACCGGGGGCCATGAAGTTCTCCGACGACGGCGAAACCCTGCTCATCTACGAAGACGGGGTCTGGAAGGCCGACTACATCCAGATACAGCAGTCGACCGAGGACGGCACCGAGCTCCGGGACGGCGAGAAGGGGTGACGGCGACCGAGCCGACTCCCGGCGATGCAGTCGGTGACCTGCGTGCAACCCTGAAGTGGATCATCGCCGCGGCGGCCGGGACCGGTACGTTGCTCGTCGGAGCCGGGCCTCTGGCAGCGATGGGGAAACTCGACGACAGGGGAGACGTCGCTGCCGCGTTCTGCGGGCTGGCGCTCACCGTCACCGGTATCGGCTGGATCGTTTGGCAGGCCAGTGACGCACTGATGCCCCAGGTGTCCACCCTCGCGCGGTTCGACGACCCCGAACTGGCCGACCTCCGAGCCCTCGCGGCGACCGATCCCCGGGCGTTCTTCGGTCCCTACGCCTCCCTGGACGAACTGCGGGCCAAGTTGCAGTTCCATGACGCGGTGGCGGGCAACGCCGCTGTGATGCTGGCGAGGCAGTCCGACGAGCGGCGGGCGAAAATGGTGCAGCAGGTGCTCGACTCCGCGCGGACCAATGCCGACCACGCCCGGCACCTCGAACGGCGGCTGCTGACCATCGTGCATGCCTGGACGGTCCGTCACCACGTCCGGAGGGCGAGACGCCACGCGTTCATCGCGATGATCGTGGTCGTGGCGGGCGCCGTGCTGTTCCTGACCTCCGTCAACGACAACAGGCCCGGCACGACGGAGAAGAAGAGGGCGTCGACTCACACGATCGTGGTGCCGGGATCGCCATAGACCGTGTAGGCGAGCCAGGTCGGATCCGTCGAGCTCTGCACCTTCCTGCGCGCCGTCATGACAGCCCTGCCGAGGGACTGCCGCTCCCCGACGAACGACTCGTAGAACGTCTCGGAGAACTCGACCGCCCGGTTGCTGGGAACCCCCCACAGGGTTCCCACGAACGCCCCGGCACCGGCGGCCATGAATTGACTCGCCCATCCCATGAGCTGTGTGTACTGATAAGTGGCTCCCGCACTTCTGCACGCGTTGAAGAACACCAGAGGTGAATGCGCCTCGAGTCCTCTGACGGGAACAGCCGGGGTCAGCAGGTCCGGTGTGAAGTCTCCGCCCTCCATGGCCACGCAGGATCCCCCCTGATCGGCCTGGAAAGTGTTGTGGCAGGCGAAGTGCAGCAGGCCCGGGGCGCCCTGTTCGATCCACTCCAGGAGGTCTTCGGCATCGCGCAGGACCTCTCCCGGAGCAATGCGGAGAGTCTGCGCCAGGCGGCGGTTGACGTCGAGGATCTCTTGCTTGGCGCCCTGCGGCGATGTGGCGGGCAGCACGAAGGCGGACCGCGCGATGGATATGGAGCTGGTTCTGGCCTGGCCGTACACCCGCCTGGCCACCGGGAACTGTTCGACGAGGAACCCTTCGTCCCGGCCTCGGGACAGCGGGTAGAGGAGTTCCCATGGGATGACGTCATGGTCCGTGGCGATACTGAAGGCGGAGATGCTGTCACGGCTGGCCCAGAACTGCTCCTTGACCGGCGCCGGCACCAGTTGCTCCCACAGCGTCACGCCCATGGCCCGCAGGAGCGAGGACTGCACACGATCGGGTTGTGTTCTGCCCGCCAGGGTCTCCAGCCGTTGCAGGGTTCGCTGGATGGAGTCGTCCAGTCCCGCTTCCGGCCCCATGGGCTCCATGTCGTAGTAGGTCTCCGGGGTCAGCACCTGGAACTGGTAGCGGCCTTCCAGGCGTTTGAGCTGGAGGGTCACTTCCCCCGGTGCGGGGACGAGACGGCCTATCGGTGCACCCTTGGACGTGGTCGGTGTGGAACGGGCCCCGGACTCAGCCGAGATCTCCAGGGAGAGTTCACCGACGTACGTCCCTCCCACCCATGCGGTGGCGGTGGCGCGGAGCATTCCGATGCGTCGGGCTTCGAACTCGAAGAGCACGGGTTCCGAATCCCCATACTGCGGTACGTGCAGCACCTGGCTGAGACTGCCGAGCGCGAAGAGTCCCTCCCTGGCCTGCACGGTCAGCAGTACGTCGACGCCCTGTGCCGGGATGTCGATGTCCTTGATCGGCGTACTGCCGGTGAACTGGACGGTGGATCCCCTGCTGATGATCCGCATCACCGCGTTGACCCGGTCCCCCGGGGCGACCTGAGTCGGATGGTCGGCGACGAGCAGTCTCTCGACAGGCCGGGACAGCACGAACGAGGTGTCGAGCGCCTTACGGTTCACGGCCCTGGCCGCCGGAGCGGCGCCGGTGAGTTCAGGACGTGCGCCGGCCGTCAGGGCGCGCGCCTCGGTGACCACTCCCGCGGTGAAGGCACGTGCGGCGACCTCGAACCGGGCCGCCACCAGTTCCTCGCGCTCGGTGAAGCGTGCCAGTTCCGCCTGCTTCAGTTGCGGTATGTCCTTGCTGGCCCTTTTTGCTTTCTTCCTGGCGAAAGCGAGTTCTGCTTCTGCCTTCCTCAGCCCGGCCAGCCTCTCCCGCGCGTCTTTCAACTGCACGACGAGCGAGGAAAGCTGGTGCACGTTCCCGACGAAGAACGCATAACCGGAGAGCAGCAGCAACAACAAGGCGTGGACGGCCCACTCGCCGTTCCCGGTCAGGAAGTAGGTGCCGGGCAGCGTGGCCAGCACGCGCGCCGCCAGCACGGTCACCAGGACCGAAACCGCCACCACGACGGCCGCGCCGATGGCGTACATCCGCTGCCGGCGACCCGTGCGCGCCCACATCCCGGCGAGAAACGGACAGAGGATGCCCGCGGCCGTCACCGTCACGGCGGACACCAGCGTCAGGAGAAAGTCGGACGTCTCGTCCCTGTACCCCGACTCCTCGTGCAGACCGTACTGGAACATCACGGTCTCGACAGCGCCCGCCAGGGTCAGGATCATCTGCTTGCGCCGCACATGATGACCCTGGACCTCGGCGGTCAGGTGTTCGATGTCGGACATGTTGGCCGCCGCGGCGCGGATGCGTCCGCGGCATGCCTCGATGTCGGCCTGGAGCGCCGCCTGGTCCGCACCGATCCCGGACAGGCGTATCTCAAGCTGCTCGGCGCGCTCGTCCACGTCCCGTATCGCCTTCCGGGACTCTTCCCGGACGGCCGCGACGGCACTCCGCTTCTCCTGCTCCAGGGCGTCCAGATGAGCCGCCTGAAGGGCCGCCAGTTCCTCGCTCCCCAGACCCGCGTGCCACACACTGCGGGCGCGCTGGCGGCCCGCGTGTTCGTAGCGCTCGTAGAAGGACTGATCGAACATGTCCGAGGATTCCATGCACACCGCCTTCGGGCCGCCCCTGCACCGACCGGGACCCAACGCCAGGCAACCTTAGGGGGGTTGCGCTCGTTTTGCTTGAAAACAGCGATACTTCACCCCTTGAAGCGCCGTTTCCCATGACGTGATCATTCACTGGACCCCGCATGACGGACCCGGCCGAGCGGTCGGCACCAGCCGGGCCGCGGATGCCGTTCCGGCGGGTGGCGCCTCCCGCGGAGGTGAGCCGCATGGACGGCAGGGCTAGAATCCACGGCGGCATCGCGTGTCGGTCACCGGCCGGGTGAGACATGGAGGTGCCGGGACGTGCCTTCGGAGGCATTCCTTGCCGGTCGAACTGAACCACACGATCGTCCACGCCCGGGACAACCGGGAGTCCGCAGAATTCTTCGCGGGCCTGCTCGGCCTTGAGATCACCGCCGAGTGGGGCCCGTTCATCGCGGTCGAGCTGAGCAACGGCGTCACCCTGGACTTCGCCACGATCCCCGCGGACGGCATCACCCCCCAGCACTACGCCTTCCTGGTCTCCGAGGAGGAGTTCGACGCGGCGTATGCGCAGATCAGCCGGCGCGGTATCGAGCACTACGCCGATCCCCACCGGAAGCAGCCCGGCACGATCAACCACAACGACGGTGGCCGCGGCGTGTACTTCATGGACCCGGCGGGCCACGCCATGGAACTCATCACCGTGCCGTACGGCGGCTGGCCCCGGTGACCACACGCACCGAGGGCCGCACCCCCGCGCGGGGGTGCGACCCTCGACCGCTGCTCGCACCCCGCGCGATCGCAGCCGGCGCCCGGGCCGCCCACCCTTTCTATCTGACGGGCAATCAGTTTCAATGGACGGCGTGATGGGACAAGCAGGAATGGCGGCGGCGGCTGTCCGCTACCTGAGGTCGGCCAGCAGCCCGGAAGCCGCGAACCCGGTCGATCCGCTCCCCCGCCCCGACCTCCGCGCGGTCGGCACCGACGAGCGCCCGCCGATCGAGCCGACCGAGTTCCGCCGCGTGCTGGGTCACTTCCCGAGCGGCGTGACCGTCGTCACGGCGCCCGGCGTCGCGGACGGCGAGGGCGACGGCCCGCCCGCCGGTTTCGCCTGCCAGTCCTTCTCGTCCCTCTCCCTCGACCCGCCCCTGGTCGCCTTCATGGTCGGCCGTACGTCGACGACCTGGCCCCGCGTCGCCCGCGCGGGCGTCTTCTGCGTCAACGTCCTGGGCGCGCACCAGGAGGCGCTGTGCCGCGGCTTCGCGGTGAGCGGCGGGGACAAGTTCGCGGACGTCGCGTACGACGCGGCCCCGGTCTCCGGCGCCCCGCGCCTGGCGGGCGCACCGGCCTGGATCGACTGCACGATCCACGCGGTGCACCCGGGCGGCGACCATCTCATCGTCATCGGCCGGGTACACGCCCTGGGAACGACCGACGGGGACGAACCGCCCCTGCTGTTCCACAAGGGGCGGTTCGTCTGACCGACGGCCAGGGGACGGAGACCGGCGACGACCGAGTCGCTTCACCCCTCGACGGGCTTGATGCGCTCCAAAGGCGCGTCCCACTCAACGCCCCCGCCCTTTGGGCGCATGAACGCCTGCCGGCTGACGACCTTGCCGCCCTCCCTGGCACGCTCCTCGATCACGCCGACCAGGTGCCCCGTCCGCTCCGAGACGGTATCCACCACCAGCGTCCCTGCCGGATAGGGCAGATCGCCGTGGTGGAGCGTGGTTACCGGCTTGTCATGCATGACTTGCCCCCGTCGCCCCGGCCGTCGTGATCCGGACGAGGCAGCCTGGCGCCCCGGCTGTCGGCGACGCGCAGGACGTCCCCGAGCACCTGGGCGGTCGCTCGCAACGCGCCTCGCAGGGCGTACTCACCCGCCTTGCGATCATCCAGGACCGCCCTCGCACCCACGAGAACGTCGGCACCGTCCCGGAGCTGCTCCGCCTCCAGCTCGTCCGCGAGCCTGGACAGCAGACCCCGCGGGCCGTCCGTGGACAGGAAGCACGGCTTGCCCGTATCGGTCTCCCAGGGCAGCAGCCTCAGTCCCGGAGGAGGTGCGTGGACGGCGTTTCGGTCGTAGCTCACGCGCTCACCTCTCCCACGACTGTCGATGCAACGGACATCATGAAGACTCCTTCCAAGGAACCGGGGCGGTGCGTCTGCTTGGCGGTAGGGCGCCGCCCCGGGTAGTTCGGACGAGAGAAGTGGCCATCACTGGCTCAAGCCAGTTTGGCCAGGGAAGGCCGACGCGTCAAGCCACTGGCTTAAGCCAGTTGATATGCTTCGGATATGACACCTTCCGATTCCGATCACTCCTCGAACCGGCCGCCGAGCAGGCGCATCGCGGAGGAACTGCGAGCGGCCATCGGGACGGGCCGCCTCGCCCCCGGCGACAAGCTGCCCTCGGAACGCGCCCTCGCCCAACAGCACGGAGCCGCGCGGAACACGGCCCGTGAGGCGATCCGCCTTCTCGCGGAAGAAGGTCTTGTGACGGCTCGCCATGGGAGCGGAGTCTTCGTGCGGGAGCCGCAGAGGCTGTTCCGGTTCGGCAGTGACCGCTACTCACGCAGGAACCGCGAGACCGGCCTCACGCCTTTCCGTCTGGAAGCCGACCGCCAGGGCAAGGAAGCCCGCATCGACGTGGTGGGCATCATCCGGGAACGCCCTCCTCAGGACATCGCCGAACGCCTGAACGTCCCGGTCGACGAGGAAAGCGTGCTGCACCGGGAGAACCACTACTTCGCCGACGGCGACCCCGTCCAGATCGTGTCCACCTACCTCAGGTGGGACGAGGCACAGAACACGGCGTTGACAGAGCCCAGGACCGGCAAGGACGGTATCTACGGCCGGCTCGAAGAACTCGGCCACGTCATGACGCGCGCACGGGACGAGATCACGGCGCGCATGCCGACACCGGCCGAGGCGGCGGTTCTCGGCCTGCCCTCCGGAGTGCCGGTTCTCGAAGTGCTGCACACAAGCCTTGACCAGGAGGGTGAGCCGTTCGAGGTGTCCCGGTACGTGCACCGGGCGGACCGCACCGGCCTGCTCTACGAACTTTCCGTCGAGTGAACGCCGACCCGAACAGGAGCCCGGCATGGACAGCAGCGGTGTCGTCATCCGCCCCCGCGAGGACGCGGACCTTCCCGGAGCGGCCGCTGCACTGACCGAAGTGCACGCCACCGACGGCTACCCGGTCGAAGGCGTGGCCCACCCGGAAGCGTGGTTGCGGTCGGACGACGTACTGGCTTCCTGGGTCGCGGCGGCCGGGCGAAGGATCGTGGGCCATGTCGCGGTGATGCGGCCGGGCGGAGAGGACGCCGTGTCCCTGTGGACCGAGCAGTCGGGGAGCGACGAGCAGCACATCGGAGTGCTGGCCCGCCTCTTCGTCCTCAGGGAGGCACGACGACAGGCCCTGGGCGAGCGGCTGGTGCGGGCGGCCATGGACTACGGGCTGAGCACCGGTCGCCGTCTGGTGCTGGACGTCGTGGTCAAGGACTCGGCCGCCATCAGCCTCTACGAGCGCCTCGGCTGGCTCAGGACCGGTCGGGCCACCCACCCCTACGGCACAGGACACTCCGTCGAGGCGATCTGCTACGTCGCACCCGATTCCTGACGGACGGGTCCGAAGCCTCCTTCGTCATCGGCGCACCGCAAAAGGCGGACGCCGGGCGCTCAAACGGCCGCGGGGCGGCGGAGGAGTTCCGCGCCGCACCAGTTCTGCCGGTGGAGGTGGTCGAGCATGGCCGTCTCCGCCGCGCCCGGGTTGCTTCGCACGCCGACGAGGACGGGCTCGGTCAGGGAGGGCAGGAGCGGGCAGGCCAGATGCTCGAAGCCTTCGGGGACGGCCGAGGCCGGGACCACGGTGACGCCCAGGCCCTGCGCCACCAGCCGCACCGCGGTGGAGATCTGTGACGCCCGGGCCACCGTGTGCGGGCTGAGGCCCGCGTCGGCGAGCAGGCGGGCGAGGTGGTCGTCGAGCAGGCTGGCGCGCCGGAAGCGGATCCACCCGTGTGACGCCAGGTCCTCCAGGCGCAGGGCGGTGCCACCGGAGAGGAGCGGGTGCCCCTCGGGCAGGACGGCGACGTACGCCTCCTCGCCCAGCGGGTGGATGTCGAAGGTGCACCCGGGAGGGAAGTGGTGCATGAGGATCATGTCGAGGGTGCCCAGGCGGACCAGTCGCTCCATGTCCGTGGGGTCGGGCTCCTCGTGGAGGGTGACCTGCAGTTTCGGGTGGCGGGTGCGCAGTTGTCCCAACACCTGGGGCAACTGGCGTGCCCCCAGGCCCATGTGGACGGCCATGATGAGTTCGCCCGCCAGTTCCCCGTCGGCGGCGCGGGCGGCGGTGACGGCACGCCGGGACGCGGTCGTCGCGATCTCCGCCTCCGCGAGGAAGGCCCGCCCCGCCACCGTCACCGTCATCCCGCTGGGGGTGCGGGTGAACAGCTTCACTCCGAGGTGCTTCTCCAGGGCGCCGATCTGCTGCGACAGGGAGGGCTGGGTGACCCCCAGGCGTTCTGCCGCCGCGGTCATGGAGCCCTCTTCGGCGACGGCCAGGGCGTATTCGTACTGACGCAGGTTCATTCGGATCCGGCCTCCGGCGTGACATAGACATCGTAAATGCAGAGTATACGTCTGCATTATTTGCCTCTATACCTGGTCGCTCCTACCGTGGTGCACGCCCAGCGCAGCGGTCATCGGGGCCGGAAAACTGCGGGATGCGGCAGATCGCGTCAAATCGCGGTCGATCACGGTGCATCGATTCGTATCGATACGTATCGATACGAATCGATGCACCCGGCACTCACACACCCCACCTCGGCTCAAGGAGAAGGCATGCGTCTCGCGAACAAAGTAGCCCTCGTCACCGGCGGGAGCGCGGGCATCGGCCTGGCGATCGCCCGGCGATTCGCAGGCGAGGGCGCCCACGTCTACATAACGGGGCGCCGGAAGGAGGCGCTCGAAGCCGCGAAGGACTCCATCGAGGGACAGGTCACAGCGGTCGCCGCGGACGCCGCGGTACCGGGCGATCTCGACGATCTGATCGAGGCCGTCCGTCAGGAGAGCGGGCACCTCGACGTCGTCGTCGCGAACGCCGGAAGCGTCGAGCGGGTGAACTTCGGGGACGTGACCGAGGAGCACTTCGACCGCACATTCGACCTCAACGCCCGCGGCACGCTGTTCACCGTCCAGAAGGCGCTGCCGCTTCTGCGCACGGGCGGTTCGATCGTCCTGGTGGGCTCGATCATGGCGTCCAAGGGGGGTCCCGGGAGCGGGACCTACAGCGCGGCGAAGGCCGCCGTACGCTCCTACGCGCGCACGTGGGCGGCGGAGTTCGGCGACCGGGGCCTTCGGGTCAACGTGCTGAGCCCGGGGCCGGTCGACACCCCCATCATCGACGGACAGGCCGGGTACTTCGGCAAGGACCCGGCAACCGTCCGGACCTACATGAGCACCCTCGTCCCGATGGGCCGCCTCGGGCTTCCCGAGGAGATCGCCAACGGTGCGCTGTTCCTCGCCTCGGACGAGAGCAGCTTCATGACGGGCGCGGAACTCTGCATCGACGGCGGCATGGCTCAGGTGTGACGCGCTCCGATCGGCCGGTGCCTGATCACCAGTGCCATCAGCGCGGCGACGGCGCACAAGGCCCCGGAGGCGTACCACATCACGTCGTACGAGCCGAAGGCGTCGCGCGCGGCGCCGCCGAGGAAGGCGACGAGGGCGGCGCCGACCTGGTGGGAGGCGAGGACCCAGCCGAAGACGATGGCGCTGTCGTCGCCGAACCGCTCGCGGCACAGGGCGATGGTGGGCGGCACGGTGGCGACCCAGTCCAGCCCGTAGAAGACGATGAAGAAGACCATCGGGGGGTGGACCGAGGGCCCCAGGAGCAGGGGGAGGAAGAGGAGCGAGACGCCGCGCAGGGCGTAGTAGACCGCGAGCAGGCGCCGCGGGTCGAAGCGGTCGGTGAACCAGCCGGAGGCGATCGTGCCGACGACGTCGAAGACACCGATCACGGCGAGCAGCGAGGCGGCGGCCGTGATCGGCATGCCGTGGTCGTGGGCGGCCGGCACGAAGTGGGTCTGGATCAGGCCGTTGGTCGAGGCACCGCAGATCGCGAACGTGCCCGCGAGCAGCCAGAAGGACCCCGTGCGCGCGGCGGAGACGAGGACCCGCACGGTCCGGCGCGCCGCCCCCGGCACGGGCGGCGGCTTCCCGACGAACTCCGTCGCCCCGTACGGCATGAGGCCGACGTCCGCCGGGTGGTCGCGCAGCAGCAGCCAGACGAACGGCACGACCGCGAGCGCCGCCAGCGCCACGGTCACCGCGGCCGGACGCCAGTCGTGCTCCGCGACGATCCAGGAGAGGAGCGGCAGGAAGACCAGCTGGCCGGAGGCCGAGGCGGCGGTGAGGACGCCGGTGACCAGGCCCCGCCGCTCGGTGAACCAGCGGTTCGTGACGGTCGCCGCGAAGGCGAGGGCCATCGAGCCGGAGCCCAGGCCCACGAGCAGTCCCCAGCACAGCAGCAGCTGCCACGCGGCGGTCATCCAGACCGTGGCGCCGGAGCCGAGCGCGATCACGACCAGGGCGAGCGCGACGACCCGCCGGATGCCGAACCGGTCCATCAGCGCGGCGGCGAACGGCGCCGTCAGCCCGTACAGCGCGAGGTTGACGGAGACCGCGAGGCCGATCGTGCCGCGCGACCAGTGGAATTCGGCATGCAACGGGTCGATCAGCAGACCCGGCAGGGAGCGGAAGGCGGCCGCGCCGATGATGGTCACGAAGGTGACGGCGGCCACGAACCAGGCCCGGTGCACGCGGGTGCGCCGCGGCCGTCCGCCCCCGCCTCCGTCCCCGTCCCCGCCCCCGCGCCCGCCCCCGGGTTTCTCGACGAGCGCCTCGGGTGCCGCCTCGTTCGCGGCGTCGGTTGTCTGTGTCACGTCATAGAGCTTCCGGTCCGCGCCCGTCCCGGACGAGTGGCCCGGAGGACAGCATTCATTAGGATCGGGCCATGGGTCCGCAGCGCTCGTTCCGCCCGCACCGCGTCGTCGTCCTCGCCCTGGACGGTCTCCTTCCGTTCGAACTGGGCATCCCGCAGCGCATCTTCGGACGCGCCGTCGACGCGCGGGGCCGGAAGCTGTACGAGACCGTCACCTGCTCCGTCCGGCCGCCGGGCCCGGTCGAGACGGACGCCGACTTCTCCGTGCTCGTCGAGAACGGGCCGCAGGCGCTGGCCACGGCCGACACCGTCGTCGTCCCGGCCTCGTACGAACTCGGTCCGGTCCACGAGGAGGGCGTGCTCACCGACGAACTGGCCGCGGCCCTCGCCCTGATCCGGCCGGGCACCCGGCTCGTCTCCATCTGCACGGGCGGGTACGTCCTCGCCGCCGCCGGGTATCTGGACGGGCGCCCGGCGACCACGCACTGGGCGTCCGCCGAGCACTTCCAGCGGCTCTTCCCGAAGGTGCGGGTCGACGCCGACGTGCTGTTCATCGACGACGGGGACGTGCTGACCTCCGCGGGGGTCGCGGCGGGCATCGACCTGTGCGTCCACATCGTGCGGCGGGACCACGGGACCGCGGTCGCCAACGAGGTGGCCCGCCGTACGGTCGTGCCGCCGCACCGGGACGGCGGGCAGGCCCAGTACGTACGGCGGCCGGTGCCGGAGCCGCGGTCGGCCGGCACGACCGCCGCCCGCGCCTGGGCGCTGGAGCGGTTGCACGAGCCGATCCGGCTGCGGGACATGGCCGCGCGGGAGGCCATGTCCGTGCGGACGTTCACCCGGCGGTTCCGGGAGGAGGCCGGGATCAGTCCCGGGCAGTGGCTGACCCAGCGGCGGATCGAGCGGGCGCGCCACCTCCTCGAATCGACGGACCTGTCGATGGACCGGGTCGCGGCGGACGCCGGCTTCGGGACGGCGCAGTCGATGCGGCAGCACCTTCAGTCGACGCTGGGGGTGACCCCGACGTCGTACCGCCGCACGTTCCGCGACCCGGCCCCGGCCCCAACCCCGACCGCGACCCCGACCGCGGGTCCCTGAAGCCTCCCTAGAACGTCAGAACCCCCCGGGCGACCCGCCCGGCCCCCGCGTCGGCCACCGCCTTCTCGAAGTCCTCCACCGGGTACGTGACCGTCACCAGCTCGTCCAGCAGCAGCCGCCCCTCCCGGTACAGCTCCGCGTACAGCGCGATGTCCCGCTGCGGCCGGGAGGCCCCGTACCGGCACCCCAGGATCGACTTGTCCAGGAACATGGACGAGACGAGGAACGACGCCTCGGCGTCGGCCGCCGGCACCCCCAGCAGCACGGCCTGCCCGTGCCGGTCGAGCAGGTCGACGGCCTGCCGTACGAGTTCGGCCCGGCCCACGCACTCGAAGACGTGGTCCGCGCCGTTCGGCAGGATGTCCCGCACCCCTTCCGCGGAGGTGAGGAAGTGCCCGGCCCCGAACCGCCGCGCGGTCTCCTCCTTCGCCGGGTTCGTGTCGACCGCCACCACGGTGAGCGCGCCGGCGATCCGCGCGCCCTGGATGACGTTGAGCCCGATCCCCCCGGCGCCGATGACGACGACGCTGTCCCCGCGGTCCACCCGGGCCCGGTTCAGGACGGCCCCGACCCCGGTCAGCACCCCGCACCCGATGAGGGCGGCGGAGGTCATCGGGATGTTCCGCGGGATCGGCACCGCCTGCACGGCCTTGACCACCGTCCGTTCGGCGAAGGCGGAGTTGGAGGCGAACTGGTACAGCGGCCGCCCGGCCCGCGCGAACGGCTGCTGCGGCATCCCGATCGCCTTGCGGCACATGGTGGGCCGGCCCCGGTCGCACTCCGCGCACGTACCGCAGTTGGCGAGGGTGGACAGCGAGACGTGGTCCCCGGGGCGGACGTGGGTGACGCCCGCGCCGACCTCCTCCACGACGCCCGCGCCCTCGTGGCCGAGCACCACGGGTACGGGGAAGGGGATGGTGCCGTCCACCACGGACAGGTCGCTGTGGCACAGCCCCGCCGCCGAGACCGCGACCAGCACCTCGCCCGGTCCCGGTCCGCGTATCTCCAGGTCGTCCACCACCTGGGCCCGCCTGCCGTCGAAGATCACGCCCCGCATGCCCTCAGCCCTTCGCTTCCCTGGGAAGGCCGAGCACGCGCTCGGCGATGATCGTGCGCTGGATCTCGTCCGAGCCGCCGTAGACGGTGTCGGCCCGGCTGAAGAGGAACAGGTGCTGGAGCGCGTCCAGTTCGTACGGCGCCCCGGCCGTCCAGTCCGCCGGCCCCACCGCCGCCCCGGCGCCCCGCACCCGCACCGCCAGTTCGCCGAGCCGCTGGTGCCACCGGCCCCACAGCAGTTTGGCCACGCTGGGGGCGCCCCGGTCGGCCGGGCCGCCCAGCGTGCGCAGGGCGTTCCACCGCAGGGCGCGCAGCTCGGCCCACTGGCGTACGAGCAGGTCGCGGACGACGGGGTCGTCGGCCGCGCCCGTGGCGACGGCCGTCTCCACCACCTCGGCCAGCTCCTGGGCGAAGCCGATCTGCTGGGCCAGGGTGGAGACCCCGCGTTCGAAGCCGAGCAGGCTCATCGCCACCCGCCAGCCGTTGCCCTCGCCGCCGACGACGTGCTCCGCGCGGGCGCGGGCCCCGTCGAAGAAGACCTCGTTGAACTCGCTGGTCCCGGTCAGCTGCCGGATCGGCCGGACCTCGATCCGGCCGGGCTGGTCCATGGGCACCAGCAACAGGCTCAGGCCCCGGTGCCTGCGCGACCCCGCCCCGGTGCGCGCCAGCACGAAACACCAGTCGGCCTCGTGCGCCAGCGAGGTCCAGATCTTCTGCCCGCTGATCCGGTACCCGCCCGCCTCCCGTACGGCCCCGGTACGGATCCCCGCGAGATCGGACCCCGCCCCGGGCTCGCTGTAGCCCTGGCACCAGAGTTCGTCACCGGCGGCGACGGGCGGCAGGAAGCGCGCCTTCTGCTCCGCGCTCCCGTGGGCGATGAGCGTGGGGGCGAGCAGCTTCTCGCCGATGTGCCCGCCGCGCGCGGGCGCCCGGGCCCGCGCGTACTCCTCGGCCCACACCACCTGCCGTCCGATCCCGACCGGCCGGTTCCCGTACCCCCCTTCCGCCCAGCCGAGCCCGATCCACCCGGCGGCGCCGAGCTCCCGCTCCCACCCCCGCCGGTCCCCGCGCCAGGGAAGACGCCCCGCCAACCAGCCCCGCACCTCGTCCCGGAACGCCTCGTCCTCCGACGTGACCCCGAAATCCACCCTGCCCTCCAACGGCCTGCTCCTCAGGGACGCGGGGAACTGCGCGACCAGCCGCAGCGGACCCGCGCCGACCGGACACCCCGACCCCTACGGCGCCTCCTTCACGCTACGGGCGGCCCGCTCCATCTCCTCCACCCGCGCGAGCAACGGCATCGGATCCGTCCCCACCGTCCCCGGCAGGAAGTCCGCGAGCCGCTCCGGCGTCCACCGCCCCTGCGCGTACCCGGCGCGGAGCTCCCTCGGCTGCGCCCACACCGCGATCTTCGGCCCCGCGACCGTGTACACCTGCCCGGTGATCCGCTCCCGGCGGGCCCGCTCGGACAGCAGGTAGACCACGAGCGCGGCCACGTCCTCCGGTTCGCCGATCTCCGTCAGCTCCATCGGCACGTTCGCCGACATCCGCGTACGGGCGACCGGCGCGACCGCGTTCGCCGTGACCCCGTACTTGTGCAGCCCGAGCGCCGCGCTGCGCACGAGCGAGATGATCCCGCCCTTCGCGGCGCTGTAGTTGGCCTGGGAGACGGACCCCTGGTGGTTGCCGCTGGTGAAGCCGATCAGCGTGCCCGACCGCTGTTCCCGCATGACGGCCGAGGCGGCGCGGAACACCGTGAACGTGCCCTTCAGATGCGTGGCGAGGACCGGGTCCCACTCGTCCTCGGACATGTTGAAGAGCATCCGCTCACGCAGGATGCCGGCCACGCAGACGACCCCGTCGAGCCGCCCGTACGCCTTCAGGGCCGTGTCGACGATCCGCTGTCCGCCCGCCATGGTGGAGACGTCGTCGGCCACCGCGACCGCCTCTCCGCCGGCCGCCCCGATCTCCTCGGCCACGCCGTCGGCGACGGCGCCGGACGGCTCCGAGCCCTCGACCGACACCCCGTGGTCGTTGACGACGACGCGCGCGCCCTCGGCCGCGGCCGCCAGCGCCACCGCGCGTCCGATGCCCCGGCCCGCCCCGGTCACGGCGACGGCCATGCCTGCCAAGAAGTTCCCCATGCCCCGGCCCCTCCCGCAGTTTCTGACGGCCCGTTAGATTTACTCGGAATTCTACGACCTGTCGGACACCTGGAGACAAGCCCCGGGGAGGGCCCGTGTCACTGCCGGCCGAGTTCCACGACATCGCCGAACGCGTGAACAACTGGGGGCGCTGGGGCGCCGACGACGAGATCGGCACCCTGAACCTGATCACCGACGAGGTCGTGCGCAGGGCCGCCGCGAGCGTGCTCGGCGGCCGGCGCGTACCCCTCGCGCTCCCCCTGCGGCAGGACGGCGTGCAGACGGGCATGATCCCGGGCCGGGTGAACCCGCTGCACACGATGGTGCAGATCAACCAGGAGCCGTTCGGGCCCGGCACGGTCGCGTGCAGCGACGACGCCGTGACGATGGGCCTCCAGGCGGCCACCCACTGGGACGCGCTCACCCACGTCTCGCACTCCGGCAAGCTCTACAACGGCCGCCCCGCCGACACCGTCACCGCCCACTCGGGCGCGTCGTTCGCCGGTATCGACAAGGCCCGGCACATCGTCTCGCGCGGCGTCCTGCTGGACGTGGCCCGCACCCTGGGCGGGGAGCGCCTCGACGGCGGGCACGCCGTCACCCCCGAGGACCTCGACGCCGCCGAGGAGCTGAGCGGGACACGGGTCGGTCCGGGCGACATCGTCCTCGTACGCACCGGCCAGATGCAGCTCTACCTCGCGGGCGACAAGCAGGGGTACGCCTTCCCCTCCCCCGGCCTGTCGGTGCGTACCCCGGAGTGGTTCCACGCCCGCGACGTCGCGGCGGTCGCGAACGACACCCTCACCTTTGAGATATTTCCTCCGGAGATAGAAGGGTTGTGGCTGCCGGTGCACGCGCTCGACCTGGTCGAGATGGGCATGCTGCAGGGCCAGAACTGGAATCTCGAAGAGTTGTCCACAGTGTGTGGAGAACTCGGGCGCTCCACGTTCCTGCTGTCGGCGACGCCCGAACCGTTCACCGGCGGCACGGGAAGCCCCGTGGCACCCGTCGCGATCCTCTGAGGAACCCCGGCCGGGGATCCGGGAGCCGGAATCCCGGCGCCCGCCGTCCACCGCCCGTCGTCCGCCGCCCACCGCCCACCGCCCGCCGCCGAAATGTGCGAGGGCCGGTTGGCGGCGCGTCTCCCCCGACTTCCCGCCACGCCCGGGCGGGAGGACCCCCTCGCCCCTCGCCCCGAGCACGGCATCGCGCGCCGCCACCCGGCTCTCCGGCGCGCCCACCCTGCCCCCGCCCCCCCCAGGGGTCGACGCCGAATGGCGGTCCGCACGCGACGAGGGCTTCCGTCACCGGAGTCCTCGTCGCCCCCTCACGGCGAACCACTGACCACAAGCGTGAGGAAGCGGTCACATAACGTCAACACCGCAACAGTGATTCACGCCTTACGCGACCTTTGTCACCCTCACGAGGGGAAGCACTGCCCGGCGCACCGGACGGCACCGGACGCCCGGAGTCCGTTCTCCGTGCCACGCGTGCGCCAGCGGGCGCGCCCATGCACGAGCGCCCGCTCCCGCGCGTTACACGGCTCCGTACGCCAGGCCCCCGTACGCCGCCGGGGCCGTCTCGCACGCCGCGGTGGCGACGGTCGTCGGCGGACACCGGTCCACCTCGCACCAGATGCACTTGCCGGTGCCCTCGGCGATCCAGCCCCACCGGTCGGCGAGACCGTCGACCAGGGCGAGGCCGCGGCCGTCGGTGTCGTCGCCGTCCGCGCGGCGCGGCCGCGGCGCCCTGGCACTGGCGTCGACCACTTCCAGCCGGACGGTCGCCGCCGCCCCGTCGGGCGCCCGCCCGCCGACCGCCGGCGCGCCCGGCACCGACAGGCGCAGGACGGCGGGGCGGCCGGTGTGCACCACGGCGTTGGTGACCAGCTCCGAGACGAGCAGGACCAGCGTCTCGGCCAGCGACTCGTCGGCCCCTATACCGGACCCCGCGAGCCGCGACCGGGCCCATCTCCGGGCCCGCCCCACCTCAGCGGGGTCGGGCCGGATCTCCAGCTGCACTTGAAGCACCTGCACCGCTCACACCATCCGAACCGGCGGACACATCGCCTCGCGCCTCGCAAGGGCCACGATCGTGGTCAGAAAAGGGCTCACGGAACGTGATTCCCTCAGGAGACAGCATGGTTGACGGACAGTCACGCCAACAAGCGCTTCGGGCATATTCCAGCGCGAAGGAGTACGCGTGCGGGATACTGTGCGACCCCCGTCACGGGGAGTCGAACAGGCAGGAACGGTCCTGCCGACGGTCCTGCTCCCCGCCCCGCGGGCGGCGCGCACCGCCGGATCCGGGGCCGCCCCGAGGGCGGCTCCGTGACGGCCCGGGCTCAGAACCACTCGCATCCCACACAAGGTACCGGAGCGGGGATCCGACTCCGGGCCGTGACGAGTCGCCCGGGGGACACCACCCGGTGTCAACGCTCGGTGATTCCCGTAGGCCGCCTTCCGCACCGTCCGTCCCCCTCCGCCCGGCCCGGCATGCCACGATCGGCGGCGACGGCAGCGACGACGACGGCGATCAGTACGGCGGATTCACGCCCCGGGGCATTCCCTGGGGCATTCCCCGGGGCACTCCTCGGGGCACTCCTCGGGCGCCAGCAGGTCCTCGGCGAGGGCTTCCTCGCTCTGCGCGGCGCACGGTCCGCGACGGGCCCGGCACCAGGCCCGTTTGAGGTGCAGGTGCACGTCGGACTCCCAGGTGAACCCCATGCCGCCGTGCACCTGGAGACAGTCGCGGGCGCCGCGCTCGGCCGCCTCGTCGGCGAGCAGCCGGGCCGCCGCGATGTCCGGCGGATCACCGGTGACGGCCGCCGCGTACACCGCCGAACGCGCCACCTCCACCCGCACCAGCATCTCCGAGCAGAGGTGTTTCACCGCCTGGAAGGCTCCGATCGGCTGTCCGAACTGCTCACGGGTCCGGGCGTGTTGCACGGCCAGCGCGCAGGTCCGCGCGGCGGAGCCGAGCTGTTCGGCGGCGGTCAGCAAGGCGGCCACCGGGTCGGGGGGTGCGGCCCGGTCCACCCGGTGCAGGGGGGTCAGCGGGTCGACCGGGCGCAGGGCGACGGCCCCGGTCACGTCGCCGCGCACGACGTCCGCCTCCTCCAGCCACTCCACGAGGGTGCCGTCGACGGCCGCGACCACGCACTCGCCGGTGGCCGCCCCGGGCACCTCGCCGGCCGCCAGGTGGGTGGCCACGAGCGGCCCGGGCAGCAGCGCCCGACCGGCCTCCTCGAAGGCCAGCACCGCCTCGGCGAGCCCCAGCCCGACCCCGCCCCGCGCCCGGGGCAGCCGCAGCGCGAAGAAACCCGCCTCACCCAGCTCACGCCACAGCACGCGGTCGAGGACGGGGGCGGGAGCACCGCCTCCCGGGCGTCCGGGGCCGTCCGCCGCACCCGCCGCCCGGGGCGGGTCGACCGCCGCCCGCAGCCGCTCCCTGCCGAATCGGCGCGTCAGCAGTTCGCGCACCCCGGCCCGCAGGGCCCGCTGGTCGTCGTCGAGCCGGAAGTCCATCCGGTCACCGTCCCTTCGGGAGCCCCAGGATCCGCTCGGCCACGATGTTCCGCTGGATCTGCGAGGTGCCGGCGGCGATGGTGTACGAGAGCGACGACAGCCGGTCCGCCGTCCACCGCCGGTCCAGGTCGAGCCCGTCGGGGCCCAGCACCTCCGCCGCCGCGTCGTACAGCTCCTGGCGCGCCTGCGAGTACCGCAGTTTGAAGACCGAGCCGCCCGCGCCCGGCACTCCCCCGGTCCGCTCCGCCTCGCTCACGTTCCACTGCGTCAGCCGCCACAGGGCCCGGAACTCGGCGTTGAGCCTGCCGAGCCTGCGGCGCAGCGGTACGTCGTCCCAGCGGCCGTTCGCGCGGGCCTCGTACGCCAGTTCACGAAGGACGCGCCGGCAGGCGACCACCTCGCCCACGAAGGCGGTGCCGCGTTCGAAGGACAGCGTCACCATGGTCACGCGCCAGCCGTCGTTCTCCTCGCCGACCCGGTTGCCGACGGGCACCCGCACCTCGTCGAGGAAGACCTCCGCGAACTCGGCCGAACCCGCCAGGGTGCGCAGCGGGCGTACCGTGATCCCCGGCGCGTCCATCGGCATCGCGAGCCAGGTGATCCCGCGGTGCTTCGGCGCCTTCGGGTCGGTGCGCACCAGCAGTTCGCACCAGTCGGCGACCTCGGCGTGCGAGGTCCAGATCTTGGAGCCGCTGACCACGTAGTCGTCGCCGTCCCGGTGCGCGCGCGTGCGCAGTGCCGCCAGGTCGGAGCCGGCGTCCGGCTCGCTGAACCCCTGGCACCACACCTCCTCGCCGCGCAGCACGGGCGGCAGCCAGCGCGCCCGCTGCGCGGCGCCGCCCTCCGCGGCGATCGTGGGCCCGGCGTGCAGCAGCCCGACGAAGTTGGCCCCCACGTAGGGGGCGCCCGCCTTCTCCGTCTCCTCCAGGAAGATCAGGTGCCGGGTCGGTGTGGCCCCGCGGCCGCCCGCGTCGACGGGCCAGTGCAGGCCCGCGTACCCGGCGTCGTACAGCAGGCGCTGCCAGCCGAGGTCGTACGCGCGCCGGCCGGGCCAGTCGTCGGGCGAGGGCTTCGGGGGGAGCCCGGGGAGCACCGCGGCGAGCCACTCCCGCAGCCGCGCCCGGAACTCCTCGTCCCCGGGCGTGCAGGAGAGGTCCATCACCCGGCGCGGTCGAGGTCGAGGCCCAGCATGCGGATGGCGTTGCCGCGCATCAGCTTGTACACGGTCTCGTCGTCGAGGCCCTTCACATGGTCGAGGGCGACCTGCTTGGTGTGCGGGAAGGTCGAGTCGACGTGCGGGTAGTCGGTCTCGAAGGTCGCGTTGTCGCGGCCCACCACGTCCAGCGAGGCGATCCCGTGCCGGTCGCGGAAGAAGCAGCAGAAGATCTGCCGGTAGTAGTACGTGGACGGCGGCTCGGGGACCAGGTCGCGCACCCCGCCCCAGGCCCGGTGCTCCTCCCACACGTCGTCGGCACGCTCCAGCGCGTACGGGATCCAGCCCATCTGCCCCTCGCTGTACGCGAGGGTGAGCCGCGGGAACCGCACGAGCACGCCCGAGAACAGGAAGTCCATCATCGACGCCATGGCGTTGTTGAAGCTGAGGGACGCCTGGACGGCGGGCGGGGCGTCGGGGGAGGCGGCGGGCATCTGGCTGCTGCTGCCGATGTGCATGTTGACGACCGTGCCGGTCTCCTGGCAGACCGCGAAGAACGGGTCCCAGTAGCCGGAGTGGATGGACGGCAGCCCCAGGTGGGTGGGGATCTCGGAGAAGGTCACGGCCCGCACCCCGCGGGCCGCGTTGCGGCGGATCTCGGCGACCGCGAGGCCGATGTCCCAGAGCGGGACGATGCACAGCGGGATGAGCCGGCCGCCGCTGTCGCCGCACCACTCCTCGACCATGAAGTCGTTGTACGCGCGCACGCAGGCCAGCGCCACCTCCTTGTCCCGCGCCTCGGCGAAGGTCTGCCCGCAGAACCGCGGGAAGGTCGGGAAGCACAGGCTCCCCTCCACGTGGTTGGCGTCCATGTCCTTGAGCCGCTCGGCCGGGTCCCAGCACCCGGGCCGCATCTCCTCGCGGGTGATCCCCTCCAGGGTCATCTCGTCCCGGTCGAAGCCGACGGCCGCGATGTTGCGCTTGTACGGGAACTTCAGGTCCTCGTAGATCCACCAGTCGGCCGGCGGCCCGTCCGGGTCCATGGTGATCCGGTACCTGCCCGCCACGTACTCCAGCTCGCCGATGCCGGCCGTCAGCGGCTTGGGCCCGCGGTCCCGGTACTTCGCGGGCAGCCAGGTCTCGAACAGGTGCGCGGGCTCGATCACGTGGTCGTCGACGCTGATGATCCGGGGCAGTTCGGTCATGGGTCCGGCCTCTCCGACGGTATATCCGATGGTCCGACGACATATCTGATGGACCGTCAGAACGCAGGCTAACCCCGCCCCCCTGGACCGACAAGGCGCCGGGGCCTACGCTCCCCGACAAATCTGACTAACCGTCAGCTGTGAGGAGCACGGGCATGCCTACGGACACCGCACACGCGCTGGGCGCCTCCCGCACGTTCTGGGAACTGGTCGAGCGGCGTGCCGCGCTCACCCCGGACCGCCCGGTCCTCCTCCAGGGCGACCGCACCCTCACCTTCGAGGGGCTGCGCTCCGGCGCGGAGCGGACCGCGGCGGGCCTGTACGGCATGGGCGTACGCCCCGGGACCGTGGTCGCCTGGCAGCTGCCCACCCGCATCGAGACCGTGCTCCTGGCGATGGCCCTGGCCCGGCTCGGCGCCGTCCAGTCACCGGTGATCCCCTTCTACCGCGACCGCGAGGTCGCCTTCGCGCTGGACGGCTCGCGGGCCGCGTTCTTCGCCGTCCCCGGCCGGTGGCGCGGTTTCGACCACACGGCGATGGCCCGGCGCCTCGGCGCGCGCGGCGTCTTCGAGGCGTACGGCGCGCTCCCCGCCGGGGACCCCTCGGTGCTCCCCCCGCCCCCCGCCGACGGCACCGGTGTGCGCTGGATCTACTGGACCTCCGGCACGACGTCCGACCCCAAGGGCGTGCTGCACACGGACCGCTCGCTGATCGCCGGCGGCTCCTGCCTCGCCCACGCGCTGCACCTGTCGGCGGACGACGTCGGCTCGATCGCGTTCCCCTTCGCCCACATAGGCGGCCCCGACTACCTGGTCATGCTGCTGCTGTACGGGTTCCCCGCCGTCCTCCTCGAGAAGTTCGCGCTGCCGGACGACCTGGCGGAGTTCCGCGAACACGGGGTGACGGTGGCGGGCGGCTCCACGGCGTTCTACTCGATGTTCCTGGCCGAACAGCGCAAGCAGCCGGGCACGCGGCCCGTCCCGACGCTGCGCCTGCTGGCGGGCGGCGGCGCGCCCAAGCCCTCCGAGCTGCACCGGGCCGTCGTACGCGAGATGGGGGTGCGGCTGGCCCACGGGTACGGCATGACCGAGGTCCCGATGATCACCATGGGCTCGCCGGACGACTCCGAGGAGGACCTCGCGACGACCGCGGGAAGGCCCCCCGAGGGCATGGAGATCCGGATCGTGGAGGGGGAGGTACGGCTGCGCGGGGAGGCGGTCTGCCGGGGCTACCTGGACCCGGCGCAGACGGCGGAGGCATTCGACGGGGACGGGTTCCTCCGCACGGGGGACCTGGGGCACCTCACCGACAGCGGCCACCTCGTCCTGACGGGCCGTCTCAAGGACGTCATCATCCGCAAGGGCGAGAACATCTCCGCCCAGGAGATAGAGGACCTGCTGCACCGCCATCCCGGCGTCGGCGACGTCGCGGTGATAGGGCTGCCGGACGCGGAGCGCGGGGAGCGGGTGTGCGCGGTCCTGGAACAGCCGCCGGCGGCCGAGCCGCTCACCCTGGAGGGGCTGTCGTCCTATCTGCGCGCGGAAGGACTGTCCGTGCACAAGCTGCCGGAGCAGCTGGAGGTGGTGGACGCCCTTCCGCGCAACGAGACCCTGCGCAAGGTGCTCAAGTACCGGCTCAGGGAGCGCTACTCGGGGACCGTGAAGTAACGGGCGAAGGCGTCCACGATGTCGGGCTCGCCCACGACGCCGTCGGCGTCCGCGTCGAGCGCGCCGGCCGCCGCGGCGGCGGTCTCCCCGGAGGCGCCCAGGGCCCTGAGGATCCGCGTCGCCTCGTCGACGGTCACCGAGCCGTCCCCGTCGCCGTCCGCGACGGCGAGCGCCGCGTCCAGGAAGGGGCGGGCGATCTCGGCGAACCGCTCGGGGTTGTCCCGCAGCCGCTTCACCGCGCCGCCCACGAACTCCTCGCGGGTGATCCGCTGGTCGCCGTCCCGGTCCGCTATGCCGGCCATGCCCTGCCAGAATGCCTCCGCGCCGGCGTAGAGGGCCTGGCCCTTGTCGGACCGGGCCGCCGTGCCGAACTCGGCGAGCAGCGCCTTGGTCGCCGCGTTGAAGTCCTCGCGGTCGATGTAGCCGTTGCCGTCCTGGTCGAAGCCGGCGAACCGGGCGGCGATCTTCCGCTCGTACTCGGTACTGACCATGTCTTTCGGGCCGCCTTACCTCACGTGGGTGCGTCTGGCAGGGAGCGTACGACGACCGGACCCCGCGGGGAGCCGGAAAACGACGCCTGTGCCAAGACAGGGGGAAATCCGGGACAACGGCGTCACGGACCTACAGACGATCTTCCCCGTGCGCGGCGGTCCTCACGCCGGGATCTCCCTCGACCCGTCGTCGACGGCGGCCGCCACATCGGGGTACACGTCGAAGAGCCTGCGCACGCCGAGGGCGCCGAGGACCCGGTTGACGTGCGAGCCGTCCGCGCCGCCCTGCGCGGGCAGGATCACCCGGAGCCGCCCCTGGCAGGAGCGGATCAGCCGCCGCCCGCCGATCAGGACCCCGACACCGCTGGAGTCGCAGAACAGGACGCCGGACAGGTCGAGGACGACGTCCCGCCGCCCGTCGGCCACCGCGCTGTGCATCCGCCGCCGCAGGACCGGTGACGTCACCAGGTCCATGTCGCCCGAGACCCGCACGACGGCCCAGCCGCGCTGTTCGCCTTCGGTCACCCTGAGCGTCACGCGCCTGTCCCCCGCTCGACGATGGACGATGCCGGACTCCGGACGGTCCTGAAGGACCCGAACCGGAAGGACCGCACCCGGAAAAGAAACGGAATCACTTACTTCGCTTCCCTGGTGCGTGGCTGCCCCGCTCTCCGCCCCGCGAAACACGCACGGCCGCATCGAACACGTACGGAAGAACCGTCCGAACCCTCACGATCACCACTCAATCATCGCCAAACGCCTACTTGATGACAAGGCGTTACGCACCGGATCATCCTCGGGCGCGGCGTGGCCCCGTCCGCGCACGATGTGACCGGGGCCTTACCATCCCGCTCCCGTCCAGGTGCGGGCATTGCCGCAAAGGGGCGTGCACGGTCGGGGTGCCGACTACATTCGGGAGGAGGCCGGGGAGGAGAATTCCGGCCGGTGGGCACGGGAACAGGCACAGGCACAGGGCACGGCACGAGCAGGGGCGAGGGGGCCGCATGGCCAAGAGGGACGCGCCACCCCGCTGGGACCGCAAGATGCAGCAGCGGCTCGCACGGGGCGAGGCCGCCGCGCTCGGCGAGCTGTACGACCGGTTCGCCTCGCTCGTGCACGGTCTCGCCCACCGGGTGCTCGGCGACGAGCGCGCGGCCGACGGCATCACCCGCGAGGTCTTCGCGCACGTCTGGGAGAACCCCGAGTCGTACGACCCCAGGCAGGGCCCGCTGCGCTCCTGGCTCGCCACGCTGACCCACCGCCTCGCCGTCCAGCGCCTGCGCACCACGGAGATCGCGGCGCTCGCCTCCGACGGCACGGCCGACACGGACCGGCTGGAGCGCAAGGTCCACCGCGCCTCGGTGGCGGCCCGCGCCGACTACATCGTCACGTCCATGCCCACCCCGCTGCGGGCCGCCCTGGAACTCGCCTACTTCCAGCGCCGCGACTACCGCCAGACCGCGGCGGACCTGGGCGTGACGGAGGACGAGGCCCGCCGCCGCCTGCGCCTCGGCCTGCAGCTCCTCTCCACGGCCCACGAAGCCGGCCCCGGCCCCGGCTCAGGCGGAACGCCGCCCGGACACGGGGGTGCCCGGTGACCGCCCCGGACCCTTCCGGCCCGGACTCCTCCGACCGGGTCCCGCCCGGCCCGGGCGACCGGGCCGGGCGGGACCCGCACCGCCACGACGCCGGGCCGCCGGACGACGGGGACGGAGGAGGCAGGGGCGGGCGCGCCGGGCCGGACCGTGCCCGTCCCCCGCGCATACCCACGCCCCGCTCGTCCGTCGAGGACACGGGCCTGCCCCTGGCCGCCCCACCGTCCCCCACGCCCTCCACCTCAGCCGGGTCCGCCGGGCCCCCCGTGCCCGCCGGGTCCGTTCCTCCTCCCGCCCTCGATCACCAGGTGCTGAAGGCCCTGCTCGGGGCCTGGGCGCTGGCGGCCTGCTCCCCCGCGGAGACAGCGGCCGTCGAGGACCACCTGGGCGGCTGCGGCGCCTGCGCCGAGGAGGCGCTGCGGCTGCGCGAGGCGGTCGGCCTGCTGCACCGGCCGGAGAGCCTCGACCTGGACCCCGCCCTGCGCACCCGCGTCCTGGAGTCGTGCCTGGGCCGCCGCCCGCCCCGTATCCCGGTGCCCTCCTGGGCGATGCCGTACGACGCGGAGACCGCCCGCCTGGACGCCCTGCTCCAGGACATCGGCGACGCGGAGTGGCACGCCCCCGTACGGCTGCGCTGGTTCGACGGCGACGAACCCACGAGCCGCCGCACCACCGTCGCCGGGGTCATCGCCCACCTCCTGACCGTGGACGGCCTCGTCGCCGTCACGCTCGGCCTGGACGACCCCCTGGACACCGCGGCGGACGCCCCCGGCCCCGCCGCCCGCACCGAGGCGTGCTGGCGCGCCGCGCCCTTCCCGCCCACCCGCTCCGTGCACGGCCCGTGGCGCGAGCAGTCCCACAACCTCGTCCGTACGGCGGCCTTCGCGACCGACGGGGGCTCCGGCCGCCTGCCCGTCCCGTACGGCGACTTCGAACTCCCGCTGCGGGACGCGATGCTGGACCGCGCCTTCGAGACCTGGGTGCACGCCGGGGACATCGCGGACGCGGTCGACTACCCGTACGAACCGCCCGCGCCCCGCCACCTGCACGCGATGATCGACCTGGGCGCCCGCCTGCTCCCGTCCGCCCTGGCCGCCCGCCGCCGGGCGGGCCTCACGGCACCCGGCCGGACCCGCCACCTGGCCCCGGCCGGCACCCCCGGCCGCAGTCTCCGCCTGGAGATCGAGGGCCTGGGCGGCGGGGAGTGGCTCATCCCCCTCGACTCCCCAGCCGCACCGGCCTCCCCCGACCACGAGGTGGCCCACGTGGCCCTGGACGGCGTGGAGTTCTGCCAGCTCGCGGCGGGGCACATCTCCCCCGAGGAGGCGGCGGCGGGCCAGCTGGGCGACCGCGAGGCGATCAGGGACGTACTCTTCGCGGCGGCGTCACTGAGCCGTATTTGACTTGCGCCTCGGGCTGAAGCCCGAGGATTCCGGCCTTCTCGACTTGTTGCTGTACCGCTACGCGGCACGGGGTCCGGTCGGGAATCCGTGGCTTCCTGTTTCTTCGCGCCGACGCACCGCACAGGCGCACGAACCCACCGTCGGCCGAAACCGTCAGTCGAAAACGACGGTCCGCCGCCCATTGAGCAGGATCCGCCGCTCCGCGTGCCACTTCACGGCCCGCGCCAGCGCCTGGCACTCCACGTCCCGCCCCACGGCCACGAGCTGCTCCGGGGTGACCTGGTGCCCCACCCGCTCGACCTCCTGCTCGATGATCGGCCCCTCGTCGAGGTCGGCCGTCACGTAGTGCGCGGTCGCGCCGATCAGCTTCACTCCCCGCACATGTGCCTGGTGGTACGGCTTCGCCCCCTTGAAGCTCGGCAGGAACGAGTGGTGGATGTTGATGATCCGCCCGCTCAGCTGCTTGCACAGGTCGTCGGAGAGCACCTGCATGTACCGCGCGAGCACCACCAGCTCCACGTCCTGCTCCCGCACCAGCCGCAACAGCTCCGCCTCGGCCTGCGGCTTGTTGTCCTTGGTGACCGGGATGTGCCGGAACGGCACGCCGTACGACGCCACCAGCTCGGCGAAGTCCGTGTGGTTGGACACCACCGCCACGATCTCCACCGGCAGCGCCCCGATGCGCGCCCGGAACAGCAGGTCGTTCAGGCAGTGCCCGAACCGGCTGACCATCAGCACGACCCGCATCCGGTCCTCGGCCTGGTTTATCCGCCAGTCCATCTGGAAGGAGTCACCGATCGCCGCGAAGCTCGCCCGCAGCTTCTCCACCGTCACCGGCGACTCCGCCGAGAAGTGGACCCGCATGAAGAACAGCCCCGTGTCCCGGTCGCCGAACTGCTGGCTGTCCTCGATGTTGCACCCGGTCATGAAGAGATAGCTCGACACCGCGTGCACGATGCCCTGCTTGTCGGGGCAGGAGAGGGTGAGGACGTACTGCTCGGGCGCGGCCTGCTCGTTCATGCCCGCCAGGTTCCCACAAACCCCGCGCCCGGTCCCACGCGTCCCGCCTGACGGACGGGGTCTGCCTGCCCGCTTACGGGTGAGTAGGGGGTCGGCCGCGCAGTTCCCCGCGCCCCTGGAGATCCGGGCTGCGCCCGTGATCTCCAGAGCAGGGCCTCAGGCGGACCGGGTCATGATCCGGAGCACTTCGAGCGTGCGGGGCGGGACGTCCGCGTCCTCCCCGTCGCTCACGGCCATCCGTACGTGTGCGTCCCGGGCCGCCCGTACGGCCTCCGGCCACCCCGGATGGTCGAGGTACGCGGAGACGGGTGCGTCGGGCCCGACCTGGTGCATGATCCGCAGCACCCGCAGCACCGCGGAGTCGACGAGCGCCGCCTCCTGCGAGTCGCGGAAGATCGTCCCGATGTACTTCTCCGCGGACCAGTTGTCCAGCCAGGTGTCCTCGACGAGGCGGTAGACGGCGTCGGTCACGTCCCCGTATCCGTCCACCCCCGCGAGCCATATCCCCCGCTGGAACTCGGTGTCGGAAAGCATGTGCAGCGCGGAGCGCACATTGCTGCGCCAGCGCCACCACGGCATGTCGTTCAGTGGCATGCCGCCCATGGTGGACGAGCGACGGCCGCGACGGGAAGAGTTCTCCGAACCTTGCACGGTCACCGATCGTACGTTCCTGCCGGACCGGTCCGCTCCGCACCCCGCTGTTCACCGTCCTGTCACCACCTGTCGACCGAGGGTCGCACCCGCCGTAGGGATGTGACGGAATCGTGCGTATACATGACCGGCCGGCGACCCACCCGTTCCTTCCTCCCCGCCCTCCGCTCCCCGCTCACCAGGGCCGGAAGGGTGCTGTCCGCGGGCGCGCTGGCGGCGTGCGTGTCCGCGGCGGCCGGCTGCGGTGTCGTCCCCGGCACCACGGCGGGAGCGCAGGACGGCACCGTCACCGTCATGACGTGGGCACCGGAGAGGACCAGGACGACCAACAAGCCCGGCATGCCGGCCATGGCGAAGGCGTACGCGCGCTGGGTCAACTCCCACGGCGGCATCGACGGCCGCAGGCTGGAGGTCCTCACCTGCAACGACCGCAACGACACGGTGGCCGCCGCGAACTGCGCCCGCCGCGCGGTCGAGGAGGACGCCGTCGCGGTCGTCGGTTCGTACAGCCAGCACGCCCGCTCGTTCTTCTCCCCGCTGGAGGGGGCCGGCATCCCGTACCTCGGCGGCTACGGCGTCACGGACGACGAGTTCACCAGCCCGCTCTCCTACCCGGTCAACGGCGGCCAGGCCTCCCTGCTGGCCGGCCTCGGGCGGCAGCTCGGCGGGACCTGCGGTCCGGTCACGCTCATCCGCCCCGACACGGTCGCCGGCGACGAACTGCCCGTGCTGCTCGACTCCGGCCTGGCGGCGGCGGGCCACGCGGCCTCCGTCGACCAGCGGGCCACCGAGGAGGCCACGGAGTACGCGGGGCACGCCCGGCGGGCCCTGGAGCGGTCCTCGGCGGACCCGCGGGCGGAGGGGTGCGTGATCCCCGCGCTCGGCGACCGCACCGACACCTTCATGGACTCGTTCCGGCGGGCCCGCGAGGACTACCCGACCGTGCACACGGCCTCCGTGCTGGGCAGCGTCGACCAGTCGATGATCGACGCGACGGGCCGTACGTACGAGGGCGCGTACGTCACCGGCTGGTACCCGGCGTCGGGCGACGAGCGGTGGGAGCCGATGCGCGAGGTGATCCGGAAGGAGGCATTCGGCGACAACCGGATCGACGCCGCCGACCCCGGGGTGCAGACGACCTGGGTCGCGTACACCGCCCTGACGAAGGCCGTCGAGTCGCTGGGCGACGGCGAGGTGTCCGCGCGGGCGCTGCGGCGCACGCTGGACGACGGGCTGAGGATCGACACGGGCGGGCTGACGCCGACCCTGAGCTGGAACTTCCAGGACCTCCTCACGACGAGCGACTTCCCGCGCCTGGCCAACGCGGACGTGACCTTCCAGGTGGTCCGCGGGGGCCGCCTGGTCAGTGACCGCAGGGGCTTCGTGAACGTGGCGAAGGTCCTGGAGAACACCACGTCCTGACCACGTCACAGCTGGCCGGGCTGGCGCTCCGTCAGTCCGTAGGTGTGGGCGATGGAGTTCCACAGCTTGGCGGCCCTGGCCTTCTGCGTGGTCGCGGTGCCGCTCTCCCGGTTGCCCGCGGCGGTCCGGTCCGTGGAGCGGGCCTGGCCCTTCTGACAGCCCTTCTTGCCCGCGGCCTGGTCGGCCCAGGCGGCGTAGTGCGTGTCCGCCGCGGCGGACGCCTTCCACGCCCTGTTGAGCGCGGCGGTCAGCTCCGCGTGGTTGTCGAGCTTGTCGACGGACAGGCCCGCGAGCCGGGTGACCAGGGAGTTGCGCTGTTCGGCGGCGTCGCGCAGGTCGGTGGCCGCCTGGCCGAGATTGGTGCACCTGCGCACGTCGTCGACGGCCTTGACCACCGAGTCGCGGCTGGCGCCGCTGTCCGCCAGGAGCTTGTCCAGGGCCACGGCCTGGGCCACGGCCGGTCCCACCGACGCGGAGCCGGAGGAGCCGTCCGTGGCGGACGCGGTCGCCGCCACCGTCGTGTTCCCGTCGCCCTTGTCCTCGTCCCCACCGCCGCCACCGCTCAGCAGGGCGCCCGCGCCGATGCCGAGCAGGGCGATGCCCACTCCGACGGCGGCGATGACGGGGACGCGGGAACGGGACCGGCCGCCGCGGCCGTGGTCGCCGTCCGCCCCGGCCCGGTGTCCGCCGCGGCCGCCCGGCCCCTCGGGGCCCGCCGGGGCACCGGCGCCGCGGGGGGTGCCGGGACCGGACGGCGTGCCGAAGCCGGCCGCGGTGCCGAACTCCGGTGAGGCGCTTCCCGGGCGTCTCCCCTGCGACCGGGTCCGCGGCCGGTCCGCCCGGGGCTGCTGCCGCGTGGAGCCCGCGGCGTCGGACCGGAAGAGGTTGTCGAACTCGGCGGGCGGCTGCTGCCGGTCCTCCGGCCCGCCCGCCCCGCCCGGTGCACCCGCTCCGCCCGGTCCCCCCGGGCGTACCCCGTAGCCGTTCGCGTCCGGCTGTGCGGGCACCGGCGCCATGAACTGCGTCGGCTGGGCGTCGGGGTCCACGGCCGGGGGCAGGGGTCCCGCGCCGTTCCCGCCCGGCACCGGTCCGGAGCCGTCCCGGGGGACGCGGCCGAGGTAGTGGGTGGACTCGGCGGACGTCGCGCCGGACGGCGTACCCGCGGCGGGCATCTCGGGCGGCAGCGCGCCCGGGCCGACCGGCGGAAGAAGCTGTGTGGCGCCCTCGTCGGCGGGCGGGGCCGCCGCGACGGGCGGCAGGAACTGGGTCGCGCCCTCGTCGGCGTGCGCCTGGTGTGCCTGAGGTGCCTGGGGTATCGCGCCGCCGGATCTCTGCTGGGCGCCCCACTGGTCCTCGGCGCCCTGTGCCCCGTACCGGCCCGAGGGGTCCGTGTACTGCGGGGCCTGGCCCTGTACGCCCTGTCCGCCCTGTCCCTGCGCGGAACCGTCCCAGCCCTGGGTCTGCGCTCCCGGGCCGCCCGCGCCCTGCGGCGAGGCGCTCCAGCTGGATATCTGCGCGTCCTGGCCCTGGCCCTGACCCTGGCCTTGCCCCTGGTGCGCACCGCCCCATTCGTCCGCGGGCGCCCAGCCCTGCCCGGCCTCCTGGGAGGTCTGCGGATCGGGCTGCGGACCCCACGGCCGGTCCCATGCCTGGCCGCCCGCCGGGACCGCGCGGTCGCCGGTCTGGCCCGGCAGGAGGGGCTCGCCGCCGTCGGACGGCAGCACGATGCCTTCGCGCGCGGGTCGCGCCGAGGGCTCGTCGCCCTGTCCGTTGTGCGTCACCGGGACTCCTACGCATGGGGGACCTTCGGAATCGTCGGTTCACGCTACCGGGTCTCCGCAGGCCGGTGCCACGCAGCACAGGGCATGACTCCCCCCACCGGGGACAGCCGGTGACAAACCGCCCCCAGGAACGCCGTTCGAGCCCTTCTTTCACGTCTTTTTCCACCACGTACGCTGTGTTTCCCGCGAGTTCACGCCGTGGACGCCCCGGTTAACGCTCCGGACGCCGGAGGAAATGTCGTCCGGATCACGTCGGGTCCGGGCCACGGGACGCGAGGTGACCGTCCCGGGGTGACCCGTCCCGGAGTGACCCGGACGACACCGTCGCCTAGGCGGCCGCCTGGAGGTCCATCCGCGCCCCGAACTCCCGGACCACGGGCTCGTCCCGGTACGGCTCCAGCCGCTGCTGGAAGTCGTCCAGGTACTCCGCGCCGCGGTTCGACCGCAGCGTGCCGAGCAGTTCCACCGCGCGCAGGCCCGTGTGGCACGCCTGCTCGACCTCGCGCTGCTGCACCTGCGCGGTGGCCAGCAGCACGTACCCGATCGCGCGCCGCCGGGCCCGCGACTCGGGGTGCCCGGCGAGGGACTCCTCCGCGCACCGCGCGGCCGCCTCGGACTGCCCCAGGTCCCGGTGGCAGTGCGCCAGTTCGTCGGCGAGGTACGCCTCGTCGAAGTGCGCGATCCAGCGCGGGTCGTCCCCGGACTCCGGATCGGCCTGCTCCAGCGCCGCCACGGCCCGGCCGGACGCCGCCTGCGCGGAGCGCGCGTCGCCCATCAGAGCATGTCCCCGCGCCTCGGCGGCGTGGAACATCGACTCCGCGCGCGGGGTCACGCGCCCGCGCGCCCCCTCCTGCGCCGCCCGCGCCAACTGCGCGATCTCCCGGGGGTTCCCGAGCTGCGCGGCCAGGTGGCTCATGGACGCGGCCAGCACGTATCCGCCGTACCCCCGGTCGCCCGACGCCTGGGCGAGCCGCAGCGCCTGGATGTAGTAGCGCTGCGCGAGCCCCGGCTGGCCGGTGTCGATCGCCATGTAGCCGGCGAGCTCCGTCAGCCGTGCGACCGCCGCGAAGAGTTCGCGCCCCACCGCCTCCCGGTACGAGCCCGCCAGCAGGCCCGAGACGACGCTGTTCAGGTAGTGCACGACGACCGGGCGGACATGCCCGCTGCCGTACTGGTGGTCGAGGTCGACCAGCGCCTGGGTCATCGCGGTCACCGCCGCCACGTCGGACTGCCCGACGCGCGGCCCGGCCGAGCGCGAGACCTGCGCGTCCGGCGAGGAGATGAGCCAGTCCCGGCTCGGCTCGACCAGCGCGGAGGCCGCGACGGACGAGCCGGACAGGAAGTCCCGCCGCCCCACGTCGCTGCGCCACAGCTCGCAGACCTGCTCGATCGCACCGAGGACCGTGGGCGAGAACTGCAGGCCCACGCCGGAGGCGAGGTTCTTGCCGTTCGCCATGCCGATCTCGTCGATCGTGACGGTCCGGCCCAGCTTGCGGCCGAGCGCCTCGGCGATGATCGCGGGCGCCCGGCCCCGCGGCTGCTGTCCGCGCAGCCAGCGGGCGACGGACGTCTTGTCGTAGCGCAGGTCGAGACCGTGCTCCGCGCCGCACATGTTGACCCGGCGGGCCAGACCGGCGTTGGAACAGCCCGCTTCCTGGATGAGCGCCTGCAGTCGTTCGTTCGGCTGCCGCGCGACGAGAGGCCTTGCGGCCATTGGCGTACCCCCTGTGGCTGCGGTGCCTGCCCACGCGCACCGATTCGATGAGCCCTCAGTGACCGGGACCTCCGCCCCCGTGGAGGGGTGAGGGAGATCCGGTCTCGAAGATCAATGCCCCGCGGACATACCGAAGATGCGAGACATGCGAGGATTGCCGGGTAAAGGCTTCCGCCCGCCCCTCACAGGGCTACCCACCGCCCGCTGCCGCCTCCCGTGCGCGCCCCCGCCCGTGCACCCATGCGCCCCGGGCATGGAATCGGTGCTCCTCCCCCGCGCGCGGGGCCCGCGGGAGCCGTAACCATGGGTGGACGCGGGAGTTGAGCTGGGCGTGGAAGAGACGATCGCAGGCACCGAGACCGCCCAGCTCCCGAAGCAGCGCGGCGAGTCGTTGCAGGACACCGCCGTGCGCTATGCCGAGGAGCGCCACTGGGACGTGTTCCCCGGCACCTGGCTGATCCCCGTCGGCGGTCTGCAGCGCTGCTCGTGCGGTGAGGACGCGTGCGCGGCACCCGGCGCGCATCCGGCGCGCGAGGACTGGGCGACGGTGGCGACGGGCAGCGCGACCGTCGCCCGCCGGCTGTGGGCGAAGCAGCCCCAGGCGTCGATCCTGCTGCCGACGGGGCTGACGTTCGACGCGATCGACGTCCCCGAGACCGCGGGGTTCCTCGCGCTCGCGCGGATGAGGCGGATGGAGCTGACGCTCGGGCCGGTCACGTGCACACCGGACCGGCGGATGCAGTTCTTCGTGCTCCCGGGCGCCGCGTCGAAGGTCCCGGACCTCGTGCGGAAGCTGGGGTGGCCGCTCTCGCTCCTGGACCTGCGGGTGCTCGGGGAGGGCAGGTACGTGGTCGCGCCGCCCACGCGGTTCGGGGCGCGGGGGGCCGTGCAGTGGGCCTGCCGCCCGACCCCTGCGAACCGGTGGCTGCCGGACGCGGAGGAACTGGTCTCGCCACTGGCCTACGCCTGCGGACGGGACGCACGCCGCTAGCGACCCGCGGCGGGCGGGCCGCCGGGGCGGGGCGGCGTCCAGCGGGGTGGGCGGCGAGCTTTTTCAGGGGCTCAGCCGTTCCACCCGCCAGCGTTCGCCCTCGGCCCCGTTCCCGGTTCCCGCCCGTACGTATCTCAGGCGGTCGTGAAGGCGGTTCTCCCGCCCCTGCCAGAACTCGACCGTCCGGGGCACGACCCGGAACCCGCCCCACCCCGGCGGCACGGGCACCCGCTCCCCCGGGGGATACCGCGCGACCAGCTCCGCGTACGCCGCGTCCAGCTCCTCCCGGGAGGAGACCACCGCGGACTGGTCGCTCGCCCACGCCCCGAGCTGCGAACCGTGCGGCCGCGTGCGGAAGTACGCCGCCGTCTCGTCCCGCCCGATCCGCGCCGCGGTCCCCGTGACGATGACCTGCCGGGCCACCGGATGCCAGGGGAAGAGCAACGAGACGTACGGGTTCTGCGCCAGCTCACGCGCCTTGCGGGACGCGTAGTTGGTGAAGAAGACGAACCCCCGCTCGTCGTACTGCTTCAGCAGCACCGTGCGCGAACTCGGCCGCCCCCCGGCGTCCGCCGTGGAGACGACCATGGCGTTCGGTTCGTGCACCGCCCCCCGCGCCGCCACCTGGGTGAACCAGCGCGCGAACTGCTCCATGGGGCGGTCGGCCAGCTCGGTCTCGTCGATCTCCTTGGCCCGGTACTGCTCGCGCATCGACGCGGGGTCGAGGAGGGGTTCACGGTCGGTCACATGGTCATCCTGCCGTACGGCCGGGGCCGGCGGGGACGCCGTGGGACGGTCGGTCGGGCGTGGATTTCCTCACCGCGTGGCACTGAGTGCCGCGTACCCTCCCCAAAGGTGGCACCAAGGGATATCGTCCTGCTTCCGGGACGGCGGGGTGACCGCCGGCCGGAACGGGCATGACCGCAGTGACGTACGGACCGCGAGTCCAAGAGGCGACCGCGTAACCGGACGATCACCCCCCACCGCACGCCGCGTCACTCTCCACCCACTACTCGTCCCGCACCTCCCGCACCTTCCGCACACCATTCGTCGCACACATCACGAGGAGCCGCCTGATGTCCGACTTCGTACCCGGACTCGAGGGAATCGTCGCTTTCGAGACGGAGATCGCCGAACCGGACAAGGAGGGTGGCGCCCTCCGGTACCGGGGCGTCGACATCGAGGATCTGGTCGGCCACGTCTCCTTCGGCAACGTCTGGGGACTGCTCGTCGACGGAGCCTTCAACCCCGGCCTGCCGCCCGCCGAGCCGTTCCCGATCCCCGTCCACTCCGGCGACATCCGCGTGGACGTCCAGTCCGCGCTCGCCATGCTCGCGCCCGTCTGGGGCCTCAAACCGCTCCTCGACATCGACGAGCACCAGGCCCGCGCGGACCTGGCCCGCGCCGCCGTCATGGCCCTCTCGTACGTCGCCCAGTCCGCCCGCGGCCAGGGCCTGCCGATGGTTCCGCAGCGGGAGATCGACAAGGCGCGGTCCGTCGTCGAGCGCTTCATGATCCGCTGGCGCGGTGAGCCGGACCCCAAGCACGTGGCGGCGGTCGACGCCTACTGGACCAGCGCGGCCGAGCACGGCATGAACGCGTCCACGTTCACCGCCCGGGTCATCGCGTCCACCGGCGCGGACGTGGCGGCGGCCCTGTCCGGCGCCGTCGGCGCCATGTCCGGCCCGCTGCACGGCGGCGCCCCCTCGCGGGTCCTCGGCATGATCGAGGAGATCGAACGCACCGGCGACGCCGAGGCGTTCGTCAAGCGGGCCCTCGACAAGGGCGAGCGGCTGATGGGCTTCGGCCACCGGGTGTACCGCGCCGAGGACCCGCGCGCGCGGGTGCTCCGCCGCACCGCCCGCGAGCTCGGGGCCCCGCGCTTCGAGATCGCCGAGGCCCTGGAGAAGGCGGCCCTCGCGGAGCTGCACGCCCGGCGCCCGGACCGGGTCCTGGCGACGAACGTGGAGTTCTGGGCCGCCATCGTCCTCGACTTCGCCGAGGTCCCGGCCCACATGTTCACCTCGATGTTCACCTGCGCCCGCACCGCGGGCTGGTCGGCGCACATCCTGGAGCAGAAGCGCACCGGCCGCCTCGTACGGCCCTCGGCGCGCTACGTCGGCCCCGGCACCCGCGACCCGCGTGAGATCGAGGGGTACGGGGACATCGCCGGCTGACCCGACAGGACGTGAGGCACACGGGACATCTGTGCGGCGGCGCCCCCGGGGGGTGCCGCCGCACAGGTGTCCGGGAGGGCGGGAGGGCGGGAACGCAGACGACCCGCGTGCTCTGGTCCCCTCCGAGGAGGGAGCCGGCCGGACTCACCGGCGAGCACGCGGGTCGGGTGACTGCTCGGGATTGGGCCGGCCGCACGCTCGTCTCACGCGCTGGTCCGGCACCGCACTGTGCGTGGTGACGGGCCGCTAGCCCGCAGCCACCTCGCTGGTCCGGGTTTCAGACATGTACCCGATCACCTCCTTTCGGCGTGGGACCACCATAAGAAGTGCCGGGACGGCACTCAAGTGATTTTCCGGGGCGCCGAAGCGTTGACGGCACCGGCCGGGGAACCGATCTTGTAAGGGGGTACCGGGTCAACGATTTCCGCAATCTTGCGGGAACCAGATGTGGGGTGCGTCACGTTCGAGTTCAATGATTCCCAGTGAGTGATTCGTAGTGTGTGGACAGACGCGCGGGCACACCGCGCAGGAGTCGCCGACACGGCCTGCAGGGGGTGCCAGGTGAGTGCTTCGCGGCGTAGCGGGACGACGGACGAGCTCGGGCCGGACGAGCCGGAGCGGGACGGTGCCGATCTGCTCGCCGCCCTGCTCGACGGGATGGACGCGGCGCTGTGCGCGTTCGACGCCGACGGGGTGGTGACGCACTGGAACCGGGAGGCGGAGCGGATCCTCGGCTGGACCGCGGCCGAGGCGGTCGGACGGCACGGGTTCGCCGGCTGGGCCGTGCGGACCGCGGACGCCGAGGAGGTCGAGAGCCGGCTGCTGTCCGCGATGCAGGCCCCGGGGCGGCAGGTCCACGAGTTCGCGCTGCTCACCAAGGAAGGCGGCCGGGTGCTCGTACGGACCCAGTCGGCCGCCGTGCCGGGGCCCGACGGGAAGCCGGCCGGGGTGTACTGCGCCTTCAGCGAGGTGCACACCCAGATCGACCTGGAGCGCTCGATCGCCCTGAGCGAGGCGCTGTTCGACGACGCCTCCTGGGGTGTCGTCCTCGTCGACGCCGATCTGCGGCCCGCCGTGGTCAACGCGCACGCGGCACGGGCGCTGGGCACGGGCCGCACGACCCTGCTGGGGCGGCCGCTGGGCGAACTGCTCGCCCAGGGCGTCGAGGAACTGGAGAGCGCGCTCACCCACGTGCTGGCGGAGGGTGCGCCCCCGGCGCCCGCCGAGATGTGGGTGACCCTGCGGACGGCGGAGGGCGAACAGCGCCGCTGCTGGCGCAGCGGCTTCCTGCGGCTCTCCTCGCCGCTCGCGGAGGAACCGGTTCCGCTCGGTGTGGGCTGGCTCTTCCAGGACGTGACCGAGAGCAAGCAGACCGAGCAGGAGGCGGCGCTCCTGCGGTTCAGGACCAATCAGCTGCACCGGGCCGCGCGTGCCGCCGCCGAGTGCGAGGACCCCGCGGAGGCGGCGTCCGTCCACCTCGACTTCGCGCTGGCCGGGTTCGCCGACCACGCGCTGATCGACCGGGTGGCCGGGGGGCCGGTGCCCGACGGCGAGGGGCCGGTGCGGCTCGTGCGGGGCGCGGCCACGCCCTCCGGCGCGCCGGGCCCGAGCCTGCCCGGCGAGCGGGCCGGCCTGCCCGTCCGGTACGCGGAGGGGCACCCGGCCTTCCAGTGCATGGAGCGGATCGGGTCCGTACGGGCCAGTGCGGGGGCGGCCGATCCGGAGCGGGTCCGCGAGTGGGCCGTCGCGCGGCAGTGGCCGGCGGACTCCGTGCACGCGCTGTGCGTGGTGCTGCGCAGCCGGGGGCGGACGCTGGGCGTCGTCACGTTCCTGCGCGGTGCCAGCCGTACGCAGTTCGAGAGGTCCGACGCCACGTACGCGGAGGACGTCGCCGTCCGGATCGCGGCGGCGCTGGACCTGGCGGCGGTGCTCGGGGAGGCGTGAGGTCCTCCGCCGCCGGGTCCCGCCGTGCGGGGCTCAGCGCTGCCAGTAGAAGATGCGGTCGCCGTACTGTTCGAAGACGCGGTCGTTCCACTCCAGGCCGCCGTCCACGTTCCCGGAACGGAGCAGCGGGGGTTCGAGGCCGCGGTCCGCGAGGGCGCCCGCCGCCGTGGCCATGACCGCCTGGAGGAGGGCCGACGTGACGACCGTGGAGGCGGAGGCGAAGGGCGCCGGGATGGTGTCGAGGGTGAGCTCCGCGTCGCCGAGCGCGATCTTCGAGTCGAGGACGACGTCGCAGTGGTCCTTCAGGTACGTCCCCGACACGTGCCGCGACCGCGTCCCGGTGGCGTACGCCACCGACGTGACCCCGACGACCTTGAGGCCGAGGGCGCGGGCGCTCATCGCCATCTCGACGGGGAGGGCGTTGCGCCCGGAGAGCGAGACGATCACCAGGAGGTCGCCGGCGCGGGCCGGGCTGGCGCCGAGGACCGCGCTCGCGAGGCCCTCGACCCGTTCCAGGGCCGAGCCGAGCGTCGCGGGCATGACATCGACACCGACCGCGCC
This sequence comes from Streptomyces beigongshangae, assembly GCF_019710745.1. Classification (GTDB taxonomy): domain Bacteria; phylum Actinomycetota; class Actinomycetes; order Streptomycetales; family Streptomycetaceae; genus Streptomyces; species Streptomyces beigongshangae. Next base: position 53,715 of record NZ_JAHKJW010000003.1, read on the forward strand.
GGGCACGGTGAGCAGGTTCATCAGCGCGAGGCTGCCCGCGCGGTAGACGAGGTCCTGCGCGGGCAGCGACGAGTGCCCGGCGCCGAAGGCGAAGAGCCGCCCGCCGTCCGCGACCGTGTCCGCGATCATCGCACCGGCGGCCTCGACGGACTGGGCCTCCTCGTCCCGCACCCGCTGGAGCAGGCCGATCGCGGCGTCGAAGAACTGTCCGGCCAGCTTGCTGTCGCTCATCCGCGAAGCCCCTTCCGCTGTCGTGTCGCGGATCACGTTGCGGTCTGGACCAGCGCGGTGTCAATACGCTCCGCAGGAGCGACACTGGGTCGTGAGGGCCCCTTTCCACCCGGCCGGGTGCCGGGCCCGGCCGTCCCCGCGGGCATGGGTCCGGGCACTCGCCAGGAGCCGGTCGCGACCGCGCGGCACGGTTGTCAGTGCTATGCGTCAGAATTGTTGCCAGGGCCAGCGCACACGCCGGTGAGCCATCAGCCTCCGGCAGAGCTAATCGAGGGGCACGTATGTCCGGACTGATCGACACCACGGAGATGTATCTCCGCACCATCCTCGAGCTGGAGGAGGAAGGTGTGGTCCCCATGCGCGCCCGGATCGCCGAGCGTCTCGACCAGAGCGGACCGACCGTCAGCCAGACCGTGGCGCGCATGGAGCGCGACGGTCTCGTGGCGGTGGCGAGCGACCGCCACCTCGAACTCACCGAGGAGGGCCGCCGGCTGGCCACGCGCGTGATGCGCAAGCACCGCCTCGCCGAGTGCCTGCTCGTCGACGTGATCGGTCTGGAGTGGGAGCAGGTCCACGCGGAGGCGTGCCGCTGGGAGCACGTGATGAGCGAGGCGGTCGAGCGCCGGGTGCTGGAGCTGCTGCGCCACCCGACCGAGTCGCCGTACGGGAACCCGATCCCGGGCCTGGAGGAGCTGGGCGAGAACGGGGCGGACCCCTTCCTGGACGCGGGCATGGTGTCGCTGGCCGACCTGGACCCCGGTCTCGACGGCAAGACGGTCGTCGTCCGCCGCATCGGCGAGCCGATCCAGACGGACGCGCAGCTGATGTACACGCTGCGGCGGGCGGGTGTGCAGCCGGGTTCGGTCGTGAGCGTGACGGAGTCGGCGGGCGGGGTGCTGGTGGGCAGCGGCGGGGAGGCCGCCGAGCTGGAGTCGGGCGTGGCGTCCCACGTGTTCGTGGCGAAGCGGTAGGACCCCGTCGGGGAGCGGCGGTAGCGCCGGTACCGGCGACGGGGCCGGACCTCCCGGCGAGGCGGCCGGTCGCCCGAACGGGCCCGGTGGAGTGGACCCGGGTGAGCCCGGGCGGGGCCGAGCCGGTCCGGGCTGGTGCGAGTGGACTGGTCCGAGTGGGCTCGGCCGGGTCGGGGGCTCCCGGTGGGGGCGGGGACTTCCGGTGGGGCCGGGCGTACTCCGGCGGGTCGGGGGCGCGTCGCGTGACCTCCGTACTCCCGGCGGGCTCGGGGGTCCGGTGGGGTGCGCTGCGTGGTGTGCGCTGTGCGCACAGGTTCGTACCGGCCGCGGGGCCGGTTTTCGCCGGGGCGGCTGATCGGTGGCTCGGTCCCGCGGTTTTTCGTCCATCCGATCAGGCACGGTCGCGCGCGGCGGCGCACCGGAGCGCGTGCCTCCGCGACCACCCCTGACCAGGCCCCCTCGGGACCGTCGCTTCCGGCTCCGAACCCCTCCGGCAACTCCCGTCCCACACGCCCCAGTTGCCCCACCTCCGCGGCGCCGCAGAAACAAAGATTCAGTGTGCGGAATCGCAGCGGGCGGGCCGTTCGCGTGCAAGGCTGTCGCGAGAGGCATATGACCTGAGGGCTCTTGACCGTGACGGCAGCGGCGCCGGCGCGCGGTCGGGGAGGGGGCGCAAGGATGTGCCGCGAACATGAGGATGACCCCGGCGCTGTGCGGCGCCGGGGCCTGTCCTCCCCCGTGCTGACCCGGAGCCCCGAGCTCCCAGGGTCATTCCCTCCGGACCGGTTTCCCCGAGCGGCCCGCCCCCCGCTGGAGATCTCCCCTCGTCAGCGGCGGCCAATCCTGGGACGACGTCACTCGAAAGAGGGGTGTTGCCGCCGGAGAGCGGGTTTTCGAATACGCATTCGATAGCGTGTGGGTGGCAGAGCGACCACGGACCACGCGGGAACGACCAGCGCGGGAACGACCAGCAGAGGCAGCGGAGCGGTACGACCAACGGTACGAGTGGACCGGCGGGCTCGTGCGGGACGAACCGGCCGGGCGGATCAATGGGGGTGCCAGCGTATGGTGCGGCGCATCGACGTGACCGGTGCGGACGGGGTGCGCCTCGCCGCCTGGGAGTTCGCCGACCCTCCCAAGGCTGCCGGGCCGCGCGCCGGCGGGACGGAGCGGGCGCCCGGTGTGCTCCTCCTGCACGGGCTCATGGGGCGCGCCTCGCACTGGGCGTCCACCGCCCGCTGGCTCGGCGAGCGGCACCGGGCCGTGGCGATCGACCAGCGGGGCCACGGTCAGAGCGAGAAGCCGCCGGAGACGGAGTACACCCGCGGGGCGTACGTCGAGGACGCGGAGGCCGCGCTCGAAGAGCTGGGGCTCGCCCCGGCCGTCCTCATCGGCCACGCGATGGGCGCCCTGACGGCCTGGCAGCTCGCGGCCAGGCGTCCCGACCTCGTGTGCGGGCTGGTCATCTGCGACATGCGGGCCTCGGCGCTCGGGGCCGCCTCGCAGCGCGAGTGGGAGAACTGGTTCAAGTCCTGGCCGGTTCCGTTCGCCACGCTCGCGGACGTGCGGAAGTGGTTCGGCGAGGACGACCCCTGGGTGGAGCGCCCGAATCCTTCGCGCGGGGAGTTCTACGCGGAGGTCATGGCGGAGTACGAGGACGGGTGGCGGCCCGTCTTCGAGCCCGAGCAGATGCTCAAGTCGCGGGAGACGTGGGTGTACGACGCGCACTGGGAGGAGCTGGCGCAGGTGCGGTGCCCGACCCTGGTCGTGCGGGGGCTGGACGGGGAGCTGGGGCGGGCGGAGTCGCAGGAGATGGTGCGGGTGCTGCCCGACGGGCAGTATGCGGAGGTGGCCGAGGCGGGGCACCTCGTGCACTACGACCGGCCGGCGGCTTGGCGGGCCGCGGTGGAGCCGTTCCTGGAGCGGGTGCTGCCCCAGCGGTAGCGGGGTGCCCCGGACACACCACGCTGCGCGCGCGGCCGGTCAGATCATGAAGAGGGCCAGGAGCACGATGAGGACCACGACCGCACCCAGGATCATCCACGTCGGTTTGCGGCTCTGGCCGGAATCCTCGGGACCTCCGCCTCGGGGACGGTCCTCGGGCAGCTTCGGGTGATCCGGACGATCGCTTCTGTAGAACTCGTCGTCGTCGGCCATCGGGCGCCTCCTTCGGCTCGCCCTCCCCGGGTTCCCCGCTTTGAACACCATTACCATCCCCCCGTCCGTCGGAGATCGTCCGTCGTCCCCACCGAGAAGAAGGCAGGCGGACGATCTCGTTCCCGCGGCTCCGGGAGGGGTGCCCCGGCCGGTGGTTTCTTCCCAGGTCGGCCAGGGGGTGGCGGCAGGGGCGGCGAGGCCGGGGGGTGGGTCAGGGGCGCAGGTAGGTGGTCAGGCGGGTCAGGAGGCGGGCCGCGTTCTCCAGGTCCTGGGCCGTGGTGGAGAAGTCCGCGGCGAGCAGCTGCTCCTCGGGCGCGGCGTTCTCCTCTCCCGGCGCGGACACGGGCCCGGGAGCGGGAACGTCCGTTCCGCGGTAGCCCACGGGCTCCCCTCCGACGTGCTGCCGGTAGCCGATGAAGTCGCAGACACCGGGCCGCGCGGGCGTGTCACCGGCCTCGGCGCCGAAGAACTGCACGCGGGACAGCTGCGTCTCGTGCCCCCCTGAGTTGGCGGTGATGCGCAGCCGGTAGTGCCGGTAGCCCACGGAGTTGGCGAACGAGAACTCCCGGGTGTCGAAGCGCCTGGCGAACTCCTCGTTCTCCCGCGCGTCCAGCCGTGCCCAGCCCCTGCCGTCGTGGGAGCCCTCCAGGACCCAGTCCGCCGGGTCGCGCTCGGAGCAGTCGTTGGCGGAGGTCAGGCGGTAGGCGGTGACGGCGACCGGGCCCTCGAAGGTGAACTCCAGGTCGGCGGTGTCCTCGTGGGCCAGCCACTTGTTGCTCGCCTTGCGCAGGAGGTTGGCCGCGACCTCGCCCCACTCCTCGAACTCCTCGCTGGCCACCACCTCGGACACCTTGCCGGTGACGTCCCGCCGCTCGCCGGTCGCCGACGGGACGGCCGTCCCCGTGACCGCGGTCCGCAGGGTGAGCGAGGTCGCGTCGCCCCCGCGGTCGCTCCACGTCACCCGCTCCACCGGCGCGCCGCCGTCGTCGAGCAGCAGGCACAGCCGGCCGACGGGCCGCCACACGCCGTCGCGCTCCTCCTCGGTGGCGAAGTACCGCCCGGGGACGCCGGCCGTGCCGTCCGCGGCGGCCCGGCGCTCGGTGAGCGTGCCGCGCAGCTCGCCGATGGCGCCGTCACCGGTCCGGAAATGGCCGTGGAAGCCGGACAGGTCGCTGCGGAACGCGACGGCCGACTCCGCCCCGTCGGTCGTACGCCACGACAGCCGGGTGACGGACCCGGCGGACCCGATGGACCCGATGGACCCGGCGGATCCGGACGGCCCGCCCTCTCCTCCGTCGAGGTGGAACAGCAGGCGCGGTCCCGGCTGCCAGACGGGCGCGTCGAGAGTGCGCCGCTCGGTGGCGAAGACCCGGACGGACCGCGCGTCCGTCCTCGCCGCGAGGGCACGCTCCGCGCGACCGGCCGACCGGGCGGGGTCCACCGTGATCGCACGGATCCGGAGCAGGCTGTCACCCTCGTCGCCCGCGCACGCGTTGCGTATCCGGAGGACGTTCACGCCCTGCCGGACGGCCTTGTCGGGCAGGCTCAGCACGCATTCCCGCTCGCCGCCCGGGTCCCCGTCGTCGGGCAGCGAGAACCCCTCCGTCACCGTCTCGTCGTTCAGCACGACGTCCAGGGGGACGGCCGCGCCGAGCACCGTGAGGCGCAGCACGGTCTCCGCGCCGTCCTGCACGCTGTCCCCCGAGAAGTCGACCGTGAGGTGGCCGCCGGCCGCCACCGCGACGTACGAGGAGGCGATCACACAGCGGTGGTGGCGGACGACGGCGTTCAGCAACTCGGCGGGACGGGTGGCGAAATCGGCGAGTACGGGGTCCATCTGCGCTTCTCCTCATGGATGTCGGGCATGCCGACCGTGGCCGGAACGCCCAACTGCCGTGCGGCCGGGCGTCGTCCGAGACGCTAGCGGTCCCGACTGACAACGCCGGGAACGGTGGTGTCAGGAGGCGGCCCGGTCCGGCCGGCCCAGGGTCTCGTCCAGGAGGGTGACCCACTGGGTGACCACCCGGGTCCGGCGGGCCGTGTCGTCCGTGAGGAGGGTGGCCAGGCCCAGGCCGCGGGACATGTCCAGGAAGCCCTGGACCGTCTCGCGCACGCCGGGGCGGGACTCGTCGGCGTTCAGCAGTTCCACCGCTATGCGGTGCGTCTCGCGGCCGACGCGGGCCTCCAGCTCGGTGACGCGGGAGCGCAGCTGGTCCTCGTTCGAGGCTGCGACCCAGAGGTGGAGGGCGGCGCGGAACAGGGGTCCCGTGTAGAGGTCGACCAGGGCGGTGACGACGGCCCGGCGGTCCGTCGCGCCCTCGGGGAAGAGGGCGCGCAGGGCGGTGGAGCGTTCCTCGGCGACGTACTCGACGGCCGCCGTGAAGAGGTCCTCGCGGGTCGGGAAGTGGTGCTGGGCCGCGCCCCGCGACACCCCGGCGTGCTCGGCGACGACGGAGACCGTCGAGCCGGCCCAGCCGCGTTCGGCGAGGCAGGCCACGGCGGCTTCGAGGAGGCGCTGCCGGGTGGCGCGGCTGCGGTCCTGTTTGGGGACGCGCTCCGCCGGCGGCGCCCCGTTCACCGCGCCCATGTCACCACGCCCGTCACACCCATGTCACAGCGTCCATTTCACCGCACCCGTCACACCCATGTCACCGTATCCGTCACGCTCATGTCACCGCGCCCATGAAGGGTCCCGTCGTTCGAGGAAGGCCGTCATCCCCTCGCGGGCCTGCGCGGAGGAGAACAGCCGGGCCGAGAGCGCGGTCAGGTCGGCCGCGTCCCGGTCGAAGGTGTCCAGCACCTTAGCCGTGAGCAGCCGCTTCGTCTCGGCCAGCCCCTGCGGCGAGGAGCGCCGCAGCCCGTCGAGCACCGGCGCGAGTACGGCGTCGGCGTCGTCGCCCGACACCGTGACGAGGCCGATCCGGGCGGCCTCGGCCGCGTCGAACCTCTCCCCGGTGAGGTAGTAGCGGGCGACCGCGCGCGGGTCCAGGCGCGGCAGGAGGGGCAGCGAGATCACGGCGGGCGCGACCCCGATGCGTACCTCCGTGAAGGCGAACGTGGCGTCCCGGGAGGCGGCCGCGATGTCGCAGGCGCCGAGCAGTCCGAGGCCGCCCGCGCGCACGTGGCCGGTGACGCGGGCGACGACGGGCTTGGGCAGTTCGACGATCCGGCGCAGCAGCGCGACCAGGTCGTCCGGGTGCGGCGGGTCGGTCAGGTCCGCGCCCGCGCTGAAGGTGTTCCCGGTGTGTGTGAGGACGACGGCGCGTACGTCGCCGTCCTCGCCGCACTCCGCCAGCGCGTCCGCGAGGTCCCCCACCAGCCGGGCGGAGAGGGCGTTGCGCCGCTCGGGCGCGTCGAGCGCGAGGGTGGTGATCCCGCGCTCCCGCGACCGCCGCACCGTGGTCATGCGCGCTCCCTCAGTTCCCGCCGCAGGATCTTCCCGGAGGCGGCCCTGGGCACCGCTTCGAGGAACTCGACGTGCCGGACCTTCTTGTACGGGGCGACGCGCGCGGCGACGTACTCCATGACCTCCTCCTCCGTGAGGTCCGGCGCGGCCGGCTGGCGCACCACGTACGCGTGCGGCCTCTCGTTGTTGTCGGTGTCGTAGACCCCGATGACGGCGGCGTCCGCGATGCCGGGGTGCGTGAGCAGCAGCGCCTCCAGTTCGGCGGGGGCCACCTGGAAGCCCTTGTACTTGATGAGTTCCTTGACCCGGTCGACGACGTACAGCCAGCCCTCCGCGTCGACGCGGCCGACGTCCCCGGTGTGCAGCCAGCCGTCCTCGTCGATCATCGCGGCGGTCTCGACGGGGCGCCCCAGGTAGCCCTTCATGACCTGCGGACCGCGGATGACGATCTCGCCGCGCTCGCCGGTGCCGACGTCCCGGCCGGGGTCGTCCAGCGAGACGATGCGCATCTCCGTGCCGGGGACGAGCTTGCCGACGCTCCCCGGGGGCGCGTCCTGCGCGCCCAGGGGGACGACGTGCGTGCCGGGCGAGAGCTCCGTCATGCCGTACGCCTGGCCGACCGGCGGCAGCCCGAGCCGGCGCGAGCATGCCTCGGCGAGCCCGGCGTCCAGCGGCGCCGCCGCGCTGATCACGTACTTCAGGGACGACAGGTCGTAGCCCTCGACGGCCGGGTGCTTGGCGAGGGCGAGCACGATCGGCGGGGCCACGTACAGGCCGGTGATGCGGTGTTCCTCGATGGCGGCGAGGAAGGATTCGAGGTCGAAGCGCGGCAGCACGACCACGGTGGCGCCCTGGCGCAGGGGCGCGTTCATGAGGGCCGTCAGCCCGTAGATGTGGAAGAACGGCAGGACGGCGAGGATGCGGTCGCCGGGTCCCATCGGCATGGTCGGTGTCAGCTGGGCGAGGTTGGTGGCGATGTTCCGGTGGGTGAGCATCACGCCCTTGGGGGCGCCGGTCGTCCCGGAGGAGTACGGGAGGGCCGCCACGTCCGCCGCGGGGTCGATGTCGACCTGCGGCTCGGGGGCGGTGGAGCCGAGCATGTCGAGCAGCGAGCGGTGCCCCGGCGCCTGGTCGCAGACGAGGATCTCCGCCACGCCGTCCGCGAGCGCGGCCGCCGCGCGGGCCGTGTCCAGGAGCGGCGAGACGGTGACGATCCACCGGGCGGCGCTGTCCCGCAGCTGTTTGGCGAACTCCTCGGGCGCGGCGAGGGGGTGCACGGTGGTGACCGACGCGCCCGCGCGTGTGGCGGCGTAGAACGCCGTGGGGAAGGCGATGGTGTTGGGGCTGTGCAGGGCCAGTACGTCACCCTTGCGGACGCCGAGCGCGGCGAGCGCGGCGGCGATCCGCCGGTGGAACGTGTCGAGCTGGGCGTAGGTGAGGGTCGTCCCGTCCACGCCGTCGACCAGCGCGGGGGTGTCGCCCCGGGAGGCGGCGCGGCCCAGCACCGCCTCGTGGATGGGTTCGTCTACGGCGGGAACGTCCTCGTACTCGCTGCGGAACACCATGGCGGGCCCTTTCCAGGAGCCGGGAGTGCTGCGGAGGGTGCGTCGTGCCCAGTAGGAGGTGCATCGTGCCCAGTAGGAGGTGCGTCGTGCCTAGTAGGACTTGGGCAGGCCCAGGGTCTGGTGCGAGACGTAGTTGAGGATCATCTCCCGGCTGACGGGGGCGATCCGGGCCACCCGGGACGCGGTGATGAGCGACGCGAGGCCGAACTCGCCGGTCAGGCCGTTGCCGCCGAGGGTGTGCACCGACTGGTCGACGGCCTTCACGCAGGCTTCCGCCGCCGCGTACTTGGCCATGTTGGCGGCCTCCCCGGCGCCGACGTCGTCCCCGGAGTCGTACAGGTGGGCCGCTTTCTGCATCATCAGGCGGGCGAGTTCGAGGTCGATGTGCGCCTGCGCCAGGGGGTGCGCGATGGCCTGGTGGGAGCCGATCGGCTCGCGCCAGACGGTGCGCTCGCACGCGTAGCCGACGGCCTTGGACAGTGCGTACCGGCCCATGCCGATCGCGAACGCGGCGGTCATGATGCGCTCGGGGTTGAGCCCGGCGAAGAGCTGGAGCAGGCCCGCGTCCTCGTCCCCGACGAGCGCGTCGGCGGGCAGCCGTACGTCGTCCAGGGTCAGCTCGAACTGCTTCTCCGCGCCGTGCAGTTCCATGTCGATCTGCCGGCGCCCGAAGCCGGGGGTGTCGCGCGGGACGATGAACAGGCAGGGCTTGAGCCTGCCCGTGCGGGCGTCCGCGGTGCGGCCGACGACGAGGGTGGCGTCGGCGATGTCGACGCCCGAGATGAACACCTTGCGGCCGGTGAGGAGCCAGTCCCGGTCGGCCGGCGGCGTGTCGTCCGGGCCGTCCTCCGCGCGGCGGGCGGTGGTGGTGATGCGGTGGCTGTTGGAGCCGGCGTCGGGTTCGGTGATGCCGAAGGCCATGGTGCGGGTGCCGTCGGCGAGGGCCGGGAGCCACTCCTGTTTCTGGCGTTCCGTGCCGAAGCGGGCGATCACCGTGCCGCAGATGGCCGGGGAGACGATCATCATGAGGAGGGGGCAGCCGGCCGCGCCGAGTTCCTCCAGGACGATGGAGAGTTCGGCGATGCCGCCGCCTCCGCCGCCGTGTGCCTCCGGCAGGTTGACGCCCAGGTAGCCGAGCTTGGCGGCTTCCGCCCAGAGTTCGGTGGGGTGGCTCTTCTCCGCGACGACCTTGGTGAGGTACTCGTGGCCGTAGCGCTTGCCGAGGGCCGAGACGGCTGCGCGGAGGGCCTGGTGCTCTTCTGTTTCCAGGACGGTGGTCATGTGGCTCCTCGGAGGGGGAGGGCTTGTGCCGGATGGAGGGTGCCGGTTCGTCGTGGCTGGTCGCGCAGTTCCCCGCGCCCCTGGAAAGCCCCTACCGGGGCTCCACCACCGCCAGCAGGGTGCCCACCTCCACCTGTTGGCCGGGGGTGGCGTGCAGGGACGAGAGCGTGCCGTCCGTCGGGGATGTGATCCGGTGTTCCATCTTCATCGCCTCCAGCCAGATCAGGGGGTGGCCGGCCCGGACGGGTGTTCCCTCGGTCAGGTCCTCCGCCACGCGGACCACCGTGCCCGGCATGGGCGCCAGGAGGGAACCCGGGGCGTGGGCGGGCCCGGGGGCGGGGAAGCGGGGCAGGACCGTGAGCGTGGTGCCGTTCACGTGGACGCGGTCGCCGTACCGGGCCACCTCGAACGTGCGGCGTACGCCCTCGATCTCCAGGACGACGAGCCCGGGCCCGGTCCGCAGCACGTGGACGCCGTCGGCGGCCGGGCCCCGCCGGGTGTGCCGGTAGTGGACCTCGTGCTCCTCGCCCGCCACGAGGTAGCGCCTGCTCTGCGGCTGGGAGGGCAGGTTGCGCCAGCCGCCGAACCGGGAGCGGCCGTGCGCGTCGGCGAGGGCGGCGGCCAGCGGGGCGTACGGGTCCGGGGCCGGCGCGGTGAGGTCGCCCAGGTGGCGGTCGTAGAAGGCCGTGTTCATCCGGGCCGACGTGAACTCCTCGTGGCGCAGGGAGCGTACGAGGAGGTCCCGGTTGGTGGCCGGACCGTGGACCGTCGCCCGCTCCAGTGCGCCGGCGAGGCGGCGGACCGCCTCCGCGCGGGTGGGCGCGTGGGCGACGGCCTTGGCGAGCAGGGCGTCGTAGTGGACGCCGATCGTGTCGCCGTCGCCGTAGCCCGTGTCGAGGCGGACGCCGGGTACGGACAGGCGGTGCAGGGTGCCGGTCTGCGGGGCCCAGTCCCGGGACGGGTCCTCGGCGTAGAGGCGGGCCTCGACCGCGTGGCCGGACGGCGGGGGCGGTTCGGCCTCCAGGGTGCCGCCCTCGGCGACGCGCAGTTGCAGGGCGACCAGGTCGATCCCGAACACCGCCTCGGTGACGGGGTGTTCGACCTGGAGGCGGGTGTTCATCTCCAGGAAGTGCACGCGGTCCCCGGCGACCAGGAACTCCACGGTCCCGGCGCCCGTGTAGGCGATCGTCCGGGCGGCGGCGGTCGCCGCGGAGTACAGCCGCAGCTCCACGTCGGGGCCGAGGCCCGGTGCGGGGGCCTCCTCGACGACCTTCTGGTGGCGGCGCTGCAGGGAGCAGTCGCGGGTGCCGAGGGTCCAGACGGTGCCGTGGCCGTCGGCGACGATCTGCACCTCCACGTGCCGGGCGTGCTCGACGTACGGCTCGACGAAGACCGCGCCGTCCCCGAAGGCGCTCTCGGCCTCGGCGGACGCGGCGGCCAGCTCGGTTCCGAGCGCGTCGAGTTCGCGGACGACCCGCATGCCCCGGCCGCCGCCGCCCGCCGCCGCCTTCACCAGGACCGGCAGGTCGGCGCCGGTCACCGCGTCCGGGTCCAGGGGGGCGAGCAGCGGCACCCCGGCCGCCGCCATCAGCTCCTTGGCGCGGGTCTTGGAGGCCATCGCCTCGATCGCCTCGGGGGACGGCCCGATCCAGCCGAGGCCCGCGTCGAGGACGGTCCGCGCGAAGCCGGCGTTCTCGGAGAGGAAGCCGTAGCCGGGGTGGACGGCGTCCGCGCCCGCGGCGAGGGCCGCCTTCACGATCAGCTCGCCGCGCAGGTACGTCTCGGCGGGCGACGCGCCCGGGAGGCGTACGGCGGTGTCGGCCGTGCGTGTGTGGAGGGCGTCCTCGTCGGCGTCCGCGTACACGGCGACGGTACGGATGCCCAGCTCGTGGCAGGTGCGGAAGACGCGGCAGGCGATCTCGCCGCGGTTGGCGACCAGCACACTCGACATCATGCGACCTCTCCCCTCGGTCATGTCCGTCACTCCTCTCACATCCGGAAGACGCCGAAGCCACCGCGCGCGCCCTCGTAGGGAGCCGTGTGGATCGCGGACAGGCACAGGCCGAGGACGGTCCGGGTGTCGCGCGGGTCGATGACGCCGTCGTCGTACAGCCGCCCGGACAGGAACATCGGCAGCGACTCGGACTCGATCTGCTGCTCCACCATCGCGCGCAGCGCCGCGTCGGCCTCGTCGTCGTAGGGCCGCCCCTTCGCGGCGGCGGACTGCCGGGCGACGATCGACAGGACCCCGGCGAGCTGCTGCGGGCCCATGACGGCGGACTTGGCGCTGGGCCAGGCGAACAGGAACCGCGGGTCGTACGCGCGCCCGCACATCCCGTAGTGCCCGGCGCCGTACGAGGCGCCCATCAGCACGGACAGGTGCGGGACGCGCGAGTTGCTCACCGCGTTGATCATCATCGCGCCGTGCTTGATGATGCCGCCCTGCTCGTACTCCTTGCCGACCATGTACCCGGTGGTGTTGTGCAGGAAGAGCAGCGGGATGTCGCGCTGGTTGGCGAGCTGGATGAACTGGGCGGCCTTCTGCGACTCCTCGCTGAAGAGCACGCCCCGCGCGTTGGCGAGGATGCCGACCGGGTAACCGTGCAGGTCCGCCCAGCCGGTCGTCAGGCTCGTCCCGTAGAGCGGCTTGAACTCGTCGTAGTCGGACGCGTCGACGATCCGCGCGATGACCTCGCGCGGGTCGAAGGGGTGCCTGAGGTCGCCGGGGACGATGCCCAGCAGTTCCTCCGGGTCGTACTTCGGCGGCTCGGCCGGGGCCGGATCCGCGTACGCCTTGCGGTGGTTGAGGCGGGCTACTACGCGCCGCGCCTGCCGCAGGGCGTCCCGCTCGTCGAGGGCGAGGTGGTCGGCGAGGCCCGACACGCGCGCGTGCATCCCGGCGCCGCCCAGGGACTCGTCGTCGCTCTCCTCGCCGGTGGCCATCCTCACCAGCGGCGGACCGCCGAGGAAGACCTTCGCACGCTCCTCGACCATGATCACGTGGTCGGACATGCCGGGGACGTACGCGCCGCCCGCGGTCGAGTTGCCGAAGACGACCGCGACGGTGGGGATGCCGGCGGCCGACAGCCGGGTGAGGTCGCGGAAGATCGCTCCCCCGGGGATGAAGATCTCCTTCTGGGAGGGCAGGTCGGCGCCGCCCGACTCGACGAGGCTGACGCACGGCAGCCGGTTGGCGTACGCGATGTCGTTCGCCCGCAGCGCCTTCCGCAGGCTCCAGGGGTTGCTGGCGCCGCCGCGCACGGTCGGGTCGTTGGCCGTGATCAGGCACTCGACGCCCTCGACGACCCCGATGCCGGTGACGAGCGAGGCACCCACCGCGTATTCGGGGGACTCGCTGCCCCAGGCGGCGAGCGGGGACAGTTCGAGGAACGGCGTGTCGGGGTCCAGGAGCAGTTCGACGCGCTCGCGGGCGAGCAGCTTGCCGCGCTTCCGGTGCCGGGCCACGTACTTCTCGCCGCCGCCCGCGAGGGCTTTGGCGTGCTCGGTGTCGAGGTCGGCGAGTTTGCCGAGCATCGCCTCGCGGTGGGCCGCGTAGTCGGCGGAGGCGGTGTCGAGGGCGGACGCCAGGACCGTCACAGCAGTGCCTCCGGGATGTCGAGGTGGCGGGAGCGCAGCCATTCGCCGAGCGCCTTGGCCTGCGGGTCGAAACGGTGCTGCGCGGCGACGCCCTCGCCGAGGACGCCCTCGACGACGAAGTTCAGGGCGCGCAGGTCGGGCAGGGAGTGTCGTACGACGGTCAGGTCGCGGCACTCCGGCAGGAGCGCGCGGAACCGGTCGACCGTGAGGGTGTGCGCGAGCCAGCGCCAGGCGTCGTCGGTGCGGACCCAGACGCCGACGTTCGCGTTGCCGCCCTTGTCGCCGCTGCGGGCGCCCGCGACGAGGCCGAGGGGCGCGCGGCGGACCGGCCCCCGCGGCGGTGGCCCGGGGGCGGGGGGTTCCGGCACGTCTTCGAGTGCGAGGGTCACGGGGGTGCCGGCGGCCGGGGCCACCGGGACCCGGCGTCCGTCGGGCAGGACCGCCACCTGGTCCACGTCCGCGCGGGGGACGTACACGTCCTCGAAGACCCCGTACGGGGCGCCCTTTCCCGGTGGGGCGAGCACATGGAAGCCGGGATAACTGCCGAGGGCCAGTTCGACGGCGGCCGCGCCGAGCGCGCGGCCCACGGCGTCCTGGTCGGGGTCGCGCACGACGAGCCGGAGCAGGGCGCTCGCGGTCTCCTCGGTGGGTGCGTCGGGGCGGTCGGTGCGGACGAGGTCCCAGCGGACCTCGGCCGGGCGGGACGTGCCCGCTGTGAACGCGGCCTCCAGCTGGGCCCGCACGAACGCCGCCTTCGCCTCGATGTCGAGCCCGGTCAGCACGAACCCGACCTCGTTGCGGAAGCCGCCGAGCCGGTTGAGCCCGACCTTGAGGGTGGGCGGGGGCGCCTCGCCCCGGATCCCGTCGCCCCGGACCCCGGTGATCCGCACCCGGTCGGGGCCCTCCTGGGTGAGGCGGACCGTGTCGAGGCGGGCGGTGACGTCGGGCCCCGCGTACCGGGCGCCGGACGTCTCGTACAGGAGCTGCGCGGTGACCGTACCGGTGTCCACGACGCCGCCGGTGCCGTCGTGCTTGGTGATGACGCTCGTGCCGTCCTCGTGGATCTCGGCGACCGGGAAGCCGGGGTGGCGCAGGCGGGCCGGGTCGTGCTCGGTGAAGAAGGCGTAGTTGCCGCCGGTGGCCTGGGTGCCGCACTCCAGGACGTGCCCGGCGATCACGGCGCCCGCCAGCCGGTCGTGGGCGTCCGGGGCCCACCCGAAGTGGGCGGACGCGGGCCCGGTGACCAGCGCGGCGTCGGTGACCCGGCCGGTCACGACGATGTCCGCGCCCTCACGCAGGCACACGGCGATGCCCTCGCCGCCGAGGTAGGCGTGCGCGGCGAGGTTCCCGGGACCGGGGTGCCGGGCGGTCAGGTCGTCGCCCTCGACGTGGGCGACCCGCGCCGGGACGCCGAGCCGCCCGGCCAGTTCCCGTACGGCGCCGGCGAGTCCGGCCGGGTTGAGGCCGCCGGCGTTGGCCACGATCCGCACGCCCCGCTCGTGCGCGAGACCGAGGCACTCCTCCAGCTGCCGCAGGAAGGTGCGCGCGTAGCCGCCGGCCGGGTTCTTGAGGCGGTCGCGACCGAGGATGAGCATGGTCAGCTCGGCGAGGTAGTCGCCGGTCAGGACGTCCAGCGGACCGCCGGTGAGCATCTCGCGCATCGCGTCGAAACGGTCACCGTAGAAGCCGGAGGCGTTGCCGACGCGGAAGGGGCGGGGGTGAGAGTACGGGTGCGGGCGGGGGTGAGGGTGCGGGCGGGGGTCCGGTGCCGGTGCCGGGCCGGTCATCCCGCGGCCCCCTTCGGGGCGCGCCCCGTGCCGGGCGGGCCCGCGAACGCCTGGGCGATGTCCAGCCAGCGGTCGGCGTCGGGACCCTGCGCCCGTACGGCGAGGTCGGCACGGTTGGCCCGCTGGGTGACGAGGAGGCAGAAGTCCAGGGCGGGGCCGGTGACGCGCTGGGCGGCGTCCTCGGGACCGTACGCCCACACCCCGCCCGCGCCCGAGGGACCCGAGGGAGCGGTGAGTTCGACGCGGAACTCCTCCGCGGGCGGGGTGAGTCCCCGTACCCCGAAGGCGAAGTCGCGGGCCCGCACCCCGATGCGCGCCACATGCCGGAGGCGGTCCGTGGGAGCCCTCGTCACCCGTAACGTGTCGGCGATGTCCTGGCCGTGGGCCCAGGTCTCCATCAGCCGGCCGGTCGCCATGGAGGCGGCCGACATGGGCGGCCCGTACCAGGGGAAGCGCGTCCCGGCGGGCGCTTCGCGCAGGGCCTCCTCCAGTGCGTGGCGTCCGGCGCGCCACTCGGCCAGCAACCGGGCCGGGGGCAGCGCGGCCCCCTGTTCCGCACCCTCGTCCACGAAGCCGTAGGGCGAGGCCAGCGCCTTCTCCACCTCCCGTGCGAAGGCGGCGGCGTCGGTGACAGCGAGCAGGGCGGCACGGTCGGTCCAGGCGAGGTGCGCGATCTGATGGGCGACGGTCCACCTCGGGGCGGGGGTGGCGAGCGCCCAGCGCGCCTCCTCCAGGTCGCCCACGAGCGCGTCGACCTGCTCGCCCTCCCGGCACAGATCGTCGATCACGGACGACGGATCGGACACGGTGACGCTCCCCTCGGAGCACGACGGTGTGCGGTGCGGTGCGATGTGCGGGGCGTGGTGCGGTGCGCTCCGGAGCATGGCAGCGGCCGGAGAAACAATCAAGCGTGCTTGCATTGATTGATACGGGGCGGCACCCGCCGGTGCCGCGCTAGCCCGCGTCGCCGGGCGACAGCCTCCGGGTGATCCGGTCGAACAGCTCCGTCAGCGGTTCGCCGACCTCCCGGCCGAACCCGGTCAGCCCGTAGGTGACCCGCGGTGGCGTCGTCGGCTCGACCTCCCGCCACACCAGGCCGTCCTGGACCAGTGCGCGCAGGGTCTGGGCGAGCATCTTCTCGCTGATGCCCTGGATGCTCTCGCGCAGCTCGTAGAACCGGAGGTCGTTGCTCCGCAGGGAGATCAGCACCCAGACGCCCCACCTGCTGGTCACGTGGTCGACCACGTCGCGCGCGAGGCAGTCGGTGTGAAACACGTCATACCGCCGCCCCGCTTCGACCCGCCCACGCTGCACGCCTTCTGTCACGTCATGAGCTTACCTCTGGGTATGTCCTTACCAAAAGTTAGCCAGCACTCCTAGCGTGACGACCGCACGGGACATCCGAACGTCCCGGCACGCACACATCCGAACGCCTGAACGCCTGAACGCCTGAACATTGAACGAGGAGCTGCTCATGATCGTGGTGACCGGAGCCACCGGGAACATCGGCCGGCCGTTGACGCGGGCACTGACCGAGGCGGGCCGGCAGGTGACGACGGTGTCGCGCCACACGGCGAAGGTGCCGGACGGCGTCCGCCACGTGGTGGCCGACCTGGCGGATCCGGCCGGACTCAAGCCCGTCCTGGCCGACGCGGAGGCACTGTTCCTGCTGCTGTCCGGTGACCTGCACGCCCTGGGGGCCGACCCCGCCGACATCATCGGCGAGGCCGCGGGCAACGGGGTCCGCCGGGTCGTCCTGCTCTCCACGCTGGGCGTGGCGACCAGGCCCTTCGGCCGGACGCGGATCGCGATGCGCGCGCTGGAGGACACGTTGCGGGGGTCCGGCCTGGAGTGGGCCGTCCTGCGGCCGGGCGGCTTCGCCTCCAACGCCCTGTGGTGGGCCGACTCGGTCCGCACGCGGCGGACCGTCGCCGCGCCCTTCGGGGATGTCGGTGTGCCGATCGTCGACCCCGCGGACATCGCCGAGGTCGCGGCGGCCTGCCTGGTGGACGACCGGCACATCGGCGGGACGTACGAGCTGACCGGACCGGAAGTGATCACTCCGCGCCGGCAGACGGAGGCCGTCGCCACCGCGCTGGGCTCGCCGGTGGAGTTCCACGAGCTCACCCGCGAGGAGGCCAGGGCCGCCATGACCCGGAGCATGCCGGCGGAGCTCGCCGACGACACCCTGGACATCCTCGGTTCCCCGAACCCGGCCGAGCTGCGCGTCAGCCCGGACGTCCGGCGGGTCCTCGGCCGCGCCCCGCGGCCCTTCGCCGACTGGGCCGCCCGCAATGTCGCCGCGTTCCGCTGAGACCGGCCGGTGCAGCCGGGGCCGGGTGCCCGGTTGCACGATCACCCCATCGCCCGATCACCCGATCACCCGATCGCCTGATCGCCTGATGAGGACTAACTCACGTTCTTGGCTCTGCCCCGGCCCACCTGTGTCCGTACGGCGCCCATGCTCGCCGCGATGACCAGCGTGATCGCCAATCCTTCGGTGACCGACAGCGTCTGGTTCAGCACCAGGAAGCCGGCGACCGCGGCGACGGCCGGTTCCAGGCTCATCAGGACCGCGAAGGTGGAGGCGGGCATCCGGCGCAGGGCGAGGAGTTCCAGCGTGTACGGGAGGACGGAGGAGAGGACCGCCACGGCGGAGCCCAGGGCGAGCGTGGTCGGGTTCAGGAGTTTGCCACCGGACTCGATCAGGCCCAGGGGCAGGAAGAGCACGGCCGCGACGACCATCGCCAGCGCCAGCCCGTCGGCCTGCGGGAAGCGTCGGCCGGTACGCGCGCTGAAGACGATGTAAGCCGCCCACATGGCGCCCGCCGACAGGGCGAAGGCGACACCGGCCGGGTCGAGGCTGCTGAAGCCGCCACCGCCGCCCGCCAGCAGGAAGACACCGCCGAGGGCGAGACCGGCCCAGACGAGGTTGACGGCCCGGCGGGAGGCGACGACCGAGAGGATCAGCGGGCCGAGCACTTCGAGCGTGACGGCGGGGCCGAGCGGGATGCGGGCGACCGACTGGTAGAAGAGGCCGTTCATCGCGGCCATCGTGACGCCGAAGACGACGACGGTGCCCCAGTCGGCGCGGGAGTGGCCGCGCAGGCGGGGCCTGCAGATCACCATCAGCACGAGGGCGGCGACCGCGAGGCGGAGGGTCACGACGCCGAGTGCCCCGGCGCGGGGCATGAGGCTCACGGCGAGGGCGCCGCCGAACTGGACGGAGATGCCTCCGGCGAGCACGAGGCCCACGGGGCCGAGGGCCCGCAGGCCCCGTGGAGTGGGCGCGGCGGCGGGCTCGGACAGGGGGGCCGGGCCCGCGACGGCTGCCGCGGGGTCGGCGACCGCGGGGGTGCGGTCGGCGCTGGGGAGGGTCACGGGAGCGTCCAGGAAGTTCAGGTCGGGTACACGGTTCGTACATCTTGATGGACTTACCAGTCCAGGGTAATGGACTCCGTCAGGGTTGTGAACCTGGTTTGGAACTTACCTATGCGGTTCCAGGGGGTGCAGGGGGTGCAGGAGGTGCAGCGAGAAGGGCGGCCGGTGACTCAGAAGCCTCGGAACACGCCGTCGTCATCGGTGGCGCCGACGAAATCCCCGAAGTCCATGTTCGCACCCGAGAGGTTGTTCTCGATGCTCCACAATTCGGCCGCCGCAACGCGGACACAACGCCCGCGTTCGGCCCGCAGGTCCACCACGAGGAGAGGCCGTTCGGTCGAGGTGACAGCTACGGAGTCCGCCAGGACCAGGAGCGGATGCTGGTACTCCGCAGGAATCAGGCCGAGGGCCTGGCCGGGTGTCAGGCCCTCGTACCTTCGGTCGTCCACGAGTGCGACGTTGGCTGAGAAGCCGTCCTCGCTCGGCGAGAACAGCGCCTCCCGCAGCGCGTCCCAAGCATCGTCCGCCGAGAAGTCGGTGCGCACGACGAGGGCTTCCGAAGTGCAGGGGAGTTGATCCATGCGCGGACAGTACCGCCGGCCCGGTGGACCGTTCCGGCCACGGCACCAGTCGGCGGGGAGGGCCTTCGCCAGAAGTTCCGCCAAGTGGTGGGCCTCCGCCCCCGCCGTCTGCCGCAGTTGGGTGCGGCAGGAGTAGCCGTCCGCCAGGATCGCGGTGCCGGGGCGCGCCGCCCGAACCGCCGGGAGCAGTTGTTCCTCCGCGCAGGCCGTCGACACCTCGTAGTGACCCTTCTCGAAGCCGAAGTTGCCCGCCAGACCGCAGCAGCCGCCCGCCAGGGAGCCGCTCAGGCCCGCCGCCCCGCGCAGGCGGCGGTCCGCCGCGTCGCCCAGTACGGCGTGCTGGTGGCAGTGGGTCTGGCCGACGACCGGGCGGTCCAGGCGGGGCGGCGTCCAGTGCGGGGCGTGCCGTTCCAGCGTCTCCGCGAACGTCAGCACCGCCGACGCGAGGCGCCGCGCCCGCGGGTCGTCGGGCAGCAGCTCGGGCAGGTCCGCACGGAGGGCGGCCGCGCAGCTCGGTTCGAGGACGACGACTGGCGGTGGCTCCTCCTCGCGGGCCGGTTCCAGGAGGGGTTCCAGCAGGTCGAGGGTGCGGCGCAGGACCGTGCGGGCGCGGTCCAGCTGTCCCGTCGACACGTAGGTCAGGCCGCAGCAAGGACGGTCCCGGGGACGTCCCGGGGGCGGTGTCACCGTCAGGCCCGCCGCCTCCAGGACCCGTACGGCCGCCTTCCCGACGGACGGGGAGAGGTGTTCCGTGAAGGTGTCCGGCCACAGGACGACGACCGTCGTGGGCGGCTCCCCGGCACGGCGGGCCCGCGATGCCGGTGCGCGCCCGGGAACCGTCCGCGCACCGGCACCGCGGGCCCGCCACCACCGGCTGAACGTCTGTCCCGCCACCCGTGGCACCTCCCGCTCCGGCGCGATCCCGCCGAGCCGTTTGCCCAGCGCGGCCAGCGGGCGTACGGCGGCGAGGGCGTTGACCAGCCACGCCGTGCGCGTGCGGGCCACCAGGCGCAGCCACACCGGCAGCCACCCCATCGCGTAGTGGGCCGCCGGCCGCCTGCGGCCCGCGTAGTGGTGGTGCAGGAATTCCGCCTTGTACGTGGCCATGTCGACGCCGACCGGGCAGTCCGAGCGGCAGCCCTTGCAGGACAGGCAGAGGTCCAGCGCGTCCCGGACCTCCGTGGAGCGCCAGCCGTCCGTGATCACCTCACCGGCCAGCATCTCGTGCAGCAGCCGGGCACGCCCCCGCGTGGAGTGCTCCTCCTCCCCGGTGACCCGGAAGGAGGGGCACATCACCGAGGAGCCGGCGGAAGCCGGGGAGCCCGGGGTGCCGGGAGGGCCGCCGGCCGCCGGGGTGCGGCACCTGGCCACCCCCACACAGCGGCTCACCGCCGCCGAGAAGTCCCCGCCGTCCGCCGGATAGCCGAACACGACGTCCACCGGCTCGCGCGGCAGGACCGCGAACCTCAGGTTCTCGTCCAGCCGGTGCGGCCTGACCAGCATGCCGGGGTTGAGCAGGCCGTCCGGGTCCCAGAGGTCCTTGACCCGCTCGAAGAGGCCGGTCACCCGGGGCCCGTACATCCTCGGCAGCAGCTCCGCACGCGCCTGCCCGTCCCCGTGCTCCCCCGACAGCGAGCCGCCGTGCGCGACGACGAGTCCGGCCAGCTCCTCCGAGAAGCTCCGGAAGCGGCCCACGCCCGCCGGGGTCAGCAGGTCGAAGTCGATGCGTACGTGGATGCAGCCGTCCCCGAAGTGGCCGTACGGGGCGCCGCGCAGTCCGTGGGACGCCAGCAGGCCCCTGAAGTCCCGCAGGTACGCGCCGAGCCGGGCCGGGGGCACCGCGCAGTCCTCCCAGCCGGGCCAGGCCGCGGTGCCGTCCGGCATCCGGGTCGCCGTGCCGGCGGCGTCCTCGCGGATGCGCCACAGGGCGCGCTGGGCGGCGGGGTCCGTGACCACCAGGGAGGCCGTCACGTCCGCCGCGCGGACGACGCCCTCCGCCCTTGCGCGTGCCTCCGCCGCCGTGTCGCCGCCCGTCTCCACGAACAGCCAGGCCCCGCCCCGCGGCAGCTCCGCGTCCGGCGGTACGAGGTCCGCCGCCATCCCCTCCACGGTGAGCGGCCCGTGCGGCAGCAGACCGGGAGCCGCCTGCGCCGCCGCGCTCTCGTCGGCGTACGCGAGGACGGCGAGCGCCCGCGCGCGGGGTGCCTCCACCAGCCGTACGGTCGCCTCCGTGAGGATGCCGAGCGTGCCCTCGGAGCCGCAGAGGAAGCGGGCCACGTCCGCGCCGCGCTCGGGGAGCAGCGCGTCGAGCGCGTACCCGGAGATGCGGCGCGGGAGGTCGGGGAAGCCGGTGCGCAGGCACTCCAGCTCGCCGGTCACCAGCTCCCGCAGTCCGTCGGGGGCGCCCGACCAGCCGGGGCCCGGCCGGAGCCGGTCGCCGCGCGCGGTGGTCACGGACAGTTCGCGCACGTTGTCCGCGGTGGTGCCCCAGGCGACCGAGTGCGAGCCGCAGGAGTTGTTGCCGATCATGCCGCCGAGGGTGCACCGGCCGTGGGTGGAGGGGTCGGGGCCGAAGCGCAGTCCGTGCGGGGCGGCCGCCTCCTGGAGGCGGTCCAGGACGACTCCCGGCTGGACCACGGCCGTGCGGGCGGCGGGGTCCAGGGAGACGATCCGGTTCATGTGCCGGGTGAAGTCGAGGACCACGCCGGTGCCGGTGGCCTGCCCGGCGATCGACGTGCCGCCGCCGCGCGCCACGACCGGTACGCCGAGGGCGGCGCACGCGTGCAGGGTCGCCGCCACGTCGTCGGCGTCCGCCGGGGCGACGACGCCCAGCGGTACGCGGCGGTAGTTGGACGCGTCCATGGTGGTGAGGGCGCGTGCGGTCGGGTCGAGGGCGACGTCTCCGCGGACGCGCCCGTGCAGCGCGGCCCGGAGCGCCGCCCGCAGCGCTGCCTGCTGTGCCGCCTGCTGTGCTGCCTGCGGCTCGGCGGGGTCCGTGTCGGTCATGCGACCAGCATGCACGGGTGCCCGCGGCGGGGAGCGGACCGACGACCGGGCTTCGGCGGCTGGCCGGGGGTGGCTGGGCGCGCAGTTCCCCGCGCCCCTGACGGGGCCCCCGCCCCTGAGCAGTGACCGAGGCGGGGCCGCGACGAAGAGACGGGGCCCGCCCCGCTCAAGCCATTACGCGCGCCCCGTTGCGCGCCGGGGCGCCTACTCCCCGATTCGCGGACGAATTGTGAGAGTGCGCCGGAACCTGTCCGTTCCGATCACGAATTCCCATATAGTGACCGCCAGTTGAGCACCAAGTGTCGCATCCCGCCCAGGACACGACCGAGGACACGATTCATGACCGCGCCCACCCCGAAAGCGCGCCCCAGACAAGATCGGCCGTCCCTCGCACAACCCGGCAGCGCACGCCCCCGCCTGCGCGCTGTCGCGGTCGCTCCCCTCCTCACCGCCGTACCGGCCACGTGCGCCGTCGGAGCCGCGGTCGCCCTCGCGCCCGGCCAGGCGCGCGCCCCCCTCGGCTGGGGCCTCGGCACGGCGGCCCTCCTGCTGTGCGCCGCCGTGGCCGTGGCCGCCCACGCCGCTCAGACCTCCCGATTACTCCTCCGCCGCCTCGAAGCGGTCTCCCAGGACGCCGGCCGATTACTCCAGGAGAAGGCCGCCCTCGCGGAGGAGTCCACCCGGGAACGCGCCCGCCTCACCGACGGGTTCACCCGCGACCGCGCGCGGCTCGCCGAGCAGAACGCCCACCAGAAGGTCCGCCTCGCCGCCGAACTCGACCGGGAACGCACCCGGCTCGGTGCCGAGAACGCGCGCGTGACCGACGAGCTGCGGCAGGCACGGACCGACCGCGCCACCGCGGTCGCGACGGCCGCCCACACCGCCGGCCGCCTCCAGGCCCTCGCCACGAGCATGCTGGCCGACCTGCGCGCCATGGAGGAACGGCACTCCGACGAGGACGTGCTCGCCGACCTCCTCCACCTCGACCACCGCACCGCGCAGGCGGGCCGGCTCGCCGACTCCGTCGCCGTCCTCACGGGCGCCCGCTCGGGCCGCCGCTGGGCGCGTCCCATCGGCATGGAGTCGATCCTGCGCGGCGCGATGGGCCGCATCGCCGCCTACCAGCGCGTACGCGTCCACTCGGCGAGCGAGGCGGCGGTCGCCGGGCACGCCGCCGAGGGCGTGATGCACGCGCTCGCCGAACTCCTCGACAACGCCGCGAACTTCTCCCCTCCCACGGCCGAGGTGCACGTCTACGTGGAGGAGGTCCCCGCCGGGGTCATCGTCTGCGTGGAGGACAGCGGCCTGGTGATGGACGAGGTGCAACTCCGGCGCGCCGAACGGGCCGTCTCCGGCGCGCAACCGGATCCCGGCGGCCTGGCCGGCACCCGGCTCGGCCTCACGGTCGTCGGCCGGCTCGCCCGCACGTACGGGCTCACGGTCTCCTTCCGCCCTTCCGCACGCGGCGGCACGGGCGCCCTGCTCCTCGTCCCGCAGGACATCCTCGCGGACCCCGCGCGGAGTCCGGCACAGAACCCGGCGCAGGGCGCCGCGCGAGGACCGGCGCAGGATTCCGCCGGAGCGCCGTTCCCGCCCCCGCCCTCGGCCCCGGCCCACACCGCGCAGAACCTGGCAGGGGAGCCCGTACGAGAGCCTGCACGAGAGCCCGTACGGGAACCCGCGTCGCCCTTCCCCGGCCCGCACCCCGGACCCTGGTCCGACCCGGGGCAGTACCCGTGGTCCGCACCGGGGCAGTCCCCGTGGTCAGCACCGGGGCAGTCCCCCCGGACGGACCCGGAGGAGCCGTCCGTCCGGTCCGGCCCGCCGGGGCCGGCCGCGGCCTCGTACGCCTCCTCGCACTCCGTGCCCGACCTGGACCCGGAACCGGTTCCGGCCCACGGGTTCCGGCCCCGGCCCCTGCCGGTCACCGACCACGCCGACCTGCTCCCGAGGCGTCACCGCGGCCGCACTCTCGCCGAAGCCGAAGCCGAAGCCGAAGCCGAAGCCCAGACCCAAGCCCGGGCCCAGGCATCCGCAGCCGCCCCCGGCCCCGACCTCGGTCCCGACGACGTGATGAGCCGCGCCGCCCGCTTCAACAACTTCCGCCAGGCCGTGCGCCGCCCCGCCGCGGACGAGCCCGTGCAGGCCCGTACGAGCCCCGCCACTCCCCACCCGGAAGGCGAGCCCCCGCCATGACCGTCCTCCCCACCTCCACCGTCTCCGCGATCTCCGCCGCCTCCGCCACCTCCGCCCTCCCGGTCACCGGCATCACCTCGGCGGGTGACGACAAGCTCACCTGGCTCGTCGAAGGGCTGCTGGCGGACACCCCGGGTGCCCGGCACGCGCTCGTGCTCTCCCGGGACGGGCTGAAACTGTGCCGTACGCCGGAGCTCTCCGCCGACGAGGCCGACCAGCTCGCCGCCGTCGCCGCCGGCATCCAGTCGCTGTCCCACGGGGCGTCCCTGCAGTTCGGTGACGGCACCGGGGGCGTGCGGTCGGCGATGGCCGAGTTCCACGGCGGGATCCTGTTCATCGTCGAGGCGGGCGAGGGCGCGCACCTGGCCGTGGTCACGGCCGAGGACGCGGACGCCGGGCTCGTCGGGCACAGCATGGGCAGGCTCGTGGAACAGCTCGGCGACCACCTGAGCGCGCCACCCCGTACGCCATGAGCCGGCCGGGCAGGGACGACGCGCCCGACCGCCTCTACACCCTCACCCAGGGGCGCACCCGGTCCGCGCCCGGCACCCCCTTCGACCTGCTGACGCTGGTCGTCGCCGAGTGCGGTCCGGTGCCCGGCATGCAGTCGGAGCACGCGGCGATCCTGCGCCTCACCGAGCGGCCCACCGCCGTCGCGGAGATCGCCGCCGAGCTGCGGCTGCCGGTCGCCATCACGCGGATCCTGCTCAGCGACCTGCTCGCCGCGGGCCGGGTCAGCGCCCGCCACCCCCGCCGGGCCGTGCTCGGCGGCCGCCCCGATTCCCACCTCCTGGAGCAGGTGCTCGTTGGCCTCCGCAACCTCTGAAACCTCCGTAATCTCCGGCACCTCCGGCACCTCCGGCACGACCGTCCCGGAGGCATCCCGGTGACCCCCGGCCCCGGTCCCGGTCACGACCCCGCCCCCGTGCCCCTCGACGGACCCCTGTTCCGGTCCGAACCCACCGCGCTCTACCGGGAGTTGCGGCGCGAGTACGGCGCCGTGGCCCCGGTGCTGCTCGACGCGGACATCCCGGCGTGGCTGGTCCTGGGCTACCGCGAGCTGCACCAGGTCACCGGTGACCCCGTGCTGTTCAGCCGCGACTGCGCGCACTGGAACCAGTGGGACCGCGTCCCCGACGACTGGCCGATGCTGCCGATGATCGGCCGCGGGCACTCCTCCGTCCTGCACACGGTCGGCGAGCACCACCGCGCACGCGTGGCGGTCGTCAACGGCGCGCTCGAAGCCGTGGACCCCTTCGAGCTGCGCGCCCACGCCGAGCGGTTCGCCGACGAGCTGGTCGACGCGGTGTGCGCCGAGGGCGGGGCCGACCTCGTCGCGCACTACGCGGCCCTACTCCCCGTACGCGTCCTCGCCACCCTCTACGGGTTCACCGACGAGCAGGGGCCCGGCCTCGTCGCCGCCCTGAACGACATGGTCGACGGGGACGAGGACGCCATCGCCGGGGAACTGCACGTGGCCGCCTCCATGGCACGGCTGGTGGCGGACCGGGCGGCGCGGCCCGCGGACGACGTGGTCAGCCGGATGCTCGCCTCGGGACGTACGACGGGGGGCCTCGCCCTCACCCACGAGGAGATCGCCCAGGACCTGATCGTCATGATGACCGCGGGCCACCAGCCGACCGCCGGCTGGATCGGCAACTCGCTGCGGCTGATGCTGACGGACGAGCGGTTCGCGGCGTCGCTCCTCGGCGGTCGGCGGAGTGTCGCCGAGGCCATGAACGAGGTCCTGTGGGAGGACACCCCCACCCAGA
Organism: Streptomyces beigongshangae; assembly: GCF_019710745.1. Lineage (GTDB taxonomy): Bacteria > Actinomycetota > Actinomycetes > Streptomycetales > Streptomycetaceae > Streptomyces > Streptomyces beigongshangae. Next base: position 79,646 of record NZ_JAHKJW010000003.1, read on the forward strand.
ACGTGGCCGGCCGGTGGGCGTCCCGGGACACCCGGCTCGGCGAGCGGGCCGTCCGCGCCGGTGACCTCCTGCTGCTCGGCATCCAGGCCGCGAACCACGACCCGCAGGTACGCACCCACGGCTCGGCCCTGCCCGGCGGCAACAGCGCGCACTTCTCCTTCGGGCACGGGGAGCACCGGTGTCCGTTCCCGGCGCGGGAGATCGCCGAGGTGGTGGCCCGTACGGCCGTCGAGGTGGTCCTGGACCGCCTCCCCGACCTGGACCTGGCGGTCCCCGCGGCCGCCCTGACACGCCGCCGCTCACCCTGGCTGAGCAGCCTGACCCACCTGCCGGTCCGCTTCACCCCGACCGCGCCGAGGGGCTGACCGACGCCTCCCCGCCCCTCTTCTCTGCCTTTCCTCCGCCTCTCCCCCACCTCTCCTCCGCCCCTCCCCTCCCCCTCCTCCTACCCGTCTCATCCGACGGACGACGCTTCACCCGCCTTTCCCGGAACGGCTACGCTCCCGTTGTGGCTGATATCCAGATCCCCGCTGACCTCAAGCCCGCCGACGGCCGTTTCGGCGCGGGCCCCTCCAAGGTGCGTACGGAGTCGCTCGCCGCGCTCGCCGAAACCGGCACGTCCCTGATGGGCACGTCCCACCGCCAGGCCCCGGTCAAGAACCTCGTGGGCAGCGTCCGCCAGGGGGTGAGCGACCTCTTCCGGCTTCCCGAGGGGTACGAGGTCGTCCTCGGCAACGGCGGCTCCACCGCGTTCTGGGACGTGGCGACCCACGGACTGATCGAGAACAGGTCGCAGCACCTCACGTTCGGCGAGTTCTCCTCGAAGTTCGCGAAGGCGGCCAAGCTGGCGCCCTGGCTGGCCGACCCGGACGTCATCACCTCCGAGCCGGGCACGCACCCGGAACCGGTGGCCCAGTCCGGCGTGGACGTCTACGGCCTCACCCACAACGAGACCTCCACCGGTGTCGCCGCCCCGATCAAGCGGGTCGCGAACGCCGACGAGGGCGCCCTGGTCCTCGTGGACGCCACGAGCGGCGCGGGCGGCCTGCCCGTCGACATCGCGGAGACGGACGTCTACTACTTCGCCCCGCAGAAGTCGTTCGCCGCGGACGGCGGCCTGTGGATCGGCGTCTTCTCCCCGGCCGCGATCGAGCGCGCCGAGCGCATCCACGCGAGCGGCCGGCACGTACCGGAGTTCTTCTCCCTGCCCACGGCCATCGACAACTCGCGCAAGAACCAGACGTACAACACCCCGGCCCTCGCCACACTGTTCCTGCTGAACGACCAGCTGGAGTGGCTCAACGGCCAGGGCGGCCTCGACTGGGCGGTCCGCCGCACGGCGACCTCCTCGCGCACGCTCTACGGCTGGGCCGAGGACGTCAAGTACGCGAACCCGTTCGTCACCGACCCGGCCAAGCGGTCCCAGGTCATCGGCACGATCGACTTCTCGGACGACGTCGACGCGGCGGCCGTCGCCAAGGTCCTGCGCGCCAACGGCATCGTCGACACCGAGCCCTACCGCAAGCTCGGCCGCAACCAGCTGCGCGTCGCGATGTTCCCGGCGGTCGACCCGGCGGACGTCGAGGCCCTCACGAAGTGCGTCGACTACGTGATCGAGAAGCTGTAACCGCGCACTTCGTGTGTACGGAGCAGGCGCCCGGCACGGCCTGACCGTGCCGGGCCCCGGCGGTCCGTGGCGGTTCGGTCCGTGCCGGGCCGGGCCGTTGCGGTCCGACGCTCACCGGCTGAGCTTCTGGAACCTCCGGACCGCCGGCGGGACGAAGACCAGGGTGAGGATCAGCGGCCACACGCCCGCCATCAGCAGCGCGTGCTGCTCGATCCAGGTGTCGCCGCCGCCCACCGGCGTGCCGAACAGCTCACGGGTGGCCGCGGCCGTCGAGGAGATCGGGTTCCAGGCGGCCACGAACCCCAGCCAGTCCGGCATGAGCTGGGGCGCGACGAAGATGCTGGAGATCATTGTCAGCGGGAACGCGACCGCGAACAGGCCGCCCGCCGCCTCCGGGTTGGGCACGAGCAGGCCGAGCCACACCCCGAGCCAGATCAGCGCGAACCGCAGCCACAGGAGCAGCCCGAACGCGCCCAGGAAGCCGAGGACGCCGTCCGGCCGCCAGCCCATGGCCAGCGCGGTGAGCATCAGGATCGTCAGCTCCGCGCAGGCGACGACGAGATCGGTGACCCCGCGCCCGGCGACGATGGCGGACGGCGACATCGGCATGGAGCGGAAGCGGTCGATGACGCCCTTCGTGGAGTCGTACACGACGATCGTCGCCGTGTTGATGAACCCGAAGGCCATCGTCATCACGAACATGCCCGGCATCAGGAAGTCCCGGTAGTCGCCGCCGCCCGGCACCTTCATCGCGCTGCCGAAGACGTACCCGTACAGCAGCACGGAGAGGATCGGGAAGCCCAGTTGCCAGGCGATGTTGATCGGCTGGCGCTGGTAGTGGGTGAGTCCCCGCCGGACGATGTTCCAGCAGTCGGCGAGCACCCAGTACGCACGACCGTGCTCGATCGGACCGTCCACGCCGCTCGGACCGTCCACGCCGCTCGTGCCGCTCATGCCGGTCATGCCGGTCACGCCGCTCATGCCGCGGCCCCCTTCTCCCGCGCCGCGCCTTCCTGATCGACCGCGCCGGCCACGTCAGCCGCGCCGGTTGCACCGACCGTGTCGGTTGCGCCGACCGTGCGGTGGCCGGTGAGCCGCAGGAACACGTCGTCGAGGCTGGGCCTGCGCAGTCCGATGTCCTCCACCCGCACCCCCTCGTCCTGCAGGGTCCGCGCCACCTCGGTGAGCGCCGCCACCCGGTCGGTCACGGGCGCGTGCACCCTCGACTCCGTCTCGTCGGACTCCGGTTCGCCGTCCGAGACCCGGGCGACCACCTTCACCGCCCGTGCGATGTCGGCGCGCTCGGCGACGACGACCTCGATGCGGTCGCCGCCCACCGTGTTCTTCAGGCCGTCCGGGGTGTCGTCGGCGATGGCCCGCCCCTGGTCGATCACGGTGATGTGCGAGGCGAGCTTGTCGGCCTCCTCCAGGTACTGCGTGGTCAGCAGCACGGTGGTGCCCCGCGCCACCAACGCCCGTACGGACTGCCACACCTCGCCCCGGCCGCGGGGGTCGAGCCCGGTCGTGGGCTCGTCCAGGAACAGCACGGCCGGGGTGAGGATCATCGACGCGGCGAGGTCGAGGCGCCGCCGCATGCCCCCGCTGTACTCGCCGACGCCCTTGTCGGCCGCCTCCGTCAGGTCGAACTGCTCCAGCAGCTCGGTCGCCCGCCGTCGCGCCCGGCGTCCGCCCAGGTGGAACAGCCGCCCGAACATCTCCAGGTTCTGCCGGCCGGTGAGCACCTCGTCCACCGCCGCGTACTGACCGGTGAGCCCGATCCGCGCCCGCACCTCCCGCGGCCGCGAGGCCACGTCGAGACCGGCCACCCGCGCGCTCCCGCCGTCCAGCCGGACCAGCGTGGCGAGGATGCGGACGGCGGTGGTCTTACCCGCGCCGTTCGGCCCGAGCAGCCCGTGCACCGTGCCCTCCCGCACGGCCAGGTCGAAGCCGTCGAGGGCGCGCTTCTCCCCGTACCTCTTCTCCAGCCCTTCGGCCCGTACCGCGTAACCGTTCCCGCTCACAGCACTCCCCCATCTCCGCCACCGCCCCAAAAACTGGGTACACCGTACTCTCACTTCAGAGTACGGCGTACCCAGTTTCAGTGCGAGGGATTATTCTGAGCCCATGGCAACCGGTTCGGGCGGCGGTATGGAAACCAGCGGCAGCGGAGACATCGTCCGCACGCTCCACCTGCTGTGGGACATGGGCCCGCGGCCCAGCCGCGGCCCCAAGCCCGGCCTCAGCCTCGACCGGATCGTGGAGGCCGCCGTCCGGGTCGCGGACGCCGAGGGTCTGGAGGCGGTCTCGATGCGCCGGCTCTCGACGGAACTGGGCACCGGCACGATGTCCCTGTACCGGTACGTCCCCGGCAAGGGAGAACTGCTCGACCTGATGCTGGACCGCGTCCAGCGCACCGACGACGACCCGTCCGCCCACGGCGGCGACTGGCGCTCGGCCCTGGAGACCCTCGGCCGCGAGTCCCTCGCCCTGTACCAGCGTCACCCGTGGCTGCTGAAGGCCAACCAGTCCCGCCCGGTGCTCGGCCCCAGCGCCATCGACGGCATGGAGAAGGTGATCTCCCGCATCAGGCCGATGGGCCTGAGCGACCCGGAGTTGATCTCGGCGATCATCATGATCGACTCGTACGTCATCGGCGCCGCCCGTACGCAGGTGCACGCGCAGGAGGCCGAGCGCAGGACCGGTCTGACGGACACGGAGTTCTGGGCCGCCCAGGCCCCGGTCCTGGAGAAGATCATGGCCAGCGGCCGCTACCCGGTGATGGCCTCGCTCTCCGAGGACACCTTCGGCCCGGAGTTCGACCACTTCGAGTTCGGACTCCAGCGGATCCTGGACGGCCTGGCCACGCTCGTCGACAGCCGCGGTGCCAGTGCCGGCGACAGTGGGCGGCGCCCCGGAGCCTAGTCCCGGCGCCGGAACAGCCGCTTGAGGCCGTAGACCACGGCGAAGGCGGCGGCCACGGCGAACGCGCCCTTCCTGAAGTCGCCGCCCGACCCGTCCTCGCCGTCGGCCGAACCGCCACCGCCCGAGGACGACGCACCGTTCCCGCCGCCCGCGCCCTCGACCTTCTTCGGCTCCACCGAACTGCCGGCCCCCTCGCTCCCGTAGAGCAGGGTGGACCCGTCGGGGGTGTACGTCATCGACTCGCCCTGCCTCTGGAGCGGCACGCTCAGCTGCCCCCGCCGTTTCGGCTTCCCGTCGTTCCAGTCGTACGCGATGCCGCCGAAGTAGCCGCGTACGGCGAGCTGTTCACCGTCGGGCGAGAAGGCGCCGTCGGTGACCCACAGGCCGATGTCGGCGACGCGCTCGAAGGTGTTGGTGCCGGAGGCGGAGAGCTTCGCGGGCCCCCGGTACAGGGCGCCGCCGTCCTCGTTCTTCGAGACGATGTAGACCCGCCCGGTCTCCGGGTGCACCATCAGCGCCTCGGCGTCGCGGGCCCCGTCCGCGTACTTCACGTCGTACTGCGTGGCGCGGACGGTCTGATCCCTCAGCTGCTTCGGCTCGGGCAGTTCGTAGATCCACACGTGGTCCCAGGTGCCACCGAGGTTGTCACCGATGTCGCCGACGTAGAGGTGGCCGTTCGACCCGACGGAGACGGCTTCCACGTCCCGGGGCCGGCCCACGCCCGTCATGGTGACGGTCGCGACGGTCCTGCCGCTGGCGCTGTCGACGGCGTAGAGGAAGGCGCCGTCGTCGCTGTCGTTGTGGGTCCAGTAGACGCCGGGATGGGCACGCGAGGCGGCCAGCCCGCTGGACTCGGTGATCCGGGGGTCTTCGAGCGTGAATCCGTCGGAGCCGTCGGAGCCGTTCCCCCCGTCGGCGACGGCGGGTGCGGCGAGCACCCCGGCGAGCAGGGCCCCGGCAAGGAGAACGAACGAGCGACGCATGCCCCAAGCCTGCCACCCCGCCGCCGGTTCGACGGGCGTGTCCGGCCTCACACCCCGCCCCCGCCGGTGATCGACCATCATGAGCGGATGCTCAGGTTCATGCCCGTCGGCGATTCCATGACCATCGGGAGCGCCGGCGAACACACCTGGCGCCACCGGTTGTGGCAGCACCTGCGCGCCACGCACGAGGGGCCGTTCCGGCTGGTCGGCCCCCGGGAGACGCTGTACGACCGGGCCACGGACGCCGCCGACTCCCACGAGTACGCCGATCCCGACCCCGCCTTCCCCCGCGCGCACCTCGCGGGCCGGGGCGAGGGCTCTGGCACCACCTGAGCCCGCTGATCGAGGACGCGGTGCGCACGTCCCGCGCCGACGTGCTCCTCGTCTCCCTGGGCCTCATAGACCTGGGCTTCTGCACGAACGCGTCCCAGACCGCCGGGAACGTCCGTGCCTTCGTCACGCGGGCCCGCTCGGCGAACCCCCGCGTGTCGATGGTCCTCCTCCCGGTGATCCCGAACATCCGGGCCGAGTCCGACGCGGCCTTCGCCCACGAGGTCGCCCTCTTCAACGAACTCCTGGCGAAGACACTGGCGGACCTGGACGAGCCGAGGTCCCCGCTGCTCCTGGCCTCCGTCCCGGAGACGTACGACATCCACCGGGACACGTACGACGGCACCCACCCGAACACCTCCGGCGAACACAAACCGGCGGCGGCCTTCGCGCAGGCGCTGCATCAGGGGTGGGGCGCGGGGGGCCGCTACACGCCCGAAAGCACGTGACCGATTCCCGGCGTGCCCTGGTCACCGTGCGTATCGTTGTACCGCGCGGCTGTACTCGTCCGAGGGCAGCCGGGGAGGAGCGCCACGATAACCGTCCTTGAAGACAGGATCGAGATGGCCGACGAGAGCAAGGGCCTCACGCTCGACACGCTGTTCGAGCAACTGGAGCGGATGCCCGTCCCCGAGGGATACAAGGTCGAGATCGTCGAGGGGGCCATCTTCATGTCGCCGCAGCGGGACACTCATTGGGAGATCATCCTGGACATCGTCGAGCAACTCCGGACCAAATACCCCCGGAAGCGCGTGAAGTCCGACGTCCGCGTCGATTACCCAGGTCACCTCAACGGCTTCGCGAGCGACGTGACGGTGATGGCCGAGGGCGCCTCGAAGGTCGACACCGGGTACTGGCGTTGTCAAGACGTCCAGTTCGTCGCCGAAGTGATCTCCAGGGGCACCGCACCCAACGACTACGGTCCCAAGAAGACCGCGTACGCCCTCGCGGAGGTCCCCGTCTACCTCATCGCCGACCCGTACCAGGGCAGGTGCCGCCTCTACACCCAACCGAAGGACGGCGAGTACATCAGCGACCTCTCCGTCGCCTTCGGTGCGGACATCGACATGACGAACACGCCCCTCGGCCTCACCCTCAGGACCGACGAGTTCCCCCGGGACTGAGGGCCTGTTTCTGAATGCTGTACCAGCAGCTCAAGGGTGTCAGTGGTGAGCTGGTGCCTGCGAGCCGCTACCGGACGAGGTAGCTCTCGATGTGGTCGATCACCGCCGACACGGCCTGCCGGTGGGCGGTGCTCGACCGGCGGACCTGGGACAGCAGCATGCCGCCCCGGACGGCGGCCGGCAGAGCGGTGGCGAGCACGGCGGTATCCGCGCACTCGCTCAGCTCGCCCCGTGCCTGCATGCGTGCGAGTCCGGACTTGATGGGGCCTTCCCACCGGTCCGCCCGCCCCACGACAACCCGCCCGGGCGGCGGGGCGTCGACCGAGTGGGTTGTCGTGGGCCGGTGTCCCCGACGGGGTGTTGCCTGGAGCGCACTCCAGCGCGTTGGCTGTGGACCATGGAGTACACACAGCTGGGACGCACAGGACTCAAGGTCAGCCGACTCGTCCTCGGGACCATGAACTTCGGGCCGCAGACGGACGAGGCCGACAGCCACGCGATCATGGACGCGGCGCTGGACGCGGGCATCAATTTCTTCGACACCGCCAACGTGTACGGCTGGGGTGAGAACAAGGGCCGTACCGAGGAGATCGTCGGCTCCTGGTTCGCCAAGGGCGACGGCCGCCGCGACAGGACGGTCCTCGCCACCAAGGTGTACGGGAACATGGCCGCCGACGGCGACGCCTGGCCCAACCACGACAAGCTCTCCGCGCTCAACATCCGCCGCGCGGTCGAGGCCAGCCTGAAGCGGCTGGGCACCGACTACATCGACGTCTACCAGTTCCACCACATCGACCGGGACACCCCGTTCGAGGAGATCTGGCAGGCCGTCGACGTCCTGGTGCAGCAGGGCAAGATCCTCTACGCCGGCTCCTCCAACTTCCCCGGTTACAAGATCGCCCAGGCCAACGAGATCGCCGCGCGCCGCGGCGGCACCATCGGGCTCGTCAGCGAGCAGTGCCTGTACAACCTCGCCGAGCGCCGCGCCGAGATGGAGGTCATCCCGGCCGCGCGGGAGTACGGGCTCGGCGTCATCCCGTGGTCGCCCCTCCAGGGCGGTCTGCTGGGCGGCGTCATCAAGAAGGAGGTCCAGGGCGGGCGCCGGGCGAGCGGCCGGACCGCCGAGACCCTCGCCGACCCGGCCGGGCGCGCGCGGATCCAGTCGTACGAGGACCTGCTCGACAAGCACGGGATCGAGCCCGGCGAGGCCGCCCTGGCCTGGCTGCTGACCCGCCCCGGCGTCACGGGCCCGATCGTCGGCCCGCGCACCGCCGGACAGCTGGAATCGGCGCTGCGGGCCGTGGAGCTGGAGCTGAGCGAGGAGGTCCTGACCGGCCTGGACGAGATCTTCCCGGGTCCCGGCCCGTCCCCGGAGGCCTTCGCCTGGTAGCCCCACGAGGGGCGCGGGGTGGCGGCCGTCACTGACCGACGGCCGCCGCCAAGGCCACCACGACGAACATCAGCACCAGCACTCCGGCCATGATCCGGTTTCGCGTCTTCGGGTCCACGCAGCGAGCGTAACCGCCCTTCCTCAGCCGTCCCCGCGGAGGGGCCCGCCAAGAGGCCACCGCCGCAGCACCTCGTACCGGGGCCGGTCCCCCGGCACCCCCGACACGGGCAGCCGGCTCCGTACCAGGCACAGGTCGGCGACCGTCCAGTCCCGCCCGGCGAACCCGTCCAGCGACGCCGCGTACGGGGCGAGCTCCACGTCCCCCGAGGCACGCGCCAGGGTGAGGTGCGGCCGGTGACCGCGGCGCTCCTCCCGGGCGACGCCCGCCCGGCGCCCCGCCGCCAGCGCCCGCTCGGCCAGCAGCCGCAGGGTCCGTACGTCGCCCGCGGCGCCCACCCACAGCGCCCGGTCCCCGAACCGTCCCCCGCCGCGCAGCGAGAGCGGGAAGGGGGCGGTCCGGAGCGCCGCGCGTCCGAGCCGGGCGGACAGGTCCGGTACGACGTCCTCGGCGACCTCGCCGTAGAAGGCGAGGGTGAAGTGCCAGCCGGACGGGTCCGTCCAGCGCAGCCCCCGCCCGGCCCCCGGGAGTCCGCGCAGCTCGCCCACGACCGGGCCCAGCTCGGTGACGGCGTCCGCGGGAGGCAGCACGGCGGCGAAGAGTCTCATCCCGCCAGCCTGCCAGGCGGACCGGACGACCGGTCCCGCCGAGCGGCCCTGTCCGGCGGGACCTACGCGGCCGTCGCCAGTTCCCGGCTCCGGGGGACGAAGCGGACGTGCGGGTGGCCGTGGTTCCAGCGCACCGACAGGCGCAGGCCGCCCACCCGGGCCAGGGCCAGGCCGACGGTGACCGCCGCCAGGAGCGAGACGACGCCGCCCACGGCGAAGCCGGCCCGGGGCCCGTACGCGTCGGTGATCCAGCCGACGACGGGCGCCCCCAGCGGCGTACCGCCCATGAAGACCATCATGAACAGCGCCATGACCCGGCCGCGCATGGCGGGGTCGGTGCCCATCTGGACCGCGGTGTTGGCCGTGACGTTCACGGTCAGGCCGGCCATGCCTATGGGGACCATGAGCAGGGCGAAGAGCCAGTAGGACGGGACCAGCGCGGCCACGACCTCCAGGACGCCGAAGGCGACGGCGGCGGCGATCAGCACGCGCAGCCGGGCCGTGCCGCGCCGGGCGGCGAGCAGCGCGCCCGCGACCGAGCCCACGGCCATCAGCGTGTTGAACAGGCTGTACGCGCCCGCGCCGGCGTGGAAGACGTCGTCCGCGTACGCCGACAGCCAGACGGGGAAGTTGAAGCCGAAGGTGCCGATGAAGCCGACGAGGATGATCGGCCACATCAGTTCGGGGCGGCCGGCGACGTAACGCAGGCCCTCGCGGAGCTGTCCCTTGGCGCGCGGGGCGCGCTCGACCTGGTTGATCTCGCTGGAGCGCATCATCAGCAGGCCCGCGATGGGCGCGAGGAACGACAGCCCGTTGAGCAGGAACGCCCAGCCCGTACCCACGCCGGTGATCAGCACACCGGCGACGGCGGGCCCGACCAGCCGGGCGGACTGGAAGTTCGCGGAGTTGAGGCTGACCGCGTTCTGCAGCTGTCCGGGACCGACCATCTCGGCGACGAACGACTGCCGTGCCGGGTTGTCGACCACCGTGGCGAGGCCGACGGCGAAGGCGGCGACGTAGACGTGCCACACCTGGACGTGCCCGGTGAGGGTCAGGAAGGCGAGCGCGAGGCCGGTGAGGCCCATCGCGGTCTGGGTGGCCAGCAGCGTCGGGCGCTTGGGCAGCCGGTCGACGAGGACGCCGCCGTAGAGGCCGAAGAGCAGCATCGGCAGGAACTGCAGGGCCGTGGTGAACCCGACGGCGGCGGAGGAACCGGTGAGGCTCAGCACCAGCCAGTCCTGGGCGATGCGCTGCATCCAGGTGCCGGTGTTGGAGACGACCTGGCCGGTGAAGAAGAGGCGGTAGTTCCTGATCCTCAGCGAGCTGAACATCGAGGAACGCGTCTTGGGGTCGGACGGGGAGTTGTGGGCGGCAGGTGCGGGGGCGGAGTCTGCTCCGGGTCCCGTACTCAACGGCGTTCGCCTCCTTGCATGGTGCGAATGTGCAGTGCGAGTGTGCGGTGCGCGCGTGTGATGCGGTGTGCGTGGTGCCTGGGTGCCGATACCGCGCGTGGTGCGAGTACCGCGCATGGTGCCGGTGATGCCTGAGCTGCCTGGGCTGTCCGCCCGGTCCGTCCTGCCCGCTCTGCCCGTCCTGCCGACAGCGCTTGTCGCGCCCCCGGGTGCGTCCGGCCTAGAGGTGCGCGAGCTTCTCCAGGACGGGTGCGGCCTCGCGCAGCTTCGCCCACTCGTCCTCGTCGAGGCTGTCGGCGAGGGAGGCCAGCCACGCGTTCCGCTTGCGGCGGCTCTCGTCGAGCATGGCCTCGGCGCGCTCGGTCTGGGTGACCACCTTCTGGCGGCGGTCGTCGGGGTGCGGCTCCAGGCGGACCAGGCCCTTGGCCTCCAGCAGCGCCACGATGCGGGTCATCGAGGGCGGCTGCACGTGCTCCTTGCGGGCGAGCTCGCCCGGTGTGGCCGTACCGCAGCGGGCGAGGGTGCCCAGGACCGACATCTCGGTCGGGCTCAGTGACTCGTCGACCCGCTGGTGCTTGAGTCGGCGCGACAGACGCATCACGGCGGAGCGCAGGGAGTTCACGGCGGCGGCATTGTCGCCATGGGTCAGGTCAGCCATGTTCTTTAGAATAACTCATTACTCTAACTAAAGACCACCGCGATGCCGCATTACCGGCCGTGACCCCGGACACTCCGCCCTTACATCACCCATATGAGTGATACGAGTGCGGAAAGTGACCCGGGACACGTTCCGGCCGCGACCCTTGTGTCCATGGGGACCAGCGTGCTCAGCCTGCGCATAGACGGGGAGCTGCTCGACCGGCTCCGGCGTCATGCGGCGAAGAGGGGGATGAGCGTCCAGGACTATGTCGTCCGGACGCTCGTTCGCGACGACTTCGACGAGCGGTTCCAGACCGCGGTCGAGAAGACGGAGAGGTTCTACGGGGTTCCGTAGCGCCCGGGGGCGGTCCTCCTTCGAGGGCCGCCCCGGGGGGAGTGCGTCAGGTCAGGCCCAGCGCCGGCATGAGGTAGTAGAAGGCGAAGACCGCCGACACCACGTACATCGCGACGGGCACCTCCCGGCCGCGCCCGGCGGCCAGCCGCAGCACGACGAACGTGATGAAACCCATGCCGATGCCGTTCGTGATCGAGTACGTGAACGGCATCATCAGCATCGTCACGAACGCGGGGATCGCGATGGTGTGGTCGGCCCAGTCGATCTGCCGGATCGAGCCCGACAGGATCAGGAAGCCGACCGCGACCAGCGCCGGGGTGGCGGCCTGGGACGGGACCATCGTGGCGACCGGGGTCAGGAAGAGGGCGACCGCGAAGAGCGCGCCGGTGACCACGTTCGCGAAGCCGGTGCGCGCGCCCTCGCCGACACCCGCCGTGGACTCCACGAAGCAGGTGGTCGCGGACGAGGAGGTCGCGCCGCCCGCGGCGACCGCGATGCCGTCGACGAAGAGCACCTTGCTGACGCCCGGCATGTTGCCGTCCTCGTCGGTCAGCTTCGCCTCGTCGCCGATGCCCATGATCGTGCCCATCGCGTCAAAAAAGCACGACAGCAGGACCGTGAAGACGAACAGCACGCCGGTCAGTACGCCGACCTTGCCGAAGCCGCCGAAGAGACTGACCTCCCCGATGAGCCCGAAGTCGGGGCTCGCGACCGGGTTGCCGGGCCACTTCGGGGTGGTCAGGCCCCAGGACGGCACCTTCGCCACCGCGTTGATCACGACGGCCACGGCCGTCATCACGACGATCGAGACGAGGATCGCGCCCGGCACCCTGCGCACGATCAGCGCCAGCGTGAGCAGCGTGCCGAGGACGAAGACCAGGACGGGCCAGCCGTTGAGGTGCCCGGTGCCGCCGAGCTGAAGCGGCACGGTCGTGTGGGCGGCGTCCGGGATGCGGGAGACGAAGCCCGCGTCGACGAGGCCGATCATCAGGATGAACAGGCCGATGCCGATCGCGATGCCCTTGCGCAGGCCGAACGGCACCGCGTTCATGACGCGCTCGCGCAGACCGGTGGCGACCAGCAGCATGACCACGAACCCGGCCAGCACGACCATGCCCATGGCGTCCGGCCAGGACATCCGGGGCGCGAGCTGGAGCGCGACGACCGTGTTCACGCCGAGACCGGCCGCGAGCGCGATCGGCACGTTGCCGATGACGCCCATCAGGATCGTGGTGAAGGCCGCGGTCAGCGCGGTCGCGGTGACCAGCTGGCCGTTGTCCAGCTGGTGCCCGTACATGTCCTTCGCGCTGCCCAGGATGATCGGGTTCAGCACGATGATGTAGGCCATCGCGAAAAAGGTGGCGAAACCACCGCGGACCTCACGGGGCAGGGTGCTGCCCCGCTCGGAGATCCGGAAGTAGCGGTCGAGGGCGCCGTGGGCGGAGGCGGACCCGGGGTCCGGCTCCTTGGGCACGGGGGCCTTGGCGGGGGCCGAGGGGGGCATGGAGGACCTTTTTGGAGTTTCGTACGAGTAAAAGGGGGACGGGGTCAGGTAATTTCAGTATGAACATATAGCTCCCGTAGCGCTATCCGCACGCGTGGACCGCAGGCCCACCGGCACACGGGCGCCGCGCGGGCACCGTGTCGGGCACCGCGCGGGGCCGGATGAAGTCCGGTGATCGGCCTCGTAAGCTGTCCCCATGGCGAAGTGGACACCGAAACACGAGGCACCGGAACCCCTGGAGGGTCCCGTGGTCGCCACCGTCGCGGGCGGCACGGCCATCTGGTTCGTCCTCTTCCTGGTCCAGCTCCCGTTCTACGGGTGGCTCGACGACAACGGCCATGTGTGGTGGCTGTGGACATGCCTGTTCGGTACGGCCCTGGGCCTGTTCGGCATCTGGTACGCCAAGGGCTGGGAGGCGGCCGTCAGACGCAAGGCGGCGTCCCGCCCCTAGGGTCGGCGGGGCGGGCGTCCCCGATTCGGGCCGGCCCTCCGTACCACCACGGCACCATCCCCCCTCCTCCCCAGGTCGGATCTTTACGGCACTCACCGGGTGAAGCCGTACCTCCCCCCGTACCGTCGAAGACATGACGCACATCGACGCGGGCGCCGAACTCGACCCTGTGCATCCCGTCCCCCTGCCGCCGTCCCCGGCCGCGACCCGGTCGACGGGGCTCACCGCGGCCGAGGTGGCCGAGCGCGTGGCGCGGGGCGAGGTCAACGACGTACCGGTGCGCAGCAGTCGCTCCGCGCTCGACATCGTCCGTGCGAACGTCTTCACCCGGTTCAACGCGATCATCGGCGTGCTCTGGCTGGTCATGCTGTTCGTCGCGCCGTTCCAGGACAGCCTGTTCGGTTACGTGATCCTCGCGAACACCGGGATCGGCATCGTCCAGGAGCTGCGCGCGAAGAAGACCCTGGACTCGCTCGCGGTGATCGGCGAGGCGCGGCCGACCGTCCGCAGGGACGGGACCACGACCGGGATCGCCACCTCCGGGATCGTGCTCGGGGACCTCATCGAGATCGGGCCCGGTGACAAGATCGTCGTGGACGGCGACTGCGCCGAGGCCGAGGGCCTGGAGATAGACGAGTCACTGCTCACCGGCGAGGCGGACCCGGTGGTCAAGCAGCCCGGCGACCGCGTCATGTCGGGCAGCTTCGTGGTGGCGGGCGGCGGCGCGTTCACCGCGACGAGGGTGGGCCGCGAGGCGTACGCGGCGCAGCTGGCCGAGGAGGCGAGCCGCTTCACCCTCGTCCACTCCGAGCTGCGGACGGGCATCTCCACGATCCTCAAGTACGTGACGTGGATGCTGGTCCCGGCCGCCGTGGGCCTGGCCGTCACCCAGCTCGTCAGCAAGGACGACGACGTCAAGGACTCGATCGCGCGGGCCGTCGGCGGCATCGTGCCCATGGTCCCGGAGGGCCTGGTCCTGCTCACCTCCGTCGCCTTCGCCATCGGCGTCATCAGGCTCGGCCGCAAGCAGTGCCTGGTCCAGGAGTTGCCCGCCATCGAGGGCCTCGCCCGCGTCGACACGGTCTGCCTCGACAAGACGGGCACGCTCACCGAGGGCGGCATGGACGTCACCGGGCTGCACCTCCTGGACACCGGTGAGGGCGGCGGCGAGGGCGGCGGCACCGGTGAGGGCAGTGGTGACGAGGCGTACGTACGGAAGGTGCTGGGCGCCCTCGGTGCGTCGGACCCCCGCCCGAACGCCTCGCTCAAGGCGGTGATCGACGCCTGCCCGGACAGCGGGGACTGGCGCCGCACGGCCGCCCTGCCCTTCTCCTCCGCGCGCAAGTACAGCGGGGCGTCCTTCGTGGAGAGCGAGGCCGAAGGCACCTCGCGTACGTGGCTGCTCGGCGCCCCGGACGTGCTGCTGCCCGACGACGACCCCGCGCTCGCGGAGGCGGAGCAGCTCAACGAGCAGGGGCTGCGGGTCCTGCTGCTCGCCCGGGCGGCCGGGGAGCTCGACGACCCGCGGGTGGGGGAGGGCGCGCGGCCGGTCGCGCTCGTCGTGCTCGAACAGCGGCTGCGGCCCGACGCGGCGGACACCCTGCGGTACTTCGACGAGCAGGACGTACGCGCCAAGGTGATCTCCGGCGACAACGCCGTCTCGGTCGGCGCGGTCGCCGCCAAGCTCGGCCTGCCCGGCGCCGCCGCCACGGTCGACGCGCGCCGGCTGCCCACCGAGCGGGACGAGATGGCCAGGGCCCTGGACGAGGGCTCGGTGTTCGGGCGGGTCACCCCGCAGCAGAAGCGCGACATGGTGGGCGCGCTCCAGTCGAACGGCCACACGGTGGCGATGACCGGCGACGGCGTGAACGACGTGCTCGCGCTGAAGGACGCCGACATCGGCGTGGCGATGGGGTCGGGCTCGGAGGCCACCAAGGCGGTCGCCCAGATCGTGCTGCTGAACAACAGCTTCGCGACGCTGCCCTCGGTGGTCGCGGAGGGGCGCCGGGTCATCGGGAACATCACGCGGGTGGCGACCCTGTTCCTGGTGAAGACGGTGTACTCCGTGCTGCTGGCGGTGCTGGTGGTGTGCTCGCAGGTGGAGTACCCCTTCCTGCCGCGGCACCTGACGCTGCTGTCCACGCTGACGATCGGGGTGCCGGCGTTCTTCCTGGCGCTCGCGCCCAACAAGGAGCGGGCCCGGCCGCACTTCGTGCGACGGGTGATGCGGTACTCGATCCCGGGCGGGGTGGTGGCGGGGCTGGCCACGTTCACGACGTACCTGCTCGCCCGGCACCACTACACCGGGCCGGAGGCGCTGGACGCGGAGACCAGTGCCGCGACGCTGACGCTGTTCCTGATCTCGCTCTGGGTGCTGGCGATCATCGCCCGCCCCTACACCTGGTGGCGGATCTGCCTGGTCGCCACGATGGGCGCGGGGTTCCTGCTGGTCCTGACCGTGCCGTGGCTCCAGGACTTCTTCGCGCTGCGGCTGGTCGGCACGGTGCTGCCGTGGACGGCGGTGGGCGTCGCGGCGGTGGCGGCGGCCGCCCTGGAGTTCCTGTGGCGGTGGGTGGACCGCCACGTTCCCGCCTGAGCGGGAACGGGCGGACTCCCCGCGCCCCTGGCGGGAGCGCGGGGAGGGAGATCAGTTGACGTCGACGGCGTCGCCCGCGGAGTTGACGGCCGGCGTGGTCGAGGTGCCCGCGAAGGCGTAGCGGTAGGTGCCGTCGACGGAGGCCGTGACGGTCGTCTTCAGCACGCCCGCGGAGCTGCCGGTGCCCGACTTCACGGTCTTGACGTCCTTGTAGGTGGACGTGCCCTTCTTCTTGAACTGGAGCTTCACGGACTGCTGGGTGTAGCCCCCGTACTTCTTCGTCTCCCAGTTGGCGCGCGTCAGGGACCCGGTGACCGTGATGGTCTTGCCCTTCTTCACGGGCTCGGGGGAGGCGTTGACGGTGAGCCGGGAGTTGCGCAGGACCTTGGTGGCGGCGAGGTCGCCCTGGTCGGCGTAGGAGCCGGTGCTGTCGAGCAGCAGCGCGCCGCCCTTCCAGGCGCCGGCGTCGCTGTTGGACAGCTCGTCCTCGGCCGGGAGGATGTCCACGTAGCCGGTGCAGTTGGCCACGGTCGCCGAGACTTCGGTGCAGGTCGCCGCCTCGAAGCCGAAGATGACGTTGGCCGGTTCGGCGAACGAGCCCTTGTAGATGTACGGGCCGGTGGCGAATTCCGGGGAACCGAGGTCCACGTCGGCGCCGTGGGTCACCTTGTAGGTCACCTTGGTGGAGACCTGGTTGGTGGTGCCGACCTTGAGCACCGAGGCGATCTTGAAGTTGGAGAAGGAGGCGTTCAGGTCGCCGTCCGCCGCGCCGCGCTGCGCCTTGGCCGCACCGCTGCGAGCGGCCTCGAAGGCGGCGGCGGCGGACTCGCGGTACGAGGGGTCGTCGGCCTGCGCCGCCGGGACGGCGAACGCGGAAAGGGCCAGGGCGCCGGTGACGGCGGCCACGGTGGCACGTATGCGCATGTATTTCCCCTGATGGAGAAAGGGGCCCGACGGTCGTCTTCACGTGGGCCCGAATGATCTTGGAGCCTGTTGACTCACCTGATCAGATACGCCACGTGGACCAATGGTTGTACGGCGGGTGAAGTTTTCGTGATCATGTGACGTAGATCACTTCCACGGCCCGCCGGGGCGCCGGCGTACCGCCGTGCGCCCCGGCGGGCGGGGCTCAGTCGAACCACCGGTCCCGCTCCAGCTCCTCCGTCCTGGACGGGTCCTCCAGGAGCGCGGCGACCTCGAACCGGCGGGGCCACTGCCCGGCCGCCCAGGCGAGGCCGGCGGCGACGCCCTCCAGCGTGGCGGCGTGCAGCACCCCGTCGCGGGTGCGGCGCCAATCGAGTTCGGTGCCGTCGACGACGAGTTCCCCGTGCTCGACGTAGGTCGCGGGGGTCTCCGGGCCCAGCAGGAGCCGTACCGGCTCCGGTACGTCGTGCTCGGCGCCCTCGCTCGTCACCTCACCCGTGACGGACTCGCTCAGCCGCCGGACCTGGAACAGCTCGGCGAGGTCGGCGGCCCGCGCCGGCCGTACCGGGAGCAAGGGCACGCCGGCGGTGAAGGGCAGCAGGTCGGGCGAGTCCACGACCACGGCGTCGGCCGCGTCCACGACCCGCACCTCCCCGTCGACCACGGCCCGCACCTCGTCCGGCAGGGTGACCTGGTCGGGGTCGAGGTCGGCCAGGGCGCCGTAGAGGGCGTGCAACTGGGCCGCCGACACCTCGCGGCCGGGATCGGCGAGCCGGTCGAGGAGTTCGGCGGCGCCACCGGGCTCGGCGAGCAGCGCGGCCGCGGAGGTACGGACGCCGAGCGCCCTCAGCACCTGCTCGTCGTCGAAACCGGCCGCGTCGGCGGCGTCGTACAGGCCGCGCAGGAGCGGGTCGCCGCCCGCGGCGCGCAGGCCGGCCGGACGGCGGCCGTCGAGGACCGGGTGCCCGCGCAGCCACCAGGCGGTGTAGGACCGGACGGTCTCGTGCGTCCCGTCCGGCAGCAGGACCCGTACCGGCTGGGTGAGGGCGTCCCGCAGCGGCGGGCGGGAGAGCAGGGCGAGGGCCTCGGGCCAGCGGTCGTCGTCCACGAGGTCCAGGTCCCGGACGGCGACGATCTCCGTGGCGACGGGCGGCACCGGCGCGTCCGGCAGCCCGTCGAGGGCGTCCTCGCACCACACGTCGACGGCGTCGAGCAGCCCCGCGTCGTCGGGTTCGGCGAAGTCGCCGTCCCGCGGTTCCAGTTCGTCGGGGTCCAGGACGACGTCCGTGGCGCGTACGAGCTGGAAGTTCGCCAGCACTCCGCAGGCGGCGAGCGGCTGCTCGCCCCAGCGCTCGACCAGCTCGGCGTCCACGGAGGCGAGTTCGTCCTCCCGCATCACCCGGGCGAAGGGGCTGCCGGGAAGGACGAGTTCGCAGGCCGGGACGAGTTCGCCCTCGTCGTCGGGGAGCGCGAGGGCACCGAGCCAGGGTTCGTCGCCGGGTTCGAGTCCGGCGTCGCGGACCAGCGCGAGGACGGTGTCGGCCAGTTCCTCGGCGTCCGGGCCCGCGTCGTCGTCCCAGGCGCCGCGGTCGTCGTCGAGGGAGGCGGCCACGGCCGCGCGGACCTGCGGGGTGGTCAGGACGGCCCGCGCCGTGGCGGGCAGGGCGCCCAGCTTCTCCAGGAGCGGATGGACTGCGTCCGGATGGGCGACCTTGAGGCCGAGACGGGCGAGGGCCCCGGGCGCGACCCGGGCTCCGTCCGCGGTGGGCAGCAGGACCTGCCGCGGCCCGATCGTCGTGCGCCCGTCGGCCAGAGGCACCGGCAGCCCGGTCAGCCGGTCCGGGTCGACCCCGGCGAGGCTGTCGTACAGGCGGCGCCACCACCCGGGGGCCTTGTCCAGACCCGCGAGCCGGTCGACCGCCTCGGTCAGCGGCACGCGCGCGACACCCAGGGTGCGCAGCTCCGCGCGCCGTTCGAGTCCGGCGGGGAGCAGGCTGGGCAGTACCTCCGCGAGCACCCGTACGGTCTCGGCGCCCGCGCCCTCCACCACCTCGGCGTCGCGGGGGCGCAGGGCCTCGGGCAGTTCGGCGTCGTCGCCGCGGTCGACCGCGGGCGGCAGGAACGCGGTGCGCGGCAGCCGCTCCAGGATCGCCTGCCGCAGCGCCCCGTCCAGCGCGCCCTTGCCCAGCGGGCCCGGTACGAGATCGATGATCCCGCCGGTCACGGGCCGCCAGGCGGCCAGCAGTCCGGCGTACGCGTCCGCCGCGCGCGCCACCAGGAAGTCGGTGAGCGGGCCGGGGGCGGCGTGGCGGCGGGTCGTGTCGAGCGGGAGCGAGGCGATGAGCAGGGCGGGCACGCCGAGGGGTTCGTCGCTGGGGGTGGGCGCGTGCACGACGGGGCCGGTGCGGGGGCGCCCCGGGGTGCCGTCCGCGTCGACGGGGACCGCCCAGGTGACCGACCAGTGGGGGCGCAGCCGCTCCTCGACGGGCCGGTCGGCGAGCAGGGCCGGTTCCAGGGCCCCGTGCGCGGAGACGGTGCGCCAGCGGGTCGTGCCGTCGCGGGAGTCCTCGACGACCACGCAGCCGTCGCCGTCGGGACGCCGCCGGACGGTCCGGACGCCCCCGTTCCCCCCTTCTTCGTTCTTGCCGCCGTCGCCGTCGCCGTTGTCGCTGCCGTCGCCGTCCCCGTTGCCGACCTCGACGACCACTTCCTCCAGGCCGGGCAGGGCAAGCAGCAGGGCGTCGTCGATCCCGTCGAGCAGCCGCTCCGCGAGGGCCTCGGCGGCCGGGTCCCGCAGCGGCAGGATCACGACGCTGTCGTACGAGTCCGGCGCGGTGCCCTCGGCCGGGAACGGCAGCCGGAGCAACGGCACATGGCCGTCGCGGCGGCGCAGTTCGTCGCCGAGGCCGGGGCTGTGGCGGGCGGTGTCGACGGCGAGGTCGCGGGCCTCTGCGAGGGACCAGCGGACACCGCCGTGCCGTCCCAGCAGGGCGGGTTCGTCGGTCACGGTGAGGACGGCCGCGAAGCCGACGCCGAAGCGGCCGACCGCGCCGTCGTGGCCGTCCCGCTTGGCGGAGGCGCGCAGGGTGGAGAGGGACTCGACACCGGTCGCGTCCAGGGGGGCGCCGGTGTTGGCGGCGACGAGGACGCCGTCGCGGAGGGTGAGCCGCAGCCGGCCCGGGACGCCGGCGCGGGAGGCGGCGTCGGCGGCGTTCTGCGCGAGCTCGACGACCAGCCGGTCCCGGTAGCCGCCGAGGACGAGGTCCTCCTCGGCGTTGGCGTCCTCGCGGAACCGTGCCGGGCTCGTCGCCCAGGCGTCCAGCACCCCGCGCCGCAGCCGTGCCGTCCCGAACGGATCCGAACCCTCGGCAGCCGGCCGCACGAAGTTGCTCACGCTTGACTCTCCCTCTCGTCGTACGCCCGCACGCGATGGCCGGCCGCCGCAAGAAGGTACCGCGCACCACGTGGTGGGCGTGGCGCGCGGTGGGGGCTGGTCGCGGGGGGGGG
>NZ_JAHKJW010000003.1:100200-283762 GCF_019710745.1 Streptomyces beigongshangae
CGCGACCAGCCACACACAACCCGCACATCACAGCCGGGGCCGGGCCCCGCCCGGCCCATCCGCCGAGCCGGCGGCAGCCCAACTGCGGCCGTCTAACTGTGGCCGTACTCCGCATCCGCCGAGGACTCGTCCACCGGCACCGACCCCGAGTCCGGCGACGGCCGGAGCGGGAAGGGATCCATCCGCGTCTCGTCGATCACCGGCGGCGCGGGCCGCGGCGGCGCCGGCATGACCGCCGCCTCCGAATGCCCCCCGCACCCGTAGGACAGTGAGACCACCCGCCCGTCCGCGGGCGAGAACTCGTTCGCGCACACCCCGAACGCCTGCCCGAGCGACCCTCCGATGGGGTTCAGGAACCCGCAGCTGACACACGTCGCGGGCGCCGCCTGCGCCATCGCGGTCTTCGCCCCGTAGGACTCCTCCCACCGGTCGGCCGCGACATGCAGTCCGTACCGGGACAGGACCCGTGCCCGCCGCATGCCGAGCTCCTCCGCGACGGAGGCGATCGATCCGCGCGTCGGCACGAGCGGCAGCGTGGCCGGGTTCCCCGCCACGACCTCGGCGTCCTCCGCCTCGGCCAGCTCGGCCATCTCCTCGGACAGCGGCGCGTTCGGAGCGAGCTCGTCCTCGCCGGAGTACCCGGGCTCCAGACGCAGGTCCTCCGCGTCCGTGGGCAGCAGGTCCCCGGGCCCCATGTCCCCGGGCCGCAGGCGCTCGCTCCACGGCACCCACTCGGGCGCGAGCAGCGCGTCGGGACCGGGCAGCAGCACGGTCTCGTTGAGGGTGACGACCTTCGCCCGCGAGGCGCGGGCCACGGTCACGGCCCACCGCCACCCGCGGTAGCCCATCTCCTTGCACTCGAAGAAGTGCGTGACGACGCGGTCCCCTTCGCTGACCATGCCCGCGTGCTCCCCGACGACGCCGGGAGCGGCGGCCTCCTCGGCGGCCGCCCTGGCGAGGTCCACGGCCTCGGCACACAGCCGGTCGGGGGTTCGGCTTCGCGTTGTCGCGCTCACAGGTATCGCTTCTCTCCTACGCCGTCTCACGAGTGCGCCATCCCTCGACGGGGGCGCGGACGGAGCGGACCGGAGGGCCGCGTCGACGTCCGTGCCCGATCGCACTCGGGCGCACCTACGTCATCCATTCTGCGGGATGACCGAGAGGCGCGCGGCCGAGAACAACCGCCGCGGGCGCGCTACGCACGCTACCGTCTCGTCGGCGCTGGGCCTACACCGGCGTTGCCTTCACCGCTTCGCGCCGTTTCCCGACCACTTGCCCCAGGCACCCTACGGACGATTCCCGGCCCCGTGTGCCAGGCGCCTTCCGGGCGTTTCCCGGCCGGACGCCCCAGGTGCCCTCCCGGCGATTCCCGGGGCGATTCCCGGCCGGGTACGCCGGACGCCCCGGGCGTTTCCCGACCCGGTGCCCCAGGAACCTCCCCGGCGGTTTCTGGCCGGATCCACGGGGGCGTCGCCCGGCGTCCCCGAGCCGTGCACCCCCTCCGGACGCGCCCGCCGCCGTACGCGTGAAGGCTGCTCGGAGGTCACTCGGAGGCCACTCGAAGATCACTCGGCCGCTATACGGGCGGTAAGCGCACTAGATCCGCCGTTCTCGGGGCACTATTGCGGAGTGGCAGCCGCAAGGTCGCCCCAAAGCGCCACCGGAATCGGTGAGCCCGGGGCAGAGCGCAAGAACGGAACGGGCCCGGTGCGCGGGGCCGTCCGTTCCGTCGGGCATGCCCTGCACCTGCCGTTCACCGGTACCGCCAGAGGCATCAGAAAAGCGACACACGCGCACGGCGCGGGCGAATCGGGCCTCGGCAAACTGATCGAACTGCACGGGGTGAACGGCGCCGGCGACATGATGATCACCGTGGCGCTCGCCTCCACGGTGTTCTTCTCGGTCCCGACGGACGAGGCCCGCGGCCGGGTGGCGCTCTACCTGGCGATCACCATGGCCCCGTTCACCCTCCTCGCCCCGATCATCGGCCCCCTCCTGGACCGCCTCCCGCACGGCCGGCGCGCCGCGATGGCGGGCGCGTTCATGGCGCGCGCGTTCATGGCCCTGCTGCTGTCGGGCGCGGTCGTCACGGGCGGCATCGAGCTCTACCCGGCCGCCCTCGGCGTCCTGGTGGCCTCGAAGGCGTACGGCGTGGTCAGAAGCGCCGTGGTGCCCCGGCTGCTGCCCCCCGCCTTCTCCCTGGTGAAGGCGAACTCACGGGTCACCCTGGGCGGACTGCTGGCCACCGGCGTGGCGGCCCCGATCGGAGCGGGGCTCCAGGCCCTCGGCCCCCGCTATCCGCTCTACGGCGCCTTCGTGCTCTTCGTGGCGGGTACGTTCCTGTCGTTCTCGCTGCCCCACAAGGTCGACTCCGCGAAGGGCGAGGACAAGGCCCTGCTCGCCGCGGACGCGCAGCACCTGCACGGGCCGTACCGCAAGCAGCCCAGGCGCCCCGGCCTGCGCACGGTCGGCACGGCGGTCACCCACGCGCTCGCCGCGAACGCCGCGCTGCGCTGCCTCTCCGGCTTCCTGATCTTCTTCCTCGCGTTCCTGCTGCGCGAGCACCCCCTCGCCGGCGCGAGCGCGGCGGTCTCGCTGGGCATCGTGGGCGTCTCGGCGGGCGTGGGCAACGCGCTGGGCACGGCGGTCGGAGCGGCGCTGAGATCCCGCGCGCCGGAGCTGATCATCGTCACGGTCGTGGCGGTGGTGCTGGGCGTGGCGATCACTGCGGCGGTGTTCTTCGGGGTGCTCCTGGTGGCGGTGCTCGCCGCGTTCGCCGGGTTCGCCCAGGCGCTGTCCAAGCTGTCCCTGGACGCGCTGATCCAGCGGGACGTGCCGGAGCTGGTGCGGACGTCGGCGTTCGCCCGCTCGGAGACGCTGCTGCAGATGGCCTGGGTGGTCGGCGGCGCGATCGGCATAGCCCTCCCGCTCTACGGCACGCTCGGCATGGCGGTCGCCTCGGCGATCATCGCGGCCGGCTGGCTCACCACCGTCCGCGGACTGCTGAACGCGGCCCGGCACGGCGGACGGCCCCACGCCCACCTGGCCTGACCGGGCTACGCGGCACGCCGCGTAGCCCACCCGCATGGCCGGGCGGCCCAGGTCGCCCGATAGCCTGCGTCCATGAGCTCCCAGCGTCCCCTCGCGCGCCGTCGCCGCGCCGTCGCCGCCGTCGGCGCCGTTTCCGCCGGACTTCTCGTCCTGTCCGCCTGTGACAAGCCGACGCCGATGGCCACCGTCACGGTCGGCAAGACCTCGGTCAGCACCGAGGCCGAGTGCTACGAGGACGGCAAGGACCTCGGCAAGGAGAAGGTGGCCGAGTGCGCCAAGAAGAAGACCTCCGACACGATCAGCGTCTCGCAGGGCGAGACACTGCGGATCGGCGTCGACCCCGAGGTCGCCGATGAGGGCTGGGCCCTGTGGCTGAACGGCCAGCAGGTCACCGACCCGTTCAAGAAGACGTACTACGCCTTCGAGGGCGTCGACCTCTTCGCCGCCCAGAACGGCCAGACCGCCCCCAAGACGATCAGCATCAGCGTCGTCAAGCAGAACAAGGCCGGTACGGAGTTCAAGGGCGTCTGGAACTTCAAGCTCGAGAACGCGGACGCCTGAGCCGCATGATGTGCCGGACCCGCCGCTCATGCGTGTCCTCGTAACCACCGCGGTCCCCGTCGAACGGGACGCGGTGGCGGCGGCTTTCGCGCCCGCCGTGACCGCGGTCACGGCGGGCGACGGGACACACGGCGAGTACTCGGTTCCGGGGGCGGCCCTGCGCAGGGTGACGCTCCCGGCGGACCGCTCCGCCCCTTCCGACGCGCTCGGTTCCGGTCCGCCGGTGTTCGATCTGCTCGCCGGCGGTGTGGGACCGGCGGCCGCCGCCGCGTCGACCGCCGCCGCGCTCACCGCGGCAGCGCTGACCGGGGAGCCGTACGGCGTGGTCGTCTCCGCCGGTATCGGCGGGGGGTTCCGGCCCGGGGCACCCGTCGGCTCGCTCGTCCTGGCCGACGAGATCACCGTCGCGGACCTCGGCGCCGAGACACCGGCCAGCGACGGGACGGCCGCCGCGGCCGGTACGGCCACCCCCGGCTTCGCGCCGGTCACCGAACTGGGCTTCGGAACCGTCACCCACCGGCCGCCGGCATCACTCGTACGGGAGCTCGCGGCCGTCACCGGAGCGCGCACCGGCACCGTCCTGACCGTCAGCACCGTGACCGGGACCGCGGGGCGCGCCGCGGAACTGCGGCGACGCCACCCGCGTGCGCTCGCCGAGGCGATGGAGGGGTTCGGGGTCGCCGAGGCCGCCGCCGCACAGGGCGTACCCGTCCTGGAGATCCGTGCCGTGTCCAACCCCGTGGGCCCCCGGGACCGCGCCGCCTGGCGGATCGGCGACGCCCTCACGGCACTCACCGGGGCGTTCGGGAAGCTCGCGCCCGTACTGGAGAGTTGGAACCCACATGACCGCACACACTGAATCCCCGCGGACCGAGCCGCAGACCGAGCCGCAGACCGAGCCGCGGAACGGACCGCTGAAGATCGCGTACTCCCCCTGCCCGAACGACACCTTCGTCTTCGACGCGTGGGCCCACGGCCGCGTCCCGGGAGCACCCGGGCTGGACGTGACCTTCGCGGACATCGACATCACCAACGGCATGGCGGAACGCGGCGAGTTCGACGTCCTGAAGGTGTCGTACGCCGTCCTGCCGTACGTCCTGGACGAGTGGGCCCTGCTGCCCTGCGGGGGCGCGCTCGGGCGGGGCTGCGGGCCGCTGGTCCTCACCCGGGAGCCGGGCGTGGACCTCGCCGGCCGCACGGTCGCCGTGCCGAGCGAGAGGTCGACGGCGTACCTGCTGTTCCGCCTCTGGGCCGCGGACACGGTCCCGGGCGGGGTCGGTGAGATCGTGGTGATGCCGTTCCACGAGATCATGCCCGCCGTACGGGACGGCAGGGTGGACGCCGGACTGGTCATCCACGAGGCCCGCTTCACCTACCGGAACTACGGGCTGCACAAGCTCGCGGACATGGGCGAGCACTGGGAGCTGACCACCGGGCTGCCGATCCCGCTCGGCGCGATCATCGCCAAACGGTCGCTGGGCGAGGCCACACTGCGGCTGCTCGCCGAGTCCGCGCGGGCGTCCGTACGGGCGGCGTGGGAGGACCCCGAGGCGTCACGCCCCTACGTGCTGGAGCACGCGCAGGAGATGGACGCCTCGGTCGCGGACCAGCACATCGGGCTGTACGTCAACGAGTTCACGGCCGACCTCGGGGAGGACGGGTACGCGGCGGCCCGGGGACTGTTCACCCGGGCGGCGGCCGAAGGTCTCGTACCGGCTCTCGCCCCGGAGGCGCTGGCGTTCCCCTGAGCGGCCCTGGCCAGCTCCGACCAGCCCTGGCCAGCCCTGACCGGGGGCCGGGCGGTACGGGCGGGTCCGGAACCGCACGCCGCGCGCGGTCGTCGCCCGGAGCCGGTACCCGCCCGGCGAGCACGGGCGCCGGCCGCG
This sequence comes from Streptomyces beigongshangae, assembly GCF_019710745.1. Classification (GTDB taxonomy): domain Bacteria; phylum Actinomycetota; class Actinomycetes; order Streptomycetales; family Streptomycetaceae; genus Streptomyces; species Streptomyces beigongshangae. Next base: position 105,699 of record NZ_JAHKJW010000003.1, read on the forward strand.
GGCCGCGGTCGGTCCGGAGTGTCAGACGTCCAGTTGGTCCGCCACCGCGCGCAGGAGGCCCGCGATTTTCTTGCCGGAGGTCTTGTCGGGATAGCGGCCCCTTTCGAGCATCGGCGTGATGTTTTCGAGGAGGGTCGTCAAATCCTGGACGATGGACGCGAGCTCGTCCGGTTTACGGCGCTGGGCGGCCGCGACGGAGGGCGTGGGGTCCAGGAGCGTCACCGAGAGTGCTTGGTCACCGCGCTGTCCGGCGACGACACCGAACTCCACACGCTGCCCCGGCTTGAGAACATCGACTCCGGCGGGCAGGACCGAGGAATGAACGAAGACGTCGCCGCCGTCGTCACGGGAGAGAAAGCCGAAGCCTTTCTCGCTGTTGAACCACTTGACCTTGCCGGTAGGCACGTCTGTCCTCGTCCTCGTAATCGTCGGAAACTGCGTCGGAAAACTGCGGCTGGAACTTTTCGGAAAACTGGCCCCTACAGCACTGCAGCGGGTCGTCGGACCCGCCGGTACCAAGGCTAGTGGTCCGGCGGCTGCTGACAAGACGTCGCCGGACTGTTCCTCCGCGCAGGGAACTACCCTGGTCGAGTGCGTGACAAAACCCAACCGAATTCCGCCGTGGCCGGAGACGGACTGATCCGTGCCGGTGCCCTCGTGTTCTTCGTGGGAGCCGCGGCCACGCTGGTCACCGTGGCCCCGCTGCTCCTGGACACGACGCCCTTTCCCACGTACATGTTCGGTCTGAGCATGTTGATGGGCGTCGGATTCCTCATCGCGGGAGCGGGGGTGTTCCGGTCGATCGCCAGTGGACGCCGGCAGGCACGCGGGGATTCCTGACCCCGGGCACCCCGGACCCGCGCCTGCCTCTGCGTCCGGGCGTGCAGGCATCCAGGAATCCAGGCGTGCAGGTCCTAGACGGTGCCCGCCTTCCGGTGACCGGCCAGCCAGGCCGGGAACTCCAGCAGGTCCTTGAGCACCACGTCGGCACCGGCGGCGCGGAGTTCCTCCTCGTCGCACGGGCCGGTGGCCACGGCGACGGACAGGGCCCCCGCGGTGCGGGCGCCGCGTACGTCGCCGGTGTGGTCGCCGACGTACACGCCCGCGTCGTACTCGCGCAGGGCCTGCGCCTTGCCCTCGGCCCACAGGTCGCCGACGACCGCGTCGGCGTCGATGCCGAGATGACCGAGATGCAGCTTGGCGTTCGGCTCGTACTTGGCGGTGACGACGATCGCCCGGCCCCCGGCCGCGCGCACGGCGTCCACGGCCTCCCGCGCGCCCGCCATGGCGGGCGTCGCGGCGATGGCGTAGGTGGGGTACATCTCCCGGTACAGGTCCGCCACGGCCTCGACCTCCTCGGCCGGGAACCAGTTCACCAGCTCGTCGGCGAGGGGCGGCCCGAGCCGGCCGACGGCCAGGTCGGCGTCGACGAAGACCCCCGTCCGGGCGGAGAGGGCCTGGTAGCAGGCCCGGATCCCGGGCCGGGAGTCGATGAGGGTCATGTCGAGGTCGAACCCGACGGTCAGCGGACGAGAACTCATACGGCCCATTGTGCCCACCCGCGCCCGCACGTCCGCCTACCGCCGCCGCTGCGACCGCCACACCAGGTAGAGCGCGGAGGCGATCGCGGCCCCCCGGAGCACGACCGGCCACGTCTCGGCGACGGCGTCCCCCATCGCCCCCTGCGCGATCGGCTCCCCCCACCGCCCCTCCGCACGCCCCCAGAGCCATGTGACGCCCCCCGCGGCGACCAGACCGGGCACCCAGAGAACGGCCCACTTGGACTCGTTGGGGCTGAGCCGCCGCGACAGGTAGGCGATGAGCCACCCGAGGCCCAGCAGGACGAGGTTGCCGACCACCGCACCGGCCACCAGCAGCCCCGCGGCGAGCAGCAGCAGGGGGTTGGACCACCCGCCCCCCACCGGCCGCAGCCGCGGCACGAAGCGGCGCCGCACCCGCCCGCCGGGTGCGGCCGAACCGGCCGCACCCGCCGAACCGGCCGCACCCGCCGGCTCGACGACCACCTCCACGGTTTTCGACGCCACCTCGCCGGGCCTGCCGGGATCGCCGGCAACGCCGGACTCATCCGCCTTGTCGAACTTGCCGGGCTGGTCGGATTTGTCGAGAGGCGGCGGTTTGAGCAGTTCCGGAATCTCCACGCCGCCGGTGAACCCCGGCACGCTGTCCGTCGCCCCGAACGGCCCGCTCTCCACCCGCCACCAGTCGGGCTGCACCCCGGAGCCCAGTTCCTCCGTGCTCGCGAGGTGCGGCGGGGAGGGCGTGGGCCCGACCGTCCCGGTGGTCTCCGGCTCCGCGGGCCGCTGTCTCGGCACCGCCCGGCGCAGGCGCCCGGACCGGCCGGGACCGGGCGACCGGCCGGGACCGGGCTCCGGAGCGCGCTGGGAGGGGACACTCCCCCGCTCGGGCGCCGCGCCCTTGCCGCCGCCGACGTCACCGGTACCGGTACCGGTACCGGTGTCGGCCCCTGTACCGGCACCGGCCCCGGCACCGGTGCCGTCGCCCGCCTCCGCGACCACCGACTCCGGTGTCCCGATGCGGTCGAGGATGCGGCGGACCGCCGCCGGGCTGTCGAGCGCCGCCTTGGCCCGCCGCCGGTCGATCTCGCTCCGCAGCTCCGACACGAGCCGCATGCGCGTCCCGGACGGCAGCTGTCTCTGCTGGGCCAGGTCGCCCACCCGGCTCAGATAGTCGAACACGAGCTGGTCGCTCTCGATCCCCACGAAGTCCCCTCCGGGGCTCCCTCGTTGCGTTTCCCCGCGTGAACGACGGTACCGCGCCCGCCGCCGGCGGCGGATCCCGGCACGGCGGTGGCGCACCGCTGCGGAACCGGCGGCGAAGGCCCACCCGCTACCGTTGAGCGGATGAGCGTCCAGGAGCAGTCAGCAGAGGAGCCCGGTGGGGCGTCCGCCGGGGCACAGCCCCGCTCGCTCGCGGAGGACCTGCGGGCCCGCGACGACTCCTCCCTGTCCGCGCTGCTGCGGGCCCGCCCGGACCTCGTCACCCCCGTACCGACCGACCTGACGCAGCTGGCCGCCCGGGCCGGCACCCGGGCCTCCGTGATCCGTGCCCTGGAGCGCCTGGACCGGTTCACGCTCCAGACGGCGGAGGCGCTGGCCGTGGCTCCGGACCCGGCGCCGTACGACACGCTCCTCGGCCTGACGGCGGGCGACGCGGGCGACCCGGTGGTCGCCGAGGTGCTGCCCGGCGCCGTGGCCGTCCTGCGCGAGCAGGCGCTGGTCTGGGGCCCGGACGACCGGCTCCGGCTGGTCCGTACGGCCCGTGAGCTGCTGTCGCCCTCGCCGCAGCGCCCGTCCCCGACCGGGCTCGGCCCGACGCTCGCGGAGGCCACGGCGGGCATGTCGCCGGGCCGCGTCCAGGAGATCCTGGCGGCGGCCGGGCTGGCGACGACGCACGACGCGGTGTCCGCGGTGGAGTCGCTGACGGCCCTCTTCACCGACCGCGCCCGGATGGCCGCCCTCCTCGAACCGGCCCCGCCGGAGTCCCTGGAGGTCCTGTCCCGGCTGGTCTGGGGGCCGCCGTACGGTCAGGTGACCGCCGAACCGGCGGCCCGGCTGCGCTGGCTCCTGGACCGCGGGCTGCTCCTGCCGACGGCGCCCGGCACGGTCGTACTGCCCCGCGAGGCCGCCCTCCACCTGCGGGCGGGACGGGCGCACCGGCGGACGGAGCCGCTGCCCCCACCGGTCGTGCCCACCGCCGCGCACCCTCCGCACGTGGTGGACGCCACGGCGGCCGGGCAGGCGTACACCGCGCTCACCACCGTCGAGGAGCTGCTGAAGGACTGGGACGAGGGCGGCCCGGCGGTGCTGCGCGCGGGCGGCCTGAGCGTACGGGACCTGAAGCGGACCGCCGTGGCCCTGGACGTCCCGGAACCGGTCGCCGCCTTCTGGGCCGAACTCGCCTACGCGGCGGGCCTGCTGGCCTCGGACGGCGAGGCCGACGAGCGGTACGCGGCGACGCCCGCCTACGACGAGTGGCTGGACCTCCCGGCGGCCGAGCGCTGGACCCGGCTGGCCACGGCGTGGCTGTCGGCGACCCGTACGGCGGGCGTGGTCGGCGGCCGGGACGCCAAGGAGCGCACGCTGTCGGCGCTGGGCCCCGGCCTGGACCGCTCGGCGGCGCCCGAGGTCCGGCACCGGGTCCTCTCGCTCCTCGCCGCGCTGCCCGAGGGCGGCTCCGCGTCCCCCGACGCGCTGGTCGCCCGGCTGCACTGGGAGCGCGCCCTGCGCGGCGCCACCTCCCCGGACGACCTGCGGGCCCGCCTCGTCCGGTGGACGCTGACCGAGGCCGAGTCGCTGGGCATCACCGGCAGGGGCGCGCTGTCGGCGCACGGACGGGCACTCCTAGGGGTGGCGGCACCGCACGCGCCCGCGTCCGCGTCCGCCCCGAAGCCGACCGCCGGCCCCAGCGGTCCCGGTGGTCCCAGCGGCCCTGGTGGTCCCGGTGGTCCCAGCGGCCCTGGTGGTTCCGGCGGTCCCGGCGGTCCCGGCGGTCCCGGCGGTCCCGGCGGTCCCGGCGGTCCCGGCGACAAGCTTCCCGTCCACCACCGGCACCACCACCACCTCCCCGTGCCCCCGCCGCAGCACCGCTCCCCCGCCGAACTGGCCTCCGCCGCCGCCCGCGCCGGCGGCCTCCTGGCTCCGCTGCTGCCCGAGCCCCTGGACCACGTCCTCCTCCAGGCCGACCTGACGGCGGTGGCGCCCGGTCCGCTGGAACGCCCCCTGGCCGACGTGCTGAACGTGCTGGCGGACGTGGAGTCGAAGGGCGGGGCGACGGTGTACCGGTTCACGCCGGGCTCGGTCCGCCGGGCCCTGGACGCGGGCCGCTCGGCCTCCGACCTCCAGGCGTTCCTCGCCGCCCACTCCCGTACGCCGGTGCCGCAGCCGCTCGCCTACCTGATCGACGACGTGGCGCGCCGACACGGGCACCTGCGGATCGGCGCGGCCTCCGCGTACGTGCGCTGCGACGACGACGCGCTCCTGAACGAGATCATCGCCGACAAGCGCTCGCAGGGGCTCCGGCTGCGCCGGCTCGCGCCCACGGTCCTGGCCGCCCAGGCCGACCCGGCCACGCTCCTCGAAGGACTGCGGGCGATGGGCTTCGCACCGGCCGCCGAGTCCGCCGAGGGGGACGTGCTGATCACGCGCGCGCACGCCCACCGCACGCCCCCGCGCACGGCGCCCGAGCCGGTCCCCGACGGCCCGCCGGTCCCCGACGCGACGCTGCTGGGCGCCGCGATCCGGGCCGTCCGTGCGGGCGACCTGGCCTCCACGGCACCGCGCAAGCCGGCCGCCGACGCCCCCGAGCTGAACGGCGCCCTCCCGCGGACCACCTCCGCCGAGACCCTCGCCACCATGCAGGCCGCGGTCCTGACCGGCGGAACCCTGTGGATCGGTTACGTCAACGCCGAGGGGGCCGCCAGCCAGCGCGTCATCGCCCCGGTCCGGGTGGAGGGCGGCTTCGTCACGGCGTACGACCACACCGCGGACGAGGTCAGGACGTACCCCCTGCACCGGGTGACGGGCGTGGCGGAACTGGCGGACGACCAGGACTGAGTCCGCCCTCCCCATGGGGCGACTCACTCGTTCGGGTGTAGGCGGCGATCCATGCACGCCACGCCGGACTCTTCCCACCGACGAGGGACTTCGCAGGGTCTCCCGCATCCCGGCGCGAACGGCTGGGCAGTCACACAGCGTTCAAATCGCTCGGCGTTCCGCTCACCCAGAGTTCCAGGGACCGCGGAATTCCGCTCACGCATCAGAACGCTCACGCGACGAAAAGGGAATCCCATGCGTACTGCCCGTCGTATCACCACCGTCCTGATCGGTACCGCAGCGCTGCTCGGCGCACTCGCCTCCCAGGCCGCGGCGATCGGTATCGATCTCGGCGGGGGTCTGACCTTCTGAGTCGCCCCCGCCCGCCCAGCACGCGCCGCACGTCCGGTGGGCCGGCCCCGGCACCGCCCGGCCCGGCCCGCCCCCTCCGCGGCGCTCCTGCCCCGGAGCCGGGCTCACCGCCGGCACCGACTCCGGCTCCGCTTCCGGCCCTGGCTCCGACTCCGGCCCCGGCTCCGACTCCGGCCCCGGCTCCGGCTCCGGCCCATCAGCTCCCGAAAGGCTCTCGACTTCCCATGCGTCCAGGTCAGTCCGTGCGTCCAGTCCAGTCCGTGCGTACCACCGTCACGGTCGCCCTCCTCGTCCCGGCGGCCCTCCTCGGCATACTCGCCCCGCACGCCATCGCCCAAGCCGCTCCGTCCGCCCCCTCCGCCCTGTCCGCCCCCTCCGCCCTGTCCGCCCCATCCGCCCGACACGCCCTGCCGCTGCCCCTGCCGGCGGCCGGTGGCGAACCGCTGGTGACCGAGGGGGTGAGCATCGAGGGGCCGCTGCTCAACAACCTCACTCTGCCCACGCTGCGGTAGCCCGGCGCATGCGGTAGCTGTCGCCCTCGAGGCGGACGATCTCCGCGTGGTGCGCGAGGCGGTCGACCATCGCGGGGGCGGCACCGCCGAAGATCTCGTCCCAGCGGCCGAGGGGGCGGTCGCTGGTCACGATCAGGGAGGCCCGCTCGTAGCGGTGCGCGACCAGCTGGAAGAAGAGGTGGGCGGTGTCCGGGTCGAAGGGGGTGTAGCCGACTTCGTCGACGATCAGCAGGGGGTGGGCGTCGAGGACCGCCAGCTCGTCGGCGAGCCGGCCGGCCGTCCGGGCCCCGGCCAGCCGCGCGGCCCACTGCGTGGCGGTCGCGAACAGCACCTGGTGACCGGCCTGGCAGGCCCGCACGCCCAGACCGACGGCGAGGTGCGTCTTGCCGGTGCCGGGCGGGCCGACCAGCACCACGTTGCGGCGGGCCGCGACGAAGTCCAGCTTGCCGAGCCGGGCCACGGTCTCCCGGTCGAAGACGCGGGGGTATTCCTCGTCGAACTCCTCCAGCAGCTTCCGCGCGGGGAAGCGGGCGTCACGGATCCGGGCGTCGGCGCCCGCCTCGTAGGAGCCGTACGGCTCGCGGGGACCGGAGGGGTCGGGTGAGTCGTACGGGGAGGAGGTCGCCTGGGCCGGGATCGGTCCGGCGGTCCGCGGTACGGGCGGGACGGCTCCCGGCAGCGAGAACTCGGCCGGCACGTAGGACCCGGTCCCGGCCGCCCCGCGATCCGCCTCCCCGCCTCCCCCGAGCCCGGCCCCGTGCCCCTGTCCTTGTCCCCTGTGCGACCGGTCACCGTGCTCGGCCATCGGGCCCGACATGTAGGCGAGGATCGCCGCCGAGGCGATGAACGCCATGTGGATGACCGTCCCCCACAGCAGCGAGTGGTGCGAGGTGTGGTGCACGTCCACGAACATCTGGAGCAGATGGACGGACGAGATGCCCACGATGGCGGTGGCGAGCTTCACCTTGAGCACGTTGGAGTTGACGTGCGAGAGCCATTCCGGCTGGTCGCGGTGGCCTTGCAGGCCGATGCGCGAGACGAACGTCTCATAGCCGCCGACGATCACCATGATGAGGAGATTGGCGATCATGACGACGTCGACGAGCTTGAGGACCGCGAGCATCACGTACGTCTCGTTCGCCTGCCCGGTCACGCACCGGAGGATTAAACGCCACAGCTCGTTGAAGAACTTGTAGACGTACACGCCCTGCGCGGCCACCAGCCCGAAGTACAGCGGGGCCTGGAGCCAGCGGGTGGCGAAGAGCGCGTATCCGAGGGTCGTGGTCGGTGTGGAGACGGCGGGCAGCGGCGGGGGCGGGGTGTGGCTGTGACCGGACAAGGGTGGCCCTCCCTGGGCGATGACCTGGGGCAGTGACCTGCAGGGTCGCCATTCTTCGGGGCCGCCGTGGTAAATCGGAATTCCCACCACTCATTGGGCTGAATAGACATCCAGTAGGACAGGACGGTGAAGGGCGGCCTCCCACGACACCGACCGACGGCGGCGGGCAGCGGCGATCAGGCACACTGGACGTTTGGCCGTGCACGTCGTACGGCCGTCACGGCTGTGCAGAAGGGGACGCGCGCGTGAATGGTCCACTCATCGTCCAGTCCGACAAGACCCTGCTCCTGGAAGTCGACCACGAGCTGGCGGACGAGTGCCGCCGGGTCATCGCCCCCTTCGCCGAGCTGGAGCGTGCGCCGGAGCACATCCACACCTACCGGGTGACCCCGCTCGGCCTGTGGAACGCGCGTGCAGCCGGGCACGACGCCGAGCAGGTCGTGGACGCGCTCGTGCAGTACAGCCGCTATCCGGTGCCGCACGCCCTGCTGGTCGACATCGCGGAGACGATGGGCCGCTACGGCCGGCTCACGCTGAGCAAGCACCCGGCGCACGGGCTCGTCCTGACCACCACCGACCGGCCCGTGCTGGAGGAGATCCTGCGCTCCAAGCGGATCACCCCGCTGGTGGGCAACCGGATCGACCCGGACACGGTCGCCGTGCACCCCTCCGAGCGCGGTCAGATCAAGCAGACGCTGCTGAAGCTGGGCTGGCCGGCCGAGGACCTCGCCGGGTACGTGGACGGGGAGGCGCACCCCATCGGCCTCGCCGAGGACGGCTGGGCCCTGCGGCCGTACCAGAAGCAGGCGGTGGAGAACTTCTGGCACGGCGGGTCCGGGGTGGTCGTCCTCCCCTGCGGCGCGGGCAAGACGCTGGTCGGCGCCGGGGCCATGGCCGAGGCGAAGGCCACCACGCTCATCCTCGTCACGAACACCGTCTCGGCCCGGCAGTGGAAGCACGAGCTGGTGAAGCGCACGACGCTGACCGAGGAGGAGATCGGCGAGTACAGCGGTACGCGCAAGGAGATCCGGCCGGTCACCATCGCGACGTACCAGGTGCTGACGACCCGGCGGAAGGGCGTCTATCCGCACCTGGAGCTGTTCGACTCGCGCGACTGGGGTCTGATCGTCTACGACGAGGTGCACCTGCTGCCCGCCCCGGTGTTCAAGTTCACCGCCGACCTCCAGGCACGCCGCCGGCTCGGTCTGACGGCCACGCTGGTGCGGGAGGACGGCCGCGAGTCGGACGTGTTCTCGCTCATCGGGCCGAAGCGTTTCGACGCGCCCTGGAAGGAGATCGAGGCGCAGGGATACATCGCGCCGGCCGACTGCGTCGAGGTGCGGGTGAACCTGACGGACGCGGAGCGGCTCGCGTACGCGACGGCCGAGGCGGAGGAGAAGTACCGCTTCTGTGCCACGACGGCGACGAAGCGCAAGGTCACGGAGGCACTGGTGCGCCGGTTCGCGGGGCAGCAGACGCTGGTCATCGGGCAGTACATCGATCAGCTCGACGAGCTGGGCGAGCATCTGGACGCGCCGGTCATCAAGGGCGAGACGCCGAACGCGCAGCGCGAGAAGCTGTTCGAGGCGTTCCGGCAGGGGGAGATCAACGTCCTGGTGGTCTCGAAGGTCGCCAACTTCTCCATCGACCTGCCGGAGGCGACGGTCGCCATCCAGGTCTCGGGCACCTTCGGTTCCCGCCAGGAGGAGGCCCAGCGGCTGGGCCGGGTGCTGCGTCCGAAGGCGGACGGCCACCAGGCGCACTTCTACTCGGTCGTGGCGCGCGACACCATCGACCAGGACTTCGCGGCCCACCGCCAGCGCTTCCTGGCCGAGCAGGGATACGCGTACCGGATCGTGGACGCGGACGAACTGCTGGCGGACAACACAGGCAGCGCGGACAGCACAGGCAGCACGGAAAGCACGGAAAGCACGGAAAGCACGGACGGCTAGTCCGTCGGTCCGTGCCTCAGCGGCGGCGTACGCCCGCCTCCTCGTCGCACTCGCCGAGCAGGACCACGCCGAGGGTGGCGCCGGTGAAGACCCTGACGGCGCGCAGGGCGTCGCCGAGGCGGTGCCGGCGACCGTCCCGCGGGGCGGTCACGCCGGACGGCGGCAGGGGGCGGACGATGGCCGGGGTGAACGTCGCGGTACTCATGTCTCCATGGTGGGACCCGGCGGCCCCGCCTCCATCGGTCTGCGGGCCGAACCCCACCCGCCCCGCCGTACGACTCCGGGCCTACCCCCGCCCGTAGGGAGGGGGACGTCGTCCCCTAGGGGACCGGGGACGGGCGTCACGTCCGGATCGCTCACGGGGACCGCCCCGAACAATTACTTGGCTAGCCACATAATCGGTGCTACTTTTATGTGGCTGGCCACGGAAATGGACGGCGCAACGAACCTCACCCAGGGAGAAAGCAATGATGAAAGCCATCGTCTTCGACACCTTCGGCACCACCGAGGTCCTGCACGAGGCGCGGATCGAGACCCCCGAGCCCGGCCCCGGCCAGGTCCGCGTCCGCATCCGCGCGGTCGGCGTCAACCCGGTGGACGGCAAGATCCGCTCCGGCACCATGGAGGCCGTCTTCCCCACCACCCTGCCCGCCGTCCCCGGCGGAGAGATCGCCGGTGTGGTGGACGCCCTCGGCGAAGGCGTCGACCACCTCAAGGTCGGCGACGAGGTACTGGGCTGGTCCGACACCGGCTCCTACGCCCAGTACGCCCTGGCCGACGCCACCGTCCTGGCCCCCAAGCCCGCCGCCCTGGACTGGATCCACGCCGCCGCCCTGCCGGTGGCGAGCGACGGCGCCGAACGCGTCCTGGACCTCCTCGACGTCGGGGCCGGCGAGACCCTCCTGATCCACGGCGCCTCCGGCGCGCTCGGCACCGTCGCCGTCCAGCTCGCCGTCGCCCGCGGCGCCCACGTCATCGGCACCGCCGGTCCCGCCAACCAGGACTACGTCACCTCCCTCGGCGCCACCGCCCTGACCTACGGGGACGACCTCGTCGAGCGGGTCCGCGCCCTCGCCCCCCACGGCATCGACGCCGTCCTCGACGCCGCCGGCAAGGGCGCGCTGGAGGACTCCATCACCCTGCGCGGCACCACCGACCGGATCGTCACCACCGCCGACTTCCGCGCCGCCGAGCTCGGCGTCGTCTTCGCCCAGGGCCCCCAGCGCCGCTCCGCCACCCGCCTCGCCGAACTCGCCCGGCAGGCCGCCGACGGCACGCTGACCCTCACGGTCGGCGCGACCTACCCCCTCGCCGAAGCCGCCACCGCCCAGCAGGTCAGCGACAGTGGCCACGGCCGCGGAAAGCTCGTCCTCACCGTCGACTAGACGATCACTCCCACCCAGGTGGCCGAGGGAGCAGCAATGCCCGGTTCCACTTCATTCCGGCCACCGAACGCGGCGGGCGAGGGGCCGTTGAGCTACGCCGTCTTCCAGCTCGCCCGCGCCCACCGCGGCCGTGCCGCCGCCATGCTGCGCGCCATGAACCTGCACCCGGGACAGGAGCTGCTGCTGATGCAGCTCTACGACCGCGACGGCCAGACCCAGGCCGAGCTGCTGGAGCGGGTCGACCTCGACCACTCCACCGTCTCCAAGTCGCTGCGCCGCATGCAGGACGCCGGGCTGCTCACCCGGGAGCCGGCCCGCCACGACCGGCGGGTCATGGTGGTCCGCCTCACCGCTGCCGGGCGTGCCCCGCAGCAGTCCATCACCGACATGTGGCGCACTCTGGAGCAGATCTCCGTACGCGACCTGACGCCCGAGCAGGTCGAGATGTTCACCGCGTGGGCCCGCCTGATCGAGACATCGGTCAGGGACCACGGCCGGCGGGCACCCGCCGGCTGATCCCGACGCCCCGTCCCCGCGGACGTACCGGCGCCACGCACACGTGGCGCACCTTTCACGGCAGTCAGGAGATTCCCATGACGAACGCATTCGCCCCGATCGAGGTGGGCGGCCGGTCGCTGTCCAACCGCATCGTGATGGCACCGATGACCCGCAGCCGGGCCTACGGGCCGGGCGCCACCGCGACCGATCTGATGGCGGCCTACTACAGCCAGCGGGCCGGCGCCGGCCTGATCGTCACGGAGGGGATACAGCCCTCCGCCGTCGGCCAGGGGTACCCCGACACCCCGGGCCTGCACTCGGCGGAGCAGGTGGCGGCCTGGCGCAAGGTCACCGACGCCGTCCACGCCGGAGGCGGGGTGATCTTCGCCCAGCTGATGCACACCGGGCGCATCGGCCACCCGAGCCTGCTCCCCGACGGTCTGCACCCCGTCGCCCCCTCGCCCGTCGCGGCGAAGGGCCGGGTGTTCACCCACCAGGGCCCGATGGACTTCGTCACCCCGCACGAGCTGGACGCCGACGGCATCACCCGCACCATCGCCGACTTCACCGACGCGGCACGCAACGCGATCACCGCCGGCTTCGACGGCGTGGAGATCCACGGCGCGAACGGCTACCTGATCCACCAGTTCCTCTCGCCCGGCACCAACCGGCGCACCGACGGCTGGGGCGGTGACGTGACCGGCCGGATCCGCTTCGGCCTGGAGACGGCCGCCGCCGTCGCGGAGGCGATCGGCGCTCACCGCACCGGCTTCCGCATCTCCCCCGCCAACCCCTACAACGACATCGCCGAGACGGACCCGGCGGACGTGGCGGACACCTACACCGCCCTGGTCGACCGGCTCGGCGAACTGGACCTCGCCTACCTGCACATGGTCGAGGGCGCCGACCGGTCCCTGACCACGCGCCTGCGCAAGAACTGGCCCACCGCGTTCGTCCTCAACCCGTTCACGTACCCCGAGCCCACCGGCCCCGACGCCCTCGCCCTCGTCCAGGAGGACACCGCCGACCTGGTCGCCTTCGGCGCGCTGTTCCTCGCCAACCCCGACCTCCCCGCCCGCCTGGCCGCCGACGGCCCCTACAACACCCCCGACCCCGCCACCTTCTACGGCGGCGACCACCACGGCTACACCGACTACCCGCGCCTGAAGGACACGCCGTGACCCGGCGGGCCCTGCCGGCCCTGCCGGCCCGCCCGCCCGTACGGGAAAACGATTGGCCCCGGCCGCCCGGGGTGGCCTAGGATCTCCGATCCCGCCCGCCTCCCGTCGTGGAGCGCCGCCGCCCGGACGGAAACCGGCCGGCCCACCGCCACAGTCAGCGGGGCCCCTCGGGCCCCGGCTCCCGCAGGCCCGGAGGCAACACCCGTGTCCACCCCGCCCGACTCCGCCACGCCGTCGACCACCGTGTCGCCGTCCACCGGCCCGTCGACCACCGTGTCGCCGTCCACCGCCGTGCCGTCCGACGGCCCGCTCGCCCGCGAGCGCGCCCATCTCGCGGCGTCCCGTGCCGCGCTGCGTTCGATGCGGGAGGACGTGCAGTCCCTCGACATCCGGGACGTCACCGCGAACTGGGTCAACGCGGAGGTCCTGGGCCGCCAGATCGACGAGCGCATCAAGGCACTGGCCGACCTGTCCCGCACCCCGCTGTTCTTCGGCCGCCTCGACTACCTGCACGCCCCGGGGGCCGAGCGGGCGGAGGGCGCGCGGGGCGAGTCCTTCTACATCGGCCGCCGGCACGTGCACGACGCGAGCGGCGACCCGATGGTGATCGACTGGCGCGCCCCGGTGTCCCAGCCGTTCTACCGGGCCTCCCGGAAGGCCCCGATGGACGTCGCACTGCGCCGCCGCTTCGGGTACACGGGCGGCGACCTCACCGCGTACGAGGACGAGCACCTCTCCGACCCCGCCGAGGCCGCCGCCACCAGCAAGCTGCTCCAGCAGGAGATCGAGCGCCCGCGCGTGGGCCCGATGCGCGACATCGTGGCGACGATCCAGCCGGAGCAGGACGAGATCGTACGGTCCGGTCTGGGCGGCACGGTCTGTGTGCAGGGGGGTCCGGGCACCGGCAAGACGGCCGTCGGCCTGCACCGGGTCGCGTACCTCCTGTACGCCCACCGCGACCGGCTCGCCCGCACCGGCACCCTGGTCATCGGGCCGAACGCGTCCTTCCTGCACTACATCGAGCAGGTGCTGCCCGCGCTGGGCGAGCTGGAGGTCAGGCAGGCCACGGTCGACGACCTGGTCGCGCACGTGGAGGTGCGGGGCACGGACGGGGCGGCGGCGGCCGTCGTGAAGGGCGACGCGCGGATGGCCGAGGTGCTGCGCCGGGCCGTCCGCGCGCACGTGACCCCGCCGGCCGAGCCCGTCGTGGTGGTCCGCGGCTCGCGGCGCTGGCGCGTACCGGCGTACGAACTGGCGGACATCGTGCGGGAGCTGCTGGACCGGGACATCCGGTACGGCGCGGCCCGCGAGGCCCTGCCGCAGCGCATCGCGCACGCCGTGCTGGTGCAGATGGAGCGGTCGGGCGAGGCGCCGGACGACCGGGTGCAGGACGCGGTGGCCCGCAACCCCGCGGTGAAGGCGGCCGTGAAGGCGATCTGGCCGCCGGTGGACCCGGCGAAGCTGGTCCTGCGGCTGCTCTCCGACGCGGAGTTCCTGGCCCGGCACGCGGAGGGCGTCCTCACGGAGGAGGAGCAGGAGACGATCCGCTGGGCGAAGCCCGCACGGTCGGTGAGGTCCGCCAGGTGGTCGGCGGCGGACGCGGTGCTGATCGACGAGGCGACCGACCTCGTACGGCGCACGCACTCCCTCGGGCACGTGGTGCTCGACGAGGCGCAGGACCTGTCACCCATGCAGTACCGGGCGGTGGGGCGGCGCTGCACGACCGGTTCGGCGACGGTGCTGGGCGATCTGGCGCAGGGCACGACGCCGTGGGCGACGCGGAGCTGGCAGGAGGCGCTCTCCCACCTCGGCAAGCCGGAGGCGGTCGTGGAGGAACTGACGGCGGGCTTCCGTGTACCGACGGACGTGATCGCGTACGCGTCCCGGCTGCTCCCGCACATCGCGCCGGGCCTCACGCCGGTGGCGTCGGTCCGGGAGAACCCGGGCTTCTTCGAGGTCCGGGATACCTCCTCCACGGGAGCCTCCTCCACGGGAGAGGTGGTGGCGGCGTGCGGGGAGCTGCTGGCGCACGAGGGTTCGGTGGGGCTGATCGCGGCGGACGCGCGCGTGCCGGCGCTCTCGGCGGCCCTGGCGGAGGCGGGCCTGGCGTACCTCGCCCCCGGCGAGGAGACGACGCTCGCCACCCGTCTGACGCTGGTGCCGGCGTCCCTCGCCAAGGGTCTGGAGTACGACTACGTGGTGCTGGACGAACCGGGGGCGGTCGTGTCCGGCGAACCGGACGGGCGGACGGGGCTGCGCCGGCTGTACGTCGCCCTGACCCGGGCGGTCTCGGGCCTGATCGTGACCCACGCGGACGCCTTGCCGGCGCAGCTGACGGAGTAGACCGCCGGTCGCCTGCGGGCCGAGGGACGAAGGGCCGGGGCGCGGCCCCGTCTTCCAGGGGCGCGGGGAACCGCGCCACCGGCCCCCACCGGCCCCCACCGGCCCGCAGGACGCATACGTGCGGGCAGCAGGACGTACACGCGCGGGCAGCAGTCGGCTCAGGCCGTGTCCAGGGCGGCGCGCCACGTGCGGACCGCGGGTGCGGAGACCGGGGCCGACCAGCCCCCCGGCCGCGCCGCCCCGCCGATGTGGAACGCGTCCACCCCCGCCGCCCGCAGCCGCGGCACGTGGTCGAGGCGGAGGCCGCCGCCGATCAGGAGCCGCGGCTCGTAGCCCGGCTCGCCGCGCCGCGCCGCCTCCGCGAGCAACGTCGGCAGCCCCTCGTCCACCCCCGCCGCCGCCCCCGCCGTGAGGTACGTGTCCAGGCCGGGCAGGCCGGACAGCCGCTTGCGCAGGGTGTCCCGGTCGGCGGCCCGGTCGATCGCCCGGTGGAACGTCCAGCGGCAGCCGTCCAGTTCCGCCAGCACCGAGTCCAGCGCGGGCAGGTCGGGCTCCCCCGCCCCGTCCAGGAACCCGAGCACGAACTCGTCCGCCCCGGCGCCCCGCAACTCCCGCGCCGCCCGTACGAGCGCCCGTACGTCCCCGGCGTCGAAACCGTCGGCCAGGCGCAGCATCACGCGCAACGGGAGGCCGACCGCGGCCCGGATCCCGGCGAAGGCGTCGGTCGGCGGGGTGAGCCCGTCGGCGGCCATGTCGGTGACCAGTTCCAGCCGGTCCGCGCCTCCGGCCTCGGCGGCGACCGCGTCCTCGACGTCGAGGGCGATCACCTCCAGGAGTGCACGTTCGCTCATAGGACCTCTTCCCTCGGGCGGCCATAGGTCTAGTCCAATGGCCAGCCTACGCGCCCCGCGACGGAGATCAACGGATATCACCATTCGCACACATGGCATCACTCTGCGCAATTACTATCGTTCCGGCGACGTACGACAACGCCGTCCGACGACGCCGTTCGCGCGAGAGGGAGTTGTGGCATGCCCAAACCGAAGCGACTCGATTCTTCCCAGTCCCCCCGCGAGCTGTACGGGGCGGAACTGCGCCACCAGCGCGAGGGCGCCGGGCTGTCCCAGGAGGAGCTGGGCGCCCGCCTGTTCGTCAGCGGTTCGTTCGTCGACCAGCTGGAGGCCGGCGTCCGCCGCATGCGGCCGGAGTACGCGCGACTGGCCGACGAGATCCTGAAGACGGACGGGTTCTTCGTACGGAACCTGGCCGGAGCGACGAGGTCCCCCTACGAGCACCACTTCGCGGACGTGGTCGAGTTCGAGGGGCTGGCCCGGTCGATCAAGGACTGGGCACCGGACCTGGTCCCCGGCCTGCTCCAGACCGCGGCGTACACACGGGCGGTGATCCGGGCGTACGACCCGGTCGTGCCGGACGACGTCGTGGAGGGGCGGATGGCGTCCCGGAAGGCCCGCGCGCGCGTCTTCGACGACCCGGACAGGCCCCGTTACTGGGCGATCCTGGACGAGGTCGTGGTGCGGCGCCCGGTGGGCGGCCCGCACACCATGGCGGAGCAGCTCCGCCACATCGCCGCGCTGGTCCGCCGCAACCGGATCATCGCCCAGGTGCTGCCCCTCTCGGAGGGGGCGCACGCGGGGCTGGACGGCCTCTTCAAGATGATGACCTTCGACGACGCCCCGCCCGTCACCTACGTCCAGGGTGTCCAGACGGGGCGGCTGCTGGACGATCCGGCCGTGGTCGCCCGCTGCACGCTCACCTACGATCTGCTCGGGGCCGCGGCCTTGTCGCCCGCCGCGTCCCTCGCCCTCATCGAGCAGGCGGCCGAGGAGTACGAGAATGCGCACCGCACCCGGTCCGGGGACCTCGACCTGGCGTAGGAGCAGTCACAGCGGCGGTACGGCCAACGAGTGCGTGGAGGTCCGCGACGGCCTCCCCGGGCTCGTCCCCGTCCGCGACAGCAAGGACCCCGCCCGCGGCGTGCTGGTGTTCGGCGCCGCCGCCTGGTCGTCCTTCGTCACCGCGACCGCCGCCGCCACCGCCACCGCCACCGCCACCGCCGGACAATGAGACACATGGCCGACCTCGACGCCCTGCGCGCCCGCTGGTCCCACGCGCTCGACAGGAGCCGCGGGACCCAGACCCCCGACCCCGCCCCCTTCCCCGGCCCCGCCCCGGCCCCGGACCCCTACGCCGAGAACCTCCTCGCCCGCTGGGCGGAGCCCCGGCGGCGGTACCACACGCTCGACCATCTCACCGCCGTGCTGGACCACGTCGACGTCCTGGAGGAGGCCGCGGACGACCCGGACCTGGTGCGGCTGGCCGCGTGGTTCCACGACGCGGTCTACCTCCCCGACCGCTCCGAGAACGAGGAGCGGTCCGCCCGTCTCGCCGAGCGCGCGCTCCCCGAGGCCGGCCTCTCCCCCGCCGCCACGGCCGAGGTCGCCCGCCTCGTGCGCCTGACGGTCACGCACGCCCCGGCCGCCGACGACCCGAACGGCCAGGTCCTGTGCGACGCCGACCTGGCGGTCCTCGCCTCGCCCGCCGACGCGTACGCCGCGTACACGACCGCGGTCCGCGAGGAGTACGCCTTCGTGCCGGCGGACGCCTTCCGCGAGGGCCGGGCCGCGGTTCTGCGCCAACTCCTGGACCTGCCCCGCCTGTTCCACACCCCGCACGGGACGAGGCAGTGGGAGACCCCGGCCCGCCACAACCTGACGACCGAGCTGGACCTGCTGACCGGCTGACCTGCTGACCGGCTGAACCCGTCGACGGGCCGGTCAACTACCCTCACCGGCATGCGTGCCATGGGCGGGGACCAGGTGGAAGAGGCGGTCACGACCGCGCTGGCGGTCCTGCGGGCCGCGGCCGACCGGGACTGGGGCGTCAGGGCGGGCCGCCTGGAGTGGAGCTGCCGCAGGACGGCGGAGCACATCGCGTCGGACCTCATCACGTACGCGGGCCAGCTGGCGGGCCGCGCCGCCGACCGCTACGTGCCCTTCGACATCGGTTTCGACGAGTGCGAGACCCCGCAGGACGTCCTCCAGGTCGTCGGGACGGCCGGCGCCCTGTTCGCCGCCACGGTGCGCACGACCCCGCGGGAGGTGCGGGCCTTCCACCCGTACCCCTTCCGCAGCGCCGACCGCGAGGGCTTCGCCGCGATGGCCGTCACCGAGGTGCTCGTGCACACGCACGACGTGGCGCAGGGCCTCGGGATCGCGTACGAGCCGTCCGCCGCGCTCTGCGCCGACGTCCTGACCCGGATCTTCCCGCACGTCCGGCCGGAGCCGGGACCCGACCACTGGCGGACCCTCCTGTGGGCCACGGGCCGCGGCGAACTGCCCGGCCGGGCGCCCCTCACCGACTGGCACTGGAGCAGCAACCTCGTCGTGCCCGCCGAGCGCCTCACCCTCCAGGGCGTCACCCCGGCCGCCGCCGCCGACCTGTGCGCGGGCGGCACGGGAGGCTTCGTGTGGATCGAGGACGGCCCCTTCCAGGGCACCCGGGACGCCGCGGGCATGGTCGTCAAGGGGTACGAGGCCGGGGTGCACCGGCCCGAGTGGGGCATGTTCGTCCTCGTCCGGCAGGAGGACGGCCGCGCGCTCGGCGCCATCGGCTTCCACGGCCCCCCGGACGAGGAGGGCCGCGCCGAGGTCGGCTACGACCTGACGGCGTCGGCCCGCGGCAACGGCTACGCCACCGAGGCCCTGCGCGCCCTGGCGGCCCTGGCCCTGGCCCGCGAGGACCTGACGTACCTGTTCGCGACGGTGGACCGCGCCAACTCCGCCTCCCAGGGCGTGGTCTCCCGCGCGGGCTTCACGCGGGTGGGCACGCTGGACGGCGACGGGGAGCAGTACGCGTACGAACTGCGCGGCTGACCACCGCTCCGGCGAGCGGAGGGGCCGGCCGACGCAAGGGCCCGCGAGCGCAAGGGCCCGCGAGCGCAAGGGCTACGGAGTCCCGCTCGCCGCCCGCCCCTTGGGCCTGCGCAGCCCGGACGCGTGCAGGAGGCGTACGACCTCGCGGCTGCGCACCCGCACGGCGCCGGCCCGCACGGCGTCCTCGTACCGGTGCGAGGGGATGTCGTAGTGGTCCCGCTCGAAGGCGCGGGCGGGAACGCCGAGGCCGCGGGCGAAGGCGTGCAGCTCCTCGTACGACACGTCGCTGACCAGGTGGGACCACATGCGGCCGTGACCCGGCCAGTCGGGCGGGTCGATGTAGACGGTCACGCGGCCCCCATGGCGGGTCCGAGCACGCCCACCGGGGCGACCGTCACGCCGGCCTTGTGGCACACCCAGTGCGGGTCGGGCCCCAGCTCGGGCTCGACCTCCAGGGCGTGGGGATCACCGTCGGCGCAGACGGGACACAGCGGCCAGCGCCCGTACTTCTCCAGCAGCGCGTCCTGCACGTCCTGGGCGACCAGCCCGGCGACGTACTCGGCGCCCTCGGGCCACTGCTCCACCCACCACCGCCGCTGCGCGACGGACTCCTCGACCATCGAGACGACATCGGCCTCGGCGACCTCCCCCGCCACGAGATCGGCGATGACCAGCGCCCGGGCGGCGTGCAGGGCCTGCTCCAGCGGACCGACGGAGGAAGGGGAGGGAGGAGGGGAAGGAGAGGAGGAGGGGGGACCGGAGGATTCCATACCTCCATTGTGCGCCGCCCCTCCGCACCGCGATCGGGGCCGGTCCTCGCTCTTGACCCTCCCCCGCCCCGAAAATATCTTTCATACGTGACCCACGAAGTGAAGGAAATTTTCGCGGGCGGCACCCCGCCGGCCCCCGCGGCCCTGGCCGCGAAGGTCCGCACCCTGGCCCCCTCGATGACCCGCTCCATGCAGCGCGTCGCCGAGGCCGTGGCGGGCGACCCCGCCGGCTGCGCGGCCCTCACGGTCACCGGCCTCGCGGAGCTGACCGGCACCAGCGAGGCGACCGTCGTCCGCACGGCCCGTCTCCTCGGCTACCCCGGCTACCGGGACCTGCGCCTCGCCCTCGCCGGTCTCGCCGCCCAGCAGCAGTCGGGCCGCGCGCCCGCCGTGACCGCCGACATAGCGGTCGACGACCCGATCGCGGACGTGGTCGCCAAACTCGCGTACGACGAACAGCAGACGCTCGCCGACACGGCCGCCGCCCTGGACACGGTCCAGCTGGGCGCGGCGGTGGGCGTGCTCGCGGCGGCCCGCCGTATCGACGTGTACGGCGTCGGCGCCTCCGGGCTGGTCGCCCAGGACCTGACCCAGAAACTGCTCCGCATCGGGCTCCTGGCCCACGCGCACAACGACCCCCACCTCGCCGTGACCAACGCCGTGCAGCTGCGGGCCGGGGACGCGGCGGTCGCGATCACGCACTCCGGGTCGACGGGGGACGTGATCGAGCCGCTGCGGGTGGCGTTCGAGCACGGGGCGACGACGATCGCGGTCACGGGACACCCGGACGGCCCCGTCACCCAGTACGCGGACCACGTCCTCACCACCTCCACGGCGCGGGAGAGCGAGCTGCGGCCGGCGGCGATGTCCTCGCGGACGAGCCAACTGCTCGTGGTGGACTGCCTGTTCATAGGGGTCGCCCAACAGACGTACGAGACGGCGGCACCGGCCCTGTCGGCGTCGTACGAGGCGCTGGCCCACCGCCACCGGACCGCTGCGCGCTAGCCGCGTGTCCGGCCGCGGGCGGGTGGGGCCGTTCGCGCGGTTCCCCGCGCCCCTGGAAACAGCAGGAAGAGCAGAAAGAGCAGTCGCACATGACCTCACACGCCGATGCCACCGACGCCGCTGGTGCCGCCGACACCACCGACGGCCTCCCGCCCTCCGGCCGCCATGACGTGCGGGCCGAGCTGGCGGGCCTGACCACCGAGGCGTTCCGTCCCGAGCACTCCGAGATCGACCGGCTGCCCACACTGGCCATCGCGGAGCTCATGAACGCCGAGGACGCCACCGTGCCGGCCGCGGTCGCCGCGCAACTGCCGGCGGTCGCGGCCGCGATCGACGCCGTCGCGGAGCGGATGGGGCGGGGCGGCCGGCTCGTCTACGCCGGGGCGGGCACGGCGGGGCGGCTCGGCGTGCTCGACGCGTCCGAGTGCCCGCCCACGTTCAACACGGATCCGGCCGAGGTCGTCGGGCTGATCGCGGGCGGCCCGGCCGCCGTGACGACCTCCGTCGAGGGGGCGGAGGACTCCGCGGAACTGGCCGTCGAGGACCTGTCCGCCCTGGACCTCACGGCACAGGACGTGGTCGTGGGCGTCTCCGCGTCGGGCCGTACGCCGTACGCGGTCGGGGCCGTCGAACACGCCCGCGCGCTCGGCGCCCTCACCGTGGGCCTCTCCTGCAACGCGGACAGCCCGCTGGCGGCCGCGGCGGACCACGGCATCGAGGTCGTGGTGGGCCCCGAGCTGCTCACGGGTTCCACCCGTCTCAAGGCGGGCACGGCGCAGAAGCTCGTCCTCAACATGTTCTCGACGATCACGATGATCCGCCTGGGCAAGACGTACGGGAACCTGATGGTCGACGTACGCGCCTCGAACGAGAAACTCCGGGCCCGCTCCCACCGCATCGTCGCGCTCGCCACGGGGGCGTCCGACGAGGAGATCGAGAAGGCGCTGTCCGCGACGGACGGAGAGGTGAAGAACGCCGTCCTCGTCCTCCTCGGAGGGGTGGACGCCCCCACCGCCGCCCACCTCCTGGAGAAGTCGAACGGCCATCTGCGCGAGGCCCTGTCAGCGGCGACCCGCTGACCGGCGCCGCCCCGCGGCGGTGCGGTGGGCGCCCCTGCGGCCTCCCGCGGCCGCAGGGGCACACGTTCACGCCTCGCTCAGCTGGAGACTGCGCGTCTCGTGCCAGCCGTGGGAGGCGAACCGTCCGGGGAGGTCGAGTTCCGGGCGTGCCCTGAGGGTGAGGCACCCGGGTGGTGGCAGGCTGCGGGCCGCGGCGACCAGGGTCTCCAGCGCACTCCGGGAGAGGTAGTGGACACCGGTGAGGTCGACGGTCACGTTCTCGTGCTGCCGGCGGCAGGACAGCAAGGCCAGGCTCAGCGGGATCTCGTGGGCCCCCGTGACCTCGCCGAAGAGCTTGATGCCCGGCTCGTGGCTCAGCGGCGTGATGAACATGAGGTCGTCGGCGAAATACTTGGACATGGCTGGATTCCTCAAAGCCTTGCACCGTACGGGAGGCGGAGACGGACGCCGTTCACGCTCCGGGCCACGGCGGTGTTCCTCGTGCGGTGCCGAAGAGGCGGGCGCCGGTTCACGGACCACCGGAAGCGTAGGACCGAATATGCCGCTGGCGATAGCCTGTTTCCGGGCGGCCCTCGCCCCCGCTTCTGTGCCTATGCCTATGCCTGCGCCTGCGCCTGTGTCTCTGCCTGTGCCTGCGAAGACCGGGCGCACTCGATCTGCTGTTCCAGCACCGTGCGGACGTCCTCGCTCAGCTCGCCGGTCCGGGCCCACTCCACGACGAGTTCCGCGATGTTCCGCAGCTTGGTGTTCGTCCGCTGGGACACCTCCCGGAGGACTTCCCAGCCCTGCACGGGCGTCAGCCGTCCCAGGACGATCACGACACCTATCGCCTGGTCCACCACGGCGTGCGCGTACATCGCTTCCCGAAGCTGTTCGTTCTCACCCTGCAGCTTCTCCACCCGGTCCACTACGCGTTCCTCCTGCGCATCCTCAGCATCAGGTGTCGTATCGACGATGTCTTATTGACGTTTACCGCCGTTTCAAGCGTAATGCGGTACAGCTGTTACGAGGGAGCCGTGGGCCGGGGCCGCGTACTGCCGGGACGGCTGTTCGAGACATCGGAGCCGGACGAGCCGGAGAGGTCGGACGGGTCGGACAGGGGTATGCGGGCGGTGACGCGTTTGCCGGACGGCTCAAGACCGACGTGGAACTCCTCGGCCAGGGCCCGGACGATCTCCAAGCCGTGCCCTCCGACCCGCTCGGGGTCGACGGCGCCGACGGCGGGCAGGACCCGGACGGTGTCCCGCACGGTCACCTCCACCGCGTCGCCCGTGAGGCGCAGTTCCAGTACGGCGGGGCCGGGGGCGTGTTTGAGGGCGTTGGTGACCAGCTCGCTGACCACCAGCCGGGTGAGGTCCACGGCACGGTCGGAGACGGCCACGTCCTGCGCGGTCCGGGCACGGACGAGGAAATCGGCCGCGAAACAGCGTGCGTCCGCGATGCCGGAGCCGTCACCGGAAAGTGTCATGGTGGCCGACGAGGCGGTTGACACACCACGGGGAGCCTCCGGCCCGGCCTCCTCCCCGCCCTCGTCCTCACCCTTGCCTTCGCCCTCACCGTCGACCGGCTGCACTGTCTTTACCCACCGTCCACCGTCTGTTGTCTGTTGTCCGCCGTCTGCTGTCCGCCGTCTGTTGTCGGCTGTCGGCTCTTGGCCTTTGCGGATGTTCGCGATCGCGTACCCCGTCCGAGGTACCCGGCACGGTCCGCCCCACACGACTCCTGCCGCAGCGACCGGCCGTTCGGGGAAGTCCCCGGGTACCGTGGAGACAAGTACGCGGCCCCGGCACGAGCGCGGGCCGCATCAGCGGACGTAGTTAGGACACGGTGAGCCAGCCACCTCCAGCACGACCCGGCAATCCTCTGTCGGCCAGCAGCAGCACCGTCGAC
This sequence comes from Streptomyces beigongshangae, assembly GCF_019710745.1. Lineage (GTDB taxonomy): Bacteria > Actinomycetota > Actinomycetes > Streptomycetales > Streptomycetaceae > Streptomyces > Streptomyces beigongshangae. Next base: position 129,491 of record NZ_JAHKJW010000003.1, read on the forward strand.
GGCGTGCGCGTCGTCACCCTCCGCGGTGACCTGGACCATGACGCGCGCGAGCGCGTCGAGGAAGTGCTGACGCCGCCCTCCGACACGACACCGTCCAGGACCGTGGTCGACCTGTCCGACGTCGGCTTCATGGACTCCAGCGGCATCAACGTGCTGATCATCGCCTACAAGGCCGCCACGGCCGCCGAGGGCTGGGTACGGGTGGCCGGCGCGCAGGTGCCCGTCATGCGCGTGATGAAGATGGTCGGCCTCGACGCGATCATCCCGTGCCATCCCACCGTGGAGCAGGCCCTCCAGCACTGACCCTCCGGCACCGACCCGGCAGCGCGCCGCCCGTCGGTGCACCGCTGCGGGCGGAAGGCCCGCGAACGCCCCCCGGCCGGTTCCGGCGGGGCAGTCCTCCGCGACCTGTGACACGGCGCGGTCCTGCCGCTACGCTCGGAGAGTGCGGTCGGCGTCCGCCGGCCCGCACGGGCGGAACCGACGAAAGCGTGTACGGATGGGTTCCTCGGTCCCGGAGCTCCTGGACAGCCTGCACATGGCGGTGAACGACGAAGAGCGCCGGGTGTGGGCGTCCGCCTGTGCCCAGGCCCTCGACCTGGGCGGCATCGCCGTCTCCCTGGGCCGCGAGCTGGTGTGGTTCAGCGATACGACCAGTGAGCGCCTGGAGGACCTGCAGTTCGTTCTCGGGCAGGGACCCGGTCTGCTCCTCCAGGACCAGGACGAGACAGGGGTACGTCAGGTGCCCGACCTGGAGCGGCTGCTGACCGAGCAGTGGCCGCAGTTCGCCGCCGAGGCGCAGGAGCTGGGAATCGCCGCCCTGTTCGTGTGGCCCGTGCACGTCGGCGCCGTCCGGATAGGGACGATGACCGGCTACCGGCGCACGACCGGCCCGCTGGCCCCGCTGCAGTCCGCACAGGGCTGGCTGGTGGCCGACGCCCTGGCCGAACACGTACTGAACCACTGGCTGGTCCCCAACGGCTACGGTGCCGGCCCCGGTCACGCGGGAGCGGTGGATCTGCACCGGGCGGAAGTGCACCAGGCCACCGGAGTGCTGAGCGAGAGGCTCGGCGTTCCGCTCACCGAGGCCCTGGACCGGCTGCGCGCCCAGGCATACACCTCCGGCATGTCCCTGGCGGACACCGCCCACGCCATCATCCACCGGGAACTTCCGGATGACAGTCGATAGCCCGGCCGGTCGCGCCGGCCACGCTCTGCCCGGGAGCCAAGGAGCACACCCATGAGCAGGCAACAGCACATCGTCCGTACGTTCCTGGAGCTGGCCGACACCCTGGTGGAGGACTTCGACGTCATCGACTTCCTCCACCAGATGACGCTGCGCTGCCAGGAACTCCTCGACGTCACCGACGCCGCGGTCTTCCTGAACCACTCCGGTTCCCGCCTGCACAGCCCCGCGCCCTGCGACCCCTCACCCCAGCTGCAGCTCGTGCTGGACGCCGCCGGCAGCCAGGGCCCGGCCCTCGACGCCCACCACACCGCGAAGCCGGTCGCCGCGCACAGTCTCCGTGAGGCGGCCACGCGCTGGCCGCAGTTCACACCGCACCTGGAACAGGCCGGCTACACCCGCGCCAGCGCCCTGCCGATGCGTCTGCGCCAGGAGAAACTCGGCAGTCTCCTGCTGCTGCACTCCACGGACCAGCCGCTGGCGGCCGAGGACCTGGCCCTCGGCCAGGCCCTGGCCGACGCCGCCACCATCGGCCTGATCCACTCCCGCACGATCCGCCAGCAGCACACCGTCAACGAGCAGCTGCACAACGCTCTGCAGAGCCGCATCATCATCGAACAGGCGAAAGGTATCCTCGCCGCCCGCGCCGACATCACCCTCAACCAGGCATTCGACTCCCTGCGCCGCCACGCCAGGAACAACCGCATCCTGCTCAACGACGTCGCCCGGGAAGTCATCGACACCGGCCTGACCCCCGTCACCGCCCGGCCCCGGCCCGACGCGGCCGACGCGGCCGACGCGGCCGACAGGAACGGCAAAGGTGGCACGGGCGGCACGGAATAGCCCTGGAGGGCGGCAGGTGAGTGGCGGTGGATGAAGTACTGCGGGCCGCCTCGGGCAGCCAGTTGTTCGAAGTGACCTCTGCCCCGTACCTGGTGCTCGACGCGGGTTTCCGTATTCAGGGGATCAACGCGGCCTATCTGCGCGCCACCGGACGCTCGCGTGACGAACTGATGGGCGCGTTCATGTTCGACGCGTTCCCGGACGACCCCGGGGACGGCACCGCGACCGGCGTGCACAACCTCACCGCCTCCCTGGAACGGGTGCTGCGTCACGCAGTCCCCGACGACATGGGCATCCAGCGCTACGACATCCCCGACCCCGCCGTCCTCGGCGGCTTCCGCCGCAAGGCGTGGAGTCCGGTCAACTCCCCGCTGACCGACGCGGACGGCCACGTCGTCGGTGCCCTGCACCACGTCGAGGACGTGACGGCGGTCTACGAGGCCCTTCGCCGTCCGGGCAACGGCGGTGCGGAGCAGACGGCACCGCAGCCGAAGGCGTTGCTGCACCACACGATGCTGGCCGTCGCCCGCTACGAGCGCGCCGCACGGGCCGTGGCCGCGGGGCGGGCCGCCCCGGGCCGCCCGGCACCGTACGGCGCCGCGCCCCCCGCGGGCATGATCCGGCGCGACGGACTGTGGCACGCGATCCTCCATGCCGCCCGCGGAGGGCGGCCCGACGGCTGCACCGCCGCGATATGCGCGGCCGCGGTGCGGGAACTGCCGGAGACCGATGCCGCCGTGATCACGCTGCACGGCGGCGGACCGGAGCAGCTGCAACTCGCCGCCAGTTCCCTCTGGGCCCGGCGCGTCGAGGAGTTGCAGTACGTCACCGGTCACGGCCCCTCCCTGACCGCGTTCGACACCGGCGTCCGCGTGCTGGCCCCCGACCTGGGCCGGTCCGGTGCCAGGTGGCCGCTGTTCGCCGACGCCGCGGTCGCCGTCGGTGCCGGCGCCGCCTTCTCGTACCCCCTGCGCACCGCCACCGCCGTGCTCGGCACGCTCACCCTCTACCGCGCACTGCACGTCCCCGCCACCCCCACGGGGCCGCCCGCCGACGCGCAGGAGTTCGCGGACATCGCCACGGTGGTACTGCTCGCCGACATGGACGGCGACATCATCGAGAGGGTCAGGAGCATCACCGACCAGGACGACATCCACACCGCCGCCGGTGTCGTCGCCGCGACCCAGGGCATCGGCATCGGCGAGGCCCTCACCTGGCTCCACACCATGGCAAAGGCCCAGAACCTACCGGTGGCAGACCTGGCCCGCGCCATCCTGGCACCCCCGTAGGCCCCCTGCCGCCCAGGTGCGCGGGGGACGGCGCGACCAGCCCTCACCCACCCGCACCCGCCCGCCTACCCACCCGCCACCCGACGCCCCCCTCCGCGGACATGCGACGCTGGGACCGCCAAAGGGAAGGGACGCCACACCGTGAACCACGCGCAACTGACCGCTCTGGGCAGAGCCCTCCGCGTACTGGGGGAGCACGGCGACGCCCTCTCCACCGACATGCCGGACACCGGACTGCACGAGGTCAAGGCCGACCTGAAGCGCGCCCTCGACCTCCTGGAGGAGACCGTCACCACCGCGGCCCCCACCACCCGCTGCGCGGAACACCCCACCGGCCCGGTCGACACGGACGCCCCCGACCTGTGCCTGCTCTGCGAGACCCGCCGCCGCGTGGCCCGCCGCTCGAAGGTCAACGACTCGTTCCCGCAGGGCCGCCCGGCCGCCCCGGGCGACAGCACGGAACGCACCACGTCCCGTTACGGCATCCGGGGCGACCGTCCCCAGCCCCAGCAGCGCTGGCTCCCGGAGGTGTGGACCGGCCAGGCATGGCAGCTCTGCGGCACGCCCCGCCGCGACAAGCAGGAGGCCGAGCTGTACCTCGCCGCACAGCGCAGGGGCCCGCGCCCGGGCATGGCCTACCGCCTGGTCCACGAGTTCACCGACTACGAGGTGCTGCGCATCTGGGGCACCCCGGTGAAGACCGACACCGAGCCGATGGGCAACCTCTGACGGTGCCCCGACACCTCGGCGAGGAGGCTGCGCGGCTCGTGCTCCGGAAGCGAGTCCCGCCGCCGTCCCCGCCGTCCCCGCCGTCCCCGCAGTCGCCGCAGTCGCCGCAGTCGCCGCGGTGAGTCCCATGACCACTGCTCCGCGACCACTGCTCCGCGCTTCGCGCGCGGTGGCGCGTCGGCCACCCGCTGCAGCATCCGCTACGGCAACCTCCCCTCCTGGTTGATCCGCCGCACCCGCGCCAGCAGCACCTCCGCGACCGTCGCCTCGCCCACCGCCTCGGGCGGACAGTCCCACTCCAGCCCACCCTCCACGGGCCGCAGTTGCACGTAGCCCCCCTCGCGCCCCATCACCTGCCCGACCCGCCCGTCCCGTACGTCGATCACGTACTCCCGGCACCTCCCGGACTCCCCGTTCACGACGCCCCACCCGCCCCGCGCAGCGCGTCGGCCAGCCGGACCGCCGTGCGTACGTTGCAGCGACCCAGCTCCACCAGCGCGAAGGGCTCGCCGGTCGCCGCCGTCACCGGGTCGACGCCCAGCGACGGCAGGGCGACTCCCGCGTCCCGCAAAGCCGCCCGCAGGTACTCCACCGCCTCCCGCGTCGGTCGCGCCCGTTCACTCGACGTCATCTCCATCGCGCCACTTCCTCCACTCTGAGTGTCCGCCGTCTCTACACAGAGTGGCCACTACCCCTCTAACCTGGCCATAGGCGGCGTCCCGACAACGCCGTTTGTATGACAGGGAGTTGCCATGCCAGGACCAAAGGACCCGACCCGTCCCCCTCACCCCGCACCCCGCCGGGCGCGGAGCTCCGTCATGCCCGTGAGCAGGCCGGTTTCAGCCAGGACGAACCGGGGAACGCCCCGTTCGCCGGTGGCTCATCCATCGGCCAACTGGAGGCGGGTACGCGCCGTGTCCAGCCCGACATGGCTACAAAACTTGACGAAATACTCAAGACGACCGGTTTTTTTGAGCGCAACCGCAGAGCGGTGAATCGCTCCCGGTACCCGGACCACTGCACGGAGGCGGCGGAGGCGGCGGCGCCGTCCGCGCCGCGACGGCCCACCGCAAGGAGGCGGCCCACGGGTGACCCATGGGCAGCCCACGGGTGACCGATGGGCCACCCGCCCGATCGACCGCGGAATACCGGCGGTACCCGCGTGGTTGTCCGCCGTTGTCGATCAGCAAGGAGGCCCCATGCCCACGATCCGTCGTCCCCGTGCGCTGCGTCCCGGCGATCTCGTGGTCGTCGCCGCGCCCTCGGGCCGGCTCGAACCGGGTGAGGAGCCGCTGCTCGCCCGCGGTGTGGCGATACTGGAGCGGATGGGTTTCCGCGTGCGGGTCAGCCCGACGGTCGACGCGGCGAAGGGCCGCTGGTGGGCGGCGGGCACTCCGGCGGAGCAGGCCGCCGAGCTCAACGCGCTGCTCCGGGACCCGGAGGTGCGGGCCGTCGTCGCGCACACCGGCGGGCAGTCGACCATCGGCTACCTCGATCTGATCGATCTGGACGCGATCCGGGCCGACCCGAAGCCGATCATCGGTTACAGCGACATCTCGCTGCTGCACCTGGCACTGCACGCCAGGACCGGCCTCGTCGGCTTCCACGCCGACATCGCCACCCACGGCTTCGGCAGCGACTGGTACACGCTGGGCGACCGGGCCCGCCGGTCCGAACTCGTCGACCTCTACACCCGTGTGCTCACCAAGGCCGAGGCGCCGGGCGCGCTGCCCGCCGGGGGGACCTGGGAGACCTGGCGGCCGGGCCGGGCGCAGGGCCCCCTGGTCGGCGGCCTGCTGAACCGCCTGATCCTGTTGCAGTCGACGCCCTTCGCACTGCCCGCCGAGCGGTTCGACGGCGCCGTCCTGTTCTGGGAGGAACTCCAGCGGCCGGTCACACGGATCTGGTACGACCTCCAGGCGCTGCGGCTGTCCGGCGTGCTGAACCGGATCGCGGGCATGGTGATCGGCATCCCGACCGAGGTCACTCCCTACGAGGGCGGCGCGGACCGGGTCGGTCTGCGCGACGTCGTGCTCGACGTCCTGGGAGAGCGGGACATCCCCGTCCTCGCCCAGGTCGACTTCGGCCACACCTCGCCGAACCTGCCGCTGCCCATCGGCGTCCGTGCGGAGGTGGACGCGGACAACCGGACCCTGTCCCTGCTCGAACCGGCGGTCGCGGAACACTGAGTACTCAGTACTCAGTCACCGGATCCGTGTTCCGCGACCCCTGCACCGGGCAGGGCGGTGGATTTCCGCCGGCCCCCGCCCGGATCGCCCGGTCGCTGGACGCCTCGGTGCGGGCCACGAGGGTGGCGTCCCCGCGCGGGGACGCCACCCTCGGAGTACGGCGAAGTACAGCGCTGCCGGGCGTGAGGTGCCGCGGTCGCGGTCAGCTCAGTGAGCCCAGCGCCTCCGCGTTGAAGGGGGCCAGCTCGCCGAAGCGGCCCGCCAGGACCTTCTGGGCCCACTGCGGGTCCTGGAGCAGCGCGCGGCCGACCGCGATCATGTCGAACTCCTCGTTCTCCAGTCGGTCCAGCAGGTCGTCGATGCCCTTGACCGGGGCGCCCTCGCCCAGGAAACTCTTGCCGAAGTCGCCGTCGAGGCCGACCGAGCCGACCGTGATGACGGGCTTCCCGGTGACCTTCTTCGTCCAGCCCGCCAGGTTCAGGTCGGAGCCGTCGAACTCCGGCAGCCAGTAGCGGCGCGTCGACGCGTGGAAGACGTCCACACCGGCCGCGGCGAGCGGCTCCAGCAGGGCCTCCAGCTCCGCCGGGGTCTGCGCCAGGCGCGCCTTGTACGCCTCCATCTTCCACTGCGAGTAGCGGAAGATGACGGGGAAGTCCGGCGAGACGGCCGCCCGGACCGCGGCGACGACCTCCGCCGCGAACTTCGTACGGGCGACGAGGTCACCGCCGTACGCGTCCGTACGGCGGTTCGTGCCCGCCCACAGGAACTGGTCCAGCAGGTACCCGTGCGCGCCGTGCAGCTCGACCCCGTCGAAGCCGATGCGCTCGGCGTCGGCCGCGGCCCCGGCGAACGCGCGGATGACGTCGTCCAGGTCGGTCTGCGTCATCTCCTTGCCCTGGCCCGCGGTGCCGTCGACGCGCAGTCCGGACGGGCCGATCGCGGGCGCGTCGGCGAACGGCGGCTCGCCGGCCGACCGGACCATGCCGACGTGCCAGAGCTGCGGCACGATCGTCCCGCCCGCCGCGTGCACGGCCTCGGCGACCTTCGCCCACCCGGCGAGCTGCTCCTCCCCGTGGAACCGCGGGATCCGGTCGCTCTGCCCGGCCGACTCGTGGCCCACGTACGTGCCCTCGGTGACGATCAGGCCGACCCCGGCGGCGGCCCGGCGCGCGTAGTACGACACCACGTCCTCCCCCGGCACGCCGCCCGGCGAGAACGCCCGGGTCATCGGCGCCATCGCGATCCGGTTCGGAACGGTCAGGCCGTTGAGGGAGACGGGCCGGGAGAGGATCTCGGCCGCCCGGGACGCGGAGGCGGAAGAAGAAGCGGAGGCAGAGGTGTCGACGGTCACGTAAGGGCTCCTCGTGGGGTGGAGTGGGGTGGAGTGAGATGAGTGGAGCGGTCGGTCGGCGGGGCCCCGCACATCTGCGCATCCTCGTAGGTATGTGCATGCGCATGGACCCCACCTGGCACCAACCGCCCCGGTGGACGACTCATTCCGCCGGTCCGCCGAACACCCTTGTGACCCCGGACACGCCCGAGGGCGGCACCCCTGGAGTGGGGTACCGCCCTCGTTCACGTACTGCGTCCGCGTAGTGCGGAGGACTGCCGAGCCGGGGCTCAGAAGTCCATGTCACCGCCCGGCATACCGCCACCGGCGCCGGCGCCGGCCGCGGCCTTCTCCGGCTTGTCGGCGATGACGGCCTCGGTGGTGAGGAACAGCGCGGCGATGGAGGCGGCGTTCTGCAGGGCAGAGCGCGTGACCTTCGCCGGGTCGATGATGCCTTCGGCGATCATGTCGACGTACTCACCGGTCGCGGCGTTCAGGCCGTGGCCGACGGGAAGGTTGCGCACCTTCTCGACGATGACGCCACCCTCCAGGCCACCGTTGACGGCGATCTGCTTGAGGGGGGCCTCCAGGGCGAGCTTCACGGCGTTGGCGCCGGTCGCCTCGTCACCCGTGAGCTCCAGCTTCTCGAACACCGAGGAAGCCTGGAGCAGAGCCACGCCACCACCGGCGACGATGCCCTCCTCGACGGCCGCCTTCGCGTTGCGGACGGCGTCCTCGATGCGGTGCTTGCGCTCCTTGAGCTCGACCTCGGTGGCGGCACCGGCCTTGATGACGGCCACGCCGCCGGCCAGCTTCGCCAGACGCTCCTGGAGCTTCTCGCGGTCGTAGTCCGAGTCGGAGTTCTCGATCTCGGCACGGATCTGGTTGACCCGGCCCTGGACCTGGTCGGCCGAACCGGAGCCGTCCACGATCGTGGTCTCGTCCTTGGTGATGACGACCTTGCGGGCGCGGCCCAGCAGGTCCAGACCCGCGTTCTCCAGCTTCAGGCCGACCTCCTCGGAGATGACCTCGCCGCCCGTGAGGATGGCGATGTCGCCGAGCATGGCCTTGCGGCGGTCACCGAAGCCCGGGGCCTTGACGGCGACGGACTTGAAGGTGCCACGGATCTTGTTGACGACCAGCGTCGACAGCGCCTCGCCCTCGACGTCCTCGGCGATGATCAGCAGCGGCTTGCCGCTCTGCATGACCTTCTCCAGGAGCGGGAGCAGGTCCTTGACGTTGGCGATCTTCGAGTTGGCGATCAGGATGTACGGGTCGTCGAGGACGGCCTCCATACGCTCCATGTCGGTGGCGAAGTACGCCGAGATGTAGCCCTTGTCGAAGCGCATACCCTCGGTGAGTTCCAGCTCCAGACCGAAGGTCTGGGACTCCTCGACGGTGATGACGCCTTCCTTGCCGACCTTGTCCATCGCCTCGGCGATGAGCTCGCCGATCTGGGTGTCGGCGGCGGAGATGGAGGCCGTCGAAGCGATCTGCTCCTTGGTCTCGACATCCTTCGCCTGCTCAAGGAGGGCACCGGAGACGGCCTCGACGGCCTTCTCGATACCGCGCTTGAGGGCCATCGGGTTGGCGCCGGCGGCTACGTTGCGCAGGCCCTCGCGGACCAGCGCCTGGGCGAGGACGGTCGCCGTGGTCGTTCCGTCACCGGCGACGTCGTCCGTCTTCTTGGCGACTTCCTTGACCAGCTCTGCGCCGATCTTCTCGTACGGGTCCTCGAGCTCGATCTCCTTGGCGATGGAAACACCATCGTTGGTGATCGTGGGGGCGCCCCACTTCTTCTCGAGGACGACGTTGCGACCCTTGGGACCAAGGGTGACCTTGACGGCGTCGGCGAGCTGGTTCATCCCGCGCTCGAGACCGCGCCGTGCCTCCTCGTCGAACGCGATGATCTTGGCCATGTGAAGTGGTCCTCCCGGACTGGGGTGGAATCTCCAGGACCGCGCCCGCGCCCGCGACGGACGGCCTGCCGACCTCGTGGTTCCTTGCCCCACTTGGCCTGCGGGCCTCACCGACCCGGTCCTCGTTGTCACTCTCACCTTCAGAGTGCTAACGCAATGATTAGCACTCGACCCATGAGAGTGCAAGCGCCTCTCGATGATCCGCAGGTGGGAGCGGGTGACGGAAGAGCGCCCAGGTGATCAAGGACCGCCGCGGAAGGACTCGCACCCGCTCCGCCCGAGGCCCCTCACCTGCACCGCCACCGCCCGGCACGCACCGCTGCCGCCGCACGCGAGCGCCGCCGCTCACGTGCGCGGCCGACCCAGCCGGCCGTGTCCGGGCGTGCCCGGCCGTGTCCGGGCGTGCCGAAGGGCCCGCACCCGGTCGGGTGCGAGCCCTTCGGAGAAGAACGTCGCTGCAGTAAGTCGACGCGTGCTTCAGCCGGTCGCCAGACGGACCATGTCCGCCTGCGGCCCCTTCTGGCCCTGCGAGATCTCGAAATCGACCCGCTGACCCTCTTCCAGGGTGCGGTAGCCGTCCATCTGAATCGCGCTGTAGTGGACGAAAACATCCGCACCACCGTCGACCGCGATGAAGCCGTACCCCTTCTCCGCGTTGAACCACTTGACGGTGCCCTGAGCCATGCCTAACTCCCCTATTACTGGCCCTTGCACAGATCCGCACTTCGCGGATCCGGGTCAGACCTCACCCCCCAACGGTTGGGGGTGTGCGCCGGAACGCGTCGACCGCGGCTGAATGTATCTGCCCAACTGCCCTCTGCAACAGGTCAGTCCGACGAGAATTCCAGGCACGGTTGATCGGAAATTTGTGAAGGATTCACGTGGATCCAGGGCAAGTCGGGCCCCACAAATGCCATAAACGGCTTGAAAGCGCCGGGCACTTTGGCTGCTTCTTGTCGAACTCCGGGCGCCGTCCCCTATGCGCGGAGCGGGCGGAGTGAAGCAGGTTCCCCAACTGTACCTCGCTCAACCATAGGAATTGCCCCCTCCGCTTCTCTCCCGGAGGGGGCAATTCGATGAACTCTGCGTGTCGGGCATTACCAGAAGTAATTTCCGGCCACCCAACCGGTTTCGGCTCCGCCCGGGGCCGGCCCGGGGTCGCCGCCGCCGGGCGGGCGGGACGCCGCCGGGCGGGACGCTCAGCCTCCGGCGACAGCCGGGATGATCGAGACACCGGCGCCGTCGGGCGTGGCGGTTTCCAGCCCCTGCTCGAACCGGACGTCGTCGTCGTTCACGTACACGTTGACGAACCGCCGCAGCTTCCCCTGGTCGTCCAGGACACGGGCCGCGATCCCCGTGTGGTTCTTCTCCAGGTCGGCGATGACCTCACCGAGGGTCGCCCCCTCGGCGGCCACTTCGGCCCGACCGCCGGTGTAGGTGCGCAGGATGGTGGGGATGCGGACGTTGACGCTCATGGGACAGGACCTCCGTCGGGTGTGGGCGGCGTACGGCGCGGGAGGGGACGGTGCGGGAACGGACGACGGCTAGGAGCCGAGCCCGGCCTCGTGGAACGACTCCAGGTTCGGGCGGATGGTCGCGGTGAGCCCCGTGTCGGAGGCCACCGCGTCAAGGGTCTTCAGACCGTCGCCCGTGTTGAGGACGACCGTCGTCAGGCTCGGGTCGAGCACCCCGTTCTCGATCAGCTTCCTGGTGACGCCCACGGTCACCCCGCCGGCGGTCTCCGCGAAGATCCCCTCCGTGCGCGCCAGCAGCTTGATCGCGTCGACGATCTGCTCGTCGTTCACGTCCTCCACGGCTCCGCCCGTCCGCCGGGCGATGTCGAGCACGTACGGCCCGTCGGCCGGGTTGCCGATGGCGAGCGACTTGGCGATCGTGTCCGGCTTCTGCGGCCGTACCACGTCGTGCCCGGCCTTGTAGGCGACGGACACCGGCGAGCAGCCCTCGGCCTGGGCGCCGAAGATCTTGTACGGCCTGTCCTCGACGAGCCCGAGCCGGATCAGCTCCTTCAGGCCCTTGTCGATCTTCGTGAGCTGCGAGCCGGAGGCGATCGGCACGACCAGCTGGTCCGGCAGCCGCCAGCCGAGCTGCTCGCAGATCTCGTACGCCAGGGTCTTGGACCCCTCCGCGTAGTACGGCCGCAGGTTGACGTTGACGAAGCCCCAGCCCTCGCCCGCCGGGTCGCCGATCAGCTCGGAGCAGAAGCGGTTCACGTCGTCGTAGTTGCCCTCGATCCCGACGAGCTCGCCGCCGTAGACCGCGGCCATCACGACCTTGCCCTGCTCCAGGTCGTGCGGGATGAACACGCAGGAACGGAAGCCGGCCCGCGCGGCGGCGGCGCCCACCGCGCCCGCCAGGTTGCCGGTGGAGGAGCAGGAGAGCGTGGTGAAGCCGAACGCCCGCGCGGCCTCCAGCGCCTGGGCGACGACGCGGTCCTTGAAGGAGTGCGTCGGGTTGCCGGAGTCGTCCTTGACGAAGAGCTTGCCGGCGTCGACGCCCAGCTCGCGGGCCAGGTTGTCGGCCTTGACGAGCTTGGTCCAACCGGGGTTGATGTTGGGCTTGTCGGCCACGTCCGCGGGGACGGGCAGCAGCGGGGCGTAGCGCCAGATGTTCGCGGGGCCCGCCTCGATCCGCCTGCGCAGCTCCTCCGTGTCGTGGCCGGAGAAGTCGTAGGCGATCTCCAGCGGGCCGAAACACTCCTCGCAGGCGAAGACCGGACCGAGCGGGACGCGGTGGCCGCACTCGCGGCAGGACAGCGCGGCGGCCGGGCCGAGGTCGACGGGGTTCGCGGCGGCGGAACCCGTGGCGGGGTCCGCGGCGGAGGCGGAGGTGAAATTCGTGGTGCTTGCAACTGTCTGCGCAGCCATGGAGGCGAGGCCCTTTCCTCATCTTCCTCACGACGCACTTCGCCGTGAGACGGATTTGGCACCTTCCCGAGCCGGGAGCCTCGCCGCGCTGATCAACGATGATCAGGGCGAGACCGGCTGGAGGGTTGCCGGGGCTTCAACGGGCCGTGTCCCTCTGCCCCTCTGGATGAGCGGTATTCGGTTGTGGTGTCGCTGTCGATCCTGCTGTCGATCCTGGTGGTGCACGCGACGACCCCGGCATGCGATGGTCATCAGCGTTGTTCAAGACTGTAACCGAAGGCCCGGACGGGGGAGAGCACCGTCCGAACGGCGAGATGACCGTCACACCGGTCGGCGTCGCGACGGGCAACAAGCATCCCGATGAACGTGAGGGAGAGCCGCACGTGCTGGAAGACGTCGAGCGCTGGCTGAGCACGCGCTCCTGGTCCGCCGAGGACCGCCCGCTCGAAAAGCTCGTGGCCGCGAAGCGGTCCACCGGTTCCACGGTGAGCGTCGTCCTGCCCGCCCTCGACGAGGAGGAGACGGTCGGCGGGATAGTCGCCGTGATACGCCGTGAGCTGATGACGGCGAGGACTCCACTGGTCGACGAGGTCGTGGTGATCGACTCGGGGTCGACGGACCGGACCTCGGAGGTCGCCGCGGCGGCGGGGGCCCGTGTCGTGCACCGCGACGAGATCCTCCCCCGTGTCCCGGCCCTGCCCGGGAAGGGGGAGGTGCTCTGGCGCTCGCTGCTCGTCACCCGCGGGGACATCGTCGCCTTCGTCGACGCGGACCTGAGGGACTTCTCGGCGGACTTCGTCTCCGGGACCGTGGGGCCGCTGCTCACCGAGCCGGGCGTGCACCTCGTCAAGGCGATGTACGACCGGCCGCTGGGTGCCGCCGCGGGGCAGGGGGGCCGGGTCACGGAGCTGATGGCGCGTCCGCTGCTCAACATGCACTGGCCGCGGCTGGCGGGCTTCGTGCAACCGCTGGGCGGGGAGTACGCGGCACGGCGCTCCCTCCTCGAACGGCTGCCGTTCCCCGTGGGGTACGGGGTGGAACTGGGCATGCTGGTGGACGCGCTGCACCTGGTCGGGCTGGACGCCCTCGCGCAGGTCGACGTCGGGGTGCGCCGGCACCGGCACCAGGACGGGCAGGCGCTCGGGCGGATGGCCGCGGCGATCTACCGCACGGCTCAGCTGCGGCTCGCGCGGGGGCATCTGGTGCGGCCGTCGCTGACGCAGTTCGAGCGGGGGGAACGCGGCTTCGAGCCGCGTACGTACGCGGTGGATGTGGAGGAGCGGCCTCCGATGACCGGGATCGCGGAATACGAGGAGCGGCGCGCGGCGTGACGCGGCTCCACCGCGCGGGCGGTTCCGCTGCGCGGGCGGCTCTTCTGCGTGGGGCTCGGCGGTGTGCGCCGTTGCCGGTCGCGGCGCGGTGGGGGCCGGGCGCGCGGTTCCCCGCGCCCCTCACGGGGTCCGTCGGACGCCCCGTACGCTTCCGTCCGCGGGGAGCGGAACGTTTGAGCGGTCGGACCTGCGGCTAGATTTCGAGTCATGGCTTCCACCCGCAGCGACCGCGCCACCCACCCCGTCCTCGTCGCGTCCAACCGCGGCCCCGTCTCGTACACCCAGGACGAGTCCGGAGAGCTCACAGCCAAGCGCGGTGGCGGCGGACTCGTGTCGGGGCTCTCCGCCATCGGCCCGGACGCCGGCGCCCTGTGGGTCTGCTCGGCCCTCGGCGACGGCGACCGCGAGGCGGTACGGCGCGGGATCGGCGAAGAGGGCGTCCGGATGCTCGACATCGACGCCGAGACCCACTCCGCCGCCTACAACGGCATCGCGAACTCCGCCCTGTGGTTCGTCCACCACATGCTCTACCAGACCCCCCTGGAGCCGGTCTTCGACAAGGAGTTCCGGCGCCGGTGGGCGGCCTACGAGACGTACAACCGGGCCTTCGCCGAGGCGCTGGCCGAGGAGGCGGCGGACGGCGCCGCGGTCCTCGTCCAGGACTACCACCTGTCGCTGGTGCCGCGGATGCTCCGCGAGCTCCGCCCCGACCTGCGGATCGGTCACTTCTCGCACACCCCGTGGGCCCCGGTGGACTACTTCCGGCTGCTGCCGGACGACATCGCGGCGCAGGTGCTCGACGGGATCCTCGGCGCCGACCGCGCCGCGTTCCTCACCCAGCGCTGGGCGGACGCGTTCACCGCGTGCTGCGAGACCGTCCTGGGAGCCGGCGCAGCCTCCGGCACCCGCGTCGGCGTGCACGGCCTCGGCGCGGACGCGGACTTCCTGCGCGAGCGCGCGCACCGGCCCGACGTCGACGAGCGGATGGCGTCCCTGCGCGAGCAGATCGGCACCGCCCCCGACGGCACCCCCCGCAGGACGATCGTGCGGGTGGACCGGACCGAGCTGTCCAAGAACATCGTGCGCGGCCTGCTGGCCTACCGGCAGCTGCTGGAGGACCGGCCCGAGTGGCGCGAGCGCGTGGTGCACGTGGCGTTCGCCTACCCGTCGCGCCAGGACCTGACGGTCTACCGCGACTACACGGCCGAGGTGCAGCGGGTCGCCGAGGAGATCAACGCCCGGTACGGGACGGCGGGCTGGACGCCGGTGGTGCTGCACGTGGAGGACGACTTCGCGCGCTCGCTCGCGGCGTACCGGCTGGCCGACGTGGCCCTGGTGAACCCCATCCGCGACGGCATGAACCTGGTCGCGAAGGAGGTGCCGGTCGTGGCGGACGACGGCTGCGTGCTGGTGCTGTCGCGGGAGGCGGGGGCGTACGAGGAGCTGGGCGAGGACGCGGTCGTGGTGAACCCGTACGACGTCGTGGGCACGGCGGACGCGCTGCACCAGGCGCTGACGGTGCCGGCGGGCGAGCGGGCCGAGCGGACGAAGCGGCTGGTCTCGGCGGCCACCGCCCTGCCTCCGACGCAGTGGTTCCTGGACCAGCTCCACGCGCTGCGCGCGTGACGCTCCGCGGGTCGGTGGGGTGGCCTCTGCCGGATGGCGGCTGCCGGCCCGGTGGGGGCTGGGCGCGCGGTTCCCCGCGCCCCTGACGGGGCGCGCCCGCCCCCTTTCCGGGGGCTAGAGGGCTGCCAGGCGGTCGGCCAGGGTGGTGAGCAGCGTGGCCACTCCCTCCGGGCCGGCCACCACCAGGTCGGCCCGGTCTGCCAGTTCGGTGACCTCCGTGCTGCCGCTGCACACCAGGAGGCCCGGAAGCCCTTCGGCGCGGAGCTTCTCCACGGCGGCGAAGGCCGGGAGGTCGCCCAGGTCGTCGCCGCAGTACATGACCGACTCGGCGCCCACGTCACGTACGTACTCGCCGAGGGCCACGCCCTTGTCCATGCCGGGCGGGCGCAACTCCAGCACCATCCTTCCCGGTTCGACGATCAGGCCGTGCCGCTGGGCGAGCAGGGCGAGCGGCTCGCGCAGTGCCTCGAACGCGGCCTGGGGGTCCTGGGCGCGGCGGGTGTGGACCGCGACGGCCCGGCCCTTCTCCTCGATCCAGCTGCCCTGCCAGGCGCCGATGCCGTCGAGGAAGCCGGGCAGTTCGGCACGGGCGGCGGCGACGCCGGGGTGCGCGGCGGGGGCCCGGACGGTGCCGGTGACGGCGTCCCAGCGCTCCGCCCCGTAGTGACCGAGCACGACGAGGTGGTCCAGGCCCGGGACTCCGGCGAAGCCGCCGTACCGCACGGCGACACCGGCCGGCCGGCCGGTGACGACGGCCACGGAGGCCACCTTCGGGGCCAGTGCCGCGAGCGCGGGTACGGCGTCCGGGTGGGCGCGGGCCTGTTCGGGGTCCGGGACGATCGGCGCGAGCGTGCCGTCGAAGTCGAAGGCGAGGACGGCCTTGTGGGGCCGGGCGAGGATGGCATCGAGACCGTCCCGGCCCGCCGTGGTCACGGGGCTCGGGAGCGGCGATGGGTCGGGGTGACTGGCCATGCTTCGACCCTATCCGCCGAGGTGGGGGCTTACTCCTCCCGCTCGGCCCTGCGTACGTCACGCACCCGCCGCAGCCGGTTGACCGTCACCGGGTCGTGGGCCAGGGCGCGCTCCGTGTCCAGCAGGGCGTTCAGCAGCTGGTAGTACCGGACCGGGGTCAGCCCCAGTTCCTCCCGGACGGCCCGCTCCTTGGCCCCCGGCGCCTCCCACCCCCGCCCTTCCAACGCCAGCACGGCCCGCTCCAGCGAGGACATCCCTCCATCACCCATGCCCCCAACCTAACCCCGCGCCCCTGAGGGGCGCGGGGAACCGCGCGACCGGCCTCCACCCACCCGCGCCCGACGCCCCACCCCAGCCATCCCGAGCCCAACCCTGCCGACCGGCGGAGCCGACCCGCGGAGCTACTCCGCGCTCTGCGCCGCCGCAGCAGCCCGCTGCAGATGCCCCAGCGTCACCGCCGGATTCCCCCCGGCCTCCACCGCCGCACCGATCTGCCGCTTGATGTCCGCGCTGACGGCCGCCCACGACGTCTGCGCCACGGGGTACAGCTCGGCGTTCGGCAGTTCCTCCAGGAAGTCGACGAGATCCGCGTCGTCCGTGTCCGCCGCCATCGCCTCGGACGCGGACGTCGTCACCGGCAGCAGGTCGTACTCGTGCGAGAAGTCGAGCACGTTCTTCTCGCTGTACACGTGGTCGAGGAACTCCCCGATCTGCTCGCCGTGCCCGTTCTCCTTGAACGCCGTCATCCAGTCGGCGACGCCCATCGTGGCCCTGGACCGCCCGTTGACGCCGGGCATCGGCACCATGCCGAACTTCACGCCCTTCTCGGCGGCGGCCTTCATCAGCGTGGGGTGGCCGTTCAGCATGCCGACCTCGCCGCGCGTGAACGCCGCGAACGCCTGCGCGCGGTTGAGCTTCCCGGGTGCGACCGGTCCCGTGAGGCCCTTGTCGACCAGCTTCTCCTTGAGCCAGGTGAAGGTGTCCGTGTTCTGCTCGGAGTCCAGCGTGTAGGAGCCGACCGTGTCGGTGTACCCGCCGTTGCCGCTGAGCAGCCACATCATCGTCTCGGCCTGGGCCTCCTCCGGCCCCAGGGGCAGCGCGTACGGGTACTTCACGCCCCGGGCCTTGAGCGCCGCCGCGGCGGACGCCAGCTGGCGCCAGTTCTCGGGCGGGGTGAGGCCGGCGTCCTCGAAGAGGTCCTTGTTGTAGAAGAGCAGCCGCGTGGAGGAGGCGAACGGCATGCCGTACTGCGTCCGGTTGATCTCCCCGGCCGCGGACAGCTGCCGTACGAAGTCGGCCTGGGTGTCTATGGAGAGCACGTCGTCGGCCCGGTAGAGCTGTCCCGCGGCCGCGTAGTCGGCGTACGCGCCGATCTGGGCCATGTCGGGCGGGTCGCCGTCGGCGACCATGGTCTTGACCTTGGCGTCCACCTCGTTCCACGAGTAGACGCTCACCTCGACGTCGACGTCGGGGTGCTCCTTCTCGTACGCATGGGTCAGCTTGTCCCAGTACTTCTGTGAACTGTTCGCCTGGGAGTCGCCGTAGTCCGCCGCCACGAGTCTCAGGGTGACGCCCCCGGACCCGCCGGAACCGCCGCAGCCTCCGAGGGCCGCGGTCACCCCCAGCGCGGAGACCACCGCGATCAGGCCTGTCACTCGCCGCTGCACTGCTGCCGTCCTCAACCCTGTCGAGCCCGCCGTCACGCCCGCGCGTCCGTGTCCCCCCACGGATTCACTGATGCGACCACGTCTTTCGATTAGCAATTTCCGCCATAAGGTCTACACCACGTAAGTGGACTAGACCTCTCATGGGGTGAGGGGCGACACTGTGCGGGTGAGACACGTCATCGCCCTGGATGTGGGCGGCACCGGGATGAAGGCCGCCCTCGTGGGGGCGGACGGCGGGCTGCTGCACCGGGCCCGCCGCACGACCGGCCGCGAGCGCGGCCCGGACGCCGTCGTCGAGTCGATCCTCGCCTTCGCCGCCGACCTGCGCGCGCACGGCGAGCGCCACTTCGGCGAGCCCGCGGCGGCGGCCGGTGTCGCCGTCCCCGGCATCGTGGACGCCGACCGCGGCGTCGCCGTCTACGCGGCCAACCTCGGCTGGCGCGACGTGCCCCTGCGGGACCTGCTCGGCGAACGGCTGCACGGGGTGCCGGTCGCCCTCGGCCACGACGTGCGCACCGGCGGCCTCGCCGAGGGCCGGATCGGCGCGGGCCGCGGCACGGACCGCTTCCTGTTCGTCCCGCTGGGCACGGGCATCGCCGGCGCGATCGGCATCGACGGCCGGGTCGAGGCGGGCGCGCACGGCTTCGCGGGCGAGATCGGCCACATCGTCGTACGCCCCGGCGGCACCCCCTGCCCGTGCGGGCAGCGCGGCTGCCTGGAGCGGTTCGCGTCCGCGGCGGCGGTCAGCGGGGCGTGGGCCGCCGCGACCGGCGACCCGGACGCCGACGCCGCGGACTGCGCGAAGGCCGTCGAGTCCGGGGACACCCGGGCACGGGCGGTCTGGCAGGACGCCGTGGACGCGCTCGCCGACGGGCTGGTCACCGCGCTCACCCTGCTGGACCCGCGCACCCTGATCATCGGCGGCGGTCTCGCCGAGGCGGGGGAGACCCTGTTCACCCCGCTGCGCGCCGCGATCGAACGGCGCGTCACCTTCCAGAGACTGCCGTCCGTCGTTCCCGCGGCGCTCGGGGACACCGCCGGCTGCCTCGGCGCGGGTCTCCTCGCCTGGGACCTGCTGGCCACCACCACCCCTCCCGTCCCCGCTTCCCCCGCCCCGGAGGTAACCGCCCGATGACCACTGAGCGCACTCCCCCGGCCGGCCCGCGCGCCGTGGTGCTGTCCGGCGCCACGGTGGTGCTCCCCACGGGCACGGTGCCCGACGGCCGCGTGATCGTGGAGGGCACCCGCATCGCCGGGAGCGCTCCCGAGGGCGCCCCGCGCAGGGACCTGACGGGGTACTGGCTGGTCCCCGGCTTCGTGGACATGCACAACCACGGCGGTGGCGGGGCGTCCTTCACCTCGGGCACGGTCGAGGAGATCCTCCGGGGCGTCCGCACCCACCGCCTGCACGGCACGACGACCCTCGTCGCCTCCACCGTCACCGGCGACATGGACGGCCTGGCCCAGCGCGCCGGACTGCTCTCCGAGCTGGCCGAGCAGGGCGACCTCGCGGGCGTCCACTTCGAGGGCCCGTTCATCTCCCCGTGCCGCAAGGGGGCGCACTCCGCGGAGCTGCTGCGCGACCCCGACCCGGCGGAGGTGCGCAAGCTGATCGACGCGGCGCGCGGCCAGGCCCGCATGGTCACCCTCGCCACCGAGCTGCCGGGCGGCATCGACTCCGTACGCCTCCTCGTCGAGCACGGCGTCATCGCGGCGATCGGGCACACGGACGCGACGTACGAGCAGACGGTGGAGGCCATCGACGCGGGCGCGACCGTGGCGACGCACCTGTTCAACGCGATGCCCACGCTCGGTCACCGCAGCCCGGGGCCGATCGCGGCGCTGCTGGAGGACGAGCGGGTCACCGTCGAGCTGATCAACGACGGCGTCCACCTCCACCCGGCCTCCCTCCAGCTGGCCTTCCACCACGCGGGCGGCGGACGGGTGGCGTTCATCACGGACGCGATGGACGCGGCGGGCTTCGGCGACGGCCGGTACATGCTCGGTCCGCTGGAGGTCGAGGTGGCGGACGGGGTGGCGCGCCTGGTGGAGGGCGGCTCCATCGCGGGCTCCACGCTCACCCTGGACCGGGCCTTCAAGCGGGCGGTGACCCTGGACGGGCTGCCCGTCGAGGACGTCGTCACGGCCGTCTCCGCCAACCCGGCCCGGCAGCTGGGCCTGTACGACCGGGTGGGTTCGCTGGAGCCGGGCAAGGACGCCGACCTCGTCGTCCTGGACTCCGGCTTCGAGGTCAAGGGCGTGATGCGCCGGGGCGAATGGCTGGTCGAACCACCGGAGAACCCGGCCCGGCAGGACACGTTCGGGGACTGGGCCGAGCCCCGCCGTCTTTGACATGATCGGGGTTCCGGACAGGCGAGCGCGCCCGGCGGGCGCCTGCACACCGGGGGAGGTCGGCCCAGGTGATCCTCACCGTCACGCTGAACACCGCTCTCGACATCACGTACCGCGTACGGGAACTGCGCCCTCACACCTCCCACCGGGTCACCGAGGTGACGGAGCGGCCCGGCGGGAAAGGGCTGAACGTGGCCCGGGTGCTCGCGGCCCTCGGTCACGAGGTGTCGGTGACGGGCCTCGCGGGCGGTGCCACCGGACAGG
Source organism: Streptomyces beigongshangae (assembly GCF_019710745.1). Taxonomy (GTDB): domain Bacteria; phylum Actinomycetota; class Actinomycetes; order Streptomycetales; family Streptomycetaceae; genus Streptomyces; species Streptomyces beigongshangae. Next base: position 150,073 of record NZ_JAHKJW010000003.1, read on the forward strand.
CGGTGCGGGAAGGGCTCGCGCGGACCCCGGGGATCGTGGACGCGCTGGTCCCGGTGGGCGGCCCCAGCCGCCGCACGGTCGCGGTCGTCGACACCTCCACCGGCGACACGACCCAGCTCAACGAGGCGGGACCGGTGATCGCGCCCCACGAGTGGGCGGCGTTCCAGGAGGCGTACGAGGTACTGCTGCGGTCCTCCTCGGCGGTGGCGCTGTGCGGCAGCCTGCCACCGGGACTGCCGGTCGGGGCGTACGCCCAGCTGGTGCGCACGGCGAGGGCGCTGGCGGTTCCGGTGCTGCTGGACACGAGCGGGGAGCCGTTGCGGCGGGGCATCGCGGCACGGCCCGACATCGTCAAGCCGAACGCGGACGAGCTGGCCGAGCTCACCGGTGCGCACGATCCGGCGCAGGCGACCCGGGACGCGCGCCGGCGCGGAGCACACGCGGTGGTGGCGTCACTGGGAGCGCGGGGACTGCTCGCCCGTACGCCCGACGGGGACTGGCGGGCCGCTCCGCCCCGTCCGCTGCGGGGCAATCCCGCGGGGGCGGGCGACGCGGTGGTCGCGGGGCTGCTGTCGGGGCTGGTGGAGCGGCTGCCCTGGCCGGAGCGGCTGGGGCGGGCGGTCGCGCTGTCCGCGGCGAGCGTGCCGGCGCGGACAGCGGGGGAGTTCGACCGGGTGGTGTACGAGGAACTGCTGGGGCGGGTGGCGGTGACCGGCGCGACCACCGTCGCGTAGCGCCCCGCGGGGTGCCCGGTGGCCGGCCGGGCCGGCTGCGGGTTCTCGTCGGCTGCGGGCCGATGGGGGCTGGTCGCGCCGTTCCCCGCGCCCCCTGAAAGACCGCGCGGCGGCAACTGTCAGTCCTTGACCTGGCCCGCCTTCAGACGGAGCTGGTCCAGCAGGACGTTGCAGTCGTCGCCCTGCCGGCAGGAGATGGAGATCGTGTTGGTGCCCTTGGTGAGGGTGGGCCAGGAGTAGGTCTCCGTCCAGCCCTTCTCCCACTCGTTCTCCTTGGCGCCCGTGAAGTTGCCGAGGTTCAGCTTGCTGCCGAACTCCTTGCCGTTCACGGTGAGCGTCATCTTGGCGTCCTTGCCGGCGACGCTGTACCGCGTGAAGACGGTGTACGTACCGGATTCCGGGATGCCGTCGACGGTCCAGGTGACCTCGGAGCCGACCTGGTTCAGGCCGGTCACGTAGCGGCCGCCGCCCGCGCTCGCGCCCTGGACGTCCGAGGCGGTCGTCACACCGGGGCCCAGCTTCAGTGCCTGCGCGTCGATCTCGGGCAGCTCGACCGGCTCCGCGGCCTTCTCGGTGGACGACTCGCTCGGCTCGGCGCTCTGCCCCGCGGACACGGTCGGGTCCGCGGCCGCGTCGCCGCCCTTGTCCTCCTCCGAGTCGCCGCCGAGCATCGCGATCCCGATGCCGACCACCACGGCCGCGACGACCGCGACGGCACCGATCAGCAGCCCCTTGGTGTTGGGCCCGCGGCCCCGGCCACCGCTGCCCCGGCCGCCGCCGCGCCGGCTGTCGGGCGCCGACTGGTGCAGGGCCGTGGTGGTCCGGCCGGTGAAGGACTCGGGCCCGGCGTGGTGCGCGTTCGGCTGCCCGTACGTGCCCTGCGGCTGCGCGTACTGCGCGGTGGGCGCGTTCTGCGCGGCGGACTGGCCGTACTGGCGCTCGCCGACCGGACGCACCCGGTTCACCGAGCCGGGGTAGCCGTAGCCACCGCTCGGCGGCTGGGCTCCGGCGGCCTTCCCGTCCTCGTACAGATAGCCGAACGGGTCGTCGTCCTCGGGCGTGCTCGCGCCGTTGCTGCCGGGCGTCATCCCTTGGTCTCCTAGCGGGTGCGGTTCAGATGCGGTACGGGGGAACGAAAGGCGAGCCTACCCGGTTCCCGTGCACCGAACGGGTGACTCAGCTCGCACGACACCCCTGACCTGCGGGTCAGCCCGCACGCCTGTGCGCTTTGGGACGAGACCGTTTCTCTACGTACATCCGCTCGTCCGCGGACTGCAGGACCTCGTCCGCCGTCATGCCGCAGTGGGCCCACCCGATACCGAAGCTGGCGCCGACCCGCATGGTCCGGCCGTCGACCCTGATCGGCTGGATGATCTCGCTGCGCAGCCGGACCGCGAGGTCCTCGGCGTCGGCCCGCCCCAGCCCGTCCGCGAGCACCACGAACTCGTCGCCGCCGAGCCGGGCGACCGTGTCCCCGTCCCGGACGGCACCGCTCAGCCGGCGGGCCACCTCGATCAGCACGGCGTCCCCGGCGTTGTGCCCGAAGCGGTCGTTGATCGACTTGAAGCCGTCGAGGTCGCAGAAGAGGACCGCGAGCCCCTTCGTGCCGTCGTCGCGCTCCCCTTCGGGTGTGACGGTGTGCACATGGTGGCCGTACGGGTCGAACGCGTCCGGCACCGGCGGATAGTCGAACGCGTGCCCATGGGCGTCGTACACGTTCCCGTCGTACCCGTTCCCGTCGTACCCGTTCGCGTTGCGCGCGGCGACCACCTGCCCGTACGCCGCGTCGATCGTGTCGACCGCGCCGGGTTCCGTCGCCGTGGGACGCGCGCACAGCCGGGAGGCGAGCCGGGAGCGCAGCTCCGCGGAGTTCGGCAGTCCGGTGAGCGCGTCGTGCGAGGCACGGTGCGCGAGCTGCAGCTCGCGCCGCTTGCGTTCCTCGATGTCCTCGACGTGGGTGAGCAGGAAGCGCGGCCCGTCGGCGACGTCCGCGACCACGCTGTTGCGCAGCGACACCCACACGTACGTGCCGTCGCGGCGACAGAGCCGCAGCTCGGCGCGGCCCCCTTCGGCGGAGGTCCGGAGCAGGGTGCCGATGTCCTCGGGGTGGACGAGGTCCGAGAAGGAGTAGCGGCGCATCGAGGAGGCGGGACGGCCGAGGAGCCGGCACAGCGCGTCGTTGGTCCGCAGGATCCGGCCGTGCTGGTCGCCGCCCATCTCGGCGACGGCCATGCCGGAGGGGGCGTACTCGAATGCCTGCCGAAAGCTTTCCTCACTGGCGCGCAGCGCCTGCTGCTCGCGCTCCAGGCGGACGAGCGCGCGCTGCATGTTGGCGCGGAGCCGCGCGTTGCTGATGGCTATGGCGGCCTGGAACGCGTACATCTGCAGCGCCTCGCGGCCCCAGGAGCCGGGGCGCCGTCCGTTGCGCGGGCGGTCCACGGACAGGACACCGATCAGTTCGCCGCTGGAGACGCCCGGGACACCGGGCATGTACATGGGGGCGAAGAGCCGGTCGGCGGGGTGCCACTCGTCCTCGAAGCGCGGTTCGGGCCCGTCGGTGTGCCACTGCGGGACGTCGTCGTCGTCGAGGACCCAGCCCTCGGTGTGCGGTATGAAACGCAGGTCGCCCCATGCCTCCCCCATGGACAGCCGGCGCTCCCAGGACTCCCGGGAGCCCACCCGGCCGGTGATGAGCGCCTCGGCCGCGGCGTTCCCGGCGAAGGCGGCGACCACGAGGTTGTTGTCGGGCTGGACGAGGTTGACGCAGGCCAGTTCGTAACCGAGACCGTTGACGACGCCGTCGGCGACGGTCTGCAGTGTGTCGGCCAGGCTGCGGGCCTTGTTCATGTCCGCCATGACCTGATGCAGCTGCCGCAGGGTCGCAAGGCGGACGTACGGCTCCGACTCGGTCTCCATTCGCCCTCCCCTCGAGACCTCGACAGCAACTCCAGGGTTCTCTCCCGGCCTACCCCCTACCGACTTCCCCGCCACTGAATCACAGCGCGCTGCTCACTCGGTACACAGGGTCAACAAAATATGGCACCTGTGACTCAAGTCACAGGGGAAGATGAACAATTAGGTAGAGTTTCTGTGTTTTCGCGGTGCGTTTACTGAACGTAAATTTGTGGAAGATGTGCGCGCGCCTGATGAGAGATCCGCATCACACTCCCCCTTCAGTCCTAGGACCCGGTTCGGACCCTGGTCGGATGTGATGAACGTTGGCGGAGAATAGCGTCTTCCTGTGCCCAACACTCCCCCTTCCGCCCCTTCCGCCCCGTCCGTGCATGCTGAGGGGGTGAGCAACGACGAGTTCCGCGCCGCCATGTCCCGGCTGGCCGCCGGTGTGGTCCTGGTGACCGCGCACGAGCGGCAGTCCGACCCGGACGGCCCGAGCGGTGAGGACGTGGGCATGACGGCGACCTCCTTCATGTCCGTGTCCCTCGATCCGCCCCTTGTACTCATCGGTCTGCGCGAGGGCTCCCGGATGGACGACCTGCTGGACGAACAACCCCTGTGGGCAGTGTCTTTGCTCTCCGAGAAGCAGAGCTCCGTCGCGAGCCGGTTCGCCATGAAGAACCGCATCTCGGACCGCCTCCTCTTCGCGGACGTGCCGTACGTCCGCGGGGAGGCGTCCGGAGCGCCGCTGCTGGACGGCGCCCTGGCCACCCTGGAGTGCCGTACCGAGCAGCGGGTGACGGCGGGCGACCACACCCTGGTGATCGGCCGGGTACTGACGTCCGCCCTGCCGGGCGCGGACGCCGGCCCGCTCACGTATTTCCGCGGCCGCTACCGGCGACTGGGCTAGCGGCGGGTGTTCCCGGGGGAATGCGGCCGTACGCGACCATGGAACTGCGTACGACCGCGAAACCGTGTACGACCGTGAAGGCGTCGCCCTCCACCCGCACGGCCGCAAGCACCCGCCCGCATTCGGGAACGGGAAGATTCCCGCGGCCCCCCACCCCGGTCCGCTTTCCTCCGGCCTTTTCTTCCACCGCCAGAAAACCGTGCGGCGAACACAACTCCACATTCTCACCCGAGAACTGACAGGGCGACAGCAAAAAGCAAAGCCCGAGGCATCCACCCCGACCCGCTCTCAGCCCTCGGCCTCGCCCTTGCCCCCGGCCTTCGCCCCGACGCCCGGCCTTCGCCCCCGGCTCAGCCCCAGTCGCGCCCGGAACGCCCCCGCTTCGTGTCGCCCCGCTGCTTCTTCTCACGGAGCCGGCGCTCGTTGATCCCCCGCGGGACACGGGTGGCCCGGCGGGGCCTGGGCGGCGGCGCGCTCGCCTCGGCGAGCAGCGCGGCGAGCCGGACGGCCGCCGCCTCCCGGTTGCGCCACTGCGACCGGTGCTCGGAGGCGCGCACGGCGACGACCCCGTCGACCAGCCGGTCGGCGAGTCTCGCGAGCGCCCGCTCCTTCCACACCGGCGGCAGCGCCTCCGTCTTCGCGAGGTCGAAGCGGAGCTCCACCTGCGAGTCGGTCGTGTTGACGTGCTGGCCACCGGGCCCGGAGGAACGCGAGAAACGCCACATGAGCTCGGCCTCGGGCAGGGAGACGGAGCCGCGGATGGCGTAGGGACCGGACATGGCCCCATGGTCCCCCGCCCGGCCACCCACGTCACCCGCTTTTCACCGGCGCCCCCGCCCTCGCCCGCCTCCCCCCGCGCCACGGGTAAAGAAAGTAAAGAGGAGCGGAACCCTGGAGACCCCCTTCGGCGTTCACAGGGTGGCGGTAGCTTCGTCCCGTACGAAGCTGTCGCGCAGCACCGCACGACCCGTACGTACAAAAAACAAGGGAAGGACTCCCCACAATGGCTGTAAGCCTGTCCAAGGGTGGCAACGTCTCGCTCACCAAGGAGGCTCCGGGCCTGACCGCCGTCACCGTGGGCCTCGGCTGGGACGTCCGCTCCACCACGGGAACCGACTTCGACCTGGACGCCTCGGCCATCGCGGTCAACGCCGAGGGCAAGGTCTACTCGGACGCCCACTTCATCTTCTTCAACAACAAGCAGACCCCGGACCAGACGATCGTCCACACGGGCGACAACCGGACGGGTGAAGGCGCCGGCGACGACGAGGCGATCAACGTCAACCTCGCGGGCCTCCCCGCCGACATCGACAAGATCGTCTTCCCGGTCTCGATCTACGACGCGGAGACCCGCTCGCAGAACTTCGGCCAGGTCCGCAACGCGTACATCCGCATCGTGAACCAGGCCGGCGGCGCCGAGATCGCCCGCTACGACCTCTCGGAGGACGCGGCCACGGAGACGGCCATGGTCTTCGGCGAGCTGTACCGCAACGGCGCCGAGTGGAAGTTCCGCGCGGTGGGCCAGGGCTACGCGGCCGGCCTCGCGGGCATCGCCAAGGACTTCGGCGTCAACGTCTGATCCGGGCGCACCCCGCACCCGCACGACACACGGAGGGCCCCCGGCCCGGCTGCGGCCGGCCGGGGGCCCTCCGCGCTCCCTCCCCCGTGTGATCCCCGAACCACGCGTTCCACGCCCTCAGCGGTGACTTCCCCGACCGGGCCGACCTGGACCCCTGGATCGGCCTGCTGCCGGTCGACGCCCCCCCCCAGCACGGCAAGCGCAAAACCCTGCACGCCCCCTTGCCCTCCCGGACCTCGCCGTCCCAGACCTCGCCGCCCTAGACCTCGCCGGGCCGCCCTTCCCCATGGAGCCAGCTCCTCCAGATCCCCGCGAAATCCTCGCCCGGCGCCTTCGCCTCCACATAGGCGGTGAAGTCACCGGTGTCCGCGTTGCCGTGCCGGCGCTCGGCGGCCCAGCCCCGCAGGATGTCCCGGAACACCCGGTCACCGACCGTCCGGCGCACCTCGTGCAGCACCATGGCGCCCCGCTCGTAGACGGGCCTGCCGGAGATGTGGGCGGCGCTCGGCGGCCGGGCGGGGGGAAAGGCCCAGACGGCGTCGTCGTCCGCCTCCTTGTCGAAGTGGTCGCCCGCGTACAGCCGGTCGAAGACCTCCTGGGCGGTGTCCCCGCCGTGGTCCTCGCCCCACAGCCACTCGGCGTACGTCGCGAAGCCCTCGTTCAGCCACATGTCGCGCCACGACCCGGGGGTGACGGAGTTCCCGTACCACTGGTGGGCGAGCTCGTGGACGAGGAGCTCCACACTCGGAGCGCCGGGGAACACGGGCCGGTTCTGGGTCTCCAGGGCGTACCCCGCATCACCCTTCCGCTCCACGATCGCCCCGGTGGACAAGAAGGGATACGCCCCGAACGTCCGCTCGCCCCACGCCACGATCTCGGGAATCCGCCCCAGCACCTTCTCGCTCGCCGCGTCCTGCCCGGGATCCACCGCCACGTACACGGGCAGCCCTCCGGCGGTCCGCGAACGGCGGATCCGGAACTCCCCCACGGCCACGGTCGCCACGTAGGAAGCCATCGGCTCCCCGACACGCCACTCGTGGACGGCCCTCCCGTCCACCACCGTCTCCTTCCTCAACTCCCCGTTGGAGACGGCCCGCAGCCCCTCGGGCACGGCGACGGTGATGTCGTACGTGGCCTTGTCGCCCGGATGATGGTTCCCGGGGAACCAGGCCATGCCCCCGACCGGCTGCCCGAGCGCCACAGCCCCGTCCCCGGTAGGCAGCCACCCCTCCTCGGAACCGTCCGGATCACGAATGACCTCGGGAACCCCGGAGTAACGGACGACCACGACGAAAACACGCCCCTCCCCCACCCCACCCCGGGGCCGGACGGTCACCTCGCCCCCACGCCGTTCGAACCGCGCGGCCTCACCCCCGACCTCGACCGACTCGACCTCCATCCCCACGAAGTCAAGATTGAACGCGCGCAGATCCTCCTCCGCCCGCGCCACGATCACGGCCTCCCCCACCAGCCACCGCGTCCCGGGCTCGTAGTCGAGCGTGAGCCCGTAATGCGTGACGTCGTACCCCCCGGTCCCGGAAGCAGGAAAATACGGATCGCCCACTCCACCACTCCCCGCCCCACCACTCCCCACGCCGCCACAACCCACAAGAACAAACACCACCAGAAAAGCAACAAGCCGCTCAAACCGGCGCACAACTCCTCCCCCGACGCGACGTGACACCATCACCCACGTGCTCGACATCGGCTACGCCCTCTCCTCCCGCTTCCCGGACCCCCCGCAGACCGACTACCGCCGCGCGGACGTCCACGCCCTGCGCCACGACCTGTTCTGCGGAGATGTCTACCTCGCCGACACCAGGACGGACCGGGAGCTGTCCACAGCCTGGGGATGGGTACCGGTGCTCGACTTCGCGTGGGCCCTGTGCGACATCGCCGAACAACTCGACCAGGATCCCCTGGGCAGCCGGGCCTCCCGCCCCCAGCACGCCGAACTGGACTTCACCGAGTCCACGGACCGCATGCTCTTCGAGCGCCGCTTCGGATGGGTCGACATCGAGTCCGACTGGATGCCCGGCGACGAGCCCCCGCTCACCTTCTCCCACACCGAACTGCGCCGGGAGGCCCGCGACTTCCTCCACGACCTCCTGGCGGACCTGACCGACCTCCACGAGGGGCTCCGCGACAACCCGGCGATCTGGACCCTGGAAGCCCGCTTCCCCAGACTCCCCTGAACACCCTCGGGCCCGGCCCGGCCCCGCCCGGCCCGCAGTCGGCGACGTCACGGGAGCGGGCCGTGCCGGTACGTCGAAAGTCCGCCGCGTAGGGCTCCTCCTGGAAACGGAACCCTCAGAAACCTACGGCCGGACACCCGGTGGCGGCGGACTCGACGTACCGGCACGGCCCCGACCCCACCACCGCCCGGACGGACGCCACCCCTCAGCACCCGCCCTCAGCACTCACCCCTCAGCACCCGCCCTCAGCACTCACCCCTCAGCACTCACCCCTCAACCCCCACCACCCGAACCCCCACCTCCGCGGCGAACACCCCCGCCAGATCCAGCAACTGCGCCGGACTGATCACCGCCCCCGCCAACCGGTCGACCCCGCGCGCGAACCCCACCTCCGCCGCCCGCCGCAGATCCACGTCCGTCAGCGACACCCCGCTGAAGTCCGCCTCCTTCAGCACGGAGTCCACGAACTCCACCCGCTCCAGCCGGGCACCCCCGAAGTCCGGCTCGACGAGCACGCACCCCTCGAACACCACATCCCGGATCCGCGCCTCCCGCAGATTCAGAAAATCGATCTTCCCCCCACGGAACACGACCCGCTCCAGCACGGCCCCGTGCAACTGCACCCCGCCCAACCGCGCGTCGACCACCTCCACGTCCCGGAAGGCCGCCGACCCGAGGTCCGTACCGACCCCGCGCAGCCCCGTCAGCATGGAGTCCAGCACCCGCACATGGTGCAGCCGCGTCCCGTCGACCGCGCACCCCGTCAACGCGCAGTCCATGAACCGCGCACCCCCGCCGTCCTGCCCCGCGAAGTCCACGTCGGTGAACCGCAGCCCGTCGTAGTCCCCGTCCGGCTCCAGCTCCCCACCCCCGTACGGCTCCAGCGCAGGCAACCGCACCTCGGGCCGCCGCGCCCCCTTCACCCCAGCGCCCTTCTTCACCCCTGCGCCGGCCTTCACCGCTCTACGTGCCACAACCATCCCCCCATCCTGCCCCCCACGGCCCACGGCAGCCCTCAACGCCCCAACAACATCCGCGCGACAGCGACCTGCCCGACGTCCAGCCCCGCCCCCGCCCCCGCCCCCGCCCCCTCCTCCACCCGCCACAGCGAGTCCTGCAGCACCCGCCCCAGCGTCCAGGCACGCGCCCGTTCCCGGTCCACGCCCAGCGTCCGGGTCAGCAGGTCGAAGCGGCGCGTCAGCCGGCCCTCGTCGAACCGGTTCCACAGCGCGGGCAGCAACTCGAAGCAGGGATCCCCGGCCAGCGGCTTCGGATCGATGACGAGCCAGGGCTCGCGGCCGGCCGCGAGGACGTTCCCGAAGTGCAGGTCCCAGTGCAGCAGCCGGTCCCCCGGCTCGTCCGCGACCTCGCGCACGGCCGCCGCGCAGTCCGCCAGCAGCCGTCTGTCGTCGTCCGCCGCGAGGGACGCGAGCACCCGCGGCAACCGCGCGAACATCCCCGCGACGACACCGTCGAGGCGCCGCAGCCCGGCCGGCGCCGGCACGGCCGTGAGCCGCGCGAGCAGCCCGGCCAGGACCGCGGTCGCCTCCATCACGTCCGGCACGGCGTCCAACGGCCGGTCCTCGTCGAGCCGCTCCAGCAGCAACGTGCCGCTCTCCGCGTCCTCCTCCAGCAACCGTACGACCCCGTCGCCGTCCCAGGTCCGCAGCGCGAGCCCTTCACCGGCCGTCTCCTCGTCGACGTCCTGCAGCTTCAGCGCGGCCCGCGTCCCGTCGGCGCACACCACCGGCAGCACGACCGAGACACGCCCGCTCATCGGCGCGCCCTCCTGCCGCAACCCCCACCGCTCGACGAACCGCCCGCCCCGCTCCAGCAGCCGCCCGTGCCCACTCACCCTCGTGTCCTCCACCCGAACCGCCCCCAGACCCTCGCATCCGAAGAAGACACCCACCACCCGGAGAAGCTAACGTCTCGCGCGTGAGCAGCACGGAGAACGCGGACAACACACCCGGCACACCGGACGGATCCCGCGCCCCCGCCCCCGCCCCCGCCCCCGCCCCCACGACAAACGGTGACATATCGTTCTGGTACGCCCAGGACGGCCGCCCCTCCCCCCGCACCCCCCTCCCGGGCGACGCGAACGCCGACGTGGTGATCGTCGGCGGCGGCTACACCGGCCTGTGGACCGCGTACTACCTGAAGAAGACCGCCCCCTTCCTGCGCATCACCGTCCTGGAACAGCGGTTCTGCGGCTACGGCGCCTCAGGCCGCAACGGCGGCTGGCTCTACAACGGCATCGCGGGCCGCGACCGCTACGCGCGCCTGCACGGCCACGAGGCCGCCGTACGCCTCCAGCAGGCCATGAACGCCACGGTTACCGAGGTCCTCCGCGTCGCCGCACAGGAAGGCATCGAGGCGGACGTCCACCGGGGCGGCGTCCTCGAAGTCGCCCGCACCCCCGCCCAGCTGGCACGCCTGAAGACCTTCCACGAGACGGAACTCTCGTACGGCGAGGAGGACCGCGAGCTGTACGGCCCCCGCGAGACCGCCGAGCGCATCCGGATCGCGGACGCCACCGGTTCGACCTGGACCCCGCACGGCGCCCGCCTGCACCCGGTCAAACTGCTCAAGGGCCTCGCGACCGCCGTCGAGGCGCTCGGCGTCACGATCCACGAGTCGACACCCGTCACGGAGATCAGGCCCCGGCACGCCGTCACCCCGCACGGCACGGTCCGCGCCCCGTACGTCCTGCGCTGCACGGAGGGCTTCACGGCCGCCCTGAAGGGCCACCGGCGCACCTGGCTCCCGATGAACTCCTCGATGATCGCCACCGAGCCCCTGACCCCCGCCCAGTGGGAGTCGGTCGGCTGGGAGGGCCGGGAGACCCTCGGCGACATGGCCCACGCCTACATGTACGCCCAGCGCACCGCCGACGACCGCATCGCGCTCGGCGGCCGCGGCGTCCCGTACCGCTACGGCTCACGCACGGACGACGACGGCCGTACGCACCCCTCCACGGTCCGGGCCCTGCACGACCTCCTCCGGCGCCTCTTCCCCCAGCTCCCGGACCTCGCCGTGGCCCACGCCTGGTCCGGCGTCCTCGGCGTGCCCCGCGACTGGTGCGCCTCGGTCACCCTGGACCGCTCCACCGGTCTCGGCTGGGCCGGCGGCTACGTCGGCTCCGGAGTCGCCACGTCCAACCTCGCCGCCCGCACCCTCCGGGACCTAGTCCAGCAGGACTCGGGCCAGTCCGGCGCGACCGACCTCACCACGCTCCCCTGGGTCGAACACAAGGTCCGCAAGTGGGAACCCGAACCTTTCCGCTGGCTCGGGGTACACGCCATGTACGCGACGTACCGGGCCGCCGACCGCCACGAACTCACCACACACGCCGCGCGGTCGTCCCGGATGGCACGCATCGCCGACCGGGTCGCGGGCCGCTGAGAAAAGCTGAGACAAGGGGAACCCCATGAGCACCGCAGTCATGGACACCGTCCGCTACTCGTCCGACGGTCAGCTCCTCGACATCCACCGCGCCGCCGCCCCGGACGCCCCGACGGTCCTGCTCTGGCACGGCCGCGGCCCCGCCGAACGGGACGTCCTCGGCGCACTGGCGGCGGAGGTCGCCCGCCTCGGCGCCACCGTCATAGTCCCCGACTGGCACCCGGACGCCGAGGACGGCGGCCGCCCCCAGCTCGCCGCGTCGCTCCGCTTCACCTGGGACTTCGTACGGAACCCGGAGGAGGTGGTCCTCGTCGGCTGGTCCCTGGGCGGACGCGCCGCGATGGCCACGGCCCTGCGCCCGGACCCGCCGGAGGGCTGGCGCCCCGCCGCCGTGGTCGGCGTCGCCGCCCGCTACAACCAGCCCGAGCCGCTGCTCGGCCTGCCCTCCCCGATGGACGTCTGCGCCGACGCCCCTCCCCTGCCCATCCACCTGGTGCACGGCACGCAGGACACGGTGTGCGACTTCGCCAACGCGGGCGAGTTCCAGCGCGCCCTGGCGGCCTGCGGCCGCACGGCCCCCCTCACGGAACTGGCCACGGACCACCCGGGCGCGGTCATGGCCGAGTACTCCCCGGAATGGGGCCGCTGCCGCCCGGCCCACACGGGCCAGGCCCACCGGGAGGGCCTGCGCACGGCCCGGGTGATCGCCCGGGCGGCGGGCGTCCCCACGCAGAAGGCCCAGGCCGACGACTGACCTGGGCCCTGCGGAACGGCACGGCGATCACCCCGTACCGATGGACGGAGCCCCCTGTCGGATTCGAACCGACGACCTACGCATTACAAGTGCGTTGCTCTGGCCGGACTGAGCTAAGGAGGCACCGCGCACAACAACGCCGCACGCGAAAGCGGCTCCACTGTACACAGACCGCCTCGCTCCGATCCACGCAGTTGCCCTGACAGCGGACCGCGAAATCCGCACGTAACCACCCGCGCACCCGTTCGTTGAACGGACTGACGTGCTGTTCCGAAGATCGGATCGCGAGGGGGGGCTCGTGGAGGACGTGGCGAAGAAGCCGAAGGCGGTGAAGGGCGTCCGGGCCGAGCGCGTCAAGCGCGAGGCGTTCGGCATCGAGGGCCGCCGCAAGCACGAGGGCCGCACGGCGACTCCGCTGAGGAGTCACGCCAAGGAAACGGGCACCCAGCACCGTGTCTACCGGTTCCGGTTCTATCCGACCGGGGCGCAGGCCGAGCAGTTGGGCAGGACGTTCGGTGCCTGTCGGTGGGTCTACAACGAAGGGCTGGCCCTGCGGTCGGAGGCTTGGGAGCAGCACCGGGTGAGAGTCGGTTTCGCGGAGACGTGCCGAGCGCTGACGGGCTGGAAGCGGACCGGGGAGAGGGCGTGGCTCAAGGAGGTGTCCGCGACGGTGCTGCAGCAGGCCCTGCGCCATCTCGACCAGGCGTTCACGCGGTTCTTCAGCGGGGCGGCGAAGTATCCGCAGCGGAGGAGGAAGCAGCGCTCGCGGGATGCGGTGACGTATGTGCGCACGGGGTTCAGGTGGGTCGAGGACCCCGTGCGGCCAGGGACGGGTCTGATCACGCTCGCCAAGCAGTCCGGGCCGTTGGACGTCCGCTGGTCCCGGGCGCTTCCCGCGGGGGCGGTTCCGGTCCGGTTGTCGGTGACACGGGACCGGGCGGGTCGGTATTTCGTGTCCGTGCTGGTGGAGGAGCGTGTGCGAGTGCTGCCCGCGCTCTTCCTGCCGGGTTCGCGGGAGCCGAAGGCGGTCGGGCTGGACTTGGGGCTGGCGTCCCTGGTGACGCTCGACGACGGTACGAAACTGGACCATCCACGGCTACTGAAGCGGTACGCGGAGAAGTTGGCGCGGTTGCAGCGGGAGCTGCACAGGAAGGTGAAGGGGTCCGGGAACCGGGACAGGGCCAGGCAGCGGATTGCACGCCTGTACGCGCTCATCGGTGACGTACGCAAGGACATGCTGGACCAGTTCACGACCCGCCTCGTGCGCGAGAACCAAGTGCTCGTGGTGGAGGACCTGTCCATCGTGACCCTGTTGCGTCCGGCTCGCGGGAGGGGCCGTCGGCGCAAGGCGGCGCTGAGCCGGGCGATCATCGACGCCGGGTGGGGAGAACTGCTCCGACAACTTCGGTACAAGTGCGGGTGGTACGGCCGGACGCTGGTCGTCGTCGACCGGTTCTTCCCCTCCACCCGGCGGTGCTCGGCGTGTCATGCGAAGGGCCCGAGGCTGGATGTCTCGGTCCGGGAGTGGACGTGCGCCGAGTGCGGTGTGGTGCACGACCGGGATGTGAACGCGGCGGTCAATCTGCGGGACGAGGGGATGCGCCTGTACTGGCTGGTGGCGTCCGCGCTACCTCCGGGCAGCCGGGCTCCGGTTGTGATCAAGGCTTCGGAGTTGGAGAGGTGTCTGCCGGCCGCGTGACCGGGCCGGTGTGCGGTACGGACCGGCGGGCCGTCGGCCGGAATGCCTGTGGAGTCTGCGTGAGACCGTGCGTGACAAAGGGGTGACTCGTTGTCCGCCGGCAGCGACTGTGAAGCAGGAAGCCTCGGCAAGGTCAAAAGTGATCTGCTCTTCCAGGATCGAAATTTAGTCAAAGTTCACACCTTCCTGCCTACTGACAGGGCGGTGAACGCAGGGTAGCGTCTCGATCCAGTCCACCCGTGTGGACTACACCACTACGGAACGTTCCGTGGTGGCACACCACCTTTACAACGGATCGTCCGGCACGTTCCTGCCGGTGAAGGGGGCCCTCATCATGGCCACTGTCTCGTTCAACAAGGCGACCCGCATCTACCCGGGTGGCGACAAGCCCGCCGTCGACCAGCTCGAACTCGACGTCGCGGACGGCGAGTTCCTCGTCCTCGTCGGTCCCTCCGGCTGCGGAAAGTCCACCTCCCTGCGCATGCTCGCGGGTCTCGAGGACGTCAACGGCGGTTCCATCCACATCGGTGACCGCGACGTCACGCACCTGCCGCCCAAGGACCGGGACATCGCCATGGTGTTCCAGAACTACGCGCTGTACCCGCACATGACGGTCGCGGACAACATGGGCTTCGCGCTCAAGATCGCCGGCGTCAACAAGGCCGAGATCCGCCAGAAGGTCGAGGACGCGGCGAAGATCCTCGACCTCACCGAGTACCTGGGCCGCAAGCCGAAGGCCCTCTCCGGCGGTCAGCGCCAGCGTGTCGCCATGGGCCGCGCCATCGTGCGCGAGCCCCAGGTGTTCCTCATGGACGAGCCGCTGTCGAACCTCGACGCCAAGCTCCGCGTCTCGACCCGTACGCAGATCGCGTCGCTGCAGCGCCGTCTCGGCATCACCACGGTGTACGTCACCCACGACCAGGTCGAGGCCATGACGATGGGCGACCGCGTGGCGGTCCTCAAGGACGGTCTGCTCCAGCAGGTCGACTCGCCGCGCAACATGTACGACCGCCCGGCGAACCTCTTCGTGGCCGGCTTCATCGGTTCCCCGGCGATGAACCTCGTCGAGGTCCCGATCACCGACGGCGGCGTGAAGTTCGGCAACAGTGTGGTGCCCGTCAACCGCGAGGCCATCAAGGCCGCCTCGGACAAGGGCGACCGCACGGTCACGGTCGGTGTCCGCCCCGAGCACTTCGACATCGTCGAGCAGGGCGGCGTCGCCTCGGCGACCCTGTCGAAGGAGGCCGCGGACGCTCCGGCCGGCCTCGCCGTCACCGTGAACGTCGTCGAGGAGCTCGGCGCCGACGGTTACGTCTACGGCAGCGCCAAGGTCGGCGAGGAGCTCAAGGACCTGGTCGTCCGCGTCAGCGGCCGCGCGGTCCCGGAGAAGGGCGCGACGCTGCACGTCGTGCCGCGCGCGGGCGAGACCCACGTGTTCTCGACCTCCACGGGCGAGCGCCTCACCGACTGACCCCGGCCCGCCGGCCGAAGGATTCACCCGGGCCGGCACCCGAGTCGGCAGGAGAAGGCCCCGCAGATCACTGCGGGGCCTTCTCCGTTGTCGATCTCCGTTGTCGATAAATATCCCGTCAGACCGGTCATTTCGACAGCCGTTCGTCAACACCCAACTCGAAAGCCAGCCCAATCCCGTCCCCCGAACTGATTACTAAATGTCGCCAAATCATCACCCCGCGCTACCCTCTCTCGCGTGAAGCACTCCACTAACCACTCGACGCGACACGGCCGCGGCCCGGCCCGCCGGATCGGCCGCACCCTCGCCCTCGTTCTGCCCGTCGTCCTGGTGCTCTCCGGGACGCTCGCGGTCACCCGGGTCAGCTGGTCGGGGGACGACTCCACGTCGGCCCTCGCCGCATCCTCCGAGGACGTCTCCCGGCGCGCCTCGTCCCGCGCTCCGCAGGACGTGCTGCGCGACCAGCTCCTGCTGGAGCTCCAGGAGAAGAGCCCGGGAGCCGCCCTCACCCACCTCCAGGAGGCCGTGAACGACCGTCCGTCCCTCGGCCGGCACTGCGCCTCCATCGCCCGTGCCCTGGGCCGCGCGGCGGTTCTCGCGTACGGACCGACCCGGGCCCAGTCGTACGCCCGCCCGGTCTGCGACACATCCTTCGCGACGGGCGTGGCGGCCCAGAACAGCTGAGCCCGCCCGCGGATCCGCACCCGCCGGACCCGCCGCACCCGTTGCATCTGCCGCATCTGCCGCATCTGCCGCACCCCGCACAAACCCCGAAGGTCGACCCGGCGGAGCGCGACGTAAAGTTCGGGCATGACCGATCCGAACGCCGCGTCGCGCCCCGTTCAAGCCGTCGTCCTGGCCGGCGGCCAGGGCTCCCGGCTGCGTCCCTACACCGACGACCGTCCCAAGCCGATGGTCGAGATCCCCGGCACCGGGACCCCGATCATCGGCCACCAACTGGCCTGGCTCGCCGAGGAGGGCGTCACCGACGTCGTCGTGTCCTGTGGTCATCTCGCCGAGGTCCTCCAGGAGTGGCTGGAGTCGGCCGACCTGCCGGTCTCCGTGACCACCGTGGTCGAGTCGGAGCCCCTGGGCCGCGGCGGCGGCCTCAAGTACGCCGCCAAGCACCTGCCCCACCCCGACCACCCCTGGTACGCGACGAACGGCGACATCTGGACCCGCTTCTCGCTGCGCGAGATGGCGGACTTCCACACCGAGCGCGACGCGGTGGCCACCCTCGCGCTGGCCCGCCCCCGCATCCCGTGGGGCGCCGTCGAGACCGACGACTTCGGCCACATCACGGACTTCATCGAGTCCCCGCCGACCGCGTACGGCATCAACGCGGGCGTGTACGTCTTCTCCCCCGAGTTCACCGACCTGCTGCCGGCCCTCGGTGACCACGAGCGCTCCACGTTCCCGCGCCTGGCCCGCGAGCGCCGCCTGGCCGGCTACCCGATCCCGCAGGGCGCCTACTGGCGCGCCATCGACACCGCGAAGGACCTCACGGAGGCGGCCAAGGAGCTGGCGGCACTGGGCCGCTGACACCCGCGCCCAGCCCCGCCCCTCCCCGTCCCACGCACACACCGATGGGCCCCGCACCCGAGGTCAGGTGCGGGGCCCGTCGCCGTCGTACGGCTGTCTCAGCGCAGCAGACCGCCCACGAGCCCGGAGGAGCCGCCGGAGGACCCTCCGGAACCACCGGAGCTGCCGGAGCCTCCCGTGGCGGCGCCCGAGCCCGTACCGCCGCCGGTGCCGCTGGTGCCGCCGCCCGAGCCGGTGCCGCCGCTCGTGGTGCCGCCGCCGGTGGAGGACGGTCCCGTGCCCGTGGTGGAGCTGGGCGCCTGCTGCTGCGGCGCGGCCGGCTGCTGCGGCGGTGCCGGGTCGTAGCCCTGGGTCTGGCTGGGCCGGTCCGCACCCGTACCGGCCGTCTCGCGGACCGGCGCACCGGGTGAGGTCGCGGTCTGCGAGGGACTCGCCGACGTCGCATCGCGGGTGGGCCGGTCGGACGCCGCCGGGCTCCGCTCGTCGCGGCGCGCGCCGGGCTCCTGCGGGAGCGGGGAGCCGGGCAGTTCGTTGCGCGGGGCCTCGCCCGGACCGGGGACGACCACGCGGTCGGAATCGCGGACGGCACCGCCGAGCACCGATCCGACGAGCAGCGTGAGGCCGACGACGACGGCCGCGACGAGGGCGCCGCGCCGCAGTACGCGTCGGCGCAGCTCCCAGATCCCGGTACGCGGCCCGAGCGTGCGCCAGGCCTCGCCCGCGAGGCGGCCGTCGACCGAGTAGACGGGGGCTCCCGCGATGATCAGCGGGGACCAGGCGGCCAGGTAGATGATGTCGGGCGCGTCGTAGACGGGGACGGACTTCCAGCTGACGGTGAGCAGCAGCGCCGCCGACAGCAGGGCGCCGACGACCGCCGCGACCCGCTGCCACAGTCCGAAGACGGTGAGGACGCCGACGATCACCTGGAAGAAGGCGATGAGGAGTCCGGCGCCGATGGGGTGCTGGAGCGCGAACTCGCGCAGTGGTTCGGCGAGTTCCCAGGGGTGCAGCGAGTTGAGCCACTGGACCATGGAGCCGCGCTTGCCGCCGTCGAAGTAGACGGGGTCGCAGAGCTTGCCCATGCCCGCGTAGATGGAGATGAAGCCGAGGAAGACGCGCAGCGGGAGCAGGACGACGCCGAGGTTCATGCGGCGGCCGGGGTAGTACCCGTGCCGGACGGGGGCGGCGCCGTGCCGCTTGTGCGCCCCGCCGTCGCCGTCCCGGTACCCGTCGCCGTCCCGGTACCCGTCGCCGTAGGAGTCGTCCTCGAAGTCGCCGTCCCCGTACGGGCGTTCGTCGATCTCCTCGTACGCGCTGCCCGCGCTGCGCATCTGCTGCGGCAGGATGCGGGTCCCGGGGCCGCTGACGGCGGGGGACTCGACGGTGGCGTCGACGTCGAACCCCGGACCGTCGACGCTGTCGATGCGCGGGATGACCTGGGTCGAACCGCCTTGGCCCAGCGGGTCGTCGGCGCCGTGCCGGAGGCTCGTGTTCCGCGCGGCCTGCAGCAGCCGGGTGGCGCCGGTGTCGTCGGGGGCGGACCTCCCGCTCCAGACGACGGGCGCGTGACGGCGGGTGCCCCCGGTGGTGCCGACGACGGGGACGCGCGCGGTGTCGTCGCCGGAACCCAGGCGCCGGCCGGCGAGCGGCGCCCGGGCCCTGGGCGCGGCGCCCAACTGCACGCGGAAGCTCGCATGGTTGACGATGACCTGCGCCGGATCGCTCGGCACCTTCACCATGTTCAGCGCGGGGACGTCGTCGAACCCCGACGAGTGGTCCCCCGTGGGTGTGCGGGGTGTTCTGGTGTCCACACTCATCTAACCGAGTGACAAGTGCTTAGGACACTGCCTTGACCCGCCGGATCTGTCCGGACCCCGTCAAGATCAAATCCGGCGGCCCACCGCTCAGGCGCGTCGCCGCGAAGCCTCGTACAGGACGACTCCCGCGGCCACGCCCGCGTTCAGCGACTCCGTGCCGCCCGGCATGGGGATCCGCACCCGGAAGTCGCAGGTCTCCCCCACCAGCCGGGAGAGCCCCTTGCCCTCACTGCCGACCACGATGACCACGGGTCCCCCGAGGGCCTCCAGGTCACCGACCTCGGCCTCGCCGTCCGCGGCGAGACCGACCACCACGAGTCCGGCCTTCTTGTACGACTCCAGGGCCCGGGTGAGGTTGGCCGCGCGGGCCACCGGCGTACGGGCCGCGGCACCGGCGGACGTCTTCCAGGCACCGGCGCTCATCCCGGCCGCCCGTCGCTCGGGCACGACCACGCCGTGCCCGCCGAACGCGGAGACGGACCGGACCACGGCACCGAGGTTGCGCGGGTCGGTCACCCCGTCGAGCGCGACGATCAGCGGGTCCGCGCCCTCGTCGTACGCGGCGGCCGCGAGGTCCTCCGGATGCGCGTACTCGTACGGCGGGACCTGGAGGACGAGCCCCTGGTGGTTGAGTCCGTTGGTCATGCGGTCCAGCTCGGGGCGCGGGGCCTCCATGAGGTGGATGCCGCCGCGGTCCGCGGCGAGCTGGAGCGCCTCGCGCACCCGCTCGTCGTTGTCGATGAACTGCTGGACGTACAGCATCGTCGCGGGCACGCCCTCGCGCAGCGCCTCGACGACGGAGTTGCGCCCGACGACCATCTCGGAGGTGCCCTTGCCGCCCCGGCCGCCGCGCGGCGCGGGCCGGCGCACGGCCTGCTTCGCCTTGGCGCCCGCGATGCGGTTCTTCTTGTGCCCCTTGCGCGCCTCGGCGGGCGGGGTGGGGCCCTTGCCTTCGAGGCCCCGGCGCCGCTGGCCGCCACTGCCGACCTGCGCGCCCTTCTTGCCGGACATGCGGCGGTTGTTAGCGGCCATGACCTACCTGTCTGTGTGAACGCGTACGGATGACGGACATCCGTCTCCGGTGAACGGGTGTACGTCCCTGCTGAACGGACGTACGTACTGAAGTGTGCCGCCCGGACGCCCGGACGGCACAATCGATCAAGGAAAGCTCAGCGCGGGCCGAGGGTCCAGCGCGGCCCCTGGGGACCGTCCTCGATGACGAGCCCGGACTGGTTGAGCTGGTCGCGGACGGCGTCGGCGGTGGCCCAGTCCTTGCGGACGCGGGCCGACTCGCGCTGCTGCAGCACCAGCCGTACGAGTGTGTCGACGACTCCGTGGAGGTCCTCGCCCCGGTCGCTCTCGCCCGCCCAGTGCGGGTCGAGCGGGTCGAGTCCGAGGACCGCGAGCATGGCCCTGACCTCGGCGAGCCGGGCGACGGCCGCCTCCTTGTCGTCGGCGGCCAGCGCGGAGTTGCCCTGGCGGACCGTGGTGTGCACGACGGCGAGGGCCCCCGGCACGCCCAGGTCGTCGTCCATCGCCTCGGCGAACGCCGGCGGCACCTCGGCCGCGGGCTCGACCACGCCGCCGGCCTTCTCCACCACGCGCTGCACGAAGCCCTCGATCCGCGCGAACGCCGACTCGGCCTCGCGCAGCGCCTCCTCGCTGTACTCGATGGTGGAGCGGTAGTGCGGGGTGCCCAGGTAGTAGCGCAGCACGATGGGCCGCCACGCCTTGACCATCTCGCTCACGAGCACGGAGTTGCCGAGCGACTTCGACATCTTCTCGCCGCTCATGGTCACCCACGAGTTGTGCACCCAGTAGCGCGCGAACTCGTCACCGAACGCCTTGGCCTGCGCGATCTCGTTCTCGTGGTGCGGGAAGATCAGGTCGATGCCGCCGCCGTGGATGTCGAAGGCGGAGCCCAGGTACTTGTGCGCCATGGCACTGCACTCCAGGTGCCAGCCCGGCCGGCCGCGTCCCCAGGGCGTCTCCCAGGACGGCTCCCCCGGCCTGACCGCCTTCCACATGGCGAAGTCCCGCGGGTCCCGCTTGCCGGTCTCGCCCTCTCCCGCGGGCTGGCGCAGCTCGTCCAGGTCCTGGTTGGAGAGGGAGAGGTAACCGGGCAGGGACCGTACGTCGAAGTAGACGTTCCCGTCGGCCTCGTACGCGTGACCGCGCTCGATGAGCGCGCGCATCATCTCGACCATCTCGGTCACGTGGCCGGTGGCCCGCGGCTCGTACGTCGGCGGCAGGCAGCCCAGTGCCGTGTAGCCGTCGTTGAACGCGCGCTCGTTCTCGTAGCCGATCGCCCACCAGGGCCTGTCCTGCTCCGCGGACTTCCTGATGATCTTGTCGTCGATGTCCGTCACGTTGCGGACGAACGTGACGTCGTAGCCGCGGTACTCGAACCAGCGGCGCATGATGTCGAAGTCGAGCCCGGACCGGATGTGCCCGATGTGCGGGGCCGCCTGCACCGTGGCGCCACACAGGTAGATCGAGACACAACCCGGCGTGATCGGGGTGAAGTCGCGAATCTGCCGGGCGCTGGTGTCGTACAGGCGAATAGTCACCCCACCAGGGTAGTGGGCGACGGGCAGTGCCCCGCGACCTTTCCGCCGCATGCGGTACGTATGCGTGACATCCGCTCCCGCGGGGTGACGCCGGCGGCCGCCCTCCTCCACCGGACCGATCCGTACCGGCTGACCCTCGCCGGCCACCCGTGTCGGCTGACCCGTGCCGGCCACTCGTGTCGGCCCATCCGCGCCGGTCGATCCGTGTCAGCCCACCCGTGTCAGCCCACCCGTGCGACCAGTGCCGTGGCGATTCCCATCACTCCTTCGCCCCGGCCGGGGAACCCGAGCCCGTCGGTCGTGGCGCCGGACACCGACACCGGGGCCCCCGCGGCCTCCGACAGCACCTTCTCCGCCTCGGCCCGCCGCTTCCCGATCCTCGGCCGGTCCCCCACGACCTGCACCGCGACGTTGCCGATCGCGAAACCGGCCGCGCGGACGATCCGCGCGGCCTCCGCCAGCAGCGTCACCCCGGACGCCCCGGACCACTCGGCCCGCCCGGTGCCGAAGTGCTGCCCCAGGTCGCCGAGCCCGGCCGCGGAGAACAGCGCGTTGCACGCCGCGTGCGCGACGACGTCCGCGTCGGAGTGCCCCGCGAGACCGGGCCCCTCGCCCTCCCACTTCAGTCCGGCGCACCACAGTTCCCGCCCCTCCTCGAAGGCGTGGACATCGGTACCGATCCCGACCCGCGGCAGCGAGGGCACCCCGGAGTCCGTCCCGGAACCCGTCTCAGAACCCATCGTTCAACCTCCGCCGCGCCAGAACGGCCTCCGCGAGAATCAGATCCAGCGGACGGGTCACCTTGAACGCCTCCTCGTGCCCTGGCACGACCACGACCCGGAGCCCGAGCTGCTCGACCATGCTCGCGTCGTCGGTGACGTTGTCGGTGACGGTCGCGTGGGCCCGTACGAGCGTGTCGTGTTCGAAGCCCTGGGGCGTCTGCACGGCGCGCAGCCGCGACCGCTCCGGCGTGGCCACCACCGGCTCGGGCTCCCCGGGCGTCCCGGTGGGCTCGACCTGCTTGACGGTGTCCGTGAGCGGCAGCGCGGGTACGACGGCGGGAGCGCCGGCCCGTACCGCCTCGATGACGCCGTCGACCGTGTCGACGGGTACGAGCGGACGCGCCGCGTCGTGCACGAGCACGATGTCGATGCCGGGCGGCAGCGCGTCGAGCCCGAGCCGTACGGACTCCTGCCGGCTGTCGCCCCCGGGGACGACGAGGAACTCGGTCCGCTCCGGCAGCGCGTGCGAGTCGAGCAGCGTCTTGACCTCGGCGGCCCCGTCGGGCGGAGCCACGACGACGACGAGGGAGACGGCACGCGACGCGGCCATGGCCCGCACCGCGTGGATGAGCATGGGCGTGCCGTTCAGCGCGCGGAGCGCTTTGGGGCCGCCCGGGCCGAGGCGTACACCCCGGCCGGCGGCCGGAATCACGGCCGCGGTGCGAGCCCCGGGAGGCGTGGGGCGCGAATCGTCAGACATCGGTTCCTGTCAGGTTTGTATGCTCGGCCGACGTGGGTATGGCCTGGGCGTACCCCGGCCGACGGGCCGGGGGAGTGCCGGGCGCGACGCCTTCGACCGGACCCTTCCGTGAAGATGGTCGAGCCGGCCGTCCGGGCCCGGCACTCCGAGTATCGGAGCACCGGCTTCCGGCATGGCCGGGGGTGCCCGGAGCCCCGGGTCCCTCAGGTCTCCGTCCTGGGTCCCCCGGGTCCGGACATGCCGCAGCGCCCGGCGACAGTGGACATGTCATCGGGCACCACGGCATTTCTCGCGACGGCATTTCATCGCGCCGAACCGCTCGTTTCGTTTCCGGTCACGGAAAGCGTTCAGATCCCACGATCCGCGATCTGAACGTGATCCATGGTCGGAACGTGACGGGCGTCAGGACGCGAGGACCTCGTCGAGCAGGGCCTCGGCCTTGTCCTCGTTCGTGTTCTCCGCGAGGGCGAGCTCGCTCACCAGGATCTGGCGGGCCTTGGCGAGCATGCGCTTCTCACCGGCGGAGAGTCCGCGCTCACGCTCACGACGCCACAGGTCACGGACCACCTCCGCCACCTTGATGACATCGCCGGAGGCGAGCTTCTCAAGATTTGCCTTGTATCGACGGGACCAGTTGGTGGGCTCCTCGGCGTACGGCGCGCGCAGCACCTCGAAGACCCGGTCCAGCCCTTCCTGACCGACCACATCACGTACGCCGACGAACTCCGCATTGTCCGCTGGCACACGCACCGTCAGGTCGCCCTGGGCGACCTTCAGCACCAAGTAGGTCTTGTCCACGCCTTTGATCTGGCGAGTTTCGATAGCCTCGATCAGCGCGGCCCCGTGATGGGGATAGACCACGGTGTCGCCAACCTTGAACGTCATGTGACAGGTACCCCTTCCGTGGCTATCCAGGGTAACACGGAAACCGCGTCTTCTGAATGGCGTTTTCGCAGGTCAGGGCATATCTCGGGGCTTGACAATCGCAACAGGAACGTGCTTCGGAGGGGCCGCGGACGACGGTATTCGCAGGTCGGAGCGGCTCTTCCGGCGAGGAGAAACGCGCACGTTACAACACCCCGGAACCCGGCCCGCGCGCCCGAACGTCCGTATTTGTCGGTTTCGATCACCCCCTCCTCCGCTACTCCGTTCGGTGATCGCCACCACGTACGAGGCGAATCCGGAATTGATCACGCGCCCCGAAGGCCGACCGGAGGCCCGGCCGCGCAGCGGTCGGAGATCGGCCAAAGGATGGCCAAAGAGCAGCTGAAGATCGGCCGTTGATCGATTTACCGGATCACCGTGCATTCCTTACGGGAAATCCGCGGGACGGCGTCGGCGTCTTACCGGGGAGGTTCTCCGGAGGTTCTTATGTGAAAGACGGACGAGCGAGTCGCGTACGGGTCGGTGGAGCATGCACGGACACCGGATGACGCGAGTGACGGGAGACGGAGAAGCGGCGTCCGGCCACGGCCCGAACGTCTCAGGGGCGGGTCGGGTGCGGCGGCACGGGAACGGCTCGGTAACCTGAGGCCGCTGACTGACCCTTGGAACGGCTTTGCACGAGGAGCCGTTCTGTTTCGCCCACGTTCAAGGAGTTGCCGCCGCCGTGAGCAGCAGCCTTCGACGCGGCGCCCTCGCCGCCGCCGCCATCGCGTTCTCGGTCGCCTCGCTCGCCGCATGCGGCGCCGGCAACCAGGCCCAGTCCCTGCAGATCAAGCCGGACCTCGACGCCGTCACCGTCGGCGACATCAAGATCCAGAACGCCGTCGTCATCACCCAGCCCGACCTGGAGTCGACGGGCCCGGCCGCGATCGCCGCGACCCTGTTCAACGACGGCCCGACCGCCCAGACCCTGGAGTCCGTCAAGGTCGAGGGCGTCAGCGAGGCCGTCCGCCTCAAGCCCGCGAAGGGCTCGGGCAAGCTGACGGTCCCGGCCGGCGGTTCGCTGGTCCTCGGCGGCAAGGACAACGCCTCCGCCGTGCTGGAGAGCAGCCGCGAGGCGTTCAAGGACGGCGACGCGCAGCCGGTCACCTTCACCTTCAGCAGGACCGGCGACGTGAAGCTGGAGCCGCTCGTCGTACCGGCCGAGCACTACTTCTCCGACTGGGGCCCGACCGAGGTCCCGGCGAAGCCCAGCACCGAGCCGTCCGCGCCGGAGTCCGGCGAGGCCTCCGGGTCGGCGTCGGCCTCGCCCTCCGGGTCCGCGTCGGGGGAGACCGAGGAGACGGGCGAGGCGGGCGGCACGCCCACCGACGCGGCCTCGGCCAGCGCCGACGCGGCGGAGTCGGCCGCGGGTCACTGAGGCGCTCGTACGGGCGCATGACGAACCGTGTGACCGTGCACGACGCCACGACGCCCACGCGTGACGAAGGGCGGGACCCCGGAGAGGGGGTCCCGCCCTTCGTCACACGTCACGCGCGGGCGTCGTGCCCGCCGGTGCTGGCGTCACGCCCGCCGCACCCGGTGCGGGGCCGTGGTGCCCACGGCCGTGCCGTCTACGGCTCGAACTTGTAGCCGAGGCCGCGGACCGTGACCAGGTAGCGGGGCGCGCCCGGGTCCGGCTCGATCTTCGCCCGCAGACGCTTCACGTGGACGTCCAGCGTCTTGGTGTCACCGACGTAGTCGGCGCCCCACACCCGGTCGATGAGCTGCATGCGCGTCAGGACGCGTCCGGCGTTGCGCAGCAGCATCTCCAGGAGGTCGAACTCCTTGAGCGGGAGGTCGACCTTGGAGCCGGAGACGGTGACCACGTGGCGGTCGACGTCCATGCGGACCGGGCCGGCCTCCAGGGCGGCCGGGGTGACCTCCTCCGGCTCGCCGCGGCGGCGCAGGACGGCCCGGATGCGGGCGACCAGCTCACGCGACGAGAAGGGCTTGGTGACGTAGTCGTCGGCTCCTATTTCGAGCCCCACGACCTTGTCGATCTCGCTGTCCTTGGCGGTGACCATGATCACCGGGACGTTCGAACGGCTGCGCAGCTGGCGGCACACCTCGGTGCCGGGCAGGCCGGGCAGCATCAGGTCGAGGAGGACGAGGTCGGCGCCATTGCGCTCGAACTCGTCGAGTCCGTCGGGTCCGGTGGCCGCGATGGCGACCTCGAAGCCCTCTTTGCGGAGCATGTAGGACAGGGCGTCGCTGAAGGACTCCTCGTCCTCGACGACGAGCACTCGGGTCACGGATGGACCTCCGGGGCAGAAAAGGGTTCGTACGGGGATGAGACGGTGGTCGTCCCGTCGGTCTGTCCGGTCTCGTCGTCTTCGTCGAGGCCGGGTGTCTGGCTGCCTGCCGCGCGGTTGCGGGCCGCGCCCGCCTCCGGCAGCCGCAGGGTGAAGGTGGAGCCCTGACCCTCGGAACTCCACACCGTGACCTCCCCGCTGTGCGAGGCGGCCACGTGCTTGACGATCGCGAGCCCCAGCCCCGTACCGCCCGTGGCGCGGGAACGGGCCGGGTCGACGCGGTAGAAGCGCTCGAAGACGCGCTCCTTGTCCTTGTCGGAGATGCCTATGCCCTGGTCGGTCACGGCGATCTCGACGAGGTCCCCGCCGGGCGCGGTCACCCGGCGCGCGGCTATGCCGACCCTGGTGCGGGCGGGCGAGTAGTTGACGGCGTTCTCCACGAGGTTGCCCAGCGCGGCGGCCAGCTGGCCGCGGTTGCCCCACAGGCGCAGGTCCGCGGTGCCGCCGGCGGCCATGGTGATCTGCTTCGTGCCGGCCTGGTGCCGGCAGCGGTCGATCGCCTCGGCGACCAGCTCGTCGACGCGCACGGGTTCGGCGTCCTCCAGGGGGTCGTCGTTCTGGACCCGGGAGAGGTCGATGAGCTCCTGCACGAGGTTGGTGAGGCGGGTCGCCTCTATCTGCATGCGCCCGGCGAAGCGCTCGACGGCCTCGGGGTCGTCCGAGGCTCCCATGACGGCCTCGGAGAGCAGGGAGAGCGCGCCGACCGGGGTCTTGAGCTCATGGCTGACGTTGGCGACGAAGTCGCGCCGTACGGCCTCGATGCGGCGGGCCTCGGTGAGGTCCTCCACGAGGAGCAGGACGAGCCGGGAGCCCAGCGGGGCCACCCGGGCGGACACGGCGAGGGCCTCGCCCCGGCCGGTGCCGCGCCGGGGCAGGTCGAGCTCGACCTGCCGTATCTCCCCGTCCCTGCGGGTGTCGCGGGCCATCGCGATCATCGGCTCGACGGCCAGTTTCCCGCCGCGCACGAGCCCGAGGGCGTACGCGGCCGAGCTCGCCTTGACCACGGCGTCGGCCTCGTCGAGGACGACCGCGGAGGAGCGGAGCACGGACAGGACCGTGTCGACGCCCGGCGGAAGGACCGGGTCCGTGTGCAGGGAAGTGCGGGTGGGGCGTTTTTGTTCCCGCTCGCTCCAGCGGAACGCCAGCGCGGCGATGACGCCGGTGAGTACACCGGCGATCGCTGCCGCTGCGGCGACCGCCGCGTTCACGTCCATGGCTCCAGGTTAGGCACGCCGTACGCCCCGGTCACAGCCGTCCGGGGGTGGACTCGAACACTCGTCGCCCAGAGTTCACCCTGGAGACCGTGCTGGTTCATTTCGTACGACCGGACCGGTCGCGCTCTCCACCAGCGGGAAGAGGTGACGTCGCCCAGAGTTCACCTGGGTGCCGGTAATGGTTCATTTGAGCGGGCGTAAACCGTCGCGTTCGGGCCGGACCGTGGGAGCGTGGGGTTCACGAGCCCCAGTGAGCCCCCCGAAGCAACGTAGGAAAGGGACACCCTGATGCGGGACGCGTACCACGAGGAACTTGACTCGATCGGCGAGGGCCTGGTCGAGATGGCCCGGCTCGTCGGGTCGGCGATCGGTCGCGCCACGACGGCGATCCTCGACTCCGACCTCAAACTGGCCGAGAGCGTGATCGCGGCCGACCAGAAGGTCGACGATCTCCAGCACGACCTCGAGGCGAAGGCGATAGCCCTGCTGGCCCGGCAGCAGCCCGTGGCCACGGACCTGCGGATCGTCGTCACCTCCCTCCGTATGTCCGCCGACCTGGAGCGCTCCGGCGACCTCGCCCAGCACGTGGCGAAGCTGGCGCGGCTGCGCTTCCCCGAGCGTGCCATCCCGCAGGACCTGCACGCCACGATCCTGGAGATGGGTCAGCTCGCGCAGCGCCTGATGGCCAAGGCGGCCGAGGTCATCGTCACCAAGGACGTCGACCTCGCCCTCCAGCTGGAGCAGGACGACGACGCGATGGACCTCCTCCACCGCACCCTCTTCCAGCACCTCCTGGACGACCGCTGGAAGCACGGCATCGAGACGGCGGTGGACGTGACGCTGCTGGGCCGCTACTACGAGCGCTTCGCGGACCACGCGGTGTCGGTGGCGAAGCGCGTGGTCTACCTGGTGACGGGCGAACACGCGGACGAACTGCAGACGACGACGCCGGTCGAGGGCGCGTAAGCCCCCGGTGGTCGGGCGGCAGAGCGGCAGAGCGGTCGGGCGACAGGGCGTACGGTCGGCGGTCGGTTTGCAGGGGGCGCGTCGAGTGCGCGCAGGGGCGGGGAAGCCTCCGTGCGCCGTTGATGCGCCCGACCACCTGGGTCTGCAATGGAAGGCAGGCACAAGCCTTCGAGGAGGGACCCATGGCCGATTCCCCCACCACGACCGACCCCACCCGGGCCCACGAGACGCAGCAGCCAGCCGACATCAAGAGCCTGCCGCTCTTCGGCTCCTGCGGCTGCGGCTCGGGCTGCGGGTGCGGGTGCCAGTCCGGCAACCCCTGCCAGTGCGGCTGACGCACGGCATGTCGCGTACGGCGCGACGCGTGCGGCGTACAGCGTGACGCGTGCGGCGTACAGCGTGACGCGTGCGGCGTAGCGCGGCGCGACAAGTGGCGGCGAAAGGGTCCCGTTTCAGGTGCGGGACCCCTTCGTCCGCTTCTGGGCGACCGGTTGTACGCCTTGTGCACCGCCGCTGTACGCACCGCGCGCAGATCTGACTCCACGCACCGTTGCCCTCCCAGGTGGAGTCCCGTTCTGGGATGCCGGAACACGCGGAACGATCACGGCCAGGTCGTCCTCGCCGTCTCCGTTGACATAGCCCGCTGCTGCTTCCCAGTTGCGGGGCTGGACGCCCGGGACCGTCATGGTGTCGGCGGGAGAGGACGTCAAAGCCTCCGCCGAGTACCTGGGGCGCTCGGACCCGGGGCTGACGCTCCGCGTGCACGCGCACCTGAGGCCGTCCGGCCAGGAGCGCACCCGTAAGGCTGTGGACTGCGGGCTGTGACCGCTGTCTTGGACACGGCCCAGCCGGAGTCGTCTCGCACCTGACGCCCAGGGACGGTCCAGATACGGCAACAAGCCCCCCTGCCCGCGGAGAAACCGCAGACAGGGGGGCTTGTCAGTGGTGCGTTACTTCTTCTTGCCCCAGGTCTTGCCGGGGATCTTGGTGAGCTGGGTTCTTGCTGGTCGGGGGGCGATGGCGTCGTGCGGTTGAGCCCGCCTCCCACCGCAAGGGCCCCCGGTAAGGGCCTGAGCTCCCGATGCACGGGTCCTCAGCTGTTCGCGGACGTCCAGCGCCGCCCGGACCTCGCGGCCTGGGACACGCCCGCCATCAGGTCGATATTGTGCCGCGCGTGGGCGAAGTCGGGGGCGGACCGGCTGCCCGTCCGCAGGTCGCGAACCAGATGTGCGTACAGTTCGGCGACGTTCAGTGCGGGGCTCTCGGCGGTGGCGGGTGCCGCGGGTTCGTCGGGAGCCGGGAAGGAGACGCTGGAGGCCAGGCTGAGGTCCCCGCCCTGCACTCCGTAGAGGGAACCGCCGGTGAGTGAGAGCCATCCGTCGGTGCCGCGCAGTTCGAACCGGAAGTCCGCGTCCTCGGGCGGCACACCGCCGACGACGTCGGCGGTCACGACCGCCCCTGTCGTGGTCCGGGCCAGGACGTCGATGTGGTCGGGTACTTCCCGGCGCGCCTGTCCACCCGTGTCGAGGAGTTCGGGGTGGGGCCACAGGATCTCGGTGCGGGCGTCCACCTCGGTGATGTCACCGAGCAGTGCCTCGACGAGGTCGAGGGTGTGCCCAGCGGTGATCGTCAACAGGGATGCGCCGGACTCCTCCTTCTCGAAGTATTCGTACGCTGAGGTGCTCGCTGGTCCGAAGGCGGACGAGGTCGACACGACCCGGGCGTTGAGCGGTCGCCCGATGCGGCCCTCGGCGATGATCTGGGCTGCGCGCCGCACCGACGGGTTGTAGCGGCCCTGCAGACCGATGACGCCGTGTCCTGACCGGGCTGCCGCCGCGAGCATCTGCGTCTCGGCGGGGGAGCTTCCCAGTGGCGCTTCGCAGTAGACGGCTTTGCCGGCTTCGAGTGCTGCGAGAACAAGGTCGCGGTGATCAGGGACCTTGACCGCCACGGTGACGATGTCGACCGAGGAGTCCTGGATCATGGCGAGCGGGTCTGTGTGCCATGTCCGTGCTCCGAAGGCCGCCGCTGCCTCGCGTGCGCTTTCCTCCCGCCGGGTGGCGACCGCTTCCAGCGTGATGCCGTCGAGTGCCTGGATTGCCGGAACGTGCGAAACCTGCGCCCAGCCCGTCCGGGCGCTCGCCCCGATGATTCCTACGCGCAACGGTGTGGGGGACATTGGACCTCCTGATGATGTTGGCCTTGTCGGCCGTATGGCGACGGCATTGCGGTATCCCGAGCGTGTGGCTGCGGAACGGATCGGTGGGACCAGCCCCGGCGGGTCACGTTCCGATATGGCGCGCCACCCACGCGTTTCGTGTGGCGGTCATGGCCTGCGCGAGCGCCGTATGGGATGCCAGCAGGTCGAATCCGTGGAAGCCTCCGGGCCACACATGCAGCTCTGCCTGCACGCCGGCCTCCCAGAGCGCCGACGCGTAGGCGACATCTTCGTCGCGGAACACCTCGGCGGACCCGCAGTCGATGAAGGCGGGCGGCAGGCCGGACAGGTCCGTCGCCCGGGCGGGGGCGGCGTAGACGGATACGTCCCTCGTGCCGCGGCGGTCGCCGAGCAGGGCGGTCCAGCCGGTCAGGTTGCTCACCCGGTCCCAGGCGCCGATGCCGTCGATCTGCGCCGTCGAGACGGTCCGGTCGCGGTCGTCGAGCATCGGGTAGATCAGGACCTGTCCCGCCAGACGCGGACCCTGCCGGTCGCGCGCAAGCAGTGCTGTCCCGGCCGCGAGGCCCCCGCCGGCGCTCGCACCCGCGATGATGAGCCGTCCGGGGTCGATCCCGAGTTCCTCGGCGTGCTGCGCGGTCCAGCGGAGCCCGGCGTAACAGTCCTCCACCGGATACGGGTCGGGGTACTCGGGGGCGAGCCGGTACTCGACGGTCACTGCCACGCAGTCGTGCTCCACGATCCACGGCAGGATCTGCGGCAGTCCGAGGAACCGGTCGCCGAGTATCATCCCGCCGCCGTGTATGTGGAAGATCCCCGGTCCGAGGCCCGTGTGGTCCTTCCGGGCGAGGACCGAGACGACGATGTCGGCCCCCTCGTACCCGGGGATCGTGACGTCGCGTCGCGAGACGCCCGCTTCCGCGAGGACACCATCGACGGAGGCGTCGACCCCCGCGGCCTGCCGGGCGAGCGGGATCATCTCAGCCGTGAACCCGACCGGCAGCTGTCCCTTGAGGAGGTCGAGGACGGCCTGGAGCTCGGGATCGAAGGGTGGACAGGCAAGGGTGTCGTTCATGGGACCTTCTGGTGGTGTTGTGGCGTCGCGGTATCCCGAACGGATTTCGCCGGACAGTCGCTGTGACGGGTACGGGCGGCAGGTGTCCGGATCGTGTGCCCGGGCCCGCCGGCCCTCAGCGCGGTCGGGCGGAGCCGATGCCGCCGTCGACGGGGATCTCGGCACCGTGGACGGCGCCTGCCGCGTCGGAGACGAGCCCGCTGACGGTGGCGGTGACCTCGTCAGGGGCGCCGGCACGCTCGGCGGGGATACCAACGGCGAGAGCGCACCGCCGCCGCACCGGTACCGCGGTGGAGCCGGTGACCGGCGCCGTGCTCGAAGTGCTCATGCCGGCGACGCTACGTCCGTCGCCCGCGCGGCAACCAGGCCGACCCGTGCCTGGTCTTCGCATGACCAGGCACGACGCGCGGCGGTCTGATCGAATGGAATGATGCACCACCCGCACCCGGCGACAGACCGACGCACCACGCCCAACCCGGCTCTGGGATCCTTTCTCCGCTCCCGCCGGGACCGGATCACTCCCGCTCAGGCCGGGATCCACCCCTTGCCCGGCCTCCGGCGGGTGGCTGGGCTGCGCAAGGAGGAGGTCGCCGGCCTGGCAGGCATCAGCCCGGACCACTACAGCCGTCTGGAACAGGGGCGCCAGCGCACGTTGAGCGACGACCTGTGCGAGGCACTGGCGCGGGCCCTGAACCTCACCGACGTCGAGCGCAAACACCTGCGATCCCTGGCCGACCCCGGATACCACCGCGGCGGCCGGGATCGCCCGCAGCAGCCGGAACCGGGGCTCCTGCGCGTGATGACCGCACTGGACCACCTGCCGACGCTCCTGCTGGGACGGTGCTTCGACGTACTGGCCGCCAACGCACTGCTCGCGGCAACTCTGGGTGTGACGTTCGAACCGGGAACGTCCTTCGCGCGGTGGCTCCTGCTCGACGAGGCCGCCCGTGTGCGCATCGTCAACTGGGCCGACTACGCGAGCGCCGCCGTGGGCGCGCTGCGCTACGAGCTCGGCCGGCACCCGCACGACCGTGCGCTCACCACGCTGATCAAAGACCTGCGTGCCCAAGAACCCCACGTCGATCGGTGGTGGCACGACCAGACGGTCACCGACCGCACATCGGTCACCAAGCACATCACGCACCCGACAGGAGGACCGCTCGAGTTCGGCGTCGAAGCGGTGACACTTCCCCAGAGCCCCGACCAGCAACTGGTGATCTACACGGTCGAGCCCGGCTCACCCACTGCGCGCGCCCTTCCCTCACTCGGCAGCCGCGCGCCGCAAGCCGCCCGTGTGTGAGGCGGTCCCGGCGGTGACCACGTACGTCTGGGAGAGGCCGAGGATGCCGCAGAGCCGCTTCACGCCGTCCGGATCGGCTTCTCGCGCTGATCGGGGGCTGTATCCGGCGACTCGGTGACGGCGACGTGCGAGCCCACGCGTTTGTGGTGCTGTGGGGTGCGGCGTCCACCGACGGCGTGCCGACCTGGTGAACTCGCAGAACCGACCACCCGCCCCCAGCTCCCATCCCGTCTGCCGTCGTCGACCCACACACCGTGGAGCAGACGTGGTCCCCGGCGTCCAGGTGGAGCGCACCACTCGGACACGCTGCACGTGGTCCAGCAGCTCGAGCTGAGCCGCAGCAAGGCCGTGTTCGCCCCGCCCAAGGGCGGCAAGCCCCGGGACGTACCGCTTCCCGGTCCGGTCGCGGACGCGCTCCGGGCCCATCTGAAGCGGTTCCCGCCCGTCGAGATCACCTTGCCGTGGAAGGTCGCGGACGGGCCGCCGGTGACGAAGCGGCTGATCTTCACCGGGCCCCGGGGCGGTCACGTCTGGCGTACCTCGCTGAACGAAGAGGCGTGGAAGCGGGCGTTGGCCGATGCCGGAGTCATCCCGGTGCCTGAGCGCGGCCGGCCGCACGTCGAGTCGCGTGAGAACGGCATGCACGCGCTGCGGCACTTCTACGCCTCGGTGCTGCTGGACGCGGGAGAGAACATCGAGGCCCTCGCCGAGTACCTCGGCCACTCGGATCCGGGTCTGACGCTCCGCGTGTACGCGCACCTGATGCCGTCCAGCCAGGAGCGCACCCGTAAGGCTGTGGCCGCCGTGCTCGGCGAGGCCCCGCCGGAGCCGTCCCGCACCTGACGGCCCAGACACGACAACGGGTCCCCATACCTGCGAAGAAACCGCAGGTAGGGGACCTGTTTGTGCCCGCTTACTTCTTCTTGCCCTGGGTCTTGCCGGGGATCTTGGTGAGCTGGGTTTTTGCTGGTCAGGGGCGGTGGGCTCGTGCGCCTGGTGGTCGTCGTTGGTCGTCATTGGCCGCTGTCGAGCAGCCTCGGACGGCCCAGGGACGGCCCAGACAACGGTCCGTTCGGCGGCCTACGAGCTGATGGGCAACTCTCGTGCTCGCTGGCGTGCTTGGGCTCGTATCTCCTTCAGACGACTGTGGAACGCGTTGTGGCGGTTCTGGTCGAGGTTCAGCGGGAGGTCGAGCTGGGAAATGAGCTGTGACTCCAGGTCCCATGGTTCGTTCTGCTCAATCCAGCACACCCGCGCGTTGTCCGCCATCCACTGGCTCAGGGTCGCTTCGCCGACCTTGCCGAAGGTCATCCGCTTGCCGCTGCCCACGCGTCGCAGCTCAAGGCCGAGCAGGCATCCGAGGGTGAGCCGCAGCGTCGAGCCGGCCGCGTTGCCCCGATAGTGGTAGCGCACCCGCTTGCGAAGGTTCTGCGTGCTGGTCCGGTTCGCCATGAACCGCGGAGCTATACCGATGTACAGCAGGCGCCCAGCGTCCAGGTCGGGGCAGGGCGGCTGCTCGAAGTGCCACCCGTAGACGCCTGCCGCCGCCGGGACAGGACTCGAACGCACCAGGACATCCTGCGCCGACCACAACTGATTGGGACTGACGAGAGCGGTAGCTTCCACGGCATCTCCAGGCGCGCGACGGCTGATCGTCGCAGGCTACTGGTCGCCCTGATACAACGTCCCTCGCCTGCGTAGCTGCATGACATCAGCTTGGGAAGCTGCGATTGTTTTGGGCCGGTTCGGGCGCTGACCTGGGTGAACGATCGAGTAACGGCCCGTTGGGATCGGTGGCTCTCACCGTGGTTCCCCGCTGTTCCCCGTTCGATCTGGTGCGGTTGTGGTGCGACACCACCGGGGTACCACTTGCTGAGGGGGGGAGCGGACAGAGCACAGTGCCTCCGGCCGATCTTCTACGCGCCCCACGGATCTGCTGAATCCCCGGACGGACCGAAGGGCTCTGTCTACGCTGCTGGTTGAGCGAACGGCAGACGTGGTCACGCGGGGAGGCAGGGATGAGCACTGAGGTGGTGCAGGTCATGGAGCAGGCTGGGCCCTATGTGACAGCAGCGCTGGCCGCATATGGGGGAGCCGTGTTGCATCGGGCCGAAGATGCCGCAGTCGAAGCGACTGCTAACCGGGGACGACGGGTGTTGCAGGCAGTGTGGCGGCGCTGCAGTCCCGGCGGAAGGACACAGTTGGAAGAAGCGGTACAGGGCGTTGCTGAAGAGCCGGATAATCCGGATGCCCAAGCCGTACTTCGACAGCAGGTCCGGCGAGCTCTTCGCGAGGATACTGAGTTGCTGCGGGAGATCACCGAGCTGCTTCCAGTGTCGCATTCAACAAATGTGACTGCTTCCGGGAATCGATCAATTGCAGCTAAGGGTATTTCAGGGATCGCAATTACGGGAGATCATTCCAGCGTTCGGAAGTAATTAATGGAGTTCCGCCTGAAGGTCGTCGACTTGCAATGAGCAAATTTTCCGAGAATGGAGAATTCCCTGCTCGTCAGGTGACAGAGGCTGCCGGTCAGCAATCAGTAGCCGTCGGAAGCGATGTCACGGGCGTAGTGCAAACAGGGGACGGCTCTCAAGCATTCCTGGTTCAATCGGGGGCGCCGCGAACGCCTGACTGTGTAGATATTCGCCCAGGTTTGAATCATATCCCCATGCGAACCGGACTATTTGTTGGCCGCGCGGAGCAACTGGCCCGACTGGACTCAGCCCTGTCCAAGGCTGGTCAAACGGTGGTGCACGCGGTACACGGACTTGGTGGTATAGGTAAGAGCACACTGGCAGCGCACTGGGCAGCCAATCATAACCACGCCTGTTACCCTGTTCGCTGGATCGCTGCGGACACCTTGGCTGATATTGAAGTCGGACTCGCTGAGCTCGCTACAGATTTGGAACCAGCCCTTGCGGCTATTCCTTCGCGTGCTACTCAAGCGCAGTGGGCGGTACAATGGCTAGCTACTCACACGGGCTGGTTGTTGATCTTGGACAATGCCGATAGCTCTGCAGATATTGAACCCCTCCTCGCGCGCGCCTCTGGCGGGAAATTTTTGATCACGAGTAGATCTGCTGTTGGGTGGCGTGAGGCAGCCACGATCGCATTGGATGTTCTGGACGAGGATGAAGCTCTCGAACTATTCAATCGAATCGCCACCTCTGCGGGGCCCCGGCATCTGGTAGGGGCTGCAGAGGTCTGCGCGGAACTCGGATATTTGCCGCTAGCTATTGAGCAATCTGCGGCATACTTGGCACAGAACCCTCTCATTACCCCCCTTGAGTATTTAGATCTTTTTAGGAATTATCCGGGGGCGATGTACGGGGCAGGTGCCGAGGATATTCAGGAAGAACGCACTATCGCTCGTATATGGCGCCTCACCCTGGATAAGATTGCCGCCAGGCAGCCTATTGCCGGTGACGTTCTACGCGCCCTGGCTTGGTACTCGACTGATGCCATCCCGGATGTTGTGCCCGCTGCTCTTTTTGCCGGAGCTTCCGAGCCGCCGGAGGTTAACTCAGCCCTTGGCCTACTTGCGGCTTACAGTATGATCAGTATTGACACCCAATCGCGAACGTACTCTGTTCATCGACTTGTTCAAGCTTTCTTGCGTACTCCGGATGATGATGACCCACATCGAACGGCACAGCTTATCGATCGAGCACGGGACTTCGCTACGCACCTCCATCTAGCTTTGCCTGAGACGTCTCGTGATGCACAGGCGCGGCAGACGTGGGATGCACTGATTCCCCATATTGACCACCTCTTTGGACAGAGTGAGCTGCGAGATTTCGGAGAAGCCTACGTTCTGTTTAGTGCAGGCGACTATCTTATAGATATAGGAGAATCGCGGAAGGCGATCAAGTACTTGGAGAGGGCCCTTGCTGGGTGTCTTGAATTTCTGTCGGCAGGCAATCCGCAGACGCTAACTTGTTCGCACAATCTGGCCACTGCGTACCATGGTGTCGGCGATTATGAACGAGCTATCCAACTCTATGAATTGACTGCAGAAGCCAGGCGGCTCGCACTTGGTGAGGCGGGCAAGGAGACCCTTGTCACTCTTAGTAATTTGGGCTGCGCCTATTCGGAGTCTGGTGAACCAGAAAAAGGAATTCCCCTTTTGAGGTTTGTTGTTGAGCATGGCGACTCTTATCGGGGGGAAGATGCCATGACTATCCGACGCAACCTCTCTCGCGCCTATCAGAATGCGAATGATCTCGACAGTGCTCGATCTTTGGGTGAGGAAGCCCTGGCCGTAGGGGTAGAAAATCTTGGCCTGAACCACCCAGAGGTGATCCGCACTCAGCATGACCTTGTCCATATTTACCAAGATATGGGAGATCATCAAGCGGTGCTCCGAGTGGTGAGAATTGTATTGGGCGGCGACCACGAGAAGAGCACTGTCACGCCCGATATGCTGGATAGCCTACACTGTATGGCACTTGCGTCGTCAAATGCGGGTGGGCATGCGGAGGCTGCGCAGCTACTTGAGAGGGTAGTAGCACACGCAATTGAATTGTCAGGCAATGAAGAAGAAATCGACGTTGAATATTATCGGAGGAGTCTCGCGCAGAATACTTACAGGGGCAGTGACTAACGCAACGAGCTGAACCGGGGTTACTGGCCTTTATCGGACGGGAGCTGAGCCGTCGGCGCCTAGATGGTGCTGGACTATCCGTAACAGTTAACAGTCCAAGCAGGTCAAGGCGCATAACTGATTCTTCACTGAGAGCTCAGCCCACCACTTTCCCGAGCTCCCATCCCGTCTGCCGTCGGCCCACACACCGTGGAGCAGGCGCGGTGGCTGGCGTCCAGGTGGAGCGCGCCACTGTACGAACGACCTGGACGCCAGCTGCCGTGTCTGCTCGGCTCTGTGTGGGCTGATGGCAGGCGGGATGGGAGCCTCCCGCAGCAACCTCACGACGGCCGGCAGCCGCGAACGGTGCCCCCTCCATCTCGGAGCCTGAGCGTCCCCGCCGGAGGCTGTTCTGACGGGCACCGGTGCAGGTGATCAACTATCGGGTTCGGCGGCTACCCCTCGACCCATGCGGGACGGGCGCCGGCCGGGCTGGAGCGGGGCGGAGACAGGAGCGCAGGCCCGGCCGGGGGCCGGGCCGCACGCGGTGAGCGGAGCGAGCCGCCTTGAACCAGTAGAGAAAGTTGTAACTCAGTCGGACTGCTGGGGCTTGAAGTCGTGTGCGCAGGGTGGGAGTTCGATGCCCTGTCGGTGGGCGAGTGGCAGGAAGAGGACTGGGCGGATCGTCCAGGTGATGCGGGTGCTGGCGTGGGTCACTGCGACGGTGCAGGGCTGCATCTGTAAGAGCGCTCGCCTGGTCTCTATGCGTCCCTCGTAGAGCCAGGCCCAAGCGTCGTCGGATGCGTCTGCGTCGAGTGCCGGTGAGATGGTGCGCAGTGCCACCGCTACCCACCTGTCTGCCTGCGGTGCCGAGTGCGCGTCGAAGGATGCCCGGAGCTCTGGTGCTGCTCCCTCGGTGAGGTCTTCCGTCCAGCACTCGCACCAGTAGCCCCACTGCGGCCTGTCCGTCAGCATGGGTGGCCTCCGAGACGGATCCCAGTGAAGAGTTCCGCGGTGACCGTGTTGCTGCCGTCGATGGTGTGGACCACGACCCGGTGGGCGAGTGCGTTGACCATGTCCAGTCCTCGGCCGTGTTCCGCGTCCTGGTCCTGGTGCTTGACCTTCGGGGCCTGGCCGGTGCCTCCGTCGTCCGTGACCGACAGGGCGACCATCTGCGGTGAGACGGCGAGAGCCAGATGGAAGCTGCCCGAGTGCCAGCCGCTGGCGGTGTGCAGGATCGCGTTCGCGCTCAGCTCGCTCACGATCAGTTCGGCGTCCTCGACCAGGGGCGAGTCTCTGAGGATGTCCCGTGTCCAGCGGCGGGCCCTGCTGACCTCTTCCGGGAAACCTGGGCAAGTGAGTCCCCAGACCCGGACGGTGCTCGTATACTCGTGCATACAAGTTCCTTCGTGCTGGTAGGCCGCCATGTGCAGCGGGTTCGGGCTAGACGAGTTTGACGCCGTCGTGTGCGCGGACGGCCGGCGGGAACAACGCGTCCAGAGCGTCCAGGACGCGGATCGCGTACGCCTCGTCGGCGAGGGTGGTGACTTCTTCGCGGGTCGCCCATCGCAGGGCGTGGGTCTCGTCCCCGGTGGTGGGTGTGCCGTCGGCGGCCTGGCAGCGGAAGACCAGGGAGACGATCAGGCCCGTCATGTTCTTGTAGACGCCGGTAAGAATCGCGGGAAGCGCGATCTTGATGCCGGTCTCTTCAAGGACTTCCCGCTGAAGCGCCTCGGGAAGGGTTTCCGCCCGCTCGACGATGCCGCCCGGAGGTTCCCAGTGGCCATTGTCGCGCCGCTGGATCAACAGGGCCCGGCCGCGGTCGTCGACGATGACTCCGGCAACGCTCACGGAGTGTGGACGGTCAGCGGTCACGTTCCTTGGCCCTCTCGGATAGCTAGGCTCTCAACCGTAGCAACAACACTCGCCCACTCGTCTAGATACCTAAAGGAGTACTCATGACCTCTCTCCCGTCCCTGCTCGGTGGTCTGGATCCCACGAGCGATCGTGCGGTGTTCCGGCAGATCGCCGATCAACTGCGTGAGGCCATCGACCGCGGACGATTCACGGAAGGGGAGAAGCTGCCCTCGGAAGCTGAGCTCGTCGAGCACTATGGCGTGTCCCGCATGACCGTCCGCAACTCCTTCTCCGTCCTCCAGGGCGAGGGACTGGTGCATGCCGAGCACGGGAAGGGCGTGTTCGTCCGGCCCCGGCCACCCGTGCGGCGTCTGGCCTCCGACCGGTTCGCCCGGCGCCACCGCGAGCAGGGGAAGTCCGCGTTCATCGTGGAGGCGGACGCCGCCGGCAGTCACCCGAAAGTGGACAGCCTGGAGGTCAAGGAGGAGAAAGCCACCCAGGACATCTCCGCCCGCCTCGGGTCGGTGCGACGCGTGCTTGCCCGTCGCCGCCGCTACCTGCTCGACGGCCGTCCGGTCGAGTTCGCCACCTCCTACCTCCCCCTCGACATCGCCCGCGGTACGCAGATCGCCGAACCCAACCCCGGTCCCGGCGGTATTTACGCCCGTCTTGAGGAACTGGGTCACCGCCTCGACCACTTCGAGGAGGAGATCCGGGCCCGGATGCCCTCCCCGAGTGAGGTCAAGACGTTGCATCTTGCGTCCGGTGTGCCGGTGATCCATCTGATCCGTACCGCGTACGACACCGAGAAGCGGCCCGTGGAGGTCTGCGACACCGTCATGGCGGCTGACGCCTACGTGCTGTCGTACCAGCTCCCGGCGACGTAACCCGCGGTGCGCGAGGCCACTTCCTTGGACTCGTATAGCCCAACACGCATACTCGTATAGACGAGTGGGCAAGTCGTGTGTCAGAGTGGACCGCGTTCCCGGCGTCACCGGGTTCACAGACTGCCACTCATCTAGACGAGAAGATAGGAAGAAAT
Source organism: Streptomyces beigongshangae (assembly GCF_019710745.1). GTDB lineage: Bacteria > Actinomycetota > Actinomycetes > Streptomycetales > Streptomycetaceae > Streptomyces > Streptomyces beigongshangae. The sequence goes on from NZ_JAHKJW010000003.1 coordinate 190,580, forward strand.
CTTGCGCACCATCCGTGTGGAGACCTCGGCCGCGACGATCCTGCTGACCGAGGCGCCTGAGCCCAAGGTCCGCGACCGGCAGACCGGCGAGATCGCCAAGGACGTCAACAGCGGTGAGGCACTGATGACGATCGGCGTCGTCTACATCGAGGAAGGAGAGTCGTCCCTGATCAAGGTCACCATCCCGGAGAGCGGCGTCTCCGAGGGCCTGGCGCTCGGTGCCCCGGTCTCGCTGCCCGGCCTGATGGCCCGGCCTTGGGAGAGCGTGTTCAACGGACAGCAGCGCCACGGCATCGCCTACCGTGCCGCCGCTGTCACCCCGGCCGCCTTCCCTGTCGCCATGGGGGCCTCGGCCTGATGACCGACCTGGCAACGCTTCTGGAGGTGGGTGGTCCCGTCGCAGCGCTCGGCGGTGGGGCCGCCTACGCCCGGGTCAACCATCCCGGGGTCTACTGGTCCGCTGTCGGACTGCCGTTGTCCACGGCCCGGCTGCTCAGCTCGTACAGCTCGGTCATGGAAGCCTGCGGCCTGACCGTCGCTCCCTCCCGGCTGCGGGTCCTGGCGGTCAAGGCCATCACCCGGCGCGAGGTCCGGCCCGTTCCGCCGCGCCGGGGCGTCATCCGGCCCACCTCGACCGGTCTGCGGCTCCGGCTGCGGCTTGCCCCGGGGCAGGAACCCGCCGATGTCGCAGCCTCGGCCGAACGGCTCCGGCACGCCTGGGGCGTTCACGCCGTGTACGTCACGACCGTCAAGCCCGGGGTCGTCGAACTGCGGCTCGTCGGCTTCGACGTGCTGCGCAAGGTCCGCATGCCCCGCAAGTCACCGACCGGGACGCTGAAGATACCGGTGGCGCTGCGGGAGGACGCCACGCCCTTCGTACGCGACTACCGGGCCGTTCCCCACCAACTGACGCTCGGCGCCACGCTGTCGGGCAAGTCCATGTACCTGCGCCACCTCGTCGCCGGACTCGCCCGGCAACCCGTCGCCCTGGTCGGCATCGACTGCAAACGCGGTGTGGAACTGGCACCCTTCGCCGCCCGACTCTCGGCCCTGGCCACCGACCCCGAACAGGCTGCCGAACTACTGCCCGTACTGATCAAGGAAATGGAGAACCGATACGACCTGATCAAGGCCCGGCAGGGCATCGCGTCGGGCACCCCGGATGAGGAGATCACCTCCGACATCTGGGGCCTGCCCGAGCACGAGCGGCCCGTACCCGTCGTGCTGTTCGTGGACGAGGTGGCGGAACTCTTCCTCGTCGCCACAAGGAAGGACGAGGACCGACGGGATGAGATGGTCACCCAGCTCATCCGCCTCGCTCAGCTCGGCCGCGCCGCCGGCATCTACCTGGAGGTCTGCGGACAACGCTTCGGCGCCGAACTGGGCAAGGGCGCGACCATGCTGCGGGCCCAGCTCACCGGCCGTGTCTGCCACCGCATCAACGACGAAGCCTCCGCCAAAATGGCGCTCGGCGACATCGCCCCCGAAGCGGTCTCCGCCGCCTGCGCCATCGCCCCCGAACGGCCCGGCCTCGCTGTGGCCGGTGACACCTCCGGCGGCTGGTCCCGCATCCGCACGCCGTACCTCTCCCTCGGGGAGGCCGCCGAGATCTGCCACGCCTCGGCTCACCTGGTCCCCGAGCTGCCCGCGCTCAAGCCCTTCCGGCCCGTAGTGCCCGTACAGCCGGTCGAGTTGCTGGACCCAGCCTCGGCCCCGGTCGTGCAGCCGCGACCCGTGACCGACTGAGCCGCCAACCGCCACCTCGCTCCACCCCGGTCGGCGTGACCGCCTCGCGCCATCTCCCTACCCCTGCCATGCCTCGAACAGGAAGGAGTCGCAGCATGTGCGCCCTGCTGGCCCGTGTCGACGCGGTGCTCGTCCAAGCGGTCATTGCTGCCGCGCTGTCCTTCGCCCACCTGCACGACATTGCCCTTGCGGCCGGTCAGGACGGGTGGAAGGCGTGGGCGTATCCCGTCTCGGTCGACCTGTTGCTCGTCGCCGCCTGGCGCCGACTGCGGACCGGCCACGCCAAAGCCTCCGGCTGGTGCTGGTTCGTCATCGCCCTGGCCGCATCCCTCGGGGCGAACGTCGCCACCGCCGGACTGCTCGACCTGGAACAGGTGCCGGCCTGGCTGCGCATCCTCGTCGCGGGCTGGCCCGCAGTCGCCTTCCTCGGCGGAACGCTCCTTGCGCACTCCACACCGGAAGCGGCGGAGGACGTGGAGAACGCTGCCGTGGACGCGGACCAGATGGAGCAGGAGGAGGGTGCCGAACCCTCTCCTGAGCAGCCCGCACTACCGGTCGCGGATCCGGCACCCCTTCCACCGGTCGCGCCCACTCTGCCCGCCGTAACCGTCCCGGCCGCCCTGGTCGAGCACGCTCGAAAGGTCGCCGCTGAGCACCACACCCGCACCGGGACGGACATCGACACCCCGACCCTGCGCGCTCGCCTCGGCGTCCCCGCGCCTATGGCCGAAGCCATCGCCGCCCGCATCTGACCAGCCCCGAGAGGAGATCCGCGTGACCGCCAATCGCCGCTTCCGCTCCGTCACCCGCATCGGTCCCGTCCAGGTCGGCACGTCCTACGACGGCCGGGGCCGTGAGAAACACACTGCCGCGTGTACCGCCCCTCGCTGCGGCTTCTCCGCCGACTACGACAGCCGCGCCGCTGCCGAACTCGCCGCCCGCACCCACCGCTGCCCCGTCCGCTGAAAGGACCCCGATCCCGTGACCGTCAGCCTGCCGCTCGTTGCCGTCCTCGGCTTCTTCGCCTGGGGAGCGGTCAAGTTCCTCGGCGTCCGTACCTGGATCGTCGTCCTGATCGCCCTGTTCGGCTTCTGGCTCTCCGACACCTTCATGGCCCCCGCCATCGAATCCGGCACGCGTTCCGGCGTGGACGTCATCAACGGCTCACATGACTAGACAAGTAGGCAAGGAGAGCTTCGCCGTGTTCCTGCCCAAGTACCCCGACAGCCCGACACCGCCGCCCGCGCACATGCACGCGCCAGCCGATCCGGCTCCCGTGCGCCGTCCGGCCCCGCAGATATCCGTCAGCGCCGGAGCGGTCGCGGCCGTCCTCGTCGGCGGAGTCGTCCTGACCGCGCTCCTGGCCGCCGTCGCCGTCACGGCCATCTCCGTGACCGTCGCCGCCGTGGTCCTGCGCTCGATGCTCCGCGACCAGCGCCACCGCTGACACCGGCCAACGACACCAGACCCCCGGGGCGGACCGACACCGCCAAGCATCCGCCGCCCCGGGGGCCCTACCCCTCCTGACCGAAGCCAGAAGGAGAAAGCCATCATCACCCGCGCCACCCCGCCCCCGCTGGCCGAACTCGGCGAACTGGCTGCGCTCGGCACTATGCCCGGCCTCCTGCGTCAGCTCTCCGGCCTCGGCGGCTGCACCCAGCCGATCCGCCTCGACGGCCACCGCGCCGAGTACGACGTGAACACCCGTACCGGCGAGATAGGCAACCTCCTCCACCGCCTCGACTCCGCCGGCCTCCCGGCCGGTCACCTCCTGGTCCGCTGCAACAACCGCCGCACGACCCGCTGCGCCGCCTGCTCCGAGGTCTACCGCCGCGACACCTTCCACCTGATCACCTCTGGCCTGCGCGGCGGTAAGGGCGTCCCGGAACAGGTCGCCGCACACCCCCGCGTCTTCGCCACCTTCACCGCCCCGGGCTTCGGCCCCGTCCACAATCGCCCCACCGGCCCGGCCGGTTCGGTCCGCCGCTGCCGGTGCGGCGCCCTCCACGACCAGGACGACGACGTACTGGGCACCGCGCTCGCCCCGGACACCTACGACTACGAAGCGGCCGTGCTCTGGAACGCCCACGCCGGTCCCCTGTGGCGGCGCTTCTCGACCTACCTGCGCCGGGAGGTCGCCAAACGGGCCGGACTCTCACAGCGGGAGTTCCGCGAGCACGCGTGGGTGTCCTTCGCCAAGGTCGCCGAGTACCAGAAGCGCGGGGCCGTCCACTTCCACGCCGTCATCCGCATCGACGGCCCCGAGGGCGGCGACACCCCGCCTCCGGCCTGGGCCACTGCCGAGCTGCTCACCGACGCCATCCGCGCTGCTGCAACCGGGGCCCGCGTGGACGGCCCGGTCATCGACGGTCGCGCGCACGTCTTCGCCTTCGGCCGCCAGCTCGACATACGCACCATCCGCGGCGCCGACTTCGACGGCGGCCAAGAGCTGACCGACCGGGCCGTTGCCGCGTACATCGCCAAGTACGCCACCAAAGGCGCCGAGACCGCCACGGGAGCTCTCGACCGGCCGCTGAAGTTCCTCGCCGAACTGGCTCAGCTCGACATCTGCGACCACACCCGGCGGCTGATCCGTACCGCCTGGATGCTTGGCAACCGCAAGGACCTCGAAGAACTCCGCCTCCACGCCTGGGCCCACATGCTCGGCTTCCGCGGCCACTTCTCCACCAAGTCCCGCCGCTACTCCACCACCCTCGGCGCACTGCGCACCGCCCGCGCCGAATGGCGACGCGCACAAGCCATGGCGGCGACGGCAGACGCCGAGAGCGAGCAGCACACGACTCTCGTCCTCGCCCACTGGGTCTACGCCGGAACCGGCCTCACCGACGCCGAAGCGTGGCTAGCCGAAACCCTCGCGCCCGCCCCCGGAACAGAAGGAGAACCCACCCATGGCTAGCCGACGTCTGGCCGTGGCAGACGTGGCCACCGCGCCGCGGGCTGCGCTGCCGTCGCGGTACCTGACTCCTGACGACCTGGTGGCGATGTTCGACCTGCCCAGCGTCGAGACGGTCTATCAGTGACGTCGGAAGCGCACCGGCCCGCGTGGTTTCCGGGTCGGCCGGCACCTGCGGTACGACCCCGTGGACGTTCAGGCGTGGGTCGAGTCCCTGAGAGAAGGGGCTGCCGCCTGATGGCCGGGCATGTCCAAGACCGCTGGTACAAGTCAGAGACCGGTCCGGACGGGAAGGCGCGCAGGGTCAAGTCCGAGCGCTATGGATCGGGGCTCCGTTACCGCGCCCGCTACGTCGGGCCGGACGGCACGGAGAAGGGCAAGAGCTTCCCTGATCGTCAGAAGCGGCTTGCCGATCAGTGGCTGGCGCACATCGAGGCGGACATGGCGCGCGGGCAGTACATCGACCCTCGCGCCGCTCGGGTCACCTTCCAGCAGTACGCGGAACAGTGGGTGCTCACGCAGGGGGCCGACCCGAACACCCGGGCGTCGATGGAGTCACAACTTCGGCTGCATGCCTTCCCGTACCTCGGCACGCGTCCGCTCGGTTCCTTCCAGCCCGCGCACATCCGGGACTGGGTGCGGCAGCTCCAGGAGAACGGCGTCCGTGGGTCGTACGCGCGGACGATCTACTCCAACGTGCGGGCTGCTCTGAGCGCGGCCGTGGATGACGGCCATCTCCCCCGGAACCCTTGTGCTGCCCGTTCGGTCCGGCCTCCGACCGTTGACGCCAAGCGCGTGATCCCGTGGACGCCGGAACAGGTCTTCGCCGTCCGGGCCGCCATGCCCGAACGCTTCCAAGCGATGGTCGACCTGGGCGCCGGGTGCGGGCTCCGTCAGGGCGAGATCCTCGGTGTCGCCGTCGACGCGATCGACTTCGAGTCGGACACGCTGCACGTGGTCCAGCAACTCAAGCTGAGCCGCAGCAAGGCCGTGTTCGCTCCACCCAAGGGCGGCAAGCTCCGGGACGTACCGCTTCCCGGTCCGGTCGCGGACGCGCTCCGTGCCCACCTGAAGCGGTTCCCGCCCGTCGAGATCACGTTGCCGTGGAAGGTCGCGGACGGGCCGCCGGTGACGAAGCGGCTGATCTTCACCGGACCCCGGGGCGGCCACGTCTGGCGTACCTCGCTCAATGAGGAGGCGTGGAAGCGGGCGCTGGCCGACGCCGGAGTGATCCCGATACCTGAGCGTGGTCGGCCGTACGTCGAGTCACGCGAGAACGGCATGCACGCGCTGCGGCACTTCTATGCATCGGTGCTGCTAGACGCGGGGGAGAACATCAAGGCCCTTGCGGAGTACCTCGGTCACTCCGATCCTGGTCTAACTCTCCGTGTCTACGCACATCTGATGCCGACCAGCAGTGAGCGGACCCGAAGAGCCGTCCATCTCATCTATGGCGAGACTAGTTAGAGCAAGAAGCCTTTACCTCTTCTCTCTTCGCTATTTAGTGAAGCGCATTAGAAGCGATACTCGAGAAGCAATAACAGACTCATTAGCTACCACTCTCGTTAGCTATACCTTCCACAGTAGATAGCTAACGAGAGTGCCAGTGAACAACACCATCGAGTCGACTTCCAATGCGGAACGCTTCGAGTCCTCAACCTCACCATCAGCGTCTACGCCTGGGAAGACGTTCCACTGATGGAAGGTTATGTTCCATCAGTGGAACGAAACGGCCTGCACCACCCAAGGAAACCTGCCACGTCCCCCAACGAAGGACGAAAGGCACCCAAGGAAGACGCTTAGCAGGGAGTTTGTGGAGCCTTCTCAAAAAGGGTAGCGTCCTGCCTGCCGAATGGTGAGAGCCACCCCGGGCAAGGGGTGGCTCTCGTCTCCATCGGCGCATTACGAAGATCCGTAGCGGGATACCGAAACGCACAACTGGAGAAGGACATGTTGTCACGCCCTGGCCTCGCGCTCTACCTGGCGCCCCGAGAGCTCCCGTTCATCCTCGTCGGCGGCGCGATCGGCACCCTCGGCGCCTGGTCCACAGCACCGATGACGGCCGCTGCTGCAGCGGCGTTCCTGGTGGCCTTTCAGGTGAAGGCCGAGATCATCACGAAGCCCCGCTCGTAGCCATACGCGGCCCAGCGACGGCCCAGGGGTAGCAACAGGCCCCCTACCCGCGAAGAAACCGCAGGTAGGGGGCCTTTTCGTGCCCGCTTACTTCTTCTTGCCCTGGTTCTTCACTGCCTCGATCGCCGCCGCGGCCGCCGCCGGGTCCAGGTACGTGCCGCCGGAGGTCACCGGCTTGAACGACGCGTCGAGTTCGTACGCGAGCGGGATGCCCGTCGGGATGTTCAGGCCCGCGATGTCCTCGTCCGAGATGCCGTCGAGGTGCTTGACGAGGGCGCGCAGCGAGTTGCCGTGGGCCGCGACCAGGACCGTGCGGCCCGCCAGGAGGTCCGGGACGATGCCGTCGTACCAGTACGGGAGCATGCGGGCCACGACGTCCTTGAGGCACTCCGTGCGGGGGCGCAGCTCCGGCGGGATCGTCGCGTAGCGCGGGTCGTCCGACTGGGAGAACTCGGTGCCGTCCTCGAGCGGGGGCGGCGGCGTGTCGTACGAGCGGCGCCACAGCATGAACTGCTCCTCGCCGAACTCCGCGAGGGTCTGCGCCTTGTCCTTGCCCTGGAGCGCACCGTAGTGGCGCTCGTTCAGGCGCCAGGAGCGGTGCACGGGGATCCAGAGGCGGTCCGCGGACTCCAGCGAGAGCTGGGCCGTGCGGATCGCGCGCTTCTGGAGCGAGGTGTGGACCACGTCGGGCAGCAGGCCGGCGTCCTTGAGCAGCTCACCGCCGCGGACTGCCTCCTTCTCGCCCTTCTCGGTGAGGTTGACGTCCACCCAGCCGGTGAACAGGTTCTTCGCGTTCCACTCGCTCTCGCCGTGGCGGAGGAGGATCAACTTGTACGGTGCGTCGGCCATGGCCCCGAGCGTAATCGACGCCCCCGGCCGCTCGCCCGTCCGCCCGGCACCGCCACCACACTTGACGGCTTCCGTTAATTGAATGGCTTCCGCCGAAGCCCCGCTCGTAAGTTGTGCCCACCGCACGAGCCACTTACTACTTACCATGTGCCGCTTGCGCGGGCTGTTCGTCCGCATCCGGAAACCGGGGGTCCCTCATGCCGTTCACATCCCTGAGCGTGAGACGTGCCGCCCGCCAGACCGTCGCCGGGCTCCCCCGCGAGTTCTGGTGGCTGTGGACCAGCACGCTCGTCAACCGGCTCGGCGCCTTCGTGGCCACCTTCATGGCCCTGTACCTCACCCTCGACCGCGGCTACTCCGCCTCGTACGCCGGACTCGTCGCCTCACTGCACGGGCTCGGCGGTGTGATCTCCTCGCTCGGCGCGGGCGTGCTGACGGACCGGCTGGGCCGGCGGCCCACCCTGCTCATCGCCCAGTCGTCGACCGCCGTCTCCGTCGCGCTGCTCGGTTTCGTGCACGACCCGGTGTCCATCGCGGCCGTCGCCTTCCTCGTCGGCATGGCCAGCAACGCGTCCCGTCCCGCCGTGCAGGCGATGATGGCCGACATCGTGCGCCCCGAGGACCGGGTGCGGGCCTTCTCGCTCAACTACTGGGCCATCAACCTGGGTTTCGCCGTCTCGTCCGCGATGGCCGGGTTCATCGCCGAGTACAGCTACCTCGCCGGCTTCCTCGTCGAGGCCGCGATGACGATGGTCTGCGCGGTCGTCATCTTCGTGAAGCTGCCCGAGTCGCGGCCCGAACAGGTCGGCGCGGCGGCCGACGAGCCCGCGGTGGGCCTGCGGACGGTCCTGCGCGACGGGCGTTTCATGAGCGTCGTCGGGCTGTCCTTCCTCGTCGCGCTGGTCTTCCAGCAGGGGTTCGTGGGCCTGCCGGTGGCGATGGGCACGGCCGGGTTCACGCCCGCCGACTACGGCCTGGTGATGGCGGTCAACGGCGCCCTGATCGTCGTACTGCAGCTTCCGGTCACCCGTCTCATCCAGCACCGGGACCCACGGCATCTGCTCGTCGTCTCGTCGCTGCTCGCCGGGTACGGGTTCGGGCTCACCGCCTTCGCCGGCTCGGTCGGTGTCTTCGCGCTGACGGTCTGCGTGTGGACCCTCGCGGAGATCGTCAACGCGCCCACCCAGACCAGCATCGTCGTCCGCCTCTCCCCCACGCGGGGCCGCGGCCGGTACCAGGGCATGTACACGATGTCCTGGTCCGTCGCCGCCCTCGTCGCGCCCCTGATGTCCGGTGTCGTCATCGACCGGTACGGGGCCGCGTGGCTGTGGGGGGTGTGCGCGGCCGTCGGCACGGTGGCCGGGGTCGGCTACGGGGCGCTGATGCGGAAGCTCCCGGACGAGGGTAAGAGCGAGGACAAGGGCGAGGACAAGAGCCGGAGCAAGGAGAAGGACAAGGGTGAGGGCGCGGCCTTCGTCCATCGGCCGGAGGACCCCGCGGCGGATCCCGTGGCTGAGCAGGCGACCGAGCGGGTGGTCTGACTTCCCGGTCGGTGTCCGAGCAGGAGGTCCGGTCTCCGTCGGCCGGCCGCCGGACGCAGTGGTTCCGGAGCTCAGTGGTGCATCCGCGCCCCCTTCACCACCTTGTCCACCGCGCCCCGCGCGCCGTACACCGCGAGGCCCACCAGATCCAGTTCCGCGGTCGGTACGGCCCGTACGGCCGCCCGGTTGTCGCGGTCGTTGCCCGTGGTGAACAGGTCGGACGTGAACAGCGCGCGGGGCAGCGCACGGGAGAGCGCCTTGCCGTGGGCCGCCGTCAGCGTCTCCTTCGTCCCCTCGAAGACCAGGACCGGCTGGCGGAACATCGGCAGGTAGCCGACACCGTCGGCGTCCGCGTACGGCTCGCCGACCACCTCGGGGACCGACGGGCCGAGTCCGCTCACGAGGAACGCGGTCACGTTCAGCCGCTGCCACGTCTCCAGATCGTCCCGCAGCAGCACAGCGATCTTGGTGTCGAAGCGGACGGGCCCGGCGGGAGCGGCCTCGGCAGGGAGCGGTCCGGTGGAAAGGGGTCCGGTGGAAAGGGGTTCGGTGGAAAGGGGTCCGGTGGAAGGGGGTTCGGCGTTCATGCTGTGAGACTGCCCGGCCCCGTACGCGACCGTCTTGTACGTTCTTTGCATGGTCGCCCAGCGTGAGGTCTCCGCCTGGCGCCCGCGTGTGCCGGGTGTCGTGGAGGTCTTCCACGCCCATTTCACGGAGTACGCGTATCCGATGCACGTCCATGACGCGTGGACGCTGCTGATCGTCGACGCCGGCGTGGTGCGCTACGACCTCGACCGGCACGAGCACGGCACCCCGGAGGGCACCGTCTCGCTGCTCCCGCCGCACGTTCCGCACAACGGATCGCCCCTCACCCCGTACGGCTTCCGCAAGCGCGTCCTGTACCTGGACCTCAGCCGACTCGACGAGACGTACATCGGCCCGGCCGTGGACACCCCGGACCTGCCGGACCCGGTGCTGCGCCGGCGCGTCGGGCAGTTGCACACCGCCCTCGCCCACGCCGGTGACGAGCTGGAGGCGGAGAGCAGACTGGCGCTGATCGGCGAGCGGCTGCGCGGTCACCTGCGGCCGGGGCTCACCACCGGGGACGGCCGGGACGCCGGGGGCAGTCGGGACGCCGGGGACGGCCGGAGCGTCGGAGGCGGCCGGGGCGCCGATCGGCCGCTCGCCCGTCGGCTGCGCGAACTCCTCGACGAACGCCTGCTCGAAGGCGTGACCCTCCGGGAGGCCGCCGCCCTCGTGCACGCGCACCCGACCCACCTGGTGCGCGCTTTCAGCGGCGCCTACGGGATACCGCCGCACCAGTACCTGATGTCGCGGCGGGTCGAACGCGCACGCCGGCTGCTGCTGGAGGGCCGCACACCGGGCGAGGTGGCGGCGGAGACCGGCTTCTACGACCAGTCGCACCTGACCCGCCACTTCAAACGGCTGGTCGGGGTCGCGCCGGGGCGTTACCGCGGCGGCGTCAGCCCGCGGCGGTAAGTGTCGGACAGCATCACGGGGCGGCCGGTCATGACGGGGTGGTCGGTACGGACCGCTGGGAGCGGTGCGGGTCAGTCGGTCGGGCGCTGGGTCAGGTTGCTGAACGCGTCCAGGTTGCGCGTGGACTCGCCGCGCGACACCCGCCAGGCGTACTCCTTGCGGATCGCGGACGCGAAACCGAGCTCCAGGAGGGTGTTGAAACTGCCGTCGGCGGCCTCCAGGACCGAGCCGAGCAGCCGGTCGATCTCGTCGGGGGTGACCGCGGCCAGCGGCAGTCTGCCCGCCACGTAGATGTCGCCGAGCGGGTCGACGGCGTACCCCACGCCGTAGAGCTTGAGGTTGCGCTCCAGGAGCCAGCGGTGCACGCCCGCCTCGTTCTCGTCCGGGTGCCGGATCACGAAGGCGTTGAGCGACAGGGAGTGCCTGCCGACGATGAGTGAGACGGTCGTCGACAGCTTCCGGGTGCCGGGGAGCTTCACCACGAAGTGGCCGGGCTCCGGGCTCTCCCACTCCAGCTCGGCGTCCTTGAGGACCTCCTCGACGGTCTGCGCCGCGCGCGCCGCCCGCGCCGACCCTTCCGCGTTCGCCGTATCAGCCATGGTGGGAGCGTACGTGACGCCGGTGCTCGTGCACCGCCTCCGCGTAGACGTCGGCCGTGGCCGCGGCGGCCGTGTCCCAGCCGAAGGACTGCGCGTGCCGGGCGGCGGCCGCGCCCATCCGCTCCGGGAGCGCCCGGTTGTCGGCGAAATCGCGCAGCACGCGCGCGTAGTCGACGGGATTGTGGCCGGACACCAGGAAACCCGTCTCCTTGTGGCGGACCGCGACCGGCAGACCGCCCACCGCGGCGGCGAGCACCGGGGTGCCGGCCGCCTGCGCCTCTATCGCGACGAGTCCGAAGGACTCGCTGTAGGAGGGCATCACCAGGACGGACGCGGCCCGGAACCAGTCCGCGAGCTGCTCCTGGCCGACCGGCGGCCGGAAGCACACCACGTCGGCGATGCCCAGCCGGGCGGCGAGTTTCTGCAGCCCCTCCGGCTTGGCGAGCCCGCTGCCGCTCGGGCCGCCCACCACGGGGACGACGATGTTCGAGCGGAGTTCGGGACGCTCCTCCAGGAGGACGGCGACCGCACGCAGCAGCACGTCGGGCGCCTTGAGGGGCTGGATGCGGCCCGCGAAGAGCGGTACCAGGGCGTCCTGCGGGAGACCGAGGCGGGCGCGGGCGGCGGCGCGTCCGTCGGCCGGGCGGAAGCGGTCGAGGTTCACCCCCGGATGGACGACCGCGACCTTGCGCTGCTCGGCCTCGTAGTGCCGTACGAGTTCGTCGGCCTCTTCGGAGGTGTTCGCGATGAGGCGGTCGGCGGCGCGGACGATCTGGGTCTCGCCGATGACACGGGCGGTGGGTTCGGGGGTGTCGTCCGCGGCCAGGGCGGCGTTCTTCACCTTCGCCATGGTGTGCATCGCGTGCACCAGGGGGGTGCCCCAGCGCTCGGCGGCCAGCCAGCCGACGTGGCCGGAGAGCCAGTAGTGCGAGTGCACCAGGTCGTAGTAGCCGGGTCGGTGCCCGGCCCACGCCTGCATCACGCCGTGCGTGAAGGCGCACAGCTGGGCGGGCAGGTCCTCCTTGGCGAGTCCCTCGTAGGGGCCCGCGTCGACGTGCCGGACCAGGACCCCGGGTGCGAGCTCCACCTCGGGGGGCAGGGCCCCGGTCGTCGCACGCGTGAAGATCTCGACCTCGATGTCGATCGCGGCGAGGCGCTGGGCCAGCTCCACGATGTAGACGTTCATGCCGCCCGCGTCGCCGGTGCCCGGCTGGTGCAGCGGCGAGGTGTGCACGGAGAGCATCGCGACGCGGCGTGGCCTGCGGTACGGGCGGAGCCTCGCGGAAGCCGCCGGGGAGCGGCGCCCCAGCCTGCTCACGTACTGGCTCACGTGGCGTTCCTCCTTCTACGGCTTCTGCGGACCGTACGAACCGTGCTGCGGGCATGCCGGTGGCCGGCCGTGGAACGCCCGCCATGTCCTGGAACGCCGGGCCGCCCCGCTCCATTTCCTCTTTACCGAATCATTGCCTTGGGTCGCTCAACGGTTCGATCGACTTCTGCGTTCCGATCAACGCCGGGGGCTGGCCGCCGGGCGCCGGGCACTGGCTGCTGACCGCCGGGCGCCGGGCACTGACCGCCGGGCGCTGACCGCCGGGTCTTCGAGGTCCGGTCCGCGGTCCGTCTTCGCTCCGGGTCCGAGCGGCGGCCTCCGGGGTCCCGCACCGGCACGGGTAACCGCATTCGCCCCCGCATACCCTTGACCCCATGAACGCCCGCGCAGCGAAACCCGTGGGGACGGTGACGCGCGGCACCACCAACCCGAACCGCCTGCGCCGCATGGACCGCTGGATAGCGGCCACCCACGGCGCGGAGCTCCGCCGGACCGGCGACCCCGTGGCGGTCGACCTCGGATACGGGGCGGCCCCCTGGACGGCGGTCGAACTGCTCCACCGCCTCCGTACCGTCGCTCCACGCGCGCGCGTGGTGGGCGTCGAGATCGACCCGGCCCGGGTCGCGGCGGCGGAGCCGTACGAACGCGACGGCCTCGTGTTCCGGCACGGCGGCTTCGAGGTCCCGCTGCCCGTCCGGCCGTCGCTGATCCGCGCGGCGAACGTCCTGCGGCAGTACGACGAGGCCGAGGTCGCCGCCGTGTGGGCCCGCCTCCGCGGCCGTCTGGCACCGGCGGGGCCCTTCTCGCGCGGCGGGCTCCTCGTCGAAGGCACGTGCGACGAGATCGGCCGCCGGCACGTGTGGGTCGCGCTCGGTCCCGAGGGTCCGCGGACGGTCACGTTCGCCACCCGGCTCGGCTCCCTGGACCGCCCGTCCGACCTGGCCGAACGCCTTCCCAAGGCCCTCATCCACCGCAATGTGCCGGGCGAGCCCGTGCACGCCTTCCTGCGCGACTTCGACCGTGCGTGGGCGGCGGCCGCCCCGTACGCCTCGTACGGCGCCCGTCAGCGCTGGATCCGCGCGGTCCGGGACCTGGCGGCCGACTGGCCGGTCACGGACGGGCCGGCGCGCTGGCGGCAGGGCGAAGTGACCGTGCGGTGGGAGGCGTTGGCACCGGTCGCGTAGGGCGGGGCGGTGTTCGCGGGACGGGTACCGCGTCGTGGGAACCAATGGGAACGAACTCGCCGAGTCGTTCGTCACAGGGGGCGGGGAACATGGGCGGGCGTATGTCCGGGCGGGCGGCGAGGGAGGGAACGGCCGGTGGGCGAGTGGCGGTTCCCGCCCGCCTCTGTCGTATTGCGCGCCGGCATGGCACGATCCCCGAGGCGCTCGTAAGTTACTGACGGTAAATCAGTTTGGGGGTCGGTTCATGGGATCCGGTGTACGGGGTCTGACCACCACGGCCATGGCGGTGGCCTGCGCGGCAGTCATCCTGTCCGTGTCCGCGCCGGGCGTGGTCCACGCGGCTCCGACGCCGCCCTCACCGACCTCGACTCCGGTTCCGGTTCCGACGTCGACTCCGGCTCCGGCTCCGGTTCCGGCTCCGGGCGGAACCCCCGCGAGCAACGCGGACCTTGAGGTGATCCGCCAGAAGCTGGAGACGCTCTACCACGACGCGGCGGTCGCCACGGACGCGTACAACCTCGCCGAGGAACGGACCGAACAGCAGTCCACGCAGATCGTCGGGCTCGCCCGCGAGATCGTCGAGGGCAAGGCCCGGCTGGACGAGCTGAAGGAGCGCGCGGGCGCCGCGGCCCGCTCCCAGTACCGCGGCGGCGGCCTGCCGGACGGGGCCCAGCTGGTGCTCAGCGACGACCCGCAGGACTTCCTGGAGGGCGCGGGCCGGGTCCGTCAGGGTGCCAAGGCGGCCAAGGGCATGCTCGCCGAGATGCGCCGCACCCAGGAGGACCTGGAGCAGTACGCGCGCGACGCGGCGGCCCAGTGGAAGAAGCTCGAAGCCAACCGCGAGGCGAAGGCCAAGGCCAAGAAGAAGGTCGAGAAGCAGATCGCCGCGGCCGAGAAACTCGAGTCGGAACTGGCGAAGGAGGAGAAGCAGCGCCTGGCGAAGCTGGAGAGGCAGGCCGCGCGCGAGGCGCAGACGGCCTGGCTGGACTCCGGCGTCCTCGCCGACACCGGCGACACGGCCTCCGCGCGGGGCGAGGCAGCCGTGGAGTACGCGACGGCACAGATCGGCAAGGCGTACGAATGGGGCGCCGAGGGGCCGAAGACGTTCGACTGCTCGGGGCTCACGTCACAGGCGTGGGCGGCCGCAGGGCAGGGTATCCCCCGCACCTCCCAGGAGCAGTGGAGGCAGCTCGACCGCGTCGCCGTCGAGGCGATGCGCCCGGGCGACCTGATCATCTACAACTCCGACGCCAGCCATGTGGCGATGTACGTAGGCGACGGCGCGATGATCCACGCGCCGCGCCCCGGCCGCACGGTGACGATCGCGGGGGCGGGCTCGATGCCGATACTCGGGGTCGTGCGACCCGGTTAGCGGGGACGGAGGTCGGCCGGTCGGACGGTCGGTGGGCCGGGGGCGCGTGCTCTGCCGGTGCGCGGCCCGTTCGCCGATGCGCCGTCCCGCTGCGAAGGCACCCTGCGTCACTCCGGTGCGCCGGCCCCTGCCGACCGGGACAGGACGGTTCCCCTGGTGGCGTGACCTGTCGCACGTGATACGCGGCACGTTCGGGCCCGGCGGTCAACCCGCGGAGCGTGATGTACGTCATTCCGTGCAAGCGCACATCCTGCCCAATTGCGGTACAGGATGCGGCATATGACGGCGGCTGTTTTCCCCATGTCCGGCCTGCCGCCGTTTCTGTGTGACGGTCCCTGCCGCTATGGTCCCCGTCGGTGGATCGAGATCCCTCGACCCGTCATGCGTTCGGGGGGAGGGAAGGAACCCAAGACGATGCCCGTACCCGTACCGCGGCAGAGAGCGATCCCCGCCGTGGAAGGTGGTCCGGCTCACGCCGCGCCCTCACCCGGCGGACCGGCACAGGCCGCGCCCACACCCGGCGCCCCGTCCGGCCAGGAGCCGTCCCCGGCGAGGCGCGACACCGCTGCCGGCGCCGACCACGACGACGCCGGTCCCGTCGGCGACAGCACCCCGCTCACCCTGCTCGTGATCGAGGACGACCCGGCCGGCGCACTGACCGTGCCCGACCTGCGGGACGCGGCCGGCAGGCGGCTCCGTGTCCGTACCGCCCGCAACCTCACCGAGGCCGAGCGGCTGCTCACCGACGACGTCCAGTGCATCCTGCTCGACCTCGCACTGCGGACGCCCGGCCCGGCAGTCGCCGCGGAAGGACCGGAGGGCGTGGAGGACGTGGGGGAACCGGAAGGGCCGGAAGGGGCGGAGGCCGCGGACGACGAGCTGGCCACGCTCAGGCACGTGCTGCGGCTCGCACCCCGGCACGCCGTCCTCGCGCTCGTCCCGGCCGGGGACACCGGGCGCGGCGCGGAAGCCGTACGCGTCGGTGCCCAGGACTACCTCTTCCACGACGAGCTGGAGAGCCGGCTGCTGAGCCGCGCGATCCGGTACGCGGTGGAGCGCAAGCGTTCCGACCGGGCCGAGCGACGGCTGACCGAGTCCACGCTGCGCGCGCAGGAGAACGCCCGGCTGGAACGCGGCCTGCTGCCCACCCCGCTCCTGGAGGGCTCCTCGCTGCGGTTCGCCGCCCGCTACCGTCCCGGCCGCTCGCGCGCCCTGCTCGGCGGCGACTTCTACGACACGGTCCGCACCCCCGACGGCACCGTGCACGCCATGATCGGCGACGTCTGCGGGCACGGTCCCGACGAGGCCGCGCTCGGTGTGGAGCTGCGGATAGCCTGGCGCGCACTGACACTGGCGGGCCTGTGCGGCGACCGGCTGCTGTCGACGCTCCAGCAGGTCCTGGAGCACGAGCGCGACAGCGACGAGATCTTCGCGACGCTCTGCACGGTGGACATCGCGCCGGACGGCCGCCGCGCGGGCCTGTGTCTGGCGGGTCACCCCGCGCCCCTGATCTCGCGCCCGGCCCGCCCCCGGGCCCTGACCGGCGCCGACAGGACCAGCAGGACCGACCGGACCGACCGGACCGGAAGGACCGACGGAATCAGCAGAGCAAGCAGGATGCCCGGACTCTCCGGTGCCCCCGCCACCTCCAGGACCGGCAGAGGCGGTAGAGGCGGCAGAACCGGCAGGACCGGCGGAACCGAAGGCGCCGCCGCGGCCGGGACGCCGCCCGTCGCCGAGCTGCTGCCGTACGAGAACGGCGGCCCGGCGCTCGGCCTGCTGCCGAACGCCCGGTGGCCGCGCCAGCAGGTGGAGCTGGGCGGCGAGTGGAGCCTGATGCTCTACACGGACGGCCTGATAGAGGGCCGGACCGGCAAGGGCAGGGAACGGCTCGGCCAGGACGGGATGGTGGACATGGTCCGCCGCCAGCTGGCGGCGGGCCTGCGCGGCGAGGAACTGCTGCGGGCCGCAGTGAACGAAGTGCGGGACCTCAACGGCGGGGAACTGACGGACGACGTGGCGGTACTGCTGCTGGACCGCGTGGCCTAGCGGTACCGCTGTCCGACGAACCGGACATCGGGCACCGGGCACCGGGCACCGGAAGGAACCCGAGAAGGCTCAGCGCCCGCCGTTGTACGGCCCGTACGGACCGTCGCTGCTGCTGCCACCCCGGCGGCCGCCGCCCGACACCTGCTTGAGGGCGGGCCGGACGTCCACGAAGAAGACGATGGTGGCGATGAGGAACGCGATCTGCAGGAAGAGCATCGGCACCAGCAGGTTCACGGTCACCGCGAGCCCGAGGATGACCATCCAGAACACCTTGCTCTGCTTGTTCGCGGCCCGGTAGGCGTCGTCACGGGCCAGCGCGGCCATCACCAGCGCCACCACCGCCAGCACCAGCATGGCGGTGAAGAGCAGCCACATGAGGCCGCCGAATGCCGTCAAGAGCACTGTGCCCACCACCTGAGTCGAGTCGTCGTCCCTACGCGGTCACCGTACCCGCAGAACGGGCCGGGAACTCCGATAGTGCCCGGAGCGCCCGACCCGTCCTCATGCCACGTATCCCGCCCGCCGCTCGTTCGGGGCCCTACTTCGCGGGCGGCGTCGACTTCTTGGCCGTGGCGGTGGCCTTGCGGGCGGCCGGCGCCTTCTTGACGGGGGCCTTCTTCGCCGGAGCGGTCTCGGCCTCGACCACGACGGGCCTCTGGATGCTGCCCTCGGCCGGCTCGGGGTTCGGCTCGACGGTGATCGCCAGCTCCTCGATCTCCTCGGCCATCTCGCCGCGCCAGGTCCGCACGGTCTGCTCGCCGTGCTCGGCGACCTTCTCGTAGGCCTCGCGCGCCTTCACGGCGTACTCGGCGGCTACGCCGACGCTGCGCAGCGCCAGGTCCTGAGCCGTCTCGCCGATCCTCTTGAGGTCGGTGTCCAGGGAGCCGATGAGGCCGGTCACCTTGGTCTGGAGGGTCTCCTGCGCCTCCTTGGCGCGGGCGGTGGCCTTCTCCTGGACGGCGTTCGGATCGATGCCGCGGACGGCGTCGATCCGGGCCGGCGCCTCGGCACGCAGCTGCTCGACGATCCCCGGCACCTTCTTGGCCTGCTGGAGGGCCAGGTCGGCGGTACCGGCGGCGAAGTAGAGCGGGGTCGGGTCGCTGAGGGTCTTGCGCAGGTCGTCGGTGATGGCCATGGTGACGGTCCTCCCGGTATCGCTGTGGCGTGGTGCGTGAGGGTTTTGGTCGTACGTTGCTGCTGCTCCGCGGCCGGTCTGCCGACCGGCCGGTCGGCCGTTCCGAACCGGGCCCGGTGGTGCCGTGCCCGGCCGTACGGAACCCGGTCAGCCCGTGGAGGACTGCGGGTCGTTCCGCGCGGCGTCGCTGCCGCCGCCGGCCGTGCGGGCCGCGCCGTCGGCGGCGTCTGCGGCATCCCCGGCGTCTTCGGCGGCCTCGGTGTTCTCGGCGGTCTTCGTCTCGAACCCGTTCTCCTTGCGGAAGGACTCGTATATCTGGAGCAGCACCTGCTTCTGCCGCTCCGTGAGCGTCGGGTCGGCGAGGATGACCGCACGTGTCTCCACCTCGTCCCGGTCGCGCTCGGCGTCGAGGATCCCGGCACGGACGTACAGCGTCTCGGCGGAGATCCGCAGGGCCTTGGCGACCTGCTGCAGCACCTCCGCGCTCGGCTTGCGCAGCCCGCGCTCGATCTGGCTCAGATACGGATTGGACACCCCGGCGGCGTCGGCGAGCTGCCGCAGACTCAGCTGCGCGTTGCGCCGCTGGTCCCGCAGGTACTCCCCGAGATTGCCGACGTTGAGTGATGCCATGCCTCTACCGTGCACCACCTTTGCTAACTATTGCAAGCAGACGCTTGCAATAGTGTGTCACGCCACTTGTGACCGAGCACCTCAGTTGGCCACCGTGAGCGTGCCAGTTGGCCGGGCGCCATGGCGGGGCACGCTCCGAGCATGACCGCCTTCCTGAACCAGCTGCCTGCACTCATGGGTGTCATCGTCGGCGTCCTCGGAACGCTCCTCACTGCGCGCCTCAACGACAGGGCGCAGTGGACACGCGCCCTGTCGGTACGGTGGGACGAGCGGCGATTGGACGCGTACTCCGAATACGCTCGCGCGCTCAAAGAGGTCCACTTACTCGCGCACCGCATCACGGCGCCGGCCCGACCCGCGTCGCGGGCGCACCCGATCGATCGGGGCACTGGGCTCGAACTGATGGCCCAGGCGGACGCCCAGCGGACCAAAGCGTGGGAGGGGGTGCTTCTGCTGGGTGACGCCGACACGGTGGCCGCCGCGCGCGACTGGCGCTGGGCAGTGCTGCAGTTGGAGCGAGCGGCACGTGGCATCGCCGACGACGACTTCGACTGGGTGGCCGCCGTACGGCGCGTGGACGAGGGCCGAGACCGCTTCTACGACGCCGCCAGGGCCAGCCTGACTGTGGGCAGCGGTGATGTAGCTCAGGCGCGATGGCTCATCGACCGACACATGAACTCGTGATTCCGACGCGGTGACACGGCCGCACTCCGAACCGAGCGCCAAGGTGGCCAACGCAAGTGGTCAATGGCCAGCTGAGACGCTCAGTCACACCACTGCGGGCACGTCCTTGTCCAGGCGGCGGCGTACGTCCTCGGCGTGCTCGGCGCACCCGGCGATGGGGGCGGGCACCTCGTCCGGGGCCACGGTGAGGTCCTCGACCGCCGGCCGCGGCAGGAACCGCGCGCCCAGCGAACGGACCGGCTCGGATCCCCGCACCTCGGTGCCGCCCTCCGCACGAGGCACGTACACATCGACCGACAGACCCATGTCAGGGAGTCGACCACGGACGGCGCCGACGGTCCACCGCGTACGGCTCCGGCTCCCCGTTCCGGAAAAAGAGCATTGCCTGTACGCGTGAATTACCCTAGCCTTTTCATCGTGACTGCCGGGTCGGCCTTGAGCCAGAAAACAGTAGGGTTCCCGGCCTCCGAGTGAGGCCCGGGCGGGCCAGAGGGCCGCCCTTTTCCAGCGCGCCGAGCGCTCGTGCCGTGCGCAGCACCACACCGCTCCCAGACGTGTCGATTCCGTGTGACCGACGCGCCGCCGCGCCCCTGCACACCCGAGCATCCGCGCATCCGCGCATCCGCACACCTTTTCATCGTCGCTGCTCCCCCGCGCCTGAGCACTGACCGCTGATCGCTGATCGCTGATCGCGGGCGCTGAGCCGCGATGTCGCCGTGCGCCCCTTCCCGCGGGCCGTACCGAATACGCCCCGCGGCGATACCGCATGCCCTTTTTCAGAAATTCACGGAGCAGAAGGAAGAGAATGCCCAACGACTTCAATCAGCAGGTCATCGAAGAATTCCGAGCCAATGACGGGAAGGTCGGCGGTTATTTCGAGGGCGCCCGGCTGCTCCTGCTCACCACCACGGGGGCCCGTTCCGGTGAGCGGCACACCACCCCGGTCGGCTACTACCCCGACGGGGACGGCCGGGTACTGGTGATCGCCTCCGCCGGTGGTGCGCCGAAGCATCCGGACTGGTTCCACAACCTCGTCGCCCACCCCCAAGTGACGGTCGAGACAGGAGTGTTCACCTACGAGGCGAAGGCCGAGGTCCTGAAGGGGGCCGCGCGCGACGACGCCTTCGCCCGCGCAGTCGAGGCCGACTCCGGCTGGTCGGAGTACCAGGCCGGGACCAGCCGTGTGATTCCGGTGGTCGCCCTCCACGAGATCGCGACCGACGGGCCACCGAACGTCGACGCGTCCTCGATGGGCCAGTACGTCAAGGCGGTCCACGACGCCTTCCGCCGCGAACTCGGACTGGTACGCCGGGAGATCGGCGAGTCGGGCGCCACCCTGGGAGCCCAGCTCCGCATCAACTGCCTGACCTTCTGCCAGGGTCTGCACAACCACCACACCGGCGAGGACATCGCCATGTTCCCTTTCCTGGCCGACCGCCACCCGGAACTCGGTCCGGCCCTGGACCGCCTCCGCGAGGAACACGTGCGCATCGCCGCCCTGACCGCGGAGCTGAAGGAGGTCGTCGGCGGGGAGTCGGCGGACCCCCGGCACGTACGCGAGGAGGTCGAGCGCCTCGCCACCGCGCTGGAGGCACACCTGACGTACGAGGAGGAGCAGCTGATCCCCGTACTCGACGTGCCGTTCGGGGCCGCCCACTAGGGATGCCCGCCGTCCGTCGGCGGACGGTGGACGGCGGACCGGCCCGCACCCCGCACCCCGCACCCCGCACCCCGCACCCGGAGAGGGAGGGCGTGCGGGCCGGTCACCCGAAGGGCAGCGGCCGCGCGTGGACGACGTCCAGTCTGGACACCGCCCGCGTCAGCACGACGTACAGCAGGTGCAGCCCGCGTCCTCCCCCGTTCCGCCCGCCCCCTCCCCCCTCCGCGATGGCCGCGGGCTCCACGGCGACGACGTGGTCGTACTCCAGGCCCTTCGCGATGCCCGCCCCCAGCACCGTGACCCGGGCGCCCGGTTCGTCCACGCCGGCGACCTCGATCCCCTCCGCACCGAGCGCCTCCCGCACCCGTACGACGTCCGGGTCGGCCGCGATGACGCCCACGGACCCCTCGTACGTGAGCGCGCGGCGGACCGCCCCGGCCGTCTCGCGCAGCACGTCGTCCGTGCGGCGGATCCGCAGCGTGCCGTCCTTCCGCAGGGACCGGCCCGGCGGTACCTCCACGTCCAGCCGGGCCAGCACCCGGTTCGCCAGTTCGACCACCGCTGCGGGCACCCGGAACCCGGTGGTCAACGGCACCACCGACGCCTCGGGCTTCCCCAGGTGCGCGAGCAGCCCGCCCCAGTCCCGCGCGGCCCACGGCGTGGTCCCCTGGGCGAGGTCGCCGAGGACCGTGACCGATCCGAAGGCGGCGCGCCGGCCGATCGCCCGGCACTCCATCGGCGACAGGTCCTGGGCCTCGTCGACGACCAGGTGGCCGTATCCGGCCGGGTGCTCGATCAGCCCGGCGACCTCGTCGAGCAGCACGAGATCGGCCGCGGACCACCGGGCGGACCTCCACGACCGGGGCGGTCGCGTCCACAGGAGCGCCTTCCGCTCGTCCGCGTCCAGCACCCCGTCCGCCGCCGCGGCCAGTGCGGCCGGATCGGTGAGCAGCTCCGCCACGACCTCCTCCGGCCGGGCCCCGGGCCACACGGCGTCGACGTACGCGCCGACGGGCCTCGCCCGCGAGATCTTCTGCGACCAGGCGTTCGTCCGGGGCCCGGCCCGCCGTTCGGCCCGCTCCCGCACGTACCGCACGACCCGGGTACGTACGCGCTCACGCCCGACGGCGTACGGCGGCTCCTCCGCCCGTACGTCCGCCACGATCCGCGCGAGCACCGCGGCGGGCACCCGCCAGCGGTACGAACCGTCGGGCACGGCGAGGTCGCCGTCCACGGCGGACGGATCCACCCGGGCGTACAGGGCGCGCCGCAGCACCTGCGCCATGCGGGCGTCGTGCTTGACGACGGCGGAGCGTTCCTCATCCCCGCCCCCTCCGGGGAGTTTTCCGGCGATCCCGATCGTGTCCGCGATCTCGGCCCCGATCGTCGACTGCCGTACGCCGGTCTCGCCGAGCGCGGGAAGCACCTCCGCGATGTAGGAGAGGAAGGTCGGGTTCGGCCCGAGGATGAGCAGTCCGCCGCGCCGGATGCGCTGCGGATGGGTGTAGAGCAGGTACGCGGCCCGGTGCAGTCCGACGGCCGTCTTGCCGGTGCCGGGGGCACCCTGCACGCATACGGACACGTCGAGGCCGGCCCGTACGAGATCGTCCTGGTCCGGCTGGATGGTCGCGGCGATGTCACGCATCGGGCCGATCCGGGGCCGCTCGATCTCGCCCGCGAGGATACGGCTCCCCGCGCCGGCCGCGCCGGCCGTGTCGCCCGCGCCGGTCCCGCCGACCTCGCCAGAGGGCCGGGGGCGCTCGTCCCCGAGAGGCACGTCCCCGAGGCGTTCGTCCTCCAGCCCCGTGAGGTCGGTCGGCTCCCCCCGGCTCCCCGGCGCCCAGCCGNACGTCCCCGAGGCGTTCGTCCTCCAGCCCCGTGAGGTCGGTCGGCTCCCCCCGGCTCCCCGGCGCCCAGCCGAATCTGCGCCGCACGTCCACACCCTGTGGATCGCGGGCGCTCGCCTGGTAGAAGGCGCGCGAGACGGGGGCGCGCCAGTCGACGACGAGGGGCGGTGCCGCGGGCTGCTCGCTGATCCTCCGCCGGCCGATGTGATAGCTCTGCCCGGCGTGGTCCCCGGCGGCCCGCCCCTCCTTCCGGAAGTCCAGCCGACCGAAGAACAGGGGTCCTTCGGGAAGTTCCCGCATCTCTTCGGCCCGGCCGCGGAGCCGGCGGCCGAGCACTTCGGCGTCGGCACCGGACGCGGACACGTCCTCTCCGCCGACGACGTGTTCCTGCGCCCCCTCGACCATCGCGGCGAGGACGGCACGGCAGAGGTCGTGGTAGTCGCGTTCGTGGCGCAGGGCGGCGGAGGCGGAGGCGGGGACGACGGGTGGGACAGCGGGTGGGTCCCCGGACGGGACAGCGGGCGAAGGGTCGGCTGGCGTCATTCGATCCAGCGTACGCGAATAACGCAACCAAGTTACATCTATTACTCTGTTGCGTACTCCGGCAGTCCTCCTCCCAGTCTCGCGAAGGCGCGCTCGGACGCGGCGAAGGCGTCCTGCCGCACCTTCGCGACGTCCTCGCCCCCCGCGATCCGGCGCCAGTTGTCCATGGCGAGGATCCGCTGCACGGCGACGACCTGGCCGGCGGCGAGCCGTGCGTCGAGGCCGCCCCCGAGCGCGGCGGCGAGGGCGGCCTCGGACCGCTCCAGGTACTCGTGGAGCCGCGCCACCAGGGACGGGGTCCCGTAGAGCAACCGGTGGAAGGCGAGAACGTGCGGATCGTCGCTGATCCCGGTGACGGGGTCGCCCCGCTCGATCCCGGCGAGGTGGTGCAGCCGCAGGGCGTCCATCACGGACTGTCCGGGCGGGCGCTCCCCGACCACCCGGGCGGCCTCGGTCTCGTGGTCGGCGAACCGGTACAGGACGAGGTCCTCCTTGGAGGAGAAGTACCGGAAGAGGGTCGGTTTGGAGATCTCGGCCGCGGCGGCGACCTCCGCGACGGAGACCTTCTCGAACCCCTTCTCCAGGAAGAGCGAGATGGCGATGTCGGAGACATCGCGGTACATCCGGAGCTTCTTGCGCTCACGCAGCCCCATGGCGCCCATGGCGCCTGCGGCACCCACAGCGCCCACGGCGCCCCCCGTGTCTCTCGCGCCGGACGCGCCACGCGCACCGGCGGCGTCCGTCGCACCCGTCTCACCCATGCCCCGAGCCTAGCCATCTTCCGGACCCCCGCCCTCCCTCCGACGGCGGCGGGAATTCGGCCAGGGGCGGGGCAGCACCCGCCCTCGTCCCGCCCTCTCACCTGCCGACGGACAGTCCTGCCTGTCCGGTGGAGCCATGGTCTCCGTCCGGCAGCGCGCGGGCGAGGTAGGGCGACAGTTCGCGTGGTGAGAGGCCGAGCGAGCCCTTGGCCGCCCGTAGGGTCATCCCGTACGAGTTGACGGCTCGGCTGACGTTGGGGGCGTCGAGACTTGCCCCTGTGACCATGCGGTCGAGGTCCACGTAGGCGGAGCGGATGTTCTCCATCCACCGGTAGAGAAGCCAGTCCCGTTCCCAGTCCTTCGTGTGAGTGGGCGGCAGCAGGCGGCTCCAGCGCAGGAACATGCGGGCACGGATCTCAGGCCGTGTCGGTGTGAGGTGCAGGTGCCTGACCAGGTCGTACAGGGGATCGCCGACCATCGCCATCTCCCAGTCGATCAGGACGAGAGCCGAAGTGTCGTTGCACCGCACGAGATTCCAGGGGTTCAGATCGCCGTGCAGGAGCGCCGACCGTCGGGGGGTCATCCGGTGGCGGGCCAGGATCTCCCGCAGACGCCGTGTGTTCGGAAGCCCGAGCACACCGGCCAGTTGCTGCGTCTCCCTGGGCAGTTCGTCCACCAGACGCACGAGCAGCTCCCTGAACCAGTCGAAGAAGCAGACGGTGTCGGCGCTCGGGTCCAAGGATCCGTAGTCCACGTCGACGAGGGCCCGGAGCTGGTCGACCAGTCCGTCCGCCTCGTGCGGCAGCAGACCGTGCACCGGGTGGTCGGGGGCCCGCCCGGTGTCATGCGGTCCGACGTACGTGTGGATCGCAAAGGGATCCTCGGTGTGACTGGTTCCCAGGGCCAGCACCCGTGGCGCCGCCACGGCCGCCCCGGACTCCTCTATGGCGCGCAGCACCGCGTGCTCACTGAGAAATGTGGGCTCCCGACGGCTGACCGCCGCAACCTTGCGCCGCACCATGACAGGGAAATCGACATCAGGTACCCGCACCACCGTGTTGAGGTGCGCCGTACCCTTGAACACACGGCCCGCCGGTGCGGCCCCCTCCTCCCTCAGCACCGCCGGAACGGCGGTGTGCGGAAAGTCCGGCACTTCCCGCAATCGTTCGTCGGGGTGCCAGCCGATGGCGGTGGCCGCCCGGCACGGGGCGCGCCATTCGCCCCGGGACAGCTGCCATCGGTGCAGAACCCGCTCGATCTCGGCTTCGTCCGGCACACTGACGAGCCTCAGCGGTACGGCAGCCGCCTCCAGAGCACGACGCACCGCCTGCGTCGCCATCCACAGGTACTTCTGGTCGAGTGAAACCTCAAGGGACTTCGCAGCACGCATCACATCCGGATACAGGGACTGCGCCCGTTCGAAGTCGACATAATGGCGCAGATCCTTGGCGAGGCCGGCCGCTTCCGCAGGCTTGACTCCGTGCACGGCGTTCGCCCACGCGTCGACGACCTCGTCCCGCTGGCTTTCCGGATAGCGCATGCGGACCAGATGCGTCGCGAGATCATGCAGAGGATCGCCGTACGTCGCAAGCTCCCAGTCGACACAGATGAGGGGAGGCTCACCGCGATAGGTCATGATGACGTTGTCGCGGTGCAGATCCGTGTGGAGCAGGCTGTACGGGCGCCGGGTCATCGCCGGCACTCGGTCCGCCAGGCGCACCAAGGCGTCCTCCGGGACACCGAGAGCGGTGAACAGACCACCGAACTCCGGCCAGTTGGCCCGGCGGATCTGCTGATCGGCAAGATGCGCCAGTGTACGCAAGAATCCCTGGCTGTCCTTGTTGCTGCGCGGCCAGACGTCCGGAAGCTTCGGCAGCGCTTCCCTGCGCACGCGGGACATCTGCGCCAGCAGACCCGTCATCGCCTGGACCAGTATGTCGTCCACACGTTTGCCGTTCGGGCACGTGACGGAAAGCGGAACACCTTCCACGTAGCTGTGCACGGCCGTGCCGGCGCGACTCCACAGACAGCGCGGCACATGCGGCAGCGTGCCCTCGACGGCATTGAGGATGTCCGCCTCCCGCCACGTCCTGACCACCACCGGCAGAACTTCGGGCCGGGGCATCCGCACCGTCACGGAAGTGCCCGGATCGCAGTCCATGTGCCGCGCCATGGCCTCGGTCAGCGGCAACACATAGTTCCGGTTGTGATGACCGCCGCTCATCATGCCGTCTTGCATCGCCTGCCGCACGAAGGCGTCGTACACGGCGTTGGCGATACGTCGGTCCCTGGGAACGGGCCCGGGCCAAGAGGACGCGCCCACTGGCCGCTCCCGGATGTAAAAGGTGAGCGACACCTTAACCGGCTTCTCGATCACCCACATTCAAAGATCGGAAGCCGATGATCACGATGAGGTAACAGGAGTGCACGGAATGCATGAAGTGGTCATCAGGGCCACTCTTCCGCGTGCGCAAGCCGGTCCCAGATCGAGTCGAACCATGACTGCATGCTCCCGACGAAAGCCGTACCCGGGGAGTTCGGGTCATCGTCCTTCTCGTAGTGCGTCAGCGTCGCTCCGATGCCCAGGACGTCCAACGCGACAATCTCCGACTCGTCGTCCAACTCGATGGTCCGCTCGATCACCGCGTACGGCCCGTGCAGGACCTCTTTCCCGTTGAGGAGATAGAGCTTGAAGGTCGGCACCAGGGGGACGTGACGGATCTCGACCTCGACCGTCGGCACCAGACCGTCGTTGCGCAGATCCCGCAGCGCCCGCTTCAGCAGAGTGGAATGCCGCTTGGTGATGTCGTGCAAGCGGTGCCGGAGGCGAAGGTCACCGGGGTCGTCCTTGGCTCTCGGGTAAGGCAATTCCAGCTCCTTGGACGGCAGCAACATACGCAGGGAAATCCGCTCGGGAGCGATTTCCTGGTCCCGTATCCGGTCCGCCTGCAAGCGGATGTGGGCGTCCAGGGACTCCGACGTCAGGGTGTAGACGTCCAGGGTCACCACGGGTGCCTCTTCGAAGGCGTCGTTGATGAACGACCGCAGCGTCACCGCCTGCACGGGGCGCGTCCCCCTCGTCCCGGAGGAGTG
Source organism: Streptomyces beigongshangae (assembly GCF_019710745.1). Classification (GTDB taxonomy): domain Bacteria; phylum Actinomycetota; class Actinomycetes; order Streptomycetales; family Streptomycetaceae; genus Streptomyces; species Streptomyces beigongshangae. The sequence goes on from NZ_JAHKJW010000003.1 coordinate 218,150, forward strand.
GATCCGCTGCACCTTCACCACTCTCCACCCGCTGCCCTGACGGCTCTCGATCCATCCTTCATGGCGCAGCGCCTTCAGAGCCCGTCGCACCGTGTCCCGCGAGACCTTCAGCTCTCGCGCCAGAGCACGCTCGGGCGCCATCAGAGTCCCCAACGGATAGACACCGTCGGCCATGCGGGCTCTCAGTTCGTCCGTGACCCTCTCGAACTCCCGGCCGCCGTCTGCAACTCCCTCTCTACTCACAATTGGCCCGTACCGCTCTCGGACAGCTGGCAAACCAATTTCAGTCAAGTAGACGACTTGACCATCCCACCGGTTAAGGGATCTCCACGAGTGGGGACATCCAGTCCAAGTCAACCAGTCCAATTGGTTGGCAAGTTGGCCGCTTCACTCAGAGCGGCAGGGGGGATGGGACACATGTCCCTTGAACTACTGTGGGGCGCCGTCCTCGGCGCTGCCCTGGCACCACCGATGGAGTGGGCGTTCCAGGTCCTGTCGAAACGGCTCCGCAACCGGCGCTCCCGGGCGGCTGCGGAGTAGCGCAGCCGTCCTTGGCCAGAGGCACCCGCTCCGCTCCGGGTGGTTCGGCGGATCCAAGGACACCGGTACCGGGTCACTGAAAGACATCTCAGGTACGTGTGCGGGCGTCCCGCCAGCGCAGCAGCGCCGCCTCGGTCGCCAGCGGGTCCGGGACAGGCTCCAGGCCCAGTGGTTCGGCGGCCGCGCTGAGCACTTTCCACACCTTCCGCGCGGCGGGACTCAGTCGGCGGCGCTCGAACCGTCCCTCCACATCGAGGGAGCGCGAGGCCCTGATGACGTCGGTGAAGGCGGACTGTGCCTTCTTGAAGTCGAGCAGACGCGGCAGGTCGTCCCTCCAGCTCTCCGAACTGCCCGGCCTGACCTCCTCCACCACCCGGCACCACCGCTGGATCAGTTGCCGTTCCTGCACGACCGGGTACCGCATCAGGTACACGTGCGTGGCGAGGTCGTAGAGCGGATCGCCGAACATCGCCAGTTCCCAGTCGATGACCCAGAGCTTTCCGTCCGGATCGACGACGAGGTTTTCCCGGTGCAGGTCGGCGTGGAGGAGACAGAAGGGTCTGCGCCGCAGACCCTTCACCCGTTCCCGCAGGTACTCGAAGGCTTCGGGCTGAAGGCCGAGGTCGGCGAACAGGTCCTTGTAGTCGCTCAGGTTCTGCTCGTACACCTGCGTCTGCACGAAGCGGACGAGACCTTCGAGGAAACCCGCGCTGTCCCCCTCTTCCGCCCGGTCCTCCGGTCGGCAGATCCGTTCCACCGGCAGGCTGGACGCGGTGACGGCGGCCAACTGACGGAAGAGTCCGGGTATCTGGTCGAACAGCGCGTCGGGGACGGTCCTGTTCGACGGATGCAGCGCACTCAGCGTCGAACCCTCGACGAACCGCTGGAGATCCACACCGCTCACCCGGGCGACCTCGGGAATGACGTCGATGCGCTTCTGCAGGTCGTAGAGCAACCTCTCCTCCGACTCGAAGCAGCGGCGGTCGAACCACAGCAGCTTCTCGCGCGGCTCGCGGCACTTCCATCGGCCCGCAAGGCCGGCTCCCGCCTCGGCCGGCAGCGGGAAGACGTACGTCTGGTGGTGATAGCCGCTCAAGGGGCCCTCGACCGCGTCCAGGGCGGAGCGCACGGAGGCGACACGGAGCGGAGGAGGGGGAGTCTCGGACGCCATCGCTCCCTTTCTTCCTGGGACCGGTTGCAAGCAACTGGGGGCACGCTACTTCTCCGGAGGTCCGCCACACGCCAGAACCGTTTCTTCTGGTCCATCTCATCACTCCGTGCGAACCCTCGGACTTTCGCACCCGAGCGGTCACGGGAGATGTCGTACGACGCCGAGCACCGGTTCGAGTGACCGCACCACCACGTCCGCCCCCGCCTTGCGCAGGTCCTCCTCCTTGTCCCCGTTGCGCGCGTAGCCGAGGAAGGGGACGCCGGCCTCGCGGGCCGCGACGAGGTCCGTGGGGGAGTCGCCGATCATCAGGGCCGACACGGGGGCGGCGCCCAGGGCGCCGAGGGCGCGGTTCAGGCAGTAGGGGTCGGGCTTGAGCCGGTCGAGGTCCCGGGTGCGGCCGTAGACGTGCGGCGCGAAGCAGTCCGCCAGGCCCCGGTCCTCCAGGTAGGCCGTCGCCGTGCGGGACGAGTTGTTCGTCGCCACGGCCAGCCGGGCCCCCACCGCGCTCCAGGTGCGTATCAGCGGGTCCGCGTACTCCGTCGGCCAGGCGGAGGGCGCCGCCTTGAGCTCCTGCTGGGTGAGGCGCTCCTCCAGCTCGCTCACCAGGTCGCTGCGCGGACGGCGGCGGTCGACCGCGTACAGGACGGCCATCGGATCCGGGTGGACGCGCTCCTCCTCGGTCAGCAGTCCGCGCAGGCCCCGCCGGGCGAGCCATTCCACCAGGTCCTTGGCGACGGCCTCCGCGGAATGGCCGGCGAACAGCCGGCAGACGGGGCCGTCGAAGTCGAAGAGCACGAACCGCGCCCCCTCGACCAGGCCCCGCAGCCGCCCGGTGTCCTCTGTCGTCCGTTCGGTCCGTTCGGTCCGCTCGGTCCGCTCGGTCCGCTCGGCTGTCGTCCGTCCGGTCTGTGTCGTGTCACTGGTCACTAGGAGAGTGTCAGGTCCGTGGTGATGGTTTCCCAGAGGCCGTCGAACCACTTCTGCGACTGCTCGACGAAGGCGGCGTCACGCTGACCCGCCCGCTCCTCGAAGGAGAAGAGGAGGGAGGCGGAGCCCAGCGCGTCGTACATGTCCAGCGTGCCGCCGTCGCCGGTCTCCTCTCGCCTCATGATCATGTAGTACGCGATCAGGGCCTCGGTGCCGTTGAGCAGGTAGAGCTTCATCGGCGGGGTGAAGGGAAGCGCCCGGAACGAGACCCGGACGTCGATGCCGTGGGACGTGCGCAGGGACTTCAGGTTGTGGCGCAGTACGTGGCCCTGGGCGTTGCGCATCTCCAGCCAGCGCCGGTGGACCGGATCCTCGCCGTCCTCCCGCGCCTCCACCGAGACGGGAAAGGCGAGGTTGATGTCCCGGGAGGGAAGCAGGAGGCGGACGTCGATCGACTCGGGGCTCAGTCTGCCCTCGTGTATCAGGCGGACCGGCTCTCCCAGGGCCAGCATCAACGTCTCGGCGGTCAGGCACGCGGCGTCGATGCGGACGTGCCGTGCCCCGAACGCCTCCACCAGCCGCGGCGCCAGTCCCACCATCGTCGGCCGGGGCCCGCCGGCGGTCGGGGCCGCCTCCGCGATCCGCGGTGGGCTCCCCTTGCTGATGTTGCTGAGCAGGCCGTCCTCCTGGAGCGCGCGCAGGGCCTGGCGGACCGTGCCGCGCTCCACGCCGAACTCCTCGGCGAGTTCGGCCTGGGTGGGCAGGCGGTCGCCGGCGCGCAGGTCACCCGCGCGGATGCGGTCCCGCAGGCTGTCGGCGATCTCCTGCGGCGAGAGCTTTCTGCTGCCGTTCACGGCCACGTTCTCCTGAGTCACGACCAAACGCTACAACTTTGGTCCATCTTACGGGGGTTGTTCAAAAGTTGTTTGCAACTGGCTGCCAACCGGGGATAAGTTAAGCATAGTTGGTTGCCAACTTGGTGAAGATGGCGGAACCGCCGCCTCCTCTCACCGGCAGTTGGCAGACAGAAAGGCTCCGCCATCGCACCGCAGCCCGACGGCACCCCGCCCCTCCGCCGTCCGCACCCCTCCGTACCCGCCCGCACCACCCCGTATCCGAAGGAGGAACCACCATGCCCGCCCTAGCCCTCCTCTCCGCCCTCTTCGTCGTCGGCTTCGAGCAGTTCATCGAATGGCGCTACGGCCCGAGCGGCGTCGTGGGACTGCTGCTGCTCACCGTGGGCCTCAAGGTCGGGAGCCCCACCTGCAGCTCCGTCGGAGCCGTCGTCCTCGCCCTCATGTTCGCGGGATCGGCCCGGTGACCTGCGGGAACCGGCCACCCCGCCGCACGTCCCGCACACACCGCGCACGCCGCATGTCCCGCACCCGCGGCACCCGCGGCACCCGCGGCACCCGCCCGGTCGTGCGTCCCGTGGGAGATCTCAGCCCGTGAGCACCAGCTCCGAGCTGATGGTCTCCCACAGTGAGTTGAACCACAGGTGCGACTGCTCCACGAACGTCGTGGCGCGCAGCCCCTCGCCCTGCTCGAAGGCGAACAGCATCGACCGCGTCCCCTCCGTGTCGTACGTCTCCGGGTACTCCTGGTCGGACTCCCCGCCGCGCCGCTTCAGCGTGTAGTACGCGAAGAGCGCCTCCGCCCCGTTGAGCAGGTACAACTTCACCGGCGGGGTGAACGGCAGGGCGCGGAACGTGATGTGCACGTCGATGCCGTGTGTCGCCCGCAGGGCCAGCAGGTTGTGCCTGAGCACCTGCCCCTGGGCGTTGCGCTGGGCCAGCCAGCGCCGCTGCACCCGGTCGTCGTCCTCCGCCGCGTCCACCGCAGCCGGGAAGGCGAGATCGATGTCGCGCGACGGCAGGAGGACGCGGACGTCGATCCTGGCCGGTTTCGTTCGGCCCTCGTGGACGAGGCGCAGGGGTTCGCCCATCGCGAGCGTCAGGGAGACGGCCGTCAGACACAGGGCGTCGATCTCCACGTGCGGTACCGAGAAGGCGGCCGTGATGCGCGAGGCCAGCGCCACCATCGTGGGCTGCGGCGGGGCCGCCGGTCCGGTCAGCGCCCGGTCCACGTCCTCGGCGACGGTCGCCGGGCTCCCCTTGGACACGTTCGACAGCAGGTTCTCCGACTGCAGGATGCGCAGCGCCTGCCGTACGGTCCCGCGCTCTACCCCGAACTCGTCGGCCAGCCTGGCCTGGGTGGGCATACGTGCTCCCGCCCGCAGCTCGCCCGACAAGATCCGGCTGCGCAGCTGGTCGGCCACTTCCCGGTGCGACATCTGGGGCCGCTGTGACCTCTTCCGCCCGTTGACGGCGGCGTGTTCCGGGTCCACAGCCGAACCCTACAACTTCGCGCCATCTTTGGGCAGTTGCCGAGAAGGTGGTTATGAGACGCATCCAGGAGGAGATAACTTCATTTAAGTTGGTTACCAACTTGAGCAACGTGGTCAGAAAACCGGGGGGTTGGCCACCAGAGTCGCAACCGTCGACCAGGTGGATCGGTCCCAGCGGGGGTTCGCCTCCCCGCCGTCCCGAAGGAGGGACCGTATGCCGCTCATCGCCATCGTCGTCGCCGCCCTCGCCATCGGTCTGGAGCAGTTGCTCCAGGTGAAGTACGGGGTGATGGGTGTCGTCGCCTTCGTCGCACTCGCCATCGGCATCAAGGCCAGGAACTCTGTGATCGGCGGCATCGGGGCAGTGATCCTCGCGGTGCTGCTCACCCAGTCCGGCTGATCGGACCACTGCGTCCGACACAGTCCGGCCGACCGGGTTCCCTTCCGGAGGGGAGCCGGGAGCCCGGTCGGTCCGCACCACCGCACCACCGCGAACCGGTCCGCCGGCCGCGGAAGCACGGCAACGACAACTGAAGAGCTACGGATGAAGAGCAGCGCAGCAGCACGAGTCGCCGGTACCGGACGGGAGGAAAACCCGGCGCACACGGGGTCCGAGGGGGACCCCGGCAATCAGAAGACGTCCGGGCACCACGGTCGCCGGGACGTCCGCAGCAGGGCGTCGGCCAGGAGGCCGGCGCCCGCTCGTTCCTCCCGGACCCGCCCCAGCGCCACGAGCCGGACGGCGGACTCGTCACCGAGCCACAGCGAGCTCAATTCGGCGACGCCGAGCACGAGTTCGGCGTCCTCCGTGGTCCGGGTGCAGCTCACACCTTCGGGTGACGCGTCCAGCCGGTACCGTCCCCCGGCGAGTCCGTCCCCGTCGGCCACCTCCAGGACGAGGGCGCCCGTCGCCCCGTACGTACGGGCCTCCAGCGCCGCGACGACGTCCAGGATCCGCACCCACAGCCAGTCGGCCTGCGAGGTGATCCGCGCCGCGCGCGGGTCCGGCAGCAGCTGCGGCAGCAGGTCGTCGGGGGCCCGCCGGCCGGTCCTGACGCCCGTCACCCAGTCGATCGAGCAGACGTACCGCCACAGGGCGCGCTCCGCGGCCGGGGACACGGCGATCAGGTCCTTGACCCGCGCGGTGTCGAGCGGCTGCTTGGCGTCCCCCCAGTGGTCGTCCACGGTGTACGTGAGCAGACCCTCGACCTCTCCGCGCGCAGTGCGGTGGACGGCGTGGAAGGGCTCCGTCCACGCGCCCCGGTCCCAGGCCGGCGCGCCGGTGGCGAGCCGCCACCACCGCTCGCCGCGGTCGGTCGCGCCCGGCTGGGCCCGCCGGAACCGCTCGTACAGCTCCGGCCCGGTCTTCCGCACCTCGTCGCCGTCCACGAGGTCGATGCGGCCGCCGTCCTCGGGCCCCGCCCAGCGGGGGTCGAGCCCCGCCCTCGGTACGTCGACCGTCCACTCGGCGAGCGTCGTGGCGGCCCCGAACCCGTACCGCCCGTAGATCGGGTACTCCGCGGCGATCAGCGTCGCCACGACGTCGCCGCGCTCCTTCGCCGCCGCCAGGTCCCGGGTCATCATCCGCGTCAGGACGCCCCGCCGGCGGTGGGTCGCGGTCACGCTGACGTTCGTGACCGCGTCGGCCCGCACGGCCGCACCGCCCACCGCCGTGATCTCCTGCGGAAAGGACCGGAAGGTCCCCACGCACCGCCCGCCGTCGAACGCCCCCAGCGTCCGCCCGGGCACGAGGTACGTGCCGCGGTCCTCGGCCTCGGCCTCCGACACGCTCGGTGGCCGCAGGAAACCTGTGTTCATTGCACGGATCCACGCCGGGATCTCGTCGGCGTGGACAGGGCGTATGTCGATGTCATGGCGCGTGTTCATGCGCCCACGCTAGGGACCCGCGCCGGAGGTGTCGTGCGGTTTTCCCGCGCCGTGGAGGCTCCGCACCACGTCAGGGGCGCGGGAACCGGGCGGACCCGCCGCACGGGGCCGCCTACATGAGCAGGTCGTCGACCTGGGCCTCGCCCTCGCGGTACCGGCGGGCGATCTCCGCGCTGCAGTCGTCGGCCGTGCGCTGCAACCGCTGCCGCCGCCGTGAGACCTGCTGCTCGTACCCGACGAGCCGTCCCATCGCGGTGTTCAGCTCCAGGTCCGTACGCGCCTGGAGGTCCGACAGCTCGACCTCGGCGAGCATGTCGGCGGCCAGCCGCCGGTACTGCTCGCTGTGCGGCATCCCCACGGTCACGTGCCGTGCCGACGAGCGGTGCCTGGCGGGCGCGTCCGTCAGGATCTCCGGCAGCCGCGTGACGACGGACGCGGACCCGGCGGCCGGGGTCCCCCGGTCGTCGGCCGGGCCCTCACCGGAGCCGGCACGCCGCTCCAGCTCGGCCCGCAGGATGTCGATCCGCCCCTGCAGCAGCCGCCGCACGTAACTCAGGTCGGCCTCGTCCCGCTGTGCCTCCCTGCGCAGGGTGCGCAGCTCGGGCAGGAGCAGGACGCCCAGATCGGGCACGTGCTCCGGCATCGGACTGTCCGTTCGCTGAGTGGGCGGTCGCATCGGCGCGGGTGACGGCGGCAACGGCGACGGCGGCTCCCCCCGCGTCAGTGGAACAAACCCGGAAGACTGCCCCGTACTCGGTGTGCTCATGTGCCTCAACCGTCCCCTCGACCGGCGCGTGGGAGCATCGTGTCACCCCAAGTGGCCGCTATGTGACCGAGTGCCCCTGATCGGCCCCGGATGGCCGGTTGGGGAGCAATCGGAAAGACCCCGTACGGAGACCGTCCGGACGCACGGTGTGGACGCACGGCATGATGGTCCGCATGCGTGCGGTGGTGCAGAGGGTGGACGGCGCGAGCGTCGTCGTGGACGGCGAGACGGTCGGCTCGATCAGCGGCGAAGGGCTGTGCGTCCTCGTCGGGGTGACCCACGAGGACACGAAGGAGAAGGCGGCCCAGCTGGCCCGCAAGCTCTGGTCGCTCCGGATGCTGACGGACGAGAGGTCGTGCTCGGACGTCGACGCGCCGCTGCTCGTCGTCAGCCAGTTCACCCTCTACGGGGACGCCCGCAAGGGCCGGCGCCCCACCTGGAACGCGGCGGCCCCGGGCGCGGTGGCCGAGCCCCTCGTGGACGAGGTGGTGGCGCACCTGCGGTCGCTGGGCGCGACGGTGGCCACGGGCCGGTTCGGCGCGAAGATGCGCGTCTCGTTGACGAACGACGGCCCGTTCACGGTGCTCGTCGAGATGTGAGCCGGTGTACGGGCACGGTCCGTCCGGCCCGGCCCGTACCCGTGAGCGCCCTACGGCTCGACCACGACCTCCTGGGCCGCGGCCGTCGTGTCGGCCATCAGGTGGGCGTCCACGGGGACGTTCCGCTTGACGAGGCCGAGGGCGATCGGGCCGAGCTCGTGGTGCCGTACGGACGTCGTGACGAAGCCGATCTTCCGTCCCTCGGGGCCCTCGTCCGCGAGGCGCAGCTCCGCGCCGTGCGGCGGCAGATGGACCTCGCTGCCGTCCAGGTGCAGGAAGACGAGCCTGCGCGGCGGCTTGCCCAGGTTCTGGACGCGGGCGACGGTCTCCTGGCCGCGGTAGCAGCCCTTCTGCAGGTGCACCGCGCTGCCGATCCAGCCCAGCTCGTGCGGGATGGTGCGGTGGTCGGTCTCGAAGCCGAGCCGCGGCCGGTGCTGTTCGACACGCAGCGCCTCGTACGCGAGCAGTCCGGCCGCGGGACCGTGCCCGGTGGCGTCCTCGTCCCGCGCGAACGCCTCCAGGTCCGCGCGCGGCAGGAAGAGGTCCCGCCCGTACGACGTCTCGCGCACGACGACGCCCTCGGGGACCTCGGCGATGGAGCCCGCCGGCAGGTGCACGACCGCGAACTCGCCGGTCCGGTCGGTGACCTCGACGCGGTAGAAGAACTTCATCGACTCCAGGTACGCGATCAGCGCGTCCTGCGTGCCGGGCTCGACGTGGGCCCAGGTCGTCGCCCCGTCGTCGACGAGGTACAGCGCGTGCTCGACGTGGCCGTGCGGGGAGAGGATCAGCGCCTCGGTGGCCTGCCCGACGGGCAGGTCGCTGACGTGCTGGGTGAGCAGCAGGTGCAACCAGCTGAGCCGGTCCCCGCCGGTGACGGCGACGACCCCGCGGTGCGAGAGGTCCACGAAACCGGTGCCGTCGGCGAGGGCGCGCTGCTCGCGGAACAGGTCTCCGTAGTGCGCGGCCACGCCTTCGTCCGCTCCCTCGGCGGGGACGGCACCGGGCAGGGACAGCAAAGGGCTCTTCATATCCACACAGCCTACGACCGAGCGAGGGCCGATTTTATTTCTCGGACCCGTCGGACCCTTCGGACCCTTCAGGCCGCTTGGTCCTCTCGGACCTCTTGGCCGTCTCGGCCTCCGGGCCGGCCGCGCAGTCGCCGCAGCTGCCGAAGATCGCGAAGTGCTTCATGTCGGTGACGAAGCCGAAGGTCTCACGGAGCTTGGCGGTGAAGTCTGCGGCGATCTCGACGTCCGCCTCGATGACGTTCGTGCAGTCGCGGCAGACCAGGTGGAGGTGATGGTGCCGGTCCGCGAGGTGGTACGTGGGCGCGCCGTGCCCCAGGTGCGCGTGCGAGACCAGCCCGAGCTCCTCCAGGAGCTCCAGGGTCCGGTACACCGTGGAGATGTTGACCCCCGACGCCGTCTTCCTCACTTCCCCTAGGATGTCGTCGGGAGTCGCGTGCTCCAGGGTGTCCACCGCTTCGAGCACGAGCTGCCGCTGGGGCGTCAGCCGGTAGCCGCGCTGCCGCAGATCGCTCTTCCAGTCCGTACCGGTGCCGGCTCCGGTGCCGGCTCCGGTGCGGTTGCTGGTTCCCGTGCCTTCGGTGCTGCTTCCAGTGCTCACCACACCGGAAAGTCTAGGACTACTTGAAGAAAGCGATCCCGTCGTCCGGCATGTCGTCCGGGAGGGCCTTCGCCCAGCGCTCCACGTCCTCGGGGCTGACGACCTTCTTGAGCTGGGCCGACATGTACGGGCGCAGCGGGATCTCGGGGGTCTGCTTCTCGCCGACCCACATGAGGTCGCTCTTCACATAGCCGTACAGGCGCTTGCCGCCGCTGTACGGGCCCGAGGCGGCCGTGCGGGCGACGGCGTCCGTGACCAGGTCGATCTGCGGCTTCTTGGCGGCCAGGTCGCCGTACCAGACCTCGACGACGCCGTCGTCGCGGACCATCACGACCTCGACCTTGCGGTCCTTGTCGATGCGCCAGAAGCCGGACTCGGACTCCAGCGGGCGCACCTTGTTGCCCTCGGAGTCGAGGACCCAGGTGTGCGAGTGGTACTCCAGGAAGTCCCGCCCGTCGTGGGTGAAGCTGACTTCCTGGCCGAAGTTGCACTTCTCGTCGCCGGGGAAGTCGTGGACGCCCGCGCCGGCCCACCGCCCGAGCAGGAAGACGAGGGGGACGAGGTCCTTGTGCAGGTCGGACGGGATCTCGATCATGAGGTCGGCAGTTCCTTGATGGGGGTCAGCGCTGGCCCTGGTACAGCTTCTTCACGGCGAGCCCGGTGAAGGCGAGCACGCCGACGCAGACCAGGATCAGCAGAACTTCGAAGAAGTACTCAAGCACGGGGTGCTCCTCGGGTGACGCGGTGGTGGGCGGTACAGAGCCGCTCCCCACTGTAGTCGGGACGGGACCGGCCCTCTCCCCGAGGTCCGCAGGTCGGCAGGTCGGCAGGTCGCGACCTCGCGAGGTCGGCAGGTCGCGAGGTCGCGTTGACTACGATGCGGCCATGGCGAAGAAGCTCTTGATCAAGGTGACCGCCGGGGCCGACGCGCCCGAGCGCTGCTCGCAGGCATTCACGGTGGCGGCGGTCGCCGTCGCCAGCGGGGTGGAGGTCTCGCTCTGGCTGACCGGGGAGTCCGCGTGGTTCGCGCTGCCGGGCCGCGCCGGGGAGTTCGAGCTGCCGCACGCGGCGCCGCTGTCCGACCTGCTCGAATCGGTCCTGGCCGGCGGCCGGCTCACCCTCTGCACGCAGTGCGCGGCCCGCCGCGGCATCGGGGAGAAGGACGTCGTCGAGGGCGTACGGATCGCCGGGGCGCAGGTCTTCGTCCAGGAGGCCATGGCGGACGACACCCAGGCGCTCGTCTACTGAGCCCTCGTCTACTGGGCCCTCGTGTGCTGAGCCCCGCCGCGGACGCCGCTACCGCCGTCGCTTCCTGCCGTCCAGCTCGTCCCACCACTCGTCGGAGCCCGCGTCGCCCGACGGTGCGTCCCACCAGCGGTCGTCGGGACCCCGGCGGTTGGCCGTGATCGCCGCGAGCGGCGGGATCACCATCGCCACGACGCACATGCCGACGGCCACCGGGACCGACCAGAGCCGTACGACCGACCAGGCCAGCACGAACAGCCCGACGCACGTCCCCATCATGGCGAAGTAGAGGTGCCGCCTCCGCGCGTACATACGTCCAGCGTAGGGCGCCGCGCCCCGGATCCGGGCGAGCCGAAGGGCCGCACCCCGTACCGGAAAGCGTCCAACCCCCGGGGGTGCGGCCCTTCGGCCGTTCATACGGTGCGAACCGCCGGACGGTTCAGATGGCGATGGCCACCTCGGCCAGGCCACCCGTCCGGGCGACGACCGTGCGGTCGGCCGTACCGCCGGGAACGAGGGCGCGAACGGTCCACCTGCCCTCGGCCGCGTAGAAACGGAACTGCCCGGTCGCCGAGGTCGGGACCTCGGCGGTGAACTCACCCGTCGAGTCCAGGAGGCGGACGTAGCCCACCACCGGCTCGCCGTCCCTGGTCACGTGGCCCTGGATGGTGGTCTCACCGGGCTTGATCGTCGAGGCGTCGGGGCCGCCGGCCTTCGCTCCACACATGTTTCGTTCCCGTCCTTGGGGCCGTAGGGGTTACTTGCCGGAGCCGAGCTCGATCGGCACGCCGACGAGGGAGCCGTACTCGGTCCACGAGCCGTCGTAGTTCTTGACGTTCTCGACGCCGAGCAGCTCGTGCAGCACGAACCAGGTCAGCGCGGAGCGCTCACCGATGCGGCACAGGGCGATGGTGTCCTTCGACAGGTCGACCTGCTCGTCCTCGTAGAGGGCCTTCAGCTCCTCGTCGGACTTGAAGGTGCCGTCGTCGTTGGCGTTCTTCGACCACGGGATGTTGCGCGAGGTCGGCACGTGGCCGGGGCGCTGCGACTGCTCCTGCGGCAGGTGCGCGGGGGCGAGCAGCTTGCCGCTGAACTCGTCGGGCGACCGGACGTCGACGATGTTCAGGTTGCCGATCGCGGCGACGACGTCGTCGCGGAAGGCGCGGATCGCCTTGTTCTGCGGCTTGGCCCTGTACTCGGTCCTCGGGCGGGTCGGGACCTCCTCGACCAGGTCGCGGGAGTCGAGCTCCCACTTCTTGCGGCCGCCGTCGAGCAGCTTGACGTTCTCGTGGCCGTACAGCTTGAAGTACCAGTAGGCGTAGGACGCGAACCAGTTGTTGTTGCCGCCGTAGAGCACGACGAGGGTGTCGTTGGCGATGCCCTTCTCCGACAGGAGCTTCTCGAAGCCCTCCTGGTCGATGAAGTCACGGCGGACCGGGTCCTGGAGGTCCTTGGTCCAGTCGATCCGGATGGCGTTCCGGATGTGGTTCTTGTCGTACGCGGACGTGTCCTCGTCGACCTCGACGACGGCCACGTCCGGGTCGTCCAGGTGCTCCTGGACCCAGTCTGCGTCTACCAGGACGTCACTACGGCTCATGCTCGTTCTCCTCCGGGGCAGGTGCGGCGGGGCGGTGCGTCGGTGCGGGGTGCGGGTGCGGAAGGCGGGTGCGAGGTGCGGGTACGCGGTACGCGGGCGGCGGTCGTCGCCGCTCGGCGCGCACGTGGCGCGGGGGCGGCCCTGACAGGAAGGTCGAAGGGCCCGGCTCGCGGAAGGACGGATGTCCCCGCTCAGAAAGTGCGACAGAGCATGGCGGCGACGCGGCACAGGTCCACTGCCCGCCGCTTCGTGAGGTCCGCCTGTCCCCCGGGTCGGAGGACGCTCAATTTGCCCTGCATGGTGTCGATCGTAAGGAGGGGCGGGCGGGCGTGTCACCGGCATGTCGGATCGTGAGACACGATCGTCCGCAATGTGGGACACGAGCCGGGGGTGGAGGGCCGGCGACCAGACATCACGCGCCCTCCGGGCCCCGCGGGCACCGGTACGCCGCTTGCGCATCTACGGTGCGGACGGACCGTCTCGCCTTTCGGACGGCCGCCGCATGGTCGCCGATGCCCGCCGTCGGGCGGGGCTCCTACCCGGCGAGGTCGACGTCCGAACCCTTCACGTCGATGTCGACGCCCTTGTCGGCGGCCCGGACCCTGTCGAGCTCGATACCGCCCGGCAGTCCGTCGACGACCTGCTTGATGTCGGTGATCGTGCGGACCTTGTCCTCGGCGAGCTGCACGCCCAGGTTGGGCAGGGAGTCCGCCTGCACCTCGACGGTGTCGCCCTTGACGCTGACCGAGCTGAGCACGGAGACCGGCTGGGGGAGCTTCCGGCCGAGCACGGTGGCCTCCACCTCGACCTTGATCTTGCCGTTGCCGCCGTCGGAGAGGCCGACCACCTGGGCGGTGACGCCGGTCGCGACCTCCACGGGCTCGGCCTTGGCCGCCTTGAGGAGCTCGGCGTAGGAGATCGTCGCCGTGCCGGTGGCGGAGGCGGCCTTCGCCGAGCTGAAGCCGTTGGAGAACGCGACGCCCCGCATATGGGCGGTGAGGTCGTCGATGAGGATCTTGTCGGGCGTGTTGCCGGCGTCCGTGCCGGTCGTGGCGCCGCTCGTGTCGGCCTCGTAGTCCTTGATGCCGACCTCGACCTCGTCCAGTTCACCGCCGGCGACCTGGGTGAGGAAGGGGAAGCCCTTGATCGACACATTCGGGGTGGTGGTCAGGCCCTCGTTGGTCCTCAGCCTGTCCGCCGTCTCGTCCTCGGCGAAGCCGACGGCCACGCGGTCGGCGATGACGAAGAGTCCACCCAGGACGACGGTCACGATCAGAAGTATTCGCAGTGCTCGCATGTCTCCGTGTTCCCCACCTCGGCGGTCCTCTGTGCGCGAGGGTAACCCGGGGCGGGGGTTCCGGCCGGGAGACCGGGTTGTTGTGGATCAGCTGTGACAGGGGGTGTCCCCCGGGCAGGTGGGACGTCAGGCCAGCGCCCGGCCCAGCAGGTAGACCGCCGGGGCCGCCGCCGCCAGGGGCAGCGCCACTCCCGCAGTGAAGTGGACGAACCTCGACGGGTAGTCGTAGCCGGCGACCCGGTGGCCGACCAGCGCGCAGACCCCCGCTCCCGCCCCCAGGACCGCTCCGCCTGCGCCCAGACCGGTCAGCGCGCCCGCGCCGATCCCCGCTCCCGCCGCCACGAGCACCGCGACCACCACCGACGCCGCCGTCGGCAGCGGGAGCGCCCTTGCCAGGACCGCCGCCGCGACCGCCACCCCGCCGACGGTCACCGCGTCCGGCTCCGCCCCCAGGTGCCCCGTCGCGATGATGGCCAGCGCCGCCGAGACGACCGTGGCCGTCAGGCCGTACATCCGCTCGTCGGGTTCGGCGTGACTGCGCAGCTGGAGCACCAGGGTCAGCAGGACCCAGACGCCGAGGGTGCCGAGGATCGCGGCGGGGGCGTTCTCCCGCCCGGCCGCGAGCAGGGCCACGTCCGAGACGAGCGCGCCCGCGAAGGCGAGCACGATGCCCTGCCGGGCGGGCCACATGCCGTTCAGCCGGAACCAGCCCGCCGCGGTCACCGCCTGCAGGATCACCAGCGGTACGACCAGGGCGTACTGGCCGAGCGCCGCCCCGCCGGCGAGCAGCAGTCCGAGGACCGCCGTCAGCGCGGCCGGCTGTCCGCCGGGCTCGATGATCGGCGAACGCCCCTCCGCACGGGCCCGCTGGGCATCGGTGATCCGCGCGTTCCCGGTGACCGTGGCGGGACCGTAGCCGGATCCCGCGCCGGAACCGGATCCCGCGCCCGGACCCGATCCGGGACCCGGACCGCCGGCTCCGGCTGCGGCTCCGGCTCCGGCTGCGGAAGGAACAGCGGCCCCGCCCGCGGCCCCCTGCCGCTGTGGCTGCTGCTGTCCCCAGCCCGTCGGCTGCGGCATCGGCTGCCCCGTGACCCCGTACTGAGGCGCGTACGGTCGCTGCGGCTGCTGCGGTGCCCCGTACGACGGCCCGCCCGGCCCCTGCTGCGGCAGGTACGCCGTCTCCGCGGCCGATGCGGCCGGTGCGACCGGCGGCTGGACCTGGGTCTCCCAGGTCTGGCCCTCCCACCGCTGGGTGTACTGCTGCTGCGCGGCGGCCTCGTCGTACTGCTGCTGGTGCTGCTGGTGCTGCCCGGGCCACCCGGACGCCGCCTGCTGCTGCTGTTGCTGTTGGTACTGCTGCTGTTGCTGGTACTGCTGCTGTTGCTGTTGCTGCTGGTACGGGTCGTAGCCCTCGTACGGCTCGTCGTACGCGTGGTACGAGCCGTCGTGCTGTCCCTCGTACGGCTGGTTGCTCATGGTCCCGTCACCCTCCTGCGAACGGCGGGAGCACCTCGACCGTGCCGCCCTCGGCCAGCCGTACCGTCTCATGCCCGCGGGTACCCACGGGATCGCCGTCGACGAGGAACGAGCATCGCCGCAGGACCCGGACGAGTTCGCCGGGGTGTCGCTCGCGCGCCGCGTCGAGTGCCTGCGCGAGGGTCTCCGCCTCGTACGGCTCCTCTGCGACGCCTGCCGCGGCCTTGGCGGCGGCCCAGTAACGCACCGTGCCCTTTGCCATCTGGTTCCTCGATCAACGGTGAAGAAAACGGGTGACGGACACCGCAAGGCTAGGCCCTGCCGTCGCGTCCGCTCCCCCGGCCTCCGGCCTGAGGCGCCTTCTGCCGGGCGGCCCACTCCCCGATGCGGGTCAGCAGCTCGTCGCCCGCCGCGTTCTCGGCGTGGCCCATGCCCGGCTCCAGCCACAGTTCCGCGTGCCCGCCGGAGGCGGCGGCCAGCATCCGCGGATGGTCGACGGGGAAATAGCCGTCCCGGTCGCCATGGACGATCAGCAGCGGGGTGGGCGCGATCAGGGGGACCGACTCCACCGGGGAGGAGGGGACCGGGTCCCAGTGCCGGTGGTGGATGCGGGTGCGCAGACCGTAGCGGCCCACCGCGCGGCCCACCGGCCGCGTTACCAGCCAGTGCAGGCGGCGCATAGGGGCTGTGCCCCGGTAGTACCAGCGGGCGGGTGCGCTGACCGAAACCACCGCGTCGGAATGCGCCCCTGTGCGCCCCTCTTGCTCCTCCTCGCTGCGCGGGTGCAGGGCCGCGTGCCGGAGCACCACCGAGCCGCCCATGGAGAACCCGACGGTGACCACGCGCGTGTGACCGAGCTCTCGCGCCCACCGCACCGCCGCCGCCAGGTCGAGCACCTCACGGTCACCGACCGTGGAGTGGCCGCCGGAGGCGCCGTGGCCGCGGAAGGAGAAGGTGACCACCGCCGCGTACCGCGCGAAGGCGGTCGCCGCCCGGCGGACGTGCGGGCGCTCCAGGTCACCGGTGAAGCCGTGCGCCAGGACCATGACCAGGTCTTCGGAGACCAGGTCTTCGGAGGTGTCCGGGGTGCCGGGGGTCCCGGACGGACCGGACGGGCCGGGGGCGCCGGACGCGCTCGTCCGGGGGCGGTACGCGGCGTCGATCGCGACCCCGTCGGCGGTGCGCAGGAATCTCCGCGACGCCCCCCGCGGGGGCCTTCCGGCCGCACCATCTGTACATCCACCCGCCGTCCCGGGTTCCGGACGAAGGAAAGATCGCGTCACATGACCTGCCGGACCTCGGTTCATGTGGGTTATTGTGCTGGGCAGAGGACTCGGGCAGTGAAGCCCCCGAGTCCTTTTGCGCTTTCTGGAGCGTTGTATACGAACTCCGTGTACCAACGCTGTATGCGGCGTCGAGCAGTGCCGAAAACGTCCTCGCAGGGACCGAGGAGGAACCAGACGTTATGGGCGAGCGAACCGTGCGTGACCGTATGACGACCCAGGCAGGTGGGGTGCGATGAGCTCTCTGCTTCTCCTTACCAACGCCCTCCAGCCGTCGACGGAGGTGCTCCCCGCCCTCGGCCTGCTGCTGCACAACGTGCGCGTGGCTCCGGCGGAGGGGCCCGCTCTCGTCGACACCCCCGGTGCCGACGTCATCCTCATCGACGGCCGCCGTGACCTGCCGCAGGTCCGCAGCCTGTGTCAGCTGCTGCGCTCCACCGGCCCCGGCTGTCCGCTCGTCCTCGTCGTGACGGAGGGCGGCCTCGCGGCCGTCACCGCCGACTGGGGCATCGACGACGTGCTGCTGGACACCGCGGGCCCGGCCGAGGTCGAGGCGCGGCTGCGGCTGGCCATGGGCCGCCAGCAGATCGTCAACGACGACTCCCCCATGGAGATCCGCAACGGCGACCTCTCCGTGGACGAGGCCACCTACAGCGCCCGGCTCAAGGGCCGGGTCCTGGACCTGACCTTCAAGGAGTTCGAGCTCCTCAAGTACCTCGCCCAGCACCCGGGCCGCGTCTTCACCCGCGCCCAGCTGCTGCAGGAGGTCTGGGGCTACGACTACTTCGGCGGTACGCGGACCGTCGACGTCCATGTGCGGCGGCTGCGCGCGAAGCTCGGCCCCGAGCACGAGTCGCTGATCGGGACCGTCCGGAACGTCGGTTACCGGTTCGTCACCCCGGAGAAGGCGGACCGGGCGGCCGGCGCCGAGCCGAAGACCGCGCGGCCAAAGGCGGCGGATGCGGACGAGACGGTGCACCTCGACACCGTCGGCGCCGGGACGCCGTCGGCGAAGGGCCGGGAAGCGCGGGAAGAGGCCGTACGACCTGCCCGGTGACAGGTCCATCCGCGTAGACTCCGCGCGTGGCCAAGGTGACTCGGGATGACGTCGCGCGACTGGCGGGGACTTCGACCGCCGTCGTCAGCTATGTCATCAACAACGGACCCCGGCCGGTCGCCCCGGCCACGCGCGAGCGTGTACTCGCCGCGATCAAGGAGCTGGGGTACCGGCCCGACCGGGTCGCCCAGGCCATGGCGTCGCGGCGTACGGACCTCATAGGTCTGATCGTGCCGGACGCGCGCCAGCCCTTCTTCGGGGAGATGGCGCACGCGGTCGAACAGGCCGCGTCCGAGCGCGGGAAGATGGTGCTGGTCGGCAACTCCGACTACATCGGGGAGCGCGAGGTCCACTATCTGCGGGCCTTCCTCGGCATGCGGGTCTCGGGGCTCATCCTCGTCAGCCACGCGCTGAACGACCTGGCCGCCGCCGAGATCGAGGCGTGGGACGCCCGGGTGGTGCTGCTGCACGAGCGGCCCGAGGCGATCGACGACGTCGCGGTCGTCACGGACGACGTGGGCGGCGCGCAGCTCGCCACCCGGCACCTCCTGGAGCACGGCCACGCGTACGTCGCCTGTCTCGGCGGTGTCGCGGAGACCCCCACCGTCGGCGACCCGGTCTCCGACCACGTCGCGGGGTGGCGGCGGGCGATGGAGGAGGCCGGGCGCCCGACGGAGGGCCGCCTCTTCGAGGCGCTGTACAACCGGTACGACGCGTACAAGGTGGGTCTTGAGCTGCTGGCGGGGCCGGACCGGCCGCCGGCGATCTTCTGCTCGACCGACGACCAGGCGATCGGGGTGCTGCGGGCCGCCCGTGAACTGCGGATCGACGTGCCGGGGGAGCTGGCCGTCGCCGGGTTCGACGACATCAAGGAGGCGGCGCTGACCGATCCGCCGCTGACCACGATCGCGAGCGACCGGTCCGCGATGGCCCGCGCGGCCGTCGATCTCGTGCTCGACGACGGGCTGCGGGTGGCCGGGGCCCGGCGGGAGCGGCTGAAGTTGTTCCCGTCTTCTCTGGTGGTCCGGCGCAGCTGCGGTTGTCAGGCGTGACCGGGGCTGCTGGGCGCGCCTGACCCTGCGGGTGCGCCGTGGTCGACCGCGCGGCTGCCCGCGCCCCTGAAGAGCCTGAGGAGCAGGTCCGCCCGGGATCGACGTGCGCGGACGGCCCCCGCCGGGCAGCGGGAGCCGTCGCGTGTCACTGCCCGACTAGAACAGCAGGTTGTACTGGTTGAAGCCGGTGCCGAGGCTCGTGCGGGCCGCGAACAGGTCCGTGCTCGCCTTGTTCGTGCCCTTGTGGAGCCACAGCGTGCCGCCCGAGTCGCGGGTCATGACATCGGCGATGCCGTCACCCGTCACGTCGCCGCTGGAGACGTACGACGTGAAGTTCCAGCCGGTACGCGCCTTGATCCGGGCCGACCAGGGGGTCTTCTCCTTGCCCGTGCCGCGGTAGAGCCACAGCGTGCCGTCCGTGGAGCGGACGAGGAGGTCGGGCTTGCCGTCGCCGGAGAGGTCGCCGTGGCCGAAGATCTTCACGTTCTTCCAGGAGCCGCTGACGACCTTGACCTTGCCGTAGAACTCGCCGTTGCCCCGGCCCGGGTAGAGGTAGACCGAGCCGTCGGCGTCCGCCGCGACCAGGTCCGGACGTGCGTCGCCCGTCATGTCGCCGGGGATCGCGTACGACTTGTAGCCGCCCCAGACCGAGCCGACCTGCATCCAGGCCCAGTCGCCGACCGCGTGGTCCATGTAGCTGCGGTACAGCTTGCCGTCGGTCTTGTCGCGGATGATCAGGTCCTGGTAGTAGTCCCGGTCCAGGTCGGCCTGGAGGGCCCAGGTCGCGTTCTGCCAGTCGGCGCCCCGGTAGGCGCGCTGCGCGAGCGAGGTGCCCTTGCTGCTCTGCTGGAAGAGGCCGCCGGAGGGCGTACGCGCGAGCAGGTCGGCGCGGCCGTCGTACGACAGGTCGGTGTCGTCGATGCGCGGCTGGGCCGCCCAGGTGTACGAGCTGACCTTGGTGAAGACCGGGTAGGCGCCCTTGGCCGTGCAGCCCGCGACGCCCCAGGAGACGATGCCGACGATCTTGTTGCCGACGACCAGCGGGCCGCCCGAGTCGCCGTTGCAGGGGCTGTTGGTGCCCTGGTCGGCGCCGGTCGCGGGGGTGCCCGCGCAGGCCATCGAGCCGGCGGCGAAGTAGTCCTCGCCGAGGACCGACGCCATCGCGCTGTCGCAGGTCGCGTCGGCGACCAGCGGCAGGCTCGCCTTCTTCAGCTTGGTCGACGGGGCGGCGTCCTCGGCCCCCGAGGTCAGGCCCCAGCCGTAGACGGTGCCGGTGGTGCCGGGCTTGTAGAGCGCGCTGTCGTCGGACGCGGCCAGGCGCAGGGTCGGCCGGTCCAGCAGCGGGCGGTCCAGGGTCAGGACCGCGATGTCGTTCTGGGTGGTGTCGGCGTTGTAGCGCGGGTGGGTCCACTGGCGGAACACGCCCGCCGGGGTGCCGGTCGCGTAGTCGTCGAGGTCGGTGGTGCCGGCCAGGACCGCGCCGTTGCCCACCCAGTCCAGGCCCGCGACGCAGTGCGCGGCGGTGAGGACCTTGTTCGGGGCGACCAGGGTGCCGCCGCAGAAGTAACCCTCGTCGGTCGCCGGGTCGTAGTAGCCGAGCTGGACCATCCACGGAGCGCCGGCGATCGTGGTCTGGCTGCCGCCGATGATGAACGGGGACTTGCTGGGCGAGGCGTCGTCCGGGGTCTCGCCGGTCGCCCGCGCGGCGCCGACGACGCGGTCGCGCAGTTCCTTCGCCGAGGCGGTCGGTTCCGCGGGCTGCGCGAGGCCCGTGTCGGGCAGGCCCCCGGCGGGGTCGTCCGCGGCGGTCGCGGGCTGGGCCGCGAGGACGCCGGCGCAACTCAGCGCCAGCGCGAGGGCGGCCGCGGGGAACGCCCTGGCAGGACGTCTCCAACGGCTGCGCTTGGCAGGTATCACTCAGGTCTCCTGAAGTGGTGATGTGTCGTGAACCCACCAAGAATGCGGCTCGCAAACCCCTTCGCACACACGCTTCACAGCAGACCGACAAGTGTTCGTCCGCCGCTTCTCCCACATCACCGTGCGGCAACCGCCCGTTTCCCGGCCGCAGCGGACCCGAGCCTCCGCACACGGTGGCCCCGGCCGTCCTTATATCGGGCATACGAGGTTCTGTCGGGCTTCTCAGCGAGCACTCAGGGAGCTCTCATCAGCGGGCGGCAAAGTCCGACCCATGACCGAGAGCTTCCGCCGCAGCGGCGAGTACCCCCAGGGCGACCACCAGCAGTCCGCGTACTCAGGACAGCCGTACGAGCAGCCGTACGCCTCCTCCGCGGATCCCGCGGACTCCTCCAGCGCCCCCGCGAGCTCCTCCGCGCCCTCCGCGCCCTCCGTGCACCCGGAGTGGCCGCCCCCGCCGGCGCACAGCCCGGGCGGGCACCGGCAGGGCGGCGCTCCCACCGCGCTCCTCGCCGAGCCCGTCTCCTCCGCTCCCGCCGGCGCCCCCCGCAAGCGCGCCAGGGGGCCGCTGGCCCTGCTGGCCGCCGTCGCGATAGCCGCGGCGGCGGTGGGCGGCGGTACCGCGTACACCTTCCAGGAGCTGACCGGCAACGACACCGCCGCCACCGGTGGCGGCGGCACGAGCACCAGCGTCGTGGCCACGAGCCAGAAGGGCACGGTCGCCGGGGTCGCCCGGGCGGTCGGCCCCAGCATCGTCGAGATCAGCGCGACCTCGAACGCGGGCTCCTCGACCGGTTCCGGTGTCGTCATCACCACCGGCGGCGAGATCATCACGAACAACCACGTGATCTCCGGCGCCTCGCAGATCAAGGTGCGGCTGAGCAACGGCAAGTCGTACACCGCGGACGTCGTCGGCACCGACAGCAAGAAGGACCTGGCGCTGATCGAACTGGAGGACGCGCCGTCCGGTCTGACGGCCGCCACGCTCGGCGACTCCGACGCCGTCGCGGTGGGCGACGAGGTCGTGGCGATCGGCTCGCCCGAGGGCCTGACCGGCACGGTCACCAGCGGCATCGTCTCCGCGCTCGACCGGGACGTCACCGTCTCCACGGACGAGAGCCAGGGCCGGCAGCAACAGCAGGAGGGCGGCGGGCAGTGGCCGTTCGAGTTCGGGGGCCGGGAGTTCAACGGCGACACCGGCTCGTCCACGACGACGTACAAGGCGCTCCAGACCGACGCCTCCCTCAACCCGGGCAACTCCGGCGGCGCGCTGATCGACATGAACGGCGACATCATCGGCATCAACTCCGCGATGTACTCCGCCGCGGAGGCCACCTCGTCGAGCGCCGGCAGCGTCGGCCTCGGCTTCGCCATCCCGATCGACACCGTCAAGTCCGACCTGGCCACGCTGCGGGCCGGCGGCTCCGACGGCTGAGCCGGTCCGGCACCGGCCGAGCCGGTCCCGTCCGGGCCGTTCCCGGACCCCGCGGCTCTACGGGAGCGGCCCCGAAACGTGCAAGGCTGAAGGCGCCCCGCCCCCATCCCACCGCACCCGAGGAACCCACCGCGATGAGCCCCGCCGAAGGCGACCGTGAACCCCAGCGCATCCTGATCGTCGACGACGAGCCGGCCGTGCGCGAAGCACTCCAGCGCAGCCTCGCCTTCGAGGGGTACGGCACCGAGGTCGCCGTCGACGGCGCGGACGCCCTGGAGAAGAGCCTCGCGTACCGGCCCGACCTCGTCGTCCTCGACATCCAGATGCCGCGCATGGACGGCCTGACCGCCGCCCGCCGGATGCGCGGCGCGGGCACCACGACGCCCATCCTCATGCTCACCGCCCGCGACACGGTCGGCGACCGTGTCACCGGACTCGACGCGGGCGCCGACGACTACCTGGTCAAGCCGTTCGAACTGGACGAGCTGTTCGCCCGGGTACGGGCCCTGCTGCGGCGCAGCTCGTACGCCGCCGCCGCGGTCGGCGCCCCGGCGGACGACGCGCTCGTCTTCGGCGACCTGCGCATGGACCTCGCGACCCGGGAGGTCACGCGGGGCGGGCGCCCCGTCGAGCTGACCCGCACCGAGTTCACCCTGCTGGAGATGTTCCTGGCCCATCCGCGCCAGGTGCTCACGCGGGAGCAGATCCTGAAGGCGGTCTGGGGCTTCGACTTCGAGCCGAGCTCCAACTCGCTGGACGTGTACGTGATGTACCTGCGCCGCAAGACGGAGGCCGGCGGCGAGCCGCGTCTCGTGCACACCGTGCGGGGTGTGGGGTACGTCCTGCGGTCGGGCGGCGCGGAGTGAGGAGGGCCGTACGCCGCTTCACCGCGCTGCCGATCCGCACCCGGCTGTCCCTCCTGGTGGCGGCGGCGGTGGCGTTCGCGGTGGCGGCGGTGTCGGTGACGTGCTGGTTCATCGTGCAGGGGAAGCTGTACGACGAGGTCGACGACAAGCTGCGGGGCGCCGACACCCGGATGTCCGCCCTGCAGGTCCAGAACGTGCTGAACAACTGCTCCCAGGAGGCCGACGAACAGCGGGGGCCCGGTCCGCACTACACCACCTACGGCCAGCTGGTGCGGTCCGACGGGACCTACTGCGTCCTGTCGGGCTCGGCCGGCTCCGTGAAGGTGACCGGCGACGACAGGAGCGTGGCCGAGGACCCCGTGTTCGGCGACGGGAACTACCGCGACGGGAGGGACACCGAGGGCGGTTCGGTCCGTGTCCTGACCGTTCCCGTGGTGGTGGGCCCCGAGCAGTCGGTGGTCGAGAACACCGCCCTGCTCATCGCGCTGCCGCTGAGCGACACCGAGAACACCCTCGACGACCTCGCCCTGCTGCTGCTCCTCGTCTCCGGCATCGGGGTCGTCGGCGCCGGCGCGGCCGGTCTCGCCGTGGCCCGCGCCGGGCTGCGTCCCGTCGACCACCTCACCGAGGCGGTCGAGCACGTCGCCCGCACCGAGGACCTCACGATCCGCATCCCCGTGCAGGACGACAGCGAGGACGAGATCGCCCGGCTCTCCCGGTCCTTCAACTCGATGACCTCCTCGCTGGCCTCCTCCCGCGAACTCCAGCAACAGCTCATCGCGGACGCGGGCCACGAGCTCCGTACGCCGCTCACCTCGCTCCGTACGAACGTCGAGCTGCTGGCCAGGAGCGAGGACACGGGCCGGGCGATCCCGCCCGGGGACCGCAAGGCGCTGATCGCCTCGGTCAAGGCGCAGATGACCGAGCTGGCCGCGCTCATCGGTGACCTGCAGACGCTGTCGCGGTCGGACGCGGACACACCGGCCGGCCGCGTGCAGGTGGTCCCGTTGCAGGACACCGTGGAGGCGGCCCTGCGCCGGGCCCGGCTGCGCGGCCCCGAACTGACGATCACGGCCGACGTGCACCCCTGGTTCGTCCGGGCGGAGCCCACCGCCCTGGAGCGGGCCCTCGTGAACATCCTCGACAACGCGGTGAAGTTCAGCCCCGCGGGCGGCACGGTCGACGTCGCCCTCAAGGACGGCGAGCTGACCGTACGGGACCACGGTCCCGGTATCCCCGCCGACGAACTCCCGCATGTCTTCGACCGCTTCTGGCGCTCCCCGGGCGCACGGGCGCTGCCCGGCTCGGGCCTGGGCCTGTCCATCGTGGCCCGTACGGTGCAGCAGTCCGGCGGCGAGGTGGCGCTGGGCCCGGCCGAGGGCGGTGGCACGGTCGTGACGGTCCGGCTGCCGGGGGCGCCGGTACCGCCCCCCGCACCGGCCCCGCCGTCCGGGCCCGAGGTCCCGGGGGCCCCGACCCACTTGTGACGGCCCCCTTGGGACGGCCCGCTCGGGGCGGTCCGCTCGGGGCGGCGGCGATTGGTCCAGCCCGCTTCCGTGACGGGGTCTGCCCCCAGCCCGCCTCCGGGCCGGAACCCGGCCCGGTCCACCCGGGAGGCGTGCCTCGGCCCGCCCAGGGCGAGGGCTGCCCCAGCCCGCCCGGGACGGGCCCCCTCAGCCCTCCCAGGACGAGACCCGCCTCAGCCCGCCCGGGACGGGACCTGCTTCAGGCCGTCGACCACGGCGCGCTTCATGACGGCGCCGGTGAAGGTCACCGTGCCGGGCTTCATCAGGGCCTCCTCCCCCTTGAGCTGCTTCACCTGGACGACGCGCTGGCCCAGGAAGACATGGCTCTTCCTGTCGAAGATCCACTCCTCGCGCTGTCCGCTGGTCTCGTCCAGCCGGGCCACCGCGACCCCGCGCCTGCCGACCGCGTCCACCGCGTCGTCCACGACGACGACCCCCGGGATCTTCGCGGCGGTCTCGAACAGCGCCGCGTAGAGCTCCGACGGCGGGTAGCTCTCGCCCAGCAGGTCACCGATGGTGCTGAAAGCCTGCTGGTCGGGGGAGTTCCCCTGGCCCTCGGTCTCCTCGTAGATCTTGGCGAGCAGGGCGTCGGGGTCGGTCGGCAGTTCGGTCAGGTAGTCGTACGACGGGCTGCCGATGTGCGCCTTCGGGGTGTTGCCCCGCTCGTCGGGCAGGGTCAGGGTCTCGCCCTCCGGCCTCCCGTTGACGGCGGGGTCGATCAGCCAGCCCTCCACCCCGTCCGCGGACCTCCAGATCTGCCGGCGGTGCAGTTCGTGGCCCGCCAGGGTGCTCTCGTCGTCGACGGTCCTCACGAAACTGTCGGCGACCATGGACTCGATGTACACGTACTGACCGGGCCCGACCGTCGGCCGCTCGCCCTCCGCCGCCGCCAGGGAGATCCGGTCGAGCAACTGGGGCACGCCCTTCGTGGTCGCGGTCCCGAGGTCGGTGGTCAGGGCGGGCCCGGTGGCCACACCGCTCTCCCGCACGCCGTCACCGTCCCCCCCACCGGTCGTCACCACACCGGCGGCGACGACCGCGGACAGGGCGGCGGCCGCCGCGGGCAGGGCGATCGACAGCCGCGGCAGCCGGAAGCGCCGTGCCCCGGCGGGAGACTGCCGGGGCTGTCGGGACTGTTCGTGGATCTGGGCCATCAGATGCTCCTTGTGGAACCGGTGACGGCCCGGCGGCAGGTCGCGCGCCGTCCGGGAGAGGAGCTGTACGTCCTGCTCCCACTCGGACTCGGGCTCGGACTCCGCAGAGTCGTGCCGGGGCGTGTTCGCGTTCATCGGTTTCCTTCCTGCGCGGGCCGGATCGCTTGTGCGTGATCGCCTCTTGTCTGTCGGAGGAGGGGGCCGCCTTCCCGATCCCCGCGAACTTTTCTGTTCAGCTCCCTTTGGACGGAGCCGAGCCGGGTCCCGGCTGCCGCACGCAGCTTCTTACGGGCCCGCGAGAGCCGGGAGGCGACCGTGCCGACCGGGATGCCGAGCGCCTCCGCCGCAGCCTCGTAGTCCAGGCCCTCCCCCAGGCAGAGCGCGATGACCTCGCGCTCGGGTCTGCGGAGGGCGGCGAGGGCGGTCAGGGCCGCGGCGAGCCGCCGGCGGTCGTCGAGACGGCCGGCGACCTCGTCGGCGTGGTCGGGCACGGACGCCGCGGCGGCCGCCGCGGCGTCCGCGGCACGGCGGTAGCGCCGGTTGCTGCGGAACTGGTTGCGCGCGGTGTTGGTGGCGATGCCCAGCAGCCAGGGCCGCAGGGAACCGCCCTCCGGGTCGACCCTGTCCCGCAGCCGCCACGCCTCCATGAAGGTCGCGGCCATCACGTCCTCGGCCGTCGACCAGTCGGCGGTCAGCCGGAACGCGTGGTTGTAGACCGCGCGGGAGTACGCGTCGAAGAGCTCGGCGAAGGCGCTCGGATCCCCGGCCCGTACCCGGGTTCGCATAGGAGTGGTCACCTCTGTGAGCTGTGCGGCACGGAGGTCCGCCTTCCCATGACGTGCGTCACACCGAACCGGCGTGGGCGCGCACGGGCGTGGGCGAGCACGAACAGGTCAGCCTTCGGTGCCGCCGTCCGTACCGCCGTCCAGGGGCTCGCCCATGGGGCCGCCGGTCCTCGGGGTGTCGTCCTCGGGACCGAGGGGCCGGCCTGCCCAGGTCCGGACCCGCCAGCCGTCGGCGGGGCTGCCTTCGAGGATGACGACGCCGGTGTTGTCCAGCGCGTGGGTGGCCGCGAAGTCCACGTCGATGTTGCCGGCCCGGGCGGCCGCCCACATACGGATGGCGGCGCCGTGGCTGACCATGGCCACCGTCTGCACACCGCTGCCCGCCGCCTCCTCGACCACGGCATCGAGACGCCGCAGGGCCTCCACCCCGTTCTCCCCGCCAGGCATGCGCAGTTCCACGTCTCCCGCGGACCAGGCGAAGACGGTCCGCATGTACGTCTCGACGGCCTCGGCGTCGCCCCGCATCTCCAGGTCGCCGGCGGTCAGCTCCCGGATGCCGTCCCGCACCCGGACCTCCAGCCCCGTCCGGTCCGCCAGCGGGGCGGCGGTGAGCTGGGTGCGGATCAGGGTGGAGGCGTAGAGGGCGCCGATCCTCTCACCGGCCAGCGCCTCCGGCAGGGCGGCCGCCTGCCGCTCGCCCAGAGGGGTGAGCGCCGCCCCCGGTACCGCCGTGTCCAGCAGGTGCTTGACGTTGGAAGGGGTCTGACCATGGCGAATCAGCAGCAGGCGCATGAGAGGGAGTCTGTCTCCAGAGTGGTGGGGCGGGGGCTTCCACTGTGGCACCCCTGACACCGACACGCGTCAGCGGGCCGGGGCCCGGCGGGACCTCGGCGGTTCGATGCTCTTCCGGCACCGGCACCGGCACCGGCACCGGCAGCGACACCGGAGCCGGGGCCGGCGGCGTCAAGTGGCATGTCCGCCGGACGGGTCCGTCACCGGCTCACCCCGACCGGGAGCGGCAGTGGCAGTGGTGGTGGCAGTGGTGGTGGTGACGGCAGGGCCTTGCCCGCCGGGGGCCGCCGATGCCGCCAGGCTCTGCTGCAGGCGCAGGTGGCAGAACTCGTACCGGGCGCCCGACTGCCGCAGGACCCCACGGCGGTGGGCCTCCGCCAGGAAGCCCATGAGCCGCCAGGGTGCGCGGCCCGTCAGGGCCAGCCAGACCCTGGCCGGGCCCAGTCGCCCCCACGCGCTCAGCGCGAGCGCGGACGTGCCGACCTGGACCCACACCTCGGTGTGCA
Organism: Streptomyces beigongshangae; assembly: GCF_019710745.1. Classification (GTDB taxonomy): domain Bacteria; phylum Actinomycetota; class Actinomycetes; order Streptomycetales; family Streptomycetaceae; genus Streptomyces; species Streptomyces beigongshangae. The sequence continues at coordinate 246,004 of NZ_JAHKJW010000003.1, forward strand.
TGGTGCCCAGCGTGCCGCCGGGGGGCATCGCCGAGATCAGTGCCAGGCAGGCCCCGCCCGAGAGCAGCGCGGCGATCGCGCTCCGGGCGAGCGTGGCGTCACGGTCGGTGCGCAGCGTGCTGTGCGGGCCGGCCGCCCGCATGGTGTCGGACGGGGTGTTCAGGGCACGGTAGACGCCGGAGGCGCAGCCGCCGATCGCACCGATGAGCACGCCGAAGGCCACGTAGGGGACCACCGCGTCCAGGACGACGGCCCCGGCCCCGCGGTGCACGAGCCAGACCCTCACCTCGTACGGCAGCGCGAGCACCAGGTTGTGGGCGTCGACCGGCCTGCCCGTCCACTCCCCCGGGCCACCCCGCCAAACGGTCACCCAGCCGTCCCGCCCCTCGTGGATCCGTACCGTCCCCGTGTGGCTCCCCAGCACGCCGTCCGACGAGATCCGGGCGCCCTTCCGCACCGCGAACGGCTTGGCGAGGCCCGTGCGTCCCACCAGAAGCACCTCTTGCCGCACGACCGAGCGGACCGAGCGGACCGACCGGTCCGAGCGTCCCCCTTCGGCCGTCGTTTCGAGCCGCCAGCCGCCGATCACCTCACCGGGCGCGTGCGGGGCGGCCGAGCGGATCCGGTCCGCGGCGAACGCACCGGCGACACAGCCGACGAGCGCCCCCACGCAGACCCCGATGAGCGTGCACGCCACGAACCCCCGGAGCAGTCCCTTCCCGAAGCCGCGCAGTACGGCACCCGGACCGGTGTACGGCGTCGCCGTCCGCTCCCCGCGCCGCAGTCCCGACACATGAAGCAGCAGTCCCGCCGCGACACAGGTGAGGGCCGGGACCGCCTCCCCGAAGTAGCCGTGGAGCGCGAGACCGACGAAGACGACGACGGCGCCGAGCGCACGCACGGCCCGCGGACCGCTCGGGCTGCCCGCCCACGGCAGGCCCATCGGGAGGGGGCGCCGGGGCAGCCCGGCGACACCGGCCATCATCGACAGGATCAGCCCGAAACAGCAGCCGTTGAGGAACCAGGCCGGCCGCTGGGTGAGCACCGCGCCCAGCCGGGAACTCACCAGGGGAGGGACGAACAGGCCCATCCCCACCGCGATCACCGTGGCGGCCGCGGCCATCGTCAGGGCCAGCCGTGCCAACTGGCGCGGCCCCTGCGGGTCCTGTGCCGTGGCGGGCAGCAGCAGGGCCAGTCCGAAGCACAGGCCCAGCAGGATGCCCGTGTAGTTGAGGACGGCCGACAGGGGACTGTCCCAGTTGGCGACCACACCGGGCCCGTACACCGCCAGCGGCACCAGCAGCGCGGCCGAGGCGACGAGCGCCAGTACGGCGGGCCCCGATACGCGCAGCGCCCGCGGCATCGCGGCCGGGAGCTCCCACCAGGCCAGCCGCCAGGTACCGGCCCCACCAGACCCGTCGGCCCCACCGGTGCCACCGGTGTCGCGGGCGAGGCGGCGCAGCCAGCGGTGCGCGGCGTCCGGGCTCCAGGGGCCGTTCCCCGGGCCCGCCCCGCCGAAGGCCGCCGGGACGAAGGCGTCCAGCAGGTGTTCCTCGATGTGCCCGGCCGTGGGGAAGCGTGCGGTGTCCCCGAGCTCGGCCGGGTCGCGGGAGGCGTCCCCGTACACCGTGCGGGCCAGCGCGACCATCAGCGGTGAGGCCATGACCTCCGCCAGGGGCGCGGGCGGATCGGCCAGGACCGGCGTCCAGGGGGTGGAGCCGTCGGCGTCCGGGCGCGCGGTGCGCTCCAGATGCCGGCGCGCGGTGGCGAAGTCCAGCGGCCGCAGCCGTACGACGTCGGCGGCGGTCAGCACGCCGCCGGTCCGCACGGCCCGGGTCCAGACCTCGGTGCGGCAGGTGAGCAGGACGGGCAGCCGTTCGTCGAGCTCGGTGTTGAGCCGCCGCAGTGCCGCCTCGTGCGCCGGTCCCGGCAGCTCGTCGAACCCGTCCAGGACGGGCAGCAGGAGCCCGGCGTCGAGCAGTTCGCGCGCCATGGTGCGCTCGTCCGTGACGGCGGCCAGCGGCCGGTACTCCGCCGCGAGCCGCTCGGCCAGCCAGTCGCGCAGCGCCGTGGAGCCGGGGTCCCAGCCCGCCAGGGGGAACAGCACCGGCACCGGAGCGCCCGGCTGCCGGGCGTCGAGTGTCCCGAGCACGAACCGCACGGCCAGGACGGTCTTGCCCGCACCCGCCTCGCCCAGGACGACCAGCCGGCGGGACGGGAGCGCCGTGAACGTATCGACGATCCGGTCGAGCCGCTGGTCGCCGTCGCGCGGCTCCGGCAGCGGGGCCCCGCGCCGGACGGCCTCGGGCCGGTCGGCGAGCGGCGGACCGGCTCGTGACCAGTGGACGTCCAGCGGCTCCGGGTCCTGCAGCCGGCGCAGCCGGGACTCCGCCGCCCACTGCACCCGTACCGCCTCGGCGAGTTCGTCGGCCGCCCGCTGCCGGCGGTCGGCGCCGGTGCCGGTGTCCGCGGGCTCGCGCAGCAGATCGGCCAGGAAGGCCAGGACGGAGACGAGTGCCGAGACGGCGGAGATCCACATCGACGTCCCCTCGGGACCGCCGCCGCCCGCCGGCGCGACGGCCAGGGCGAGCAGCGCCGCGGCGCCCGCGCCCAGCCCGATCCGCCGTCGCACCCGCGCCTCCCGCAGTGGCACCCGCATGACCCGCACCCGCCCCGCCCCCGTGTCCGCACCCGCCGTACGCAGGGTGAACGACGGGGCGGGCGGTCATGTACCGGCGTAGCGGCCGCCGGGGCGGGCGCGCGGAGGCACTCCGGGAGCACGCGCACGCGCACGTGCCCGGCGACCGGCAAGCGGCGACCCGCGACCCGCGACCCGCGACCGGCGACCCGCGAGCGGCACCTGACCACCACCTACCGGACGATGGTGATCCGGTTCGCCGCGGGCGGTGCGAGCGGGTTCGCCGCCGAGGAGTTGGCCAGCAGGTACTTCTCCAGGGCCGCGAGGTCGTCGTCGCCCACCAGGTCGTTCGTGCCCTGGCCCAGCGTGGTGAAGCCGTCGCCGCCGCCCGCGAGGAAGCTGTTCGACGCGACGCGGTAGGTGGCGGCCGGGTCGATCGCCGCCCCGTTCAGCCTGATGGAGCCGGTGACGACACGGTCGGCGCCGCTCTTCGTCAGGTCGAGCGTGTAGGTGAGGCCCGACGAGACCTGCAGCACCTTCGGCGACGCCTCGTTCACACCGGTGACCTGCTCCTTGAGCACCTGGACGAGCTGGGCGCCGGTGTAGTCCTGGAGGTTCACGGTGTTGGCGAACGGCTGGACGGTGAAGCCCTCGGCATAGGTCACCACGCCGTCGCCCTCGGTGCCCTTGGCCGCGTAGGTGAGCGGCGCCCGGATACCGCCCGGGTTCATCAGCGCGAGGTCGGTCTCCGGGTCCAGCTCCTTGCCGTACGCGAGCTGCGCGTCGGCGATCAGGTCGCCGACGGGGGACTCGGTACCGGCGTTGGAGATGTCACCGGAGATGTACCCGATGGGCTTGTTGCCGATCGGCGCCGCCAGGGCGTTCCACCTGGTGATCAGCCCGGTCATGTCCGGGGCCCTGTCCACGTCACGCGTCACCACGTGGTTCGCCGAGGCGACGGCGGTCCGGGCGATGTCCCCGGTCCAGCGGTCGTACGTCAGCGTCGTGTCGGTGTAGAGCCGCCCGAAGGACGCGGCCGAGGTGACCGTGCGGGGCTTGCCCGACGGGTCGTCGACCGTGCACGCGTACGCGGCGTGCGTGTGGCCGGTGACCAGCGCGTCGACCTTCGGCGTGACGTTCTTCGCGATGTCCACGACGGGACCGGATATGCCGTCGCCGCCTCCGGGCGCGTCGCAGTCGTAGTTGTACGCCTGCGAGGCCGGGAGCCCGCCCTCGTGGACCAGCGCGACGACCGACTTGACGCCCTGCTTCTCCAGCTCCTTGGCGTACTTGTCGATCGTCTCGACCTCGTCCTTGAACTTCAGGCCCTTCACGCCCTCGGCGGAGACGACCCCCGGCGTGTCCTCCAGGGTGACGCCGATGAAGCCGATCTTGACGCCGTTCTTCTTCCACACCCAGTAGGGCTTGAGGACCGGCTTCCTGGTCTTCTCGTCGAGGACGTTCGCCGCCAGGTACGGGAAGTCCGCGCCCTTGAACTTCCGGCCCTCGACGTAGCAGCCGTCCGTCGGGTGGCAGCCGCCCCTCTGCAGGCGGCCCAGTTCCTTGGCGCCCTCGTCGAACTCGTGGTTGCCGACGCTCGTCACGTCGAGGTCGAGCTTGTTCAGCGCCTCGATGGTGGGCTCGTCGTGGAAGAGGCCCGAGATCAGCGGGGAGGCGCCGACCATGTCGCCGCCGGCCGCGGTGACCGAGTACGGGTTGCCCTTGCGGGCCTGGCGCAGATGCGTCGCCAGGTACTCGACACCACCCGCGTCGACCGTCCTGGTCGAGCCGTCCTCCTGGATCTCGGTGACCCGGCCGGAGGAGCCGGACGGCGGTTCCAGGTTGCCGTGCAGGTCGTTGAACGACAGCAGCTGGACGTCCTGGTAGCGGCCCGGCCGCTGGTGGCCGGGTTTCTTCGCCGACTCGCCCGCGGCCGCCGGCAGCGCCGCGACCAGGGCGCCCGCGGTGGCGACGCCCGCGGCCGCCGCGAGGAGGCGGGTGGTGCGGCGTCTGCGGTGGTACGGCTGAGGTGTGGCTGACATGTGCCCCCCTGTGGGTCGGCTGAAAATGTGGGCCCCGTCCCGGCGCAGCCTAGGGTCAACGCGCGTAGCGCGACAGGGGGTCCCTGGTTACGGACCGGTTGCCGCCGGGTGTGTTCCACCGTGAAACGGACAAGTCACGCACCGGATGCACATCCCCGCACACCCCCGCGCACTCCGCCTGCAAGGCCACTTCGCCATGAACCGGACACGCCGTACCCTCATATCCATGACCAGCGACGACACCGCACCGGCTGCCCGCAAGCTCTCGGCCGCGCTCGGCCAGAACGGCACCCCTACACCCCGCTCCCTCGACCTCCTCGCCACGCTGAGCCCCGACCGGGCCGAGGCCGTGCTCGCGCTCCTCGCGGAGGCCGCCCGGGCCGACGGACAGCAGGCGGTGTCCGAGCAGGGCCGGCTGCGGCTGCGCGGAGCGGCACGGGACGGGGTACGGCATCTGCTGCTGAGCGTCCAGGACCTGCTCGTCGGGTACGCGCAGCTGGAGGACACCGATCCCGTCGAGGCGCCGGCCGCCGAACTGGTCGTGCACCCGGCGCACCGCGGTCACGGACACGGGCGGGCACTGGGCAACGCGCTCCTCGCCGAGTCCGGCAAGCGGCTGCGGGTGTGGGCCCACGGCGGACACCCGGCGGCCCGTCACCTCGCCCAGGTCCTCGGCCTGGCACTCTTCCGCGAACTGCGGCAGATGCGGCGGCCCCTGACCGACCTCGACCTGCCCGAGCCGCGGCTTCCCGACGGCGTGCGCGTACGCACCTTCGTGCCCGGCGAGGACGACGCCGCCTGGCTCGCCGCGAACGCCGCCGCCTTCGCGCACCATCCCGAGCAGGGGATGCTCGGACAGCGGGACCTCGACGACCGCAAGGCCGAGTCGTGGTTCGATCCGGCCGGTTTCTTCCTCGCCTTCCGGGGCAACGAGCTGGTCGGTTTCCACTGGACGAAGGTCCACGCGGCCGAAGGACTCGGCGAGGTGTACGTCGTCGGGGTACGGCCCGGCGCACAGGGCGGCGGGCTGGGGAAGGCCCTCACCACCATCGGCCTGCGGCATCTGGCGGGTTCGGGGCTGCCGGTCGCGATGCTGTACGTCGACGCCGACAACCCGGCCGCGGTCGCCGTGTACGAACGGCTCGGTTTCGTCACGCACGAGACGGACCTGATGTACCGGACGGAGTCCTGAAGGCACCGGACGGAACCCTGGAGGCACCGGACGGAGTCTCCTGAGCGGAGGCGGGCAGCGGTCCGCCTCCGGCGCTCCGGTCCGCGGCCGAGGACGGAACGCACCGGTCCGGGGTGACCACCACTGCGCACCGACGGACTCGATCGGACGTGTTGTGCGTACGTGACGAACAGTTGCGAAACCATGGCAATCCACCAAGTACTTCGTGTGGCACGGGTCGGCGGGCGCGGGTATACCTGGCCTGCAGGGCCCGGCCTCCGCGGCGGTCGGGCCACTGACCGGAAGATCGCCGACCGGAGGAACGGGGGACGCCGTGGCACGTACCCGGCCGGAGGTATGCGCACGATTACAGTCGTACGGACAGCGGGCCTGGGCCGCTCCCCCTCAGCAGCCGCCCCGGAGACGGTCCACGGCGGGCGATGTGGGAGCGGCCGACCGGGTCCTCGACCGCATCCTGCGGACGGCCCGTGAACTCGACGGCGGAGGCCCGGCGGTCATCGTGCTGCACGGCCCTCCGGGCATAGGCAAGTTCACCCGTGCCGACCTGGCCGCCGACCGGCTGCACCGGGAACAGGGCGCCACCGTCCTGGAGTTGCGCCCCGGGCGCACACCCGAGGGACCCGCCAACGAGTACCGCGAACTCCTGCGCATGCTCGGCGCACGGGCCGTCCTGCCCATCGAGACCGACGCCGACCACCTCAGCGAGAACTACGCGCGCGTCTCCGAACGCGTCAGAACGGTTCTGCTCCTCGACGACGTCACGCACTGGCACCAGGTCAGGACCCTGCTGCCCTCGGGTCCCGACGCCCTGGTGATCGCGACCAGCAGGCTGCCCTGCACCGAGACCCTGGGCGTCGAGCCCCACCAGATCGTCAACATCCCCGTGACCGGCCCCGGCCTCGCGGAGTGCGCGCAGGTATTCCGGGCCGCGGTGGGCACCGCGCGGCCCCTGCCGTCCGACGAGCAGGTCGAAGCCGTCGTCGACGCCTGCCACCGGCGGCCGCTCGCCATCAGGCTGGCCGCCTCCCTCTACGCCCAACGCCGTCACCGCGGCCCTGAGGAGTTCCTGCGCGAACTGGCCGAGCGCGGGAACGAGGCCGTACGCAACCTGTCGCCCGCACGGACCCGGGGGCCGGACAACCTGCCGGTGGACACGGTTCTGCGGTGGGCGTACGACGACCTGCTCAGGCCCGGCCAGCAGGAACTGCTCCAGGTGCTGTCGCTGCCCGCCACGAGCACGGTCAACGCCCACACGGCCGCGGCGCTGCTGAGCCGGCGCCGGGACGACGCCCCCGACTCCCGGACGGTCGAGCACGTCACCGGACTCCTGCACGAGCTGGTACGGCTGCACTTCCTCGAAGCGCAGCGGGGCGACCGCTTCCGCATACCCTCGGCCGTCCGCAGGTTCGCCGCCGCCCGGCTGTCCGTCTCGTCCGACCACGAGGAGATGGAGAGCCGTGAGGCGGCGATGTGCCTGCTGGCGGCCTACCACCGGCTCACCCTCCCCGCCCAGCCGCTGCTCGACGGACAGGACGTCCTGCCGCCGTCGCCCTTCTCGGGCCCGGAGGTCGCCCGGCTGTGGCTGGAGGAGGAGAAGGGCGCCATCCTCCGTGCCCTGCAGCACGCCGAGCGCAGCGATCCCGGCATCACGCTCGACGTCGTCAGGGCCCTCTGCTCGTTCTGCGTCACCACCGGGGACTCGATCACGCTGGCGATGCTGGTCGACGTGGTGGACCACGCGGGGCGGGGGGCCGGGGACGGCGGCAGCGGTCTCCTGAACCGGATCCGCTGCGTCATCGGCCTGGCCATCGGTGTCATCGCCCGCCGGGACGGCCAGCTCCAGGAGTCCTGCCGGCAGCTCATGGACGTACGGGCGATGTTCATCGCCGACGGCGACGTGGTGGGCGAGGCGTGGGCGCTCCGGCACATCGGCGTGACTCAGCACTGCATGGGCGACTTCGTCCCGGCGATGCGCTACCTGCGGCGGTCCAGGGACCTGCTGGCGGCCCGCGAGCGGCTCGGCGAGCCGGAGGCGGGCAACCGTCTGGCCTGGGTGCTGCACAGCCTCGGCGCCCTCTACGCCGAGGTCGGCGGCTTCGAGGAAGCGGCCACCGCCCTCACCGAGAGCCTGCGGCTGCACCGGCGCCACGGCAGTGTGCGCGGACGGTCGTGGGCGCAGCAGGTGCTCGCTTCCTGCCGTCTCAAGGAGCCGGCCACAGACGCCGACACCGACGCCGACGCCGACACGGACACGGACACGGACACGGGCGACGGGAACGCCGATGACGCCGAGCGGCTGCTCGACGCCGCCGCGAAGGGCTTCCGGCAGACGGGAGACCTCGCCGGGCTCGCCGCGGTCCGCCTCGTGGCCGCCCGCGCGCAGCTCGCCCGGGGCGAACGCACCGAGGCGGAACGGCAGCTGCGCGACGCCATCGACGCGCTCACCGGGCGTCCCGACGGCGAGGAGGCCGCCGGTCCCCTCAACATGCAGTACTTCTGCGCGGACCGCAGGGCCCTGGCCTGGACGCGCTTCGAGTACGCACGCTGTCACGACCGCCCGACGGAGACAGCCCGCCGCCGCGCCGAACTGGCCGAGGCGGAGGCGCTGTTCAAGGACATCGGCGACCGCTACGGAACGGCCTGGGTGGCCTACGAGAGGGCCGTGTCCGACGAACCGGAGCCGGCCCTACGGCTCGCCCAGCTCACCGAGGTGCGGGAGGAATTCCGGCAGCTCGGCTCGGAAAGGGATGTGCAGATGGTCCAGCAGGCCCTGGGACAGCAGGAGGAGGCGGCGCACCTTCCCGACCCGGTCACGGAGTCGCAGTGCTTCATCGACGTCAACGTGGTCGGGCACGACCCCGGCCCCGACGCGCCGAGGGAGGAGGCACCGCACGACCCGCGGCCCGACGTGGTGAAGGGCCATCCGTGCCGGCTGCGGCTGGGCGTGCACCTGGACCGTGAGCTGGAGACGGCGCTGCGCGACTTGAAGGACCGCGGCCGCCTGTCCCTCCTCACCATGTCCCCGCGGGCGGACGCCCGTCCCCACGAGCAGCTGCTGCCGCCCGTGGGCAGCCAGTGGCCCCTGACGGTCGACGTGGCGCTGACCCCGCCCCACTCGGGGACGCAGGACGTGCGCTTCGTCCTGCTCGCCGAGCACAGCGGCACGGTGCTGCAGGACATCGACTACCGGATAGAGGTCAGCGAGCCGTGACAGCCGGAGGAGGACCGGGCAAACGCCCTCCCGACCGGGTTCGTACGCGCCCGGTGGTGAGGTCGGACAACACGGGCGGCATGCGGAGCGGGCACCTCGCCCGGGCACGCGAACGCGACATCGAGCTGTGGATCACCGTCTTCCCCGGCACCGAAGGCGTGTACGAGCTGATGCTCAAGGGATCGCGGCTGCCCAACGGGAACAGCTGCTGGGCCCAGGCATCCGGCGCGAAGGAGCTGAGCGCCGCCATGCACCGTCTGCGCAAGGAGTGGGAGACGCAGATCCACAAGCGGCGCCGGCGCACCCCCAAGGACGACAGGGCGACCTGGCAGCCCTTCTTCCACGAGGTCGATCTCACCCGCACCCGCTTCGACCCCTGGCAGGACATGCTGCCCGCCCTGGCCCGCGCGGGCCGCGACACCTTCGACATGCTCTTCGCGGACCGCGGCGCGGGCAGTCCGATGGCTGCACTGCGCAAGGAGCTCCACGGCCTGCTGTGCCGGCCCGTGCGACCCGATCCCGGCCACCCGAGCGGCACGGACCCCGGGTACCGCATCACCGTACGGCCCCGGAACTTCTTCGCCCCCTGGCCCCTGCTGTGCGTGCCGCCGCCGGAATCCGAGAAGCCGGACAAGCACTGGTTCCTCGGCTACCGGCACCAGATCGAGGTACGGACCTGGGACAACGACAACGTGCCGGTGCAGATACCCGTCCGTCCGGACGGACGGCCCCGGGTGGCCGCCATCGTCGACCACACGCTCGACGAGGACCTCGCCGAGGGTTCCACGTTCGCCCCCGTGCGGTCCGCCCTCCACGGGCGAGCCGTCCTGGAGGAGTACGAGTCGCACGAACGCGTCGAGGAACTGCTGCGGGACGCCCCCGCCGACCTGCACTTCCTCTATCTCTCCTGCCACTGCGACTACTCCGACGAGGACGGCCCCCTGCTGTACCTCAACCGGTACCGCGAGAACGCGCAGCAACTGGGCTTCCGCGAGGCCGCCTCCTGGGGCACGGGCCCGAGCACCCCCAAGATGGCGCTGCTCAACACCTGCCGCGGCGGCCGGCCCACCCAGCGCAAAGGGCGCGGTTTCGTGGACGGGCTGAAGGGCATCGGCTGGTTCAGCGCCCTGGCCGCCCCCGAGACGGAGGTGCCCGTCCGCTTCCTCGGCGACTACGGAAAGCGGTTCTTCGACGGCTTCCTCGACGACGGCCCGGAGGGCGGGGTCGACGTGGGGACCCTCGTGCAGGAGATGGCCAGGGAGTTCCTCGACGAACGGGGCAATCCGCTGGCTCTCCTGTACTGCGTGCACCGCAACCTCGAAACGCACCTGTGCCGGGAGGAACAATGCCCGATGACGCACGGCAGACACCAGTGATCCCGGACGTCGTGACCCTCCGGACCCTCCGGCTCGGCCGTCGCGGCGATCTGCTGCACCCGCGCTCGGGTGAGCGGGTGCCCGTGCACCGCATGAGGTCCGTGCTCGCGCGCACCGTCCCCGTCACCCCCGAGATCACCGACATCGTGCTGTTCGTCCACGGGTGGAACACCTCGGTACGGCGGGCCCGACAGACCGCGAACGCCCTGTTCACGGACGCCGAGACACTGCTCGCACGGCAACCGCACCGCTATCCGCGGCTTCCGCCCGCCACGGACAGCCGCCTCTACCTGGTGCTGTGCTGGCCCGCACGGAGCGCCCCCCTGCTGCACGGCTACCGGCGGATCAGGGACCGTGCGCACTCCCTCACCACGGAGGGGTACGCGGCCCATGTGATCGCGGCGCTGCTCGGTTACCTCAACGAGGAGCGGGCGGTGCCGGCCGGCGCGACGGCCGGCACCGCCGGAGGGCAGTACCTCACCTGTGTGGGGCACTCCTTCGGCGGCCGCCTGCTCTGCCAGGCGGTCCAGGAGAGCGCGCTGGAGGGCACCGGCACGGCGGGGCCGGTGCACGTCGATCCCCGCTACCCCTACTCGGTCGACAACCTCCTCGTCTTCCAGATGGCGGCCCGCCCCGACTCCTTCAGCCCGTCGGGTGTCTTCCACCGCCTGCTCACCGCGGCACCGATCAGCGGCCCGGTCACCCTGACGAGGTCCCGGAGGGACCGCGCCACGGGGGTGTGGCACCGGCTGGCGGAACGCACCGGGGGTATCGGGACCGTAGGACTGCGGGGCGCGGATCCGCCCCCTGCCGAGCTGTGCCTGCGGAAACCGGACGAGGCGTACGACGACGCCGACCTGGCCCACCGCCTCGTCGAGGTGGACGCGAGCCGGTGCTACGTCGGCAGCCCCTGGAACCTCATCTCGGGCGCCCACTCGGACATCCGCCACCCGGAATCGGCCCACCTGCTGCTGAGCCTCATGAACTTCAGCCGGTGAGGGGACCCCCGGGCCCGCGAGCACCCGCGAGCACCTGTGAGCAGGCGCAAGCGGGTGTACGCCCCTTTTCAGGGACAGAGACGCACGGACCCCGCAGGTGGACGCCCGGGAGCCTCCCCCAGATATCCCGTACGTCATGTCTCCGTAACCAGTGATTCAGACAGGCTTGCGACCCTCGGGCAATGAACCCCGCCCCGCCCGAGTCCTCGCCTCCGCCGGAGCGTGAGCCCTCCCCCACGAGGGAGAACGGCAGCCCGCATCCGCGCGCGGCACTCCCGCCCGCTCTCTCCGACGCGCCTGTTTCCGGCCCGGCGCGGAAGAATGGGTTCATGAGCCAGCCCCATGCCCAGGCACAGGTACAGCACCCGCAGCCGTCCGTCGGCTCCATAGCCGCGCACCGCCCGCACACCGTGGCGGCGAACGTCTCCGACCTGGAGCCCGACCTCGACGCCGACCTCGACACGTACGAGGACACGGTGCAGGACGGCATCCAGCTCCCGCAGGGCCGTTTCCTCGACCGGGAACGCAGTTGGCTGGCGTTCAACGAGCGGGTCCTGGAGCTCGCCGAGGACCCGAACACGCCCCTCCTCGAACGGGCGAAGTTCCTGGCGATCTTCGCCAGCAACCTGGACGAGTTCTTCATGGTCCGGGTGGCGGGCCTGAAGCGCCGCATCGCCACCGGCGTGGCCACCCGCTCCGCCTCGGGCCTCCAGCCCCGCGAGGTGCTGGAGATGATCTGGGCCCGCTCGCGCGAGCTCATGGCCCGGCACGCCGCCTGCTACCAGGAGGACGTGGCGCCCCAGCTCGCCGAGGAGGGCATCCACCTCGTCCGCTGGAGCGAGCTGTCCGAGAAGGAGCAGGCCCGCCTCTTCACGCTCTTCCGCCACCAGATCTTCCCGGTCCTGACCCCCCTCGCGGTCGACCCGGCGCACCCCTTCCCGTACATCTCGGGCCTGTCCCTGAACCTCGCGGTCGTCGTGCGCAACCCGGTCTCCGGCCACCGCCACTTCGCCCGGGTGAAGGTTCCGCCGCTGCTCTCCCGCTTCCTGGAGGCGTCCCCGAGCCGCTTCGTCCCCATCGAGGACGTCATCGCGGCCCACCTGGAGGAGCTGTTCCCGGGCATGGAGGTCCTGGAGCACCACGCGTTCCGCGTCACCCGGAACGAGGACCTGGAGGTCGAGGAGGACGACGCCGAGAACCTGCTCCAGGCCCTGGAGAAGGAGCTCATGCGCCGCCGCCTCGGACCGCCGGTGCGCCTGGAGGTCGAGGAGTCCATCGACCGGTACGTGCTCGACCTGCTGGTGCGGGAACTGAAGATCTCCGAGGCCGAGGTGTACCCGCTGCCGGGTCCCCTGGACCTCACGGGCCTCTTCGGCATCGGCGCGCTCGACCGGCCCGAGCTGAAGTACACGAAGTTCATCGCGGGCACCCACCGCGACCTCGCGGAGGTCGAGTCGGCGTCCGCGCCCGACATCTTCGCGGCCCTGCGCGAGCGCGACGTCCTGCTGCACCACCCGTACGACAGCTTCTCCACCTCCGTCCAGGCGTTCCTGGAGCAGGCGGCGGCGGACCCGGACGTGCTGGCCATCAAGCAGACGCTGTACCGCACCTCGGGCGACTCCCCCATCGTCGACGCCCTCATCGAGGCCGCCGAGGCCGGCAAGCAGGTCCTCGTCCTCGTCGAGATCAAGGCGCGCTTCGACGAGCAGGCCAACATCAAGTGGGCCCGCAAGCTGGAGGAGGCGGGCTGCCACGTGGTCTACGGTCTCGTCGGCCTCAAGACCCACTGCAAGCTGTCGCTGGTGGTGCGCCAGGAGGGCGAGACCCTGCGCCGCTACTGCCACGTCGGCACGGGCAACTACCACCCGAAGACCGCCCGCCTGTACGAGGACCTGGGGCTCCTGACCGCCGACCCGCAGGTCGGCGCGGACCTCTCCGACCTCTTCAACCGGCTCTCCGGCTACTCCCGCCGCGAGACGTACCGCCGTCTCCTCGTCGCGCCCAAGTCCCTGCGCGACGGACTGATAGCGCGGATCAACAAGGAGGTCCAGCACCACCGTGCCGGACGTCCCGCGTACGTCCGCATCAAGGTCAACTCGATGGTCGACGAGGCACTCATCGACTCCCTCTACCGTGCCTCCCAGGCGGGCGTGCCCGTCGACGTGTGGGTGCGCGGGATCTGCGCGGTGCGGCCGGGGGTGGCGGGCCTGTCCGAGAACATCCGGGTACGGTCCGTCCTCGGCCGCTTCCTCGAACACTCCCGGGTCTTCGGCTTCGGCAACGGCGGCGAACCCGAGGTGTGGATAGGCAGCGCCGACATGATGCACCGCAACCTCGACCGGCGTATCGAAGCACTGGTCAGGATCACCGACCCGGCCCACCGGTCAGCCCTCAACCGGCTGTTCGAGACCGGTATGTCCGACACGACCTCCTCCTGGCACCTGGGCCCCGACGGCGAATGGACCCGGCACGCGACCGACGCCGAAGGCCGCCCCCTGCGCAACGTCCAGGAGATGCTCATAGACGCCCGGAGGCGCCGGCGTGGCACAGCAACACCTTGACCCGACGGACCCGACGGCCGGTCCCGTGGCCGGGGACGCCCTCGCGGCCTACCTCCGCGCCCAGGCCACGGAGTTCCTCCGCGCGCTGCGCCAGCACCGCGAGGCCGGTGGCGCGGCGGCGGCGAACGGCTCGAAGGAGGCCGCGGACGCGGCGCGCGCCCTGCGCCGCTCGGCCCGCCGCATCAGCGGCACCCTGCACACCTTCCGGCCCCTGCTCGACGAGGGCTGGTCGGAGGGCATGCGCCCCGAGCTGGCCTGGCTGTCGGGGACCCTGGCCCGTGAACACGCGTACGAGGCCCGGCTGGAGCGGCTGCTGGCGGCCCTGCACCGGCTGTCGGGCTCGGCTCCGGCGGTGTTCCCGGCCCAGGCCACCTCCGAGGCACGGACGGAGCCGCGGGCGGAGGCGGGGACGCGGGCGGAGGTACGGACCGCGAAGGCCCCCCTGACCGTGGGCGCGGCCAAGGCGGGCGCCCTCCTGGAGCGCCAGCTGACCCTCGCCCGGACCCGCGCCCACTCGGCCGCGCTCCAGGCCCTGGGCTCCAGCCGCTTCCACGCCGTCGCCGACAACGTCGCCGTGCTCGCCAGCGAGGTCCCGCTGTCCGCCGCCGCGACGGCGACGGCGACCACGACCGCCACGGGGCCACCCCCGGGACCGGGACTGCGACCGCTGGCCGCCGCCGCCGAGGAACGCCTCCGCGACGCCGTCACCGGGCTCCCCCTGATCACCGCCGGCCACCCCTACAACTCGGAGGCCCTCGTCCACGGCCTCTCCACCGACACGGCACCGCAGCCCCAGGACGCCCCCTGGCACCAGGTACGCCTCCTGCTGCGCCTGCACCGCTACGCGCGCGAGGTGCTGTACGGCGACGAGGACCTCGTGGACGTACGCATCCTGAACGCCGGCCAGGCCCTGGACCGGCACCGCGACGCGGCGGAGGCGGCCGCGGCGGCGGCCTCGGCGGCCCGTACCCCGCGGATCGCCCCGGCGACGGCGTACGCGCTGGGGGTGCTCCACGCCGACCAGCGGCACGAGGTGGAAGCGGCCCGGTTCATGTTTCAGCGCGCCTGGACGAGGGAGACGGTCGGCACTCCGTGACCCACGGAGTCCGGTACTCGCGATGGGAGGCCCAGTGCACGAGTGGGACGAGGACCCCGTCCTCGCGGCGGGCTGCGTACTGTGGCGCCGCTCACCGGCCGGCGGCGAGCTGGGCATCTGCCTGGTCCACCGGCCGAAGTACGACGACTGGTCGCATCCGAAGGGCAAGCTGAAGCGCGGCGAGGACGCGCTGGCGGGAGCGGTGCGCGAGGTCGGGGAGGAGACCGGGCACCGGTGTGCCCCCGGCCCCCGTCTGACCACGCTCCACTACCTGGCCAACGGGCGGCCCAAGCGGGTCAGCTACTGGGCCGCCGAGGCGACGGGGGGTCGCTTCGTCCCCAACCGCGAGGTGGACCGCGTGGTGTGGCTGCCGCCGGCGGAGGCCCGGGAGCGGCTCACACAGGCTCGGGACAGGGAACTCGTCGACGAGCTGGTGGCCGTCCTGCGGCACGTGTAGCGCGGCGCGCGGTTCCCCGCGTCCCCCACCTCACGGCGGCGCCCCCTTCATCCGGCGCCCTCCGCCGCGTGGGTCTCGGCGTCCGTCCGCGCCCGGCTCCTGGCCCGGCGGGCCGGGCCCTTCCAGCCGCAGGTGCACCGGGCCAGGCAGAAACGACCCTGCTCGACCGTCGTCGTCCGGTGTTCCGCGGGAGTGATCTCTTCCTGCTGTGGCACGGCTCCCACGGTACCGACGCAGGGTAAACGCTTCCCCAAGCCGCGTACCGGCGTGACAACACCCCCCAGCCGTCGTTAAGCCGAACGACACGAGGCCCGCCCAAGAACGTCCCGGCTGGGGGTAGCAGGCGATGGTGGAGCGGCAGCGAACACGCAGGGAGGGGACGGTCGCCCTGGCCGCCGCGGCGACGGGGCTGCTGCTCTGCGCCGCCGGCTGCTCGGGCAGCGGGGCCGCCTCCGACGACGCCCGGGCCGCCGAGGACCCGGTCCGGGTACTGCACGGAGCCGCCGGGAAGCTGGTCCGCGCCGGCACCTCGAAGGCGCGTACGTCGATGGAGATGGCCACCGGCGGCACCCGCGTGACCATCCGCGGCGAGGGCGTCTACGACTTCGCGGGCCGGGCGGGCCGTCTGAAGGTCTTCCTCCCGCAGGACCCGGCCGGCGTCGGCGAGCACCGCCCCATCACCGAACTCCTCGCACCGGGCGCCCTCTACATGAAGAACCGCGGCGCGGGCGTACCCGCCGACAAGTGGGTGCGCGTCGACACGGCCACGCTCTCCGACGGCAACCTGGTCACGGGCGGCGCGACCGACCCGTTCGCCGCCGCCGAACTGCTGCGCGGCGCGCGGAGGGCGACGTACCTGGGGCGGACGTCGGTCGCGGGCACGGCCGTACGCCACTACCGGGGGACCGCCGACCTCGTGGCGGCCGCGCGCGACGCCTCCGCGGGCAACCGGGCGGCGCTGCGGGCGGCGGCGGAGGGCTTCGCCACGGCGACGGTCCCCTTCGACGTCTACCTCGACGACCAGGGGCGCATCCGCAAGGTCCGCCACCGGTTCAGCTTCGTGAACGGGCAGCGGAAGGACACGGTCGCGGTGTCCTCCACGACCCTGCTGTACGACTTCGGCGCCGAGGCCGACGTACGCCTGCCGGTCGCGGAGGACATCTTCGCCGGCCGGATCGCCGAATGACCGGGCGGGCGACCGGACAGGGAAGAGGGAACAGCCGGCGGGACGGTCCACAGGACGGGGGAGGGGATGCGGAGGAACGGCGAAGGGGTGACGGAGGAATGACGGAGTGGCCGGGCGGCGGACGCCGTGGGCGGGACCGTGAGAGGCCTGAATGCACGGGCCGGAAATGGTCCGTTGGTGCCATGCGCCGTCCGTGCCCCGCTCCCTACTCTAGGAAGTCGGTGACGGCAGGAAGAGGTGATGCACGTGGCTCCGGCGCGCGGTACGGCAGTTCAGGACCACGTGGCCCTCGCCGAGATCGAGCTGTGCGGCGACCTGATCATCGCGGCCTCGACCGCCCGTGAGGACCGGCTCAGCCCCGACCGTATCGACGAGGTGCTCAGGGCGGCGGAGGAACGCTTCATCGAGGAACACGGCGGCACCGCCGGAAGGTGACGACGCCGGAAGACGGCGCCGTCGGAAGGTGACAGCGCCGGAAGGTGACGGCCCCGCGCCCCGCGAGGGGGGCGGGGCCGTGACACGTGCGACCGCGGGGCCACGCGCGGTCGCGCTCCCGCGGGGTCACGTGCGCAGCAGCCGCGCGATCGCCTTCGTCGCCTCCGCCACCTTGGCGTCGATCTCGGCGCCGCCCTTGACCGCCGCGTCGGCGACGCAGTGGCGCAGGTGCTCCTCCAGCAGCTGGAGGGCGAACGACTGCAGGGCCTTCGTGGAGGCGGAGACCTGCGTGAGTATGTCGATGCAGTAGACGTCCTCGTCGACCATGCGCTGCAGACCGCGGACCTGCCCCTCGATCCGCCGCAGCCGCTTGAGGTGCTCGTCCTTCTGCTGGTGGTAGCCGTGGATCCCGCGGTCGTGGTCGGTCACGACCTCCTCGGCACCGGCCCCCGCGGTCCTCCCGGAGGGCGCCGTCGCGCCGGCCTCGGTGGTCGTCATCGCGTCCTCCTGCTGACTGATACCCCTACCGGGTATATCGTAACGAACTCTGCCGGGTATAGAGCACTGGCCGAGGCCTTGCGGGACCCCGTGCTGATCACTGTGCCCGATGGGCGACACTGGTGGGCGGCCGTTAGCCGTGGCCGGATGATGCGCCTAGCATCAGCCTGACCGACACCGAAGCAATCCGAGGACCCCACGTGCGATTTCGTCTGACCCCCAGGGAGACGAGCTTCTACGACATGTTCGCCGCCTCCGCGGACAACATCGTCACGGGCTCGAAGCTCCTGATGGAACTGCTCGGGGCGGACTCGTCCGACCGAGCCGAGATCGCAGAGCGCATGCGGGCCGCGGAACACGCCGGTGACGACGCCACACACGCGATCTTCCACCAGCTGAACTCCTCGTTCATCACGCCCTTCGACCGCGAGGACATCTACAACCTCGCCTCGTCCCTCGACGACATCATGGACTTCATGGAGGAGGCCGTCGACCTGGTCGTCCTCTACAACGTGGAGGACCTGCCGAAGGGCGTCGAGCAGCAGATCGAGGTGCTGGCACGGGCCGCGGAGCTCACCGCCGAGGCGATGCCGAACCTGCGCACGATGGACAACCTCACCGAGTACTGGATCGAGGTCAACCGACTGGAGAACCAGGCCGACCAGATCCACCGCAAGCTGCTGGCCATGCTCTTCAACGGCAAGTACGAGGCCATCGAGGTGCTGAAGCTCAAGCAGATCGTGGACGTCCTCGAAGAGGCCGCCGACGCGTTCGAGCACGTGGCCAACACGGTGGAGACCATCGCGGTCAAGGAGTCCTGACCCCTTCATGGACACCTTCGCCTTGATCGTGACCATCGGTGTCGCGCTCGGATTCACCTACACCAACGGCTTCCACGACTCCGCCAACGCCATCGCCACCTCCGTGTCCACGCGTGCGCTGACGCCGCGTGCGGCACTCGCGATGGCCGCCGTGATGAACCTCGCCGGCGCCTTCCTGGGCAGCGGCGTCGCCAAGACCGTCAGCGAGGGCCTGATCGCGACACCGCACGGCAACAGGGGGATGTGGATCCTGTTCGCCGCGCTGGTCGGTGCCATCGTGTGGAACCTCGTCACCTGGTACTTCGGCCTGCCGTCCTCCTCCTCGCACGCGCTGTTCGGCGGCATGGTCGGCGCCGCGCTCGCGGGCGGCATCGATGTCATCTGGTCCGGCGTCCTGGAGAAGGTCGTCGTCCCGATGTTCATCTCCCCGGTCGTCGGCCTGGTGGCGGGCTATCTGGTGATGTGCGCGATCATGTGGCTCTTCCGCCGCTCCAACCCGCACAAGGCCAAGCGCGGTTTCCGGATCGCGCAGACCGTGTCAGCGGCCGGCATGGCGCTCGGCCACGGTCTGCAGGACGCCCAGAAGACGATGGGCATCGTGGTGATGGCCCTGGTCATCGCGGACGTCGAGGAGGCGGGCGATCCGATTCCGGTCTGGGTCAAGGTCGCGTGCGCGATAATGCTCTCGCTGGGTACGTACGCGGGCGGCTGGCGCATCATGCGGACACTGGGGCGCAAGATCATCGAACTGGATCCCCCGCAGGGGTTCGCCGCGGAGACGACCGGTGCGTCGATCATGTTCACGACCGCGTTCATCTTCCACGCGCCGATCTCCACGACGCACGTCATCACCTCCGCGATCATGGGGGTCGGGGCGACGAAGCGGGTGAACGCGGTGCGCTGGGGCGTCGCCAAGAACATCATCCTCGGCTGGTTCATCACGATGCCGGCCGCGGGCCTGGTGGCCGCGGCCAGCTTCTACGCCGTGAACCTGGCGTTCCTGTAGGGCTCCCCGCCCCACCCGCCCCCGCCGCTCCCACCGCCCCCGCCACCCCTGATCCACGGAAGCCGGACGCTGCCCCCGGTAGCCGGACAGGGACGGGAACGGGAACGGGAAAAGCCAACGGGCCCGCCCCCCGAATCCGGGAGGCGGGCCCTATTGGTCCCCGCGGTGGCACCGCCATGCAGCACCGCGAGGGGTCCCGAAGACCTGCGGAACGGGTCGGCTCAGCCGAAGCGCCCCGAGATGTAGTCCTCGGTGGCCTGCACGGACGGGTTCGAGAAGATCCGCTCCGTGTCGTCTATCTCGATGAGCTTGCCGGGCTGGCCGACGGCCGACAGGTTGAAGAAGGCCGTGCGGTCGGAGACACGCGCCGCCTGCTGCATGTTGTGCGTCACGATGACGATCGTGAAGCGCTCCTTCAGCTCGGAGATCAGGTCCTCGATGGCCAGCGTCGAGATGGGGTCGAGCGCCGAGCAGGGCTCGTCCATGAGCAGGACGTTCGGCTCCACCGCGATGGCCCGGGCGATGCACAGACGCTGCTGCTGGCCACCGGACAGACCGGAACCCGGCTTGTTCAGGCGGTCCTTGACCTCGTTCCAGAGGTTCGCGCCCTTGAGCGACTTCTCGACGATGCCGTCCAGCTCGGACTTCTTGTAGCTGCCGTTGAGGCGCAGGCCCGCCGCCACGTTGTCGTAGACCGACATCGTGGGGAAGGGGTTCGGCCGCTGGAAGACCATGCCGACCTCGCGCCGCACCGCCACCGGGTCGACCCCGGCGCCGTACAGGTTCTCGTCGCCGAGCATGACCTTGCCCTCGACACGGCCGCCCGGTGTCACCTCGTGCATCCGGTTGAGGGTGCGCAGGAAGGTGGACTTGCCGCAGCCGGAGGGGCCGATGAAGGCCGTCACGGAACGGGGTTCGATGGCCATCGAGATGTCCTCGATGGCTCGGAACGAGCTGTAGTAGGCGCTGAGACCGCTGATGTCGATTCGCTTGGCCATGGAGATCACTGCTTCTTTCGAGAAGGACTGCTGGTCGCTGTCTGGCCGCGTCAGCGACCGGTCTTGGGGGCCTTCCAGCGGGCTATGCCGCGGGCCGCCAGGTTCAGGATCATCACGAACGCGATGAGCGTGAGCGCCGCCGCCCAGGCCCGGTCGTACGCCGCACCGGAGCCGCCGCTGTTCGCGTACTGCTGGTAGATGTACATCGGGAGCGATGCCTGCGGGCCGTCGAACGGGTCCGTGTTGATGAAGGTCGAACCCCACACCAGCAGCAGCACCGGGGCGGTCTCACCCGTGATGCGGGCGATCGCGAGCATCACACCGGTCGTGATGCCGCCGATGGAGGTCGGCAGGACCACCTTCATGATCGTGCGCCACTTCGGCACGCCCAGCGCCAGCGACGCCTCGCGCAGCTCGTTCGGGACGAGCTTGAGCATCTCCTCGGTGGAGCGGACGATCACCGGCAGCATCAGGATGGTCAGGGCCATCGCGCCGGCGAACCCGGAGGGGCCCATGTCCAGGATGAGGATCCAGAAGCTGAGGACGAACAGACCCGCGACGATCGACGGGATGCCCGTCATGACGTCGACGAAGAAGGTGACGGCCTGGGCCAGCCTGCCGCGCCCGTACTCCACGAGGTAGATCGCGGTCAGGATGCCGATCGGCACGGAGATCAGCGTGGCGATGCCGACCTGCTCCAGGGTGCCGAGGATCGCGTGGTAGATACCGCCGCCGGGCTCGGTGTCGGTGACCAGGCCCATCGAGTGGCTGAGGAAGTAGCCGTCGAGGACCTTCACACCGCGCTCGACGGTCTCCCACATGAGCGAGACCAGCGGGATGACGGCGAGGAGGAACGCGACCCAGACCAGGCTGGTGGCCACCCGGTCCTTGGCCTGCCGGCGGCCCTCGACGCGTGCGGCGATGCCGTACGAAGCGAGCACGAAGAAGATCGCGGCCAGCAGGGCCCACTGGATGCTGCTGTCCAGCCCGGCCGCGGCGCTGATGCCGAGGCCGAGGGCGATCGAGCCCGCGGCGACGGCCAGCGGGGCCCACTTGGGCAGTCGCGCGCCCTGCAGGGTGCTGGGACGCTCGACGTTGACGGTCTGGCTCATGCGTTGGCCCCCGAGTACTCCGCGCGGCGGGCGATGATCGCGCGGGCCGCGCCGTTGACCAGCAAGGTGATGATGAACAGCACCAGGCCGGAGGCGATGAGCGCGTCCCGGCCCATCTCGCTGGCCTCGCTGAACTTGCTGGCGATGTTCTGGGCGAAGGTGCCGCCGTTCGGGTCGAGCAGGCTGGCCTCGATCTTGAAGTTCGGGGAGAGGACCGTGGCCACGGCCATGGTCTCGCCGAGCGCGCGCCCGAGGCCGAGCATCGAGGCGGAGATGACGCCGGAGCGGCCGAAGGGAATCACCGACATCCGGATGACCTCCCAGCGCGTGGCACCGAGGGCCAGCGCGGCCTCCTGGTGCATCTGCGGGGCCTGGCGGAAGACCTCGCGGCTCACGCTGGTGATGATCGGCAGAATCATGATCGCGAGCAGGATGCCCACGGTGAACAGCGAGCGCGGTGCGCCGCCCTGCCACTCCAGGATGCCGGTCCAGCCGAAGTAGTCGTCCAGCCAGCCGTAGAGACCGACCAGGTGCGGCGCGAGGACCAGGGCGCCCCACAGGCCGTACACGATGGACGGCACGGCGGCGAGCAGGTCGATCACGAAGGAGATGGCGCCGCCCAGCCTGCGCGGGGCGTAGTGCGTGATGAACAGGGCGATGCCGACCGCGATCGGGACCGCGATGACCATCGCGATGATCGACGAGACGACGGTGCCGTAGGCCAGGACCGCGATGCCGAAGCTCGGCTCGGCGGCGGTCGGGTTCCACTCGAAGGTGGTGAGGAAGTTGCTCTCGTTCTTGCTGATCGCGATCACGGAGCGGTACGTGAGGAAGACCGCGATGGCGGCCATGATCACGAGCAGGAAGATGCCCGACCCGCGGGACAGGCCGAGGAAGACCCGGTCGCCGGGCCGCGTGGCCCCGCGGGCCGCACGCTTCTGTTCGGCCGCGGAGAGATCGGCGGGCAGGGGGGATGAGGGGGGCGCGTCGGACTTCTTTGTGGATATGTCCATGAGGTTCTCCGGTCTGCGGAGCCGCGCGCTGTGCGCGGCTCCAGGCGGCGGTGCACCGGACGGCGCGCGGCAGGGCCCCCGGGGCCGGGGGCCGTACCGCGCGCTCAGGTCAGCTCAGGCTCGCGACGGTCGTACGGACCTTGGCGATGATCTCTTCGGGGATCGGGGCGTAGTCGTTCTCGGCCAGGATCTTCTGGCCCTCCTCGCTGGCGATGTAGGTGAGGAACGCCTTGGTGGCGGGCAGGGTCTCCGCCTTGTTGCCCTTGTCGCAGACGATCTCGTACGTGACCAGGGTGATCGGGTAGGCGCCCTCGGCCTTGGTCGCGCGGTTCAGCTCCAGCGCGAGGTCCGGGCCCGTGCCGACGACCTTGGCGTCCGCGATGGCCGTGGTGGCGTTCTCGACGGTGGCCTCGACCGGCTCGGCCGCACCCGTGTCGAGCTTCACCGAGGTGATGCCGTCCTTGGCGTACGACAGCTCCATGTAGCTGATGGCGCCGGAGGTCTGCTTGACCTGCTGGGCGACACCGGAGGAGCCGGCCGCGGACTGACCGCCGTCGGCCTGCCACGCCTTGCCGCCCTCGTACTTCCACTGGTCGGGCGCGGCGGCGATCAGGTACTTGGTGAAGTTGTCCGTGGTGCCGGACTCGTCCGAGCGGTGGAACGCCTGGATCTTGAGGTCGGGCAGCTTAGCGTCCGGGTTCAGCTTCTTGATCGCCGCGTCGTTCCAGTTGCTGATCTTGCTGTCGAAGATCAGGGCGAGGGTCTTCGCGTCCAGGACGAGGCCCTCGACACCCGGGACGTTGTAGCCGACCGCGATCGGGCCGCCGACCATCGGCAGGTCGATGCCCTGACCGTCCTTGCAGACCTTCTTGGAGGCCTCGATCTCCTCGGGCTTCAGCGCGGAGTCGGAACCGGCGAAGGCGACCTGACCCTGGGTGAACGCGGTGACGCCGGCGCCCGAACCCTCGGACTTGTAGTTGATCTGCACGCCCTTGCAGGCGGTCGCGAATTCCTTGACCCACGCGTCGATCGCGTTCTTCTGCGCGGAAGAGCCGTTGGCCAGCAGCTGGCCCTTGGCGTCGTCACACTTGATGGAGCTGTTGGCCGCGGTCGGACCGCCGTCGCTCCCGCTGTTGCCGCCGGTGTCGTCGGAGCCGCACGCCGTCAGCGCCAGGGCGCCGGAGACGGCGAGAGCACCGAGGGAAAGGCCGCGCAGCCGGTTCTTGCGCTGAAGCTTCACGTTCGGGAGTTCCTTCCAGAAGCCGCCGGTGTCGGCGGCGTGCGAAGTCGAGGGCAGCCTGCCGTTCGCACGGGACTGCTTTCATACTGCTGTTCAGGACCGGCACCTGCGCTCGCTCTCGTCCGCACCACGCACCGGGTAAGGCCGAAATTAGGCAGAAAAGGTGAAGCCGCTGATGGCCGTGAGTGAACGGCGGGTGAACCCCTGCCGTCAGTGCGGTGAGGTCACGGAACGCTCACGAGCAGAACACGCGAGGATACCGGGTACCGGAAGCCTTCCTTTCGGAACCCGGCCGGTTTCTTTCGCTCCCGACCCGTCCCGCCGGACCGGCGGGGTTGCCGGGCCCCGCCCGTGGAACCCGTCGGACCGTGGCCCCGTCTCGTTGTACGGGAGCAACGGGAGGCGCACATGCAACGGCGTACGTTCCTGGGCGGAGCCGCCGCGACCGCGGTGACGGCGGCGTCGACGGCGTGCAGCGGTGGGAGCCCCGAGCCGTCGCGCCCGGCCGCCGGGACGCACACGTCCGGCGCCGCGACCGGAACCCCGACCGGAGCCCCCGCCGCGGCGGCCACGGCGGCCGGCGGCACCACGGCGGCCGACTGGCGGGCCCTGGCCGAGGATCTGGACGGCCCGCTGGTCCGTCCGGACGACACCGACTGGGCGGCGGCCCGCCAGCTCTACAACACCCGCTTCGACGCCCTGGAACCGGCCGCGGTCGCGTACGTGGCCCACTCCGACGACATCCGTACGGCGCTCTCCTACGCCCGCGCCCACGGCGTCCGCGTCTCGGTCCGCAACGGCGGCCACTCGTACGCCGGCTGGTCCTCCGGGGACGGCCGGCTGATCGTCGACGTGTCGAAGCTGTCCGGGGTACGGGCGTCCGGCGACGAGGCCGTGATCGGCGCGGGCGCCAAGCTGATCGACGTCTACCGGGGGCTCGCCGCGAAGGGCGTGACCGTCCCGGCGGGGTCCTGCCCCTCGGTGGGCATCTCCGGTCTGGCACTGGGCGGCGGCCACGGGGTGGTGTCGAGGGCGTACGGCCTCACGTGCGACAGCCTCACGCGGGCCACCCTGGTCACGGCGGACGGCAGGCGGCTGAGCGCGAGCGCGACCGAGAACAAGGACCTGTTCTGGGCCCTGCGCGGCGCGGGCAACGGCAACTTCGGCGTCGTCACCGAGCTGCGCTTCAGGACCCACCCGGCGCCGCGGGGCGTCACGGCGAACATGTCCTGGCCGTGGCCGAGGGCGGCCGCCGTCCTCACGGCCTGGCAGGAGTGGGGTCCCGGCCAGCCGGACGAGATCTGGTCCTCGCTCCACCTCGCGAACGCGGCCGGCGGCACCCCGACGGTCTCGGTCTCCGCGTTCTCGCTCGGCACGTACGGCGAACTGCAGAACGCCGTCGACCGCCTGGCCGACCGGATCGGCGCGCCCGCCCGCGACGTCTCCCTCAAGCGCCACTCCTACGAGGAGTCGATGGAGGTGTACGCGGGCTGCGCCGACTTCCCGGCCGACGCGCAGTGCCACCTCCCGGGCGGGACACCGGGCCGCTCGGCCCGGGGCGCGCTGGGCCGCGAGACGTACGCGGCCCGCTCGGACTTCTTCGACCGCCCGATCCCGGCGACGGGCGTACGGGCCCTGCTCGACGGTGTCTCGGGGGTCCGCGGCGGCACGGGGAGCATCGCGCTCACGGCCCTGGGCGGCGTGGTCAACCGGGTCGACCCCACGGCGACGGCGTTCGTCCACCGCCGCTCCCGTGTGCTGGCCCAGTACATCGCGGCCTGGCGCGCGGGCACCTCCGGCACGGCCGCGGAGTCCTGGCTGGCCCGGACCCACACGGCCATGCGCCCCCACGCCTCGGGAGCGGCCTACCAGAACTACACGGACCCCACCCTCACCGATTGGCGCAAGGCGTACTACGGCTCGGCGGCCCCCCACCTGAAGTCCTTGAAGTCCCGGTACGACCCGGAGAACTTCTTCACCTTCCCCCAGTCCCTGTAGCGGGCCGGGGGACCCGGGGAACGGCGCAGTCCTTCGCCCTCAAGAGGCGCGGGGAACGGCGCAGTCCTTCGGCTTTCAAGGGGCGCGGGGAACTGCGCGACCAGCCCCAGCGGCGCCGCAGCCGACGACGAACGCCTCCCACCGCACCCCACCAGCGACAAGCGGCGGGCTACGCCGCCAGGTCCCGCTCCTCCGCCTCAGCCTCACTGCGCGCCCCGGGAAGAACCTTCCCCCGCCCGGCCGCACGGTCCGCCCGGACCAGCCACCCCACCCGGGGCGACCTCTCCACCGCGCGCACGACAGGCGACAGCAGCGCGACGGCGAGCGGCGAGAGCAGCAGGACGACCGCCGTCCCGAGGGCGAATCCCCCCACGACGTCGGTCGGATAGTGCACGCCCATGTACACCCGGCAGAACCCGCCGAGCAGCGCGAGCCCTATCCCGACCAGCCCGAGCTTCCGGTTCGCCAGGAACAGCCCGACGGCCATCGCCATCATCAGGGTCGAGTGGTCGCTGACGAACGAGTAGTCGCTCTTGCCGCCGATCAGGACTTCCAGCCCCTCGTGGTCCACGAAGGGCCGGGGCCGCTCCACGAACCCCCGTATCGGCACGTTCACGAGCACGGCGACCGCGGCGGCCAGCGGCGCCCAGATCAGCGAGGCCACGGAGGAGGCGGCATCGTCCCCGCCCCGCCGTCGCACGCCCCACCAGCACCAGAGCACCAGCAGGACCATGACGAGCAGGAGTCCCCACTCGCCCACGAACTCCATGACACGGTCGAACCAGTGCGGCGCTTCCTTGGCGAGGCCATTGATGTCGTAAAGCAAGTCGACGTCTGGGTTCGACCCCGAATCGGCGAGTCCAGCCACGGTGCAACGGCCCTTCGTCGTCATCTTTCCGACGCACCCCACCGGATGCGCCGCGCCATCAACCCCCGTCGTCGGCTACAGGAACAGGAACGCACATTCCCCTTCCATACGTTCCACCCTCCACCGAATGATCACGCAGACGTTATCCAAGAGAGATACATAGCCGCAGCTCAGGGGAGGGTTTCACACGGAGGTGGGCAACGCTTTCGCGCCATCTTCGGTCACACGGGTGGCCCCGAAATAGTCAGGCGTGTCGATGGGGTCGAACCGGATCACGGCACCCGTCCGGGGCGCGTTGATCATGTATCCGCCGCCGACGTAGATCCCCACGTGCCGGATGGCCCGGGAGTTGGTGAGGTCGTCCGAGAAGAAGACCAGATCCCCGGGCAGCAGCTCGTCCCGCTCGGGGTGCGGCCCGGCGTTGTACTGGTCGTTGGCCACCCGCGGCAGGGTGATCCCCACACTCTCGTACGCGGCCTTGGTCAGACCCGAGCAGTCGAAGCGTCCGCCCTGCTCAGGGGTGCCGTTGCCGCCCCAGAGATACAGCGTCCCGAGCTTCTTCTGCGCGTAGTAGATGGCGCCGGCGGCCTGCTCCGAGGGCCGCACACGACCGACCGGAGCGGCGAAACTGTCCTCCAGCGTCGTGATCGTCTTCACGTAGTTCCGGGTTTCCCGGTAGGGCGGGACACCCCCGTACTTGATGACGGCGTACGGCCCCGCGTTGTACGCGGCGAGCATGTTCGCCGTCGGGTCCCCGGGCGCGTCCTTGACGTACTTCGCGAGCGAGCAGTCGTACTTCGCGGCCGATGGAATCGCGTCATTCGGATCCCATACGTCGCGGTCGCCGTCACCGTCGCCGTCGATTCCGTGCGTGGCCCACGTACCGGGGATGAACTGCGCTATCCCCTGCGCGGCGGCGGGACTCCTCGCGTCGGGGTTGAACCCGCTCTCCTGGTACAGCTGGGCGGCGAGGAGCGCCGGATTGAGCGCGCTGCACAGATTGCCCCACTTCTGCACGAGCGTCCGGTACGCCGCGGGTACGGCTCCCTTGGCGAGGCCGACGGACCCCTGCCCCACGCCGTTGGCCAGGTTCCCGGCGACCAGGTAGACACCGACCACCAGCACCATGACGAAGCTCAGCCCCGCCCCCACGGCGGCGGTCGCTACGATCCAGGCCTTACGCACCGTCAACCGCCCCTCGCCGCACGGTAGTCCGACCGCCAGTGTAGAGGTGCCCGCTCCGCTGCGGAATGATCACCCGCTGACCCGCCCCCTGCTTCCGTACCCGATACCGAGTGAGGAAACACGCCGTGTCCGACGTACCCCCCGACCTCGACTGGACCCGCGCCGCCCCCGAGGGCGCGACGGGCCCCGGCCCCTGGATCGAGCTCGCCTTCGGCGACGACGACCTCGTCTACATCCGCGAGACCAGCGACCCCGGGACGGTCGTCACGACCACACAGAAGAAGTGGGACGCGTTCGTCCTCGGCGTACAGGCGGGAGAGTTCGACCACTTCGTGGAGGGAGCGGAGGGAGTGGAGGGAGTGGAGGACACGGAAGAGGCGCAGGGACCGGAAGGAACAGGGGGAGCGCAGGAAGCGGGAGGAGTGGGCGACCCCGGGAACGGCCGCCCCTGAGCGGTCGGCCCCGCGCCGCACCTCACTCCGCGTCCCGCGCCACACCCCGCGCCCACAGCACCAGCGGTACCTGCAGCGGCAGCCGGGCCAGCGCCGCGGCCTTCTGGGGCGCGGGGCGGTGGCGCCAGTCCACGGCCATCTGCACATTGGCGGGGAACACCCCGACGAAGAACGCCGCGGTGGCCAGCGCGGCCGTCCGCCGCGTACGGGGTGCCGCCACCCCGGCCGCGAGCACCAGCTCGACGACACCGCTCGCGTACGTCCAGGCCCGGGGCTCCCCCGGCAGCACGCGCGGAACGGTCGCGTCGAACCGGCGGGGCACCGAGAAGTGGGCGACCGCGGCGGAGGCCAGCAGTCCGGCGAGCAGCAGGGACGAGCGTTCCGAACGCGGCACGGTTCCTCCTGTGGGGCGCATGAGAGCCTGCCGGCCCCCGGGACCGGGCCGCCACGTGAGGTTACTCGACAGTAGCCAAAGCTGTCAGGAGGGCTCCGCCCCCGTGTACGCCGCGGTCGTCCGGTCCGCCCTCGCACGGGCGGTCCCCTCGGCCTCACCGCCCGCCACGCCCGCCGCGTACCACCCCTCGCTGCTGAGGCGGACGAACCGGAGCCCCTCCTCGGTCCCGAACCAGGCCATGGCCTCCCGGGGATCGACGGCCGCGCCGGAGGACAGGTGGAGGGTGAGCCCGACGAGGGCCATGTCCCAGCCGATACCGACGGCTCCGGGCCCGAACCGCTCCCACTTCTCGTCGTCGTCGGGCGCGATGTGGTCCAGCTCGAAACGCGTGCCGCCGTCCTCCGCGGGGGTCAGCCGGAGCTCGATCCAGCTGACGTTCCCGGCGAACTCCCAGGTCGCCGTGAAACCCTTCGGCGGATCACAGCGCTCGACGGTACCGCCGGCGTTGCCCTCCAGCTGGTAGGTGCCGCCGGGGCGCAGCTCGCCGCTGACGGGCAGGAACCAGCGCGGGATGCGCTCGGGATCGGTGCAGGCGTCCCAGACGTCCTCGACGTCCGCGTCGTACGTCCGGCCCAGGGTCACCACGTGGGCCTCACCGGCCTCCAGGACCCGGCTGCCCACGTGGCGCCGTACGGCGTTGATCTGATGGGTGACGTCGATCATGAGGTGCTCCTTCACTGTGGTGCGGGGTCACCGTCACCGGACCGCTCACGGAGCCGGCGTTCCCGCTCGCCCCGGGCCAGTTCGGTGGCCAGGGCGTCGAGGCGGGGCGTCCAGAGCCGCCGGAACCGGTCCAGCCAGGCGTCGATGTCACGCAGGGGGTCGGAGTTCACGGCGTACAGCCGCCGGGTCCCCTCCGGCCGGACCGTGGCGAAGCCGTTCTCCCGCAGGACCTTCAGGTGCTGAGAGACACCGGGCTGGGAGATCCCGAACTCCGCCCTGACGGTCTCGCCCACCGCCCCGGAGCTCATCTCGCCGTCGGCGAGCAGCTCCAGGATGCGGCGGCGAACGGGGTCACCGAGTACGTCGAACGCGTGCACGGCACCACAATATCAGCATTCACTTATATAAGCGAGAACAGACACTCGGCTACGCGCCACCCCGCCCCCGCCCCACCCCGCCATCGCGTCCGAGTCGGCCTTCGATCAGCACACAACGGGCGACGTCTACTCGCCAGGAGACGTACGACCCGGCGAACATCGGCACGACGGACCGGCGCACACGGGACGGAGTCGGGCTCGATGGACGGGCGGAGTCGGCCACCGTCAGGAGCCGGTCACGCGAGAAGGGGCTAACGACGGGACCACACCAGAGGTTCCGCTTCCACTTCATTGCCGGTCGTGACCTGCCATGATACACAGAGTGACGATACGTCTCCGGGAACACCGGGCCGCGGTTCCGGCGGGGTCCCGCGAGCGCCGGTGACAAGGGATTCGTACAAAACCCGCCAACCAATGACGCCAAGTCGACATGCGACAGCGACTTTGTCAGCGACAATAGCCGTGACCTCTGCGCAGAGTGGCAGAGGAGGCAGAACAACCCACTAGGGGCGGTGACTTACATGCTTTTCGCAGCCGAAAAGGGCGACATCAACACGATCATCGGCGGAATCGCTCCGGACTGGGGCCCGTTCGGCACCCTCGGCAACGAGGCCCGGATCATGATCGAGGTCGTGATGGCCGTCGCCATCCTCCTGTGCCTCGGCATCGCGATCTGGGGAGCGGCTAAGCAACGCATCGGCGCGACGGCCCTGCGCGACACCTTCAGCGCGGAGCAGGGCAAGGGTCTGATCATCGCGGGTCTCACCGGAGTCTTCATCATCGGTTCACTGGGGACACTCTTCACGATCGTGTACGGCATGGCCGTCTAGGCGGCCACCGGTCCGGCGTCCCCGGATCCGGCCGGACACCCCAGGTCCCCCGTCCCTCCTACCCGTCCCTCCCACCCGTCCGTCGTGCCCACCGGCTGAGGTTGCGCTTCCCTGATGTCGAGTCACCACACCGTGCCCGCGCGGGAACCAGCGGGACTACCGTCGTACCAGGCGGTTCAGCAAGAGGTTGAGGGGGCGTACGCGGCATGAGTCCCGGCGACGAGCACGGAGCACGCGGCAGCGACGACCGTTACGGAGGCAGCGGCCAGACCCGCACCCGGCTCCCCGACGGCACGGGCGACGTCTACGGCGGGGCACGACGCGGCAACCGCTCGTCGTCGCGCAGCCTCGTCACGGTGGTGGGCGTCGTGGTCCTCCTGATCGCGGCGATCGCCTTCGCGAACCGCGGAGGCGGCGACTCCGACGACGAGGCGGGCGGCGGCAAGCCGAAAACGGCCCCGACGGCCGCCTCCGGCGAACAGCCCGTCCAGACGAAGTCCGGGGGAATCCCCTCGGGATTCCCCCGGACCGAACAGGGCGCGGAGTCGGCCGCGGCGAACTACTCGGTGGTTCTCGTCTCGGCCGACATCCTCAAACCAGCCCGACGGGGCGAGATCGTCCAGCAGGTGTTCGTCGCCGACAAGGCGGCCGCACTGCGGAGCAAGCTGGACAAGGCGTATTCCAAGGAGTTCCTGAGCAACGTCGGTCTCGACGAGGACGGCAACGCGTCGGCCGGACAGACCTATGTGTCACGCACCATGCCGGTCGGCACCAAGATCACGGACTATTCGGACAGCACGGCGATCGTGGAGGTCTGGTGCACCGGCGTCTTCGGCACGGCCGGGGACGACTCCAGAAACCCGGTCAGCAACGACTGGTTCACCATGACGCTCCAGTTGCGGTGGGCCGACGGTGACTGGAAGGTCGACAGCTTCTCCCAGAAGGACGGACCGGCGCCGGTGAACGGCGACAACGCGGTCTCACCGTCCGACAAGATCTCGAAGGCCGTCGAAGAGTACGGAGGCTTCACGTATGCCCGGTAGCCCACGCCGCGTACTCAAGGTCACCGCCGCTGTCGCAGCCGTGCAGGCCGCGTTCGTCGTGCTCGCCGGCCGTGCGGCCGCAGCACCGACACCGCCGCCTTCGCCGTCCGACGACAACTGCGACCTGATCGTCGGCCCCGCCAAGGACTACTGCGAACGAGGCAGCTCGAACCGCAACGGCCCCTCCGTCGACAACCCCACCGACGCCCTCGACCCCCTCGCCTCCCTCGCCAAGGGCTGCGCCAAAGCCGCGTCCTGGACGATAGACAAGCTCAGCGACGCGGTCCAGGACACGGCGACCGTCGACTTCACGAACACCACGTTCCTCCAGCAGTACGCAGTGGTCTTCGCCGCGTCGACGATCCTCACCCTCCTCCTGTGGCTGCTCGCGGTCGCCAAGAGGGCCGTCCGGGGCGTCCCCCTCGGCACGGCCGTCGGCGAAGCCATCGGCTTCCTCTGGCTGACGGTCCTCGCGTCGGCCTTCACCCCCCTCATCCTCTACACCGTCGTGTCCGCGACCGACGGCATCGCCGAGGTCCTCGCCAAGACCACCGGCAACCAGACCGACACCTTCTTCGGCAACTTCTCCGGCGCCCTCAACAAGGGCACCGACATCGGCGGCGGCCCGATCATGCTGATCGTGGTCTCCCTCGTGTCGATCCTCGCCGCGGGCATCCTGTGGCTGGAACTGGTGATCCGCGCCGCCCTCCTCTACGTCGGCGCGCTCCTCGGCACCGTCGTCTACGCCGGCCTGGTCGACAAGAACCTCTGGGGCCACGTCCGCCGCTGGGCCGGGATCATGATCGCCGTCATCCTCGTCAAACCGGTCATCGTGATCGTGCTGGGCCTCGCCGGCGCCCTGTCCGCGGAGGACGGCCCCGACGCCTTCTCCGCCGTCGTCTCCGGCCTCGCGATCATCCTGCTCGCCATCTTCGCCAGCGCGATGATCTACCGCTTCGTACCGGGCTTCGGCGACGAGATCGCGAGCAGCCGCAACAACCGCATCATGCAGGGCGCCGAAGGCAAGGCCGCGGCCGCCATCAGCTCCCCCGCCACCCTCGTCGCCCAGGGCATCAAGACCCACAGCACCCGGGCCGACCACAACGGCGGCGGGGGCGGCGGCGGCAACGGCGGCTCCCGCCCCTCGAACCCCCTCTCCGGCGGCGTCGCGGCCCACAGCTCCCGCGGCCCCTCTGGCAGCGGCGGATCGGTCCCCGCCGCCGCGCCCCCGCCCCGCTCCAGCCCGGTGAACACCCCTCACGCCGGGAACAACCGCAACAGCAGCAACAACCGCACGGGAGGTGAAGGGCGTTGACGACCGATTCCCACGTGGCCCATACGTCCCATCCGGTCACGCCCCGCCGTACCTATCTGATCGGGCGCGCCCGGCCGAGCGCGATCGTCGGCCGCAACCGCGAGTCCGGCGAGATCGGACTGATCATCACGGGCGCGTTCCTCGGCATGATGTGCGGCCTGCTCGTCCCCGTCCTCTCCGTGCGCATCGTGCTGCTCATGGGCTTCCCGCTGCTCGCGCTGGCCGCGGTCTACGTGCCGTACAAGCGGCGGACCTTCTACAAGTGGTTCGAGATCAACCGCAGCTACAAGCGCAGCCTGCGCCGCGGCACCGCCTACCGCAGCGGTGTCATGGAGTCCGGCACCCGCATCGACGGCCGCGAGGTCGAGGTCGGCCCGCCCCCGGGCATCGGCCGCATCACCTGGCTCGCCGCCCCGTTCGGCCCGGACGAGATCGCCGTGCTCCTGCACGCCGACCGCAAGACCGTCACCGCCGCCATCGAGATCGAGGGCCCCGGCGTCGGCCTGCGCGACAGCGAGGACCAGGAGGCCCTCGTCGACCGCTTCGGCACCCTCCTCAAGCACGTCGCCAACGGCGACGGCTTCGTCACCCGCATCCAGATGCTCGCCCGTACGCTCCCCGCCGACCCGGACGCCCACGCCAAGGACGTCACCGTCCGCGGCGACGAGCAGGCACCCGGCTGGCTCCAGCAGTCGTACGAGCAGCTCCAGTCCATGGTGTCGACGAGCAGCGAGCAGCACCGCGCCTATCTCGTCGCCTGCATGCACTACTCGCGCGAACTGGCCGCCGAGGGCCAGGCCATGGCCCGCGCCGCCCGCCCCAAGGGCGGCAAGAAGCTCGACAAGGACGCCGGTCTCGCCGTCGTCATGGCCCGCGAGCTCACCGACATCTGCTCCCGCCTCCAGGAGGCCGACATCCGGGTGCGCCAGCCGCTCGGCCAGGGCAGGCTCTCCTCCCTCGTGCACTCGATGTACGACCCGGACCACCCCATCGACCACATCCAGGCCATGACCAAGCGCAACGCCTGGCCGGCCGAGCTGGACGCCATGGAGCCGACCTACCTCCAGGCCAAGACCCGTGAGTCCTCCACCCGCGCCCCCTGGTGCCACGCCACGGCCTGGGTGAAGGAGTGGCCGATGACCCCGGTCGGCGTCAACTTCCTCGCCCCGCTGCTCGTCCACACCCCGGACGTCATCCGCACGGTCGCCGTCACCATGGACCTCGAACCCACCGAGATCGCCATCGAGCGGATGCTGACCGAGAAGACCAACGACGAGGCCGAGGCCAGCCGCCAGGCCAAGATGAACCGCACCGTCGACCCCCGCGACGTCGCCTCCCACAACCGTGTCGACCAGCGCGGCCAGGACCTCGCCAGCGGTGCCGCCGGCGTCAACCTCGTCGGCTACATCACCGTCTCGTCCCGCAACCCCGAGGCACTCGCCCGCGACAAGCGGACCATAAGGGCCTCGGCCGGAAAGTCGTACCTGAAGCTGGAATGGTGCGACCGCGAGCACCACCGCGCCTTCGTCAACACACTCCCGTTCGCGACCGGCATCCGGAGGTAGGGCTCTATGCGGGATCCGCTGTCCGTCCTCACGGAGGGCTTCACGTCCTTCCTCTTCGGCAAGGTCGAGACGACCCGCCCGCCGGTGCGCACCTCCACCGGTCAGGCCCAGGCCGTCTACCTGCCGACCGCCGCCCCCGGCCTCGGCGACTCCGGCGTCATCATCGGCCGCGAGGTCTACTCCGGGAAGGGCTACATCTACGACCCCTTCCAGCTGTACGGACAGCAGCTCCCGGCACCGCACTGGCTGGTCCTCGGCGAGTCCGGCAACGGCAAGTCGGCGCTGGAGAAGACGTACGTGCTGCGGCAACTGCGCTTCCGCGACCGGCAGGTCGTCGTCCTGGACGCACAGGGCGAGGACGGGGTCGGCGAGTGGAACCTCATCGCCCAGGAACTGGGGCTCACCCCCATCCGCCTCGACCCGACCGCCGCCCTGGACATGGGCATCCGGCTCAACCCCCTCGACCCGGCCATCACGACGACCGGCCAGCTCGCGCTGCTCCGGACGATCATCGAGGTCGCGATGGGCCACGGCCTGGACGAACGCTCCGGCTTCGCGCTGAAGGTCGCCCACGCCTACGTCAACGAGACCATCGTCGACCGCCAGCCCGTCCTCACCGACATCGTCGAGCAGCTCCGCCACCCCGAACCGGAGTCGGCGGAGGCGATGAACGTCGCCATAGACGACGTACGGGCCTGGGGCCTGGACGTCGCCCTGGTCATCGACCGCCTCGTCGACGGTGACCTGCGCGGCATGTTCGACGGCCCGACGACCGTCGGCATCGACCTCGACGCCCCGCTCATCGTCTTCGACCTCTCCCACATCGACCGCAACTCCATCGCCATGCCCATCCTCATGGCGATCGTCGGCGTGTGGCTGGAGCACACCTGGATCCGCCCCGACCGGAAGAAGCGCATCTTCCTCGTCGAGGAGGCCTGGCACATCATCAACAGCCCGTTCGTGGCCCAGCTCTTCCAGCGCCTGCTGAAGTTCGGCCGACGGCTCGGCCTGTCCTTCGTCGCGGTGGTCCACCACCTGTCCGACGTCGTGGACGGCGCCGCCGCGAAGGAGGCCGCGGCGATCCTCAAGATGGCCTCGACGAGGACGATCTACGCCCAGAAGGCCGACGAGGCCAGAATGACGGGCCGCGTCCTCGGCCTGCCCCGCTGGGCGGTGGAGATCATCCCCTCCCTCACCCCGGGTATCGCCGTGTGGGACGTCAACGGCAACGTCCAGGTCGTCAAACACCTGATCACCGAGACCGAGCGCCCCCTCGTCTTCACCGACCGCGCCATGACGGAGTCGTCGGCCGACCGCCTCGCGGACGACGCCCTGCGCGCCGCCGAACGGGAGGCCGAGGAACGGGCGGCGGCCTTCATGGAGCAACACCTGAAAGACCTCGACGACTCGTCCGAGTCCACCGTGGCGTAGAGGAGCGACCCGAGATGAGACCGGACGAGCGCGACCGGCACCGCGGCGGCGAAGGAGGCATTCCGGACGGCCTGCTCATCGGCATCCTGGCCTTCGTCCTCGGCATGACGGTCATGGTGTGGACGGCCACCGGTCTGTCCGGCCTCTTCTCCCACGGCTCGTGGCCCGCCGAGGTCACCTTCCGCCGTACGCCCCTGGCCATACGCCACCTCGTCGCGGCCCCCCACGACCTGCCGACCGCCTGGCCGGACACCCCGGCCGGCCAGCTCTCCGGGTACGGGCTCTTCTGGGGGCTGCTCATCGGCCAGGTGATGGTGCTGGTCGTCCTCACGGTCTTCGTACTGGGCACGGTGGCGCGCTGGAGGGCGCAGCGAGCCAGACGCAGGGCACTCGCCCTGACCAAGGGCGACCACGACGAGGCACACGAGTCACCCCGGGACCGGGTACCGGAGCGTCCCGGGCCGGTGCACCCCGGGCCGGAGTACCCCGCGACGACACAGCAGCCGCAGCAACCGGTCGAGCACATCACGGTGCCGCGTCCGTCTGCGGCGACGCCGCCGCCGGTACGAGCGGCGCAGCCGCCACCGGAGCAGGTGCCGTTCCCCGTGACGGCCGGCGGCGAACGGGCGGACACGTGGGAAAGCCCCGTCCCGGCCCCCCGGGGACCCGTCGTCCTCGGCCCGCCCGAGACCCGCCACCCGCTCGCGGTCCAGGCGATCCAGGACGCGGACGGCCCCGCCCTGGTCATCACCTCCGACCCCGCTCTCTGGTCGAGCACGAAGGACGCCCGCGCGAAACTGGGCCCCGTCCTCCTCTACGACCCCTCCCACCTCTGCGACACCCCGGCCCGCCTCCACTGGTCCCCCTTCGCCGGCTGCGAGACCAAGGACACCGCGCGGGCTCGCGCGGCGGCGCTCCTCGCCCCGGTCCGTCCCAGCGCCAGGATCGACCAGGCGGTCGCCGACACCGCGGAGACACTCCTCCGCAGCTATCTGCACGCCGCGGCGGTGGACGGCCGCACCATCCGCCACGTCCACCGCTGGGCCCAGGGCGCCCAGGTCCAGGAAGCCGTACGCATCCTCCGTACGAATCCCAAGGCCGCCGCCGGCTCCGCGGGCGAACTCGAAGCCGCTCTGACCTCGCACCCCGAACGCCGGGACATCGCCCAGGAGCTGACGGCCCGCGCTCTCTCCGCCCTCTTCACGGTCAACGTGCGGGAGGCGTGCACTCCCAACCGAACCGACACGCTCACCTTGGATTCCTTTGTCAACGAAGGGGGCACGCTTTATGTGGTCGGTGAACCGATCGAGGACCCGAAGTCGAACCCCGGCGCCATGCCGCTCCTGACGGCCCTCGCCTCAAGCGTGGTCGAGCGCGGCCGGCGCATGGCCGAACGGTCATCCTCCGGTCGCCTCGACCCACCACTCACCCTCGTCCTGGACGACGTGGCGGCGGTGGCCCCCCTCCCCCAGCTCCCGGACCTGCTCGCCGCGGGCAGGGGCACGGGCCCGGACCGGGGTCTCCCCACCCTGGCCCTCCTCCGCTCCCAGGAGCAGGCCCGCGCCCGCTGGCCCCACCACGACCTCCCGGTGTGACCCCGTTCCCGTGAATCGACAAGGCACCGGACCGGAAAAGCAGCACAACGCAGGAAAGCCCCCGCACCGAGGTGCGGGGGCTTTCCTGGAATGATTGTTCGGC
>NZ_JAHKJW010000030.1 GCF_019710745.1 Streptomyces beigongshangae
GACCGGCCGGCGGCGGTCCCGGCACCGGCCGCGGCGGCCCCCGCCGCCGCGGCCGCCGTGGCGCCCTTGGGTTTCCGTACGGAGCGCAGTGCCCCGCGCAGCCGCTCGCCGGGCTCCTCACTCTTCCTGCCGCTCCCCGGACTCCCCTTCTTCGAAGGGCTCTCCGGGGCCGGGGGGACGTCCGGCAGCGGCACGGCCTTCGTCGCGTCCGCCGGTTCGTCCCCGGGCTCGGGCGTGTGGATCACCTCGGTGAGCAACGCCCGTGCCCCGGCGTCGTCGAGGCGCTGCTCGGGGTCCTTGGCGAGCAGCCCGTAGATGACCTTCTCCAGCGGCCCCGCGTTCTTCGGCTGCTCCACCGGTTCGGTCATCACCGCGGTGAGCGTCGCTATGGCGGAGCCCTTGTCGTACGGCGGCACGCCTTCCACCGCCGCGTACAGCAGGCCGCCGAGCGACCACAGGTCGGCCGCCGGGCCCGGCTTGTGCCCCCGGGCCCGCTCCGGCGAGATGTACGAG
Source organism: Streptomyces beigongshangae (assembly GCF_019710745.1). Lineage (GTDB taxonomy): Bacteria > Actinomycetota > Actinomycetes > Streptomycetales > Streptomycetaceae > Streptomyces > Streptomyces beigongshangae. Next base: position 514 of record NZ_JAHKJW010000030.1, read on the forward strand.
GGCGCGCCGACCAGCATGCCGGTCGAGGTGATGGACGGGTCGCCCTCGACCTGGGCGATGCCGAAGTCCGTGAGCACGACCCGGCCGTCCTCGGCGATGAGCACGTTCGACGGCTTCACGTCGCGGTGCAGGATGCCCTCGCGGTGCGCGGAGCGCAGCACGTCGAGGATGGCGAGTCCCACCTCCGCCGCGCGCTTCGGCGTGAGCAGCCCGTCCTCACGGATGACCTCGGCCAGGGACTTGCCCTCGACCAGCTCCATCACGATCCAGGGCCGGTTGTCCTCGTCGACCACGTCGTAGACGGTCACCGCGCTGTTGTTGCGGATCCGCGCGATCGCCTTGGCCTCGCGGAAGGTCCGTGTGATCAGCCGCCGCTTCTCGTCCTCGTCGATGCGCGGCGGCAGCCGCAGCTCCTTCACCGCGACCGTACGGCCCAGTGTCTCGTCCTCCGCCCGCCACACGGTGCCCATGCCGCCGCGGCCGAGGACTCCTCCCAACCGGTACCGCCCGGCGAGGAGACGTTCACCATCGTCCTGACGGGATGCTCCCGCCTGCTCCGCCTCCGACATGCGTCCCCTCATGCAACCCGCCCTGACAGAGCCTTCATTGTCCCCCACTCGGACACCGCCCGACGCCCCGGGTGCCCCTCGCGGAGGCAATGCTTCCCCGAGGTGTCCCCCATCCGGCCCCCACCTGCCGTACGGTACGGGCCGTCCCCCGCCATGAGCTGCGCCGGGGGAGGGTCTGGATGCCGTCGCCGAGGGCACTTCCGGCCCTTCCGCCGTCCCTGGTCCTCCTCCCTCCGCCGAAGGTTCGCGTACCCCGTTCGGCCACGCGGAATCGGAAGCCCCCGCGAAAGCCGCGCCGGCGACCGCCACCGCGCCCCGCACGACGAACGGCACCACAGCCGGCACCACGGTCAGCGCCGCAGCCGGCAGCACGGTCAGCGCCGCAGCCGGCACCGCGGACGCCCCGTCCGACGACGCCCCGGCCTCAACCGGATGCCTCTCCCACGGAGTTCACCCTCCCGGTTCCCGAACTCCCGCCCCTGCTACAGCGGCACGATGTCCGGTGCCCCCAGCCGGGCCGCGTCGGCCGTCAGGTCGTCCGGCTGGCGCTGCGACTCCCGCTCCGCCTCCACCCGCTTCCGGTAGTGCTCGACCTCGCGTCCCTTCTGGTCCTCGTCCCAGCCCAGCACCGGTGCCATCAGCTCCGCGGCCTCCCGCGCGCTGCGCGTGCCCCGGTCGAAGGTCTCGATCGAGATGCGCGTCCGCCGCGTCAGTACGTCGTCCAGATGGCGCGCCCCCTCATGCGAGGCGGCGTAGACGATCTCGGCCCGCAGGTAGTTCTCGGCGGCGGGCAGCGGTTCGCCCAGCGGGGCGTCCGCGGCGATGAGGTCGAGCACCTCCTCGGCGAGCGACCCGTACCGGTTCAGCAGGTGTTCCACGCGCACCACGTGCAGGCCGGTCCGCGCGGCGATGCGCGCCCGCGCGTTCCACAGGGCCCGGTAGCCCTCGGCGCCGATCAGCGGGACGTCCTCGGTGACGCACTCCGCGACCCGCTGGTCGAGGCCGTGCACCGCCTCGTCCACCGCGTCCTTGGCCATCACCCGGTAGGTCGTGTACTTGCCGCCCGCCACGACCACGAGCCCCGGTACCGGATGCGCCACGGTGTGCTCGCGCGACAGCTTGCTCGTGGCGTCCGACTCACCGGCGAGCAGCGGCCGCAGTCCCGCGTACACACCCTGCACGTCGTCGCGTGTCAGCGGTACCGCGAGTACCGCGTTCACGTGTTCCAGCAGGTAGTCGATGTCGGCGCTGGACGCCGCCGGGTGCGCCTTGTCCAGGTCCCACTCGGTGTCCGTCGTCCCGACGATCCAGTGCCGGCCCCAGGGGATCACGAACAGCACGGACTTCTCGGTGCGCAGGATCAGCCCGCTCGTCGAGTGGATCCGGTCCTTCGGCACGACCAGGTGGATGCCCTTGGAGGCCCGGACGTGGAACTGGCCCCGCTCCCCGACCATGGCCTGGGTGTCGTCCGTCCACACCCCGGTGGCGTTGACCACCTGTCTGGCGCGGACCTCGTACTCGCCGCCGCCCTCGCGGTCCTGCACCCGGGCCCCGACGACCCGCTCGCCCTCGCGCAGGAAGCCGGTCACCCGCGCGTGGTTGGCGACCTGCGCCCCGTACGCCGCCGCCGTGCGCACCAGGGTCGTCACGTAGCGGGCGTCGTCCATCTGGGCGTCGTAGTACTGCAGGGCGCCGACCAGGGCGTCCTTCTTCAGCGCGGGGGCGACGCGCAGCGCGTGCCGCCGGGAGAGGTGGCGGTGCACCGGCAGGCCGCGCCCGTGGCCGCGCGCCATCGACATCGCGTCGTAGAGCGCGACGCCCGAACCGGCGTACAGCCTCTCCCACCCCTTGTGCCGCAGGGGGTACAGGAACGGAACGGGCTTCACGAGGTGCGGCGCGAGCCGCTCCAGCAGCAGTCCGCGCTCCTTGAGCGCCTCCCGTACGAGCGCGAAGTCGAGCATCTCCAGATAGCGCAGGCCGCCGTGGACGAGCTTGCTCGACCGGCTCGACGTGCCGGACGCCCAGTCGCGCGCCTCGACCAGGCCGGTGGCGAGGCCGCGGGTCACGGCGTCCAGGGCGGTGCCCGCGCCGACCACGCCCGCTCCCACGACCAGTACGTCCAGTTCGCGCTCGGCCATCGCCGCGAGTGACCCGGCGCGCTCCGCCGGTCCCAGTGTCGCCTTCCGCACAGTTGCCTCCCGCTGTCTGCCGCGCCGTCCGCCGCGCCGGGCCCGTCACCCGTCCGGCGAGGACCTGCTCACCCGCCCCCTGCTCTGCGCCTCGTGCTCCGTGCCCCATGCCCCCATAGTGACCGCGCCGGCCATCGACGGCCACCACCGGCGATCCGCCTGTGGACAACTCCCGGCGGCTTCGGCGATTTCCGGAGAAACACAGCCGGACAATCCCGCATATCGGTCATATTTACTCCTAGTCTGACATTGCACTCGCCCGTTCTGTCCACAGGGCTGGCGCCCGCGTCCCACTCCGGCTACAGGGAAGGACGGCCCACCGCCGTGCCCGCAGATCTCGCCGTCATCGGCCTCGGCCAGCTCGGCCTGCCCCTGGCCCGGGCCGCCGCCTCCACCGGCATCCCCACCCTCGGTTACGAGTGCGGCGACCCCGCGCCGCTGGCCGCCGCCGACCTGCGCCGGATGCTCTCGACGGGATTCCGGCCGACCGGCGACCCGGCCGAACTCGGCCGCGTACGCACGGCCGTCATCTGCGCTCCCACCCCGCCCGGCGCGGACGGGGCGCTCGACCTGGGGCAGGTGGCGACCGCCGCCCGCACCCTGGCCGCGCAGCTGCGCCCGCACACCACGGTGATCCTGGAGTCCCCCGTGTATCCGGGGACCACGGAGGAGTACCTCCGGCCGCTCCTGGAAGAGGGGTCCGGGCTCCGGGCGGGCCGCGACTTCCACCTGGCGTATTCGCCCAGCCGGGTCGACCCGGGCAACCGCGACCACGGCCTCGCCAACACGCCGAAGGTCATCGGCGGGCTCACCCCCGCCTGCACCGAGTCGGCCGCCGCGTTCTACGGCCGCCTCACCGACAAGGTCGTCCGCGCGCGCGGCCCCCGCGAGGCGGAGACCGTGCAGCTCCTGGAGACCCACTACCGGCACGTGAACATCGCCCTGGTCAACGAGATGGCCCTGCTCTGCCACGACCTGGGCGTCGACCTGTGGGACGTCATCCGCTGCGCCGAGACCAAGCCGTTCGGCTTCCATGCCTTCCGTCCCGGCCCCGGGGTGGGCGGCCACGCCGTCCCACGGGACCTCGCGGGCCCGCGGACGCGCTCCCTGCGCATGGTCGAACTGGCCCAGCAGGTCAACGACCACATGCCCCGGTACGTCGTCCAGCGCGCGGCCGCGCTCCTCAACGAGCACGGCAAGTCGGCCCGCGGCGCGCGCGTGCTGCTCCTCGGCGTGACCTACAAGGCCGACCACGCGGACCAGCAGGGCTCCCCCGCCCGGGAGATCGCGACCCGCCTGATGGAACTGGGTGCCGCCGTCAGCTACCACGACCCGCACGTCCCGTCCTGGAGCATCCTCGACCGCCCGGTCCCGCGCGTGGACTCCCTCTACGAGGCGGCGGCCGGCGCGGACCTGACGATCCTGCTCCAGCAGCACCGCACGTACGACCTCCAGGGCCTGTCGGTGAAGGCCCAGCTGCTGCTGGACACCCGCGGGGCGACTCCCACGGGGGCGGCGCACAGGTTGTGAGGAGGGGCGCCCGACACGGCCGGACCCCCTGTCGCCGGTGTCGAACGGCGCCCGCCGCCGGTACCGTACGGAAACAGGTGGAGCCCACCGCAGCGGGTACTGCGGCAGGCTCCTGGATGGTTCACGGAGTGTCCGCCCCTAGTTGTTCTGGGGGCGGCCGCTCGCCATCCGAAAATCCGCAGAACCCACCTCCTCCGGCACTTCACCGTCCGCAGACGGATCCGGTCCCAGCGGGTGGGCTTGCGGTGGCGGCCCATGGGCGGCCCCCTTCCACGATGCCGCCCATCGACCCGGCAGGCGGTCCGTCGAACTCGGGCCGGGTCCCGAGGGCCGGGGTCCGGAACGATGTCCCTGGAAGGGGGCGCCCACACCACTGGAGCGCCGAACACGGACGTTATCGCCCCGACACGGTCGTTTCCCGCGCATTCGCCCCGAAGGCAACCGTGCGCCCCCGTCCACGAAACTCGCCTCCGCCCGGTCCTCCGGGCACGCGAAGGGGCCCGGTCACTCACCCCTGTGAGCGACCGGGCCCCTTCCTATGTCGTACTCATGTCGTACGTCCCGGCTCAGGCCGAGCGCGGCGTCATGTCACCGCTTGTGCTGGGCGTCCGCCACCGTGACCTCGACCCGCTGGAACTCCTTGAGCTCGCTGTAGCCGGTCGTGGCCATCGCACGGCGCAGGGCGCCGAAGAAGTTCATCGAGCCGTCGGGCGTGTGCGAGGGGCCCAGCAGGACCTCCTCGATGGTGCCGACGGTGCCGAGGTCGACCTTCTTGCCGCGCGGCAGCTCCTCGTTGACGGCCTCCATGCCCCAGTGGTTGCCGCGGCCGGGCGCGTCCGTCGCGCGGGCGAGCGGGGAGCCCATCATCACCGAGTCGGCACCGCAGGCGATGGCCTTGGGCAGGTCGCCGGACCAGCCGACGCCGCCGTCCGCGATCACGTGCACGTACCGGCCGCCGGACTCGTCCATGTAGTCGCGGCGGGCGGCGGCCACGTCGGCGACCGCGGTCGCCATCGGGACCTGGATGCCCAGCACGTTGCGCGTGGTGTGCGCGGCGCCGCCGCCGAAGCCCACCAGCACACCGGCGGCGCCCGTGCGCATCAGGTGCAGGGCCGCCGTGTACGTGGCGCAGCCGCCGACGATGACCGGCACGTCCAGCTCGTAGATGAACTGCTTCAGGTTCAGCGGCTCGGAGGCGCCCGAGACGTGCTCCGCCGAGACCGTCGTACCGCGGATGACGAAGAGGTCGACGCCCGCGTCCACGACGGCCTTGGAGAACTGGACGGTGCGCTGCGGGGAGAGCGCGGCCGCGGTGACCACGCCCGAGTCGCGCACCTCCTTGATGCGCCGCCCGATCAGCTCCTCCTTGATGGGAGCCGCGTAGATCTCCTGGAGGCGGCGGGTCGCGGTCCCGGCGTCCAGCTCCACGATCTCGTCGAGGAGCGACTGCGGGTCCTCGTGCCTGGTCCACAGTCCTTCGAGGTTGAGGACCCCCAGACCGCCGAGCTCGCCGATGCGGATGGCGGTCGCCGGCGAGACGACCGAGTCCATGGGAGCGGCCAGGAACGGCAGCTCGAAGCGGTAGGCGTCGATCTGCCAGGCGATCGAGACCTCCTTCGGGTCCCGCGTACGGCGGCTCGGGACGACGGCGATGTCGTCGAAGGCGTACGCCCGGCGGCCGCGCTTGCCGCGCCCGATCTCGATCTCAGTCACGTGTGTGGCCTTTCCCTCTTCGGTTCTGCGCGTTCCAGTATCCCCGACACATACGGCACATACGGCGAGGGCGGTCCCGGAAGCCCCGGGACCGCCCTCGAACGTGTCGCTGCCGTGCCGCCGCTACTGGCCGCGGCTGTAGTTCGGTGCCTCGACGGTCATCTGGATGTCGTGCGGGTGGCTCTCCTTGAGGCCCGCCGACGTGATCCGCACGAACCGGCCCTTGGTCTCCATCTCGTCGATGGAGGCGGCGCCGACGTAGCCCATGGTCTGGCGCAGCCCACCGACGAGCTGGTGCAGCACGTTCGCCAGGGGGCCGCGGTAGGGCACCTGGCCCTCGATGCCCTCGGGGACGAGCTTGTCGTCGGAGGCCACCTCGGCCTGGAAGTAGCGGTCCTTCGAGTACGACCTGCCCTGGCCGCGGGACTGCATGGCGCCGAGCGAGCCCATGCCGCGGTACGACTTGAACTGCTTGCCGTTGATGAAGAGCAGCTCGCCGGGCGACTCCTCGCAGCCGGCCAGGAGGCTGCCGAGCATCACCGTGTCGGCGCCGGCGGCCAGCGCCTTTCCGATGTCCCCGGAGTACTGCAGGCCGCCGTCGCCGATGACCGGCACACCCGCGGCGCGGGCCGCGAGGGCCGCCTCGTAGATGGCGGTGACCTGCGGGACGCCGATGCCGGCGACCACGCGCGTCGTACAGATCGAGCCGGGTCCCACGCCCACCTTGACGCCGTCCACACCGGCGTCGACCAGCGCCTGGGCGCCGTCGCGGGTCGCCACGTTGCCGCCGATGACGTCCACGCCGACGCTCGACTTGATCTTCGCCATCCAGGCGAGGGCGTTGCTGTTGTGCCCGTGCGAGGTGTCGACGATCAGGAAGTCCACACCGGCCTCGGCGAGCGCCTGGGACCGCTCCAGCGCCTCGGGGCTGGCACCGACGGCGGCGCCCACCAGGAGGCGGCCCTCGGCGTCCTTCGCGGCGTTCGGGTACTTCTCGGCCTTGACGAAGTCCTTGACCGTGATGAGGCCCTTGAGGACGCCCGCGTCGTCGACCAGCGGCAGCTTCTCGATCTTGTGGCGGCGCAGCAGCTCCATGGCGTCGTTCCCGGAGATGCCCACCTTGCCGGTGACCAGCGGCATCGGGGTCATGACCTCGCGCACCTGACGGGAGCGGTCGGTCTCGAAGGCCATGTCGCGGTTGGTGACGATGCCGAGCAGCTTCTTGTTGCCGTCGGTGACCGGCACGCCGCTGATGCGGAACTTGGCGCACAGGGCGTCGGCCTCGGCGAGCGTCGCGTCCGGGTGCACCGTGATCGGGTCGGTGACCATGCCGGACTCGGAGCGCTTCACCAGGTCGACCTGGTTGACCTGGTCCTCGATGGAGAGGTTGCGGTGCAGTACGCCGACACCGCCCTGGCGGGCCATGGCGATCGCCATCCGGGACTCGGTGACCTTGTCCATGGCCGCCGAGAGCAGCGGGATGTTCACGCGCACGTTGCGGGAGATGCGGGACGAGGTGTCGACCGCGTTGGGCAGCACTTCCGAAGCGCCCGGCAGCAGCAGCACGTCGTCGTAGGTCAGCCCGAGTGTCGCGAATTTCTCGGGCACTCCGTCGACGTTTGCAGTCATGACACCTTCCCCAAATGGCCTTGATCGGTGCGGATGCCCATGCTAACGGGAAGCACGGCTGTCTCATTCCACGCTCACGGACGCCCCGGCGCCCGTCCGCCCCGTGGGTCCGTACGGGCCGGGTGGGCGCTCCGTTCATCACCCGCCGGCGGGTGCCGGTGCGTGCCGGCCCGCGGCGGTGCGTACCGACCGGTGCCGGTGCGTACCGACCGGTGCCGCTCCGTACCGGCGCGGGTCCCGCGGGCAGTCCCGTCCACTGCTCCGCCGGTGCCCGCGGCTACTGCTCCGCCAGTGCCCGCAGCCGGCTGAGCGCCCGGTGCTGGGCGACCCGGACCGCGCCGGGTGACATTCCCAACATCTGTCCGGTCTCCTCGGCCGTGAGGCCCACCGCGATCCTCAGCAGGAGCAGTTCCCGCTGGTTCTCGGGGAGGTTGGCCATGAGCTTCTTCGCCCATGCCGCGTCACTGCTGAGGAGGGCACGCTCCTCGGGGCCGAGCGAGTCGTCGGGCCGCTCGGGCATCTCGTCCGACGGCACGGCCGTCGAGCCGGGATGGCGCATCGCGGCCCGCTGCAGATCCGCCACCTTGTGTCCGGCGATGGCGAAGACGAACGCCTCGAAGGGGCGCCCGGTGTCCTTGTAACGAGGCAGTGCGAGCAGCACCGCGACGCAGACCTCCTGTGCCAGGTCCTCCACGAAGTGCCGCGCGTCGCCCGGGAGCCGGGACAGCCGCGTACGGCAGTAGCGGATGGCCAGCGGATGCACATGCGCGAGGAGGTCGTGCGTGGCCTGCTCGTCGCCCTCGACCGCGCGGTGGACGAGCGCACCGATCGCCCCTTGGGCATGAGCCGCCTCGTCGTCATGCATCGGTCCATGGTGCCTTGGCGTCGTCCGCTCCGTGGCACCGCGTCCGTAGTTGTGCACCGAAGCGTTATGAGCAGGTGCGCCGGAACTCATCTCCTGCGCCCTCCCCTCCCGCTCGACCGACTCGTTCCCGAGGAACTCCACACCTCAAGGATGCGGCATCCGCCGGGAAACGGGGATCGAGTACCCCGAGGGCACCCTCCGATCCCCCGTCGGGCCCGGTCCCGCCCGCCTTCCGGCGGGCGGGGAGCCCCGTACCCCCGTGGCGGTACACCTAGCGGACCAGGCCCCATCGGAACCCGAGCGCCACCGCGTGCGCGCGGTCCGAGGCGCCGAGTTTCTTGAAGAGCCGGCGGGCGTGCGTCTTGACGGTGTCCTCGGAGAGGAACAGCTCACGGCCGATCTCGGCGTTCGACCGGCCGTGGCTCATGCCCTCCAGGACCTGGATCTCCCGCGCGGTGAGGGTCGGCGCCGCACCCATCTCGGCCGACCGGAGTCTGCGCGGGGCGAGTCGCCAGGTCGGGTCGGCGAGGGCCTGGGTGACGGTCGCCCGCAGCTCGGCGCGGGAGGCGTCCTTGTGGAGGTAGCCGCGGGCACCGGCGGCGACCGCGAGGGCCACGCCGTCCAGGTCCTCGGCGACGGTGAGCATGATGATGCGCGCACCGGGGTCGGCGGACAGCAGCCGCCGAACCGTCTCCACGCCGCCCAGACCGGGCATGCGCACGTCCATCAGAATCAGGTCCGAACGGTCGGCACCCCAGCGGCGGAGGACTTCCTCGCCGTTGGCCGCCGTGGTCACGCGCTCTACGCCGGGCACGGTCGCCACCGCGCGGCGGAGCGCCTCTCGGGCAAGCGGGGAGTCGTCGCAGACGAGGACGGATGTCATGGCCGTCCTCCGCAGCTGATGCGCGTCACCTTGGGCCTCCAGGCTGGTACGAAATCGTCACCTGTGCGGTCGACCGTCTCGGACGCCTGCCCGAGCGCTTGTTCTTTCAACCGCCTCGCACACTCAACGACGGTCACTCGAAAGAGTTACGGGGCGGTGAGCCACCTTCGGCACTCTACGTGAGGGGACGGACACGGCGCAGACACCCACGGCAGACTCTCAAGGTTTCATCACAACCAATGCCCCATTTAGACGCTTTTGCTTCTATTTGTCAGCGTGTGGAGATAGATTCGCAATGAGTCATATTTTCATCTCCTTAGATCGCAGATGTACAGCGTCAGGCGCGTAACCGATCGAAGTGGCCACAAGGGGACAAAGCAATGGCAGATTTCTCCCGCCTTCCCGGACCGAACGCGGATCTGTGGGACTGGCAGCTCCTCGCGGCCTGCCGAGGGGTCGACAGCTCGCTCTTCTTCCATCCCGAGGGTGAGCGCGGTGCGGCACGGAGCGCCCGTGAGAACTCGGCCAAAGAAGTCTGCATGCGGTGCCCTGTGCGGGCGCAGTGCGCGGCACACGCCCTGGCGGTGCGCGAGCCGTACGGCGTGTGGGGCGGCCTGACCGAGGACGAGCGCGAGGAACTCATGGGACGGGCCCGCAACCGCCTGGTCCCGGCCTCGGGCGGGGGCACCCCGCCACCCCGATGAAGGAACGTTTCTCTAAACCGGCACGCACGCGCGTGCCCGCCTCTTCCGTCCCCCCGGCACCCCGACCCGTCCCGCAGGACCGGGCGCTCAGCGGGCCGCGGCCCCGGCCAGCTGGTCCAGCGTGGCCGCCACGGCAGGCACCTGGGCCAGATCCGGCAGGGTGAGAGCGACGATCTCCCGCTGCAGCACCGGTTCCACCGTCACTGTGCGTGCCCCCTTGGGGCGTACGGATTCGATGGCCAGTTCGGGCAGGACCGCGACCCCGAGCCCCGCGCCCACCAGTCCGACCACGGCCGGATAGTCGTCGGTCGCGAAGTCGATGCGAGGGGTGAAGCCCGCGCTCTCGCAGACCTCGACGAGCTGGCCCCGGCAGCGGGGACAGCCGGCGATCCACGGCTCACCGGCGAGATCGCCGATGGCGACCGCCCCCGCGCGGGCGAGCCGGTGGCCCTCGGGGACCAGGCCGACGAGCCGGTCCGTGAGCAGCGGGCGGATCACCAGGTCGTCCCACTCCTCGGCGCCCGGCGCCCCCTCGTACCGGAAGGCGAGGGTCACGTCGCAGTCGCCCCCGCGCAGCATCTCCACCGAACGCGGCGGCTCGGCCTCCTCCAGGGAGACCCGTGTGCCGGGGTGCGCGGCGCGCAGGGCGGCGAGCGCGGTCGGCACGAGCGTGGAACTCCCGCTGGGGAACGAGACCAGGCGCACCCGGCCCGCCCGCAGGCCCGCGATGGCGGCGACCTCCTCCTCCGCGGCGGTGAGGCCGGCGATGATCCCCGCGGCGTGCCGGACGAGGGCCTCGCCGGCCTGGGTCAGCCGCATCTCACGGCCCGTACGGACCAGGAGCGGCGTACCGACGGAGGCTTCGAGCGCCTTCATCTGCTGGCTCACGGCGGGCTGGGTGCAGCCCAGGTCGCGCCCCGCCGCCGAGAAGGAGCCGGTGGCGGCGACGGCACGCAGGACGCGCAGATGACGGGCCTCTATCACCCTTCGAGCATAAGCGAATCTTGGACACGAGGACGAATATCGCGTCGACGCTTTGGCCTCTTGTCGCCTAGCGTGCGGTCATGAAGCTTCTCTCTGTGAATCTGGGCAGGCCCGAGGCCGTCGACTACACGAGCCAGGCCGAGGGCCTGACCGGGATCGACAAGCGCCCGGTGGACGGGCCGGTGCGGGTGAGCGCGCCCGGGCCCAAGGGTGTCGGCGGGAGCGGTCTCGCCGGGGACGCGGTGTGCGAGCTGCGGCACCACGGCGGGAACGACCAGGCGGTGTACGCCTTCGCGCGCGAGGACCTGGACGACTGGGAGCGCGAGCTGGGGCGGCCGCTGGCCGGCGGGACGTTCGGGGAGAACCTCACGACGGAGGGGATCGACGTGTCCGGGGCCAGGATCGGGGAGCGCTGGCGCGTCGGCCCCGAGGTCGTCCTGGAGGTCACGTCGGGGCGGGTCCCCTGCCTCACCTTCCAGGGGCACCTGGGCGAGCAGGGCTGGGTCAGGCGCTTCACCCGGAAGGGCGCGACCGGCGCGTACCTGCGGGTCATCGAGCCCGGGGAGATACGGGCGGGCGATCCGGTGGAGATCGTGCACCGGCCGGACCACGAGGTCACCGCCGCCTTCTCGTTCCGCGCGGCCACGCTCGAACGGACGCTGCTGCCAAGGGTGCTGGCCGCGGGGGACGCCCTGCACCCGGAGATACGGGACATGGCGCGGAAGTACGTCGAGAAGCACGGCGGCGTCGAGAAGCACGACGGCGCCGGGAAGCACGACGGTGCCGAGGTGTGAACGGAACACCGGCCACGGGCGTTCCCCCGGGTCCCGTACGGCACGGAGGGCGCGCGGCGGGTCACTAACCTGGGCCCATGACAACGGCTCTGATTACGGGATCGACCGCGGGCATCGGCGCCGCCTTCGCACGACGGCTGGCCGCCGACGGGCACAACCTCGTGCTGGTGGCGCGCGACACGGAGCGGCTCGGCGAGCAGGCGACGGAACTGCACGACCGGCACGGCATCGAGGCGGAGGTGCTGACGGCGGACCTGGCGACGGACGCGGGCATCGAGGCGGTGGCCGCCCGCCTCTCGGACCCCAGAGCCGCGATCGACCTGCTCGTCAACAACGCGGGCTTCGGCAACAAGGGCCTCTATCTGGACGTACCGATGGCGGACGAGCTGAGGATGCTCAAGGTGCACTGCGAGGCGGTGCTCCGGCTGACGTCGGCCGCGGCCGGAGCGATGCGCGAGCGCGGGCGCGGCGGTGTCGTCAACGTCGCCTCGACGGCGGCGTTCCTGCCGCGCGGCACGTACGGGGCGTCGAAGGCGTGGGTGGTGCAGTTCACCCAGGGCGTGGCGAAGGACCTGGCGGGCAGCGGTGTCCGGCTGATGGCGCTGTGTCCCGGGTTCGTGCGGACCGAGTTCCACGAGCGGGCCGGGATGGGCACGGACAACATCCCCGGCTGGATGTGGCTGGACGCCGACAAGGTGGTCGCCGCCGCGCTGGCCGACCTGGCGCGCGGCAAGGTGCTGTCCATTCCGGACCCGCGCTACAAGACCCTGATGGGCGTGGCGAAGGTGGCTCCGCGGGGACTGCTCGGCGGCATCAGCTCGAAGGCGGGCCGCAGGTACGGACCGAAGTGAGCGCGCGGGAGCGGTATCGGTGTCGGTACCGCCCCCGGGCACCGCTCCTCGTGCGGCGAACGCGTCGGCTCCTGTGCATCCGGTACGACAGCTAGCCGGCCGGAAGCCGGACCAGGGATCCACGATCGCCGTCCGGCCGGCCCCGGAAGCGCGTCAACCGCTGGCGCGTTCGCCCGCCCGATTGCCCGGTTTCGCTTGCCAGCCTCCCTCTCGAACGATTCACTTGCACGAAGTGCGGTGAAACTAGTAGTGGGGGAACCGTCGGCGCGGAACCGTACGGGGTGACCGACAAGGACGGGCGGGAAGCCGACAGGGGAGGTGCTCATGCTGCTGAACTTCCGGGTGGCCAATCACAGGTCGATACGGGATGAGCTGGAGTGGCAGCTCCATCCGGTGTACGACAGCGACCGGCCGGCGGGCACCTCCTGGCGGGCCGTCCCGGTGGCGGGCATCTTCGGTTCCAACGCGGCGGGCAAGTCGAACGTGGTGGACGCGTTGCGTTTCATGGCCGACATGGTCAGCCGTTCCCACCTGCTGGCGGAGGACGGCGAGGGCGTCGGGCGGCACCCCTTCCTCCTGGACACCGTGGCTCCCGCCGACTCGTCCTGGTACGCCGCCGACCTGCTGCTGCGCGGGGTGCGGTACGTGTACGGCTTCGAACTCGACGACGAGTCCGTGACCGGTGAGTGGCTCTACTCCTATCCCGAGGGCCGCAAGCGGGTGGTGTTCGAGAGGGACGGGGAGAAGTTCCACGTCGGCAGCACGCAGCAGGAGCAGAAGGAGTTGCACACGGTCGCGGACGTGACCGCTCCGAACGCCCTCTTCCTGTCGATGGCGGCACGGTCCCGGGCGTCGGTCGGTCCGGTGGCTCGGGTGTACCGCTGGTTCCGTCGCGACGTGATCTTCAGCGGTCCCGCCGTGAGCACGGCTCTCCGCGGCCGTCCCCTCTTCACCCGGCATCTGGCGCGCCGTCTGGAGAGCCTGGGCGAGCCGGCACATCTGCGGGAACTGCTGCGGGCCGCCGACCTCGGCATCGAGGACTACCGGGTGGAGTCGGTCGAGGAGGACATGTACGCGGACACCAGGCCGCGGCTCAAGGCCCAGCCCCCTCCGGACGGCAGACAGCAGGATCTCCTGTCCGAGATGCCGGCGTCGAGACCACGGCGCATGCGCCACGAGCTGCTGCTGCGGCACACCGGTCGGAACGGTTCGTTCGAACTGCCGCTGTCCGCGGAGTCCGCCGGGACCCAGACGCTCGTGGACTACGCCTTCGCGCTGGACCAGGTGACCCGGTCGGGCGGCACCCTCGTCGTCGACGAACTGGACAGCAGTCTGCACCCACGCCTGAGCGCGTTCCTCGTCGGCCTCTTCCAGGATCCGGAGCGCAATCCGCTCGGCGCCCAGCTCCTCTTCACCAGCCATGACGCGAGCCTGCTCGGCCGCAGGGCCGGAGAGGACATCCTGAAACGCGACCAGATCTGGTTCGCGACGAAGAACGAGTACGGGGAGACGTCGCTCTACCCGCTCTCGGATTTCCGGCCCCGGCAGGAGGAGAACCGGGAGCGCCGTTATCTGGACGGAAGTTATGGGGCGGTGCCGCGGATCGACGACACGTTCGCGTTCGCGGTCGCCGGACGAGGGGGAGCGGATGGCGAGGCAGCCGAAACCGGACGGCCGGAGGGCTCCGAGACGTGAGTCGAGCCTGCGCCGCAGACCTCCCCACCGTGAACCGTTACCGCCCGTCCTGGTGGTGTGCGGCGCGAGGAACACCGAACCGGCCTATTTGCGCGGGCTGTTGAAGAACGTCGACAACCGGGCCGTCGATGTGAAGATCAAGATATGTGACAAGGACCCGGTCTCGGTGGTCCGGCACGCCAAGGACGAACGGGACAGGGCGCGCGGCCACTACAAGTGGACGTGGTGCGTCCTGGACGTCGACGAGTTCGCCCACCTCGAAGAAGCCCTCCGCCTCGCCGAATCCGAGCGCATCGACGTCGCCCTGTCCAACCCCTGCTTCGAGCTGTGGCTGCTCCTCCACTTCCGCGACCACCGGGCCGCCGTGACCGATTTCCGGCAGGCCAGGGAGCGCCTTCTCCCCCACCATCCCGGCTACAGCAAGATCGCCCGTGAATTCGACTTCGAGCGCTACCGCGCGGGATGGCCGACGGCGGTCGAGCGAGCGGAAAAACTCGCCCTGCCGGGTGAGGAGCACAAGGTGAACCCGTCGAGCGGCATGTGGCGGCTGGTCCGGCAGATCGTGCCGGAGCATCTGCAGACCTGACCACCACACCAACCGAACCGCTGCCTCCGCCGCAGCGAACCACTGCCTCCGCCGCATCGGCCCGGTGCCACGCCCCGTCCAAGGAGGCGACCGCCTCCGCTCAACCGCGTACGGCCGTCCGCACGAACGCCGTCCACTGGGTGGCGGGGACACCGATGCCCGCCACGTCCGGCCGCCTGGAGTCTCGGACGTGCACGGTGGGCCCTGCCGTAGCGACCTCGGCGCACTGCCCTCCGTCTCCTGCGCTGCAACTGCTTTTCACCCAGGTCGGCTCGGCTACCTGATCAACCCTCCCCGATACATACCGACACATACCGATACACCCCGATAAGCCCTGGATCATGACTCGTTCCGAGCCGGAAGGGGGTCCGGTCCCAGAGGGCGGGGCCGGCCCCAGGGGTGGCCGGGGGCGTGTGCGGGAGCTTCTGACAGTCCGAAGGCCCGGTGTCCTGTCGTGTGACAGGACACCGGGCCCTCAGGTGTGGATCAGCGGACTGCGTCAGTGCGAGTGGCCGTGACCGCCGTGGCCCGCCTCGGCCTCTTCCTCGGCCGGCTTCTCGACGACCAGGGTCTCGGTCGTGAGGAGCAGGGAGGCGATGGAGGCGGCGTTCTCCAGGGCGGAGCGGGTGACCTTGACCGGGTCGATGACGCCGGCCTTGACCAGGTCGCCGTACTCGCCGGTCGCGGCGTTGAAGCCCTGGCCCTTGTCGAGCTCGGCGACCTTGGAGGTGATGACGTAGCCCTCCAGGCCGGCGTTCTCGGCGATCCAGCGCAGCGGCTCGACGGCGGCCTTGCGGACGACGGCGACACCGGTCGCCTCGTCGCCGGTCTTGCCGAGGTTGTCCTCCAGGACCTTCACGGCGTGGACGAGCGCGGAGCCACCACCGGAGACGATGCCCTCCTCGACCGCGGCGCGGGTCGCGGAGATGGCGTCCTCCAGACGGTGCTTCTTCTCCTTCAGCTCCACCTCGGTGGCGGCACCGACCTTGATCACGCACACGCCGCCGGCCAGCTTCGCGAGGCGCTCCTGGAGCTTCTCGCGGTCCCAGTCGGAGTCCGTGGTCTCGATCTCGGCCTTGATCTGGTTGACGCGGCCGGCCACGTCGGCGCTGTTGCCGCTGCCGTCGACGATGGTCGTGTCGTCCTTGGTGACGGTCACGCGGCGGGCGGAGCCCAGCACGTCCAGGCCGACCTGGTCGAGCTTGAGGCCGACCTCCTCGGCGATGACCGTGGCGCCGGTGAGCGTGGCGATGTCACCGAGCATGGCCTTGCGGCGGTCACCGAAGCCCGGGGCCTTGACGGCCACCGCGTTGAAGGTGCCGCGGATCTTGTTCACGACCAGGGTCGACAGGGCCTCGCCCTCGACGTCCTCGGCGATGATCAGCAGCGGCTTCGAGGCGTTGGACTGGATGACCTTCTCAAGGAGGGGCAGCAGGTCCTGGATCGAGGAGATCTTGCCCTGGTGGATCAGGATGTACGGGTCGTCGAGGACGGCCTCCATACGCTCCTGGTCGGACACCATGTACGGGGACAGGTAGCCCTTGTCGAAGGCCATGCCCTCGGTGAAGTCGAGCTCCAGACCGAAGGTGTTGGACTCCTCGACGGTGATGACACCGTCCTTGCCGACCTTGTCCATCGCCTCGGCGATGAGCTCGCCGACCTGGCTGTCCTGGGCGGACAGACCGGCGACGGCGGCGATGTCGGACTTCTCGTCGATCGGGCGCGCGGTCGCGAGGAGCTCCTCGGAGACCGCGGCGACGGCGGCGTCGATGCCCTTCTTCAGGAGGGCGGGGGACGCGCCGGCGGCGACGTTCTTCAGGCCTTCGCGCACGAGCGCCTGGGCGAGCACGGTGGCGGTGGTCGTACCGTCACCCGCGATGTCGTTGGTCTTGGTCGCCACCTCCTTCACCAGCTGGGCACCGAGGTTCTCGTACGGGTCGTCGAGCTCGACCTCGCGGGCGATGGTGACACCGTCGTTGGTGATGGTGGGGGCGCCGAACTTCTTGTCGATGACGACGTTGCGGCCCTTGGGGCCGATCGTCACCTTGACCGTGTCGGCAAGCTTGTTGACGCCGCGCTCGAGGGCACGACGGGCGTCCTCGTCGAACTTCAGGATCTTCGCCATGGAGCTGATTCAGTCCTCTCGAAAAAAACGAACGGCGCCCCCAGCACCCGGCTTTTCCGTACTCGTGCTGCAGTACTCGCGGGGGCCGGGGGCGCAGTTCGGAGCAAACCCGGGTGAATTACTTCTCGATGATCGCGAGCACGTCGCGAGCCGAGAGGACGAGGTACTCCTCGCCGTTGTACTTCACTTCGGTGCCGCCGTACTTGCTGTACAGCACGATGTCGCCGGTCTTCACGTCGAGCGGAAGACGCTCGCCGTTCTCGAAGCGGCCCGGACCCACGGCAAGGACGACGCCCTCCTGGGGCTTCTCCTTCGCGGTGTCCGGGATGACCAGGCCAGAGGCGGTGGTCTGCTCGGCGTCGAGCGGCTGGACCACAATGCGGTCCTCGAGCGGCTTGATGGCAACCTTGGAGCTGGTGGTCGTCACGATCCGACCTCCCCCTTCGGAGATCTCACGGGGTTAACTGTCTGAGGTGGCGACCAGGTGGATCCGTCGTCGCGGGTGCCGGACCTGCCCGTCGCTATTGGCACTCTCCTGCGGTGAGTGCCAGAGCTGAGACTATGACTGTGATTAGCACTCGGTCAAGCGGAGTGCCAGTTGCCTCCGGCGGATGGCGGAGATTCGGGGCTCACCCGGTCCGCGCGAACGCCCTGTGGCCGCGCCCCCGCAACCCCGCCGATTCCGTCCGCGGGCTCGGTGGAGGGCTGCTCGCGCGGTTCCCCGCGCCCCCGGATGGCCGCGGGCGAGACCTCTCCACTAGAGGTAGTCCTCCAGGCGGGCCGGCGTGAGGCCCGCCTCCTGGACGCGGCGCAGCAGCGCGGTCGTCGACGCCGTGAGACTCGTACCGCTCCGGCCCTCGGGACAGTGGAGGATGTCGCCCGGCCGGAGCGGGTCCCCGTCGCGCCACAGGACGACCGCCGTGATCCCGCAGCCGGCCGCCGCTCGCAGCGTGTCGGCGTCGTACTCGCCGTAGGGCGGCCGGAAGAGGCGGGGACGGATACCGAAGCGCTGCTTGAGCTTGTCCTGCTGGCCGCAGATCTCGGCCCGCTGGCCCGCGTACGACAGGCCCGGCAGGTACGGGTGGTGCAGGGTGTGGTTCTGCACGCTCGCGCCGACCGCGCGCAACCTGCCGAAGTGGGCGTACCCCGGCCCGGCGACGCTGTCCGTGAGGAACATGCCGACCGGCAGCCGCAGTTCGCGTACCAGGTCGACGAACCGCGGGTCCTTCTCGGCTCCGTCGTCGAAGGTCAGGAAGACGACCTTGTCGCGGGTCGGGACGCGGTCCACGACGGGCGGCAGACCGGGTCCGGCGGCACGTACCGGAGGCCGCCGGGCGGGCGGTGACGGCGCCGGGGCGAGCGGGGCGTCCAGACCCCAGCGGCGGTACGCGTCCTCGGGCGGCCCGTGCGCGGCCGCCTCCCGCGCGGCCTTCCCGCCCAGCCGTCCGACGGGGCCGACGGAGTCGGCGGGATCGGCGGAGGCGACCGGATCGGCGGAGGCGACCGGATCGGCGGGATCAGCGGGATCGGCGGGAGGGGCGCAGCCGGAGAGGGAGCCGGAGAGGCAGAGCGTTCCGGCGAGCAGGGCGGCGGCAACCGCCCGTCCGGCGGTCGCGGCGATCGTCCCCCCGGCGGTCGTGGTGATCGCCCGTCCGGCGTTCACGGTGATCGCCCGTCGGGGGGCGGTGATCCTCCGCTTCCTCATGGCCGGATCCGCGGCCGCGGGCCCGCGAGGGCTTGCCGCGCGGCTCCCCGCGCCCCCGAGGGGGCATCCGCGCCACCTCCATTCGCCGGATTATCACCGTTTTGTCGTACGAGTCGCATGGCGGCATATCCTCGCGGGTCGCACTCCCCGCACGCCCCCGACACATCCGGTGGACGCATGCCGTCCTCCGGCTGGCCCACAATGGGGCCGTGAACGATCTCGACCCGCTCGACCCGCTCGCCTCCTTCGCCGCGCTGCTCACCCCCGAGGGGCGCGGGCTCCTCGACGAGGTGCGCGGTACCGAACCGGAGCGGGAGCTGGCCGTGGCGACGCGGCTGCGGCGGAAGCATCCCGCCGCGCTGGTGTCGGCCGCGCTCGGGCAGGCGCGGCTGCGGCAGCGGGCCGCCGTGAAGTTCGGCGCGGCCGACGCGGACCGGATGTTCTTCACGCCGAACGGGGTGGAGCAGTCGACCCGGGCGAGCGTCGCCGCGTACCGCGCCGCGCGGTTCCGCGAGCTCGGCGTGCGGTCCGTGGCCGACCTGTGCTGCGGCATCGGCGGTGACGCCGTCGCGCTGGCCCGGGCCGGCATCCGGGTCCTGGCCGTCGACCGGGACCCGCTGACCGCGGCCGTTGCGCGGGCCAACGCCGAGGCGCTCGGCCTCGACGGGCTGATCGAGGTGCGCGAGGCGGACGTCACCGAGGTCTCCACCGACGGGTACGACGCCGTGTTCGTGGATCCCGGGCGCCGGGGCGGGCGGGGGCGCGTCTTCGATCCCGAGGCATACTCACCGCCGCTGTCCTGGGCCGTCCGGGCGGCCCTCAAGGCGCCTGTCGCCGCGCTGAAGGTCGCCCCCGGCATCCCCCACGAGGCCGTTCCCGCCGAGGCCGGGGCCGAGTGGATCTCGGACTCGGGGGACGTGAAGGAGGCCGTGCTGTGGTTCGGCACGCGGGAGGCCACGCGGGAGGCGGGCTCCGTGCGCGCGACCCTGCTGCCCGGACCGCGCACCCTCCTCGGCCGCGGCCTGCCCGATCCGGCGGTGCGGCCCGTGGGAAGGTTCCTGTACGAGCCCGACGGCGCCGTCATCCGCGCGCACCTCGTCGCCGAGGTCGCCGGGGAACTGGACGGCGGAGGACTGGTCGACGAGACCATCGCCTACATCACGGCGGACTCCGCAACGCCCACCCCGTACGCCACCGCCTACGAGATCACCGACCGGCTGCCGTTCAACGTCAAGAAGCTGAAGGCCCTCCTGCGGCAGCGCGAGGTCGGCGTCCTGACCGTCAAGAAGCGCGGATCGGCGGTCGAGCCGGAGGAACTGCGGCGCAAGGTGAAGCCGCAGGGGCCGCACTCCGCGACCGTGTTCCTGACGCGCGTGCAGGGCGCCCCGACCATGCTCCTGGGACACCCCGCCGCGCTCGGCGGCCAGCCGCGGCCGTCAGTCGACGGCTGACGGCTGACGGCGCTGACGCCGCTGATGACAGCCGTGCAGGGTGTCAGCGGCGTGCGTGCGTCAGCGGCATGCGTGCGCCGGCCGCGTGCGTCAGCCGTCCAGTTGCTCCGGCGTGGCGTTCGACGGGCCCCTGCGGGACTGCTCGTCGCGTGCCACGTCCTCCGCTGCGGACAGCACCCGCACCGAGTTCTGCCAGGTCAGCTTGGCGAGGTCGGCCCTGGACCAGCCGCGGTCCAGGAGCTCTGCGATCAGGTTCGGGTACCCGGAGACGTCACCGAGGCCCTCGGGCGTGAAGGGCGTGCCGTCGTAGTCGCCGCCGATGCCGAGGTGGTCGACACCCGCCACCTCGCGCATGTGGTCGAGGTGGTCGGCGACCGTCGAGACGGTCGCGACGGGGCGGGGGCGGGACTCCTCGAACGCGTGGTGCACCTTCATCGCCTCGGCGGTCGAGTCGAGGGGGTGGAAGCCGTGCGCACGCATGTTCTCGTCCGCCGCGGCCGTCCAGTCGACGGCGGCCTGCAGGACGAACTTCGGCACGAACGTCACCATCGCCACACCGCCGTTCGCGGGCAGGCGCTCCAGCACGTCGTCCGGGATGTTGCGCGGGTGGTCGCAGACCGCGCGCGCGGACGAGTGGGAGAAGATCACCGGCGCGACGGACGTGTCCAGCGCGTCCCGCATGGTCGTGGCGGCCACGTGGGAGAGGTCCACCAGCATGCCCAGGCGGTTCATCTCGCGCACGACCTCGTGGCCGAAGGGCGACAGACCGCCGGCGGCCGGTTCGTCCGTCGCCGAGTCCGCCCACGCGATGTTGTCGTTGTGGGTGAGGGTCATGTACCGGACCCCCAGCTCGTACAGGCCGCGCAGGGTGGCGAGCGAGTTGTCGATCGAGTGCCCGCCCTCGGCGCCCATCAGCGAGGCGATCCGGCCCTCGGCGCGGGCCGCCTCCATGTCCGCGGCGGTCAGGGCGGCGCGCAGGTCCGCCGGGTGGCGCTCGATGAGCTGCCGTACGCAGTCGATCTGTTCGAGGGTCGCCGTCACCGCGCCGGGCAGGTCCGAGCGCACGTACACCGACCAGTACTGCGCGCCGACACCGCCCGCGCGCAGCCGCGCCAGGTCGGTGTGCAGGTGGGCGCTCTGGTCCTGGGCGATGTCGCGGGCACCGAGGTCGTAGCGGACCTGCTCGCGCAGCGCCCAGGGGAGGTCGTTGTGCCCGTCGACCACGGGGAACTCGGCGAGGAACGCGCGGGCGCCGTCGAGGGAGGGCGTGTCCGTGAGAGAGACCATGTCCGTCACTTCCCGAAGCCGAAGCCGTTGCCCGTGCCGCCCTCGACCTTGGAGCGCAGCCGCCTGCCCTTCTCGGTGGCCTGGTCGTTCAGGTCCTGCTGGAACTCGCGCATCCGGCCGAGCAGTTCCCCGTCCTGCGTGGCCAGGATGCGGGCGGCGAGCAGGCCGGCGTTGCGCGCACCGCCCACCGAGACCGTGGCGACCGGGACACCCGCGGGCATCTGGACGATCGACAGCAGCGAGTCCATGCCGTCCAGGTACTTCAGCGGGACCGGCACGCCGATCACGGGCAGCGGGCTGACCGAGGCGAGCATGCCGGGCAGGTGGGCCGCGCCGCCCGCACCGGCGACGAGCACCTTCAGGCCGCGTCCGGCCGCCTCCTCGCCGTACGCGATCATCTCGCGCGGCATCCGGTGCGCGGAGAGCACGTCGACCTCGTACGCGATCTCGAACTCGTCGAGGGCCTTCGCGGCCGCCTCCATGACGGACCAGTCGGAGTCCGACCCCATGACAATGCCTACGACAGGACTCATTCGGTGATCGTTCCTCTGAGGTAGCCGGCTGCGTGACGGGCGCGTTCCAGCACGTCGTCGAGGTCGTCGCCGTAGGTGTTGACGTGGCCCACCTTGCGGCCGGGCTTCACGTCCTTTCCGTACATGTGGATCTTGAGCCGGGGGTCGCGGGCCATGCAGTGCAGGTACGCGGAGTACATGTCGGGGTAGTCGCCGCCCAGGACGTTGACCATGACCGTCCAGGGCGCGCGGGGGCGCGGGTCGCCGAGCGGCAGGTCGAGGACCGCGCGGACGTGGTTGGCGAACTGTGAGGTGATCGCGCCGTCCTGGGTCCAGTGGCCGGAGTTGTGCGGGCGCATCGCCAGCTCGTTGACGAGGAGGCGGCCGTCGCGCGTCTCGAAGAGCTCCACGGCGAGGTGGCCGACGACGCCGAGCTCCTTCGCGATGCGCAGGGCCAGCTCCTCGGCCCGCAGCGCGAGCTCCTCGGAGATGCCGGGCGCGGGCGCGATCACGGTGTCGCAGACCCCGTCGACCTGCTGGGACTCGACCACCGGGTACGCCACCGCCTGGCCGTGCGGCGACCGTACGACGTTGGCGGCCAGCTCGCGGGCGAAGTCGACCTTCTCCTCGGCGAGGACCGGGACGCCCGCCCGGAAGGGGTCCCCGGCGTCGGCCGCGGACCGGACGACCCACACGCCCTTGCCGTCGTAGCCGCCGCGGACGGTCTTCAGGACGACCGGGAAGCCGTCCCCCTCGGCGGCGAACGCGGCCACGTCCGCGGGATCGCTCACGATCCGGTGCCGCGGGCACGGCACACCGATGCTCGTGAGCTTCGTGCGCATCACGCCCTTGTCCTGGGCGTGCACGAGCGCGTCGGGTCCGGGGCGCACGGGGATGCCGTCCGCCTCCAGCGCCCGCAGATGCTCGGTGGGCACGTGTTCGTGATCGAAAGTGATCACGTCGCAGCCCCGCGCGAAGGCCCGCAGCGTGGCGAGGTCGCGATAGTCGCCCACGACGACCTCGCCGACCACCTGCGCCGCAGAATCCTGGGGCGTGTCACTGAGAAGCTTGAACCTGATGCCGAGAGGGATGCCCGCCTCGTGTGTCATACGAGCGAGCTGGCCCCCGCCGACCATGCCGACCACCGGGAATGTCACGCCCCCAGGGTATCGGCCACATCGAGCCACCCCCGTCGCGGGCCCGGCCGCCGCAGGACCGGCCGCCGCAGGACCGGCCGCCGCGGGCCCGGCCGCCCGGAGGTGACCACCGCGGGCGTGATCACCACGGGCTCCGCGTGCTCGTCACATCCCGGCCACATCTTGGACTCCGGGCCGGGCGACCGGGGGAACCGCTGGTTAGCATGGCGGTGTCGACGAAGGTTGACGAAAATGACGTATCCGACGAGACGGGGGCTGGGCGGCACCATGGGAAAAGGTGGTACACGCAGGGCCCATGCCAGACCACCCAGTGCCGTCCGCATGCGCATCGAACGTCTGACCAGGGAAATCGCCAAGTTCGGCGCGGTCGGCGGCGCCGGTCTGCTCGTCAACCTGATCGTGTTCAACCTGGTCCGCAGCACCACCGACCTCCAGGTCGTCCGGGCCAGTGTGATCGCCACGGTCGTCGCGATCGTCTCCAACTACATCGGTTTCCGCTACTTCACGTACCGCGACCGCGACAAGAGCGGCCGGACCAAGGAACTGACGCTGTTCGTGCTGTTCAGCGCGATCGGCCTGGTCATCGAGAACGGCGTCCTCTTCGTCGCCACGTACGGCCTGGGCTTCGACAGCCCCCTCGCGAGCAACGTCTTCAAGTTCGTCGGCATCGGCGTCGCGACGCTCTTCCGCTTCTGGTCCTACCGCACCTGGGTCTTCCGGGTCGCCCCGGCCCATGAGGCGGTGGCCGGCGCCGAATCGTTCCTGGAGGACCCGGCGGCGTACCTCCGCGACGAGGACCGCCCCCCGAGCCGGCTCCGCCAGATCCAACGCGTCCGCTAGCCGGGCTCCCCGAGGGCGCGGGGCGCCTCTTAGGGGCGCGGGGAACTGCGCGACCAGCCCCCACCGGCCAGCAGCCGCCCTCAACGCCCCAAGCCGGCGCAGACCCGGCGCAGATCCAGCGCAGACCCGGCGCAAGACCCAGCGGAGCGCTACCGCACGGTCGGTTCGTCCCCCTCCGACGGCCGCCGCAGAGGCGTGCGCGACAGGAACAGCCCGAAGACCGGCGGATGCGCCTGGAGCATCTCCAGACGCCCTCCGTCCGCCTCGGCCAGGTCCCGCGCCACGGCCAGACCGATCCCCGTGGAGTTGCGCCCGCTGATGGCCCGCTCGAAGATCCGCGCGCCCAGGTCGGCCGGCACGCCCGGCCCTTCGTCCGTGACCTCGATGACGGCCTGATTTCCGGTGACACGTGTGCGCAGGGCGACCGTGCCGCCGCCGTGCATCAGCGAGTTCTCGATCAGCGCGGCGAGGACCTGGGCCACGGCCCCGGGCGTCCCGACGGCCTGGAGATGGTGCTTGCCCGAGCTGACGATGGCGCGCCCCGCGTTGCGGTAGGCCGGGCGCCACTCCGCGAGCTGCTGCTTGATGACCTCGTCCAGGTCGAAGGTGACGGCGGAGCCGGTACGGGGATCGCGGGAGTTCGTCAGCAGCCGTTCCACCACGTCGGTGAGGCGCTCGACCTGCCCGAGCGCGATGGCCGCCTCCTCCTTGACCGTGCTCGGGTCGTCGGTCAGCGTGATCTCCTCCAGCCGCATGGACAGCGCGGTCAGCGGTGTGCGCAGCTGGTGCGAGGCGTCGGCCGCCAGGCGCCGCTCGGCCGTCAGCATCCGGGCGATGCGCTCGGCCGAGCCGTCCAGCACGTCCGCGACCCGGTCCAGCTCCGGAACCCCGTACCGCTTGTGCCGCGGTCGCGGGTCCCCCGAGCCGAGCCGTTCGGCGGTCTCCGCGAGGTCGGTGAGCGGGGAGGTGAGCCGGTTGGCCTGGCGCACCGCGAGGAGCACGGCGGCGACCACGGCCAGCAGGGCCACCGCCGCGATGATCAGCAGTGTCCGGCCGACCTCGCGGGTGACGGCCGAGCTGGCCTCCTCCACCGTGACCGTCTCGCCCTCCTCGCCCTTGCGGCTGGCGGTGATGACGTCACCGGTGGGCTCGGTGCCGATGCGGATCGGGGCGCGGCCCGGGATCTCAATCCGTGCGAACCGGTCGCCCGTGACCTGGTTCTCCAGGACGCGGGCGTTGATCTGCTCGTCGCCGAGGATGCGGCTGTCGACGATGCTGATCAGCCGTACGACTTCGGAGTCGACCCGTTCCTGGGCGCTGTTGCTGATCGTGCGGGTCTCGACGATGACGAGCGAGACCCCGAACACGGCGATCACGACGAGCACGACGGCCAGCGTGGAATTGATGAGACGGCGACGCACTGGGCCCTCCGGGCGGCTGACTGTCCGGGCTGGAGCCGCGCCCCGTGAGGGGCGCGGGAACCGCGCGGCCGCCCCCCACACGGCCCGCGGCCGCGCACCACCGACGACCCTACGGCCCTGCGGTCCGAGGACACGACCGCGAGGACGTGGAACCCGATGGCAGGGAACTAGCTCTTCTCGAAGCGGAACCCGACCCCCCGCACCGTCGCGATGTACCGCGGATTCGCGGCGTCGTCGCCCAGTTTCTTCCGCAGCCAGGAGATGTGCATGTCGAGGGTCTTGGTGGACGACCACCACGTGGTGTCCCAGACCTCGCGCATCAGCTGGTCGCGCGTGACGACCCGGCCGGCGTCCCGGACCAGTACCCGGAGCAGGTCGAACTCCTTGGCGGTGAGCTGCAGCTCCTCGTCGCCCATCCACGCCCGGTGCGACTCCACGTCGATGCGCACCCCGTGCGTGGCGGGCGGCTGCTGGGGCTCGGCGGCGCCGCGCCGGAGCAGCGCCCGGACCCGGGCCAGCAGCTCGGCGAGGCGGAACGGCTTGGTGACGTAGTCGTCGGCGCCCGCGTCCAGGCCGACGACGGTGTCCACCTCGTCGGCGCGGGCGGTGAGGATGAGGATCGGCACGGTCTGCCCCTCGGCGCGCAGCCGCCGGGCCACCTCCAGACCGTCCATGCCGGGCAGTCCGAGATCGAGCACGACCAGGTCGATACCGCTCTGGGTGCCGGCGTCGAGCGCGGTGGGTCCGTCCTCGCGTACCTCGACCTCGTACCCCTCCCGGCGCAGGGCGCGGGCCAGGGGTTCCGAGATGGACGCGTCGTCCTCGGCGAGCAGTACTCGGGTCATGAACCGATGGTAGTCCGCTGCGGACCAGCGCAGTGAGAGTGATCGACATCTGTGGCGGTCCCGTACCGCACGGCCGGCACGACCCTCCGAGCCAAGGAGTGGAATGCGCAAACGACCTTTGATTCAACCGCACAAACACCCCTTCACCTGTGATTCATCTCTCAAGTCGTGGCATATGCGGCATTGACATGGAGTGTGGGCTTATGGTGACCACACGCCTGTGGCACCACACAGGGACCTTCGGCGCGCACTTCGCACTGAAGGTCCCTTCCGTGTGCGGGCTGGTACCCACCAGCCTCGAAAGGCATGACCTGTGGCCGGGCCCCGAGCGCGAGGACGCGCGACGGGCGTGGATCCCGGTGGTCGTCGTCCACCGGTCCGGGGCCGGATCCGAGATCGGATCCGGACCGGGGCGGACTCCCCGTGGGCGTGGGGCGGGACGGTCGTCCCGCCGGTGCCGGCCGCCTCCCCCACCGGGCGCGCAACCCCCTCCGCTCCAGCGGCGCGCGTCCCGACCAGCAAGGAACGACCATGGCGTCCAGCCTGACGAAGGACTCGGTCCCACCGGGCACCCCCGGTTCCGGGAAGACCTTCTTCGGCCACCCCCGCGGACTGGCCACACTCTTCATGACCGAGATGTGGGAGCGGTTCTCCTACTACGGCATGAGGGCACTGCTCCCGCTCTACCTGGTCGCACCCGGCGGCCTGAACCTGAGCGCCACCACCGCGACCGCGATCTACTCGGTGTACCTGTCGCTCGTGTACCTGCTGACCCTGCCCGGCGGCTGGTTCGCGGACCGTGTGCTCGGCCCCCGCAGGACCGTCGCCGTCGCGGGACTGGTCATCATGCTCGGCCACCTGACGCTGGCCCTGCCCTCGTCCGGCACCTTCTACGCGGGCCTCGGCCTCGTGGCGATCGGCTCGGGCCTGCTGAAGGCCAACATCTCGACGATGGTCGGCCACCTGTACCAGGGTCCGGACGACCCGCGCCGCGACGGCGGTTTCACCGTCTTCTACATCGGCATCAACCTGGGCGCGTTCGCCGCCCCGCTGGTGATCGGCACCATCGGCGAGAACGTGAACTGGCACCTGGGCTTCGCGCTCGCCGCGCTCGGCATGGCGCTGGGCCTGATCCAGTTCCTGCTGGGCCGCCGCCACCTCGACGCGCGCTCCGAGGTCGTCCCGACGCCGCTGTCCGCCGGGGAGAGGGCCTCGACCCTGCGCAAGGGCCTGCTGTGGCTGGCCGTCGCCGCGGTCTTCTACGGCGTCGTCGGCCTCTCCGGCCACTACACGCTGAACTGGATCCTGGTCCCGCTCACGCTCATCGGCCTGATCGTCCCGATCTGGGTCATCGCCCGGATCAAGCGCGACAAGTCCCTCGACCGCGTCGAGCAGTCGAGGATGTCCGCGTACATCTGGTTCTTCGTGGCCGCGGCCGTCTTCTGGATGATCTACGACCAGGGCGGCTCCACGCTGTCGATCTTCGCCGGGTCGTCGGCCGAGAACAGCGTCTTCGGCTGGGAGTTCCCGG
This sequence comes from Streptomyces beigongshangae, assembly GCF_019710745.1. GTDB lineage: Bacteria > Actinomycetota > Actinomycetes > Streptomycetales > Streptomycetaceae > Streptomyces > Streptomyces beigongshangae. Next base: position 28,380 of record NZ_JAHKJW010000030.1, read on the forward strand.
TCTCCTGGTACCAGTCGGTCAACCCGGTCATGATCATGGCGCTCGCCCCGGTCTTCGCCTGGGCGTGGCTGGCGCTGAACCGGGCCGGCCGGGAGCCGAGCACGATCGTGAAGTTCGCGTCGGGCCTGGTCCTGGTCGGCGCCTCGTTCTTCCTCTTCCTGGCTCCGCTGTCGATCGCCGACGGCGGTCACAAGGCCGCCGCGATGTGGCTGGTCGCCATCTACTTCGTCCAGACCGTCGGCGAGCTGACCATCTCACCGGTCGGCCTCTCCGTCACGACGAAGATGGCTCCCGCGAAGTACGCCTCCCAGATGATGGGCGTCTGGTTCCTCGCCGTGACCGCGGGCGACGCCACGACCGGCCTGCTCTCCATCGCGGGCGTCGACCTGAACGGCAGGGGCGTCGTGGCCCTGGAGGCCACCCTCGCGGTGGTCGCCGGCATCGCGGTCCACATGTACCGGAACAAGGTCAAGTCCCTGATGGGCGACGTCAACTAGAGCCCGTTGCGACCGTGCCGGCCACAGCCACTCGTTGGTGGCTGCGACCAGCCGGAACCGTGATCCCTCCGTGCCCCCTCCCCGGGGAGCACCGACCTGCGGCCCATCGGTCCGGCGGCGGAGCGCAGCCGCCCGTGTCTGCTCGAAGGGGATTACCCCATCGCCGGCCACACGAAAATCTATGCTCGCCAGAGTAGACATTGGGGCGCGAAGTGTTTATGGTTTCTCTTGTAGCCGAGATCGACCAGGCCCGGCAGAGATGAACTGCCGGGAAGCAGTACGCAGGACGCAGGACGATGCGGTGGTGGAGTTTCGAAGCCAGAGCGGTTGCAGGACGGTGACGGGACTGACGACCGCATCGGGTGGCCCGCAGTGATCAGGGGCCGCCACGAGCGGGACCGCACTTGATGCGGTGGCATTCCCGCAAGTGCAGTTCGCAGGATCCAGCAGCGCGGCAAGAGAGCGGTACCTCGGTAAAGGCGTCGGCTGCGGGCGCGCGTGCCGGGAGGTTCGGCAGTGGGGTTCCAAGCCAGAGCAGGTGCAGGACGGGCGACGGGGCTGGCTGCCGAAAGGGCGGTGCTCGTACAGGCCGCCGAGCAGTACGCACCACCAGCAGGACGCGGTGTCGCGTTCGGCAAGCAGTTGATCATCGAGGGAAGAACGGAGGAGTTGAGGCGCCATCAGGATCGCCCGGACGGAACTTTTGAGTCCGGGTACCGCAGGACATCGATAGTGAGGTGGTCTCCGGTCAAGCAACCGCGATCCCCGCATCCCCGACAGCGACTGGGTCGGACGGGCGGAAACAGAAGGCCGGCGCATTACCAGGGCCGGCAGATGGTGTAGCAGTTCCTTCGGGGCCCTGGTGCCATGAGCACCAGGGCCCCTCCATGCGTGCCCGCACACGCTCCACGGAGAGGTGCAAGTGACAGCAGACGACGCATACGGCCGTCTCGACGACGACGATTACCCCGCCTACACGATGGGCCGGGCCGCAGACATGCTCGGCACCACCCCCGGCTTCCTGCGCGCCATCGGAGAAGCCCGCCTCATCACCCCGCTGCGCTCCCCGGGCGGCCACCGCCGCTACTCCCGCTACCAGCTGCGCATCGCCGCCCGCGCCCGTGAACTCGTCGACCAGGGCATCCCCGTCGAGGCGGCCTGCCGCATCGTCATCCTTGAGGACCAGCTCGAAGAAGCCCAGCGCATCAACGCCGAACACCGTCGCACGGCACGGGAACCGCGTCCGACGGCGGCCTGAGGCGTGATGGTGGAACCGTCCGCCCTGCACTCGGCCTTCCTCCCCGTCTCCTCCGGCTCCCTCCGCCCCGCAGGAACTCGTGGTCCATGAGGAGGACGGCGCCGCCTTCGTCGTCAGTGGCCTGGCGGTGGGTGTGCAGGACCTGCGGGCTCGCGACCTGGTGCCCGCCGGGCCGGGGGCGTCCGCCCTGGCGCGGATCCCCCGGCCTGCCAACTCCTTCCATTCGCGGGAGAGTTGTCAGCATGATTGTTTTCTCCGGGGGCAGCGGGGGACCACAGCCCCCGGACAAGGAGACCGTCATGACCGGCCAGACCCACTCGAAGCTGATCCCGGCCACCCGCGTGCAGGCCGTGCTCGTCCTGTGCCTCGGAGTCATCGGCCTGACCGGCTCGGCGACATCGCTGCGCGACGGCACGGCCATCCTTCCCGTCCTGGCGCTGGTGCTGTCCGTCTTCGTGATCGCCCTGGGCCTGTGGGGCCTGACGTCGGCACGGCGCACCCGGTGAGTGCGGGCAGGCACGACCCGTAGCGGGGAACGGGCGACCGCGCGGGCCCGTACGGCCCTGACCGCTCGCGGGACCGGGTCCTGCGGCGCGGGGCCGAGGAGCTGGACGGACACGTCGACCACCGAGTACTCGCCCAGGTCGATCGTGTCCGGCACGGGCAGGTCGGCATGGCCGTCGGCCCGAGGACCCCGGTTCCCCACAGCACTCAGCCCCTACAGCACTCAGCCCTTACAGCGCCCGGTCCTACGAGATCCGCCGTGCGGCCCGCCGCGAGGCCCCCGGCATGAACGTGAACACGGCCCCGCCCAGCAGGACCGCGGTCCCGGCGACGAACCCGAGCGCCCTCAGCACACCGTCGTCACCGGCTCCGGTGTCCGCCAGCTCTCCCCCGGAGCCACTGGATCCGCCAGTACCACCGGCGCCACCGGAGCCGCTGGAGCCGGTGGAGCCACCTGAACCGGTCCCACCCGCGGCGCCTCCCGGCTGCGCCGACGTGTCCAGCGTCAACGAGACCGATGACTTCGTGGGCGTACACGTGGTCGTCGTCCCGAGCGCCTCGACCGTCAGCACGCCCGGCGACAGCGTCGACCTCCCGTCCGCCCCCGGCTTGTACGTACCGGTCAGGTCGGGGATCACCATCGGGTCCCCCGCCTTGATCGGCTCGGCGTTGGTAGGCCCCTCCACGGCGACCGAGCCCTCGTCGGCCCCGCCCAGCACGACCTCCATGGACGGCTTGACCGAGTCGGCGGGGATGTCGGCGGGACTGTCCATCACGGACCCCCCGAACCGGACGGTGAGGTCGTAGTTCCCACCGCTCTTCCTGGCGTCGATCCGCACAGGAGAGGTCGCGTTCTTGTCCCCGATCGGCGTCTTGCACGCGTAGGGGACCTCCACCTCCTTGCCGGTGAAGTCGGTCCGCCCGTCACCACCGGTGGGTGGGGGGCTCGGGGGTGGCGGGCTCGTGGACGGCGGTCCGGTGGGATCCGGCGGACCAGTGGGATCCGGCGGATCGGTGGGATCGGTGGGATCGGGCGATCCGGGCGGCGGATCCCCCTCCCCCGCCGCGACCTCGATGGTCGCCGCGGGCATCACCGTCTCCGTGGGCGCGCACTTCGTGTCGGTCGACATGACGTTGACGGCGTACGCGTCCGGCGTCAGCGTCACCCTGCCCGCCGCCGTCAGTCTCAGCGTGCCCTTCATGTCGGACAGGACCATCGCCCCGCCCTTGGGAATGGGCGGGTTCTCGCGCGGCCCCAGCATCGCCACGGACGCGGTCTGCGCACCGGCGGCCCTGAGCGTGCCGGAGGGCTGGACGGAGTTCGCGGGCAGGTCGACGAGGTCGGGATTCCGCGACGCGGCCTGCGTGAAGTTCCAGACGACCTCGACCTCGTCACCGACCTTCGCCGTGGCCGGCGCGGTGATCTCCGCCTTCGTCGTCCCCTTGACCGTCGGCAGCCCGGAGACCGGAGGCGGTGCGCAGTCGGTCGCGTAGGACACCTCGGCGGCCTGCGCGGGCGTGGCCGCCGCACCCAGCAGGATCCCCGCACCGCCGAGCATCATCGCGACTCCGGCCGCCCTCGCTCTCCGGCCGCCTCTCGGCCGGGCTCTCCGTTGCGTGCTCACGTGTTTCTCTTTCCTGTGGGGGTCGTCGAGGTGTTCTCGTGCGGCGCGGAGAGCCGTCGGGCCCCGGTGGCGCCCGGATCGGTGTCGGGGGTGAACCAGGGCAGCGCCGAATCCGTACGGGCCGGTGCACGCGTACCGGGATCGGCGCCGACGCCGGCGCCGGAGTGGGCGCCGGTGTCGGAGTGGGCGCCGGTGTCGGCGCCGGTGTCGGCGGATCCTGTGGAGTCCGGCGGCAGGGTCGGGCGCGACTCCCGATTCGGCGCCTTCTTCGGCGCCTGCTTCGACACCCGCAAGGTGCCTTCGGGCAGCCGCAGCCCTCCGCGCCGGACGCCGTGTGCGCCGCGCCCCGGCCGCCCCGGCCGTTCGGCCCGTTCCGCAAGGCGCCCGGCACGGGTGGCGGGCGCGCGTGGCCTCAACCGGTCCACCACGGCCATCCCGATCCGGAACAGCGCGGCCGGTACGACGACGCAGACCAGGATCCAGAAGAGGGTCACCCCCCAGGGCCGGCCCACGTCCCACGGCTGCTCGGCGAGCACCTTGCCGCCGTACTTCAGGGAGACCGTGTAGTCGCCGTGCGCACCGCCCGTCAGCTCCACCGGCAGGGTGATCCGTTCCTTCTCGCCGGGGGCGATGGTGCCGCGCCACCGCCGTTCCTCCCACTGCGGGGCGAACACGCCGTGCGAGGTGCCGACCTGGAAGACCGGGTCCTTCACGGCCTTGGTGCCGACGTTGCCGACGGTGAGGACCAGCTTCCGGGAGGGCGGGGCGCCGAATCGGGTGAGCAGTCCGCTCGACCCGTCGAGCCGGGTGCCGGAGAGCGCCGAGAGCCGTTCGCCGCTGTCCTCCTTCGGCAGGGGTTCGACGTCGTGGCCCGCGACCAGGAAGGGGGCGTCCGCCGCCGCTTTCGCCCCGGTGACCGTCGCGACGTGCACCACGCACGGGCACGGCTGGGGCGGTTCGGCGACCGGCAGTTCCCTCCTGAACCGGCCCTTCGCGTCGGTGGTGACGGCCCGTCCGTCCGCGTTGGCGCAGGAGCCGGTGCCACCGATCACCCCGCGGTCGGTCGAGGACCGGCCGCAGATGAGCATCATCAGCAGCGCGTCCGCCCGCCATCCGGTACCGCGCACCGTGATCGAGCCGCCCGTGCCCGCCTGGGACCTGGACAGCTCCACCGTCGGTTTCCCCGCCGCGGAAGCAGCCGTACCGGCCGCCCCCGCAAGGGGGAACAGGACGAGCGCGAGCAGCGCCGCCACCGCGGGAATCCGCACTCCCGCGCCCGCCCGCCCCCGGCACGCCCCCGCGGGTGTGCCGTCCACGGCACCGCTTCCGTCACCGTTCACATCGCCGTTCACGTCCCCGCTCCCGTCGACTCGACTTCCGTACGCGGCAGCCCGGCAGCCCGGCGACCGCGAGGGCCGCGAGGGCCGCGAGGGCCGCGCCAAGGGCACGGACGACGACGAACGGCATCGACGACTCCGGGCGGCATCGGCAGCTCCGGGCGGCATCAGCGACCCCGGGCGGTAGGGGCGGCCCCGGGCGACAGGGCGGTCAGCCGCGAGCCCGGTTCCTCCGGGTCAGCCACAGCACGCCCACCGCGCCCGCCAGCAGCACGCTGCCACCGAGCGTGCCCAGCGCGATCGCCGAGTCCTCGGGACCGGTCCGCGGCAGTTCCTCTCCGCCCGCCGAAGTGTCCTGCGAGGAACCGGTGGTGCTGCCGGTGGTGCCGCCGCCGGTGGTGCCGCCGCCGGCTGCCGTGACGTCCAGCTCCAGCGAGGGCTTCGGGTTGTTGGAGGGCGTGCACGTGGTCGTCGTACCGAGGGCCTCGATGGTCAGCACACCCGCGGTGAAGGTGACCCTGCCGGTCTTCTCCGGGGTGTACGTCCCGCTCAGATCGGTGATCTTGATGGGGGTGTTGGCGGGGACGGCCTCCGGGTTGGCGGGGCCCTCGACCGCCACGGTGCCGCTGTCGGCGCCGCCGAGCCGGATGACCGCGCTCGGGTTCATCGCGCCCTTGCCCAGTTCGACGGGGCTGGACGAGACGCCCTTCTCGAAGGTCATCGTGAGCCGGTAGCCGCTGCCGCTCCGCACGCTCTTGATGTCGATGGGCGAGACGGCGGCCTTGTCCCCGATCGGGGTCTTGCACTGGTAGTTGACGTCCACCACGTCGGCCAGGGCGGCGGGGGCGGCCATCAGCACCGCGGAGCCGGCCAGGGCCGCGGTGGACGCCAGCGCGGCGGTTCGTTTCCGGTACGTCCGGTATGACACGGTCCCCTCATTCCCGAAGGCGTTCCTGACGGCACATCAGATCGGCCGTCAAGGTACGCCCGGGGCCTTACCGAGGGAAGACAAAATGCGCGCCGGATCCACAGGATCCGACGCGCAGAGAGCGAGCGGCAACCGCTCCGAAGGGACGAGGAGCACCCTGAAGGACCACGGAGCGTCCTGAAGGGGCGCGGGGAACCGCACGACCTGCCCCCACCGGCCCCGCGGCCGGAATCCCGGCGGACGACACACCGGGCGGGGCGACGCCGAATCCGGCGGAGCGCTACGCGGGCGCTCCGAGCTCCGCCCAGACCGTCTTCCCGGCGACCCCCGCCGTACGGATCACACCCCAGTCCAGGCACAGCCGCTGCACGATGAACATGCCGTGGCCGCCGGGGCGCCCGGCTCTGTGCGGGGTCCGCGGAGCCGGCTGGCCCGCGCCCCGGTCGGAGACCTCCACCCGGAACACCTTCTTGTCGCAGGAGATCCAGAGCTCGTCGGGTCCCTCGGCGTGCAGGCAGGCGTTGGTGACGAGTTCGGAGACGACCAGCAGGACGTCCTCCGCCGCGGCTCTCTGGTCGGCGGTGTCGGCGGGCAGCCAGCCCCACTCGTACAGCGCCTGCCGGGCGAAGTCGCGAGCGAGGGGCACGACTCCGCTCTCCCCGTCGAAGTTCAGCCGGCGGGCCCGCCGCCCGGCGGGTGTACCGCCCGGAGAGGCCCCGGAAGCGCCGCCGTCACCCGGTTCCGGGCCGCGGTCGCCCGGCGAGTAAGGCCGGGTGGTGCTCATCAGCGCTTCACCTCACCGATTCACCAGTTCACGATTCAAGACACAGTTCCCAGCACACTCAGCACGCCGGGAAAGCTCAGGAGACTCGGGGTCAGGGAGTCGTCCGGGACTGCCGCGCGCTTGCCGTTCGGTCTGTTGACATATTCAGGATGACTCCTGCCCGACCGAACCGTCAGAACACCCACTTATTCGGTACGGATGATGTGACTCTGATAACGCGTTGATCACATAGAGGCAACCTGAGCATAACTCTGCCGCACAACGGCACCCCGGGGCGGCTATTCACCCCGACCGGCCGCGGGCCGGTCGGCACCGGATGCACTGCCCCCGGCCTCCGCGGTACCGGCTCCCGCACCGGCCGCGCCGGAACCGCCCGTCCCGCCGCCTTCCGCCAGCGCGGCCAATGCCGCTTCGAGCGTGTCGTGCACGGTGAAGACGGCCTCCGCCCCGGTGATCTCGAAGACCCTGGCCACCACCGGCAGCATGCCCGCCAGATGGACCCCGCCGCCCGCCTCCTCGGCCCGCAGACGGGCACCGAGCAGCACATTCAGCCCCGTGGAGTCACAGAACTCCAGCCGTGAGCAGTCCACGACCAGAAGCGCGAACCCGCGGTCGAGGCAGCCCTCGACCGGCTCACGCAGAAGATCCGCCGTGTGGTGATCCAGCTCACCCGCCGGGGTGACGACGGCACTAGTGCCCTCTTCTCGCACCTCGACCAGAAGCCGGCCCGACTGTGTGTTGCCGACCGTCCCGCGGTCCATGCCGTCTCTCTTCCGACCAATGTGATTACTGATTGACGCCCTCGAACCCTACGCCCTCCCCGCACACTCTGACACCCGAACAACCGCCAAGAATCGGACATTTGCCCGTAAAACACACTTGCGAGTCGGTCACGAAAGCAGGTAGGGCTAGTAGGGACAGTTTTCGACATGGCCGGCTTTGGAGGCGCCGCACACCGCAGTGCACGTATCGGCATCGGCAGCCATATGCCGAGAACGATGGAGGACATCATGTCACCCCGGCTCGACGAATCGCATACCCAGAGGGCGACGTCGACACTCCCCCTGGAACAACCGGAGGACGAGACCGCCGCCGAGACCGCCGCCGAGATCGCCGACGCGTCCGGCGACACATCCGGCGACGAGGGCGTCCACGAGAACGCCGGCCTCGCGGGGCTTCCGGAGATCCCTCCCTTCGCCGAGGTGGGGCCGGTGGACGCGCGGGCCCTGTCCAAGACTCTCTTCGAGCGGCTGGAGTCGCTGGAGGAAGGCACCACCGAGTACTCGTACGTCCGCAACACGCTCGTCGAACTCAATCTCGCCCTGGTGAAGTTCGCCGCCTCCCGGTTCCGCTCCCGCAGCGAACCGATGGAGGACATCATCCAGGTCGGCACCATCGGCCTGATCAAGGCCATCGACCGCTTCGAGCTCAGCCGTGGCGTCGAGTTCCCGACTTTCGCGATGCCGACCATCGTCGGCGAGGTCAAGCGCTTCTTCCGTGACACGTCGTGGTCCGTGCGCGTGCCGCGCAGGCTTCAGGAACTCCGCCTCGACCTGGCCAAGGCGGGCGACGAACTCGCACAGCAGCTGGACCGCGCCCCGACGGTGGGAGAGTTGGCGGAGCGCCTCGGGCTGTCGAACGACGAGGTCGTCGAGGGCATGGCGGCGTCGAACGCCTACACGGCCAGCTCGCTGGACGCCCAGCCCGAGGAGGACGACTCCGAGGGCGCGCTGGCGGACCGCATCGGCTACGAGGACCACGGGATCGAGGGCATCGAGTACGTCGAGTCCCTGAAGCCGCTGATCGCCGAACTCCCCCAGCGCGACCGGCAGATCCTGTCCCTGCGCTTCGTCGCCAACATGACCCAGTCGGAGATCGGCGAGGAGCTGGGCATCTCGCAGATGCACGTGTCACGCCTGCTGTCGCGGACGCTGGTGCGGCTGCGCAGGGGACTGACCGTCGAGGAGTGACACCTTCGTCGCATGTGATGCGCGGGTGAATGCGCGCGGGGCCGAACCGGACAGTCCGGTTCGGCCCCGCGCGCATTCACCGTTCACCGTTCACCGTTCACCGTTCGCCGCACCGAGCCCAGCGGCATGACCCTGCGGTACACCTCCACCGCGATCACCGCGACCGCGAGGTGCATCACCAGCAGCGCCACCACACCGGTCACTTCCCCCTCGTCGAACAGGAAGAAGTCCGGGACGAGGGAGATGACGACGACCGACGGGACGAGTCGGCGGAGCAGGCGTCCGGGGTCCTGGGAAAACCTGCGGACGACGCCCCATCCGACGGCTCCCGCCAGTACACCCAAGGCGGTCGCGAAGACATACGACGCGGGCTCCAGCGCGTCGAAGTCGTCCGGCGCGCCCATCGTGTGCGCCAGCACGGCGACCAGCGCGTTCACCGAGGAGGCGAGCAGGAAGGCGACGAGAACGCCTCCCGCCACCACCAGCGGGCTCCGCCGGGAGGGCAGTGTCTCGGAGACAGCGGACATGGCAACTCCAGTTCGTGAAATTTGTGAGACTCGTGGGCTCGTGAAATGTGCGGGAGGGGACCGAAAGGGGACGTGGTCAGTTCCTGGGGTGGTCAGTTCCTGGAACCGCCGGTCGCGTCCAGGCGCGGAAGGAGATGGTCGGAACCGGAACCGGAGCCGCCGCGGCGCCGGTCGGAGTCTGCGTCGGCCCCGGCCCCGGCGTCACCGCGGCTGTCGACCGCATGTCGTGTCGCAGCCAGGAGGTGGGCGAGGGCAGCCGCGAGAACCAGCAGAGCGGTCCAGCCGTTCAGGCGCAGGCCGAGGATGTGGTGGGCCTCGTCGATCCGCAGGTACTCGATCCAGAAGCGGCCGGCGCAGTAGGCAGCGGCGTACAGCGCGAAGGAGCGGCCCCGGTCGAGGCGGAAGCGGCGGTCCGCCCATACGACCAGGGCGGCCACCCCGAGACACCACAGCGACTCGTACAGGAAGGTGGGGTGGTAGGTGGCCGGGCCGGGGGTGCCTCCGGGCCGGTGCGCGGGGTCGATCTCCCACGCCCAGGGGAGGGTGGTGGCCCGCCCGTAGAGTTCCTGGTTGAACCAGTTGCCCCAGCGGCCGACGGCCTGGCCCAGGGCGATGCCGGGGGCGACCGCGTCGGCGAACGCGGGCAGCGGGACACCGTGGCGGCGGCAGCCGATCCAGGCTCCGACGGCACCGCCCGCGAGGGCGCCCCAGATGCCGATGCCCCCGTCCCAGACGAAGAGGGCCTTGAGCGGATCGCCGCCCCTGCCGAAGTACGGCTCGCCGGACGTGACCACGTGGTAGAGGCGGGCGCCGACCACACCGAAGGGGACCGCCCACAGGGCCACATCCGCCACGACGGTCTTCTCCCCGCCGCGGGCGGCCCAGCGCCGACCGCCCAGCCATACCGCCGCGGCGATTCCGAGGATCAGCATCAGCGAGTAGCCGCGCAGCGGCAGCGGACCCAGGTGGATCTCGCCGACGGGCGGGCTGGGAATGAAGGCCAGGGGCACTGATGGTTCCTCACGGGGTGCGGCGGGGCTCGGCGGCCGGGTGCGGTGCCGATCCTCGCCGCCCGCATGGGCCTGGCACATCGACCGGTCGACGCATCGTCCGTCCACCGATCGGTGGACCCCGTTCGCACCGGTCGGCTGATCCTCCGGGTGCTCGGCCGCGCGTACGCTGAGGCCCATGGCACCGCGACAGGCACGGGAGAGGGCACGGTGGAAGACCGTGGCACAGCACGCCCTCTTCGCCGTCGTGCTCACTCTGTCCGTACTGGGTGCGCTGGCCGGAACGGACCTGACGGCCGGCACGGCACTGCTGCGGATCGGTCCGGCGCTGGCACTCGCCGTCTGGTACGCGTACTGGGTCGCGCTGCGCGGCGGCGTCGGCCGCCCTCCGCTGCCCTATCTCGTCGGGGCGTCGGCGGCGTGGGTGGCCATGTCCGTGGTGGACTTCGCGCTGCTCCCGGTCGCCGTGGCCGTGCTGACCCCGTACTGGCTGCGACGGGCCTGGTGGTCGGCCGGCGGGGTACTGGTGCTGGGCAGCGCCTGGTCGTGGCAGCGTCTCACCACCGGCGGTTCCGTCGACGTGCAGACACTCACGGGCTGCGTGCTCGGCGTCGCGCTGGCGGTCACCATCACCTGCTACGTCGCCACCCTCGACCACGAGAGCCACAGGCGCCAGCGGCTCCTGGACGAACTCACCGCCGCCCAGGCGGAACGAGCGGCGGCGGAACGTCAGGCGGGCACCCTGGCCGAACGCCAGCGCCTGGCCCGCGAGGTCCACGACACCCTGACCCAGGGCTTCGCGTCCATCGGCATGCTGCTGGACGCCGCACGCGACGACCTGCCACCCGGCTCTCCGGCGGCCCTCCGCGTCGGGCAGGCCATGCGGACGGCCCGGGACAACCTGGCCGAGAGCCGCCGCCTCGTGCAGGCCCTCCGCCCGGCGCCGCTGGACCGCACGCACCTGGCGGAAGCGGTCCGCGAGCTCACCGCCCGGCTGACGGAGGAGACCGGCATCGAGGCATACACGGTCGTGACCGGCCGGCCGGTCGCCCTGGCCGCCGGCGGCGAGGGCGAGTTGCTGCGGGTCGTGCAGGAGGCGCTGACCAACGCCCGGCGGCACGCCCGTGCGGCGAGCGTGTCCGTCACGCTGTCCTACCTCGGCGACGCCCTGGCCGTCGACGTCCAGGACGACGGCACCGGCTTCGCGCCCGTCGCCCGGCATGCCGGGATCGGCCTGACCACCATGCGCGAGCGCGTCGTAGCCCTGGACGGCACGTTCACGCTGGAGAGCGCCGCGGGCGAGGGTACGACCGTCACCGTCACGGTGCCGCTCCCGGACGGGCCTTCGGCCCCGGCCGAGGTCTCCGCCCCCTCACCCTCACCCTCACCCTCACTCGCGGCCGGTACCCAGCGGATGGCCCCGGCGCCATGAGCACTCCGGCCGCTCCCCCGATCCGGGTCCTCCTCGCCGACGACCACCCCGTGGTCCGCGACGGGCTGGCCGCCATGCTGGCCACCCAGCCCGACCTCACGGTCGTCGGCGAGGCCGCCACCGGTACCGAGGCGGTGCGCCAGACCGCGTCGCTCGCGCCCGATGTCGTCCTGATGGACCTGCAGATGCCCGGCATGGACGGCACCACCGCGACCGCCGCCATCCGCGCCGCCCATCCCCGGGTCCGGGTCCTCGTCCTGACCACCTACGACACGGACGCCGACATCACCGCGTCCATCGACGCCGGCGCGGTCGGCTACCTGCTCAAGGACACCGGACGACACGAGCTGTGCGAGGCCGTGCGCACCGCCGCCCGGGGCGGAGCGGCACTGTCCCCCACGGTGGCCGCCAAGGTCCTCGCCCATATGCGCGGTGACCGGAGGGCCGGTCTGTCCGGCAGGGAACTCGAAGTCCTGTCCGCCGTGGCCCGCGGGCAGAGCAACAAACAGATCGCCCGCGTCCTGCGTCTGTCCGAGGCGACGGTCAAGACCCATCTGCTGCACATCTACGCCAAGCTCGACGTCGCCGACCGCACCGCCGCCGTCACCGCCGCGCTGGGCCGCGGAATCATCCGCATCGACTGAGCGCCCCACAGATGAACTTCTGGCCGTACTACGGGTACGGGTACGGCTCAGGACACCTCGGCGAACAGTTCCCCGGCGTCACCGACCCGGTAGGAGCGTTCGAGCCAGACGCCGAGTTCGTCCATGTCGCCGGAGGAGAGAACACGCGCCCGGACGGCGTCCGGTACGTCGATGCCACGCCACCGCAGAGTGCGCAGAACACTCTCCGCCCTCTCCTGGGCCCGGCCCTCTTCACGGCCTTCCTCCCGGCCTTCCTCTCGGCCTTCCTCCCGGCCTTCCTCGCGCACCTGCTCGGCAAGCGGGTGTCGCCAGAAGTACTGGATCGCCGTCATCAGGTCCCTCCACATCTGCTGTGCCTCAACGAGCTACACGGCGGCCAGGTCACACCACACGTACTTGCCCCGGCTGCCGAACCCGGACAGCGGGTGCCAGCCCCAGGCGTCGGAGCACGCGCGGACCAGGTGGAGACCCCTGCCGCCCTCGCCGTCCGCCAGGCACTCCGCTCCTCCCGGAGGCTCGGGCGGTTCGGGGTCCGCGTCCCATGCGCCGACCTGGAGGACCCCCGTCGACCAGCGGACACGGAGGGTCGCGGGACCCTTGGTGTGGAGCACGGCGTTGGCGACCAGCTCCGCCGCGAGGAGTTCGGCGGTGTCGGCGAGGCGGATCAGGCCGTGCAGGGTGAGGATGAGGCGGAGGGTGCGGCGGCAGACGGTGACCGCGCGGGGGTCGTTGGGGATGGAGAGGGAGTACTCCCAGGGTTCGATCTCGGTTTCGGGCATACGTCAGCTCCAGGGGTGGGGTCATTGGGTGGATGACTGGCGGTGGCATGCCGTAGCCGTCGCTACAGGACGGTACGGTGCGCTTCCGCAGCGTGTGCATTACGTCACCGACGGTATGGCATTAATTTATGCCATTGCAACTGATTGCGTAATCTGACACCCGAACGTGGCGCGACCGCATAGTTGTTGGAAACGGAGGGCGTATGCCGCCAAGGAGTCATCCCACGGCGCGTCAGGTGCGTTTGGGAACTGAATTACGCAGGCTGCGTGAGGCTTCTGGCATGAAGGCACGCGATGTCGCAGCGTTCCTCGATTCCACCTCGACCCAGATGAGCCAGATGGAGGCGGGCATCGCGGGCGTGAGCACTGAACGAGTACGGCGCCTCGCCGTCCACTACGCGTGTACGGACGAGGCGTTGATCGATGCCCTCACCGCGATAGCGACCGACCGCACACGGGGCTGGTGGGACGAGTACCGGGGAGTGCTCCCGCAGGTGAACCTTGACGTGGCTGAAGCGGAACACCACGCGACGTACCTGCGCGAGATCGTCATCACCCACGTTCCCGGCCTGTTGCAGACCCCCGACTACGCTCGAGCGGTGTTCCGGTACATGCGCCCGGAGCTGCCGGAGAGCGAACTGACACTCCGGGTGGAGCACCGGATGAGACGTCAGGCGGTCGTCGACGGAGGCAGTCCCACGCCGTACGAGACGATCCTGCACGAGTTCGCGCTGCGCATCCGTGTAGCCGACCGCCGGGCGTCGCTCCTCCAACTCCGTCGAATCCTGGACCGGATCGAACAGGGGCACGTCGCCGTACGCGTCATCCCGACCGAACAGAACGGCTTCGGCGGTGCCGACGCGTCGATGATGTACATGGGTGGGCCACTGCCTCTGCTGGACACCGGCCTTCTCGACGCACCCACCGGAACCATGTTCGTCGATGCAGAGGCGGAGTTGAAACGGCTCCGAACGCTCTTCCGTAAAGTGGAGACGGCGTCGCTGGACCTCACGGCGTCACAGGACTTCATCCACCGTTTGGCGAAGGAACTGTGAGGCGAGCCATGAACCACACCCTGCGCTGGCAGAAGTCCACCTTCTCGGGCGGCGGTGAAGGCAACACCTGCGTCGAGATCGCCGCCACCCCCACCGCCCTCCACCTCCGCGAGAGCGACACCCCCGGCACCGAACTCATCACCACCACAACACCCTTGGTCCACCTGATACGCGCCCTCAAGACGGACGCCGTCCGAACAACTGCCTGACGAAGGAACCGTGAGGCACACCATGAGTGAAAGCCTGCACTGGCAGAAGTCCACGTTCTCGGGTGGCGGCGACGGCAACACCTGCGTCGAGATCGCCGCCACCCCCACCGCCCTCCACCTCCGCGAGAGCGACACCCCCGGCACCGAACTCGTCACCACCACCGGCCCGCTGGCCCTCCTGATACGTGAGGTGAAAGCGGGCTCAGTGCCCACCGGCGCCTGATCACACCCGTACGCCCCTGCGCCACACCTCACGGACCAGCGGCACCCCCGGCCGGTAGGCCAGGTGAACGTGGCTCGGGGCGTCGAGGACCGCCAGGTCCGCGTAAGCGCCCGGGGCGAGGCGGCCGACGTCCTCGCGGCGCAGGGCCGCCGCCCCGCCCGCCGTGGCCGACCACACCGCCTCGTCCGGGGTCATCCCCATGTCCCGTACCGCGAGCGCGACGCAGAACGGCACGGACGACGTGAAGGACGAGCCCGGGTTGCAGTCCGTCGAGAGGGCGACCGTGACGCCCGCGTCGAGCAGGCGGCGGGCGTCGGGCCACTGCGCCCGGGTGGAGAACTCGGCGCCGGGCAGCAGCGTCGCCACCGTGCCGCCGCTCGCGAGGGCGTCGACGTCGGCGTCGGTCAGGTGGGTGCAGTGGTCGGCACTGGCCGCGTCCAGCTCGACGGCCAGTTGCACACCGGGGCCGTACGAGAGCTGGTTGGCGTGGATGCGCGGGTGCAGCCCCTTCGCCATGCCCGCCGTGAGGATCGCGCGGGCCTGGTCCCCGTCGAAGGCGCCCTTCTCGCAGAAGACGTCGATCCAACGGGCGTACGGAGCACACGCGTCGAGCATCTCGCCCGTGACGAGCGCGACGTACGCGGCGGGGTCGTCCGCGTGGTCCGGGGGGACGATGTGCGCGCCGAGGAAGGTGACCTCTTCGGTGTGCGCGGACGCGATGCGCAGGGCCCGTGCCTCGTCCTGGACCGTCAACCCGTAGCCGGACTTGGTCTCGAACGTGGTGGTGCCCTGGCGCAGGGCCTCGTCGAGGTAGCGGGTGAGGTTGCGCTCCAGCTCCTCGTCGCCCGCCGCCCGGGTCGCGGCGACCGTCGTGCGGATGCCGCCGGCGCTGTAGGCCCGGCCGGACATGCGGGCGTTGAACTCCTGCGTGCGGTCGCCCGCGAAGACCAGGTGCGAGTGGGAGTCGACGAAGCCGGGGATCACCGCCCGGCCACCGGCGTCGACGCGATTGTCAGTGGCGGGTGCTTCTCTTGAGTCACCGGTCCACGCGACGCGGTCGCCGTCGATGACGACGGCCGCGTCCTGGATCAGGCCGAGGGGGGAGCCGTCACCTAGGGAGGGGTCGTTGGTGACCAGACTGGCGATGTTGGTGATGAGGGTCGTACGGCCGGTCGTGCTGCTCATGGCGTCCTTCGGAGCTGTCTGGGCGACGGGGGCGGGAGCCGGACCCGGACCCGCAACGAAAGCCGGGACCGGGACCGGGGCGGCGGTCAGGCGCGCAGCGCTTCGATCGCGTCCGCGAGTGCGCGGGGCACGTCCGGGACCAGGACGTGCGCCCCGTCTCGCACCACGTGCCGGCCGCCCACGACCGTGTGCCGCACGTCCGCGGCCGTCGCGGCGAATACGGCCGTCTCGGCGCCGAGCCGCGGCAGCGTCCCCGCTGTTCTGACCGAGTCGAGCGCGATCGTCGTGAAGTCGGCGAGCGCGCCCGCTTCGAGCGTGCCCGCGTCGGCCCAGCCGAGGGCCGCGTGGCCGTCCGCGGAGGCGGCGCGCAGGAGGGCCGCCGCCGTCCAGTGGCCCCGGGTGCGGCTGCGCAGGCGCTCGTTCAGCTCCATCGCGCGCGCCTCTTCGAGCAGGTCGACGACGGCGTGGCTGTCGGAGCCGAGGGACAGCGGGGAGCCCGCCCTCTGGAGCGCGACGGCCGGTCCGATGCCGTCGGCGAGGTCGCGCTCGGTGGTCGGGCACATGCAGGTGCCGGTCCCCGAGCCGCCGAGCAGCGCGATGTCCTCGCCCGTGAGGTGGGTGGCGTGCACGGCCGTGGTGCGCGGGCCGAGCACCCCGTGGTCGGCGAGCAGCCGGGTGGGGGTGCGGCCGTGGACCGCCAGGCAGGCATCGTTCTCCGCCGTCTGCTCGGACAGGTGCACATGGAGCGGGGCCCGCCGCTCCCCGGCCCACCGCGCCACCGTCGCCAGCTCCCCGGCCGGCACCGCCCGTACGGAGTGCACGGCGGCCCCGATCCGCGCGTGATCCCGGTCCTTGAGAACTGAACAGCGTGCTGCCCAGGCTTCGGCGGTCCCGTCGGAGAAGCGGAGCTGGTGCCGGTTCGGGGGCTGCCCCCTGCGTGCGTCGAGCAGGCCGGAGGCGAGGTAGACGGTGTCGAGGAGCGTGATGCGGATGCCCGCCTCCGCGGCGGCCTCGACGAGCGCCTCGCCCATGGCGTTCGGGTCGGCGTACGGGGTACCGCCGGGCGCGTGGTGCACGTAGTGGAACTCGCCGACGGCCGTGATGCCCGCCAGGGCCATCTCGGCGTACACCGCGCGGGCGAGCGCGTGGTACGTGTCCGGGGTCAGCCGGTCCGCGACGGAGTACATGGTCTCGCGCCAGGTCCAGAAGGTGCCGGAACCGACCTGGACGGTACCGCGCAGGGCCCGGTGGAAGGCGTGGCTGTGGGTGTCGGCGAGGCCCGGGACGGTCAGGCCGCGCAGGATCTCCGCTCCGGGCGGCGGGCCGGCGACGCCGGTGCGGACGGCGGCGATCCGGCCGTCCGCACCCACCTCCAGCGCCACGCCCGGCTCCACCCAGGAGTCGAGCCAGGCGTGCTCCAGCCAGTACGTCGTACCTCGCGCGCTCACGTGCAGGCCAGCCCTTCCAGTACGTCGGCGAGTGCGGTCACCCCGGCCGCGCAGTCGTCTTCGGCGGCGTACTCGGCCGGTGAATGCGAGACGCCCGTGGGGTTGCGTACGAACAGCATGGCGGTCGGGACGGAGGCGGAGAGGATCCCGGCGTCGTGTCCCGCACCGGTCCCCAGGACGGGGACCCGCAGGCGCGCGTCCCTCTCCTCGCCCTCCTTCCCCAGGAGGCGGACGATCTCGTCCCGCAGGGCGTGCTCGAACTCGACCACCGGGGTGAACGACTCCCGGACGACGTCGAGGTGGATGCCGTGCGCGTCGGCGTACCCGCGGGCCGCCTCCTCGATGCCGCGGACGACCGTGTCGAGGGTCGCCTGGTCCTCGGCGCGGGAGTCGAGCCAGCCGCGCACGAGGGAGGGGACGGCGTTGACGCCGTTCGGCTCGACGGAGACCTTGCCGAAGGTCGCCACGGCGCCCGCGAGCTGTGCCTCCCGGCGGGCCGCGAGCACGGTCTCCGCGTACGACAGCATGGGGTCGCGGCGGTCCACGAGACGGGTGGTACCGGCGTGGTTGGCCTCGCCCCTGAAGTCGAACCGCCACCGCCCGTGCGGCCAGATGGCGCTGGCGACACCGACCCGGTCACCCGCCAGGTCGAGGGCACGGCCCTGTTCGACGTGCAGTTCGACGAAGGCGCCGATGCGGGCCAGGCGTCCGGGGTCCGGTCCGATGGTGTCCGGGTCGTGCCCCGCGGCCGCCATGGCCTGCGGGAGGGTGGTCCCGTCGGCGTCGGTGAGCCGGTGCGCCTGCTCGACGGTGAGCTGTCCGGCGGCGAGCCGCGAGCCCACGCAGGCCAGCCCGAAGCGCGCCCCTTCCTCGTCGCCGAAGTTCACGATGGCGAAGGGTCTGGTGAACCGCCCGTCCCTGCCGCGCAGTTCGTCCAGCGCGGCGAAGGAGGACACCACACCGAGGGGTCCGTCGAAGGCGCCGCCGTCGGGCACCGAGTCGAGGTGCGACCCGGTGACGACGGCGTCCCCCGCCGAGGGGTCGCCCAGCCAGGCCCACTGGTTGCCGTTGCGGTCCAGTTCGTGGACGAGGCCGCGCGCCTCGGCCTGCTCCTGGAACCAGGCCCGGCAGTCGGTGTCGGCCCCGGTCCAGGCATACCGGCGGTAGCCGCCGGAACCGGGGTGGCGCCCGATGGACCCCAGCTGCCGCCACATCTCCTGGAAGGAGGGAGGTGCCGCATCCGCCCGGGCCTCCTGCGGGCGGATCTCCCGGCGGGGTCCGGGGGCGGTGCCCCCGCCGGGCGGGGGCAGGCTCACTCGCCCTCCCGCATGGGAACGCGCACGCCCCGCTCGGCCGCGACCGACTCCGCGATGTCGTAACCGGCGTCGACATGCCGGATGACTCCGGTCCCGGGGTCGTTCGTCAGCACGCGGCGGATCTTCTCGCCCGCCAGCTCCGTGCCGTCGGCCACCGTCACCTGCCCCGCGTGGAGGGAGCGCCCCATGCCCACGCCGCCGCCGTGGTGGATCGACACCCAGGACGCGCCGGACGCCACGTTCACCATCGCGTTCAGCAACGGCCAGTCGGCGATCGCGTCCGAGCCGTCGAGCATGGCCTCGGTCTCCCGGTACGGGGAGGCGACGGAACCGCAGTCGAGGTGGTCGCGGCCGATGGCCAGGGGGGCCGCCAGCTCCCCGGAGGCGACCATGTCGTTGAAGCGCTCGCCCGCCCTGTCGCGCTCCCCGTAGCCGAGCCAGCAGATCCGCGCGGGCAGCCCCTGGAAGCGCACCCGCTCGCCGGCCAGCTTGATCCACCGGTGCAGGGAGGCGTTCTGGACGGAGTCGCCCTCCGGGAAGAGGTCGAGGATCGCCCTGTCGGTCCTGTGGATGTCGGACGCCTCGCCGGACAGGGCGGCCCAGCGGAAGGGGCCCCTGCCCTCGGAGAACAGCGGCCGGATGTAGGCGGGTACGAATCCGGGGAAGGCGAACGCCCGGTCGTACCCGGCGAGTTGCGCCTCACCCCGGATGGAGTTGCCGTAGTCGAAGACCTCGGCGCCGGCGTCCATGAAGCCGACCATGGCCTCCACGTGCCGGGCCATGGACTCGCGGGCCCTGGTGGTGAAGCCGGCCGGGTCCTTGGCGGCGTACGCGGCCATGTCGTCGAAGTCGACGCCCGAGGGCAGGTAGGACAGCGGGTCGTGGGCCGAGGTCTGGTCGGTCACGATGTCGATCGGGGCGCCCTCGGCGAGCATCCGGGGCAGCAGGTCGGCGGCGTTGCCCAGCAGGCCGACGGAGAGCGGGCGGCGGGCGTCACGGGCCTCGACGGCGAGCTGGAGGGCGTGCTCCGGGGAGTCGGCGCGCACGTCCAGGTACCGGTGCTCGATGCGGCGCTCGATGGCGCGCGGGTCGGCGTCGACACAGATCGCGACGCCGTCGTTCATCGTCACCGCGAGCGGCTGGGCACCGCCCATGCCGCCGAGACCGGCCGTCAAGGTGATGGTCCCGGCGAGGGTGCCGCCGAACTTCTTCGCGGCGACGGCGGAGAAGGTCTCGTAGGTGCCCTGGAGGATGCCCTGGGTGCCGATGTAGATCCATGAACCGGCGGTCATCTGCCCGTACATGGTGAGGCCGAGGGCTTCGAGGCGGCGGAACTCCTCCCAGTTCGCCCAGTCGCCCACCAGGTTGGAGTTGGCGATGAGGACGCGCGGCGCCCACTCGTGGGTCTGCAGGACGCCGACCGGCCGGCCGGACTGGACCAGCATCGTCTCGTCCTGCTTGAGCGTCCGCAGCGTGCGGACCATGGCGTCGAAGGAGCGCCAGTCGCGGGCCGCCTTGCCGGTGCCGCCGTAGACGACGAGCTTGTCGGGGTGCTCGGCGACCTCGGGGTCGAGGTTGTTCTGCAGCATCCGCAGCGCGGCCTCCTGCTGCCATCCCAGAGCGCTCAGTTCCGTACCGCGCGGTGCTCGGACGGGGCGGGGTCCCGACATGGTCTGCCTCCTGGCGAAGCGGCACAGTGGATATTCACATCCTGATCTTCTGAATAGAACTAGTCAATACTCTTGGGCCGACATGGCCGCCGTACGGGTGTTTGGCTGGGCGCATGGCTGCACACACAGGCGCGGGGAATACGGACGACATGGCGGACGGCACGGCAGAGGGTCGGCCGGACGGCGCCGCGCGGCGTGACGACGCCGTTCGCGCGGCCGTGGAACGAGGACTCGTGAGTCCCGCCGCGCCCCTCGTCGGGCTTCTCGACACCGTCGGCATCCGGGCCTCCGCGGCGGCCCTGCGGGCGGCCTTCGACGCGGTGGCCGCACCGGGCACGGCCGTGCTGCACGCCTTCGCGGTGAAGGCGACCCCACTCGTGCCGGTGCTGCGGCTGCTGCACCGGGAGGGCATCGGAATGGAGGTCGCGAGTCCGGGTGAGCTGGCCCTCGCCCGCGCGGCCGGGGTACCGCCGGCCCGTACGGTCCTGGACTCGCCCGCGAAGACCCCTTCCGAACTGCGGGAGGCGCTCGCGCTGGGGATCGCCGTCAACGCCGACAACCCGCAGGAGCTGACGCGCCTCGACGCGCTGGTCCGTTCCACGTCGACCCGCTCACCCCTGGGCCTGCGGGTGAATCCGCAGATCGGCGGGGGATCCATCGGGGCGCTGTCGACGGCGACGGCCACCTCGAAGTTCGGAGTGGCGCTGCGGGACGAGGGGGCGCGCGAGTGGGTCGTGCGGGCGTATCTGGACCGGCCGTGGCTGACCCGGCTGCACACGCACTCCGGTTCGCAGGGGATGCCGCTGGAGCTGATGGCACGCGGGGTCGCCGAAGTGTACGGGCTGGCGGAGGAGATCAACGGGCGCGCCGGGCACCGGCGGGTCGACACGCTCGACATCGGCGGCGGGCTGCCGGTGAACTTCGGCTCGGACGCCCACACCCCGACGTACGGGGAGTACGCGCGGCTCCTCGCGGCGACCGTGCCGGGGCTCTTCGACGGGCGGTACGGGCTGGTCACGGAGTTCGGGCGGTCCCTGCTCGCCAAGCACGGGACCGTGCTGGCGCGGGTCGAGTACGCGAAGTCGGCGGGCGGCCGGGCGATCGCGGTGACGCACGCGGGGGTGCAGGTGGCGACCCGCACGGTGTACGCGCCGCGGTCCTGGCCGCTGCGGGTGGCCGCCTACGACGCCGGGGGCCGGCCCAGGACCGGGCCCGACGTCGTGCAGGACGTGGCGGGGCCCGCCTGCTTCGCGGGCGACCTGCTGGCGGAGGGCCGGTCGATGCCATCGCTCGGACAGGGCGACCACGCGGCCGTGCTGGACACGGGGGCGTACTACTTCGCCCACCACTACGGCTACAACTCGCTCGCCCGGCCCGGCGTCTACGGCTTCGGTCCCGACGGGGCGGGCGGGGTGCGGTTCGCGGTGGTCCGTACGGCACAGACGCCGGACGAGATCGTGGCGGAGTCGGGAGGGGCCCACGTGGAGGCACTCACGTGGCGTTGACCGGCCCGCCCCGAGACGGAGATCGGAAGATCCGACGATCGGGCCGGGCAATCGACCCACATTAGTCAGCAGGCGGCACGTTCCACGGGAAAACGCCCTATCCCTCACTCCTCTCGCACACGGTGCGTAGCTTCGGCGTCACTCAGCTGAACCGACGGGCGGGAGGGAGCACCGTGCCCGGAATCGACGAGTGCCTGCTGGAGGCCATGAGGCTGCCCGGAGCCCGGGGAGCCTCGGTGGTCGACTGGACCAGCGGGCTGGCTCTGGGCACGGTCGGGGACTCACCCAACGGGGACCACGAGGCCAGCGCGGCCGAGGCGGCGGAACTCGCCCGGCTCGCCGCGGAGCACAAGGCGTTCGCCCCCGAGGAGGGAGCCGACTGGTCCGGCGGGCAGCCGCCGGTGGAGGACCTCATCGTCTCCAACAGGGACAGCTACCACGTCCTGCGTTTCGTCCGGACGACCTTCGACAGCAGTGTGTTCCTGCATCTGTGGCTGGGGCGTTCGGACGGCAATCTCGCACTGGCCCGTATCCGTCTGGGCGAGATGGCGGAGCGGCTGGTGGTGGGGTGACCACGACGGAAGCACGTTCCCTGCCGGGGCTGGACGGATCCGGCCGCGGCCCGGCGAACGGAGCAGACGGGACGGGCGGATCAGACGGGACGGACGGGGCGGACGGGGCGGTCCGCAAGGGTGAGCGTGCCGGGGTACCGCCCGTGTCCAGCCCCATGCTCGGCCGTCTGGCGGAGGAGCGGGCCACCGGTGTCCTGACGCGGGAGCGCGGGGTGCTGTATCTGGTCGAGGGTCAGGTGGTGCACGCGGAGAGTCCCGCGACACCGGGGCTCGACGTCCTGCTCACCAGCCGCGGGGCGCTGGGTTCCGAGGGCTGGTGGGAAGCGGTCTCGCAGGCGGGGGCCGAGCGTCGCGTCGGGCGGTTCCTGGTGGACAGCGGGCGGCTCGCCGCGGGCGCCCTGGAGCTGTGCCACCTGGGGGCGCTGTACGACGCGGCGTTCTTCGCGCTCGGCACGGGCAGCGGTCCCGCGCGGTTCAGGTACGGGGTCGCGCACTGGATCGGCCCCGTACGGCCGGTGACCGTGGACGCGGTCGAGCGCGAGACGCTGCGGCGCCGCGCGCTGCTGCACCGCATCTGGCCGGACCCGGGCACGGACACCGCGGAACTCGTCCGGACCGGCCGGGCCGTCGACGCGGTCCTCCCCCCACGTCAGCGCACGGTTCTCGACCAGGTGGACGGGGTGCGGACGGCCTCGGACATCTCACTGGTCCTCGGCCGTCCGGGGTTCCACACCCTGGTCGACGTCCGCCGGCTGGCGGCGGCCGGGATCGTGGCGGCCCGCACGCGGACGGCCGGACCCCGGACGCCGGACGCCGACGGACCGCCCGCGGTCCCTTCCCCCGCCTCCGCCGCGACCGCACGGGGGGCGCACGCGGCGCGGGCCGCACGGGCCGTGCAGGCGTCGGCGGATCCCGACGTGGTCCTGCTGCGCCGGCTCAGAGACGCATTGGAGGCCCTGTGATCCGCGCGCTCCGACAGCGTGCCGAGAGGAGACAGCTGATGGCGGCCGAGGCCGAAGTCCGCGACGAACTGCACCGGTTACGGGCCCGGGTGCCCCAGCTGACCGGTGCGCTCGCGGCCAGCGTCGACGGTCTGGTGCTGGCCCAGGACACTCCGGGCGTGGAGCCGGAGGGGCTGGCCGCGCTCACCGCCGCCGCGCTGGGGGTCGCCCTGCGCATGGCGGACGCCACCGGGCGGGGCGCCTTCCGCGAACTGCTGGTGCGCGGCGAGCACGGCTATGTGGCGGCCTACGCGGCGGGACCCTCCGCCGTGCTGACGCTGCTGGCCGGCGACCGGGCGAACGTCGGCCGGCTGCACCTCGAAGGGCGCCGCGCCGGCACCCGGATCGGCGAACTCGTCGAGGCCGCCGCGGAGGCCCCGCCGGCCCCGGTGCCACGGCCGTCCCCGAAGCCCACCGCGCCCCGCACCAGAACCGCGCGCACCGCGCGCACCGTCACCGGGCCGACCGGCGAAAGCCGTTGAGCACGGTTCACCGAACCGAAAGGACAGGCACGACCATGGCCAACACCGAAACCGCGCTGAAAGAGGCCCTGGCCTCCATCGAGGGTGCGACCGGAGTCGCTCTCGTCGACTACACCAGCGGGATGGCACTGGGCACGATCGGCGGCAGCAAGGGCTTCGACCTCACGGTCGCGGCGGCCGGCAACACCGACGTCGTCCGCGCCAAGCTCCGCACCATGGAGCACCTGGGCCTCAAGGGCGAGATCGAGGACATCCTGATCACGCTGTCCGACCAGTACCACCTGATCCGGCTGATCCAGGGCCGCGGCGGCAACGGGCTCTTCCTCTACCTGGTGCTCGACGCCAAGCGCTCCAACCTGGCGATGGCCCGCCACCAGCTGAAGAGGATCGAGAGCGACCTGGAGGTCTGAAAGGTCTGAGCGACCCGGGCAACCCGAGCGCCCCGCGAGACCCGCGAGACCCGCGAGGTCCAGCGGGAAAGGGGTCCGCGAGGCTGATCAGACCAGGACCCCGGCCCGGCGCCGCGCCCCACCGGGCGCGGCGTCGCCCGCGGCGACACCGGTGGCGCGGTAGCCCAGGACGCGTCTGCCCACGGGAGCGCCCGCACCACGGCCGAGCCAGTCGACGCGGACCCACAGCAGCGACTCGGCCTTCTGTTCGAGCCGTCCGATCCAGGCCGCCTTGAGGCGGAGCCCCACCCCGGCGCCGGCGAGCAGCATCCCGCCGGCGGCCGGTACGGCGAACGCGGACCCCAGCGCCGCCGCGAAGGCCAGCAGCACCCACCACCGGTGCCCCCGGCGCCAGTTCCGTACGGAGACGGCCCGGTCCTGGAGCATGTCGTGCCTGCCCGCGCGGGCCGCTCCCCGGGCGAGCGCCACGTACCGCTTCCGCCGTGCCAGCAGGACGACCGCCGCCGCGATCAGGAAGAGCGCGGCGCCCGCCAGTACCCCGATCCGCCGCCCGGTGAACCCGGGCACCAGTACGCCCACGCCCGCCGCCACGACTCCGAGCCAGCCCAGCGGTGCCGCTCCGGCCCGTACGACGACGGCCACCCGAGCCAGGCCCTGCCCTCCGCGCTCTCCGCGCTCCCTGCGTTCTCCGCGCGCCACGATCCGCCTCCTCACCAGATGTCTGCGGTCGGCGGGAGATTAGCGCCCGAAGGTGAGATGAATCTGAGAAACCGCACCGCGCTACTCCACGAACAGCCCCCGTGCGGCGGCCCGCGCGTCGAACTCCTCCAGCCGCGCCTGCGCGTCCGGCAGGCCGTCGCACATCGCCTCCAGCAGCACCCGCCCCAGCAGCATCGGCGCACAGGCCGTGTCGAAGGCGAGCCCCGTCCCGACCGCGGCGGGCAGCAGCAGATCGGACACCTTGGCGACCGGCGCGAACGCGGAGTCCGCGACGGTGACGACGTTCAGCCCGGCCTCCTTCGCGTACGCCAGGGTCTCCACGACCTCCCGCGGGTGGCGGGGCAGCGCGAAGCACAGCAGGGTCGTCGCCCCGGCCCGCACCGCCGCGTCGATCCGGTCGTGCGCCATGGTCCCGCCCTCGTGCAGCAGCCGTACGTCGGGGTGGACCTTGGCCGCGAAGTACGCGAAGCCGTACGCCTGGGACGCGGCGGCCCGCAGTCCGAGCACCGGCAGCGGACGCGAGGCGGCGAGGAGCCGGCCGGCCCGCTCGACGGGGCGCGGGTCGGCCAGCACGGAGGCGAGATGGCGGAGGTTCTCGATCTCGGCCTCGACGGCCTGCTGGTACTCGTTGTACGAGCCGGCGTCCGCGGTGGGTTCGGCCGGGGCGATCTCGCGCAGGTGCCTGCGCAGCGCCGGGTAGCCGTCGAAGCCGAGGGCGACGGCGAAGCGGGTGACGGAGGGCTGGCTGACCCCGGCGAGTTCGGCGAGTTCCACGCTCGACAGGAAGGGCACGTCGGCGGCCCGGCGCACCATGCTGTGGGCGATGCGCCGCTGGGTGGGGGTCAGCCGGTGCCCCTCGAAGAGCGACTGCAGCCGCCCGGCGGAACCACCGCCCCCGCCGTCCGCACCCGCACCCGCACCCGCACCCGCACCCGCCCGATCGTCCGGCCCTCCGGTCCCGTCCCCGGCCCCGCCCCCGGCCCCGTGCATGTCCCTGTCCACATCCCTGTCCCTGTCCCTGTAACCGCCGCTGCCGTTACCGCTGTCGCTGCCCGTGTCCACGTTCACGTTCACGTCCGGGTTCCCGTCCGCGCTCATGCCGTGCTCCCACTCCAGATGTCCGTGAACCGGTCGGGCAGTGCGGCCGCGGCCGTCACGTCGTCCGTGAGCGCCCGGTCGGCCGGGTCCGCGTCGAGCACCGACTCGGCGGTCTCCAGTGCCCTGCCCACCGGCAGCTCCGGCTCGGGACGCAGGCCGCGCTGACGCAGCGCCCGTACGGCGGCGACCAGTTCGCAGCCGACCACCAGACGGTACGCGTCGCACGCGCGCAGGGTCTGGCGGGCGGCGAGCGAGGCGAAACTCGCCTGCTCCTCGACACCCCGGGAGAGCACGGCGTGGCCGAGCGAGGCGGGCGCGGAGAAGGCCCGCAGATCACCGAGGGCGGCCCCGCCTCCAGCGCCTCGCACAGTGCCGTGACGACGGAGGGGCGCAGGCCCGCCCCGCCCGCGAGGAGCTGGTTCGCCCGCACGGCGAGCATCGCCCGGACCTCCCGGGCGGGCAGCTCCGCCCCGACGGCCCCGGCGTGGCTGCGCAGCAGGCGCAGGCCGTGCTCGGCGGCGGCCTCGGTGGGCACGTCCTCGTTCCGGTTGGCGCCGACGCCGGTGGAGCGGCCGTACACCCTGCCGGTCGCCGCGATCTGCCGGGCCGCGTCCCAGGACTCCTCGACCCATTTCATCGCGTCGGTGCCGGGGACGGGCCGGGCGGCCCCGTCGGCGAGGCGTACGACGTCGGCGATCCCCGTGCTGTGGCCGTCCAGCACCACGAGGCCGGGTGTCCCCGCACCGGACGTGTCCACGTCCTGGTACGACGCGCAACGGGACACGCGGTGCGACGTGCGGTGGGACGTGTGATGCGACGTGTGGTGCGACATGGAGCGCGAACTCCCCTCGGTCCGGGCAGGGGATCTCGGCCGGGGCCGCGGGAGGCCCGCGGCCGGCGCCGCACCGTTGCCGGGTTATTCAAGTAGGGAGAACTCTGCATGACGATATGCAGCCGGGGCAAGGGACGGCCCCGGAGCCGCCGGGCCGGGTGGGGACGGCCCGGTGCGGACAGGGGGGCTAACCCCCGTGCCAAGCGCATTCCGCCTCCCTACCGTGGTCCCCATGACCGGTATGGAAGCCCGCGACGCCGAACTCAAGAAGGAACTCGACGCCACCTTGCACATCCGCAAGGAACTGGGCGAGGAGTACGAGTCCGCGCTGGTCGACTCGTTCCTGGAGAAGGTCGAGCAGCGCCTGGACGGCGCGATCGACCGCCGGGTACGGCGCCAGCTCGCGGAGCAGCAGATGGTGGTGGCCCGCGACGCGCGCTCCCCGCAGGGGTCCTCGGACTCCTGGGGCGAACGCTTCGGGTTCGGGATCGTCTCCCTCGTCCTCGCGATCCCCCTGTCCGCGATCGGCGGCGGCATCGGCGAGCTGCCCGGCCTCCTGGTCGCCTGGACGGGCATCGTCGGGGTCAACGTGGTCCAGGCCGCACGCCTCTCGCCGAACCTCTTCGGCCGGGGGGACAAGGAGAAGTCCGGCCGGGGGAAGCCCGACCCGGACTGGTGAGGGACACGGGGAACACGGGGGGCACGAGGGTCACGGGGACACCGGGTCACGGTCGTACGGGATGACCGAAGGGCCCGGTACCCATCGGGTACCGGGCCCTTCGCCGGCTTGCGCGGGGACCGCCGCACCCCCGTTACCGGGGGGCGGGACGACGGCGGTCCCCGCGAGGGACGCGGGCCGGGTCAGGGCCGGGCCGCGCGTCCGTGGCGTCCATGGAGGCCCGGGAGCCGCTCCGGTTGTCCTTGGCGCCGTTTCGGTGCCGGCCGGGGCGGGAAGCCTCCCCCGTGCTGATCGCCCGGGAGGTGTCTCCGTCGCCCTTGCCGACATCCACCACTGTGCCGGGCGCGTGTTAAGCGTGTGCTGCGTGGATGTGACACCCGCGTACCACTTCCGAGAAGTTCCGCCGCGCCCGCGACCACGACGGCACCCACGGCACCCACTGCCACGACCGCACCCACGGCCACGTGCGTGGCGGCGCGCCGCGGGTCCTACTGCCGTCCGCCCCGGGCCAGGAAGGACAGCAGGTCCTGGCGGCTGACGACACCGGTGGGCTTGCCCTCGACGAGGACGATCGCCGCGTCGGCCGTGCCGAGCACGGTCATCAGGTCGCCCACCGGCTCACCGGAGCCGACCTGGGGCAGCGGCGCCGACATGTGCTTCTCCAGCGGGTCGGTGAGTGAGGCGCGCTGGGTGAACAGCGCGTCGAGCAGTTCCCGCTCGACGACGGAGCCCACGACCTCGGCCGCCATCACGTCCGGGTGCCCGGCGCCCGGCTTGACGATGGGCATCTGGGAGACGCCGTACTCGCGCAGCACCTCGATGGCCTCGCCGACCGTCTCGTCCGGGTGCATGTGGACGAGGGAGGGGATGGCCCCGTGCACCTTGTCGCTGAGGACGTCGGCGACCCGGGCGCTGGGGCCCTCGTCCTCCAGGAAGCCGTAGTCGGCCATCCACTCGTCGTTGAAGATCTTGCTGAGGTAGCCGCGGCCGCCGTCCGGCAGCAGCACGACCACCACGTCGTCCGGGCCGAGTCGCTCGGCGACCCGCAGCGCGGCCACGACGGCCATACCGCAGGAGCCGCCGACGAGCAGGCCCTCCTCCTTGGCCAGGCGCCGGGTCATCTGGAAGGAGTCCTTGTCGGAGACCGCGACGATCTCGTCCGCGACCGTGCGGTCGTACGCGGTCGGCCAGAAGTCCTCACCGACGCCCTCGACGAGGTACGGGCGCCCGGAGCCGCCCGAGTAGACGGACCCCTCGGGGTCGGCGCCCACGACGCGGACCCTGCCGTCGCTGGCGTCCTTCAGATAGCGCCCGGTCCCGGAGATGGTGCCGCCGGTGCCGACGCCCGTGACGAAGTGGGTGATCCGCCCCTCCGTCTGCTCCCACAGCTCAGGGCCGGTGGAGTGATAGTGCGAGGCGGGGTTGTCGGGGTTGGAGTACTGGTCGGGCTTCCAGGCGCCGGGCGTCTCGCGTACCAGCCGGTCGGAGACGTTGTAGTACGAGTCGGGGTGCCCGGGGTCGACGGCCGTCGGGCAGACGACGACCTCGGCCCCGTACGCGCGCAGCACGTTGATCTTGTCGGTGCTCACCTTGTCGGGGCACACGAAGATGCAGTTGTAGCCCTTCTGCTGGGCCACGATGGCCAGACCCACACCTGTGTTGCCGCTGGTCGGCTCGACGATCGTGCCGCCCGGCCGCAGTGCGCCGCTCTTCTCCGCGGCCTCGATCATGCGCACGGCGATGCGGTCCTTCACCGAGCCGCCGGGGTTGAAGTACTCGACCTTCGCGAGGACGGTCGCCTGGATGCCGGCGGTCACGCTGTTGAGCCTCACCAGCGGGGTGTTGCCGACGAGACTGATCATCGAGTCGTGGAATTGCACCGTTGTCTCCGGAGCTGCAAAAGAAGTGGTCGGGGTGGTGCGGTCAGCCTAAGCCCCTCCTGGGCGTTCACACCGCGTTGCGATTGGCCGACGGTCGGTACGGGGCATGCAGTGGGTGTAGGGCTAGGAGGAGGTGGCGGCTTCGCATGTCGAGCTGGTCGAAGGTGAGGGTGGCCCGGCGGATCGCCGCGGGAGCGGCGTACGGCGGCGGCGGGATCGGGCTGCTGGGCGCGGCGACGGCCGGGGTGGTGCTGGCCGAGCTGCATCTGGCGAAGCGGCAGGTGGGCAACGGGCGCAGTCCTCATCCACCGAGCGCGGACGGATTGTACGGGTACGCGTACGCCGGCGCGGAGGAACCGCTGCGCCTGACGATGCTCGGTGACTCGACGGCCGCGGGACAGGGTGTGCACCGGGCCCGCCAGACACCGGGGGCGCTGCTCGCGTCCGGGCTCGCGGCGGTGGCGGAGCGACCGGTGCGGCTGCGGAACGTCGCGCTGACCGGCGCCCAGTCGGACGACCTGGACCGCCAGGTCGCGCTGGCCCTCGGGGACCCGGACGGATGCCCCGAGGTGTGCGTGATCATGATCGGCGCGAACGACGTGACGCACCGGATGCCGGCGACGCGCTCGGTCCGGCACCTGTCGGCGGCGGTGCGGCGGCTGCGGACGGCGGGCGCCGAGGTGGTCGTCGGCACCTGTCCCGACCTGGGCACCATCGAACCGGTCCAGCAGCCGCTGCGGTGGATCGCCAAACGGACCTCGCGGCAGCTGGCGGCCGCGCAGACGATCGGCACCGTCGAGCAGGGCGGGCGGACGGTGTCGCTGGGCGACCTGCTGGGGCCCGAGTTCGCGGCGAATCCGCGGGAACTGTTCGGGCCCGACAGCTACCACCCCTCGGCGGAGGGGTACGCGACCGCGGCGATGGCCGTGCTGCCGACGGTGTGCGCCGCGCTGGGACTGTGGCCCGCGGAGGAGGAGCGGCCGGACGTGTCCCGGCGGGAGGGGTTCCTGCCGGTGGCCCAGGCGGCCGTGGAGGCGGCGGCGGAGCCGGGTACGGAGGTCGCGGCCGCCATGCCGACGGGGCCGCGGGGTCCCTGGGCCCTCCTCAAGCGCCGCCGGCGCCGGCGGGTCCCGGCGACGGACCCGGTCCCGACGACATCCGCCTGACCGCCCCGCCCCCGCGCCCCCGCGCGCCCAGGTGCCCGGGGGCGCGGGGAGCCGCGCGAGCCCCCCACCGGCCCCGCAGCCGATCCACGACCTGCGGAGCACAAAGCAGGGACGCATCACAAAGCGAGGGCGGATCACAAAGCAGGCGCGGAGCACAAAGCAAGCGCTTGGAAAGTGCGGTCCGTGTCACACGTCCATACCCGTGACCCGCCTCCTACGGGCGGGTAGCTTCCCCCACAGGTCCGCCCACACCCCCGCAACGCCCCTGGAGCCGCAGATGCCCGAAGCCGTGATCGTCTCGACCGCCCGCTCCCCCATCGGCCGCGCAGGCAAGGGCTCCCTCAAGGACCTGCGCCCCGACGACCTCACCGCCACGATCGTCCAGGCGGCCCTCGCCAAGGTCCCGGAGCTCGATCCGAAGGACATCGAGGACCTGATGCTCGGCTGCGGCCTCCCCGGCGGCGAGCAGGGCCACAACCTCGGCCGGATCGTCGCCGTGCAGATGGGGATGGACCACCTCCCCGGCTGCACGGTCACCCGCTACTGCTCCTCCTCGCTCCAGACGACCCGTATGGCCCTGCACGCCATCAAGGCGGGCGAGGGCGACGTCTTCGTCTCGGCGGGCGTGGAGATGGTCTCCCGCTTCACCAAGGGCAGCAGCGACGGCCTCCCGGACACGCACAACCCGTTCTTCGCGGAGGCGGAGGCCCGCACCGCGGAGGTCGCCGCGAGCGAGGGCGCGTCGTGGCACGACCCGCGCGAGGACGGCCTCGTCCCGGACGCGTACATCGCGATGGGCCAGACCGCGGAGAACCTCGCCCGGGTCAAGGGCGTCACCCGTCAGGACATGGACGAGTTCGGCGTCCGCTCGCAGAACCTCGCCGAGGAAGCCATCAAGAACGGCTTCTGGGAGCGCGAGATCACCCCGGTCACCACCCCGGACGGCACGGTCGTCGGCAAGGACGACGGCCCGCGCGCCGGCGTCACCATGGAGGGCGTGCAGGGGCTCAAGCCCGTCTTCCGCCCCGACGGCATGGTCACGGCCGGCAACTGCTGCCCGCTCAACGACGGCGCCGCCGCCCTGGTGATCATGTCCGACACGAAGGCCCGCGAGCTCGGCGTGACCCCGCTGGCCCGGATCGTCTCGACCGGCGTCACCGGCCTCTCCCCCGAGATCATGGGCCTCGGCCCGGTGGAGGCGTCGAGGCAGGCCCTCTCCCGCGCCGGCCTGACCGTCGGCGACATCGACCTGTTCGAGATCAACGAGGCGTTCGCCGCCCAGGTGATCCCCTCCTACCGCGACCTGGAGATCCCGCTGGAGAAGCTGAACGTGAACGGCGGCGCGATCGCGGTCGGCCACCCGTTCGGCATGACCGGCGCCCGGATCACCGGCACGCTCATCAACTCCCTCCAGTTCCACGACAAGCAGTTCGGCCTGGAGACGATGTGCGTGGGCGGCGGCCAGGGCATGGCCATGGTCATCGAGCGGCTCAGCTAGCGGCGGATCGGCCGGGGGACTCCCCGGCCGAAGTACGGCTCCCGTGACCGGAGTTGAACACGGTGTGAGCGCGCGACCCGGAGTTCCGCACCCGTCGGGACTCCGGTCGTTCCGTGACCCAATCTCCCCCAGGATGTGACCTAAGTCCCTTCGGGGAGAGATTTACGCAGGTCAGAGCATTGCGAAAATCATCACCAGGGCTAAAGTCCTGTCCGTTTCATGACGTTGTGCACTGCCGGCTGGTTAGTCCGCCCTTCAAGCTGATGTAGGAAGTCGAGGGTCGACTTTGAACCGGGAGAACGTCAGTGAGCACCACGATTCTCGCTCTGCTGCTCGCCACAGCCACCACCACGGCTGTGGGCGTCGCCGTTCTGCGCACCCTGCTGGCGCTGCGCCGGCAGGTGGCGGCCCTGCACACCGAGCTCACCGAGAGCCGCGCCACGGCCGGGCACGGCCTGCCGCCGGCCGCCCGCGGGGCGTCGGACACCGACGAGATACGCTCCGCCGTGGCCGAGGCCCTCGCCGACGAGCGGGAGCGCGAACTCGCCGAGGCGCGCGCGTTCTGGGCCGCCCAGGAGGCGCGGGACGCCGGTGACGTACCGACCCTGCTCGGCCTGCCCGACAGCGAGCTGTTCCTGCCCCGCCAGTCGGACTTCGCGGGCCTGGAGCGCCTGGAGCCGGTGACCGAGCCGCCCGCCGACGCCGACGAGTTCGCCGGGGAGTCCCCCGAACTGGCCGCGGCCCGGCGGCGCCACCCCTCGCACCCCGACTTCGTACCGGTCCAGTCACCGATGGTGAACGACCACGAGCGCACGGTGGCCTGCCTGGAGGAGCTGGCCGAGTCCCGCACGGAACTGGCGGACGTCCGCCCCGGCCCGCTCGGCACCCTCGACGTCTACGTCTTCGCCGACGGCACCACCCTGTGCATGACACCGGGCCACCGCGAGACCGCCGAACGCCTGGCCGAGTCCCTGCGCCACGGCCACCCGCCGGTCCTGCTCGGCGGCTCGGGGGTCTCGGGCGCCTACGCCCTCACCTTCGCGTGCGACCAGGAGAACGTCTACGTCCTGGCCGACAGGGTCATCGCCTCGCTGTAGACACCCGGCCGGCCCGCCCCGGCCACCGGCCCGTACCCTCCCGTGTCCCTGCGGACGCCGGTCGTACCGCCGCCCTCCGCGGGCACCGGTCCGTGCCGTGTGGACGGCCGTCCGTGTCCGTGCGTGCGGATCAGACGCCCGCCCGCTTCTGCGCCTCCTCCACCAGTACCAGTGCCTCCGCCAGTTCCGCCTCGGTCCTCAGGACGAGCGCGAGGTCGTGCACGGCCACCGTGATCTGGTCCGCGGAGGCGAACATGCCCGCGTCCGGCATCTCGCGGGGGGTGTGTCCGGGGTCCT
This sequence comes from Streptomyces beigongshangae, assembly GCF_019710745.1. Classification (GTDB taxonomy): domain Bacteria; phylum Actinomycetota; class Actinomycetes; order Streptomycetales; family Streptomycetaceae; genus Streptomyces; species Streptomyces beigongshangae. The sequence goes on from NZ_JAHKJW010000030.1 coordinate 62,018, forward strand.
CCAGGCGCTGGGCCCGCAGCGCCAACTCCCTGGCCAGACCCAGTGCCTCGGCGGCGGCCCCCCGTTGCAGCCGACTCTGCGGCGCGGCCCGCAGCCGGTCGGCGAAGTGGTCCACGGCACGGGTCAGCGGCGTCGTATCAAGCACGTCGCGAGACTACGCGTCGCAACCGGACTGTTGCCAACACCCCGGCGCTCAGGCACGGTGGCGTGAAGGACCGGCCTACATCCCCTTTGCGTCCGGAGGCGCCGATGTCCCAAGTCTTCTCCGCGGAGACCCATCGCAACCTGCTCGCCCGCATCCCCCACTGCACCGGTCGTGAGATCTCCGACTGGCTGCGCACCGTCGACGAGGGCCCCTCTCTCCACCGCTTCGAGGAGAAGGTGAGCTGGCTCCGTGCCGAGCACGACCTCGCGTACGGCCACGCCAAAGCGATCATCCACGAGTACGACCTGAGGAGGGCCGCGCGCAACCTCCGTTGAGCGCGCCTCCGTCACGCTCCGGCACCGACGACGGCGAAGGGCCCGCGAACCGAGGTTCGCGGGCCCTTCGTCCCGAATACCGGCTACCGGCTACCGGCTACCGGCTACCGGCTACCGGCTACCGGCTACCGGCTACCGGCCGGGTGCTAGTCGTTGCCGCTGAAGATGGCGACCAGACGCAGCATCTCGAGGTAGATCCACACGAGGCTCATGGTCAGGCCGAACGCGGCCAGCCATGCCTCCTCGCGCGGCGCGCCGTAGGCGATGCCGTCCTCGATCTGCTTGAAGTCGAGCGTCAGGAAGAACGCGCCCAGGACGATCGCCAGGATGCCGACGATCGCGCCGAGCGGGCCCATGCTGCGCAGCCCGCCGTCGTCGGCGACGCCGAAGACGACCAGCAGCAGGTTGACCGCCGTGACCAGCACGAAGGCGATCGCGATGGCCATACCGATGCGCGCGTACCGGGCGGTGACGCGGATCCAGCCCGCCTTGTAGATCAGCAGGGTGGCGCCGGAGACGGCCATCGTGCCGAGTACGGCCTGGAAGGGGGCGCCGGCCCACCTGCTGTTGTACATCTCGCTGATCACGCCGAGGAAGACGCCCTCGAAGGCGGCGTACGACAGGATCAGCGCGGGCGAGGCCTTGCGCTTGAATGCCTGGACCAGTGCGAAGACCATCGCGATGAGCGCCGAGCCGATGGCCAGGCCGAAGCTGCTGGACGTGACCGGCAGCAGGGCCCAGGCGAGAACGGCACCCAGGGTGACGGTGCCGAGCGTCATGGCCGTACGCGTGACGACGTCGTCCATCGTCATGCGGCCGGCGGCGGACGGGGCCTGCGGCGGCGCGCCGTGCTGCAGGCCCTGCTGGGCGTACGGGTTCTGAGCGTAAGGATTCTGCGCGTACGGGTTTCCGCCCTGCGGAGCGCCGGGGGCGCCCTGTGCGTACGGGTTCCCCTGCGTCCCGACAGCGGGGCCCCCGGCCTGCGGCGCCGCGTTGAAGCCCGCGTAGCCGTTGTCGCGGCTGAACCCCCGTCGCGAGAAGACCGGGTTGCTGCTCCTCATTTCACTCCTCCATGGCCACCTTGCGCGGCCTTGGCTCAAGAGTAATGGGTAGGCAAAAGAATGCATCTAGTGCCTGGGGAGGATCTTTCCCCTCTTGTGACCGGAAACACCAGGTCTCACCCTGGCATTCCCCGCACCGGTAGAACGCCGGTACCTACTCCTCCGGTTCCCCCGGGCCTGGTTTTTCACTCCAGGGCGAAGCCGGTGTACCCCTCGGCGAGGTCCTGCGCGGCGGCACGGGACGAGGCGAGCCGTTCGAGCCGGGCCAGCTGGATGCGGTCCTCGAAGGGCGTCGCGCCGGGCGCGCGGTGCAGCATCGCCGTCATCTCGTACGAGAACCGCTCGGCCTGCCACACCCGCCGCAGACAGGTCCCGGAGTAGGCGTCCAGCAGTTCCCCGGACCCGGTCTCCCGCAGATGGGCCAGCGCCCGCGCGAAGGTCACGACGTCACCCACCGCGAGGTTCAGCCCTTTGGCGCCCGTCGGCGGCACGATGTGGGCGGCGTCCCCGGCCAGGAAGAGCCGTCCATACCGCATCGGCTCGTGCACATGGCTGCGCATGGGCGTGACGGACTTGGCGGTGACGGGTCCCCTCCGCAGCCGCCAGCCGTCGGCCGTCTCGAACCGGCGCTCCAGCTCGTCCCAGACCTTCCCGTCGCTCCACGTCCCGGCGTCCGTGCCCTCGGGCACCTGGAGGTAGAGCCGCGAGACGGCCGGCGAGCGCATGGACAGCAGGGCGAAACCCCGGTCGTGACGGGCGTAGACGAGTTCGTCGTGCGAGGGGGGCACGTCGGCGAGGATGCCCAGCCACCCGAAGGGGTACGTCCGCTCGAAGACCTGTACGAGCTTTTCGGGGATCGCCTTGCGGGCCACCCCCCAGAAGCCGTCGCACCCGACGACGTACGAGCACTCCAGGACCTCCTCCCGACCCTCCCGACCCTCCTGCCCCTCCTGCCCCTCCTGCCCTCCGTGCCCCTCGCGCCGGAAGCGCACCCGGGGACGGTCGGTACCGGCCCCCTCGACGGCCAGGGCCTCCGCCCCGAAGAGCAGCGGCCCGCCCTCCTGGAGCTGCAGCGCGATCAGGTCCTTGCACACCTCGGTCTGGGCGTAGACCGTCACCGACCGGCCGCCGGTGAGGGCGGGGAAGTCGATGCGGTGGCGCCTGCGCGCGAACCGCAGTTCGATGCCGTCGTGGCGCAGCCCCTCACGGTCCATGCGCTCACCGGCACCGGCGGCGCGCAGGACGTCCACGGTCCCCTGCTCCAGGATCCCGGCGCGCTGCCGCTGCTCCACGTACGCCCGGTCCCGGCTCTCCAGCACGACGGAGTCGATCCCCGCGTTGTGCAGCAGCCTCGCCAGCAGCAGACCGGCCGGTCCGGCCCCGATGATGCCTACGGTGGTACGCATCGACACGCCCCTTCGCGCTCCGGCGACCTCCGCGAGCGCCGACGTGGCGTTCACGGCGGTCATGGCAGTCGTGGCGTTCGCCTGGTGAAACTTTTTTCACCGCTTCCCCCACGGGAGTCTCCGGCGCACGGAACCCGCTGTCAACGGTCACGCAGTCGAGGACTGGAGGGCTCAAGGGCTCAACAAGAATGCATTCCCATCAGAATGCACCGGAAAGGGCCGAAGTGTCGGAGGTGCCCGGAACCGGACTTGAACCGGTACGCCCGCGAGGGGCAGCGAGGTTTAAGCTCGCCGTGTCTGCATTCCACCATCCGGGCAGGCCGTGGGCTCCGCTTCGAGCGCCCCGAGCCTATCGGGACAGATCCCCCGAACAGCGGTGGGGCGACCCGATGTTGTCTTATTTTATTGGCGTCTGAGGGTGCATCAGCCCACGGTATGCGCCATCCGCACATGCCACCTGCCTTTATGCGGACGTGGCACGGCACCCGGGAAATGACGTGATTTCACCGCCGGAACGGGGCCGCACCTGACGAACCGTCGCCGAATCGCCCTCCCCGGGGCGCGGGGTCATCCCCAGGTATGACACGGGGCCGCGTGGTCCGCCCCGAGTCTGCCCCCGATACCGGAACAGCGGGTGACTACACGGCGCGGATCCGCGCCGACGATGGAACGGTCGTCCACTCGTCGTCGTACGGACAAGGAGCACCCTTCCGTGACCACCACTCCCCTCGCCGAACGGACCACCGCGGTGGCCGCCCGCGCCACGGAACTGTCGAAGGTCTACGGGCAGGGGGAGACCCGGGTGGTCGCCCTGGACCGGGTCTCCGTCGACTTCCGGCAGGCCGAGTTCACCGCGATCATGGGTCCCTCCGGCTCCGGCAAGTCCACGCTGATGCACTGCGTCGCGGGGCTGGACAGCTTCTCGTCCGGTTCGGTCCGCATCGGGGACACCGAACTCGGCTCCCTCAAGGACAAGCAGCTCACCAAGTTGCGCCGGGACAAGATCGGGTTCATCTTCCAGGCGTTCAACCTCCTGCCGACGCTCACCGGTCTGGAGAACATCACCCTTCCGATGGACATCGCGGGACGCAAACCCGACAAGGAGTGGCTGGACAGGGTGATCCGGATGGTGGGGCTGGCCGACCGGCTCTCCCACCGCCCCTCCCAGCTCTCCGGCGGGCAGCAGCAGCGGGTCGCGGTGGCGCGGGCGCTGGCGTCCCGCCCGGACATCATCTTCGGCGACGAGCCCACGGGGAACCTGGACTCACGCTCGGGGGCGGAGGTGCTGGGCTTCCTGCGCAACTCCGTGCGGGAGCTGGGGCAGACGGTCGTGATGGTCACGCACGACCCGGTGGCGGCGGCGTACGCGGACCGTGTGGTCTTCCTGGCGGACGGCAGGGTCGTCGACGAGGTGCTCGCGCCCACGGCCGATGCGGTCCTGGACCGCATGAAGCAGTTCGACGCGAAGGGCCGCACGAGCTGACCGCGCCGCCCTTTTCAACCGGGTTGCACCTCCGACCGCCTGCCTGAGCCCGCACGTGGTCCGCGGGCCGCACTTGGCCCGCGGGCCGCACTTGGCCCGCGGGCCGCCCCTGACCTGCGGGCCGCACTTGGCCTGCGGTCGCGCGGTTCCCCGCGCCCGTGAAGAGGCGCGGCGAACCCCCACGGCCCGCCCGCCCCCACCCACCACCTGGACTGAGAAGACAATGTTCCGTACCGCCCTGCGCAACGTGCTCGCGCACAAGGCCAGGCTGTTGATGACCGTGCTCGCCGTGATGCTGGGCGTGGCGTTCGTCTCCGGCACGCTGGTCTTCACCAACACCATTTCGGACGCGTACCAGAAGAGTTCGGCGAAGGGCTTCGACCAGGTCGACGTGGCCGTCCGGCCGGAGTACGCCGAGGACGAGGGCGACAGGCTCGCCGAGGACCCGGAGCTGACGCAGGCACTGCTGGAGAAGGCCGCGAAGGCCCCCGGCGCCGAGAACGCCATCGGCGTCGTCAGCGGCTTCACCGCCATCGCCGACAAGGACGGCAAGCTGATCGGCGGCGGCTTCCAGTCGCAGGGCGGCAACTACTGGGGTGACAAGGACCCCCGCTACCCGCTGAAGAGCGGCAGCGCCCCGTCCGGCGGGAACGAGGTCGCGATCGACGCCGAGACGGCGAAGCGCACCGGCTACCAGGTCGGCGACACCGTCCGGCTCTCGATCGACGGCCCGGTCCTCACCCCCACCGTCAGCGCGGTCTTCACCACGGACGACGGCAACGTCGCCGCGGGCGGCAGCCTCGCCCTCTTCGACACGGCCACCGCGCAGCGGCTCTTCCACAAGACCGGCACGTACGACGAGATCGACGTGAAGGCGGCTCCCGGCACCAGCCAGAGCGCGCTGCGGGCGAGCCTCGACAGGGTCCTGCCGAAGGACGTCGCGTCCACCACCACCGGCCAGGAACTCGCCGACGACCAGGCCGTCCAGATCGAGGCGTCGATGAGCGGCCTCAAGACCGGCCTCCTCGTCTTCGCCGGCATCGCCCTCTTCGTCGGCACGTTCATCATCGCCAACACCTTCACCATGCTGGTCGCCCAGCGCACCAAGGAACTGGCCCTGCTGCGCGCGGTCGGCGCCTCCCGCCGGCAGGTCACCCGCTCGGTGCTCCTCGAAGCCTTCGTGGTCGGCGCGGTCGCCGCCGTCAGCGGTCTGCTCGCCGGCATCGGCATCGGCGCGGGCCTGCGCGCCCTCATGGGCACCCTGGACGCCGCCGTCCCGGCCGGACCGCTGGTCGTCACCCCGGGCACGGTCGCCACGTCGTTCGCCGTCGGCATCCTGATCACGATGCTCGCCGCCTGGCTGCCGGGCCGCCGCGCCGCGAAGATCCCGCCGGTCGCCGCGATGAGCAGCGTGCACGCCGCCGCGACCACCAAATCGCTGGTGCTGCGCAACACCCTCGGCGCCCTGTTCGCGGCGGCCGGCACCACCGTCGTCCTCTACGCCACGACGATGGACGGCAGCGACGGCCAGGCGCCGATGGGCTTCGGCGCGGTCCTGCTGATCATCGGTGTCTTCATCCTCACGCCCCTCCTCTCCCGTCCGCTGATCGCGGGCGCCGCCCCGGTCCTGCGCGTCTTCGGCGTCTCGGGCAAGCTCGCCCGGCAGAACTCCGTACGCAACCCGCGCCGCACCGCGGCCACCGCCTCCGCGCTGATGATCGGACTGACCCTCATCACCGGTATGACGGTGATGGCGGGCAGCCTGCAGAAGTCGATCGACAAGATGGCCACGGCCGCGCTGCAGGCCGACTACGTGGTCTCCATGGCGAACTTCAACTCCCTCTCGCCGGACGTCGAGAAGAAGCTGCGGGAGACCGACGGCGTCACCGCCACCAGCCCCCTGCGCAACGCGCCCGCGCGCATCGACGGACAGACCGAGTACCTGACCGGTGTGCAGGGTTCCACGATCGGCGACCTGACCGATCTGACGCTCGACGACGGCTCGTTCGACGTCGGCGGCGCCCGGGTCGTGGTGGACGACCGGACGGCCGAGGACCACGGCTGGAAGGCCGGCTCGACGTTCTCGGTCTCGTACGAGGACGACGAGAAGCAGCGGCTGACGGTCGCCGGTGTCTACCAGGGCAACGAGATGATCAGCGGCATCATGCTCGACGTCGCGAACCTCGTCCCGCACCAGCAGGACCCGCGCGACATGCAGGTCATGGTGAAGACCTCCGGCGGTCCCTCCGACGCGACCAAGGACCGGCTGGAGAAGGCACTCGGCGACAACCCGGCCGTCAAGGTCCAGGACAAGCAGGACGTCTCCAACGAGATCGCGCAGATGTTCACGCTGATGCTGAACATGCTGTACGGCCTGCTGGCGATGGCCGTCGTCGTCGCGGTCCTCGGTGTCGTCAACACGCTCGCCATGTCCGTCTTCGAGCGGTCGCAGGAGATCGGGATGCTCCGCGCGATCGGTCTCGACCGCAAGGGGATCAAGCGGATGGTCCGCCTGGAGTCCCTGGTCATCTCGCTCTTCGGCGGTGTGCTCGGCGTCGGTCTGGGCGTGTTCTTCGGCTGGGCCGCCGGTGAGCTGCTGGCGGGCCGGATGCCGACGTACGAACTGGTGCTGCCCTGGGACCGGATGGGCGTCTTCCTGCTCCTGGCGGCGGCGGTCGGGGTCCTGGCGGCCCTCTGGCCGGCCAGGCGGGCGGCCCGTCTGAACATGCTGGGCGCGATCAAGGCCGAGTAGCGGCCGGGCCGCGCGGAAGCGGAGGGGCCCCGTTCCGTCGGGAACGGGGCCCCTCCGCTTCCGTGCACCGCGGCCCGTCAGTTCCAGGTACGGGCCCGCAGCGGCATGCCCGAATCCCCGGAGTCGGGCGTCCGCACCGCCAGCACCTGGTTGACGCCGATGCGGTTGCGCTCGAAGGCCAGGGCCGAGGCGGCCATGTAGAGGCGCCAGACGCGGGCCCGGCCGGGGCCGGCGAGACGGACGGCGCGGGGCCAGTCGGCCTCCAGGTTGGCCACCCACCGGCGCAGGGTGAGCGCGTAGTGCTCGCGGATCGACTCCACGTCGCGGACCTCGAACCCGGCGTTCTCCAGCTGGGTCACGGTCTGGCCGATCGGCGCGAGCTCCCCGTCCGGGAAGACGTACGCGTCGATGAACCCGTTGATCTCGTACCGCTCCTCGTCACGCCAGGGCCGGCGGCCGATCTGGTGGTTCAGGAGCCGTCCGCCCGGCTTGAGGAGGGCGAACAGGTTCCGGGCGTACTCCAGATAGAGCTCGCTGCCGACGTGTTCGGCCATGCCGATGGAGGAGATCGCGTCGTACGGGCCGTCGGTGACGTCGCGGTAGTCCTGGACGCGGATCTCGACCCGGTCGGTGAGCCCCTCCTCCGCGACGCGCTTGCGGGCGTACGCGGCCTGCTCCTGGGACAGCGTCACGCCGACGACGCTCACGCCGTGCTCGCGGGCCGCGTGAATGGCCATCGAACCCCAGCCGCAGCCGACGTCGAGCAGCCGCATACCCGGCTGAAGGCCCAGCTTGCGGGCGACGAGGGAGAGCTTGTCGCGCTGGGCGTCCTCCAGGGTCGGGGTGGCGTCCGGAGATTCCGAGGGGGTCGGGGAGGCCGGAGAGTCCGGGGAGGCCGGTGCCTCCCAGTAGGCGCAGGAGTAGACCATGGAGGGGCCGAGGACGATCTCGTAGAAGTCGTTCCCGACGTCGTAGTGGTGACTGATCGCCCGCCGGTCGCTGTGCTTGGTGTGCGGGCGCGCGAACCGGGAGTGCGCGCGCACCTCCTCGCGGGGCGGCGCGGGCGGCAGCGGCGATCCCGCCATCCGTACGAGCCCGCGTACGGCCGCCCGCACGTCGGGGTCCCGCAGGGCCTGCCGGGGGCTCCTGGCGTCCTCGCGGCCCTCCCACACCATCTCCGCCATCGTGTCCAGCGCGGTGTACAGGTCGCCGTCCACCGTCAGGTCGCCGGCCACCCAGGCTCGCGCCCAGCCCAACTCCCCGGGTTTCCACAGGAGTCGGCGCAGGGCGCGGCGATTGCGCACGACGAGCACCGGGGTGCCCGGCGGCCCCGCTTCCGAGCCGTCCCAGGCCCGGATCCGTACCGGGAGCGGGGCTCCCAGCAACTGTTCCATCAGCGCCTTGAGCCGAAGCGCCGCGTCCTGCATGACGCATACCTCCGTGACGAGGGAATCCCACAAACTCCGACACCACGTAAACACCACCTGGCCCGCAAAGCAGTCCCGCCAAAGTGTTATGTCTGAGCAAAAGGCGAATTTCCGCCCCCCACGGCCCCCTCCCCTCCCCCACGGGCCCCGGACGCCGCCCCGGGGCCGGAACGCCGAAGGGGCCTCCCGCACCACGGATGGCGGGAGGCCCCTTCGGGCGGAGCGGTGGAGCGGGCGGAGCCGACGGGCGAGGCCCTGACCGGAGGTCAGGAAGCCTTGGCCTTCTCCTCCGTCTTGGCGACGGCGGCGGGGGCCGGCGCGGGCTTGGCCGCCTCGTAGAACTCCTCACGGGGCGTCTCGATCGCGCCGAGCGAGACGACCTCGCGCTTGAGGAACACGGCCAGCGTCCAGTCCGCGAAGACCCGGATCTTCCGGTTCCAGGTTGGCATGGCCAGACCGTGGTAGCCACGGTGCATGTACCAGGCCAGCCGTCCCTTGAGCTTGATCTTCATCTTGCCCATGACGATGAACGCGACGCCCTTGTGCAGACCCAGGCCGGCGACCGCACCCTTGTTGGCGTGGCTGTACTCCTTCTGCGGGAAACCCCGCATGCCGGAGATCACGTTGTCGCCGAGGACCTTCGCCTGGCGCAGCGCGTGCTGGGCGTTCGGCGGGCACCAGGCGTTCTCGTTGCCGGCCTTGCGGCCGACGAGGTCCGGCACCTGGGCGTTGTCGCCGGCGGCCCAGACGTAGTCCGTGCCCTGCACCTGGAGGGTGGTCGCGGTGTCGACGTGGCCGCGGGGGCCGAGCGGCAGGCCGAAGCGGGAGAGCACCGGGTTGGGCTTGACGCCGGCCGTCCACACGATCGTGCTGGAGTCGACCTCCAGGCCGTTCTTCAGGACCACGTGACCGTCGACGCAGGATTCCATGGAGGTGGAGAGGTAGACCTCGACACCCCGTGCTTCGAGGTGCTCCTTGCCGTACTGGCCGAGCTTGGGGCCGACCTCGGGGAGGATCTTGTCCGCGGCGTCGACGAGGATGAAGCGCATGTCCTCGCGCGACACGCTGGAGTAGTACTTGGCCGCGTCCCGGGCCATGTCCTCGACCTCGCCGATGGTCTCCGCACCGGCGAAGCCGCCGCCCACGAAGACGAAGGTCAGCGCCTTGCGGCGGACGTCCTCGTCGGTCGTGGAGTCGGCCTTGTCCAGCTGCTCCAGCACGTGGTTGCGCAGGCCGATGGCCTCCTCGATGCCCTTCATGCCGATGCCCTGCTCGGCGAGGCCGGGGATCGGGAAGGTGCGCGAGACCGCGCCCATCGCGATGACGAGGTAGTCGAAGGGCAGCTCGTACGCCTCGCCCACGAGGGGGGAGATCGTGGCGACCTTGCGGTCCTGGTCGATGGTGGTGACCCGGCCGGTGAGGACTTCCGCCTTGGGCAGCACGCGCCGCAGCGGGACGACGACGTGCCGCGGCGAGATGCTGCCGGCGGCGGCTTCGGGGAGGAAGGGCTGGTAGGTCATGTACGACCGGGGGTCGACGACCGTGACGGTCGCCTCGCCGTAGCGCATCTTCTTGAGGATGCGCCGAGCTGCGTACAGGCCTACGTACCCACCGCCTACTACGAGGATCCTGGGACGCTCCGTGGTGCTCATGCCATCGAGTATCCACCCGTCCCAGGGGGGTCCCTCGTGCGCCCCTTCACAAGCTCTTACGCGGCCTCTGCTACACTGCGCGGCTCACGTGACCCAGGTCATGCCCCGACAGGGGAACCAGTACCTGCCGCGAGCCGTTGTCAATGCCGCGTGAGCTGCCACTCCGGCCACTGAAGGGCTCTGTACCAGCCCCTCCCACCGTACGGTCGCGACGCCCGCGGAACACTCTGTTGATCATGCTCCGCTCCTCTCCGGACCCCCGAAAGGGCCCGAAGGGCTGAAATACTCCCCCAACAGGGCCGATTCTCTTGTGAAGAACTTCACGAAGTTTTCCGACCAGCCGTCCGGAAGTCCGTTCCGGGTGCTCCCCGAAGCCCGCCCGGAGTGCTCATACGTCGTCCGACCTGCTCAATTGCCCGGGCGATGGACCACCGCCCGGGTGATGGACCACTGCCCGGGTGATGGACCACCCCCCGGGCGACAGGCCACCGCCTAGGCGATGGACCACGCGATCCCGTCGAGGATGTCGTGTTCGCTCACGACGACCTCCTCGGCCCCGGTCCGCTCCATGATCGCGAGCAGGACGAGGGCGCCGGCGCCGATGACGTCCACGCGTCCCGGGTGCATCGAGGGGACGGCGGCGCGCTCGGCGTGCGTGGCGGCGAGCAGCCACTCGGTGATCCCGCGGACGCGGTCGCGCGGGATCCGGGAGTGGTGGATGGCCCCGGGGTCGTACTCCCGCAGGTCCTGGGCGATCGCCGAGACCGTGGTGACGGATCCCGCGAGCCCCACGAGCGTGCGGGCCTCGCGCAGGGGGACGGACTCCTCGACGAGGTCGAGGGCCGCCTCGATGTCGGCGCGGACCGCCCGGACCTGCTCCGCGCCCGGCGGGTCGCTGACCACGCCGTCCCGGACGAAGTGCCGTTCCGTCATCCGGACGCAGCCGATGTCCACCGAGCGGGCGGCCCGTACGCGGTCGTCGCCCACGACGAACTCGGTGGAACCGCCGCCGATGTCCACCACCAGGTAGGGCCCGGCGAGGTCGTGGCGGCCCGTCAGTTCCCCGGTGGCGCCGGTGAACGAGAACCCGGCCTCCTGGTCCCCGGAGATGACCTCGGGCTCCACGCCCAGGATGTCGAGGACCCCGCGGACGAACTCGTCCCGGTTCTCGGCGTCGCGGGAGGCGGAGGTCGCCACGAAGCGCAGGCGTTCGGCGCCGTGCGTCTTGATCGCCTCCGCGTACTCGCGACAGGCCGCGAAGGTCCGCTCCAGGGCCTCCGGGGCGAGGCGGCCCGTGCGGTCGACGTCCTGGCCGAGGCGGACGATCGTCATCCGGCGGTCCAGGTCGACGAGTTCGCCGGTTGCGGGGTCCGCGTCGGCGACGAGCAGACGGATCGAGTTGGTGCCGCAGTCGACGGCGGCGACGCGAGTCATGGCGGTGGTCTCCTGTGTGCGATCGTCGGTGGCGTCCTGCCCGGAGGTCTCCTCGTTCCCGCCGCCCCGGCGGGCAGGGGCGGCGGGAACGGCGCGGTCAGTCCCCGGCCGGCACCGCGGGCACCACGCACGCGCCCTTGCGCCACCACTGCGGCAGCATCGCGATCGCCTCGTCGCCGAGCGGGTTCACCCCGGGTCCCGCGGCCAGCGAGTGGGCGACCAGCACGTGCAGGCACTTCACCCGGTCCGGCATGCCGCCCGCGCTGGGGAACCCCTCGAGCACCTCGATGGAGTCCCGCCGGGCGATGTAGTCCTCGTGCGCGGCCCGGTACGCCGCCGCCAGTTCGGGGTCCGCGGCGAGACGGTCCGTCATCTCCTTCATGACGCCGTTCGCCTCCAGCGTGCCGATGGCGGAGGCCGCGCGCGGGCACGTGAGGTAGTACGTCGTCGGGAACGGCGTCCCGTCGGGGAGCCGGGGGGCCGTCTCGACGACGTCCGGCTGCCCGCACGGGCAGCGGTGCGCGATCGCGCGCAGCCCGCGCGGCGGCCGGCCGAGCTGCTGCTCGAATGCCTCGACGTCCTCGTCGGTGGGCTCGGTGCGCGGGGTGGGCGGCGGGGGCGTCTGCATGCCTTGGGTCTGTGTCTTTCTGGTCAGTCGCCGGACGTTCGCCGGACGGCGACGTGAAGGTCGAGTCGTCACCGGCCGGTTCACGGCCGGTCGGGTCGTGGCCGGTCAGGTCGTGGCCGGTCGCTTCATGGCCGGTCGGGGCGCGGCCGGTCGGGGCGCGGCCGGTCGTGCTGCCGCCCGGCGGCGGCGTCGGCCTTGTCGACACCGTCCCAGACGTTGGCGTACCAGGCCCGGTCGGCCGCCGTCCGGTCCGTGCGCGTCTTCTTCGCCGCGTCGGGATCGATCACGATGTAGCCGGTCTCACCCGGCATCACATAGTGCAGCCGCTCCCGGATGCGCTGCTCGGCGTACGCGTCGTCCTGCCACCGCGCCTTCAGGTCGCGCAGCTGCTCGACCCGCTCCCGGGCCTGCTCGCGCTCGCGCCGCAGCTCGGCGACCTCGGCGCGCTGGGAGACGTACTGCCTTATGGGATAGGCGAGCGCCACGACGAGCGAGCACAGGACGAGGACGAGGAGGGCCGCACGGCCGGTCAGCCGCGAGCGGCGCGCCTGGCGTCTGGTCTGGGAGCGGTAGACGCGGGCGGCGGTCTGCTCGCCGAGCACCCGCAGCCTGGTCGCGGTGGAGAACCGGTCACGGTCCTTCACAGCCATCTGTCCCGCCTCCCCGATACGTGCGTACGTCCCCGCACACGGTACGGGACCGGGTACGGGGACGTACGGACGACGCTTCCTGCAAAGAGGTCAGCCCTTGAAGCGCGGGAACGCCGAACGGCCCGCGTACACCGCCGCGTCGTCGAGGATCTCCTCGATGCGCAGCAGCTGGTTGTACTTGGCGACGCGGTCCGAGCGGGCCGGGGCGCCGGTCTTGATCTGGCCGCAGTTCACGGCGACCGCGAGGTCGGCGATGGTGACGTCCTCGGTCTCGCCGGAGCGGTGGGACATCATGCACTTGAAGCCGTTGCGCTGGGCCATCTCGACGGCGTCCAGGGTCTCGGTCAGCGAGCCGATCTGGTTGACCTTGACGAGCAGGGCGTTGGCGGAGCCCTCCTCGATGCCGCGGGCCAGGCGCTCCGGGTTGGTGACGAAGAGGTCGTCGCCGACGATCTGGACCTTGTCGCCCAGCTTCTCGGTGATGACGTTCCAGCCGTCCCAGTCGTCCTCGTACAGCGGGTCCTCGATGGAGACCAGCGGGTACGCGGAGACGAGCTCCTCGTAGTACTCGGTCATCTCGGCGGCCGAGCGGGACTTGCCCTCGAACTCGTACGAGCCGTCCTTGTAGAACTCGGACGCGGCGACGTCCAGCGCCAGGGCGACCTGCTCGCCGGGGGTGTAGCCGGCCTCCTTGATGGCCTCGATGATGAGGTCGAGGGCCTCGCGGTTGGAGCCGAGGTTCGGGGCGAAACCGCCCTCGTCGCCGAGGCCGGTGGACAGGCCGCGCTTCTTCAGGACCTTCTTGAGGGTGTGGTAGACCTCGGCGCCCCAGCGCACGGCCTCGGAGAAGGACTCCGCGCCGATCGGGGCGATCATGAACTCCTGGATGTCGACGTTCGAGTCGGCGTGCGACCCGCCGTTCAGGATGTTCATCATCGGAACGGGCAGCAGGTGCGCGTTCGGGCCACCCAGGTAGCGGAAGAGCGGCAGGTCGCTGGCCTCGGAGGCGGCGTGGGCGACGGCGAGGGAGACGCCGAGGATGGCGTTGGCGCCGAGCGAGCCCTTGTTGTCGGTGGCGTCCAGGTCGATCATCGCCTGGTCGATGAGGCGCTGCTCGGTGGCGTCGTAGCCGACGAGCTCCGGGCCGAGCTGCTCGATGACGGCGAGGACGGCCTTCTCGACACCCTTGCCCAGGTAGCGGTTGGGGTCTCCGTCACGGAGCTCGACGGCTTCGAAGGCACCGGTGGAGGCGCCGGACGGAACGGCGGCACGACCCGTGCTGCCGTCGTCGAGGCCGACCTCGACCTCGACCGTGGGATTGCCTCGGGAGTCCAGGATTTCCCGGGCTACGACGACGTCGATGGACGGCACGAGCATCTCCTTCTGGGATGTGACGCGAGCTGTGCCGGGCCGGAGGCCCGGTGGGGCGCGGGCCTGTGGTGGCCCCGCGGGATGAGCCTAACCGGCCGCCGGGAAGCGGGTGGCCCCCGACCACGTCATGGACGAAACCGAGAGGAAATTGTTTCCGAACGGAACAAAGAGCCGGGGCGAAAGAAGAGGGGCGGGCGGGCGGCAGGCGGCGGGCAGAAAAAACCCCGCTCCGGTGCGTACGGGGGAAGACGCACCGGGCGGGGAGCCCGTGGGGGACGGGGGTGGCCCACGGCGGTCTCCGTCACGGAGGACACGGATGCGAGAGCGCCGCGGTTCGACCGTGGTCCGGCCGCGGTCCGATGACGGACTGGCGACGGACCGGTGGCGGACCGGACGTTCCCGGCGGGGCCGAGCGGCCGGGGCCCCGGCCGGGACGCGTCGTCAGCCGAGCGAGCCGGCAGCCGAATCGTCAGCCGAGGTGCAGCTGCTGACCGGGGAAGATGAAGTCGGCGTCGTCGACGATGTCGTCGTTCAGCTTGTACAGGCTCTGCCAGCCGCCCTTGACCTTCTCCTGCTCGGCGATGCTGCTGAGGGTGTCGCCCTTGACGACCTTGTACTCGCCGTCGCCCTTCTTGACCTTCTTGCCGGTCGGGGTCTCGACGGTCTTCGTCGCGGCCGGACGCTCCTGGGAACGCGAGGCGCGCTCCTCGGAGGGCTGCGTGTTCTGCTGCGGCTGCGACTGCTGCTGCTGAGGCTGCGACTGCTGCGGCTGCGGGGTGCTCTGGCCGGAGCCGGAGTTGTTCGAGTTCGAGGGGGCCGTGCCACCCCCGGTCGAGGCGCCGGACAGGCCCACGCCGCAGCTCGGCCAGGCGCCCTTGCCCTGACCCGCGAGAACCTTCTCGGCGACGGCGATCTGCTGGGACTTGGACGCCTTGTCGGCGGTGGGGGCGTACGAGGTGCCGCCGTACGCGGCCCAGGTGGAGGCCGAGAACTGCAGGCCGCCGTAGTAGCCGTTGCCGGTGTTGATCGACCAGTTGCCGCCGGACTCGCACTGGGCGACGGTGTCCCACTCCGAGGTGGTGGCGGCGGAGGCCCCCGTGGCGCCCATCAGCGGGACGGCGACGGCGGCGGTGGTGACACCCGCCAGCGTGGCGATGCGGGTGGCCTTGGACGGACGGCGGTGCTTGCCCTTGCTGGAAAGCAGCATGAAGTGATCCCCTCACCGACGCCTGCGAGGTGAGCTGTCGGGTTCGGGCCAAGTGAGTTGCCCGGCCGCGCGACACTGCTGTCACGCGGCTTCACCCCAAGCCGTACCGGTCTCGACGACCGGGTCCGGCGCTTACCTGGGTCCCCCGCTCCTGCCTACGGCGCTTGACGCGACGACTGTTCCCGTACGGCCGTTGGCAGGATTCGGCGTGCGACCGTCGGGGCCCGCCAATGGCGAGCGGTCACGACCGTAGACACGGACCGCGCCGAATTTCAAAGACGATCAGGGTCCTTGAGATCCATCTCTCACTTTCACCAAATGGGACATTCGCCGCGAACTACCGCTGATTATGGCCCGATTCGGCAGCTTGGTCACTACTTGCTCGCGACCGCTCCACCGTCGACCTCGATGCTCTGACCGGGGATGATGAAGTTCGGGTCGGTGCCGATGATGTCCTTGTTGGCGGCGTAGAGCTCGCTCCATCCGCCCGCCACGTCCTGGGAGTCGGCGATGCTCGAAAGACTGTCCCCGGTGCGGACCACGTACGAGCCCTCCTCGACGAGGACGCGCGACTCGCTGTCGCCGCGCGAGACATGGCGGCCGGCGTAGTCGTCCGCACGGGGCGCCAGGTCGGCCTCCTCGGCGCTGACGCCGCGATGCCGGCCGGAGCCCTCCGTGTCCGTCTCGACCGAAGCGGTGTCGCTCTGGGCGGACTTGCCCGAGTCGTCCCCCTTCGCGGTGTCGTCCGCGGGAGCGCCCCCCGATCTCTGCGCGTCCGGGGCCGGGTCCGCGTCCGAACCCGCGTCCGAGCCCGAGCCGGTCTCGCCCTTCGCGACCGAGCCGCTGTCCGGGGACGAGCCGGGCTTCCCGCCGCCGCTCCCCTTCGTCCCGCCGGAGTCGTCCGGCGAGGCGGTGGAGTCCTCGGGCAGGCCCGTGTCGACGTCGGCGGAGCCGGAGTCCTGCGTCAGGCCGGAGACGAGGGCGCAGGTCGCCCAGGCACCCGTCCCCTGGTCCGCGAGGATCTTCTCGGCGACGGCTATCTGCTGGGAGCGGCTGGCCTGGTCGGCGCTGGGCGCGTAGTCGAGGCCGCCGTACCCCTCCCAGGTCTCCTGGCTGATCTGGAGCCCGCCGTAGAGGCCGTTGCCGGTGTCGGCGCTCCACGAGCCGTCGCTCTCGCACTCGGCGACCGCGTCCCAGGTCGTTCCGCTGGCGGCGCTGGCGGCGCCCGCGCCGAGCAGGGGGATCGCGATGGCGGATCCGGTCACGCCCGCGGCGACGAGGAGTGCCGGAGCCTGACGGGGGCGACGATGACGGCCGTTCCCGGAGAGCATGCGAGTGCCTTTCGCGCGACAGCAAGGAATACGCACGGGGCACGGCGAGAACCGTGCACGTGACTGCCGCGGCGGGCGGACCCGCCGCATTGATGGGTGAACGTATCCGCACTCGAACTCTTGTCACAAGTCGGTGCAGCGCAGATAACGTGAAGATCACAGAGTTGACGGAATGTCACTTTCCGTCACGGTCGCTGCTACGGGGTTCCAGACTTCGCGACCGGGGTGAACTCCACCGGAAGCGTGCGCAATCCCCGCATGATGAGACCCCCACGCCACCGCAAATCAGCCGATTCCCCCATGAGTCGCAGGTCAGGAAGTCGGGTGAGCAGTGTGGCGAGCGCGGTCCGGCCCTCCAGACGGGCGAGGGGCGCGCCGAGGCAGTAGTGGATGCCGTGGCCGTACCCGAGGTGCTGATTGTCACGCCGGGAGAGATCGAGGGTGTCCGGTTCCCGGAACCGCTCCGGGTCGCGGTCGGCCGCCGCGAGCACGACGAGCACGGGATCGCCGGGGGCGACGTCCTGTCCGCCGACGCTCAGCGGTTCGGTGGCGAACCGCCAGGTGGCCAGTTCCACGGGCCCGTCGTAGCGGAGCAGTTCCTCCAGGCCGGTGTCCAGCAGGTCGGTGCGGCCGGCCACGAGGGAGTCCTGCAGCCGCCGCCGCTGCCCCGGGTGGGTGAGCAGGGCGTAGGTGCCGTTGCCGATGAGGTTCACGGTCGTCTCGAAACCGGCGAACAGGAGGATGAAGGCCATCGCCGCGGCCTCGTTCTCGGTGAGGTGCTCGCCGTGGTCGGAGGCCCGGATGAGGCCGGAGATGAGGTCCTCGCCCGGAGCGGGCACGTCCGTGAGCTCCTCGCGCTTGCGGTGGATGAGCTCGGCGAGGTAGGCGCGCATCCTCTTCACCGACCGGGCGACCCCGCCCCTGGGCCCTCCCCCGTGCCGGATCATCATCCCGGCCCAGTCGCGGAAGTCGTCCTGGTCCTCGCGCGGGACGCCGAGGAGGTCGCAGATGGCGTAGATGGGGAGCGGGAAGGCGAACTCGTGGATGAGGTCGGCCTCCCCCTTCTCCGCGAAGCCGTCGAGCAGCCGGTCCGTCAGCTCCTGCACCCGGGGCGCGAACTCGGCCACGCGGCGGGGCGTGAACGCCTTGCTGACGAGCCGGCGCAGCCGGGTGTGGTCCGGCGGGTCGATGTTGAGCAGGTGCGTCATCAGCTCGGCCTTGCGCTCCCCCGGGATGCCGGTCTTCCCCCTGGCGTGCGCGGGCTCGTCGTGATGGGCGGGGTTCTTGCTCAGCCGGGGGTCGGCGAGGGCCTGTCTGGCGTCCGCGTAACGGGTGACCAGCCACGCCTCCACCCCGCTGGGCAATGTCGCCCGATGCACGGGAGCGTGTTCACGGAGCCAGGCGTACGCCGGGTAGGGATCGGTTGCGAACTCCCAGGTGAAGAGTTCGGGGGCGGGGTGCCCCGCGGGCGGCTGTGCAGGCGTTTCGGTCACTCCTCGACGGTATCGGGAGGGGCGGTGCGGACCCGCCCGGCGTCCGGCCGCTCCCCGGCGGGGCGGAGGTCACCCTTCCGTTTCGTTGGCGAACTCTCCCGGCACGGGTCGTTCGACACGGACTGTCCGGAAATGGACCGCTGCTTGACTGTGCGGCGTCGAGTCTCCCTACATTC
The DNA here is from genome assembly GCF_019710745.1 of Streptomyces beigongshangae. GTDB lineage: Bacteria > Actinomycetota > Actinomycetes > Streptomycetales > Streptomycetaceae > Streptomyces > Streptomyces beigongshangae. Next base: position 80,569 of record NZ_JAHKJW010000030.1, read on the forward strand.
GCGCCCGTGGATCCCGAACTGCTCAGGACCAGTTTCGCGGTCGTCGAAAGGCGGGCCGAGTTCGCGCTCAAGTACTTCTACTCACACCTCTTCTGGCACCACCCCGATGTCCGCGCCCTCTTCCCCCGGGACTCCCCGGAGGACAAGGAGCGCCAGCGGGACCGGCTGTTCGCCGCCCTGGCGCTCGTCATCGCCCGCCTGGAGGGGCCGGGGCTGCACGACTACCTCCGGGACCTGGGGCGCGACCACCGGAAGTACCTGGCCCGGCCCGAGCACTACACGGCCGTGGGGGGCAGTCTGATCGCCGCGTTCGCCGCCGTGTCGGGATCGGCGTGGAGCGCGGAGGTGGAGAAGGCGTGGGACGAGGCGTACGGGGTGATCGCCGAGGCCATGCTGGACGGCGCGGGGCGGGCGGAGAGCGAGGGCGAGCCGTCCTGGTGGGACGCCGAGGTCGTCGGCCGTGCCGGGCACGGCGACCTCGCCGTGCTCACGGTCCGCCCGCACCGGCGTCTTCCGCACGTCCCGGGCCAGCACGTGAGCGTCAGCACCCCGCGGCTGCCGGGCGTCTGGCGGCCGTACTCCGTCGGCAACGCGCCGCGCGCCGACGGCACCCTCGACCTGCACGTCAGTCTCGTGGCGGACGGCGTCCTGTCCCCCGAGCTCGTCCGGCGCACCCGGGCGGGCGACGTCCTGCGGCTCGGCCCGGCCGGCGGCCGGCTCACCCTCCGCACGCCGGTGGAGCGGCCCCTCACGTTCATCGCGGCCGGTACCGGCTGGGCGCCCGTGAAGTCACTGCTCGAACAGCTGGCGGCCGAGCCCGGCCCCTACGACGAGGCGCGGCTGTTCGTCGTGGCCCGCGACATCGCCTACCTCTACGACCGGGCCGCGCTCGACGGACTGCGCACCCGGTTGCCGCGGCTGGACGTCACCGTGATCACGCCCGCGCCCGGCCGTCCCAAGCTCCAGGCCACCGAACGGCTGCTGACGGCTCTGGGCAGTCGCGCGAAGTGGGCGCGCCACGACGTCTACCTGGCGGGGCCGCCCGGGCTGGTCCGGGAGGTCACCGGGGTGCTCCCCGGCCTCGGCAGCGATCCGGCGCGGGTGTTCCGCGACGACCTCCCGCCGACCGGCCAGGACCAGGCCAGGACGCTGGGCCCGGGCGAATGGCTCCTCCAGCGGCCCCGCCCGCACTGGCACGGCACACCGGCCTGCCCCGGCCCCCGGGACGCCCCGGCGGACGGCTAGCCCGTCCCTCCGGTCCGTCCCCTCCCGTCCGGACCGGGTCCACGGCGACGCGGTCCGTCTCCGGCGACGTGCGGCGCCATCTCGTGGCGGGTCCCCGGCACAACCGGGTCCCGGCCGAACCTCGGCAACCGGCCGGTCCCTGACGACCGATCAGGCGCCGGTGGCCGGTCGGGCGCCGGTGGCCGGTCGGGCTCCGGTGGCCGGTCGGGTTCCGTCCACCGGCCACGCCCCGGTGGCCGGTCAGGCGCCGTCGGCCGGGTGGGGCTCGCTCGTCCGTATCGCGTCGCGGTAGGCCCGGGCGGCCGCCCGCAGTGCCGCTTCCGGGTCCACGCCCTGTGCCTCGGCTCGTACCGCCAGCGCCAGCAGTTCGTAGCCGACGCCCTCGCCCCGCGGCAGGGGCGTCTCCAGGCCCGCCGTGCGCGCGCGGGACGCCAGCTTGGCGGCGAGCGCGAGGGCGGGCTGGCCGAGCGGGACGCCCTCCGTGACGGACGTCCGGCGCTTCTCCTCCGCCTTGGTGCGCAGCCAGTGCTCCGCGACCTCCTCGGGGGTGGAGGCGCTCTCGTCGCCGAACACGTGCGGGTGGCGGTGGATCAGCTTGGTGACGATGCCGGCCGCCACGTCGTCGACGGAGAAGGGCTCCGACCCGTCCTCCGGGCTGCCCTCCTCGGCGATCCGGGCGTGGAAGACGACCTGGAGCAGTACGTCGCCGAGCTCCTCGCGCAGCTCCTGCCGGTCGCCCTCCTCGATGGCCTCGACCAGTTCGTACGCCTCCTCCAGGCCGTACTTGGCGAGGCCCTTGTGGGTCTGCTGCGACGACCAGGGGCATTCGAGGCGGATGCGGTCCATGACCTGGACGAGGTCGAGGAGGCGGGCGCCCGGCAGGTCGTACGAGGCGGGGAGCAGTTCGAGCTCGGGCATCCGCACCCGCCCGGTGCCGGCCAGCCGGGACAGGCCGTCGGTGAGGCGCGGTTCGCCCTCCCCCGTGGCGACGACGGTGACCGTGCGCCCGCCGGCGCAGGCGTCGACCAGCTCCTGGGCACCGGGCGACGCCTCGTCGACCCGGACGCCCGCCTCGCGCAGGTACGGCAGCTGGGGGTGGGCGCCGTCCGCGCACAGGACGCGGTCGGCGCCGTGCAGCGCCTGCCAGGCGGGCCAGGACAGGAGGCCGGGCGCGACACGGTGGCTGGTGGTGAGCAGGACGATGCGCCCGGGGCTGGATGCGTTCACTCCCCGAACGTAACCCACGCCACCGACACGGAGGTCACGAACCATCGGGGGCACCGGCCGGGCGTCACGCCGTTTCCTGGCTCCCCGCCCGCGTCACCTCGCGCAGCCACGGCAGCTTGGCGTCGACGCGGCTGCTCTTCTCCACGTCCCAGGTGCCGTAGCGGGGGTTCAGGTCGACGTCCAGCTTCTTCGACGCCTCGGACAGCGCCTTCCAGAAAGCCGGCTGCCCGGTGTCCGTGCCGAGCGCGGTGGCGAGCTTCTGGGCCTCGATCTGGACGCGGAGGTTGGCGTCGAGCCGCTCCGGCGGCACCCCGTACTGCTGGAGCCAGGTCACTTCCAGCGCCTTCGCGTCGCCCGCCTGCCGTTCCAGGCCCGCCCGTGCCTCCTGGACCTCCTTGCGGGTGACGCTCACGCCCGCGTCCCGGGCGGCCCGGTGCAGTACGCGGTCCAGGACCATGCCGTGCAGCGTGTCGCGGGTGAGGCCGCCGGTCTTGGCGATGGCCTGTTCGTACTGCGCCTCGCCGGTGGTGGCGGCCCGCTGCGCGGTCCGTACCTCGTTCACCCGGTTCTCCAGCTGGGAGACCGTGATGCGGTCGTCACCGACGACGGCCGCGGCACCGGGATGCGCGTCGTCGCCGCAAGCGGTGAGGAGGGGGGCCGCGGTGAGGAGGGCGGCGGAGAGGAGGAGCGCGGTGCGACGGCGGCGGTGCAAGGAAGACCTCCTGTGGGAGCTTGTGCGGCGGTGCACAAAGTCTTGCGGTGATCGATGGTAGGCAGGGGACCGGCTCCCGGCCACCCATTCGACCCAACGATTCCCCGGGACTTCGGGCACCGCCCCGCGGGTAGGCGGTTCGACCGCCTCGCGGGTACGCGGTTCAGCCGCCTCGCAGGTGCGCGGTTCAGCCGCGGACCTGGCCCAGCCACTGGAGGGTCCGGCCGATCTCGGCGACCAGCGGGTGACCGGGACCCCGCAGCCGTTCGGCGTCGTACCGGAGCCGGGCCAGTGTGTCGTGGGCTGCGGCCCGGTCCCCGAGGGCGAGGAGCAGGTGCCCGATGCGGCGCCGCACCTCGAAGGAGAGTTCGGCGTCCTGGGCGACGTACTGGTTCTCGTAGTACGGCAGCAGCGCGCGGTACTCGGCGAGCGCGGCGGCCGGCTCGCCGAGCTGTTCCAGGCACTGGGCGGCCTCGTAGCGGAAGCGCAGGGACTGCGGGTCGGCCTGCCCGGCCTCGGTGGCCCGTTCGCCGGCGAGGCGGCGCAGTTCGGGCAGGGCGCGGCGGTACTGGCCGTCGTCCATCAGTGTGGCCGCGTACTGCTTGCGCAGGGTGCGCACGACCGGCGAGTGCTCGCCGTGCTGAGCGGCGGCGGCCGGCAGGATCTGGCCGAGGATGTCGACGGCCTGGGTGATGCGGCCCTCCCCGAGGAGCCGTTTGACCTCGTCGACCGCCCCCGCGACGTCCGGCTTCTCCACGGCGGGCGCGGCCTGCGGCTGCGGCGCGGGCGTACGGGCGCGGTCCGGCCAGGGGGCGTGCGGGCGCAGGAAGGGGCGCGTGGGATCGAGCGGCCCGCCGCTCGGGACACCGCGCGCGGGGAGCAGCGGCAGCAGCTGCTCGTACGTCTCCTGGGCGGAGCCGGGGCGGTGCTGCGGGTCCTTGGCGAGCAGCCGCAGCACGAGGGCCTCCAGCGCCTCGGGCACCTCGGGGCGCAGCCGGCGGACCGGCACGGGCGGCTCGTAGAGGTGGCGGTGCAGCACGCCGAGGGCGGTCGAGCCCGAGAACGGCACGTCCCCGCTGAGCAGTTCGTGCAGCAGCACACCGAGCGCGTACAGATCGGTGTACGGGCCGACCGCGCCGCCCATCGCCTGCTCGGGGGCCATGTAGGCGGGCGATCCGATGGGCGAGCCGGTGTGCGTGAGACGGGTCGTGTCCGTGTCCATCACCGACGCGACGCCGAGGTCGAGGACGGTGACCGTGCCGTCCTGCTTGATCATCACGTTGCGCGGCTTGAGGTCGCGGTGGACGATCGGCACGGCGTGCACCGCGGAGAGCACGGCGCACAGTTGCGCGGCGACCGAGACGGCCCACGGCCAGGGGTAGGGGTCGTGCTCGGCGAGGTGGTCGGAGAGGTCGGCCCCGTCGACGTACTGCATGACGAGGAACAGCTCCTCGCCCTCGCTGCCCGCGTCGTGGACCGTGACCAGGCCGGGGTGGTCGACCTGGGCGGTGACGCGGCACTCGCGCGCGAACCGGCGGCGCAGCTCGTCGGCCTCCTGGCCCGCGACCTTGTCCGGCCGCAGCAGCTTGACCGCGACACGCCGGTCCAGGCGCTGGTCGTACGCCGTCCACACCTGGCCCATGCCGCCCTGGCCGATGAGCGTGGACAGTTCGTAGCGGTCGGTGATCACACGTCCCGACGCCGCCACCGTCACCTGCCGTCCTCGTGCTTGCGGAGGTAGTCGCTCAGCTCGTCGAGCTCGGCGCGCACCTGGTCGATACGGGCGGGCGCGGGACGCTGCGGCGGCGGGACCGGCGTCGGGGTGGGCGCCGGACCGGCGAGCGGGGGCTGGGGCCGGGGTATCGGGGTCATCGGCGGCACCGGGGTGTGGGGGCCGGCCGCGGCGGCGTACGGCGGCTGCGGGTAGCCGTACGCCTGCGCCGGGGGCTGCGGGTGCGCCGGGTGTCCCGCGTACGCCCGGTCCAGCCGGCGGTAGTGGCGGATCTCCGCCGCGAGGTAGTACGGGACCACGGGGAGCAGGGAGCCGAGGAGCAGGGTGAAACCCGTCCAGCCGCCCGGGGTGTGGATCTCGTCGCCGGGCTCGGTGCCGATCAGGACGAACCCGAGGGTCTCGGCCGCGAGAGTGGCCACGAGCAGGCCCCAGTCGAGCGACTTGCGGGTCACCAGCGCCAGGCGCAGCATCATCGTCCAGCCGAGCAGGCCGCAGCTGCACACGGAGATCACCACGAAGAGCGCGCGCAGGGAGACCAGCTGCCCGGTCGGAGGTGGCGGCTTCACCGGCTGCGCCGGGCCATGGCCGTGCATGGTTGCTCCTGGAGACCTGATGGGGCGGACGGAGGTACGGACGTACGGACGTACGCGTGCGGAGTCCGAGCGTATAGGCCGACCAGGGCAACTGGTCCAGGGTTGTACCGAACCGTTGTCGTGCTGGTCACCGCGCCCACCCCACGGGCCCCGGCCGAGCCCGGCCGGGCTCGGCCGGGCCGTCCGGCAATCCGCCCGAGCCGCTCAGCCCACCCGGTCCGCTCAGGCCACCGAGTCCGCTCAGGCCACCCGGTCCACCCGGTCCATCCGGTCCATCCGGTCCGCTCAGTTCGCGCGGAACCGGCCCGGGGCCTCGGTCGGGGTGCCGCCCGTCGGGAGCTTCTGGCCGGGGCAGGACGACAGCACCTTCTTCATCGCGCTCTTCTCCGCGTCCGTGACCCACAGTTCGTACTTCTTCTTCACGGCCACCTGCCGGGCCACGTACGTGCAGCGGTACGCCTTGTGCGGCGGGAGCCAGGTCGCGGTGTCTCCGTCGCCCTTGCTGCGGTTGCGCCCGGCGTCCACGGCGAGGAGGTTCAGCGGGTCGTTGGCCAGCGCTATCCGCTTGCTCGCGTCCCACTTCCCGGCACCCTTCTGCCAGGCGTCCGACAGCGCGACGAGGTGGTCTATGTCGACCTCGCTGCGGCCGCCGCGCACGAAGGTGACGTCCTTGTCCGTGTACGGGTCGGGGTCGAGCCTGCCCGACGTCACCTCGCACTCGCCGTCGCCGAGCTCCACGTCCTTCAGGTCCCGCTTGAGGATGTCGTCGCGGGTGTCGCAGCCGTTCGAGTCGGTGTCCGCCCAGGGGCTGCCGAACTTGTCCCGGTCGTACCCCGTCTTCGGCGCCCTGCCTTTGACGGTCAGCGAGTCGACGGCGGTGAGGGCCGCTCCGCCCGCGCCCGCGGTCTCCCGGGCTCCGGTGCCACCGGTCGTCTCCGCGGTGCAGCCGGCCGCGGCGAGCAGCAGGGCCGCGACACCGGCGGTCCTGGTCCAGAACGTCACGGGCGCTCCCTCTCCTCGCTTGCCGGGCTCCGTCCCCGGCGGACGGTCTTCCCGCACTTCACCGTACTGGCGCGGTGGCCGCGGGGCATGCCCGCGGCCGGACGCACAGGGGCTCCGGCGGGTACGTGGCGCACCCCCCGGCGTGACCGGGGTGGTGCGACCGGGGTCGTGCGACCGCCCGGTCCCGGGAGACCTGCTGTCCCGCATCGCGCCCCGCACACCTCTCCGGTGGCCGCGGCACCGGCCAACCGCTCGGACGGCGCTTCGTGCGCGCCCCCGCGCGGCCTCAGGATCCCAGGACCGACGTCAGGAACTCGCCCGTCCAGCCCAGCAACTCCCGTCCGACCAGCGGCTTTCCGCCGACCTTCGCCGTCTTGGGGCGCGGCACCAGGACCTGGTGGACGGACGGCTTGATCACACTGCCCGGGTACAGGCGCTTCAGCCGCAGCTCCTGCGACTCCCGCAGCTCCACCGGCGCGAAGCGGATGTTGGTTCCCTGGAGCATGACGTCCCCGACGCCGCACGCCCGTGCGAGCATCCGCAGCCCCGCCACCAGCAGGAGGTTCTCCACCGGTTCGGGCAGCTTGCCGTACCGGTCGACGAGTTCCTCGCGCACCGCCCTGATGTCCTCCTCGGAGTTGACCGAGGCGATCGCGCGGTACGCCTGCAACCGCAGCCGCTCGCCGGGCGCGTAGTCGTACGGGACGTGCGCGTCGACCGGCAGCTCGATCTTGACCTCCAGCGGCGGCTCCTCGTCCGCCCCGCCGTCCATCTGGGCGCGGTAGTCCGCCACCGCCTCGCCCACCATGCGTACGTACAGGTCGAAGCCGACCCCGGCGATGTGCCCCGACTGCTCGCCGCCCAGCAGGTTCCCGGCGCCGCGGATCTCCAGGTCCTTCATCGCCACGTACATGCCCGCGCCCATCTCCGTGTGCTGGGCGATGGTCGCGAGGCGCTCGTGGGCGGTCTCGGTGAGCGGCTTCTCCGGCGGGTACAGGAAGTACGCGTAGCCCCGCTCGCGGCCGCGGCCCACCCGGCCGCGCAGCTGGTGCAGCTGGGAGAGGCCGAAGTTGTCGCCACGCTCCACGATCAGCGTGTTCGCGTTCGAGATGTCGATGCCCGACTCCACGATGGTCGTGGAGACCAGCACGTCGAACTTCTTCTCCCAGAAGTCGACGACGACCTTCTCCAGGGCCTGTTCCGACATCTGCCCGTGGGCCGTCGCGATCCGCGCCTCCGGCACGATCTCGCGCAGCCTGGCCGCGGCCCGGTCGATCGACTCGACCCGGTTGTGGATGTAGAAGACCTGGCCCTCCCGCAGCAGCTCCCTGCGGATCGCGGCGCCGATCTGCTTCACCTCGTACGGGCCGACGAAGGTCAGGACCGGGTGCCGCTCCTCCGGCGGGGTGGTGATCGTCGACATCTCGCGGATACCCGTCACCGCCATCTCCAGCGTGCGCGGGATCGGGGTGGCGGACATGGTCAGGACGTCCACGTTCGCGCGCAGCTTCTTCAGCTGCTCCTTGTGCTCGACGCCGAACCGCTGCTCCTCGTCGACGATGACGAGCCCCAGGTCCTTGAACTTCGTCTCCGAGGAGAAGAGGCGGTGGGTGCCGATGACCACGTCCACCGTGCCCTCCCGCAGGCCCTCCAGGACCGCCTTCGCCTCGGTGTCGGACTGGAAGCGCGACAGGGCCCGCACGCTGACCGGGAACTGCGAGTAGCGCTCGCTGAACGTCCCGAAGTGCTGCTGCACCAGCAGCGTGGTGGGCACCAGGACGGCGACCTGCTTGCCGTCCTGGACCGCCTTGAAGGCCGCGCGCACCGCGATCTCCGTCTTGCCGTAGCCGACGTCGCCGCAGATCAGCCGGTCCATCGGGACCGTCTTCTCCATGTCGTCCTTGACCTCGGCGATGGTCGTGAGCTGGTCGGGCGTCTCGGTGTACGGGAACGCGTCCTCCAGCTCGCGCTGCCAGGGCGTGTCGGCGCCGAAGGCGTGCCCGGGGGCCGCCATCCGGGCCGAGTACAGCCTGATCAGGTCCGCCGCGATCTCCTTGACGGCCTTCTTGGCGCGCGCCTTGGTCTTCGTCCAGTCGGCGCCGCCCAGCCGGTGCATCGTGGGGGCCTCGCCGCCCACGTACTTGGTGATCTGCTCCAGCTGGTCGGTGGGGATGTAGAGCCGGTCGCCGGGCTGGCCGCGCTTGGCGGGCGCGTACTCGACGACGAGGTACTCGCGGGTCGCGCCCTGCACGGTCCGCTGGACCATCTCGATGTAGCGGCCGACGCCGTGCTGCTCGTGGACGATGTAGTCGCCCGTCTCCAGGGTCAGCGGGTCGATGGTCTTGCGGCGGCGGGCCGGCATCCGGGCGCCGTCCTTGCCGGCGGCCTTCTGCCCGGTGAGGTCGGTCTCGGTGAGCACGGCGAGCCGGAGCGCCGGGTCGACGAACCCGTGGTCGATGGAGCCGCAGGACACCTGTACGACCGCGGGGGTCAGCTCGCGCAGTTCCGACTCCAGGCGGGCGGCGACGCCCTCGCCGCCGAGCACCTCGACCGTGCGGGCCGCCGGGCCGTGCGCCTCGGTGACGAACACCGTGCGCCAGCCGTCCGCGAGCCACCCCTTCGTGTCGGCGAGCGCCTTCGCGGTGTCGCCGCGGTAGCTCTCGGGCGCGTGCATCCCGAGCTTCAGCGTGTCCGCGTCCCCCGCCGCGTCGGCGGCGGACGTGAACGTCTCGTCGGCCGCGAACTGCGACACCGACCACCACATCATGTCCAGCTCGCGGGCCCGCTCCCGGACGTCCGCGACGGACCACAGGGACGCCGCGCCGACATCGATGGGGGCCTCCCCGCCGCCGCCCGCCGTGGCCGCCCAGGACGCCTGAAGGAACTCCTGCGAGGTCGCCACCAGGTCCGCGGCGCGCGTGCGCACCCGCTCCGGGTCGCAGACGACGGCCATCGACCCCTCGGGCAGGACGTCGACGAGCAGCTCCATGTCGTCGACGAGGACCGGCGCGAGGGACTCCATGCCCTCGACCGCGATGCCCTCGGCGATCCTGCCGAGCAGTTCGCCCAGCTCGGGGTGTTCCTCGGCGAGCCGGGCCGCCCTGGCCCGCACGTCGTCCGTGAGGAGCAGCTCCCGGCAGGGCGGCGCCCACAGCCCGTGCCCGGCGACCTCCAGGGACCGCTGGTCGGCGACCTTGAAGTAGCGGATCTCCTCGACGTCGTCACCCCAGAACTCCACGCGCAGCGGGTGCTCCTCGGTGGGCGGGAAGACGTCCAGGATGCCGCCGCGCACGGCGAACTCGCCGCGCTTCTCCACCAGCTCCACGCGCGCGTACGCGGCTGCCGACAGGGCCTTCACGACGTCGCCGAGGTCGGCGCTCTGACCGGTGCGCAGGGCCACCGGCTCCAGGTCGCCCAGGCCCTTGACCTGGGGCTGGAGGACCGAGCGCACGGGCGCGACCACGACGGAGACCGGGCCGGTCTCCGGGTCGTCGGCGCGCGGGTGGCAGAGCCTGCGCAGAACGGCGAGCCGGCGGCCGACGGTGTCGCTGCGGGGGGAGAGCCGCTCGTGCGGCAGCGTCTCCCAGGAGGGGTACTCCACGACGGTGTCGGAGGGCAGCAGCGAGCGCAGGGCCGCGGCCAGGTCCTCGGCCTCGCGGCCGGTGGCGGTGACCGCCAGCACCGTGCGCCCCGCCTCCCGGGCCAGGGCCGCCACCGCGAACGGCCTGGCGGCGGGCGGGCCGACCAGGTCGACGTGCATGCGGTTGCCGTCGCCGGCGGCCTTCACCGCTTCGGTGAGTGCGGCGTCCTTGACGACGGCGTCGAGCAGACCGTGCAGGCTCATGGGAGGGGCTTTCCGTCCGAGGATCGTGAGAGGTACGGGTGGCAGGGGCAGGGGCGAGGGCCGTGGGCAACACGAGCCGCCCGACACGTCTGACGGGCCGGGGGTGTCCAGGGTACGACGCCCGCCCCCACCCTGCTCGCCCCTGTGGACACAGCCCCTCCCCGCCACCGCCTCAGGGGCTCCGCCCCCGAACCCCCGGCCACGCGGTTCCCGGCGGACGACCGGAAAAGGCCCGGTGCCGGACGAGCCCCCCGACTCGTCCGGCACCGGACCGCCCCCACCCCGCCGAGCCGGCGGCGGCTACTCCGTCGCGATGGCGTTCAGGACGTTCATCCTGCCCGCCCTGAACGCCGGCACCAGCGCCGCGAACAGCCCCACGAAGGCCGAGCCGACGAAGACCCCGATGATCGTCGGCCAGGGGATGTCGAGGACCTTCAGGCCCTCCAGGGCGAGGAGTTGCTGGGCGGTGGCGCCCCAGCCCATGCCCAGACCGAGGCCGAGCAGCGCCCCGAAGAGGGCGATGACGACCGACTCCAGACGGATCATGCGGCGCAGCTGGCGGCGGGAGAGGCCGATGGCGCGCATCAGGCCGATCTCGCGGGTCCGCTCGACGACCGACAGGGCCAGGGTGTTCACGACGCCCAGGACCGCCACGATGATCGCGAGGGCCAGCAGGCCGTAGACCATGTTCAGGAGCTGGCCGATCTGGTCCTTGAGCTCCTGCTTGTAGTCGGTCTGGTCACGGACCTGGTACTGCGGGTACGGGTCCAGGGCCTTCTTCAGGGCCGTGTACGCCGCCGCCTCCTGGCCGTCCTTCGCCGTGGCGAACATGATGTCGTTCGGCGGGACCTGGTCGGCCGGGACGTACTGCTCCATCGTGGTGATGCTCAGGTAGCGCGAGCCCTTGTCGATGGCCACGTCGTCGTCGGTGATCGCCGCGACCTTCAGCTTCGCGGTCTGCCCGCCCTTGAAGGCGACGGTCAGCGTGTCGCCGAGCTCCACACCGTGCTTCTTCGCGTAGTCGGAACCGACCGACATCGCGTTCTTGCCGTACGCCGCCGACAGCTCACCGGCGATCGTCTCGCGCCGCAGGTCGTCCGCGTACGTCGGGTCCGCGGCCGTGACGTCGCTGTCCTCGGTCCTCCCGTCGGGCGAGGTCAGCTTCGCCTCGACCACCTTGTAGCTGGTGACGTGCTCCAGGCCCGGCGTGTCCTCGATGGCCTTCTGGGCCTGCGGCACGATCCGCTGGTTGCCCTGGACGATGAAGTCCGTGCCGACCGACTTGTCGAGTTCGTCCGTCGCGGAGGCCACCATCGAGGAGCCGACCACGGACAGGCAGGCGACCAGCGCGAGGCCGATCATCAGGGCCGCCCCGGTGGCCCCCGTACGGCGCGGGTTGCGCAGCGCGTTCCGCTCGGCCAGGCGTCCGACGGGGCCGAAGGCGCGCAGCAGGACCGCGCTGAGGGCCCGGACCACGCCGCCCGCGAGCAGCGGGCCGATGACGACGAAGCCGATCAGCGAGAGCACCACACCGGCGCCCAGCATCAGCGAGCCGTCGCTCGCCTTGTCCGCGCCGGCCGCCGTGAGGAGCGCGGCGGCACCGGCGCCGGTGAGGACCAGGCCGATCCCCCCGCGTATCCAGCCGGCCTTGCCGTCGGCCGGCGTACCGGCGTCGCGCAGCGCGGCCATCGGGGAGACCTTGCCGGCGCGGCGGGCCGGCAGGTAGGCGGCGAGGACGGTGACGACGATGCCGAGGAGCAGGCCGACCACGGGGGTCGCCGTCTTCACCGTCAGGTCGGACGTGGAGAGGTCCATCCCCATGGACGACATGAGTTCCATCAGGCCGACCGCGATGCCGACGCCCGCGGCGACCCCCAGGACCGAGCCGACGACGCCGAGGAACAGCGCCTCGACGAGCACGGACCGGTTGACCTGCTTGCGGGACGAGCCGATGGCCCGCATCAGGCCGATCTCGCGGGTGCGCTGGGCGACCAGCATCGAGAAGGTGTTGATGATCAGGAAGATGCCGACGAGGAAGGCGATCCCGGCGAAGCCGAGCATGGCGTACTTGATGACGTTCATGAACTCGCCGATGCCCTCGCGGCTCTCGTCCGAGAGTTCCTTCTGCGTCTGGACCTTGACCGGCTCGGACGAGCCCGTGAGCGCCGCGGAGACGTCCTTCTTGAGCTGCGTGTGGCTCACACCGGCGTCGGCCGCGAGGTTGATCTGGGTGAACCGGCCGGTGGCGCCGAGCAGTTCGCGCTGCGCGGTGGCGGTGTCGTAGTAGACGACGGCGGCACCGGGGTTGGTGACCTTGAAGGTGGCGATGCCGACGATCCTCGCCCTGAAGTCACCGGTGACGGCGATGGTGCGCAGCTCGTCACCCATCTTCAGGTCGTGCTTGTCCGCGGTGTCGGCGTCGACCATCACCTCGGTGGGCCCGCGCGGGGCGTGCCCGGAGGTGATCTCCATCGAACGCAGGTCGTTCTTCGTCCAGTTGCCCGCGATCGTCGGGGCCCCGGTGCTGGACCCCATGTTCTCGTTCTCGTCGTCGACGACGGTCACGTTCAGCGCGGCGACCGCGCCCTCGGCCGACTCGACGCCGTCCACCTTCTGCACCCGCTCGACGAGCGAGGCGGGCAGCGACTCCGGTGTGCCGTTCTGCGAGTCCTCGTTGGTGTCGGCCGCCTTGGGCGTGACCGTGACGTCGGACGAGGTCGTCGCGAAGAGCTTGTCGAACGTCGTGTTCATCGTGTCGGTGAAGACGAGCGTGCCGCACACGAAGGCCACCGACAGCATGACCGCGACGGCCGACAGGGCCATGCGTCCCTTGTGCGCGAAGAAGTTGCGCCTGGAGGTCTTGAAGACGGTCATGACGTGCGCCCCCGGGCGTCGAAGTCCTTCATGCGGTCGAGCACGGCGTCGGCCGTCGGCCGGAGCATCTCGTCGACGATCCGCCCGTCGGCCAGGTACAGCACGCGGTCCGCGTAGGAGGCGGCGACCGGGTCGTGGGTCACCATCACGATGGTCTGGCCGAGCTCGTCGACCGAGCGGCGCAGGAAGCCCAGCACCTCGGCGCCGGCCCGGGAGTCAAGGTTGCCGGTGGGCTCGTCACCGAAGATGATCTCGGGGCGCGCGGCCAGGGCACGGGCCACGGCGACGCGCTGCTGCTGGCCGCCGGAGAGCTGGTTCGGCCGGTGCTTCAGCCGGGAGGACAGTCCGACGGTCTCCACGACCTGGGCCAGCCACGCCTTGTCCGGCTTGCGCCCCGCTATGTCCATCGGCAGCGTGATGTTCTCCAGGGCGTTCAGCGTCGGCAGCAGGTTGAACGCCTGGAAGATGAAGCCGATCCGGTCCCGGCGCAGCTGCGTGAGCTTCTTGTCCTTGAGCCCGGTGATCTCGGTCTCGTCCAGGTAGATCTTCCCGGCGGAGACGGTGTCGAGGCCGGCGAGGCAGTGCATCAGGGTGGACTTGCCGGACCCGGAGGGACCCATGATCGCGGTGAAGCGGCCCCGTGCGATGTCCACGTCGACCTGGTCCAGGGCGACGACGCGGGTCTCCCCCGACCCGTACGCCTTCACGACCTGCCGCGCCCGTGCGGCAACGGCCGTACGCTCTCCAGTGCCCCCGTGCCTGGGAATGGTTACAGCCGATGTCACGGTATGTCTCCTAAGTCGGTCACTGCCGGGCAGTGACGGTCTGCGATCGTCGTGCGGTGCTGTGCGGTGCCGCCGTGCGGTCGTCCTACGGCGGTGTGCGGCGTCGTGCGGTCGCCCTGTGCTTGCAGCGACAAGTCTGGTGGTGCTGGGCGGTCCCCCGCGCTGGTGCCCAGCGCAGTCTTCTGCTGGGGAAAACCCCACCCCCCAAGGTGCGGTTTCTCCCGCGGCCCTTCCCGCGGTCCTTCCGGCGGTCCTTCCCACGGCTCCCCCGCCGCTTCTCCCCGCGCCCCGCCCCCAGCGGCATAAAGCCAGGTTAAGGAACGGGCGGACCCGTCTCGTCCTCCGGCGGTACGAACCCTCCCCCACCCTCAGTACCCAGGTCCCCCTAGGGGTTCTCCACCCTGCGGCGGAGTCCCTCTCAGGGACGCCTCCTCCCTTCCGCCCACCCGCCGCCCGCCCTCCCGCGACACGAGGCCCGAATGGGACAGTGGCCACCGGCGGATAGGTGCAAGGGGAAGGAATCCTGTGGGCCAGGGGAACACCGGAACACCGGCGGTGGCGGAGGAGGAACCCGCGGCGGCGCGGGCCGGGGCCCGCACCCGCCGGGCCGTCGTCGCCTCCCTCATGCTCTGCATGGGGCTGGCCGCGCTCGACTCCACGATCGTGTCGACCGCGGTCCCGCAGATCGTCGGCGACCTCGGCGGCTTCTCCGTCTTCTCGTGGCTGTTCTCCGGCTACCTGCTCGCCGTGACGGTCACCCTGCCCGTCTACGGCAAGCTCTCCGACACCTTCGGCCGCAAACCGGTGCTGATCGCCGGCTGCGTCCTCTTCCTCGTGGGCTCACTGCTGTGCGCCCTCGCCTGGAACATGGCCGCGCTGATCGCGTTCCGGGTCGTCCAGGGCCTCGGCGGCGGCGCCCTGCAGGGCACGGTCCAGACGCTCGCCGCCGACCTCTACCCGCTCGAACAACGGCCGAAGATACAGGCCAGGTTGTCCACGGTGTGGGCTGTCTCGGCGGTCGCGGGTCCGGCGCTCGGCGGGGTGCTCGCGGCCTACGCCGACTGGCGCTGGATCTTCCTCGTCAACCTGCCGCTCGGCGCGGTCGCCCTCCGGCTCCTGGTCCGCCACCTCCACGAACCCCACCGGACCGCCCCCGCGCGCCCGCCGCGCGTCGACTGGGCCGGCGCCCTCACCGTCTTCGCCTGCGGCGGCACCCTCCTCACGGCCCTGGTGCAGGGCGGGGTGGCCTGGCCCTGGCTGTCGGCGCCCTCGATCGCCCTGTTCTGCACCGGACTCGTCCTCGTCGCCGTCCTCGTCCTCGTCGAACGCCGGGCCGCCGAACCGGTCGTCCCCGGCTGGGTCTGGCGCCGCCGCACCATCGCCGCCGTGAACCTCGCACTCGGCGCCCTCGGCCTGCTCATGGTCGCCCCGACGGTGTTCCTGCCCCTGTACGCGCAGTCGGTGCTCGGCCTCGCCCCCGTCGCCGCCGGCTTCGTGCTCTCCGTCTGGACGCTGAGCTGGCCGGTCTCGGCGGCCCTCAGCCAGCACGTCTACCGCCGCATCGGCTTCCGCGACACGGCGATGCTCGGCATCGGCACGGCCACCCTGCTCCTGTCGGCCTTCCCCTTCCTGCCGTACCCCGGCCACGCCTGGCAGCCCACCCTCCTGATGCTCCTCCTCGGCGCGGCCCTCGGGCTCTTCCAGCTCCCGCTGCTCATCGGCGTCCAGTCGAGCGTCGGCTGGGCGGAGCGCGGCACGGCCACCGCCTCCGTCCTCTTCTGCCGCCAGACCGGCCAGACGGTCGGTGCCGCGCTGTTCGGCGCGGTCGCCAACGGGGTGCTCGCCACCCGGCTGGGCGGCACGGGCGACCTGGACCCGGTGACCGCGTCCCTGGAGTCGGGCGCACCCACCGAGCACGTGCGCCGGGCGGTCGCGGAGGCGGTCCACTCCGTCTACTTCGGCGCGGCCTGCGCGGCCGCGGCCGCCTTCCTGGTCCTGCTGTTCGTGGCCCCGCGCCGCTTCCCGGTCCTGAAGAACCCGGGCGACTGAAGAACCCGGGCGACCGACGCACCACGGACCCCGGCCCCGGACCCGGCCCCGGACCCGGCCCGACGGCCTTCGTCACCTCTCCCGGTCGAACCAGGCGGTGGTCTCCGGCAGGAACAGCAGGACGATCACCGGCAGCCCGAACGCGATGCGCAGCGCGGCGTCCAGGAGCTCCCCGGGCGTCCCGGCGCCGAAAGCCCGGCCGAACGGTCCCACGACGACGAACAGCATCACCGCGACGGTCGTGAGCCGGACTCCGTTGCGCGCGCCGCCGTCGTACGTCGGGCCCGGTAGCGCGCACACCCAGACCAGGAGCCACGGGGCCATCAGGTTCCCCCTCCCGTGGGACGTCAGCCCTTCCGACAGCGCGAGCATGACGACCAGCCCCGCGAACGCCAGCGTGGACAGCAGCAACCGAGCCGATCCGACCTGCCGGAGCGGCGCGGATCGGCGTACGTCACTCATCGGTCCCCTTTGCTGATATCCACCGGAATCCTTCGGAACCTTCCAGGGACTTCCGGAACCTTCCGGGGAATGACCGGATGCCGCCGCCGGAGTTCCGGCAGCGGCATCGTTTCCGGCCCGTCGTCCGGAAAACATCAGCCGACGGGTCGCAGTTCCCGCCGTTTTCCCGTCGTCTTCCCGTCGGCGCCCCGTCGGTGGTCACTCCGCCGGTGCGCGGCCCGTCAGCGCCGCGAGGCTGCTGCGTACATGCGCCATGTGGGCCTGCACCTCGTCCCACCGCTCGCCGTGTTCGCGCAGGAGCCGCTCCGTCTCGCGGGCGACGCGCTCCTCGCGGACCCGCGCCTCGGCGAGGATCTCGGCGGCACTGGCCTCCGCGTCCTCCTGGAGGTGGCGGGAGGACTCCTCGGCCTTGGTCAGGGCCCGCCCCGCCCGGGCCAGGCCCTCCTCGGCGCGCGCGACGAGTTCCGCGTGACGGGCCTCCAGCGCGGACTCCCGTTCGGCCACCTCGCCCGCGGCCCTCTCCCAGCGCTCGGTGTGCTCCTTCTCCTGCTCGACGAGCAGGGCCTCGCAGCGCAGCCGCACCTCGCGCAGGATGGCCAGCGCCTCGCCGCGGGTCTCCTTCGCCTCACGCCGCGCGGCGACCCGCAGCTCGTCGGCCTCCGTCCGGGCGGCGAGCAGCCGCTGCCCGGCCACCTCGTCGGCCTCGCCGCGTACCTCGTCGGCGTCCGCCCGCGCCGCCGCGCGCACCCGCTCGGCCGCCGCCTCCGCCTCCGCCACGAGCCGGGCCGCCCAGTCCCGCGCCTCCTCGCGGACCGCCCCGGCCTCCTCCTCGCCCAGCCCGAAGAGCTGCCGGGCCCGGTCGCCCAGCAACTCGTACGTCTGCGGGGTGAGCGATGCCACGACCTCGCGCAGCCGCAGCGCCTCGGCCTCCATCTCCTTGGTCAGCACGGTCAGCCTCGCGGCCCGTTCCCATGCAGCGTCCCGCCCCGCCGAGAGCGCGGCGGTGTACGCGTCGACCTGCCCGGGACGGTAACCACGCCCCCGTACGGTCTCGAAGCCGTGAGACGGCACCGGTGCGCTGCTCATCCTCGAAGTCCCCTCTCCGGCGTGCGGCCACGACCTGTGACGCACACCGTAATGTGCCTCATGTGCCGCATGTGCCGCAATCCTGGTAGATCAGGCGGAAGTGTTCATAACGCGACACTCCGCGGGTCCCACCGGGCGGGCGACCGGCCGGGGGACGGGCCGAGAGAGGACCGGGGAGACGGAAGAGGGGCGGGATCCGGTCGGCCGACCGGATCCCGCCCCTCTTCCGTCTCCCCGGTCCTCTCTCGGCCCGTCCCCCGGCCGGTCGCCCGCCCGGTGGGACCCGCGGAGTGTCGCGTTATGAACACTTCCGNGGCCGTCCCACATCTGCTCCAGCAGCACCGACCACCAGCTCTCCGGCGACCCGAGGGCCGCCGGGTCGAGCGCGGCCAGCTGCGCCTGGAAGTCGACGGTCCAGCGCCCCGCCTGCTCCTGGTTGAGGCCGAAGCGCAACCGCCACATACGGCCCAGCAGCGCGAGGCTGCGCGTGAACTCGGGCAGCCCCGTGTTCACGAACTGCGGCGGTACGGGAGCACCGCCGGGCCCCGCCTCCACGGGCACGGCCACGATGTTCGCCGTCCCGTACTGGACACAGATCGCCTTGCCGAAGTCACTGCCCATGACAAGGTACGAGCCCGCGTCCGCACCCGGCCGCACCCCCCGCTCCTGCGCCAGCTCGGCGAGCGTCGGCACCGGCCGGCCCGGCTGGGCCTGCGCCCAGAAGAACGGGTTCATGTCGATGGGCAGACCGGCCACCACCAGGGTGTGCGCCACGATCGGCGGCACGCCCTGCCGGGACACCGCCGCCTGGTCGAACCGGAACAGACCGGGCCCGAAGGCCGCCGCCAGCTCCTGCCCGATCGCCTCCGGCGGGATCGGCGGCGCGGACTGCACCGGCGGCAGCGGCGCCCGTACGGGTCCCGGTCGCGCGGGACCGTCCGCGACCTGGTGCAACTCGCCCTGATGGGCCAGGAGCTGCGCCATGCCCTGCTGACGGCTCGCGTGGTCGGTGCCGTACGGGGCGATGCTCGTGATCCGCGCCTGCGGCCAGCTCTCCCGGATCATCCGCGCGCAGTACGCGCCGGGCAGCTCGCAGGACTCCAGCTCCGTGTGCAGCTCCAGCACCTGCTGCGGCGGCACGTTCATCGCCCGCAGCTCGTGCAGGATCTGCCACTCCGGGTGCGGGGTGCCCGGCGCCGACCGCCGGATCAGCTGCTGCTCGCTGCCGTCCTGGGCGCGGTAGCGCAGCACGGCCTGGTAGCCGGGGCCGACCGTGGGCTGCGCCTGCTGCGGGTAGCCGTACGCGGGGGGCTGCTGACCGGGCACCGGCTGCCCCGGGAAGGGCTGCTGCCCCGGAAACGGGTGCCGGCCGGGCAGGTGCGGGGCGGGCGGCGGCATACCGGGAGCCCCGGGAGGCATGCCCGGACCGCCGAGGGCGGGCGGGGGCGGCGGAGGGGGCGGGGGCACACCCGGACCGCCGACGGCGGGACCGGCGAGCATGGTCGCCGCGTGGTGCACCCCACCGGGCGGCGTACCGCCCGGAACACCGGGGGCACCCGGGGCACCGGGAGCCTTCGGAGCACCCGGAGCACCCGGAGCGCCCGGCGGCTGCGGAACGCCGGGGCCGCCGACCGGGGGGCCGGCGAGCATGGTCGCCGCATGGTGGACACCACCGGCGGGCGTACCGCCGGGAGAGTCGGGCGCGCCGGGGCCGCCCGGACCCGCGGGGCCCTCCGGTCCGTCGGGACCGAGCTGTGAGACGAGCTGCGTCGGCACGTACCCGCCGGCCGGAGCACCCGGCGCGCCGGGCCCGGACGCCGGAGCCGGACCGGCCGGCCGCGCACCCGGCGTACCGGGCGCCCCGGGAG